>NZ_CAHJXO010000001.1 GCF_903645305.1 Corynebacterium sp. Marseille-P4321 | reverse complement strand
GGGCGCCTTGAGCACCTGCGCGGCATCGCACTCGGGTTCCGCAACATCAACCACTACATCTTGCGGTGCCTGATCCACTCCGGAGGCCTGCAACCCAAGATCAACGCACTCTAAAACGCGAAGAGCCGGTTAATCGATCGCCTATATAGTACGCGCCCCCTGTGTGTTTCGTCGCGGGGGCGCAGGTGGCAGGCACTAGCATTGGAACAATGGCCGAATTTGCCGCTGTGAACTACCGCGTTAACGAGCACCTGCAGTCCGTGGATGCGCAGTCCTGGCCCGGCATCGCTACCGTGCCGTCAGGTCGTGGCGTGCGGATGCGGGAGCGTCGCGTGGAGGCTGCGTTCGCCAGGGCGTGCAGCAATGCCGGCATCGAGCTGAACGGCGCGGAGCCGGACATCGTCATCGAGCACGCGGCGCTGTTCACCCGAATCGCCGCGAGCGGCTGGGTGGGGCTTGCGGAAGGCTTCATGGCGGGAGAGTGGCGGGCGCGGGATTCGCACACGCTTGTCGACGTCCTCTCGGCCCTCATCTCGCACAACTACGCACCCCACACTCCGAGTACGACCCCGAAGCGAGGGGCTGACAGCGACGCCTACACCGGCGATATCCCGGCGGATTTAGTGGCGCACTTCGCCGGCGACGGCATGAGCGCGTTCCAGGGACACTTCGCCACAGGCGTGCCCACCACGCAGCGCGAACGCGTGAAGTCCCAGGCGAAAGGCGCGGGCAAAGCGGGCCAGCCCACGCACTACTTCGTGGACGTCACCGAGTTCGGTGCCCCCCAAGATGCCCAGCGCGCGGACTTAGGGGACGCGCAGCGTCGCAGCGTTGAGATGTTGCTCGGGTTTGCGGGCGTCGCTGCGGGGACGCACTTGCTGGAGTTCCCGGCGGGTGGGGGTGCGCTCGCGTTGCGGGCCGCCGCTTTGCGCGCCACGGTGGACGCCGCGGCAAACGATGTGGGCGTGCAGCAAGCGATGGAGGAGCGTCTCGTGTTTGCAGGTGCGGCGGGTGGAGCGCACATTGAGCTTATCGACGCTTCCGTGCCCGACGCGCCCGAACGCTTCGCCGACCGGCGCCGCGGTGTCTACGACGTGGTGGTGGGCATGGAACGCATAGAAACGCTCACGGACGCCGACAAGGTGCGCTACCTCAACGCCGCAGCGACGATGCTCGCGCCAGGCGGCCGGGTGGGCCTGCAGACCGTGCTGCGCACCGAGGCGTTTAACCGCACGGCCGAAGCCGCGCTTGAGTCGCTGCGCGCCTACATCTGGCCCGGCCTTTCTTACTCCTCGCAGGAGCAGCTGGCGAAGATGGTGGACCGCGACACGCAGCTACGAATCGTAGCGCGCACGCACGCCCCGGAGCACCTGGCGGAGTCGCTGCGGTTGCAGCGTATGACCTTCGACGCGCACCTGCGCGACGCCGCCGCCGACGGCTACGACATTGTCTTCCGCAGGCTGTGGGTGTGGCAGTTCGCGCTGCGCGAGGCGCTGGCGCGACTGGGCATGCTCGACGTCTCCCAGGTGCTGCTTTCGCCCCGCAACAGGCGGGGCCGCAGGTAGGGGGAGAGGACCTCTAGGCCAGCGTGACCTCCGGGCGCGAAGCTCGTTCAACCAGTGTGGCGATCGATTCGAAGGGCTTGCCCGCGACCATCTCGAGACCCATCTCGCAGGTGCGGTTTGCGGACACGAAGCGGTCGTAGTTGCCGGCGTCGAGGCCCGCGCGCTCCTCACGCGTAGCGGATTCGACCAGCTCCGGGTGGAGCATCACGCGGTCTCCTGCGGTACCGCAGCACGCGGCACCGTCGGGCACCTCTGCCTCGCCGCAGGCGTCGGCGACTTTCAGCAGCGCCTCGGTCGTGCCCAGGTGCTCGCTGGAGCACGGCGGGTGCACCGCGATTTTGCCCTGGGTTGCGGTGATGGGGAGGTGGTCCACCACTTCGTCGGCAAGCCACTGCACCGCATCTAGTATCCGGATGGCGCGGAATCGCTCGAGCTGCTCGACGTCGAGGTACTCCGGCATTGAATCAACAACGGTGTGGGTACACGAGGCTGCGTCCACGATGACCGGAAGCTCGCCGTGTCCCGACCACTCCCACATGCGCTCCAGGAGATCGGTGGCGCGGATACGGTAAGCGTCGTTAAAGCCTTTCGAGCTAAACGGCATACCGCAGCACTGGCCCGCCACGTCCTCCGGGATCCACACCGGTGCGCCGGCACGGCGGCCGAGCTCCACGATGGCGTGCGGGTTGTCCAGCGCGCCATTCGATGCGTTGGGTGCGCCGAAGATTCGGTTTACGCAGGCAGGGAAGTACACGGCGGTGGCTCCCTCGCGGAAGGTCTCCGGCATCTCTGCTCCGGCCTGCGGCATCGGGCCGGGCACGGACGGCAGACGCTCCGGGGAAACCAGCGCGCGTCCAACCTGGGTGACCGCGTTGGCCAGCTTCGGGCCCATCACGTTCACGCCGGCCACCGCGGTGCGCCCGAGCGACTCTACTGCGCCGTAACGTCTCGCCACCGTCTCGGCTACGCGCTTCTCTGTCTTCGTCGCCTGGGCCGCGCGCAGCTGCTTCATCACCTTGCCCGTATCGATGGATACCGGGCACGGCAGGGAACAGGTGCCGTCGGCAGCACACATGTCAATCGCGTCGTACTGGAACTCACCTCGGAGCTTCTCCAACACCTCCGAGCCCTCCGGCTGGCGCGCCATCTCGCGGCGCAGCACGATACGCTGGCGCGGAGTCACCGTGACGTTTCGCGAGGGGCAGATCGGTTCGCAGAACCCGCACTCGACGCACATGTTGATCTCGTCTTCCACCTTCGGCAGCGACTTGAAATTGCGCAGGTGGAGGTCCTTGATGCGGGTGAGCTTCACGTTCGGCGCAAGCAAACCGTCCGGGTCGAGTGTGTCTTTCACGTCCCAGAACAGCTCGAAGATCTGCTCGCCCCATTCGCGCGGGACGAACGGGGCCATGTTCACGCCGGTGCCGTGCTCGGCCTTCATGGAGCCGTCGTACTTATCCACCACAAGCTCAGCGAGCGCGTCGATGAACTGCGAGTACAGTTCGATGTCCGCCGGAATGGAGAAGTCCGGGGTGATGAAGAAGTGCAGGTTGCCGTAAGGGGCGTGGCCCATCACCGAGTCCGGGTAGCCGTACTCCTTGAGCAGCTCCATGAGCTCCGCGGCAGCCTCACCAATCTGGTCCGGCGGGAAGCAGACGTCTTCAGAAATAAGCGCCGTGCCTTGCTTGCGGTTCGCGCCCAAAAGGCCGAACAGCCCGCTGCGCAGCTGCCACATTCCGGCCTGGACCAACGGATCAGTTTCAAAGCGCAGCTCCTGGATCAGATTCGCATCTTCGAGCACAGCCTGCGCCGCGTCGATAGCCGCCGCGAGTTCCTCGTCGTTGGTGCCACCGACTTCGAGTAGGAGGGCGGCGGCTGCATCGTCGATATCAGCCCAGCTCAGCGGCGCCTGCGCGAACTTGCCCACCGACATCCTCATCACGTCGGAGACCAGCAGCTCGCACGCTTCCGCGCCGACCTCGACGAGCTTGTGCACGTATTTCGCAGCATTTGTGATGTCGGGGAAGACTACCCAGGTCACGGCCTTCTTCACGGGGAGTTTGATGGTGCGCATCTCGATCTCCGTAAACGCGCCGAAGATGCCTTCGGAGCCCACAAGCAGGCGCTTGAGGATGTGCACCGGCTCGTCTTCATCCAAAAACGCGTCCACGCGAAGACCGTTTGTGTTGCGGATAGAGAACTTCTTGCGCAGGCGGTTCACCAATGCTTCGTCGCCCCGGATCCGATCGCGCAGGCTTAGAATCTCTTCGTGCAGCTCAGGGCACTGTTTTTGGAACACGGCGTCGCCATCGCGCGTATCGACGATCGCCCCGCTGGCCAACACAAACTGCGCCTGGTCGATGGTGTGGTAGCTGTCGCGCTCGATCTTGCAACGCATCCCGCCGGCGTTGGTGGACACCACGCCGCCCACGGAGGCGGATGCGGTGGACCCCGGGTCCGGGCCGAGCATGTAGCCGTGGCGGCGCAGGACGGCCTGCGCGTCGCCCAGAATCACGCCGGGACGCACGCGCAGGCGCTCACCGCCGTCGAGGACCTCCATGCCGCGGAAGTTCGTCTTCATGTCCACCAGGATGTCGTCCGTCATCGCTTGGCCGTTGAGCGAAGTACCGGCCGAGCGGAAGGTGAGCGTGCGGGAGGTCTCGCGCGCGAAGCGCATCAGCTTCGAGACGTCCTCGGCGTTGCGGGGTTGGACAACCACAGACGGGATTTGACGGTACGGCGACGCGTCCGAGGCGTAGCGCACGAGATCCGAGACGCGGTGCTTGACGTTGTCGGTGCCGACGATGGCTTGAAGTCTCGCGACGAGTTCGGGGTCTGAGCCGTTGGCGTAGCGCTGCGGGACTGCGTCGGCGGACGAATCCGCGTACGCGGGCTTCGGGATTCTGTCTGGGTTCGGGGAGAGGAGTTTCGCCATAGGGACAAGGTACGCTTAGGGGCTGCACGTCGGGCCATAACACCACGGAGCGGCCCCGCCAGGGTTACTTGACATAATGTACATTATCGGACAGATACGTATATATGGGCGGTTGAAAGGCTTTGCCCGTCGTAAAACGCCCAGCCCCTGATACAGCCCTTTTAGCGTCACGTGACGCTAAGCAGGTGCTATTTGGACATGTTCACGCGGACGTTGATCTCGCCATCTTCGGCGATCGTCGCCGCGACAAACTCCGGAGTCTCGACGCCGTAGTCCAGACGGTTGATCGGGATGTCTGCCGCCACGATGAGATTCTCGCCCGAGCGCGCCACGTTGAACGGCTGCGAGATCCGGTTCGTCTCTCCGTGAATCGTGAGATCGCCCGCGAGTTCCACCGTGCCTACGGACCCATCGTCCGGCAGCCCGGAGACATCCGCCGGCTCGGCAAC
This sequence comes from Corynebacterium sp. Marseille-P4321, assembly GCF_903645305.1. Classification (GTDB taxonomy): domain Bacteria; phylum Actinomycetota; class Actinomycetes; order Mycobacteriales; family Mycobacteriaceae; genus Corynebacterium. The sequence goes on along the minus strand of NZ_CAHJXO010000001.1, from coordinate 1,165,094 downwards.
CGTGAATGTCGCGGTCGGAAACTCGTCGGTGTGAAAAATCTTGCGGCGCACGTTCGAATCGCGCACATCGCTATCCGACGTCAGCGTGGTCATATCGACCGTAATCTCACCTGCGGTGAGCGTGCCCGCCTCAATCGTGGCGTAGCCCGACACACCCTGCGTCGACGCAGATGTCGTCCGTCGCTCACCCGGCAACACCTCCGGGAACGAGAACCCTGCCGAGGACACATTCGGGCCTGGTCGGTTGGACACCTCCCACGCGCCGTCGATATCTGTTGACGCCGCGGAAAGCCTCGATTCATCGATACCTTCCGTCTTCACGCCCGGGCTGAACATTAATGTGGTGACCAGAGGAATCATGGCCACGACCACCGCGACAGCAATAAAGATTGACACCAGGACGATGAGCACCGTGCGCTTTCTCGAACCGGCATGAACCCCATTGACCTCTTGCGATTCAGTCAACTCCAGCCACCTCAGCTTTACCTTAGCTTCTCTAATTGCGTAGCTAAGTCTACTAATTCGTCACACAAGGGCCGCAATTCCTCCTGCCCTGCACCTTCTGACGCCGCCGTGCACACGTCTTCGGCCGCGCACCGCAGCGCGTACAACTGGTCGCGGATCTCGGCGACGCGCTGCTTGCTCAAGATTACCGATTCGGCGTCCACCTCCGTGCCTGCGAGGAGTTGGCGCTGCTCGTAGGCGCGCTGCTTGCATGAAGAGCTGCAGTACTTGCGCTTGCGCCCTCTCCCCTCGCTCAAAACGATGGGCTTTCCACACCAAGCGCAGACCGCCTCAGACCGGGCATTGCCCCGAATAGCGTCCGCGTTTTTCGTAGTCACAACCCACACTCTAGTACACCTGTCGTGCTAGACGATGGCGGGAGGGCCACGCAGGTAGAACAACTACCCCCGCCGCGCCGGAACACTGCGGCAACACTGCGGCAACACGGTGGGACCATGGCGGGAACAATGGGCAGGTTTGAGCCGTTATACTTGAGCGGATACCGGAAAGGGCGCTAGTAGACGAAAGGGTTGGTGACAGCATGGCTGATCGCGTGTTGCGCGGAAGTCGAATGGGTGCCGTGAGCTACGAAACGGACCGAGATCACGATCTCGCTCCCCGGCAAATGGCGAAGTACCGCACGCCGGACGGCGAGGTATTCGAGGTTCCTTTCGCGGATGACGCGGAGATCCCCGAGGAGTGGCTGTGCAAGAACGGCCAGGTGGGCACCCTCATGGAGGGCGAAGGCGTGGAATCCAAGCCGGCTAAGCCACCGCGCACCCACTGGGACATGCTGCTTGAGCGCCGCACGATCGAAGAGCTCGACGTGCTATTGGAGGAGCGTCTGGAGCAGCTGCGCAAGCGCCGCCGCACCGCTGCCCGCATTGCGAAGGAGCAGCAGCAGGCTGCGGAAGCGGAGAAGTAAGGCCTCGCGGCGGCCTCTCCCCCTCAACGACAAAGGCCCGCCCAACCGGTAGTTAACTGGTTGGGCGGGCCTTTTACGGTGCTTGGGTCCATCTGGAACCTCAGCGACCTAAGCCGCAAATGGCTTACTTGCCGAAGATGGCGTACTTCGCCTGACGCACCGTCTCGTCTGCAAGCTGCAGCGTGGTGTTGACACCCCGAGCAGCCGCATCGGGGATTTTGCCTAGATCAGCGGACTTTAGCTCGTACTTCGCGAGGTTTCCGAACTCGATAGCCGCGTCAATGATCTTCTCCGGCGCTTTGTCTACCTTCTCCCCAACCTTCGACAAGCTCGAGGTTTCCACAGCCCGGGAGATCTGGCGGCCGGTCTCGCTCGCAATGCCACCCACGAAGGACGCCGCATCCTTCAGCCCCCACTTCGTAACCTCAGCCAAGGACGCCGCCGCGAAGCTCGCGTCCAGCTTCGACTCGCCAAGCTTGCGGTCTTCGAACGTAATCGGCACCTCACGCACGTCGAATCCAGCCTGGTCGGCACGGTGCGCGATCTCCACCTGGAAGATGTAGCCCTTGTCCGACAACGCATCCAGGTCGAGCTCCTCGAGCACCTCGCGCTTGAACGCGCGGTACCCCGCCGTCATGTCCTTAACCTCTGTGTCGAGTGCGACCGAGATGTATTCGTTGCCCACCTTGGACAACGCGTAACGGCTCTTCGGCCAGTTCTTCACCTCGCCGCCTTCGACGTAGCGGGAGCCGATAACCAAGTCAGCACCGCCCCCAATCTCCTCGAGCAACCGGGAGAGTTCCTCCGGGGCGTGGGAGCCGTCCGCGTCCATCTGGCAGATCACCGCGTACTCGCGCTCCAGCGCCCAGCGGAAACCATCGCGGTACGCCGCCAGCAAGCCCTCCTTGCCAGCGCGGTGCAACACGTTGACCTCTTCGTGTTCAGCGGCCAAATCGTCGGCCTTGTCACCGGTGCCATCTGGCGAGTTGTCGTCCACGACGAGGATGTCTACCTCATCCGGCGTGTCCAAGACACGCTCGACGATGAGCGGGAGGTTTTCCACCTCGTTGTAGGTCGGGATGATCACCAGCGTTTTGTTCGCCACGAAAATACTCCTCAATTCATCCGGCCGAAGCGCAGCAGACGACGCATGTGGCAGCTACGGCTGGGCGGTTTCAGTTCGCTTAGCAGCATACCCCCGCCCGCGCCTGTGGGCGGAGCCATTGACAGCCGCAGCCGCCATGAGCGCGACGCCAGCACCCACGAGCAAGAACTCAAGTGGGCCACCCAGACGCACCGCAGGAGTGATGCGATCGCGCAGCGGCAGCTCCTCCACCAGATGTGCCGGGGTGAAGATCTCGCTGTGCTGGGAAACTGTGCCGTCCGGGTGCACAATCGCCGACACACCAGATGTCGCAGCGACCACCACGGCGCGGTCCAGCTCGATCGCGCGCATACGGCTCATCGCCAACTGTTGGTACGTCATATCGGTAAACCCGAATGTCGCGTTGTTGGTGGGCGTGGTGAGCAACTGCGCACCGTTTCTCACAGCCCTGCGATACGCACCGTCCTCAGCCACCTCGTAGCACGTGGCCACCCCGACCACCGTGTCACCCATGCGGACCACGCCGGGGCCATCACCGGGCTTGAAGTCGCCTGCCAGATCCACCAGATCGGAGAAGTTGCGGAAAAAGTCGCGCATCGGCATGTACTCCCCGAAAGGCTGCAGGTAGCGCTTGTGGTGGTAGTCCCCCGGGCCATCCTCCGGGTCGAACACCACCATCGTGTTACGCGCACCGACGTCGTCGCGGGTGAGCGTGCCCACCAGTACCGGGGCGGCCACGTGACGCACTGCGACGTCGATAAGCGCCCGTGCCTCCTTGTCCTTGAACGGATTGACGTCGGAGGAGTTCTCGGGCCAGATGACTAGATCGAGCGGCTCGCCTTTCTCCCGCATCTCCTCTGCCAGCGCGATTGTCTCGTTGACGTGGTTGGCCAACACCGCCCGCCGCTGTGCGTTGAAATCCAAGCCCATACGCGGCACATTGCCCTGCACCACGGCGGCGCGAACGGACCCCACGTCGCGAGAGGGGCGATCCACCCCGATGCTCGCGATGAGACCGAGACCCACCACCAATCCGAAGGCCCCTCCAGCGAGCCTGCGAACGTCGATGTCGCGCGAAAACACCGACACGAGCGCGGTGCCCGCCAACGCTGCGGTGAGCGTAACGAGTGCCGGGCCGCCCCAGGCCGCGAGGTTTGCGAGTGGACCGTTGATCTGCCCCCACGCGAGGCGCACCCAACTAAAGCCCCCAAACGGGAACGATGATCGCGCCCACTCCACTGCGAGATAGACCAGCGGGAACGCGGCGAACCCGAAGCGCCAGCGCGCAACCAGCACCCCGAAGGTGCCGGTGAGTATGCCATAGAGCGCGAGCACTATGGAAAGGGCCACGTACGGCATCGCGCCGACGAACTCCCCGATCCACGGCAAAAGAAACAGGTAGCACGCGAGGGCGTGCATGAACCCGAGGAGTGCTCCGAAGCCGCCGGTGGGGCGCTCTTGGGCCTCCCCCGCCATCCCGGTCGCACGCACGAATGCGTTGGGCCAAGGCATGAGCGCCACATAGAACACGGCGATGCCTGCCACACCGGCCCAGGCCAAACCATGCGGTTCGTACGAAAAATAGACCAGCCAACCCGAAAGGGCGGCCAGCCCGAACCGGAGAAATGCTGGCACCTACGCCTGCCCGTCCGGCCGGTTGTATGGCCAGTTCTCGGAGCCGTTATCGGGGCGCTTCGGGCTGTCCATGCGGAACATCTCCTCCAGCTCTTCCGCGTCGATAACAGGGTGGGCCGGGTCGTTCGTTCCGCGGGCGCCTTCCGGGGTAGCTGCCGCTGTACCGAAGTGACCGTAGCTGGTGGTCCTGCGCGCCAACGGGGACGAGTTGAACACGCGCACAGAAAAATCCTCCACGTCGCGCTGTACCTTGGCGGTAAGCGAACGTCGGATCAACGCGCGGGTGGGGCCAAAGATGAGCAACAGGCCCGCGAACGAGGTGGCGAAGCCAGGAACGATGCTCAACACCCAGCCGACAAGCAGCAATGCGGAGTCACCGGCGAGCTTTTCCACACTCGAGCGGCCGTGCGCCGCCTCCACGAGCGTCCCGCGCAGCGAAACCGCGGCGAACAGGGCACCCAGCGCCATGAGCACGAAGATTAAAAGCAGCGCCCAGCCAACACCGACGAGCTGCGAGACGCCGTAAAAGGCGAGCGCTTCCACAAGAAAATACGCAATAAGGGCAACCGGCATGAGCACGACCCTACCTGCCCAGGCAGCGAAGGAGCCATTCCGCATCGCTGGCAAGATGCATAAAGTACGGCCCGAAATGGTTCATCCCAGTTCGCCCGGTCAGCCGCGTCATGCGACGTGTCTCCAAAGGCACGCCCCACGCCTCGGCGAGCGCCTGCACCCCGGAGTACGGCACCAAGTCGTCGTGGCGCGAGCTCCACAGCCGCAGCGGAATCTTCAGCGGGCGTGTGCGCCCGAGCGTGTTCTCATCGAGGAGGGCGGAGGTGAGCGGGAGCTCGTCGAGAAGCTGAGCCATGCTTATACCCCCGCGCGTCCAAGTGCGCGTATGCGCCCACGGCCTGTGCACCACCGCGCCGAGCGCGCACGTGCGTGCACCCGCAAGCACTGCAGCGGCACCCTCCGGGCTTAAATGGGGCGCCACCTCCTCGGCAATCGCGTCGTCGCGCGCCATGAGCCCCGCGACAGCATAAAGAATGACCACGCTGGCCAACGCACCGTCCACGTGATCGAGCATGTGCACCAAATCAGCCGGCGGCGCGCCCACCACCGCGGCGAGCGGCTGCAGCTGCGGGGTGTACTCAGGCTCCTCAAGCCACGCCCCCACAGCGCCGCCGCCTTGGGAGAACCCCCACAGACCCAGGTTGCGCTGCCCCACCCCCACCTCTTCTGCCGCGCGCACTGCGTCGGCCAGCGCACGGGCGGAGGAGACGTGGTCGCAGTACAGCTGCACGTCGTCCGATGGGTCGCGCGGATAGTCCGTGAGCACCACATCCGCACCGGCGGCGACGAACAGGTTGATCGCCGGCTGCTCATAGGCGGCGATGACATCGAGCGGGAAGAACCGCGGCCCCACACCCACTGTGCAGCTTAACGACGGATCGCAGCGCCGGGCCACCCCCTGCGTAGACGGGGCGAAAGCAACCGTCGGCCGCTCCCCTTTCCCGGGCCAGGGGGTGCGGGAGCGAAACACCGCGCCGGTGGCGGTGAGCACCCGGCCCTTCGCGTCCGAGGTGGCGTACTCGATGCGCCATGCGTCCGCGCGGTTCAGCCGGCGGGACAAGCCAACCGGCGCGATCGGTGTCGCCTTGAGCATGGTCCCCGGGGTTACGCCGGTCAGCCAGGACGCGGCACCGAACTCGGTGCCGGTGCGTTGCACGGGGCGGATCAGGTCGAACGCAAGCGAGGCCAACGAGCGCGCACGGGGCCCAGCCAGCGGAATGCTGAACTTCTGCACTGCCTTCGCCGATGCCATTACCCTGCCTTTCCCCCTCTTCTACCTCGGCATGTGGCGCCAGATGGGACGCGGGACGACGCGCATTACGGCGGCGAGCAGCGCGAGCTTGCGCGGGATCCACACTGTGGCGCTCTTCCCGCGCTGGGCCGCGGCAACGACCGCGTCAGCCACCACGTCTGGGGTCACCGACATCACCGCGGGCTTCATGCCGTGGGTCATGGAGCCGATGACGAACCCGGGGCGCGCAAGGATCAGGTGCAGCGGCGTGGGGTGCAGCCGGTCCATGAGCCCCTGGCAGAAGGCGTCGAGCCCGGCTTTGGTCGAGCCGTAGACGTAGTTCGCGCGCCGCGGCCGCCACCCGGCGATGGAGGAAAATGCGTAGATTTCGCCGCGCTGCATCACGTCGGCCAGCACGGTGAGCATCGATACCTGCGCGAGGTAATCCACTGCCGCGATACGCACGGCTTCACCCTCTTCCCGCTCGGCCTGCTCCTGGTCGCCGAGGATGCCGAACGCCACGATCGCGGAGGCCACCTCGCCCGCCTGCTCCACCACGGAGCGGTGGGATGCAGTGTCGGTGGCGTCAAAGTCCACAAATCGCACACTGGCGGCACCAGCATTGAGCAATTGCTTTTCGACGTCTACCAGCCCGGCGTCACCCCGCGCCGCGAGCACTACCTCGCGCCCTTTGCAGATGCGCTTCGCTATCTCCCCGCCGATGTCGCTTCGCGCCCCGAGGAGCAGCACAGAACCGGGCATTGCACCTCCAGCCATCACACACCCCGATCGGTGTGGTTGAGGGTGCGAACGCCGCGGTCGGTGAGGGTGACAATGTCTTCGATGCGCATGCCCCACTCCCCCGGTTTGTATAGGCCGGGTTCGATGGAAAAGGCCATGCCCTCGCGAAGTTCCACGTCGGACCCGCCGATAATGAACGGTGCCTCGTGGCCTGCCAGACCGATACCGTGGCCAAGGCGGTGGGTAAACAGTTCGCCGTAGCCCGCAGCCTCAAGCACATCGCGAGCCGCGGTGTCTAGCTCCCCCGCGGTGATGCCAGGGCGGGCCGCCTCGCAGGCCGCGTTGAACGCGTCGGTGAGCGCCGCGTAGGCGCGGGAGAAGTCCTCCGGGGGCTGCTCACCCGCAACTACGTGGGTGCGGGTGCAGTCAGACTGGTAGCCGGAATCCAGCGCACCACCAAGGTCCACCACCACAGGGTCGCCAGGCTGGAGCACCCGGTCGGAAAAATCGTGGTGCGGGTTCGAGCCGTTCGGGCCAGAGCCGACGATGACGAACTCCACGCGCGCGTGCTCCTGCAAGATCAGCTCGTGGAGTTCCCCGGCTACTTCGCGCTCTGTGCGCCCGGGGCGAAGCAGCTCGGATGCGCGCTCGTGCACGCGGTCAATCGCCGCACCAGCGCGCTCGAGCTCAGCAAGCTCCGCTTCGTCTTTCACCATGAACAGCTCCGCTGCTGCGTCGGCTGCCAGCGTGGTGTTCGGCAGGAGCTCTTGGAGGGCGAACACGTGCGCAGCGCTCAGCGAGGTGCCCAGCCCCACCCGCCCGGCGGCATCGAGCGCGCGGTTGCGATGGCGTACGGATCCTCGCCGTCGCGCCAGCCGATAAGCTCCACGTCGTCCGCGGCGAGCTCGGCGAGCGCGCCGATATCCGTCATCGGGGCAGTGAGCCGCACGTTTCCGTCCGCAGAGATGGTAAGCGCGGTAAGCCGTTCGTGCGAGGAAGCCCAGGATCCGGTGAGGTAGGCGAACTCGGAGCCCGTGCCGATGATCAGGCCTGCGAGGCCGTGTACGCGGGCCAGTTCGGCCGAGTACTTGCGGCGCCGGGCGTAGGTTGACGCGTCGAAAATAGCCATGCGTCCCATGCTAGGTGGCTACCATCGCGTGGGTGAGTTCTGCCCTGCCTCGCGCCGTGGTGCGCATCAGCGCGCCCGGCGGCTACTGCACCGGCGCCATCGTCGCGCCCGAGTGGGTGCTCACCTGCGCGCACTTCTTGCGCGGTAGATCGGTTGAGCAGGTGCGAGTGCTTATCGACGGCTCCCTGCAACCCATCACCCACATGCGCGCCTTCCCCGGCACCGACATCGCGCTGCTTCAACTTCACCGCCCCGTCGTGGCGCCCTCGCTGCGTATCGGGCCGCCGCCGAAGCCGGGGGCGCGCACGGTGACCTTCGGATACGGCCAGCGGGCCGCGGCAGCAGCTGCGCGCCCCGGCCGTTACCTGGGCACGCTGCCAGCAGCGATTTCGCGCGGGATGGAAACCGTGGTGCGCCCCGCGGGTATGGTGTACACGAACCCGCCCGCGGTCAAAGGCGACTCGGGTGGGCCGGTGATGGTCAACGGGCGTGTCGTCGGTGTGCAAAGCCTGATCCTTGACCCTCTGGGGCGTAATCTTCGCATCGCGACAGTGTCGCTGCTGCGCCCCGACGTGCTCGGCGCGCTCTAGATCACGCTTAAGCACTCGTTTGCACTCGAGCTCTCTTTTTGCGCCGCGGCTAGTTGCCGATGGCCACCACGCCGCGCCGGATCGCGTCCACCGCCCGGTTCGCGTTGTCGCGGATCTGCTCCGAATACCCCGTCTTCTTAATCTGCTCGAGCAGGTCGATGACCTGGCGGCACCAACGCACGAAATCACCCGGGCTCAGCTCCGCGCCCGATTCTGCCGCGGCAGCGAGCGCGTAGCCCAGCGGGGCACCCGCGGTCCACTGGTGCAACGCGAGCGCAAATCCCGGGTCCGGCAGGCGCGTGGCAGGCAGGCGGTGGCGCTGCTCGTCAGAGACCAGCTCGTTGTAAATGCGCATCGTGTCGCCCATCGCGTCCGCCATGGCGTCGGTGGCGGCCTCCGGCGACCCACCTGTGGCGCGGCGGTTTTCAAACACCACCATCGACGCCACGCCGGCGAGTTCCGCCGGGTCCAGCTCATCCCAGATGCCGCGCTTGAGGCACTGCGCCACGAGCAAGTCGGAAACGTTGTGGATGCGCGACAGCCTCTCCCCCTCTTCGGTGACCTCCGGCTCGCCGTCGACGATCTCCACGTAATCCAGCTCGGCGAGCAGCCCGATGATGCGCTCGAAGGTCCGGCCGAGGGAATCCGTGGAGTCGTCGACGCGCCGCGACAGCTTCGCCAGCGTGCGTTCCCCGCGCACCAGGTCCTCGGCGGTGCGGGCGAGCAGTTCGCGCTGGGCGGGCGGCCAGTCGTGCACCGGGTGGTTGCGCATCGCCTCGCGCAGCGCGGTGACCTCCTTGGACGGGCGCACCCTCGCTTCCTGGCGCATCTTCTTCGGCGCGCGGAAGTTACCGCGGTGCAGCATATCCACCACTTTGCGGGTGTGGCGCCGCGGCTGGTCCTGCATGTGCCGCGGCACCTTGATGCGCCCCACCACGATCGGTGGATTCCGGAACGCGTCGGCGCTGATGCGGCCGGACCAGCCGCGCTCCGTGGTCACCCACGGCCGCGGGTCGTGCGGTTTGCCCGCCGGCTGCACCACGGCGGCCAGCTCCGGCTTACCCTTGCCCGGCACAGCGATCACCTCGCCAACTTGGAGGCGGCCAAGGATCTTCACGGTTTCCTCGTGGCGTGAATCCAACGAGTCGCGCCGCGCTTGCTTCTCGGCGTCGCTGAGCTGGCGGCGCAGGTCCATGTACTCCACCAACGCCTCAGCCGCCCCCTCACCGGAGTCGGGGGCAAACTGATCCACCTCCACGTACAGCTTTTCGCGCAGCTGGGTCACCTTGTGCTGCAGTCGCTCGATATCGCGCACCTCGCCCACCACGGAGCGGTCGGTTTGGAACTGGGCAAAGGATTGCTCGATAAGGCGCACGGAGTCCTCGTAGCCGTTCATGGCCAACATGTTGATCGCCATGTTGTAGCCAGGCTGGAACTGTGAGATGAGCGGGTACGTGCGCGTAGAGGCCAGCCCAGCCACCTCGTTCGGGTCCATCGCCGGGGCCCACTGCACCACGGCGTTGCCGATTGTGTCGATGCCGCGGCGCCCCGCGCGCCCCGTCAGCTGCGTGTACTGGCCCGGGGTGAGGTCGACGTGGGCCTCGCCGTTGAACTTCACCATCTTCTCCAGCACCACGGTACGTGCCGGCATGTTGATGCCCAGGGCGAGCGTTTCGGTTGCAAAGACCACCTTCACCAGGCCGCGGACGAAGAGCTGTTCCACGATGTGCTTGAACGCGGGAAGCAGGCCCGCGTGGTGGGCGGCAAACCCACGCGTCCACGCGGTTCTCAGCTGGCGGAAGTTGAGCACTTCAAGGTCCTCGTCGGGGATGCCGGCCACGCCCTCGTCGATAAGCAATGCGATCTGCTCCTGCTCGTCGGGGCTGGTGAGCACCTGGCGCGAACGCAGGCATTGGAACAGTGCGCCGTCGCAGCCGGCACGCGAGAAGATGAACACGATCGCAGGCAGCATGTCGCGCCCCGCCAACGCCGAGACCACCTGGGGGCGGCCCACGGGCCGGAAGCGGTCCTGGCCGCGCTCGCGCCCGCTGCGGCGGCTGCCGGCGCGGGAACGAAACCCTTTGCCTTCCTCGAAGTCGCGGCGGCCCTCATCGTGCGAGGCGCCCTCGATGCGTTCGATGGCGTACTCCAACTGCCGGTTCACGCGACCGTCCGTGCCCGGCTCGAACAGCGGAAACATCTTGCGCCCCACCATCATGTACTGGCTCAGCGGCACGGGCCGGTGGTCGGTGACAATCACCTCGGTGTCGCCGCGGACGGTGGAAAGCCACTCGCCGAACTCCTCCGAGTTGGACACGGTTGCCGAAAGCCCAATCAGGCTCACCGAGTCGTCCAAGTTGAGGATGATCTCCTCCCACACCGCGCCTCTGTCCCGGTCGGCCAGGAAGTGGATCTCATCCATCACCACGTGCGTGAGCCGGTCCAGCTGCGCGGACTCCGCGTAAAGCATGTTGCGCAAGACCTCGGTGGTCATCACCACCACGTCCGCGGAGCCGTTAATGCTGGTATCCCCGGTAAGCAGGCCGACGGCATCCTCGCCGTGCTCGGCGACGAGGTCGTGGTACTTCTGGTTGCTCAGCGCCTTAATCGGCGTGGTGTAGAAGCATTTCGTGCCGCGCGACAGCGCGAGCGCCACCGCGAACTCGCCTACTACCGTCTTGCCGGAGCCGGTGGGAGCACACACGAGCACGCCCCGGTCGTCCTCCACCACACGGCATGCTTCGAGTTGGAACTCGTCGAGAGCGAAGGGTTTAGCGGCGGCGAATTCCTGGAGGAAAGACATGCCCCCTACAGTACGTCCTCGAAACTATCCGGGATGGAAGGCCGTTGGGGTTTGGGCGGTTGCTTATCGACGCCTGCGGTGCGGACTTTACTCCCCCCAGCACGCCCCACCGGCCGGGCCGCCGCGACCGGCTGCGGCGCATCGATGGGCCCGGCGGCAATGGACGAGCCCGCGCCCACCGGCTCGGGTGCCGCGATCGGGCCGGAGGCCTCCTCGTCGTCCACGTCCATCCAGTCGGGGCGCTCGCGCTTGCGCTTGCGGTCGTTGAAGCGGCAGAACTGGAAGGCCAGCTCCACCAGCAGATTGATGGAGATGGCGAGCGCGACCATGGAGAACGGGTCTTGGCCCGGGGTCATGAACGCCGCGAAGATGAAAATGCCCACGATGATCACACGGCGCTTGTCTCGCACGTGCTCGTAGCGCAGCACGCCGACCATGTTGAGCATGACGATGATCAAAGGGACTTCGAAGCTCACGCCGAAGATGACCACGAGCGCCAGCAGGAAGTTGTAGTACTCCCCGCCCGAAAGCGCCGCGACCTGGAACTCTGAGCCCATGGACATAAGGACGTAGAGGCCTTCGTCCAGCACGAAATACGCCAGGAGCGCGCCCAAGACGAACAGGATGACGGCGAAGGTGACGAACGCCAGCGTGTAGCGACGCTCGTTTTTAAGTAGTCCAGGCGTGATGAAGTTCCAGATCTGGGCGAGCCAGACCGGCGAGGACAGCACCAGCCCGGCGAGCGCGCCGACTTTTAGGCGCAGCATGAACATCTCGAACGGACTGGTGGCAAGCAGGCGACACTCCCCATCGCCGGTGAAGTCGGCGCGCAGCTCCTGCGGCAAGTTGCAGTAGGGGCCGCGGATGATTTCGCCGAGCGGCATGATGCCGGGCGGCGACACCTGGTACCAGATGAACCCGATCACGGTGCCCACGGCAATGGCCGCGAGCGAGACGATCACGCGGTGGCGCAGCTCTTTGAGGTGGTCAACCAGCGCCATCTCGCCGGTCGGGTTCTTCTTTCTCTTGCGTTGGAAAGCCATTTCGGCGGATTAGCGCGGCTGGTTCTCCGGGCGATCCCAGAAGTCCGCCTCTTGGGCTGCACTGCGCGTTTCCTGCGCAGCCGGCGACTCAATCGCGTGTTGCTCGTTCTGCGCCGGCTGCTGCGGGTTCTCCACGGATGCTTCCGCGGCGTCGTCGTTGCGCATCTCTTTTACCTCTGACTTGAAGATGCGGGCGGAACGGCCCATCGAGCGCGCAAGATCCGGAAGCTTGTTGGCTCCGAACAGCAGCAGGACAACCAGCAGGATAATGAGGATTTCAGGCCAGCCGAGATTAGGCATTGGATTCCTTTCGAAAATTCGACGGCAGACGCGCCACGAAGTGGTATCCGCGTTAGTCTAACGCTTCAATCGCGCGATTCGCGCGTTCACTCACCCTCGCGGCGAGCTCCGCGGGTGCGATAAGACGCACCCTATCGGCCTGCCCGAGGCAGAAGCGAACCAGCCAGTCGGCCGAGCCGAAACGCATCTTGGCGGGGATCCACTCCCCGACCTCGCGCGGTCCCTCACCCTCGGCAGCGCTCGCGTCGTCGAGCTCGAGCTCCCAGTAGTCGGCCAGCCAGGTCGCGTCCGGGTGGATAAGCAGGCTCGCCTTCTCGCGGCTGGATAGGCCAAACGGGTCCGCCGGGTCGAAGTCTGTGGCGGGGGTAGTCACTTCAGCGTCGAGAAGCTGCGCGCCCATGATGCGATCCATGCGAAACGACTTCGTCGCCCCCGCCTCGACGGCACGCAGGTAGGTCATGCCGCCCTCGTGAAACAGGCTGATCGGCTCGACCGTGCGCTGCGACGTGGCATCGGAGGACGCCGAGTAATACGTCAGCTCCAACTGTCGGCCCTGCGTGAGCGCGTCGGCCACCACGCCGGAGACCCCAACCTCAGCGGGATGCTCGGCGTCGTCCACCCCGCGCGCCCGAGTTGCGGCGCGAATCTTCGCCGCCGCGGAGGTCACCGCGCGCGGGTCCACGAGTTCCGGCATCGTCTCAAGCGAATCCAGGAGCACGAGCAGCACGCTGGCCTCAGTTGGTGTGAGGCGCAACGGGGTGGTCATCCCCTGGTCGTCGAGGATGGTCACGCCTTTCCAAGAGTGGTCGATGTCGATCATCTCGCCCGGGCCTTTGCCCACGCCGGTGAGAAACAACAGATCGAGATCCTCGCGCACCTGATGCGGATCGCTGCCTAAGTCGCGCGCAATCTCCATCGGGGTCAGCCCCGGGTGCTTCGAGGCGTAGGCCACCAGGTTCAGCAGGCGCACGACCCGCTCGCGGCGCAACTGGTCCCTCTTGCTCACGCGTTGTCCTCCTCAGTTTTGGCCCCGTCCGTTTTGGCCACGTCCGTGCTGTTGCGGGCGGCCTCGCGCAGCAGTGCGACGACGTCCGCGCGCACGTCCGCGGGCTCGATGGCGGTGACGGTGCCCGCCAAGCTGGCTACGGTGCGCACCACCCAGTCGCGCTCCACGCCCCGCAGGGTGATCACGGAGCCCTCGCGTTCGCCGCGCTGCGCGAGCTCTTCACCCGCGTCGCCGAGGACTGTCACCACAGCGTCGGTGACGGGGCCGCGCAGTGTCTCCTCCACAATTTCCTGTAGGTCCCGCGTCGCCGGCACGAACTCGTCGCCGTCGTCATCGCTTACGCGGACTTTCTTCACCGCGGAAATCTTTTTCACGCGGAACACGCGCTCATCGCCCCGGTCGACATCAAAACCAACCAGGTAAGCGCGATTGTTCAGGGGCACAATCCCCCAGGGGTCAACCGTGCGCCGCTCCGGCGCTTTGCCGGCGGCACGCACGAAATCGAAAGACATGCGTTGCTGGTTACGCACGCACGCGACGATCGCGCCGAAGGTGGCGGAATCTAGCTGCGTGATGTCGTTGGACACGCTGGCGATCGCCGGGGCGTCGAACGTGCGGGTCGCACCGGAAGCCGCGAGCTTCGTCCAACCAGAACGGGCGAACGCCCCGAGCGTGCCGCGCTGGCTGAGATCCACCGCGAGCCCCACCGCCGAGGCCTCCTGCGCCGTGAGGTCGACCGCCGGCAACTCGTAAAGGTCCTTGTCCACCCATACCTCACCGCCACTGAAGTGCGCCGGAACCCACAGTTTGCGCAGCTCCGCCACGTCGCGTTCGATCTGGTGAGCAACCGCGTCGCGGGAGCGGTCCGCGTAACCGTCGACGTGCGCGCGCACCCAATCGGTGGTGCGTTTGCCGGGTGAGGCCAGCAGGGCGAACGTCAGCCCCACCATGCGGGCAACCATCACGGCGTCGTCGGCCATGGCTTTCCCCTTAGTTATTCTCAGCGTGCTCCCGCACGTACTCGATGAGGCTGTCCACGCGCTCGTCGGTGTTGGCGAACGGGTCCTGCAACTCAACAGTGCGCGGATCCGGCCGGTTAACCTTCAAGTGCACCCAATCGACATTATGCGAGGCATTGTGCTCCCGCACGGCTTCCAGGAACTTCCCGCGCAGTGCCGCGCGAGTAGTGGCGGGCGCGTGGTCTGCGGCCTGCTCGATCGCGGCGTCGTCGATCCAGCGCTTCGCCAGCCCCTTGCGCTCCAACAGGTAGAACAGGCCGCGGTCGCGGTTGATGTCGTGGTAGGTGAGGTCCACCTGCGCCAGCTTCGGGTGGTCCCACTCGCAGTCCAGCTTGTGTTTGAACTGGGTGAGCAACTTCCACTTGATCACCCAGTCGATCTCTTGGTCCACCAGGCTGAAATCGCCCGTCTCAATGGCGTCGAGAGTGCGCGACCACAGGTCGACCACCCGCGCCAGTTCTTCGTTCGGCGTCCCCTCGTCCGGACGCACCTCGAGCCACCGCTTTGCGGCATCCATAAAGGCGCGCTGGACCTCAAGTGCAGTGAGTGTGCCGCGGCCGTCAAGGATCAGGTCGGTCTGGCCTGTCATGTCGTCCGCGATGTCCCGCATGTGGTCGATCGGGTTCGCAAGCTCCAACTCGGGTACGTCAAAGCCAGCCTCCAGCATCTCCAGCACGAGCTGTGTGGAGCCGACCTTCAGCGCGAAGGTGCACTCCGACATGTTGGAGTCGCCCACGATGATGTGCATGCGGCGGAACCTGCGCGAGTCCCCGTGCGGCTCGTCGCGGGTGTTGATGATCGGTCGTGTGCGCGTCGTCGCGCTCGAAATTCCCTCCCAGACCTGGTCCGCGCGCTGAGATATAACGAAGCGGCCCTTGTTAATCATCCCGGCGCCGCACAATAGCTGGCGGGTGATAAGGAAAGGCAGCAACTTGCGCGATGCGCTCTTCAACACGATCTCGCGGCTGATGAGGTAGTTCTCGTGCGCCCCGTAAGAGTTGCCCTGTGAATCCACGTTGTTCTTGAACAACCTGGTGGTGCCCCGCACCCCGTCGCGCGCGAGCGCTTCGTCGGCTTGCGCCGCGAGCCGGTTAAACAGCAGCTCGCCCGCCTTGTCGTAGGCGATGAGCTGGCTGAGTGAGTCGCATTCCGCCGTGGCGTATTCCGGGTGCGAGCCCACGTCGAGGTATAGCCGGGACGCGTTACGGCTAAAGATGTTTGAGCTGCGGTAGGAGGCTACCACTGGGCGGAAGAGGTAGCGCGAGATTTCCTCCGGCGTGAGCACGGGCGTGGCGCCGTCGTAAGCCGCGACGCCGAATTCCGTCTCTACGCCCATGATGCGGCGCGGGTAGGTTTGCGCCATGCGGGTTACTGCCCGCCCTTCTGCACGAAGGAGTTCACGAATTCTTCTGCGTTGTTTTCCAGCAGCGAATCGATCTCGTCGAGCAGCTCGTCGGTGCCGGTGGAGTTGATCTGGGCCTGCCCGGCATCGAAGTCGTCGTTTTCGCGCTCCGGGCGGTTGCCGGGCGCGTGGGTCTGTCGATGGTTAGCCATGCGTCTACTGTAGCCCCTTAATAGGCTGCACAAACGCCAGGCCATCGAGAAGTTCGCGGACGGAACCGGCAGCGTCGATAAGCTCACCTGTTTCCTTCTTCGTGTGCTCGCCCACCATGTCCAGCTCGACGCGGAACAGCTGCTCGCCGTCGGCGAAAATCATCGTCTGCCAGCTCGACGCCGCGAGCGACTCGCCGAACTTCTCCCCCGCTTTGCCACGGAAGTACGCGCGGGTGTTCTCCGGCGGGTTCGCAGCAGCACGCTCGATCACGTCGTCCGAAACCATGGTGCGCATCGCTCCCTTGCGCACCAGCGCGTGGTACAGCGAGGAAGCTGGGTCGATGTCCGCGTACTGCAAGTCGATGGCCTGCAGCTTCGGGTCGGCGATGTCCACACCGCGATCCTGGAAGCGCCGCACGAGCGCCCACTTCGCAGTCCAATCGAGTCGGTCGGCGGTAGACAGCGGGTCGCGCGCAAGATCGTCCAGGATGTCGGCCCACATGTCGAGCACTTGCTTATCGACGTCGGCAAGCGTGCCCAACGCCGCACAGCGTTCGCGGTAGACCCCCAAGATGGAAAGGGCGCTGAGCCTCGGGCCGTCGATTAGCTCAAGCTCATGCTTCAGCGTCGGGTCGTGGCTGACCCGCTTGATCTCCGCAACCGGGTCCTTCAGACGAAGATCGCTGAAGTCCACACCAGCCTCGATGGCGTCGATGACCAGCTTCGTCATACCCATCTTCAAAAAGTTCGAGAACTGGCTCATGTTCGCGTCGCCAACGATGACGTGCAGCCGACGGAAATCCTCCTCCGGCGCATGCGGCTCATCGCGGGTGTTTACGATGCCGCGGTTAAGCGTAGTTTCCAGCGACACCTCCTGCTCGAAGTAATCCGCGCGCTGCGAGATCTGGAAACCCGGCTCCTCGCTCGCCTGCCCGATGCCGACACGACCGGCACCGATGATCACCTGGCGGGTGACGAAGAACGGGATAAGCGCTTGCGTGAGAACCTCGAAGTTCGTGTGCCGCGAGTACTGGTAGTTCTCATGGCTGCCGTACGAGCGGCCCTTACCGTCCACGTTGTTCTTGTAGAACTTCAGCGGCGGGCACGGCTCGTGCTGGTTGAGTACCGAGACCCCCTGCTCGTAGAGCTGCTTGATGTCTGCGGCCGCGTTGTTGAGCACGATGTCACCCGCCGCGTCATAGACCATCGCGTCGAACGCGTTCGACACCTCCGGGCTGGAGTACTCGGGATGGCCGTGGTCGACGTAGTAGCGCGCGCCGTTTGCGGTGACCACGTTGGCCACGCCGATGGCGTTCGCATCCACCACCGGCACCGTGCGGTACCGCTGCAGGTCGAACCCGCGCGCGTCGCGCAGCGGCGCCTCTTCCGCGTAGTCCCAACGGGTGCGGGCCTTCGTGCGCAGCGCGGCGTAAGCCACTACCGCGTGCGTCGAGGTGAGCAGCGGGCTGATGTACGGGTCAGACGGGCAGATGATGCCGTATTCCGTCTCGGTTCCCATGTAGCGCGTCATAGGTAATCAGCCTAGCGGGTGCTGCACCCCTCGACACTTTGCCCAGGTTCAGCTCGACACTTTGCCCAGGTTCAGCTCGACACTTCGCCCAGGTTCAGCTCGACACTTCGCCCAGGTTCAGCTCGACACTTCGCCCAGGTTCAGCTCGACACTTCGCCCAATCTTACGTATTATTGCTGCATGTTGCCCTATAAGCCTCGAGTCGTTGACGCCCTTCTGCAACGCTATCTCCAGGTATCTCCAGCGGTTAATGTGACCGGTGCGCGTGCGACTGGCAAGACAACTACCGCTCTCCAAGTCAGCTCCTCTCACCTACTTCTCGACGCGGACCACCCTGAACTCGTAGAGGCAGCAAGCCTCAATCCCGGGGCATTGCTCGCAGGGGATTCGCCCCGGTTGCTGGACGAGTGGCAACTTGCCCCGCAGCTTTGGAGCGCTGTGCGACGTGCAGCCGACAAGGATTCCTCCCCGGGCCAGTTCCTTCTATCGGGTTCTGCGTGGCCGGACGACGGAGCGCGCCGCCACTCTGGAGCGGGCCGGATCATGGATTTGCCGATGCGTCCAATGTCCCTTTGGGAATCGGGAGACTCCGTTGGTTCTTTCTCACTTTCGCGTTTGATTGATGGCCAAGAGCCGGTTCACGGCGAGCAGTTGAGCCCCCACGATATAGACGGCGTCAGCCGCTTGATCACTCGCGGCGGCTGGCCCGCATGGGTGGACAAACCCGCTGGGGATGCTGAGCTGTTGGTCAGGGCATACATGGATACCCTTGCCCAACGCGAGTTTCCGATTATTGGTGGCCCGAGACGGTCACCGCAACGATTCTCGAGCTTCATCCGGGCTTACGCCACACTCACGGCGCACCCCGCCCCTTTAACCACCGTGCAGAAGCGCCTTGGGGATGACGGCATCGACGTTGGCAAAGGGTTCCCATCCCAATTCCATGAGTTTGCCACCAGGATGTACCTCGTCGAAGACCAACCGCCGTGGGCACCTGCACGGCGCTCCTCCACGAGGCTTAGTGCGACTCCCAAACGTCATCTGGTCGACCCCTCGTTAGCCGCGGCCGCTATGGGTGCATCGCATTCAGCTTTGGCGCTAGATCCCCGCACCCTCGGTTTTCTTTTTGAGTCGCTTGTGCTTCGCGACGCACGTGTGTACTCCCAACCCCTTGACGGAACTGCGATGCACTATCGATCGAAGGACGGGACGGCGGAAATAGATATCGTCATAGAGTTTCGTGACGGCAACTGGATCGGGGTCGAGGTCAAACTTTCCCAAACCGCGGCCAAGGTGGCCGCACCGCGTTTGGCGGAGGTGGCGGAATCAATTCGAAGACCTCCCCTTGGTCTACTCCTTATCACCCCAACAGGGGCAATAGCCGAAGTTGGAGACCGAGAGTGGATCGTTCCCATCGGCCTGCTAGGCCCGTAGGCTCCTCTCTCTAGCGATCCGTCTCCTACCAGCCGCGCTCGGCCAGTCGGTGCGGCGCTGGCAGGTCCGCGACATTGATGCCCACCATGGCCTCACCGAGTCCGCGAGACGCCTCGGTAACTGCGGCAATGTCCTGCCAGTTCTTCGTGGCTTTCACCACTGCTTTCGCGCGCGCCTCGGGGTTGCCGGATTTGAAGATGCCGGATCCGACGAACACACCGTCTGCGCCAAGGTGCATCATGAGCGCGGCATCCGCGGGAGTGGACACACCACCCGCAACGAGCAGCGGAACTGGCAGCTTGCCGTGCTCGGCTACGTAGGCGACCAGGCTGTACGGGGCCTGCAGCCCCTTCGCTGCAACGAAGAGCTCGTCGCGGTTGCCCGCCCAGATGGCCTGCAAGCTCGCGATTTCGCCCTTGATGGTGCGAATGTGTTTGGTGGCCTCGGAGACGTCACCGGTGCCTGCCTCGCCCTTAGAGCGGATCATCTTCGCGCCCTCGTTGACGCGCCGCAGTGCCTCACCCAGGTTGGTCGCGCCGCAAACAAACGGGACGTCGAAGCCCTGCTTATCGATGTGGTTGACGTAGTCGGCAGGGCTCAGGACCTCCGATTCATCGATGTAGTCCACGCCGAGGTGCTCGAGGATCCTTGCCTCCATGTAGTGGCCGATGCGCGCTTTGGCCATGACCGGGATATCAACAGCGTCGATGATGCCCTCGATGAGATCAGGGTCGCTCATGCGCGCCACCCCGCCCTGGGCGCGGATGTCTGCTGGCACGCGCTCGAGCGCCATGACGGCCGCGGCACCTGCGTCCTCAGCGATCTTCGCCTGCTCTGGAGTAACGACGTCCATAATCACGCCGCCGATGAATTGCTCGTTGATATCAGTCATGCGCTCCATCTTCGACCGACCACTGGTAGATTCCTAGAGCCAGTTCGCTTTTCATTCTTTGGACCAGTTGGGGTACACGATGATCAGTATCGACCGCTCGTCGCCGACGCCGCTTCCCGCCCAGATCGCCGCGGGCATCAGAGCGGAGGTAGCGAATGGAGCATTGGTGCCTGGCGACGAGGTCCCGTCCACCCGTGACCTGTCGAACCGCCTCGGCGTATCCCGTGGCAGCGTAGTTACCGCGTACGACCTGCTCGCCGGCGAGGGCTACCTGTTGTCCTCGCAGGGCGCGGCGACACGTATCCATCCGGGCCTTACAGTCACCGCCGCCCCCAGCACAGCACAGACCGGTGCGCTTTCACGGCGCCTTCCGCGGGCCCGTATCTCCTTGAAACCCTCGCCTGGCAACGCAGGCGCGGTCCGCCCCGCCGCTTGGCGCAAAGCGTGGCGCGACGCGGCCGACGACTTGGGCGGTGGCGTGGATAAGGCGGGCGAACCCGAGCTGCGGGCGGCAATCGCGGAACACCTCAGGCTGGCCCGTGGAATGGCGGTGGCGCCGCAGCAGGTGGTGGTCACAGGAGGATCACGCGAAGGCTTGATGCTGGCGCTGCACACGCTGGGCCACGGACTTCGGGTCGGCGTGGAAGACCCGGGCCACCCGGGCTTGCGGCGCGTGGTGCCGATGCTGGGACACACGCTGGTGGAATGCGCGTCGGATGCCGGCGGGGTTGACGTCGATAAGCTGCCCTGCGACCTCGACGCACTGTTGGTTACGCCCGCGCACCTCTACCCCCACGGTGGTGCCATGCCCGCACCCCGGCGGGGCGCTCTTTTGCAGTGGGCGCACGAAACGCACACCCTGCTCATCGAAGACGACTTCAACGCCGAGCTGCGCTACCGCATCGCTCCGCAGCCAACCCTCGGAGCGCTTTCCCCGTCTGCGGACGTGCTCACACTGGGAACCTTCTCCACCCTGCTATCGCGGGAGCTCGCCGCAGGCTACGTGGTGGCGTCCCCCGAGCTTGCGCCACGGCTGCGGGAAACACGCGCGGTACTGGGCATGCCCGTAGCAACCGTGACACAACGGGCGATCGCAAACCTGCTCTCCAGCGGTGTCGTGAGGCGTAACACCAAGGCCACGCACGCGCAGCTTGCGAAACGAAGGATCCAGCTCCAAGCGAAGCTGCTGCCCGTGCTCGCCGGCTCCGGCGCGCACGCGGCACTGATGAATGATTCCGGGGCGGATATCTCCGTTCGCTTCGGCGACGATGCGGCGCGAACCCGGTTCGAACACAGTCTCACAGCTCGTGGCGTGGAGTGCGGGCACGAATCCGCGCTGTGGTCCGGCGGCGGCGACGGGCTGGTGCTCAGCTTCGCGCACCTCACGCCGGACGACTTCGTGCAGGCGTTGCAAGCGGTCGCCGCGGCAGCATCGGGGGCAGAGGCCGGGGCCTAAGAGACGGTGACCTCTACGTCGTGGTCTGTGCGCTCTGCCGGCTGGGCAGCGAGTTCCTTCTCCGTCGGCGTGCGGCGCACGAGCCATGCGTAGACCGCGCCGGTGATGTTGTGCAGCACAGCAGCAACCGCGCCCGGCAGCGCGGCCTCGGGCGAGAAGAACTTGCCAGCCATGCCACTGGACAGGCCAGCGGACTGGGTGCCCACCTCCACGGCTACAGTGCGGCGGTAGCTCTCCGGTTGGCCCGTGAATTTCGCGGTGTAGTAACCCAGTGCGTAGCCGAAGACGTTGTGCGCCAACACAGCGAGGAAGACGATCGCGCCGACTTCCAGCAACGCTTCGCGGTTCTTCGCAACCGTGGGGAACACCACGCCGCCGATGCCGAGGATGGAAATCCACGGCAGGATCGGAGAGATCTTCTCCATCCAGGAATCCAGGAGGTAGCGCAGCACCAGGCCGCCGACGACCGGGATGAGAATGGTCTGTGCGAGCGACTTCGCCATACCCATTGCGTCGACTTCCACGTTCGCGCCGGCCAGCAGGTACATCAGAATTGGGGTCATGATCGGAGCGATGAGCGTGGACACGCTGGTCATCGCCACCGAGAGCGCGACATCACCTTTAGACAAGTAGGCGATGACGTTCGACGACGTTCCGCCAGGCACGGAGCCCAGCATGAGCAGGCCGACCGCCAGCGCGGGATTGAGACCGAACACCTTCGCCACAAACACCGCGCCCAGCGGCATGATGACAAACTGCGCGATGACACCGATGACCACCGGCACGGGACGGCGCGCAACCTCCTTGAAGTCCGGGATGGTCAGGGTCAGCCCCATGCCGAACATGATGATCATGAGGAAGTAGGTGATGTAGTCCGTCAGCGGAAGAAACGGCGCGGGGAAGAAGAATGCAATTGCCGCGCCGGCAAGGATGAACGCGGGAAAGGCAGCCACAGCAATCGCGGCCGAGCGGTCCTTCTGCGACGTGAACTCCGGTTCAACTGACGTACTCATACAACCTCCTACTCACTGTGTGGGATATGTGCCCACTGTTTGGAATGGGGGTTACTGTACTGGACCCTTCGCGGCGAAACAGCCATTTCGTGGTCGTACCTTTACAAACGCCAAACGCCGCACCGGGCAATCCGGCGCGGCGCTACGGGTACGGGTGGCGCGGGTACAGGTGGCGCGGGCCGCTACCCCACCACCTCAGCGCCAACCACGCGCTTGCCCTGCCGTCCGGTGATGCGCGCCCACTCGTCTGGGCTGGCGGTGTTCGGCATGTCCTCGCTCTCGTCCTGCTCGTCGCGGACAGCCTGGCGCAAGTGGTCTGCGGTGATGCCGGTCTCAGAAACGCCCGACAGGTGGTCCTTGATAGCCAGTTTTTTGGCCCGGTTCACCACGTTGGCAATCATCGCGCCAGAGACGAAGTCGGAGTAGTACAGGGTCTCCGTGGAACCGTCGACAAGCTCCAAGCGCACGAACGGGCGGGGCTCGAACATGGCGTCAGCGGCAGCGTCGATTAGCTGCTCTCGCGTGCCCGCAAGCGGGATGCCAGGCGTGATGTAGCGCGCCAGGATGTCCTTGGCCTCTTCCTTATCCGGGCGAGAGACACGCACCTTGATGTCCAGTCGGCCGGGGCGAAGAATCGCCGGGTCGATGAGCTCCTCGCGGTTCGTCGCGCCGATGACAATCACGTTCGCGATGTCCTCCACGCCATCGATCTCCGTGAGCAGCTGCGGCACAACCGTGGTCTCCATGTCAGAGGAGATGCCCGAGCCGCGGGTACGGAAGATCGACTCCATCTCATCGAAGAACACGATCACCGGCGTGCCTTCGGAGGCCAGCTCGCGTGCACGCTCGAAGATGAGGCGGATGCGGCGCTCCGTCTCGCCGACAAACTTGTTCAAAAGCTCTGGGCCCTTGACGTTGATGAAGTGGGCCCGGCCACCGTCGCCCAGGCGCTGCGAAAGCGAATTCGCCACCGCCTTGGCAATGAGCGTCTTACCGCAACCGGGCGGGCCGTACAGCAGCAAGCCCTTCGGCGGCTTCAGGTCGTACTGCGCGTACAAGCCGGGGTTGGAAAACGGCAGCTCCACCGAGTCCTGGATCGTCTCAATCTGCGAGCGCAGACCACCGATGTCGGCATAAGTGACATCCGGCACCTCCTCGAGCGAGAGCTGGTTTACCTCGGTTTTCGCCACACGTTCGAACGCGTAGCCCGCGGAGGCGTTCACCAGCACGGTGTCACCTGCGCGCGCAGTTTTCAGCAGCGGCTCGGCGAGCATGACCAGCGATTCCAGCCCCTGCTGGTCGGCCACCACCGCACGGTCTTCGCCGACGCGCTCCACCATGGTGTACAGGTTGCCGGTGGGCATGAACCCGCAGGCCTCCACAATCACGGTGCCCTGACCTAGGCGCACGAGCGTGCCCGGCACGAGCGCCGACATATCCACCATCGGGGAGACTTTCACGCGCATGCGGCGACCGGAGGTGTACACCTCGGCTTCCATGTCCCGTGTTGAGGCACCGAGATAGATGCCGTACGGGGTGGCCGGCTCGCCCAGCTCCTCCACCTTCGCATACAAGTCGTTGAGCTTGTCGCGGCTGGATTTCAGCAGTTCGGCGAGCTTCTTATTGCGCTCGCCCAGGTTCTGGTTCTCCGTGCGGAGGTTGCGCAGCTCCGGGCCGAAGCCGTCATCTTCAATAAATCCAGACATAAACCTGAGCCTACGGGAGCAGGTTGCTTATCGACGGGCTTTTCGCTGCGGACGCGGCGGAGTCACACCGTCCGCGAGCCTTCGCGTCCACACCAAAAACGCGGTGTGGGCGTTCATCCGGTGCTCCGGGCGTGTGGCCAGGCCTTCAACCTTCCACTCACGCAGCAGCGTCTCCCACGCGCGTGGTTCCGTGAAGCACTTCGCCTCACGGATGGCCTCCATGATGTTCATCAGCTGCGGCACTGTGGCCACGTACGTCATGAATACGCCGCCAGGGATGAGCACGTCTTTTACCGTGTCGATGAAGTGCCACGGTTCCACCATGTCCAAAATGACGCGGTCCACCTGGCCGCCGAGGTCATCCGGGGTGATCTCGCCGAAATCGCCAAGACGCGGCTCCCACCACTCGGGCGTGCCTTGGAAGTAGTCAGCCACGTTGTCCTTGGCGTAAGCAAGGTGGTCATCGCGGATCTCGTAGGAGAACACCTTGCCTTCCGGCCCCACGGCGCGCAGCAGCGACATGGTCAGCGCGCCCGAGCCCGCCCCTGCCTCAAGCACCCGGGCGCCCATGAAGATGTCGCCCTCCACCAGAATCTGCGCGGCGTCCTTCGGGTAGATCACTGCGGCGCCGCGCGGCATGGACAACACGTGGTCTACCAGCAGGTGGCGGAAGCAGAGGAAATCCGCCCCCAGCGTGGACTGCACCACAGAGCCCTCGTCGGCACCGATAATGTCGTCGTGCTCCACGATGCCTTTGTGGCAGTGGAACTGTCCGTGCTCCACGAGCTCAAAGGTGAAGTGGCGCCGTTTTGCGTCGGTGAGTTGAACCTTGTCGCCTGGTTGAAATGGGCCGGAATACATGGTTTCCGAGTATGCCTTAGCGCCCCGCTCCGGCGTAAAACGCGGTGAGTGCCTTGGTGAAGTATTCCATGTCGCGCGCCGAGCACATTTCGCGCGCCGAGTGCATGGATAGTAGTGCAACACCGACGTCAACCGTGGGGAGTCCCAGCCGGGTCGAAGAGATCGGACCGATGGTGGATCCGCACGGCACCGAGTTGTTGCCCACGAAGGTCTGGTGTGGCACACCTGCGGCGCGGCAGGCCGCGATCCAGGCGGCCTCGGTCACCGCGTTCGAGGCGTAGCGTTGGTTCGCGTTGACCTTCAGCACCGGCCCTCCGCCGAGCACCGGGTGATGGGTGGTGTCGTGCTTCTGTGGGTAGTTCGGGTGCACCGCGTGCGCCGCGTCCGCCGAGACCTGGATCGAGTTGGCGATGATCTCCCCCGGCTCCCCGAACCCGCCGGCTACCCGGTGCAGCACGCGCTCGAGCATCGGCCCGCCCGCGCCAGCCGTGGACGCAGAGCCGACTTCTTCGTGGTTGAACGCCGCAAGCACGAGGATTTCCCTCGCGTCGTCCTTCGCCGCGATGAGCGCTTCGAGCGAGGCCCACACGCTGGTCAGATTGTCCAAGCGCCCGGCGGTGATGTAGTCGCCCAGCAGCTGGCCGCGCTGCGCATCGGCGGTGATGAGCTCATGCGCCACGATGTCGGCTGCGCCGATGCCCGCAGATTCCGCCGTGAGCTCCAGCAGCGGCTGGTCCACGCCCAACAGCGGGACCGTGTGCGCCTGACGGTCGAGCTCCGGCGCGTTCTGGCGGTACAGGTGAATGGCTAAGTTCGGCACACGCGCCACCGGCCCGGTGTTCACCAGGTGTTCCTCGCCGTCCGCGGTGACCACGCGGCCCGCGAAAGTGAGGTCTCGGTCGAACCAGCTGGGCAAAATCGCGCCGCCGTAGACCTCCACCGCCACCTGGTGGTAGCCCTCGCGGTGGATATCCGGCACCGGTTTAGCCATCAGCCCCGGTGAATCGGTATGCGAGCCAACCACGCGGAAGCGCGGCTCGGCATGCGTCGGCACCCACCAAGCGATCACGGCGCCATCGCGGCAGATGTAGTGGCCTCCGGGGGAGGCGGGGTCCACGGATGCGTCGTCAAGCGAAAAGCCCTCCTGCTCAAGCCGTGCCGCGACATTGGCCGCGGCGTGGAACGCGCTCGGGCTGGCTGCGATGAAGTCGATCATGCACCCACCTTAAAATAACTCCCATGTCACTTGCCCTCTCCCCCTCCCGCGCCTCCGACTACAAGCGCTGCCCGCTGCAGTACCGGCTGCGCGCCATCGACCGGCTCGAAGAACCCACCACCGAAGCGCAGGTGCGCGGCACACTCGTGCACGCGGTGTTGGAGGAGATGTTCACGTGGCCGCGCGAGAAGCGCACGTACCCGGCCGCCGTGAAGCGACTCAAGCCGCATTGGGAGCAAATGCTGATCGACGCCCCCGAGTGCGCCCAACCCATCACCGACACCCACCAACTGCTCGTCGATTCGCGCGCGCTTCTGCGCGGCTACTTCACCATGGAAAACCCGCTCGGATTCGACGCCTTCGCCCAAGAGATGCCCGTGGATTTCGTGCTGCCCAACGGCGTGCCGGTGCGCGGCTTCATCGACCGAGTGGACGTCGCGCCCACCGGCGAGGTGCGCGTGGTGGACTATAAAACCGGCAAGAAGCCTCTTCCCCGCTACTCCCAGGACGCCCAGTTCCAGATGCGCTTCTACGCCCTGGTGTACTGGCGCCTGTTCGGCGTCGTACCCACCCAGCTGAAACTGATGTACCTGAAGGTGATGGATTCGATGATCCTCACCCCTTCGCGCGAGGAACTCGAGTATTTTGAGCGCGACCTCGCCGACCTGTGGGCCAAGATCGAGGGCGACGGTGTGGAGGGCACCTTCCGGCCGCAAACGTCGAAGCTGTGCGGGTGGTGCGCCTTCCAGTCGCTGTGCCCCGCCTTCGGAGGCACGCCGCCCGCGTACCCCGGGTGGCCGGGGTCGCGGGCGGACGAGGCGGAAGCCGGGCCGGAAGACGATCCGGCTACAGCCGAGGACTAGAACAGGCCGGAGATCTGGCCGTTTTCGTCCACGTCGATGTTGTTGGCGCTAGGCACCTTCGGCAGACCCGGCATGGTCATCACATCGCCGGTGAGCGCCACGACGAAGCCCGCGCCGGTGCGCGGCAGCAGGTTGCGCACGTGCAGCGTGTGGCCGGTCGGCGCGCCAAGCTGCGACGGATCGTCGGAGAAGGAGTACTGCGTCTTGGACACGCACACCGGCAGGGTGTCGAAGCCGTTGTCCTTCAGCGTCTGCAGATCCTTCAGCGCCGCAGCTGAGTACTGCACGTCATCTGCGCGGTAGATCTCCCGCGCGATGGTCTCGATGGCGTTCTCGATGCCGTCCGCCGGGTCGTAGAGCGGCTTGGAGGTGCCCTCGGTGAGGTTTGCCAGCAGGGTTTCGGCGAGCTTGATGGCGCCGTCGCCGCCCTTGGCCCACACCTCGGATTCCTCCAGCGCGATACCCTTCTCATCTGCCCAGTTGCGGACGAACTCGCGCTCGGCATCCGTGTCGGAGGTGAACAGGTTCAGCGACACGACCGGTGTTACGCCGAACTTCGCCACGTTTTCCACGTGACGCTCCAGGTTCACGATGCCTTCCTTGAGCGCGTCGATGTTTTCTTCGTTCAAGTCGGCCTTCGCCACGCCAGCGTTGTACTTGATCGAGCGGATGGTGCACACCACGATCGCGCCGGCGACGTCCAGGTCGCCGTAACGGGCCTTGATGTCGAAGAACTTCTCCGCACCCAGATCCGAGCCGAAGCCGGCCTCGGTGAGCACGATGTCGGCGTAGCGCTGCGCAGTACGGGTGGCGATAAGCGTGTTGCAGCCGTGGGCGATGTTGGCGAACGGGCCGCCGTGGATGAACGCCGGGGTGCCGCCCAAGGTTTGCACCAGGTTCGGGTTCACCGCCTCCTTCAACAGCGCCGCCATCGCGCCCTGTGCGTTGAGCTGGCCCGCG
Source organism: Corynebacterium sp. Marseille-P4321 (assembly GCF_903645305.1). GTDB lineage: Bacteria > Actinomycetota > Actinomycetes > Mycobacteriales > Mycobacteriaceae > Corynebacterium. The sequence continues at coordinate 1,137,004 of NZ_CAHJXO010000001.1, read as the reverse complement.
GTGACGGGCTTCCTGTCGTACGTCAGGCCGATCGTGATGTTGGCCAGGCGGCGCTTCAGATCCGCCAGGTCGGTCGCCAGGCCGAGAATCGCCATGATCTCGGAGGCTGCCGTAATGGTAAAGCCAGTCTCAGCCGGCATACCGTTGCCCGGGCCGCCGAGGCCGGTGACCACGTTGCGCAGGTTGCGGTCGTTGACGTCCAGGCAGCGCTGCCAGGTCACGCGACGCGGGTCGATGCCCAGGTCGTTGCCCTGCTGGATGTGGTTGTCAATAAGTGCCGCGAGCGTGTTGTTGGCGCTGGTAATCGCGTGGAAGTCGCCTGTGAAGTGCAGGTTGATCTGCTCCATCGGCACGACCTGGGAGTACCCGCCGCCAGCTGCGCCGCCCTTGATACCCATCACCGGGCCGAGCGAGGGCTCGCGCAGTGCGACCATGGCCTTGTGCCCGAGCTGTGCCAACGCGTCGGTGAGGCCGATCAGCGAGGTGGACTTACCTTCGCCCGCCGGCGTCGGGGAAACGCCGGTGACCAACACCAGCTTGCCGGGGGCGTTATCGGGCACCTTGGTGATGTCCACCTTGGCCATGTGCTTGCCGTACGGGATGAGCGCTTCCTCGCTCACCGTCGCCCTTTCCGCGATTGCGGTGATGGGCTCAAGCTCGTGCGCCTGGGCGATTTCAACGTCGGACTTTGGGGCGGATGAATTGTTTGCAGTCATGCACTTAGAGTACCGCAGCGCCGATGCCGTACCCGAGGACAACGCTGACTGCGATGCACACCACTCCTGGGAGGAGGAACGGGTGGTCGAAGACGTACTTTCCGATGCGGGTCGAACCCGTATCGTCCATCTCCACCGCGGCCAGCAGAGTCGGGTACGTGGGCAGCACGAACAGTGCGGAAACCGCCGGGAAGGATGCGAGCGCCGTCAGGGGACTCACACCGATCGCCAGAGCAGCTGGCATCAGCGCCTTCGCCGTCGCCGCCTGCGAGTACAACAGGGAGGCCGCGAAGAAGAGCACGACGGCGAGCAGCCACGGCTGCGCGTTGAGCACATCACCCGCGATCGCCTGGATGTCGTCGATGTAGTAGTTGATGAACGTGGTGCCCAGCCACGCCACGCCGAGCACACAGACGCAAGCCGACATGCCGGAGCGGAACACCTGGGTGTTGAGCACTTCGGCCGACTTCGATTTCGTGGCAAGCACGATGGCCGCGGCGGCGGCCAGCATGATCGCCATGATTGCCTCGTTGCGCGGGATAGTGGGTTCTTCCACCAAACCGAGCTGCTCCGAGATAAGCGTCGCGTACGCCATGACGACGAGGATGGCCACCAGGAAAATCCACACGGAGGTCCTCGCTCCTTCTTTCACCCGGAAATCGGCCATGCCGCCAGGCGGCGCCACCAGCCCGTCGCGAAGCCGTTGCTGGTACACCGGATCGTCTTCCAAGTCGCGTCCGGAGCGGTTGGCCACCCACGCCGTGGGGAAGATCGCGAGGAAGGTGGCAGGGATCATCACTGCGAGTAGCTGCAGGTAGCCCACTCCGAGTGGTTCCAAGGCGGACGCCATGAACACCACCGCAGCGGAGATCGGCGAAGCCACGATGGCCATCTGTGACGCAATCACGGCCGCTGACAACGGGCGGGATGGGCGTACCTTGCCCTCTTTTGCCACCTCCACGATGACGGGCATCGTGGAAAACGCGGTGTGCCCGGTGCCCGCCAAAAGCGTCATCAGCCACGTGACAATTGGAGCGTAGACGGTGATCTTCTTCGGGCTGCGCCGGAGGAACTTCTCGGCCAGGTACACCAGGTAGTCCATGCCTCCCGCGAGCTGCATCGCCGAGATCGCGGCGATGACGCACATGATGATGCCGATGACGTCGAAAGGGATCGCCTCGGCGCTCACCGGCATCCCAGTTGCGCCGAGTAGCAGAACCCCCAAGCCACCTGCGAATCCAATGGCGATGGAGCCCATCCGTGCGCCGAGGACGATGGCACCGAAAAGAATAATGAGATGGAGCACTAACAACATGACTCCATTATCCCCTTTAGGTCACACCAAAGACGGGAAGGGCGGGTGTGACTTCCGCTACCGCCCGTTCGATCAGTAGCTGTCACACCCGCCGAAAATACGGCGCCACCCTGCGCTACTCCCCGTCAGCGTCTTCGCCACGGTCCACGACGTCCGTCGCCTGCTCGGTGACGTCAGCGCCTTCACCGTCGATGTAGACCTTGCCGCGGTACTCCGGGTGCATGAGGTTTTCCTTGCTCAGCAGCTTCTTCAGGTCGTCTTCCTCGATGAGCCCCTTCTCCAGCACCAGCTCGTAGACGCTCTTGCCGGTCTCCGCCGCCTCGCGGCCAATCACGTCGCCGTTGTGGTGGCCGATCACCGGGTTGAGGTAGGTGACGATTCCGATGGAGTTCGTCACGTACGCCTCGCAGACTTCCTTGTTCGCCGTGATGCCCTCGACGCACTTCTCGCGCAGCGTGCGCGCTGCGTTGGTGAGCAGGCGGATCGACTCGAACAGCGACTGGGCAATCACCGGCTCCATCACGTTGAGCTGCAGCTGGCCCGCCTCCGCCGCCATGGAGATCGTGACATCGTTGCCGAACACCTTGAAGCAGACCTGGTTAACCACCTCGGGGATCACCGGGTTCACCTTCGCCGGCATGATCGAGGAACCCGCCTGGCGCTCCGGCAGGTTGATCTCGTTCAGGCCCGCGCGCGGGCCGGACGACAGCAGGCGCAGGTCGTTGCAAATCTTCGACAGCTTCATCGCGGCGCGCTTGATCGCGCCGTGCATCATCACGTAGCCGCCGGTGTCCGAGGTGGCTTCGATGAGGTCCGGCGACGCCTGCACATCCAGGCCGGTCACCTCGCGCAGCGCGGCGACAACCTGGTCGCGGTAGCCGTTCGGCGTGTTAATGCCCGTGCCGATCGCGGTCGCGCCGAGGTTCACCTCGAGCAGCGAATCCGCAGCAGCACAGATCGTGCGCTGCTCCTCAGCCAGGTTCGAACCGAAGGCGGTGAACTCCTGACCCAGCGTCATCGGCACAGCGTCCTGCAGCTGGGTGCGGCCCATCTTGAGGATGTCGGCGAACTCGTCGCCCTTCGCGCGAAACGCCTTCTGCAGCTCGTCCAGCTCGTCCAGCAGGCCTTGCACCGCGTAGTAGACGCCGAGGCGGAAGCCCGTCGGGTACGCGTCGTTCGTGGACTGCGACATGTTCACGTCGTCGTTCGGGTTGATGACGCCGTACTCGCCCTTCTCGCGCCCGATCGTCTCAAGCGCAAGGTTGGCCACCACCTCGTTGGTGTTCATGTTCACCGAGGTGCCCGCGCCACCCTGGAACACGTCGGTCGGCCACTGGTCCATGCAGCGGCCCTCCTCCAGGATCAGGTCGCATGCCTTGATGATCGCCTCGGCCTTATCCTTCGGAAGCACGTGCAGGCGGCGGTTCGCAAGCGCTGTCGCCTTCTTCACCTGCACCATGCCGCGGATGAACTCCGGGAAATCGTTGACGGTGCTCTGCGAGAGCTGGAAGTTATCCACCGCGCGCAGTGCGTGGATGCCGTAGTACACGTCCGAGGGGACGTCTTTAGTGCCAAGCAGGTCTTCTTCAGTACGAGTGCTCATACACCCAACTATACGTAAATGCCTGCTGGCCCCGTCTTGGTGCGCTAGCTGCGGAAAACGCGCGCCGTGACCGCGTCGCGCGCCTCGGCGAACCAACGGTCCACATCCGCGGCCGATGCCCCCTCGAACTCGCCCGGGTCAAGCGGCACAACCCCGTCCGGCACATTCGCGCCCGGTGTAGCTAGCCCGCGCACCACGCAGCCGGCGGCGGCCGCGGCACTCATGCCGTTAAAAGAATCCTCGAACACCAGGCAGTCCCCCGGCGCTGCGCCCACACGCCGCGCCGCCTCCAGATACATGTCAGGTGCCGGCTTGGGCCGTTCCACCTCGTCGCCGCAGATGGTGTCGGTAAAGAACCCGCGGCCGATCGCGTCAATGCAGGCGTCGGCCAGTTCGCGGGCAGTGTTCGTGGTGACCAGCATGGCGGTGCCGCGTTGCGTAAGTGATTCGAGTACGCCGCGGATGCCGTCGTTAAGCTCAATGCCCTGCGAAAACAACTCCGCCATCCGGTCGAACATCCACCTTTGGTAGCGCTCGAGGTCCCCCTCGCGCAGCTCCACGCCTGCCCACTCGGCGACGATGCGTAACGTGGCCGGGAAACTGCCGCCGACGGTTCTCGCGCGCACCTCGGGTGTAAGCGGGCGACCAAGCAGCTCGCCCAGCTCGTAAGTGGCTTTGCCCCACAGCGGTTCCGTGTCGATGAGCGTGCCGTCCATGTCCCAAAACACGGCGGCAGGTTGCGCGCTATTCAAGCTCAGGCAACTCCGCCAACGCCTCGTCGGTCGCACCGGTTGCGGCCGCGGCGCGGAACACCAACGTCTCAATGTCCGCCTTCTCCTCCGGCTCTAACACCGCGTCGGCGTGCTTGGCGTTGAACTGCTCCAAGTTCTCGTAGAAGGGCCCAACCACCTTCGCCAGCTGCTCGCCTTCCGGATCGTCGCCCAGCAGGTCGAGCGCGTCGAGGAACATCTCCAGCAGGTGCTTCAAATCCGGCAGGACCGCCGGGTCGAAGGGTTCCTCCCACAGCTCCTTATCTTCCTCATTGAGATAGGAGCCGGAAGCGAACGTGGTCAGGTCGTCGATGAATTCTTCAACTTCGGGCTGAAACTGGGCCCGGATGGAGGTCTCCGCGGTCATGGGTGCCATTGTCCCCCGGTTTCCTTACAGGCGCACGCCGAGTAAGCCGTCCAGCGCCGCGGCGACGATACCCGCGTGGTCGCCGGCCGCCTCGTCCACCACGCGAAGCGCAGTCGGGGTGTCTAGGTCGTCGGCGAGAGCAGCACGCAGCTTATCGACGGTCTCCCGCGCACGGACCTCATCCACTTCCGCCGCCAGATTCTCCCGCCAGCGCGCGATGCGCTGCGCGGCCTCGTCCAGAGCCGCGTACGAGAAGTCCCGGTCATCGCGGTAGTGCCCGTTGAACACTGCCACCCGGATCGCCGCCGGCTCGTAGCCGTCCTCGGTGAGTTTGTGCACGAACACGAGGTTGCCCAGCGACTTGGACATCTTCACCCCGTCGAGGGCGATCATGCCGGCGTGCACGTAGTGGCCCGCCATGCGGTCGACTCCGAGTGCCGCCTCCGCGTGTGCCGCGGAAAACTCGTGGTGCGGAAACGCTAGGTCCGAGCCGCCGCCTTGGATGGCGAAGCTCGCCCCGAGGCGGTTCGTGGCAATAGCGGAGCACTCCACATGCCACCCCGGGCGCCCCGGCCCAAACGGAGACTCCCACGCGGGTTCGCCGTTGCGGTGGCCGCGCCACACCAACGCGTCCAGCGGGTCGCGCTTGCCCTCGCGCTGCGGGTCGCCACCGCGCTCCGCGAAATACTCCTCCATCGTCGCACGATCCAGATTCGACTCGTAGCCGAACTGCTCCGTGGCTTCGATAGAGGCGTAGATGTCGCCCTGGTCGAGTTGATACGCGGAGCCTTCGTCGAGAAGCTTCTGCACCATTTCAATCACCTCATCCACCGACTCCATCGCGCCGATGTAGTCGCGCGGCGGGATGACGGAAAGGATCTCCATGTCGCTGCGGAACAGGTCGATCTGGCTGGTACCCAGCTCGCGCCAATCCACGTTGTCTCGCTCGGCGCGCTCAAACAGCGGGTCGTCCACATCCGTGATGTTCTGCACGTAGTGCACCTTGTGGCCGTTGGCGATGAGCTGGCGCTGCACCAAGTCGAACGTGAGGTACGTCGCGGCGTGGCCGAGGTGCGTGGAGTCGTACGGGGTAATGCCGCAGACGTACAGGCCAACCTCACCCTTCTCATCCGGGGTGGTGTCTACCTCTTTCACCCGCTGATCAGCGGTGTCGTAGAGCTTCAGCGGTACTGGAGTACCGGCGACTTCTGGGATCGCAGGGTTCGGCCAAGCATGCATGCGCCCCACCCTACTCGGCGCACCGATTCGCTAGTACGGCTGCATCACTCCGGTAGCAAGCAGCACCATCACGATCAGGCCGAGCGGGATGCGGTACGCCGCGAACCAGGCAAAGGAGTGGTGCGAGACGAACTTCAGCAGCCACGCGATGGAGATGTAGCCCAGCACGAACCCGATGCCGGAGCCGACAAGCAGCTGCATTCCGCTCGCGGCCTGCCCAGCCTGCGGGTCGAAGGCGTCCGGCAGCGAGAACAGGCCGGAGGCGAGCACTGCCGGGATAGCCAGCAGGAAGGAGAATCGCGTGGCCACCTCGCGGTCCAGGTGGAGAAACAGGCCGCCGGAGATGGTGCCGCCGGAACGCGACACGCCCGGGATGAGCGCGAGGCACTGCCACAGGCCCATGACCAGGGCGTCCCTCATGCGAAGTTCCTCGTAGCCGCGGGTCTTTTTGCCCATGCGCTCAGCGAGGATGAACACGAAGGAGAACAAGATGAGCACGGTCGCGGTGATCCACAGATTGCGGAAGTTCTCGCGGATTAGGTCTTTGAGCAGCACGCCCGCCAGCCCGACGGGGATGGTGCCCACGATGACCATCCAGCCCATGCGGTAGTCGGTCCCCCGCATCTTCGGGTTGGTCAGTCCTTTAAACCAGGCGGCGATGATGCGCACGATGTCTTTCGCGAAGAACACCAGTACGGCAAGCTCGGTGCCGAGCTGAATCACCGCGGTAAAAGACGCGCCAGCATCCTCGCCCCAGAACAGCTCGGAGACGATGCGCAGGTGTCCGGATGAGGACACCGGCAGAAACTCGGTGAGCCCCTGCACGATTGACAGCACGATTACCTGCAGCCATGTCATGTTCTCGGCGAGTGAGCCAGCGGCGTCTGCCACCTGGGTTGGGTCAGTCATGGCGGACACACTACTACCGCCCCGGCCGTCCACGTGCAACGCCTAGCTGGCAAGGTGGTCTTGCTAGGCTGAGCTTTCGTGAATGCTTTGCCTTCCCGCTTGAATATCGCAGGTGCTTATCGACGTCCAAAGGTCGCTGCCCTCACCGCCGCAGCGGCACTGCTGCCGGTTTCGGCGCTTTTGACCGGTTGCGGCGGTCCCGTGGAGGAGGCCACCTCCGACGCCGTGTTTATGGGTAATGCGGAGCCGGCAGAATCCCCAGCCACCAGCGAGACCGGAGATCCGGATGGCGAGGTAGTAGCCTTCGACGCGGTGCGCGACCTGGATGCGACCGGTGACACCTTGGGTGTGCGCACCGAGAACTCTCTGATCATCGGCACCGCCGAGGAGCTCGCTCGGGGCGGCGGGGCCACGCACGACCTCGACGCCTCCTGTGGCGATGTCTCCGCTAACGCCGGGTCCTTCGCCGTGGCGTGCGACGGCGAGGTCCGCGTCTTCGGCGAGCGCGAGGAGACTATTGCCACCGATCACCCAGTCACCAGCGCGACCGTGACCACGACTGGCGAGGTGCTCGCGGGCAGCGACACCGAGCGCACCGTGTGGCTCTTCCGCGACGGCGAGGAGGCGGACGCCTTCTCCGTGGCGCGTGAAACTGACCAGCTGCAGGCCGTGCCGGTGGCCGGCCAGGAGGACGCGGTGGTGCGCGTGTGCAGCTTCGACACCACTATCCAGGACCTGGATTGGACGGGCTCGCGCCAAGGCGGCACGCTGCGAGTCGGCCTGGGAGTGGGCAAGATTTCCGCGGGCGACGGGACCGTGCTCGCCGCCGATGCCACCGGCTCGCAGCTTTTGGTGTACACCACAGACGACATCATCCGCCTCCACCAGATGGCGCCCGTGCCGGAGGGCCCCTGGGACACGGCGTGGGACGCGCAGCGCGAACTGGCTTGGGTAACCTCCACGGCGGAAAACCGTCTGACCGGCTACGACATCTCGCAAGGTGTGCCGCTGGAGCGTCAGTCGCTGCGTACGGTAGCGAACGCGCGCAGCATCGCCTCGCTCGATAGCGGCACCCTGGTCCTCGGTTCGGCCACCGGCGACGGCCTGCAGTTCTTGGATCCTGACAACGGGGCCTCCCAGTAACCACCCTCACTTTCCCGGAAAGGGGCTTGACCATGTCTTTGCACGACGCCGCACTGAAGGTGATGTTCCTTCTGCCGCCGGAGCGCATCCACGGCATTATTAGCGGCGGGCTTCGGGTGTTGCACACCCTTTCCCCGGTGAACCGGGCCATGGAGAAGGTAGTGCGAGTGCATGACCCGGTGCTGCGCCAAGAAGTGTTCGGGGTGGAGTTTCCTGCGCCACTGGGGCTTGCGGCCGGCTTCGACAAGAACGCGGACGAGATCGACGCGTGGGGCGCACTTGGCTTCGGCTACGCCGAGATGGGCACCGTGACCCCGAAGCCACAGCCCGGCAACCCCGCTCCGCGCCTGTTCCGACTCCCGGAGGACAAGGCGATTTTGAACCGCATGGGCTTCAACAACAAGGGCGCCCTCGACGTGGCGGATAACCTTCGCACCCGAAAGTCCCGCGACGTGGTGGGGATCAACATTGGCAAGAACAAGACATCCGAAGACGCGGTGGCCGACTATCGCGCCACTGCGACCGCGCTCGCTCCGTTGGCCGACTACGTCGTGGTGAACGTTTCCTCGCCGAACACACCGGGGCTGCGCGACCTGCAAGCGGTCGAAGAACTGCGCCCCATCCTTCAGGTAGTCAAAGACAGCACCGACACGCCGGTGCTGGTGAAAATCGCTCCGGACCTTACCGACGAGGACATTGACGCAGTCGCCGACCTCGCAGTCGAGCTGGGTTTGGCAGGCATCGTCGCCACAAACACCACGATCTCCCGTGAGGGCTTGGCCACCCCCGCAGCCGACGTGGAAGACATGGGGGCTGGCGGCATCTCCGGGGCACCCGTCGCGAAGCGCTCGCTCGAAGTGCTCAAGCGGCTCAACGCGCGAGTTGGAGACCAGCTCGTGCTGATCAGCGTCGGCGGCATCTCCACCCCGCAACAGGCGTGGGAGCGCATCACCGCTGGCGCGAGCCTGCTGCAGGGCTACACGCCGTTTATCTACGGCGGGCTGGGGTGGATCCGCGGTATCCACACAGGCATTGCGCGACAGATTAAAGCCCACGGCCTCGACTCGATTGAGCAAGCCGTGGGAAGCGGGCTGGAGTGGCGAGATTAACGCGCTGTAGCGCGCCCGGGCTCGCTCTCGCGACCTCGAGCGGACGTCTAAAGCACGCTGCGACGCAGTACTACGGCACAAAGCGCCGCGGCGACGGCCCACGCTGCCAGCCACACAGGGGTGGTGACCATGAGCGTCACATCCGGGAGCAAAATGCCGAGGCCGATTAGGCCGACGGCCACCGCGAGCGCGATGACCTGCGTACGAGAGCCGTTCTGCTGCGTGCTCGTCGTCGCGAACGCGCCGAGCAGCCCAATCGCGGCGAAAACAGTGAGCACCTGCGGTGTAATCGCGAAGGTCGCCTCACTGCCGAGGAACCCGATGATGGCGTACAACATCATGGCCGCGGCGAGACCGAGAAACGCCCCGCCGACGCGTAACTGCACTGGAACCATGCGTTGAGACTACCGGGTGGGTCCTAGGCGTTTTCGTACCAGCCCCAGATCACCGTGCGCGCCAGCGTGTGGAAGTACAGGTTGAAGCCGAGCTGCGTCGGATTCGCGATCTCATCCGCAGGCAGCTCCGTGTCCACCGCGTGCACGGCGAAGAGGTAGCGGTGCGGGCCGTGGCCCTCTGGCGGGTTCGCACCGTAGTAGCCCTGCACGCCAGAATCACCGGTGAGCACAGTTGCACCAACGCCTAGGCCGTCCTCAGAGCCAGCACCTGCCGTCAGTTCGGTCACATCAGCGGGGATGTTGAACGCGGACCAGTGCCAAAAGCCGGAGGCCGTCGGCGCGTCCGGGTCAAAACAGGTCACGGCAATGGACTTGGTGCCCTCTGGCAACCCGGACCAGGCCAGTTGCGGACTCGTCGCGTTGTCACCCGCCAGCTTGTCGTCGAGGCGCTCGCCGTCGGAGATATCTGCGGAGGTGAGCTCGAAAGATGGCACGTCCTTTAGCGGTGCGTACGGATCGGGGCCAGGGAAACGGTCAGATACATAAGAAGCAGTCATGGTTCCTTTTGTACAGGAAAACTCGGTCCCCGACACCCCGTTACCGGCAGACCGACCACTGATCCGCGGAGGTGTTGCGCTCCGCCGGCGGTAGCAATTATGGCGCCTGCGCTGGGGATTTGGTGCCACCTGCGCCCACCCCTATAGTTAAGCGAGTGCCCAGCCGAAAGGCTGCAACACCCAAAGCCCGGGTGGCGGAATGGCAGACGCGCTAGCTTGAGGTGCTAGTGTCCTATTAACGGACGTGGGGGTTCAAGTCCCCCCTCGGGCACCAACCAGCCGGCTCCTACGAGGAGCCGGTTTTTTCGTTCGAGGAGGCATCGTGGCAGGTCGCGCACCGCTGAAGGGAGTTGTGGTCGTCCTTGCCGTCGCGGTGTTCATCGGGGCTTGGGCGCTTCTCGACGTTCCCCCGCTGGCCACTTTGCGCGAATGGTCAGACGCCACTGGCCTATGGTTCCCGGCGATCTTCTGGTTCCTCTACGTGCTGATCACCCAGTTCCCCATCCCGCGGACCATCATGACGATCTCGGCCGGCATCCTGTTCGGCACGTTCCAGGGCATCCTCATCGCGCTGACCGCCACGACCGTTTCCGCGGTGATTTCCCTTGTGGTCGTCCGGTTCCTCCTGCGAGACTTCGTCGAAGCGCGGCTGACCCACCCCATGGTGCAGCAGATCAACCAGCGGCTGGAGGAACGCGGCTGGCTGGCTGTGCTCAGCCTGCGCATGATCGCGGCCGTGCCGTTTTCGATCATGAATTACGCCTCGGCGCTCACCCGGGTGCGAGTGCTGCCCTTCGCGGTTGCCACCCTGATCGGCTCTGCGCCGGGCACCATCCTGGTGGCAATTTTCGGCGACACGCTCACCGGCGAGGCGAACCCCCTCTACGTGGCGGTGATGGCGATTCTGGCACTCGTGGGCGTAGGCGGACTCGTGCTCGATGCGAAGTTGCCAACCCGGTCAAGCTCCGCGGCAGATATGCGAGGCCACTAAGCTCGCGCGATCCCGGCGTGGCACAGTCAAGGCTTTAGGGTAGACCGCTTAGACTTAGCGCCCATGATTGGCGTGCACGGCAAGTATCGGGGGCGTGAAAAGGCGCGCGCCCAAGTTGTGGAGCGCTCCGCCGAAGCGCTCGCGTCACTCCCGGGCGTCGGCGCCGTGGCAGTGCTGGGAGTAGAAGATGTCCGCACTGTGGTCGAGTCGCCGGAACACGCGCTCAACCTCATCATGGCGCTACTTTCAGACGGCAACTGGGCCATCGGCATTGGCATCGCCCCCGGCACGGATGATGCTGCCGACAATACCGCGGCAGAAGCCAGCACGAAGGCCGTCGGTGTGAGGGCGGGGCAGGTAAAAGTCGTGGTGAAACAACGCGGGGCCACCACAGACGCTGCAGACATCGCCGCAGCGTTCGCGCTGCTCGCCCACGTGCTGCACAAGCGAACCTACGAAGGGCGCGAGGCAACCTCATTGGTGCGCAGCGGCATGAACCAGAATGAGGCGGCAAACACGCTAGGAATCTCGAAACAGGCGATCAGCCAGCGCCTGCAGGCCGCCGGTTGGCCCGCGGAGCAGGCCGGCTGGCAACTGGCGCTGAACCTGATTACTCGGGCTGCTGATCCTGACGCGGAGTGACCGGGCGCGAAACAGCGATATCGCCTGCCGCCGTCTCAGCTTCCGGCCGGGAAGTGATCTCCCGCTGCACCTGCCCCGAGTGCGTCGCGGGCGCGGTCGGCGCGTCAGCCTGCGTGGTGGGATCCGGGTCGTCGACGTGCTTATTCGCCACCGCGCGGGCTTCTGCCAGTGCCTTGGCAAGCTCCGGGTCTTGAGAGGTGTCGAACCAGCGGTCCGTGTCCTCCTCGCCCGCCATCTCCTTCGTGGCGTCGTCCACGCGCTCCGCCTCGTAGCGGAACACCCCGTCATCGTCCTGCTTCGCGAAGGCCTTCGCGAACTGCTCGAGCGAGTCGCCGAACTGCGAGGGGATCATCCACATCGTGGCGGCTTCGTTGTCCGCGATCTTCGGCAGCTTGTCCAGGTACTGGTACGCAAGCAGTTCCGGGGTCACCCCGGAAGACTTAATCGCGGCGTTGACCTTCTGAATCGCGCGGGCCTCACCCTGCGCGTTGAGGTAGCGCGCCGCGCGCTCGCCCTCGGCGCGAAGCATCATTGCCTGGCGCTCCGCTTCCGCTGCGAGGATCGCCGCGTGCTTCTCGCCCTCAGCCGAGAGGATTCTCGCCTGCTTCTCGCCCTCGGCTGTCTTGATGTCGGATTCGCGCTTACCCTCAGCGGTGAGGATCATGGCGCGCTTTTCCCGGTCCGCCTTCATCTGCATCTCCATGGACTGCTGGATGGACGGCGGCGGATCAATCGCCTTCAACTCCACTCGGCTGATGCGCAGACCCCACTTCGCGGTCGCCGCGTCGAGCTCGCCGCGCAGGCGCCGGTTAATGGTCTCGCGCGAGGTAAGTGTCTCCTCCAGGGTCATGCCGCCGACCACATCGCGCAGCGTAGCCACGGAGATCTGCTCCACGCCGACGAGGTAGTTGTCCACGCCGTAGATGGCCTTCGCCGGGTCGTTGATCTGGAACGTCACCACAATGTCGATAGCCACCGTCAGGTTGTCCTGCGTGATCACCGCCTGCGGCGGGAAGGACACCACACGCTCACGGGTGTCTACCCGCGCACGGATCTTGTCCACGTACGGCACCAGCAACGTCAGCCCGCCCGAGGCGGTGCGTGTGTAGCGGCCGAGACGCTCGATGACTGCGGCTTCACCCTGAGGAATCAGCTTCACGGAAGCCGATAACACCGCTACCAGCAGCAGGAATATTACTAAAAGGACGATCCATCCACCCATTTACATCTCCTTCCCCACGACGGCCACCGGACCGTCGATATCGTATACAGTGACGCGGCCGCCTACCGGGATTTCATCTGCCGGGTCGAGGGAGCGAGCGGACCACAAAGAACCGTCGATAAGCACCTGCCCCGAACCCGGCCCGATTGCCTCCACCACCTCGGCGCCCTGCCCCACGAGCGCGCGTGGCGTCTCGTCCAGCACCTTGGGCGCGTCGAGACGTTTACGCAACACTGGGCGCAGGAAGAACCAGAACATTGCCGACGACGCCGCGAAAACCGCGATCTCAACCCCCAGCGGCACACCCGCAAGCGAAACCAGCGACGTGGAAAGCGCCCCAGCTGCAAGCATGAGAAGCGTCATCTCCCCCACGGCCAGCTCGAGGCACGCGAGTAGCGCTGCAGCGACAAACCAAATAAGTGCTCCCACGACGCGCAGTTTACATGTGCCCCCGACGCAGGGTTAGCAATCCGATTTTGTCAGCTCCGGGTTAGTCACGAAATCCACGAGGCGCTCCACCGCACCGATGAGCGTGTGGTCCAAATCCCGGAACGTGTTCACCGAGGAGTACACGCGGTGCCAGCCTTCTTTCGGGTCGGACCACCCCAGGCGCCGGCACACGCCTTTCTTCCAATCCTCCCCGTAAGGCACCTCGGGCCAAGCTGCGATACCCACGCTCGCAGGCTTCACCGCCGCCCAGATATCGATGTACGGGTGCCCGGTGACCAGCACGTGCTCGCCGACGCCCTCCACAAGGCGCGACTCCTTCGTCCCCTCGATCAAGTGGTCGGCGAGTACCCCGATGCGCCGACCTGGGCCCGGCTGGAACTCGGCGAGCCGCTCCGGCAGGTTATCTAGCCCCTCGAGGTACTCCACCACCACACCCTCGACGCGCAGGTCGTGGCCCCACACCTTCTCCACAATCGCCGCGTCGTGGATGCCCTCCACCCAGATGCGCGAAGGCATTGCGACTTTCGCCTGGACGTTGTCCACCTTCCGCGAGCCTGAGTTCGACCGTTTCGGAGCGTCCTGGCGCGGCGCGACATAGCGGGTGAGCGTGACGCGTTGGCCCTCCACCATGAAGGCGCCGGGCAGCATCTTGAACAGCCGCTGTGTGCCGTAGCGGTCCTCGAGACGGACAAAGTCGCCGTCGTAGGTGCGCTCGAAGCCCACCACCGCGCCAACGAAGTCGTTTCCCACGATCTCCACGATGATCCCGGGTTCCGCCGGCACCTGCGGGTACGTCGGGCGGGTGTTGCGGGCATGGCCTTTGAAAATGTCTGCGCTGTAACGGTCGTCGCGATGCATAGTGCGACGTATTCTAAACCGCCCGCCTACACTTGCCGGGATGCACACCCGCCCGGAAGTCTATTCACCGCTGCAAAACACCGCCGTGTGGTTCGCCGCCTGGCTCTACGGTGTGGAATCCACCGACGACACGCTAGATGCGCTCACCGATCTCGGCGGCACGCACACGTACGGCACGGCCCCGATGGCGCAGTTGCTTGGCGGCATCCGCCGGGTCGCCGACCTCGAATCAGAAGATCCCGTGGTTCGTCTCGTGCTGTGGGGGCCCGGCCAGGCACCCCGACTGCGCGCGGACTCACCGGCGATAGAGGCGCTGACCCGCGCAGGCGCTTTGGTGGTGCGCGGCCACGAGGGCGTGAGCCACATTCTCGTACCGGAATACTCCGAAACGGGCGTTGCTTGGCGCTGGTTCGAGGATCCGGAGCGTGTGCCCGAGCCGGAATGGCTCACCCCCGGGGAGGCTGACCAGATGCTGGCCCGAGCGACCGACGAGGCGGCCACACTTATCGAAGCCGCCGGTGGCGTGCGCCACGACCTACCGAACCCGCGCCTGACCGTGGGGACACTTTCAGATTTCTACGACACCCCGGGGTTACCTGCCGGAGTGACTCCGAGGGCGGCGAAGCTCTTCGCCCGAGCTGACCGGGTCGCGGCAATCGTGGAGACGGTAAGCGACCGGCTGGACGACCACAGCTTCGATCCCCACCTCTTCGCGTTGTGGAGCAAAGTGCGCTCGGCACGGATGGCTGGGGTGTCAGACGCGGTGGTGGATTACCGCCGCGAGTGGATGCGGTCTTAGCTCTCCAACCGGCCTCAGTTAATTCGCCGCCGGGGTGGGGCGCTTTACCGGCGCGCAGCAATCTGGTTTGCACGGCTCGCCGTTTACCGTGCAGCCCTGCACGGGCTCCAAGGACAAGGTTTCCGGCTTAACCTTTACGGCGACGCGCTCTGCGAGCTCAACGACCATGGAGGCGAACTCCGGGTTGAGCCCCACTGTGGGCACCCGGTCCAGGGTGACGCCCATCTCGTCGCAAGCCTGCTGAAGCTCGGTGTCCAAATCCCAGACCACCTCCATGTGGTCGGTGATGAAGCCAATCGGCACGCAGATGACGTGCTCAATGCGGTCCTCTTCGTGCAGCTCGCGCACCCGGTCCACCACGTCAGGCTCGAGCCACGGTGTGGCTGGGTTACCGGAACGCGACTGCCAGACCACCTCGTAATCGGTGACATCGGCGCGCTTGGCTACCAGACGGGATGCCTCCTTGACCTGCCGTGAGTAAAGGTTCGGGTCTGCCGCGCCGCCGGAGGCATCGTCGGCGGCGTTCGGCACGCTGTGCGCGGTAAACAGCACCGCCGTGCGCTTGTTCGAAACCGCGTTCACTGCATCGCGCAGGCCCCGAGCCATGAGCTGGACGAACTTCTGGTCGCCGTAGAACTGCCACAGCTTCGTGTACTCGATTTCCGGGGTGAGTTCGCGCATGCGCTGGATGTCTTCGTCGTACTGGCGGCATGCCGAGTAACCACCCCAGGCGCTGGTGGCGAAAACAAGGACTCTCGTGCGCCCGTCGGCCTTCAGCTGGCGGGCGGTGTCTTCGGCGAACGGATGCCAGTTGCGGTTGCCGAAGTACACGGGCAAGTCGTAGCCCCGCTTCTGCAGCTCGGCTTCGATGTTGGCGATGAGCTGACGGTTCTGCTCGTTGATCGGGCTCACGCCGTCGAAGTGGAAGTAGTGCTCGCCCACCTCGGCGAGACGCTCGCGGGGGATGCCTCGGCCACGGGTGACGTTCTCAAGAAAAGGAATAACCTCGTCCTTTCCTTCGGGGCCACCGAAGGAAAGGACGAGGAGTGCGTCGTACTGGAGTAGTGCCATAACCCCAGATGGTAGCCAACTAGAGCAGCCGGACCGCGTTCGGAGTCATGCCCGACCAGCGAACCGGGGTAATGGACACGTTCTGCCCTGCCTGCGGCGCCTCAATCATCATGCCGTCACCCAGGTAGATCGCCACGTGCTGGTTTCCGCCCGGGCCCCAGAAGAGAAGGTCGCCGCGCTTCGCCTCGCTCGTGGGCACCTGGGTGCCGTGTTGGTACTGGTACCCGGTGTAGTGAGGAAGGGAGATGCCTGCGGCCGCGAAGGCGTACAGCACGAGACCGGAGCAATCGAATCCGGCCACATTGCCGCCGTTGACACCGGTTGTGGGGCCGTTTGCGTCGCCGCCACCCCAGACGTACGGGGTACCGATTGCGGATTCCGCGCGGGCAATCACCGTCTCGATCTGGGAGGTGTTCGACGGCGCGATCACGGCCTGCGCCTGGCGGGTGAGGGATTCGGAGGTCGCAACATCGGGCAGCACCTCCGCGAGCCCACCGGCGTTACCCAGCGCGTTCTGGAGACCACCAGCGAACGCAGTGACCAGCTCACCTGTCTGGCTGGACGAGCCCGCGAAGGGGTTCTCAAACGATCCGTGGTTCGCCGCGGCGTTGCCCACAATGGCCACACCGGCGATGACTGCAGCCGCGGCAGCGATCGTCTCCGCATTGATATCCGGCAGGGTGATCTGAGAGGACAGCGCAGCCGGGTTGATGCTGGACGTCGATTGCAGCGCGGTGCGTACCGCATCGGCCACTTCCCCTGCGCTAGGCACGGGAAGCTCGGGGGCTATTTCCACTACCTCGCGGATCACCGCCTCGATAACCTCAGGTGGCACCTCGATCTGACCTGCCGAGCCAGCGTATGGAGCGGCGACAATCCCGGACTCGGGTTCAGCGTTTACCTTTACGCCTTCCGCCTCTGGCGCGCCCGGAGCGTCATTGATCGCCTCTTGCGTGTGTTCTACGCCGCCAATCTCGGCGCCCGGAGCCATCGCAGTCGCGGCCTGCTCGCCCGCCGGCTCCCCCCGCTGCTGCGCGTCTGGTGCAGCGACGGTTTCCGGGCGTTCCTCGGCGAGTGCATCCTGCGCCGCCTCGAGGGCACGCTGTGCCTCGTCGCGCTTAGCTGTGCTGGCCGCGAGCGAGGCGCGGTTTGCGTCGAGAAGCTCACGCGCCTGCGCTTCGGCCTGTGCAGCCTCCTCGGCCGCCGCGTCGGCAAGCTCGCTCGCTTCACTGAGCACGGCTGCCTCGTTGGCAGCTTCTGCGCGGGCCTTCTCCGCTTCCGCGAGTTTGCTCTGTTGCTCCTCGGTGCGCTGACGCAGGAAAGCGGATTTCTCCAGCAGATCGCGCTGCGAACCGGCACCACCTAACGCGCCAAAGTTAGACGCCGTGGAGACGCCGCGATACTGAGAGCGGGTGAGTTCGTCGAGTTCAGCTCGCAGCTTATCGACGCGTTCCTGCGCAGCCGCAACCCTAGACTTCGCCTCTTCCACACCCAGGCGCGCCTGCTCCGCGCGGGCTTGAGAATCGTGCAGATCGACCAGGGCGCGGTTGACCGACTCCTGGAGCTCACCGAGGCCGAGGTTGAGCTCGTCCACGTTCGCTTGGGCGCGCGAGACTGCAGTGACGAGCTCGCCAACTGCAGAGGTCGAACTCTGGCCGGACGCGGACGGGCTGAGCATGCTCGCCGCAAGGGACAAGGTGGTGGCGCACGCGACTAAGCCGGATGCGCGACGCGCACGGCGAAACCGGGTGCCCCTTTGTGGAATCGCCACGAAGGTGCTCCTCACACCGCGCAACACGCATGCCGGAGCAAGCCTTTCGGGGCGATCAAGAAAGCCCTAAGGCACGCGCCGACGTACCGGTTGGCGGCTTGACTAGAGCCGCTACCGGTGCGCGCGCACGGTAGTTAGACGTTGACTACTGACGCGGCAACGTGGGCGCGGTGCGCTGCAACCCCTTTGGGGCAACACGTTGACACCCCGGTGGGTGTCGAAACGGTACTCGGCGTGCTTCCCCACATGCCCGAACCATTTCTCTTATCGCGTGACTAGCGCGACGTGTGTTGCAACCGAAGCGGTTGTGACGTTCCTCGACTCACGAGCCGACACGGAGACCATACGTCAAGTCTTTTGACTTGTATCCCTTTTGTTACAAACAATAACGCGAGTCAAGGAAATCCACATGACTCACACGCGCCTCGTCTGCGAAAACACAGTGATGACATTTCGCTTGTGATGATGATCACAGTACCGAGCTGGGGTCACGGTTCGGCCACGGCTAAGGTATTGCCGCGCATTGTGGGGTCAAGGAGAGGGGCTTTACGTTCACCTAGCGGGTTGATCGAAAAGTGAATGCTGCCGCGAGGATCAATGCAGCCACAATCACGATCATTACCGGGACCCACGGAACGCTGAACGCATTCGACGCTTCCGCGAAAGCCTCCAGTCCGCGGGCGTAATCCGGCTCAGCGACCATCGCCCGCTGCCCCTGCTCCACTTCTGCACGGGAAAGGGTGTCGCTCACTCCCACCGCAACGTGCGGAGTGCGAACCACTACGGTGTCGAGTCCGGAGGCGTTGGCCACGTCCTGCGCTATATCGCGAACATCCGGAACGTGCGGCGGGGTGTGCTCGAGCACAACCACCCCCACGGAGCCGAGATTCCCCGCATTGGCACTGTCCACTCGTCCAATCGCGTCGGCGATGTCGTGGCCAAGCTGCTCGTTGATCGGATTCTGCGAGCCGAACGCCACGGGCGCGCTCGCAAGCTGGCCTGCGATGGCGTCAATATCAACATCCGCGGGGGCAGCTGGATCCTGGGGTTCAACTACAGGCTCGGTCACGCCGGAAAGTGTAATGGTGGCGATACGGAAGCGTCGATAAGCAATGCGCGGCGTGGCGGGTAGAAAACATAACGGGCGTACTGTTACTATGGACGCGGAACTATGGCCGGTCGCATATCATTGAGGTTTGACCACCATAGGATCGACAATCCCTGATTTTGTATACGACGAGAATTGGAGCTCACCGTGGCAGAAAGCAAGAACTCGTTCGGTGCCAAGAAAACGCTCGAGGTCGGCGACAAGTCCTACGACTACTTCGCGCTCGACGCTGTTGAGGGCATGGAGAAACTCCCCTACTCCCTGAAGGTGCTGGGCGAGAACCTCCTGCGCACCGAGGACGGCAAGAACGTCACCGAAGACCACATCAAGGCCATCGCCAACTGGGACCCGTCCGCGGAACCGTCCGTGGAAATCCAGTTCACCCCGGCACGCGTGCTCATGCAGGACTTCACCGGTGTGCCCTGTGTCGTCGACCTTGCCACCATGCGTGAGGCTGTCTCCACGCTCGGCGGCAACCCGGACCAGGTCAACCCGCTGGCGCCGGCCGAGATGGTCATCGACCACTCCGTGATCATCGAGGCGTTCGGTTCCGACAACGCTCTGGACAAGAACGTCGAGATTGAGTACGAACGCAACGAGGAGCGCTACCAGTTCCTGCGCTGGGGCGCGGAGAACTTCTCCAACTTCCGCGTTGTGCCCCCGGGCACCGGCATCGTGCACCAGGTGAACATCGAGTACCTCTCCCGCGTCGTCTTCGACAACGACGGTCTCGCTTACCCGGACACCTGCATCGGCACCGACTCCCACACCACCATGGAAAACGGCCTGGGCATCCTGGGCTGGGGTGTCGGTGGCATCGAGGCTGAGGCGGCCATGCTGGGCCAGCCGGTCTCCATGCTCATCCCGCGCGTTGTCGGCTTCAAGCTCACCGGCGAGATCCCGGCTGGCGTGACCGCGACCGACGTGGTGCTCACCATCACCGAGATGCTGCGCGAGCACGGCGTGGTGCAGAAGTTCGTCGAGTTCTACGGCAACGGCGTGAAGGAAATCCCGCTGGCGAACCGTGCCACCATCGGCAACATGAGCCCGGAGTTCGGCTCCACTTGTGCGATCTTCCCGATCGATGAGGAGACCATCAACTACCTCCACCTCACCGGCCGCTCCCAGGAGCACATCGACCGCGTCGAAGCCTACGCCAAGGCGCAGGGCATGTGGCTCGAGCAGGACGCGGAAGAGGCTGAGTACTCCGAGTACCTCGAGCTGGACCTGTCCACGGTCAAGCCGTCCATCGCTGGCCCGAAGCGCCCGCAGGACCGCATCCTGCTTTCCGAGTCCAAGGATACGTTCCGCAACCAGCTGCCGGACTACAACACCGCCGGCGAGGGCACCGAAGAGCCGGTGCGCGCGCCGAAGGTCGACGCGGTTTCCTACAACGAGTCTTGGCCGGGCAACGGCGAGTCTGCCGCTGAGGGTGCGGAAGGCCGTGCATCCAAGCCGGTGATCGTTGAGTCCCCGCAGGGCGGCGAGTACACCATCGACCACGGCATGGTTGCCATCGCCGCGGTGACCTCCTGCACCAACACCTCCAACCCGTCCGTGATGGTCGGCGCGGCGCTGCTCGCCCGCAAGGCCGCGGAGAAGGGCCTGAAGGCGAAGCCGTGGGTGAAGACCATCATGGCGCCGGGCTCCCAGGTGGTTGACGGCTATTACGAGCGTGCCGACCTGTGGAAGGACCTCGAAGCCGTGGGCTTCTACCTCTCCGGCTTCGGCTGCGCGTCCTGCATCGGTAACTCCGGCCCGCTGCCGAACGAGATCTCCGAGGCGATCAACGAGTACGACCTCACCGCGACTGCTGTGCTGTCCGGTAACCGCAACTTCGAGGGTCGCATCTCCCCGGACGTGAAGATGAACTACCTCGCGTCCCCGCTGCTGGTTATCGCCTACGCGATTGCGGGCACCATGGACTTCGACTTCGAAACCCAGCCGCTGGGCCAGGACGCTGACGGCAACGACGTCTTCCTGAAGGACGTGTGGCCGTCTACCGAGGAGATCGAGGAGACCATCGCTGGCACCATCTCCCGCGAGATGTACGAGGCGGACTACGCCGACGTGTTCAAGGGCGACGAGCAGTGGCAGGGCCTGGACATCCCGCAGGGCAAGACCTTCGACTGGAACGAGGACTCCACCTACATCCGCAAGGCTCCGTACTTCGACGGCATGCCGGAGGAGCCGGAGGCAATCTCCGACATCGAGGGCGCCCGCGTGCTGGCGAAGCTCGGCGATTCGGTAACCACCGACCACATCTCGCCGGCTTCCTCCATCAAGCCGGGCACCCCGGCCGCGGACTACCTGGATGCCAACGGCGTCGAGCGCAAGGACTACAACTCCTTCGGCTCCCGCCGCGGTAACCACGAGGTCATGGTTCGCGGTACCTTCGCGAACATCCGTCTGCGGAACGAGCTGGTGGATGAGCAGGGTGGCTACACCCGCGACTTCACCAAGGAGGACGCACCGCAGGACTTCATCTACAACGCCGCGATGAACTACGCCGAGCAGAACATTCCGCTCGTCGTGCTTGCCGGCAAGGAGTACGGCACCGGTTCCTCCCGCGACTGGGCTGCGAAGGGCACCAACCTGCTCGGCGTGAAGGCCGTGATTGCTGAGTCCTTCGAGCGTATCCACCGCTCCAACCTCATCGGTATGGGCGTGCTCCCGTTGCAGTTCCCGGAGGGTGAGTCGCACGGCTCGCTCGGACTGGACGGTACCGAGACCTTCAGCATCACCGGCATCACCGAGTTCAACGACGGTGAGACCCCATCCACGGTCAAGGTGAAGGCCGAGAAGGACGGCGCCGACGCTGTCGAGTTCGACGCAGTGGTCCGCGTCGACACACCTGGTGAGGCTGAGTACTTCCGCCACGGCGGCATTCTGCAGTACGTGCTGCGCCAGATGGTGAAGAGCTAACACCTCTTCCCCGCCTCACCCCCTAGCTGCGTCCGTCGCGCGGAGATAAACCGCGCGAGGGCTTCCGCTAGGGGGTTTTGCCTGCCCCCTCCCCCGCAAAACCTGCAAAACCTGCAAAACACTGAGAGGTTTCAACCCGCCATGCCGATTGTCAGCGACGAAGAACTCGCCCGCCGCCGCAGCGAGATCATCGACGCCGCCCGGAAGTGCTTCGCGCATTACGGCTTCGAGGGCGCCACTGTCGCCCGGCTCGAGGAAGCTACGGGCAAGACACGAGGAGCGATCTTCCACCATTTCGGCGACAAGGAGTCACTCTTCCTCGCCATCGCAGAAGCCGACGCGCAGCGCCAGGCAGAGGTGGTCAGCGAGCGCGGGCTTGTCGACGTGATGCGTGGCATGCTGCGCGACCAAGAGTCGAATGATTGGTTCACCACCCGCGCCGAGATCCTCCGCCGCCTGCGAACCGACCCCGTCTTCGAAGCGCGATGGCGGAAGCACCAAGAGGTCCTTGACTACGCTGTGCGGCAGCGTCTGGCCTCCAACCCGCAGATGCGACGGGATGTGCCTGTTGAGGTGGTGCAGACTTACCTTGAGACGGTGCTGGAGGGGTTTATAACCAAGCTCGCGGCCGGTGAGGCGTCGGAGCGGCTGGAAGGGATGTTGGACCTGGTGGAACAGTCGGTCCGCACGCTCAGCCACCCCGGATAGCCACAAACTAGACCAAGCGGTATAGACTGTCCGGCATGTCGAACATGCTCTTCCTCTCCCTCCGCAACGGCGAGATCGGGCCCGAAGTAGCCCGCGCCGAGTACCACGACGCCCTGCGCGCCACCGGTATGGACGAGGTGGACATGGAGCTGCGCATCATTGACGACGAGCACGCCGAGCTCGGCCCACTCGAT
Organism: Corynebacterium sp. Marseille-P4321; assembly: GCF_903645305.1. Classification (GTDB taxonomy): domain Bacteria; phylum Actinomycetota; class Actinomycetes; order Mycobacteriales; family Mycobacteriaceae; genus Corynebacterium. Next base: position 1,114,142 of record NZ_CAHJXO010000001.1, on the reverse strand, counting down.
GCGGTGCGCGGCATCATCGTCGGCGGTAGCTCGCTGAACATCACCGACAGCGGGCGCTCCGCGTGGCACCTCCACATCGACGAGGTGCTCGAAGAGGTAGTCGAGTCTGGCCTGCCGGTCTTTTTCGTCTGCTTCGGCCTGTCGTGGCTGGTGGACTACCTCGGCGGCGAGATCGGCCACAGCCACCCCGAAGACTCCGGCCCCACCACGGTTGAGGTGACTGCGGCGGGCGCCGATGACCCCCTCTTGGGCGGGGCGGGTACTTTCACCGCGCTGACCGGCCACACGGAGAACCCGGAGAAGTTACCGGATGGCGTCGATAAGCTTGTGCTCCTTGCATCCGGCCCAACCTGCCCCGTGCAGATGGTTCGCTACCGCGACCACGTGTGGGCGACGCAGTTCCACGCGGAGATGGACGCAGACGCGATGCGCACGCGGATGGACTTCTACTACGACTACGGCTATTTCCCCGCCGAGGAGTACGCGCGCATCGTCGCCGACCTGCCCAACCACGACGTCAACCGGGCGAACGCGCTGTTGCGCAACTTCGCCCGGCTATGCCGCGGGTGTTAAGGCCTTAGAGCTTATCGACGGGCTCCGCGCCATCCTCGAACTCGAGAGGGTTACGGGCAAACGGTTTGCCGCGGCCGACTGCCTCGACGATCACGTCGGCGACTAGCTCGCGCGAGGTTTTCGAACCCGCCTGCGCTGCGCCGTCGAGCACCTTGATGCCCTGCGAGGGCTCGTCGGTCAGCGCGGTGGGACCAAGAATCTCGTACGACAGGTTCGACGCGAGCAACCGCTGGTCCACCGCCTTCTTACTCTCCACGTACGCGTACCAGGAGTTCGAATCGTCCTCCTCCGCAGTCGCCTCGGCTGCGCCCGCGTAGGACACGTTGACCAGGAACGGCGCGAACTCCTCGAGCTCCTCCAGCGCGTCGATCATCGCGAGCGCCGCGTCCCTATCCACGGCGTAGGTGCGTTCTGCGGAACCGCCGCCGGCGCCCGCGGACCACACCACCACGTCGAACGGCGTGAGCAAACGCGCCCACCCCTCCGCGTCGAGGGTGGTGAGGTCGCGGACGATCACGGTCGCGCCATCGTCGACAAGCTTCTGCGCGTGCTGCGGATTGCGAACAAGCGCGCTGACCGAATGCCCCTCCTCCACGAGCTTCGGCACCGTGTGGCGCGACACGTTGCCACCCGCGCCGAGGACAATCACGTGCTGCTGGGGGTTATCGGTCTGTGGAGTCTGTGGAGTCTGTGGAGTCTGTGGAGTCGATTCAGTCATACGACCACTGTAACCCCGGAGCAATAGTTATACTTTGCGCATGCACGCAATTATCACCATGACCGGCAAGGACCGCCCCGGCGTTATTGCCGCTGTCGCGCAGTCCTGCGCCGAGCACAACCTGAACATCGTCGACGTTTCACAGACGCTCATGGCCGACTTCTTCACCATGATCATGCGCGTGGAGCTGCCTACTGGCGACGTGGACATGGCCAAACTGCAGGCTGAGCTCGACCGCGTGTCTGAACCGCTCGGCATGGTCACGCGCATCCAGTCCGAGGCTCTGTTCGACGCGATGAACGATATCTAAGGGGTTCGGTACATGAGCACGAACTTCCACCTGGGCAACCACCGCATCCTCGACGTCATCCAGATGATTGAGGACTACCGCCTAGACATCCGCACCGTCACCATGGGCATCTCGCTCATTGGCTGCACCCGCAGCTCCATGGAGGCCACGGCCCAAGCCGTCTACGACCGAGTGATCTCGCGCGCGAAGAACCTCGTGCCGGTGTGCGAAGGCATCGAACGCGAGCTGGGCATCCCCATTGTGAACAAGCGCATCTCCGTCTCCCCCATCGCGCTGGTGGCCGCAGGCGTAGAAGGCAACCCAGTGGACATCGCCCGCGCACTCGACCGCGCGGCTGGCGAACTGGGCGTGAACTTCGTCGGCGGGTACTCCGCGCTAGTGGAGAAGGGCGGCACCGAGGCCGACAAACGCTTGATCTACTCCATCCCCGAAGCGCTGACCGAAACGGACGCAGTGTGCGGCTCGGTGAACGTGGCAACCTCACGCGCTGGCATCAACATGAACGCGGTGAAAACCATGGGCCGCATTGTGAAGGAGGCTGCGGAACTGACCGCGGACCGCTCCTCCATAGCCTGCGCGAAGCTCGTGGTCTTCGCCAACGCAGTGGGCGACAACCCGTTCATGGCGGGCGCCTTCCACGGCATCGAGGAACCCGATACGGTCGTCTCCGTGGGCGTGTCCGGCCCCGGCGTGGTTGACAACGCCATCAAGCCGCTCGAGGGCGCGGCGCTCAACGAGATCGCCGAGGAGATTAAAAAGGCCGCCTTCAAGATCACCCGCGCTGGCCAGCTGGTGGGCACCATGGCCTCCGAGCGCCTCGGCGTGCCCTTCGGCATCGTGGATCTTTCCTTGGCCCCAACCGCCGAGGTGGGCGACTCCGTGGCGCACGTGCTGGAATCCATGGGCCTGGACCAGGTGGGCACCCACGGCACCACCGCGGCGCTGGCACTGCTCAACGATGCCGTGAAGAAGGGCGGCATGATGGCCTGCTCCCGCGTCGGCGGCCTGTCCGGCTCGTTCATCCCCGTCTCTGAGGATAAGGGCATGATCGACGCGGTGAACTCGGGCGCCATCTCCATGGACAAACTCGAGGCGATGACCTCAATCTGCTCCGTGGGCTTCGACATGATCGCCATCCCGGGCGACACTTCAGCGGAGCTCATCGCGGGCATGATTGCCGACGAAGCCGCGATCGGCGTGATGAACCACAAAACCACCGCGTCCCGGTTGATTCCGGTGCCGGGCACAAAGCCCGGCGACGAGGTCAACTTCGGCGGGCTTCTCGGCTACGCGCCCGTGATCCCGGTGAACACCGTGGGCAACGACGCGTTCATCAAACGCGGCGGGTTCATCCCGGCGCCGGTGCACGGGTTCAGGAACTAAGGGGTTGGCTGGCTTCGAGCCCACGACGTCTTGGAGTGGGCTCGGTGTGGCTAATTCGTGTTACTGAAGAAGGTTATTTAGCGCGAGGTTCAACAGGAGGAACCAGATAACCCCTAGCACTATCCCTACAAGCTCCGGATCGCTAGAACCGGCTTCAACTAGACGGCTACTCAGCACCGAATTGGGGCGGTCGGGGTTATCGCCAATATGGATATCCGTCGCCTTAGCTGCGCTTACAATCTCTGCCTGTTCGGCACGGGAAACAATGCGACCTTCACGCGGTGCGTTCACCTGCATTAGTTGAAACTTGTTCCCGCGGCTATCAGTGAAATCGTCTCCGCCGCTTACTAAGCCGACGACGCCGCGACCAGGCACGAAAACGGGACCTCCGGAATCGCCAGGACCAGCATTACCGGGAGACTCCATCATGATCACTTCACCCGCGGTTCCTAACACAGAGCCACAAGACCACTCATTACTCGCTTTATGGGCAGAAAATCCGTGGAAACAAATCTCTTGACCGCGCTTTAACTCGGATACAGGCATAAGCCTTGGACCACCGAAAGTATTCTCGTTAATCTGCACCCCGTCTTCCCATTCGATGACAGCCCAATCGTTCGAATGCGTCTTTCGATCATACGACGGTGCAGGTTTGATCCTCCCCGCCGGAATGACGCTCTGGGGAAAGATCCCACTCCGAGTAGCAAGAAAAACTCTTCGTTCAATGTCAGCGCAGTGCGCGGCCGTATAGCTCACGCGGTTCACAGGGTCATTGAACCCGATGGTGCAAGTTCCTTGCACTGTGAAGAACGCCCAGCCCTGGTTAACCTCAAGACGACCGCGGACCGACGAACCATCAGCGCTCCCAGAAGACGATTCGTTAGAGGATGAGTCTGTAGGCGATGGTGCATCGCTCTCTCGCGATGATTCAGCATGCGCTGACACAGGGATAAGGCTTGGGCAACCGAGAGTGAGGGCCGCCAACACGGCGAGATAGCGACGATTCAACATAAGCCAAGTTTAAATCGAATCTTCATCCGGATTCGCCCTTCGCAGTAATAAGTGTGTACTTTACCCCCATTTACGCCACACATTTAGAGCCTGTTGGCGCCCGTGGAGTGCGGGAAGCTAGCGTTTCTTCCCCACGGTGAAGTACGCCACCCAGCCAAGCGTGTTCACCGCGCCGATCACGGGCGTCCACAGCCACTTCGGGCCACGCAGCTTCCGGTCGTCGGTACGCGCCATGTCCCACAGCGCGATGCTCTTGCCCGCAAAATCAATGGTTGCGAGGACGCCAACGATGGTGCGCTGATCGGCGGAGAGCGCGTTCCACGAATCCTTCACGGTGCCTGCAAGTTCTCGGGTGATGTTTGCCATGCCAAATATCGTACGCGCGATAAGGTGCATTAGATTTGAGCAGGTGACCGTGAATCGCCCCTTCCTCCTGCTGAGCACCCGCCCCGAAGATGAGGCGGCCGCTGAAGAACTTGCTAGTTTCACCGCCGGAATGCAGGTGCCGGAGGGTGCCATCGAGCAGCGGCGCCTGGAATCGGCACCACTCGGCGATGTGGATCTGGAGGCCTACTCCGGTGTGCTCCTCGGCGGCAGCCCATTCAACAACTCTGATCTGGTGAAATCGCAGACGCAGCTGCGGGTCGAACGTGAGGTAGGCACCCTCGTGCGCGAGATCATCGACCGCGACTTTCCGCTCATGGGCGCTTGCTACGGCATCGGCACGGTGGGCACGCTCATTGGGGCCACACTTGGCGACGAGTACGCCGAAGAAGCCGGCCTCATCCAGGTCAGCCTCACCGAGCGCGGTGTTGATGACCCTCTTCTCGATGGCTTGCCAGAGGAGTTTGACACCCTGGTTGGCCACAAAGAAGCCGTGTCCAGCGTTCCCGAAACTGCGACCGTGCTGGTTTCGGGAGAAGCGTGCCCGATCCAGATGTTCCGGGTCGGACAAAATGTCTACGCAACGCAGTTCCACCCCGAGCTCACGGCTCCTGCGCTCGAGGCGCGGCTGCGGCTGTATGCCCACCTTGGCTACGTGCGCGCAGATGTCATGGAGTCAAACATCGCTGAGGCCTACACCGGGGACTTCACCTGGAACAATCGGATCCTGGCGAATTTCGCAGAAATGTACGCGCGGTAGGGGTAATCCGCGGTAGGGGTAATCGCGGCGAAGTTCCTACTTCCTCACTGGTGCGTAGATCGCTTTCCTGCTGCCGCCGTCCGTTGCAGCGATGACTGACATGGTGCCGTCGGTTTCCAAGATGACCGCTTCCACTTCGTCCAAGCTGGCGGAGCCGCTGTTGCGAACCGCCTGCAGGACCTCGCGCTCGGTCACCCGCTCGCGCTTCATCGTGGCCCGGTTCAGGCTGCCGCCCGAGTACAGCAGCGCAGGGTCGGATTTGATGACCTTTTCGAAGCCGTCCGAGCGCAGGGCCAGCTGCGAAATGAGGTACTGGCCACCAAGTAATACAACGATTGCGGTGACCGACTGCGCCAATTTCACGTCCGAGCTGGTGAGCGTTGATGCAAACACCGAGCCGAGCGCGACCGTGATCACGAAGTCGAAGATATTGAACTTGGACAGTGATCGCTTACCGGTGATCCGCAGCATCGCGATAAGCGCGATGTAGATCAGGATTCCTTTTGCTGCGGTGCTGAGGACAGTTTGGGCATCGTTGTAAAAGATTTCGCTCACTGGGGCGATTGTAGGCGCACGCTAGGCGAGCTCGACGATCTCCATGTATTCGTCGCTCAAAAGGTCCTCGTCGCGTTCGGGCATGATGATCACGCGCTCCGGCTCCAGCGCACGTACTGCGCCCGGGCCGTGGGTGACCAGCACCACTGCGCCGGTGTAGGTCTTCAGCGCGTCGAGGACCTGCTCGCGGGACTGGGGTCGAGGTTGTTGGTGGGCTCGTCGATAAGCAGCACGTTCGCGCGCGAGGACACCAGTGCCTAGCAGGTGTGGAGGGCAACCCGGTCGATATCGCCCGCGCCGAGGAGATCAAAAAGGCCGCCTTCAAGATCACCCACGCCGGCCAGCTGGTGGGCACCATGGCCTCCGTGCACCTCGGCGTGCCCTTCGGCACCGTGGACCTCTCGCTCGCGCCGACCGCCGAGATCGGCGACTTCGCGGAGAGGTACGCGCGCTAAGGGCCGTCAATACGCAATTGCTTTGCGACGGCTTGTAATGTCGCCTTTTAGTGATTTGTATCACACTTTCTAGGACTATGTCTCTCCCTCTGGACATAGAGCCGTTCTACGTCGGCGCGCCTTATAACGTGCATCTCGAAACGTTATTCGGGAGTTCGCGAAGGGAGGGGTTATGGCGCAGGAGCTGGAGAAACTCGTCGCAACCATGGCGCACGCCATGCTGCGGATCAACGACATCTTCTCGGACCCCTCCACACTTTCGTTCGCAGACGTGCACGAGTGCATGGAGACGTTCGAGGCTGCGATGGCACCGAAAGCGGTCATCGACGCCGCATTCGCGTTCATCTGCGAGCGCGACGAAGCGGGCCGGTACGTCGGCTCGAAGCACGCTACGACTTACCTTCAGCGCTGCCTCGGGTTGCAGCCCGGGCAGGCCTACGACCGGCTCGCGGCCGGCCGCGACATGTTCGGCGAGCCCGAGATCGAGGAGCCTGAGGTCGAGGGGCCTGCGCCTGAAGAGGACTGCGACGAGCCGTTCGATCTGTTCGGCGGTGCAGCCGGGGACGAAGATGACGCCGCCGCGAGTGAGGAGGAGGCCCGGCGAGAGGAAGAGCGCAAGAAGGAAGAGGCGCGGCGGAAAGACGAGGCGCGGCGCAAGCAGGAGCAGGCCCGCAAGGACGCCGCGGAGGTCGGTGAGGCCAAGCTGAGGATCATCCGCCTCGAGTTGGACAAGCTTGTGGACGCGGCGAAGGGTGCCCGCAACCGGCTCTACGCCGCCGCCATGCACGAGGCGAAGGAGCGCGACGCAAAGGATCTGCGATCGCTCCTGCGCCGCTGGGTAAACGAGGAGAACGCGAAGCACGTCGACCCCGCCGACCCCAACGCCGGGATGGAAAAGCGATCCGCCCGGGTGCTGGACCAGAATGCTGACGGCACCTTCGACATCCTGATCAAGGCAGTTGCCGGCGACGCCGCCCTGTTCAAGGCCATCACAGACAAGGGCCTGGCCCCGCACTCGAACCTGGACGAAGATGCGCCGGATTACCGCCGGCCGGAGCAGCGCCGCTACGACGAGTTCGTCCGCATCCTGAAGCATTTCGACACTTGCGAGCGGCCCGCCGGAGGGGGCTGCGCATCGGTCGTGGTCAGCGTGACCCTCGACCAGATCGCGGACGCGGACGCGTCCACGCTCTTCCAGACGAACTGCGGCGTCGAGCTGAACGCCTTCGACCTGGTCCGTCTCGGGGTGGGCGGCGCCGCCGACTTCGTGCTCACCCTGGACAACGCCACGCACCTTCCGCTACATCTGCACCGGAGCCGTCGAACGGCCTCGCTCGCCCAGCGCATCGCGTTGCTCGCCCTGCAGGGCGTGTGCGCGTGGGCGGGCTGCACCGCCCCGATTTCAGAGTGCGAGGTCCACCACATCGACGCCTGGATTCAAGGCGGCGGCACCGACATCAACAACCTGGCGGCGCTCTGCAGGCACCACCACCGGATGAACAACGATTTCAAAGACCACAGGAGTAACACCAGCCACATCGACCGATGCCCGGAGACCGGAAGACCAGGTGTAAGAGTGCCCGGGAGCACAGGGGTGACGCTCAATTCCAGCGACCCCGCCGAACGCAGCGCCGCCAACCAGCTTCGCAAACATTCCGTCCGCGCGGCGAAACCCCCGTCTCCCCCGCCACCGGAATCAATTCCGCTTCCCCACCGCCCGCAGGAACCCCAACCTGCCCCACCGCCGCGCGAACCGGCCCAGCCTCCCCCCTGGGCTCGCGACCAGGACCCCTACCCACCGTTCTAACCCGCTGCTGCGGGTAGTCAACCAATGCTTAAAGAGGAGCACCCATGCGTACCGACCGACCCCACCTTCGCGTCATCACCGGCCGCGTTGACGGCGAACCCCGAGGGGTCACCCTCGAATCAAGCATCGCCCAATTCGAGAACATCCTCGGTTACATCTCTATCCACCGCTTCAACATCCACGATCCTGCCCGCGGGATGCGCGACATCCTCAACGAGGTGTTCTACTGGTCTTCCATCCTGTTCGGCATCGACTTCGACAGTGACTCCCTCGAGCAGGTCGGCTCCGATTCTCTCACCATCGATTTCGCCCGCGGCGAAGTGCTCCTTCGCCTCAAGGGAGGCGAGACGATGCGGAGCGCACTCAGCGCAGAATCGGTCCGCCCCCTGCTCGAAGCCGTCCTGGACTACTACGAGCCACTCGGATACATCGAGCCCCGCGAAATGCCGCGGCGAGCCTGCGTGAGGATCATCGTCGAGCAGGCCGGCGAGCTCGGATCCGGCCTCGACGTTCTCTATCCGATTCAGGGCCCGCAGGCGGTCAACAATATCCTCGAACGGCTCCTCCGCTGTCAAACGGTCACGCGCGAATCGGCAGTCGCAGAGCTATGGTTCGCCACCGACACCCCGCCCACTATGGTGCCTTTCCAGAACGAACGCCTCGACGACATCTACGCCCCGACCACGCCTTCGCGCTGGGATTCCGACTGCCCCCACCTCACCATCGACCTGGCCGAGGGGTGCCTCCGCCTCAGCGAGGTGGACGGGGGGCTCATCATGGTCGCCGACCTCGAGGAAGATGCGCTCGCGCGGGTGCAAAAGGCTTTCGACGGCCGCATCAAGCCACGCGAGATGCAAATGTCCGACATCTTGGGGCTTCACCCCGATTACATCCCAAGCCCGGTCACGGACCCGTTCTAGGCCAGCTCCACGATTTCCATGTATTCGTCGCTCCAAAGATCCTCGTCGCCCTCGGGCATGATGATCACCCGCTCCGGCTCCAAGGCGCGCACCGCCCCCGGGTCGTGGGTCACAAGCACGACGGCCCCGGTGTAGGTCTTCAGCGCGTCGAGGACCTGCTCGCGGGATTGGGGGTCCAGGTTGTTCGTGGGCTCGTCGAGAAGCAGCACGTTCGCGCGCGAGGAGACCAGCGTGGCAAGGGCTAACCTGGTCTTCTCGCCTCCCGAGAGCGTGCCGGCGGGCTGCTCGAGCTTGTCCCCCGAGAACATGAACGCGCCGAGCAAACCGCGAAGATCCTGCTGGCCGGCGTCGGGGCAGGCCTCGATGGTGTTCTCCCACACCGTCTTGTTCCCGTCGATGGTGTCGTGCTCCTGAGCGAAGTACCCGATCTTCAGGCCATGGCCGGAGACCACCCCGCCCTCACCGTCGGTGCGCTCCACCCCGGCGAGCAACTTCAGCAGCGTGGTCTTGCCTGCACCGTTGGTGCCCAGCACCACCACGCGCGAGCCCTTATCGACGGCTAGGTCAACCCCCGCAAAAACCTCCAACGAGCCGTACATCTTGGTCAGCCCCTTGCCGAACAGCGGGGTCTTGCCGCACGGCGCCGGTTCTGGGAACGAGATGGAGGCGACCCGGTCGGCGACGCGGACCTCGTCGAGCTCGTTCATCATCCGGTCGGCGCGCGCGAGCATTTGCTTCGCGGCGGCCGCCTTCGTCGCCTTCGCGCCGAGCTTCGCGGCCTGCTTCTGCAGCGCGGACGCCTTCTTCTCGGCGTTGGCGCGTTCCCGGCGGCGGCGTGCCTCGTCGAGCGCGCGGGCATCCTTGTACTTGGAAAACCCCATGTTGTACACATCGGCTTCTGCGCGCACCGCGTCGAGGAACCACACCTTGTTGCACACCGCGTCGAGCAATTCAACATCGTGGGAGATCATGATGAGCCCACCCTCGTGCTTGGACAAGAATCCACGGAGCCAGGAGATGGAGTCGGCGTCGAGGTGGTTGGTGGGCTCGTCGAGAAGCAGGGTCGTCTGCGACTTGCCCGAACCCTGCCGGGATGCGAACAGAATCTGGGCGAGCTCTACGCGGCGGCGCTGGCCGCCCGAAAGCGTCTTCAGTGGCTGGTCGAGCACGCGCTCCGGAAGGCCCAGGTTATCGCAGATTTGGGCGGCTTCGGAGTTCGCTTCGTACCCGCCGAGCGCCTGGTAGCGTTCCTCCAGACGAGAGAACTTCGCGATTGCCTTGTCGCGCGCCGCCCCGTCGGTGGTTTCCATGATCCCCTGCTGCTTCGCCATGGAACGCTGAATCTGGTCCAGGCCGCGCGCGGAAAGCACCCTGTCGCGGGCGGTTTGCTCGATGTCGCCTTCCTTCGAGTCCTGCGGGAGGTAGCCGATCTCGCCCGAGCGCGTCACCGAGCCGCCGTAGGGTTCGGTCTCCCCCGCCAGGATGCGCATCGTGGTGGTCTTGCCGGCGCCGTTGCGGCCGACTAGGCCGATGCGGTCGCCGGGTTGGACGCGGAGATGCTGGCCGGGGGCGTCGAGAAGCGTGCGCGCGCCGACGCGGACCTCGAGATCATTGGTGACAATCACGGGGAAACTGTATCAACAGCCCCCAAATCGAGATCTACTTCTTCGAGATGGAGCGCACGATCCAATAGACCAGCGCGACAATCAGCGCGACTTTCAGCGCAAGCAGGCCGGCGGTACCGAGCATGACCAGAATTTCAGCAAGCCCAACGTTCACAACAATCCTCCTTCACAACGAGGAACATCCCCCACAGGTTAACAACCTGGGGGGATTTCAAGAGGTGTTTTAGACCGCGAAACCGAGGGCGCGCAGCTGCTCGCGGCCCTCCTCGGTGATGAACTGCGGGCCCCACGGCGGCATCCAGACCCAGTTGAGGTCGAGCTCATCAACCGCGGTGTTGGCGACGACCGCTTGGGTCGCCTGGTCCTCGATCACATCGGTGAGCGGGCAGGCCGGCGAGGTCAGCGTCATGTTGATCATCGCGACCGTCTTGCCGTCGCGCTCCTCGATCCAGGTGTCGTAGACCAAGCCGAGGTCGACGACGTTGATGCCCAGCTCCGGGTCGATCACGTCGTGGAGGTACTCCTCCACCTCGCCGATGAGCTTGAGCTGCTCCTCGGTCTGCTGCGGGCGCTCAGCCTGCTTTTCTGCTTCAGTCATCGCTTACTCCTTTTCTCCCAGGGCGTCCGACGTCGCCGCCTGGAACGCCTTCCACCCCATCAGCGCGCACTTCACACGCGCCGGGAACTTGGCTACACCGGCGAACGCCACGCCGTCGCCGATCTTTTCCGCATCACCCTCGACGGTGCCGCGCGAGGTGATCATTTCGTCGAACGCGTCGAGCTTCTCCATCGCTTCGTCGACCGGCAGGCCGATGATCTCTTCCGCCATCACCGAGGTCGATGCCTGCGAGATGGAGCAGCCTACTGCGTCGTACGAGACGTCTTCGACGGTCGAGCCGTCTTCGGAGAGGTGCACTCGCAGCGTCAGTTCGTCGCCGCAAGACGGGTTGACGTGGTGCACCTCAGCCTCGTACGGCTCGCGAAGCCCAGCGTGCTGCGGGTTTTTGTAGTGGTCCAGGATGACTTCCTGGTACATCGCTTCTAGGTTCATCGCGCGAAAAACTCCTTCGCTTTGCTTATCGACGCCACAAGGGTGTCCACCTCATCCATCGTGTTGTACAGATAGAAACTGGCCCGCGACGTGGATTGCAGGTCGAGACCGCGGTGGGCAGGCCACGCGCAGTGGTGCCCGGTACGGATCGCCACGCCCTCGGAGTCGAGCACCTGGCCCAAATCGTGCGGGTGCACCCCTTCGACCCTGAACGCTATCGCGCCGCCGCGGTTTTCGGCGGTGAGGGGGCCGGCGATGCGGAGCCCGTCGATAAGCTGCATTTGCTCGAGCGCGTAGGCGGTGAGCTCACGCTCGTGCGCGGCGATGTCCTCCATGCCGACCTCTTCGAGGAACTCCACGGCGGCGCCGAGCCCGACAACCTGCGATGTCATCTGCGTGCCCGCCTCAAAGCGCTGCGGCGCGGGTGCATAGGTGGATTCGGCCATGCGCACGACCTCGATCATCGAGCCGCCCGTGAGGAACGGCGGCAGCTCCTGCAGGTGCTTCGAGTACACCGCGCCGACGCCGTTCGGGCCGCACATCTTGTGGCCGGAAAACGCCGCGAAGTCGACGTCGAGGGCGTGGAAGTCAACAGGCATGTGCGGCACCGACTGGCACGCGTCGAGCACAGTCAGCGCCCCGACCGCCTTGGCGCGGCGCACCATCTCGGCGACGTCGGCGTGGGCGCCAGTGACGTTCGACTGGTGCGTAAACGCCACAACCTTGACGGTGTCGTCGAGCTCGAGCGAATCGAGGTCGATGCGGCCGTCCGGCGTCATCGAGTACCACTTCAGTTGCGCGCCCGTGCGACGGCACAGCTCCTGCCACGGCACGAGGTTCGCGTGGTGCTCGAGCTCCGTTACAACCACGGTGTCGCCCTCACCGACCCGAAGGTCGCCGGCGTGCTCGTCGCCGAGCACGTACGCGACGAGGTTGAGCGCCTCGGTGGCGTTTTTCGTGAAGGCGATCTCGTCGCCGCTCGCCCCGACGAAGGCTGCAATGCGCTCGCGGGCCGTTTCGTAGGCATCCGTGGCTTCCTCCGCGAGCTGGTACGAGCCGCGGTGCACCGGCGCGTTGCATCCCAGCACGAAGTCGCGCTCGGCATCCCACACGCGCTGGGGGCGCTGCGAGGTAGCCCCCGAATCGAGGTACACCAAAGGCTTCCCGTCGCGGACGGTGCGCTGCAGGATCGGGAACTCCTTGCGGATGGATGAAACGTCGAGTGCCATTAGATGAACTTCTCGTAGCCCTCGGCCTCGAGCTGGTCGGCGAGCTCGGCGCCACCGGTTTCCACGATCTTGCCGTCGGCGAAGACGTGGACGAAGTCGGGCTGGACGTAGTTCAGGATGCGCTTGTAGTGCGTGATCATCAGCACGCCGCCGCCGGTCTGCTCCTGGTAGCGGTTGATGCCTTCGGAGACGACGCGCAGGGCGTCGACGTCGAGGCCGGAGTCGGTCTCATCCATCACGGCGAACTTCGGCTTCAGCAGCGCGAGCTGCATGACCTCGTGGCGCTTCTTCTCGCCGCCGGAGAAGCCCTCGTTCACGGAGCGTTCGCTAAACGACGGGTCGATCTTCAGCTCGTCGCGCACGCCGTTGAACTCTCCGACCCATTCGCGCAGCTTCGGGGCCTCGCCGCGCACGGCGGAGATTGCGGAGCGCATGAAGTTGGAGTAGGACACGCCCGGAACCTCAACCGGGTACTGCATAGCCAGGAAGACACCGGCGCGGGCGCGCTCGTCGACCTCCATGTCGAGGATGTTCTCCCCGTCGAGGAGCACCTCGCCGTCAGTGATCTCGTAGCTCGGGTGGCCCGCGATGGTGTAGGCGAGGGTGGACTTGCCCGAACCGTTCGGGCCCATCACCGCGTGGGTCTCGCCGGAGTTGATGGTCAGGTTCACGCCCTTGAGGATCGGAGTGGGCTCCTGGCCCTCCTCGGTGGGCAGAACGGAGGCGTGAAGGTTCTTAATTTCCAGGGTGGACATAGGTTGTTTCCTTTTGTGCTGGTCGAATTTCGTGCTGGCCGAGTGTTGGGTCCGTTAAAGGTCTACCTGCTCGAGCTCGCCGGTCACGCGCGCGATGAGCTCCTCGCGCACCGATTCCACCGGCACACGGTTGAGTACCTCGTTGAAGAAGCCGCGGATGATCAGGCGGCGCGCCTCCCCGTCGGGGATGCCGCGGGACTTCAGATAGAACAGCTGCTCGTCGTCGAAGCGGCCCACGGTTGCGGCGTGGCCTGCGCCCGGGATGTCGCCCGTTTCGATCTCCAGGTTCGGGATGGCGTCTGCTCGCGCGCCGTCGGTGAGCACGATGTTGCGGTTCGCCTCGTAGGTTTCGGTGCCGGAGGCGTTGGAGCGGATGAGGACGTCGCCGACCCAGCACGTGCGCGCGTCGGGAAGCTTCGAGCTCGGATCGCCCTGCAGTGCGCCCTTGTACAGCACGTTTGAACGGCAGTACGGGTGGTTGTGGTCCACCAGCAGACGGTTTTCGATGTACTGACCGTCGTCCGCGTAGTAGACGCCGGTAAGTTCCGCGTCGCCGCCGGGGCCTGCGAACTTCACGCGAGGGGTGTTGCGGACCACTTCACCGCCGAAGGTGGCGATGGTGTGGCGCAGCACCGCGTCGCGGCCCACGACGATGCTCTGCGCGCCGACGTGCACGGCGTCGGTGTCCCACTCGTCGTCCACAACGACGGAGAGGTGCGCGTTGTCGCCGATGTTGAAGTTCACGTTGTCGGCGTGGGTACCGGAGCCGGTGTACTGCACGATCACCGTGGCGCGGGCCGAGGTGCCGACCTCAACGTGGATGCCTGCGAACGTAGTGGCGTCCGCGCCGGCGCCGGTGGTGGTAATTACCACCGGCTCGGCGAGGTCGGCGTTCGCCGGGATGGTCACCAGTGTCGCGTGCGGCATGGACGTCCACGCTTGCGCCGCGATGCGGTCGACGGGGGCGGGCGTGGTGGTCACGCGAGCGTCGTCAGGCGCAACCTGCTCGATGCCCACCTCGCTGGGTGCTGCGATATCCACCTTCGCCTCAACCTGCTCGGCGAACGTGCCGTTGTGCAGCCCGCGCAGGCGGCGCAGGGAGATGAAGCGCCAGATTTCGTCGCGGCCCTGGGGCACGTCGAAGTCCTCCACGTTGTACGAGGAGAACAAGTCACCCTTGTTGTCGTGGAACGTGGCGTTGCCGACGGCCTTCTTCTTCGGCTCCTCGACGGCCACAGCCGAATTTTGCGTATCGGACATGCTGTTTAGCCCACCGATCCTTCCATCTGCAGTTCAATGAGGCGGTTGAGTTCGAGCGCGTACTCCATCGGGAGCTCCTTCGCGATCGGCTCAATGAACCCGCGCACGATCATGGCCATAGCGTCCTCCTCCGAGATACCGCGCGACATGAGGTAGAACAGCTGGTCCTCGCTGACCTTCGACACCTTCGCCTCGTGGCCGAGGGTGACGTGGTCGTTGCGGATGTCGTTGTACGGGTAGGTGTCGGTGCGAGAGATGTTGTCCACCAACAGCGCGTCGCACTCGATGTTGGACACGGAGTTCTTCGCGTTCGCGTTCACCTGCACCAGGCCGCGGTAGGCGGCGCGGCCGCCGTTGCGGGAGACGGACTTGGACACGATGTTCGAGGAGGTGTTCGGTGCCATGTGCACAACCTTCGCACCGGTGTCCTGGGTCTGGCCCTCACCGCAGAACTGGGCGGAGAGCACCTCGCCGCGCGCGTTCGGGCCGGTCATCCACACGGCCGGGTACTTCATGTTCACCTTCGAGCCGATGTTGCCGTCGACCCACTCCATCGTTGCGCCTTCCTCGGCGCGGGCACGCTGGGTGACCAGGTTGTACACGTTGTTCGACCAGTTCTGGATCGTGGTGTAGCGGCAGCGAGCGTTCTTCTTCACGATGATCTCCACCACCGCGGCGTGCAGCGAATCCGACTTGTAAATCGGAGCGGTGCAGCCTTCGACGTAGTGGACGTAGGCATCCTCGTCGACGACGATGAGGGTGCGCTCAAACTGGCCCATGTTCTCGGTGTTGATGCGGAAATACGCCTGCAGCGGGATCTCCACGTGCACGCCCTTCGGCACGTAGATGAAGGAGCCGCCGGACCACACCGCCGCGTTCAGGGCGGAGAACTTGTTGTCGCCAGCCGGAACGACAGAGGCGAAGTGCTCCTTGAACAGCTCCGGGTACTCGCGCAGGCCAGTGTCGGTGTCCACGAAGATAACGCCCTGCTCCTGCAGGTCCTCCCGGATCTGGTGGTAGACCACCTCCGACTCGTACTGTGCGGCCACGCCGGCCACGAGACGCTGCTTCTCGGCCTCCGGGATGCCCAGCTTGTCGTAGGTGTTCTTGATGTCCTCCGGCAGGTCGTCCCAGCTGTTGGCCTGGCCCTCGGTGGAGCGGACGAAGTACTTGATGTTGTCGAAGTCGATGCCGGACAGGTCCGGGCCCCAGGTGGGCAGCGGCTTCTTGTTGTAGATCTCCAGCGCCTTCAGACGCTGATTGAGCATCCACTCCGGCTCATTCTTCGCTGCCGAGATCTCGCGTACGACGGATTCGTCGAGGCCGCGGCGTGCGATCGAGCCAGCTTCGTCAGAATCGTGCCAGCCGTAGCTGTACGGGCCCATCGAGGCGATGATTTCATCGTCCGTCTTGGGCGTGTTCTGGTTCAGGCCTGGCGCGGGATTAGCTTTCGTCATGGTCTCCGCTCCTTTTCCTTTCGGTGGTTGTTCCCGCCGCGACCGCGGCAAGGGGGATGTTAGTCGTGCACACTCCGTGGCCGTCCGCGATGAGCGCGAGCGGCTGGATGTGGGTGCCGACAATCTCGGCGATTGCCTCGTGCTCCGCCTCGCAAAGCTCCGGGTGCTCGGCGGCAACTGCCGATACCGGGCAGTGGTGCTGGCACAGCTGGATTCCTGCCCCGGTGCGCCGAACGCTGGGTTCGTAACCTGCACGCTCGAGCGCGTCGGCGACGCGTTCCACCGCGTCGGATACCTCTGTCTCGGTTGCGGGATCCGCACCACCCGCGGCTGCCGGGCCGAGGATCTTCTCCACCCGGTTGCGAGCAAAGGCGCGGACTGCGTCCTGGCCTCCGAGTTGCTCGACGAGATCCACCGCATCCAATGCGAGGGTGTCGTAGCCGGAGCCGAAGTGGCCCCTGCCAGCCTCGGTGAGTTGGAAGTGCCGCGCGGGGCGGCCGCGGCCGGCTTCCTCGCCGGCGACTGGGCGGGGCGAGCAGGCTTCGGCCAGGCCCTCGTCGAGAAGCTTGTCCACATGCCTACGCACCCCGGCGGCAGACAGTCCGAGCTGTTCACCGATGTCCGCGGCTGAGACTGGGCCCTGGCGCAGCAGCACGGACATCACCCGTGAGCGGGTTTCGCCGGGGGTGTCCCTGTGCGAGTCCGTTGCTGTCACTGCGCCACTTCCTTTCTCGTCGCTGCGGGCAACGGTGCTTGCCGGTGCCGCTTGCCAGTTGTGCTTGCAAGGTCGGCGGGTTGCGTTCGAGGCTCCCTACCGCCTTTTCACAACACTAGTGTGTGCTAATTCATTTCGCTTTCTCGGGTCCCGCCACGCGCCCTGCGCCCGGCTAGACTCGCGTGCGTGAAATCCCGCCCGCCAAGCCCGAGTATCGCCGAGGAGCTGCCCCGCCTCGGCCATGCCGGTTCGCGGTCAGCGGAACTGCACGCGGAGGACGCCGCCAGCGGAAGCACCGCTGTGAGCAGCGCGGATCAGCGTCGTCGCCAACGTCTCAGATTCGGTGTCCTGCGCTGGGCGGGCACCCTCGGCGCGATGCTAATTGCCCTGGGCGGCTTCGGCGGCGGCGCGTTACCGGTTGTGGAAAACCCCTGGTACGACTTTGCGCTCGGCGCGGCGATGGGCCGCATGATGATCGCATCGAACGCCGTCGTCTTCGTCGGCGTGGGCTTGCTCGTCGCGGCTTGGCTCGCCATGGCGCCGTTCGTGGGCATTGCGGGGGGCAGGGCGCTTATCGACGCCTCCCGGTTGCGCACCACCCTCATCGCCTGGGTGCTTCCCCTGATGGTCACCGCTCCGCTGTTTACACAGGACATTTACTCGTACCTGGCCAACGGCACAATCGTGAGGCAGGGGTTGGACCCGTACTCGGCGGGGCCGGTGGAGATCTTGGGGGTGGACCACCACCTCGCGCGCAGCGTCCCGTTCATCTGGGCGCACTCCCCCAGCCCGTACGGGCCGGTCGCGCTTGGCATCGCGGCGGTGATCTCTGGGATGACGGCCGATTCGATTCTGTGGGGCGTGCTCGCACACCGCGCGGTGTCGGTGGCTGGGATTCTCGCGGCCGCGTGGGCGCTGACCCGCCTGGCCAAGCGTTGCGGAGTCGACCCAGCGGCGGCGCTTTGGCTCGGGGTGCTCAATCCGTTGACCATCCTTCACCTCGTGGGCGGCATACACAACGAGGCGATCATGCTGGGGTTCGTCCTAGTCGGCATGGAGGTTGGCCTGCGCGGAATTGATGTACTCAGCGAGCTCGACGAGTTCAGGACCCGCGGGTGGGCTGCAGTCGTCGCGTCCGGAGCCCTGCTGAGCTGCGCGGGCATGGTGAAAGTGACGGGCTTCATTGGGCTGGGCTTTATCGGCATGGCCCTAGCGCGCCATTTCCCCACCCGTGGCGCCCGCCCCGCCGTAGCTACTGCCGCGTCTGCCGCGCTGCAGACCGCGGTGCTGACGGCCACTGCCGCGCTGGTGGCCTGGGTGACTGGGATCGGCTTCGGGTGGGTGACTGGCCAGGGCGGGGCAGCGTCGATACGCAGCTGGCTCTCGCTCACCACTGACATCGGCGTGGCGGGAGGCACTCTGGGCATGTGGCTTGGGCTGGGCGACCACACTGACGCGATGCTTGTCGTCACGCGCGGGGCCGGGGTGATTCTCGCCGCGGCGTTTCTTATCCGCATGTTGTGGGCGACGTTCAAGGGCACGATCCACCCCGTCGGCGGGCTGGGAGTGGCCACGCTTGTCATGGTTGCGCTCTTCCCAGTGGTGCACCCCTGGTACCCGCTGTGGGCGATCTTGCCGTTGGCGGCGTGGGCGAACCGAATTTTCTTCCGCGCCTCCGTGGCCGCCTACTCCGCGGTTTTTAGCTTCCTGGTGCTGCCACGTGGCCTTGGGCTGCCGCCTGCTTCGGTGGTCAATGTCTACTTCACTGCCGCCGTTGCTTTCGCCGTGCTCGTCGCGATCGCCGTGGTTGCCCGGAAGCGCTGCGGGAAATCGCGCTTGCGGGGTCTACACTCACCTGCATGACGAAGGAAGCGTTGGTGGTGCGTGACGTAGTGAAGCGTTACGGCGACAAGACCGCCGTCGCGGGCCTGACGTTGAGCGCGAACCGCGGCGAGCTGCTCGCGCTGCTCGGCCCGAACGGGGCGGGAAAAACAACCACTATTGAGATGTGCGAGGGTTTCACCCGCCCCACCAGCGGCGATATCCGAGTTCTGGGCATGGACCCGGTGGCGCAGCCGCAGAAGGTGCGCGACCGCATTGGCATCATGCTGCAGGGTGGGGGCTCATATTCCGGCATCAAGGTGCGCGAGATGCTCAAACTCACCGCGAGCTACAACGCGAATCCGCACGACCCGGACTGGCTCATCGACCTGCTGGGGTTGAGGGGCGTGGCTAACACGAGCTACCGGCGCCTGTCTGGCGGCCAGCAGCAGCGTCTTTCGCTCGCGCTCGCGATGATCGGGCGCCCGGAGCTGATCTTCCTCGACGAGCCGACCGCCGGGATGGACGCGCAGTCGCGCCACGCCGTGTGGGACATTGTGCAGGCGATGAAGCGCGACGGCACCACGGTGGTGCTCACCACCCACCTCATGGATGAGGCGGAGACGCTTGCGGACGACGTGGTGATCATCGACCACGGTCAGCTCGTCGCACAGGGCTCCCCCGCCGAGCTGACCAGCCATTCGGAGTTTCCGGTGGTGTCGGTGCACACTGCCGCGCCGCTCGATGAGCAATTGCTTATCGACGCGCTCGCGCCCCACCACCTCACCGCCGAAGCACTGCGCCCCCTTAACTATGTGGTCCGTGGCGACGCCAGACCGGAAGTGATCTCCGCGGTGGCGGCGGAGGCCGCGCGCCAGGGCGTACTGATCAGGGAGCTGAATGTGTCCCACCGAAACTTAGAGGACGTGTTCTTGGACCTCACCGGCAAGGAGTTGAGGAGCTGATGGCCACTTCTACGAAACTGAAACCCGGGGTGTTCACCCCCGCCCCGCAGCGCGCCCCGTTCGGGCAGATGGCGCTGGCGCAGGGCAAGATCGAGGCGAAGCTCATGCTGCGCCACGGCGAGCAGCTGCTGCTCAACCTGATCATTCCAGCGGCCATCTTGGTCGCCGCCGTCTACTTGCCCATCTTCGGCGCGAGTACAGACTTCAATGAGCTGGTGCCCATCGTCTTCGCCGTCGCCGCAACCTCGGCCGGGTTCACGGGCCAAGCGATCGCGCTGGCCTTCGACCGCCGCTACGGCGCACTGAAACGTACCGGCGCATCCGGCGTGCCGGCCTGGACCATCATCACTGGCAAGATTTTTGGCGTGCTGGCAATGGTCGTCGTGCAGATCCTTGTGCTGGGCGCACTCGCGTTTGCCCTCGGCTGGCGGGTGTCCCTGGCGGGCGCTGTGTTCGGTCTGGTCGCCTTGCTGTTTGGCGTGGCGGCGTTCACGGCGCTCGGCCTGCTGATGGGTGGCACGCTGAGCTCGGAGATGGTGCTGGCGTTCGCCAACCTCATCTGGCTCATCCTGATGGGAATGTTGGGTTGGGTGGCGTACTCGGGCGACATCGCGGCCGCCGGTTGGTGGAACGTTGTGCCCACCGTGGCCCTCGCCGGAGCGCTTACCCAGGCCCTGCAGATCGCGGTGAACTGGCCCGCGTGGATTTCGCTTGCCGCGTGGGCACTCGCGGCAATTGCGGGCGCGGTCCGCCTGTTCCGTTTCGATGGTTAAGCCCCCCTCGGATACACTACCTATCAGTCAAACCAAAGTTGGAGATGGAGCGTGAAGTGAGCACGACGAACGTCGAGGCGAACGCAGCTACGACCCCGGCCGGTGCCGAACCGGCGAACCAGTTCAACCCCTCGCTGAAGCTGCAGCGCATCCTTGCGATGATCCTGCTGCTGTGCCAGGGCGGCATCACTGTGACCGGCTCGCTGGTGCGCGTGACCGGTTCCGGCCTGGGGTGCAACACTTGGCCGATGTGCCACGAGGGTTCCCTCGTGCCGGTCGCCGGCGCCGCTCCCTGGATCCACCAGGCCATCGAGTTCGGCAACCGCCTGCTCACCTTCGTCGTGGCGGCCGCTGCGATCGCGGTCCTGTTCGCGGTGATCCGCGCGGGCCGCCGCACCGAGATCAAGACGCTTGCATGGATCTCGCTCGGGGGTGTGGTGCTGCAAGCCATTGTCGGCGGCATTTCGGTGCTGCTCGACCTGCGCTGGTGGTCCGTGGCCGTCCACTTCCTGCCCTCAATGGCGCTGGTGTGGGTCGCCGCCATGCTCTACATGCGCATCGCGGAGCCCGATCACGCCACGCCCACCGACCGCTTCCCGGCGCACATCCGCGCCTGGACGGTTGCGGCCGCCGTCGCGCTCGCCTTCGTGCTTGTAACCGGCACCATGGTCACCGGCTCCGGCCCGCACTCTGGTGACTCGGGCGTGGGCATGGACGGTCGCCTGGACATGGACACCGAGATCCTCGCCTACGTTCACGCCGCCTGCATGTACATCTACCTGGCGGCAACGCTGATCACGGTGTACTTGCTTCGGAAGCACAACGCCCCGAAGGACGCCTTCAATACATCCCTCGTGCTCGTGGCAATGATTGTTGTCCAGTGGGCCATCGGTGTGACCCAGTTCAACTTGGGTGTGCCACGCTGGACCATTCCCGCCCACATCGCGATGAGTTCTATTGTGGTCGCGTTCTCCGCGTTCCTTTTCGCCCACGGGAAGCGCAGGTTGCCTACGCTGGTCTGACATGAAGGCCATTACAGTCACCCGCCATGGCGGTCCAGAGGTTTTAGAGTACGGTGAGGTCGCGGAGCCGTCGCCAAGCGATGAGCAATTGCTTGTCGACGTCTCCTTTGCCGGCGTCAACTTCATCGACACCTATTTCCGCTCCGGTACCTACGCCTCCGAGCCGCCCTACATTCCCGGCACGGAAGGTGCCGGCCGCGTGGTCGAGGACCCGAAGGGCGCGATCGCCCCGGGCACGCTGGTCGCCTGGCACGACGCCCCCGGCTCCTACGCGGAGCGGGTGGTGGTGGACCGCAACCGTGTCGTCGCGGTGCCGGAGGGCGTCGACGAGGCCGTCGCTGCCTCGATGCTGCTGCAGGGCATGACCTCCCACTACCTGCTGCACGGGGTGCGCGAGACGAAGCCCGGCGACACGATGGTGGTCACCGCTGGCTCCGGCGGGGTGGGTCTCATCCTCACCCAGATGGCGGCGGCGCTCGAGGCCACGGTCTACTCGGTCGTCTCCACCGATGAGAAAGAGAAGCTGGCATACGAGGCCGGCGCCACGAAAGTATTCCGCTACGGCGACTCCCTTGCCGAAGAGATCAAGGAGGCCAACGGCGGCGAAGGCGTGGACGTGGTCTACGACGGCGTGGGCAACGACACCTTCGACATGTGCCTGAACGTCACCCGGCCCCGCGGGCTCGTGTGCTCATTTGGTTCGGCCTCGGGCGATGTGGAGCCGTTTAAGATCCAGGAGCTCAACGCCCACGGCGCACTCTTCCTCACTCGCCCCTCGTTGAAGCACTACGTCGCGACTGACGACGAGTTCCTCATGCGCGCCCAGGCCGTCGCGCGAGCAGTCGAAGACGGCACCGTGAAGATCCGTATTCACCCGCCGTACGCGCTCGAGGATGCCAAGCAGTGCCACGAGGACCTGCAGGCGCGCAAGACCACGGGCTCCGTGGTGTTGCAGGTGCGCTAGTTGCGCTCGTCGCGCTTGTTGCTTGACGCTGGCGCTAGAGCAGCGTCGGCAAGCCGAGCACCGCGTCCACGGACAGGCCCAGGAAGAGTGCGGCGAGGTAGTTGTTCGAGAGGATGAACAACTTCAGCGGCTTGACGTTCTCCCCGCGGACGATGCCGCGGTGCAACTTGGTCGCCATGACGAGGAAGCCCGCGCCCGAAAGCACCGCGATGACGAGGTAGATCCAGCTCGCTGCCGGCACGAGGAGCAGCGAGACCGCCACCGTGATCCAGGAGTAGATGAGGATCTGCTTGGAGGTCTCCTCCGCGGAGGCCACCACCGGCAGCATCGGCACGTTGGCCCGGGCGTAGTCGTCCTTGTACTTCATGGCCAGCGCCCAGGTGTGCGGCGGTGTCCAGAAGAAGATGATGAGGAACATCACGATTGCCTGCCACCAGCGGTCGGGCGAGCCGTCGTGGACGTTGTCGCGGATGACTGCCCAGCCGACGAGCACCGGCATGCAGCCGGCCGCCCCGCCCCAGATGACGTTTTGCCAGGTGCGGCGCTTGAGCCACTTGGTGTAGACGAAGATGTAGAAGAAGTTCGTCAGCACGATGAAGAACGCGGCGAGCCACGAGTTGCACACCACGCCGAGGAACAGCACCGACAACACCAGCAAGACCCACGCAAACACGCGTGCCTTTTCCTTAGTCACCTTGTGGCGCACCAGGGGCCTTGCGCGGGTGCGCCCCATCTTCTGGTCGATGTCGTAGTCGGCGACCATGTTGAAGGTGTTCGCGGCCGCGGCACCCATCCAGCCGCCGAGCAGCGTGCCAAGGATGAGCCACAGGTGTACCTCCCCGCGGTCCGCCTGCAGCATCGCAGGGATCGCGGCGACCAAGAGAAGTTCAATGACCCTCGGCTTCGTCAACGCGAAATACGCCTTAATGGTCTCCAAAAAACTTCTCCTCCTATACCGCCTGCGGCTGTGCCCCCAAGTAGTCGGCCAGGACCCCGCTTTAGTTCCGGGTCAATCCTTTGGACGATGTTATCCCCTCCCCCAGCCGCGGAACGAATCGAACACGCCCGCCGCCGGTTAAGGGATAAGCTTGCGGTGACGTACACCCCAACCGATTTGAGTGAGGAAACTGTGACGCTGCCCCCTGAGCTGCAAAAGATGACCGTCCGCAACTACCCGGAGGATTGGACGGACACTGATACCCGCGCAGTTGATACGGCGCGGGTGCTGGCGGCGGATGCCGTCGAGAAGTGTGGCTCCGGCCACCCGGGTACCGCGATGAGCCTGGCGCCGCTGGCGTACACCCTGTTCCAGCGCGTGATGAACGTCGACCCGGCGGACAAGGACTGGATCGGCCGCGACCGCTTCGTGCTGTCCAATGGCCACTCCTCGCTCACCCAGTACGTGCAGCTCTACCTCGGCGGCTTCGGCCTCGAGATGGAGGACCTAAAGACGCTGCGCACGTGGGCTTCGAAGACGCCGGGCCACCCGGAGTACAACCACACCGACCACATCGAGATCACAACTGGCCCGCTCGGCCAAGGCCTCGCGTCGGCGGTGGGCATGGCAATGGCTTCACGACGAGAGCGTGGACTCTTCGACCCCGAGACCCCCGCGGGAGAGTCGCCGTTCGACCACTTCATCTACGTCATCGCAGGCGACGGCTGCCTGCAGGAGGGTGTCACCGCGGAAGCGTCCTCACTGGCGGGCACCCAGAAGCTGGGCAACCTGATCCTGTTCTGGGACGACAACCGCATCTCCATCGAGGACGACACCCAGATCGCGTTCACCGAGGACGTGATGGCGCGCTACCAGTCCTACGGCTGGCAGACCCTCACCGTGGAGTCTGGCGAAGACGTCGCGGCTATCGAGGCCGCCGTGGCCGAAGCTCAGGCGGACACGGCGCGCCCGACCATCATCCGGGTGAAGACCGTCATCGGCTACCCGGCGCCAAACCTGATGAACACCGGCGCGATCCACGGCGCGAAGCTGGGCGCCGAGGAGATCAAGCTGGTCAAGCAGGAGCTGGGCTTCGACGTGGACGTGGACTTCCCCGAGGAGGCAGAGGTCATCGCCCACACCCGCGGGCTGCGTGACCGGGCGGCGCAGAAGCGCGCCGCCTGGGACGAGAAGTTCAACGCCTGGGCCGAGGCGAACCCGGAAGCTAAGGCCCTGCTGGACCGCCTCACCGCTCGCGAGCTGCCGGAGGGCTGGGACAAGGAGTTCCCCACCTGGGACGCGGATGAGAAGGGCCTGGCCACCCGCAAGGCTTCCGAGGCCGCAATCCAGGCCGCCGCGGCAGCGCTACCGGAGCTGTGGGGCGGCTCCGCCGACCTCGCCGGCTCCAACAACACCCTGATCAAGGGCGAGAAGTCCTTCGGACCTGAGGAGCGCTCCACCGAGATGTTCTCCATGGACCCCTACGGGCGCAACCTGCACTTCGGTATCCGCGAGCACGCCATGGGCGCGATCATGAACGGCATCGCGCTGCACGGCGGCACCCGCGTCTACGGCGGCACCTTCCTCATCTTCTCGGAGTACCTCTACCCCGCCATCCGTGTCGCGGCGCTGTCCGGCATCGACGGCTACTACGTGTTCACGCACGATTCCATCGGCCTCGGCGAAGACGGCCCGACCCACCAGCCGGTGGAAACACTTGCCGCACTGCGCGCCATCCCGGATCTCGCGGTGATCCGCCCGGCCGACGCAAACGAGACTTCCGCAGCCTGGAAGGCCGCGCTCGAGGCGAAAGAGCAGCCGAAAGCGCTGGCGCTGTCCCGCCAGAACCTCCCCGTGCTCGAGGGCACCAAGGAGAAGGCCTTCGAGGGCGTCGCCCGCGGCGCGTACGTGCTCGTGGATGCTTCGAAGGACACCCCGGATCTGATCCTCATGGCCACCGGCTCCGAGGTGCAGTACGCCGTCGAGGCCGCGAAGGTGCTCGAGGCTGAGGGCACCGCGACCCGCGTCGTGTCCATGCCGTCGATGGATTGGTTCATGGAGCAGGACGATTCCTACATCGACTCGATCCTTCCGCGCGAGGTGCAGGCCCGCGTCTCCGTCGAGGCGGCGACCTCCATGCCGTGGTTCCGCTTCCTAGGCACGCACGGCCGCGCGGTCTCGCTCGAGCACTTCGGCGCGTCCGCCCCAGGCGAGGAACTCTTCGAGCGCTTTGGCTTTACGACGGAAAACGTGGTCCGCGTCGCCCGCGAAACCCTCGAGTGCGCACGCGATAACCGCACGGTGCCCACCTCCGAGCGGGTCGGCGAGACCGAGTCCGAGCCCACCCGCGGCGACGGCAAGTAAGAAAGGATCTACTTACCATGACTGCTATCGACGAACTGTACGAAGCTGGCACCTCCACCTGGCTCGACGACCTGTCGCGCGAGCGCATCGAGACCGGCAACTTGGCGGAGGTGAAGAAGGCCAAGTCCATCGTGGGCGTGACCACCAACCCGGCCATCTTCGCCACCGCGATGTCCTCCGGCACCTCCTACGACACCCAGCTTGATGAGCTCAAGACGTCTGGCTCCACCGCGGATGCCGCCGTCTACGCCATGAGCATCAAGGATGTCCAGGACGCCTGCGACCTCTTCCGCGACACCTACGAGGCGACCGGCGGCAAGGACGGCCGCGTGTCCATCGAGGTGGACCCGCGCTACGCAGCGGACGAGGAGAAGACCACCGCCCAGGCCCGCGAGCTGTGGGAGAAAGTCGGCCGCGAGAACTTGATGATCAAGATTCCGGCCACGGATGAGTCGCTGCCGTCGATAAGCGATGTGCTCGCCGAAGGCATCTCTGTCAACGTCACCCTCATCTTCTCGGTGGAGCGCTACCGGCAGGTCATCGAGGCGTACAAGGACGGCATCCGCCGCGCCGAGGCGAACGGGCACGACCTGTCCAAGATCCACTCGGTGGCGTCGTTCTTTGTATCGCGCATGGACACCGAGGTGGACAAGCGGCTCGAGGCGATCGGCACCGATGAGGCACTCGCGCTGCGCGGTAAGGCCGGTGTGGCCAACGCACGCCTGGCATACGAGCTGTTCCAGCAGGAACTTGGTGGCGGCGCCTTGCCGCATGGGGCGAACGCGCAGCGGCCGCTGTGGGCATCCACGGGCGTGAAGAACCCGGAGTACCCGGCGACGCTGTACGTCACCGAGCTCGCCGGACCCGACACGGTAAACACCATGCCGGAGAAGACGATCGATGCAGTGCTTGCCGGCGGCGGCGTCCGCGGCGACACCCTTTCCGGCACCGGCGACGCCTCCCGCGAGGTGTTTGCGCAGTTGGAGGCGGTGGGCATCGACATGGACGACGTGGTTCGCGTGCTCGAGCGCGAGGGCGTGGAGAAATTCGTCGATGCCTGGGGCGATCTTCTCGAGTCCATGACCACCCGCCTGTCGTAGCGTCGCCTAGACTGTCACGCTGTGACTGATTTGGCGACAAATTCGGCCGAGGCGTGGCGCAACCCGCTGCGCTCCCAGGACGACAAGCGGCTGCCCCAGATCGCCGGGCCTTCGGGCATGGTGATCTTCGGGGTAACCGGCGACCTGGCGCGCAAGAAGCTGCTTCCCGCGATCTACGACCTTGCCAGCCGTGGCCTACTGCCCGGCGGCTTCACCCTGGTGGGCTACGGCCGAAGGAATTGGTCGAAGGAAGATTTTGAAGCGTATGTCCGCGAAGCCGTCGATAAGGGCGCGCGCACACCGTTCCACGAGAATGTGTGGCGCAGGCTTGCCGACGGGTTAGAGTTCGTCTCCGGCAACTTCGACGACGACGCGGCTTTCGACAACCTTGCCGCCACGCTGTCGCGCCTCGACGACGAGCGCGGCACTGCCGGCAATTGGGCGTACTACCTGTCCGTGCCGCCGGAGTTCTTCGCCGATGTGGTGCACCAGCTCGACCGCTGCGGGATGGCGCAGGCGGGGCATAGCGAAGAGTGGCGCCGCGTGATCATCGAGAAGCCGTTCGGGCACGACCTGGCCTCCGCGCGCGAGCTCAACGAGGTGGTCAACGCCGTCTTCCCCGAGTCGTCGGTGTTCCGAATCGACCACTACCTGGGCAAGGAGACGGTGCAGAACATTCTCGCGCTGCGGTTTGCCAACCAGATGTTTGAGCCGGTGTGGAACTCGCACTACATCGACCACGTGCAGATCACCATGGCCGAGGACATCGGTCTCGGTGGGCGCGCAAGCTACTACGACGGCATCGGTGCGGCGCGCGACGTGATTCAAAACCACCTCATCCAGCTGCTCGCTCTGGTGGCGATGGAGGAGCCGACGAGCTTTTCCCCCAACCAGCTGCGCGCCGAGAAGCTCAAGGTGCTGCGCGCCACCTCGGCGGTCGGACCCTTCGATGAGACCACGGCCCGCGGGCAGTACACCGCCGGCTGGCAGGGCTCCGAGCACGTGGTCGGCCTGCGCGAGGAGGAGGGCTTCGACCCGGCCTCCACCACCGAGACGTACGCCGCGATGACGCTGCAGATCGAGTCGCGGCGCTGGGCCGGGGTGCCGTTTTACCTGCGCACGGGCAAGCGGCTGGGCCGGCGTGTGACGGAGATCGCCCTGGTGTTTAAGCACCCGCCGTACCAGCCGTTCGATGGCGACCAGACCGCGCAGCTGACCAACAACGCGGTAGTGATCCGCGTCCAGCCGGACGAGGGTGTGCTCATGCGTTTCGGCTCCAAGGTGCCGGGGCCCGGCATGGAGCTGCGCGACGTGAACATGGATTTCCGCTATTCGGAAGCGTTCACGGAACAGTCGCCGGAGGCCTACGAGCGTCTCATCCTCGATGCGCTGCTTGATGAGTCGAGCCTGTTCCCCACCAACTCGGAAGTGGAGCGCAGCTGGGAGATCTTGGACCCGGTACTGGAATTTTGGGAGTCGGGCGGCCGGCCCGAGGATTACCCGGCGGGCACGTGGGGCCCGGAGGCCGCCGACCGAATGCTGGCAAAAGACGGACGCGAGTGGCGCAGGCCATAGGAGCAGGCTGATGATCATTAACCTTCCCAACACCACTACCGCGGAGATCGCCCGCACGCTGGCCGATGCCCGCGACAGCTACTCGCTGGCTACTGGGCGCGTGCTCACCTTTTTGGTTGCGGCGCACGAGGACGGCCCGGACGATATGGAATCCATCCTCGACACGCTGCGGGATACTTCCTCCGAGCACCCGGCCCGCGTCTTGGTCCTTACCCTGGGCGAGCACACTGGGCCGTCGCGTATCGACGCTACCGTGCTCGTGGCCGCCGACGCCGGCGCCTCCGAGATGGCGGTGATGCGCATCCAGGGCGAGCTCGCGGAACACCTCGATTCCGTGGTCACTCCCCTGCTCCTGCCCGACACCCCAATCGTGGCGTGCTGGCCCGCCGATGCGCCGAGGCACCCGGCGGACGATCCGCTGGGTCGCATCGCGCAGCGCCGCATCACGAACACCCGTCTCGGCGTTGAGGGCCCTGGCACCGAAGGCATGGCCGAGCGCTACGTGCCGGGTGATTCGGACCTGATGTGGTCGCGCATCACCCCGTGGCGCGGCGTGGTGGCCTCGGCGCTGGACCGCTACCCGGGGCACGCGGTGCGCTCCGCCGACATCGCGGGCATTGCGGGCGACCCGAGCGTGGACATCGCTGCCGGCTGGCTCGCGGAGAGCCTTGGCGTAGAGGTGAAGCGGCGCGACCACTTCGCGAAGGACGGCTTCCCCATTAAGGATCTGGTGCTGCACTGCGATAGCGGCGACGTGGAGGTCACCATGCAGGACGCCCACACGATGCGTGTGTCGGTGCCTAACCGCGCCGACCTGTACATGGCCACCCAGGAACGCAGCGACGCGGAGTGCCTCGCCGAGGAGCTTCGCCACCTCGGGCCCGACACCACGTTCGCGGCGGCGCTTCGCGGCATGGAGAAGGTGGTGCGGGCATGATTCGCGTGCACGAGAGCCTCGCATTGCTTATCGACGATGCCACGCGCCAATTCGTCGACCTCATCACGAGCATCCAGACAAACTCGCAGGGTGGCCTGCACGGCGACGGGCGGGCGCGTGTGGTGCTCACCGGCGGCACCGCCGGAATCGCGCTGCTTGAGCGCCTCGCCGACGCGCCCGTCGATTGGTCGGGCGTGGACATCTTTTTCGGCGACGAACGCAACGTCGCGGTCGATAACCCAGATTCCAACGAGGGCCAGGCCCGCGCCGCGCTGCTGGGGCCGGCGGGGGTACCTGAGGCGAACATTCACGGCTACGGCCTCGACGGCGGCGACATGGGTGACGCGGTGGCGCGCTACAGGGAGACCCTGCGCGCGTTCGCTCCCCGCGGCTTCGACCTGCACCTCCTTGGCATGGGTGGCGAGGGGCACATCAACTCGCTGTTCCCCGACACCGACGCGGTTCGCGAGCGCGAGCAGCTCGTGGTGGCGGTGACAGATTCGCCGAAGCCACCGGCAGAGCGGGCCACCCTCACGCTGCCCGCCGTGCAATCGGCGGCACACGTGTGGTTGCTGGTGGCTGGCGATGAGAAGGCGGAGGCGGCGGCGCGAGCCGTCGATAAGCAAGCAAGCCCCGAAGCGTGGCCGGTGGCTGGGGCGAAGGGGCGGGAGGAAACCACGCTCTTTATCACCCAGGACGCGGCCGGCGCCCTCTAAGCGCGCGAAAAACCCCCGCCACTTCAATGGCGGGGATTCGCTTTGTGTTGCGGCCTAGACCGCGTAGGTGTGGATCAGGTTCAGCCCGAAGATGCAGGCGATCCAGATGATCGCGAGGATGATGGTGAAGCGGTCCAGGTTCTTCTCCACCGTGGTGGAGCCGGACAGGTTCGCCTGCACGCCGCCGCCGAAGAGGCTGGACAGGCCGCCGCCCTTGCCCTTGTGCAGCAGGACAAAGACCGTCATCAGGATCGCCGAAATGACGAGGACGATCTCAAGCGTTAACGCCATGAATGTGTGCCTTCCGCAAATAGATAGTGGTGCAAACTCCGTAGAGTCTACACCACCTACCTCGCTGCGCCGGAACCGGCGCGGGTTAATTCACGGTGTTGGCGGCCGCCGCCGCGAGCTTCGCGAAGTCCTCGCCGTCCAACGACGCTCCGCCAACCAGGCCGCCGTCCACGTCGGGCTGGCCGACGATCTCGGCGACGGTGTCGGTCTTCACCGAGCCGCCGTAGAGGATGCGGATGGCGTCGGCCGTGGCATCGTCGGAAAGCTCGCGCACGAGCTCGCGGATGGCGTGGCAAACTTCCTGCGCATCGTCGGCGGAGGCGACCTTGCCGGTGCCGATCGCCCAGACCGGCTCGTAAGCAATGACGGCCTTGGCCAGGTCGACGCCCTCGAGCGATGCGCGCGTCTGCTTCACCACGTAATCCACGTGGTCGCCCGCCTCGCGCACCTCGAGCGGCTCGCCGACGCACACGATCGGGGTGATGCCGTGCTCCTGCGCCTTCTTCGCCTTTGCCGCGACGAGCTCATCGGTCTCGTTGTGGTACTCGCGGCGCTCCGAGTGGCCGACGACCACCCAGGTGCAACCAAGCTTCTCCAGCATGGCTGCGGAGATCTCGCCGGTGTACGCGCCGTTGTCGTGCGCGGAAACGTCCTGGGCACCGTAGGTGAACTGCAGCTTGTCGCCTTCCACGAGGGTCTGAATCGAGCGCAGGTCGGTGAACGGGACCGTCAGCGCGACGTCGACGCGCTCGTAGCCCTCCTTCGGAAACGCGAAGGCGAGCTTCTGGGCGCTCTGGATCGCCTCGAGGTGGTCGTGGTTCATCTTCCAGTTACCCGCAATGAGCGGAGTGCGTGCCATGAGAATCAAGGCTCCTTTCTTGCCGATTACTTCACGCCTACTTCGCCAGGACGGAAACGCCGGGCAGGTCCTTGCCCTCAATGAGCTCGAGGGAAGCGCCGCCGCCGGTGGAGATGTGGCTGAAGCCGTCCTCGTCGAGGCCAAGGGTGCGCACGGACGCTGCGGAGTCGCCGCCGCCGACCACGGTGAAGGAACCGTTGTCGCGGGTCGCGGCGATCATGGCCTCAGCGACAGCCTTCGTGCCGTCGGCGAAGTTCGGGAACTCGAACACACCCATCGGGCCGTTCCAGAACACCGTCTTGGAATCCTTGATGGCCACGACGTACTTCTCGGCGGTCTCCGGACCGATGTCCAGGCCCATCCAGCCCTCCGGGATCTCACCGGCGGGGACGACCTGCTTCTCGGTGTCCTTGTCGAACTCGGCGCCGGCAGCTACGTCGACCGGCAGCAGCAGCTTGTCGCCGTACTTCTCAATCAGGCCCTTGCAGGTGTCCACCATGTCGTCTTGCAGGAGGGACTTCTGCACGTCGTAGCCCTGCGCGGCGAGGAAGGTGTAGCACATGCCGCCGCCGATGATCACGGAGTCGGCCTTCTCTGCCAGCGCCTCAATCACACCAAGCTTGTCGGAAACCTTGGAGCCGCCCAGCACCACCACGTACGGGTGCTGCGGGTCGTCCTTCACGGACGAAAGGGTCTCCACCTCCTTCTCCACCAGGTAGCCCGCGTATGCTGGCAGCTTCTTCGCCACGTCGTAGACCGAGGTCTGCGCGCGGTGCACCACGCCGAAACCGTCGGAGACGAATGCTCCGTTATCGGCGGCAAGCGCTGCCAGCTCGCCTGCGAACTCTTCGCGCTCGGCCTCGTCCTTGGAGGTCTCCCGCGGGTCGAAGCGGACGTTTTCCAGCAGGAGGATCTCGCCTTCGGTCAGGCCGTTGGCGCGCTCATGCGCATCCTCGCCGGACACGTCGCCGGCGAGCGGCACGAACTGGCCCAGGCGCTCCGACAGGGCCTCCGCCACAGGCGCCAGGGAGTACTTCGGGTTTACCTCGCCCTTCGGTCGGCCGAGGTGCGCCATCACGATGACCTTCGCCCCACCGTCGAGGAGCGCCTTCAGCGTCGGGATGGACGCGTCGATGCGGCCCGCGTCAGTGATGTTGCCGTCGTCGTCCAGCGGCACGTTGAAGTCGGAGCGGACGAGCACGTGGCGGCCGTCGACGCCTTCGTCGAGAAGCTGCTGCAGGTTCTTGGTTGCCATGGGGTTTCTCCTTTTGAAAGAAGGCCCGCAGCAACACTGCCGCGGGCCTGTGGTCGATTTCAGTTTAGAGGTTGTCCGCGACGTGCTTGGTCAGGCGGATGTACTGGGCGGTGTAGGACCACTCGTTGTCGTACCAGGAGATGATCTTCACCAGGTTGCCGTCGATGACGCGGGTCATCGGGGCGTCGAAGATCGCGCCGTGCTCATTGCCGATGATGTCGGAGGACACGATCGGGTCCTCGGAGTACTGCAGCGCCTGGCTGAACTCGGCGTCCTGCACGGCGTTCTTCACAGCCTCGTTGACCTCGTCGACGGTGACGTCCTTGCCCAGGGTCACGGTGAGGTCGGTGGCGGAGCCGGTAATCGTGGGCACGCGCATTGCGAAGCCGTCGAGCTTGCCCTCGAGGTTCGGCAGCACCAGAGCCACAGCCTTCGCGGCACCGGTGGTGGTGGGCACGATGTTCTGGGCGGCGGCGCGGGCGCGGCGCAGGTCCTTGTGGGGGGCGTCCTGCAGGCGCTGATCGCCGGTGTAGGCGTGGATGGTGGTCATCAGGCCGCGCTCGATGCCGAACGCCTCGTCGAGCACCTTCGCCACCGGGGCGAGGGAGTTGGTGGTGCAGGATGCGGCGGAGATGATGTTGGCGTCGTTGGTGTAGTCGTGGTGGTTCACGCCCCACACGTAGGTGCCGTCGACTTCCTTGCCCGGTGCGGAGATGATGACCTTCTTCGCACCCGCGTCGAGGTGGGCCTGGCACTGCGGGCCCTTGCGGAACACGCCGGTGCACTCGAGGACGATGTCTACGCCCGCATCTCCCCAGGCGAGGTTTGCCGGGTCCTTCTCAGCGGTGACCTCGATGCGGCGGCCGTCGACGGTGATGGAGTTGTCGTCGTACTCAATTTCGTGGTTGAACTGGCCGTACGCGGTGTCGTACTTCATCAGGTGCGCGAGCGTCTCGTTGTCGGTGAGATCGTTGATCTTCACAACCTCGAGCTCGCCCTTGAACTGCTCCTCGATGATGCGGAAGGAGGAACGGCCGATGCGGCCGAAACCGTTGATGCCAATGCGGGTAGTCACGTGTTTGCTCCTTATGAGTTGTTTGAGACTTCTATCCCTTGTTAGCCAAGCCGCCAACCGGGCGGCCCGTCATTGGCCAGTGTAACGACGCAGCGCAAAGCCTGCAGGGCGCCAAAACTGTCCTCTCCGCGGGAGCAAACTGCGTTTCCTAATGCGGGGGTACAAGCACGCAGACTCAATGTTGCGGTTGTGGGTTTTCGGCAGCTTTGAGCGAGGAGCAATTGCTTATCGACGCCGCCTCGCCCCCGCCCGACGTACCCGAAAGAAGGAAGCCGCCCGCAATGGGCGGCCAAGAACGCGGCTATGAACTCAGTCACACCGTGTCGCGCGAGAGGAGTTTAGGGTGTTGCGCCGTGCGTATCCGGCATGCCGAGCTCCGCGGCGCGCTTGTCCGCCAGCGAGAGCAGCCGCCGGATGCGCCCGGCCACCGCGTCCTTGGTCATCTGCGGCTCGGCGAGGCGGCCAAGCTCCTCAAGCGAGGCGTGGCGGTGCTCCACACGCAGGTAGCCGGCCTCAGCGAGGTGCTCCGGCACGTCGTCGCCCAGGATTTCCATGGCGCGCTCCACCCTTGCGGCCGCGGCGGCCGCGGCTTGCGCCGAGCGGCGCGTGTTTGCGTCGTCGAACGTGGCCAGCCTGTGCCCCGTCTTTGCGTTCGCCGCTTTGCTTTCGCGGCGCTGGTCCCACTCGATGCGGGTGCGCGGCGCCCCCATGCGGCTAAGCAGGATGCCGATGGTTTCCCCGTCGCGGATGGTTACCCGCTCCACCCCGCGGGTCTCGCGGGTCTTCGCGCTCACCGACAACCGGCGCGCGAGACCGACGAGTGCGAGTGCCGCCTCTTGCCCCGGGCACGCCACCTCAAGGGTCGCGGTGCGCCCCGGCTCGGTGAGGCGCCCGCGGGCGAGGAAAGCGCCGCGCCACGCTGCCTCGACGCCAGAGATCGACCCGGAGATCACCTGACGCGGCATGCCCACCACGGGGTGGCCGGAAGCTGTGACAAGTTTCAGGCGACGGATCACCTCGGCGGCGCCGTCGACAACGCGCACCTCGTACCTCGTCTCCTTATTGCCCGATCCCGGCGGCACCTCGTGCAGCTCCGGATCAACCGAGCACAGTACGGAAAGCGAATCGGCGAGACGTTTGGCCACCGCTTCCTCGGCGAAGTCGGCGACGATGGCAACACCGCGCTCCGTCATCTCCAGCTCACCGCCAAACCGGATCAGGGCAGCGGCCTCCGCCGCGCGCGTCTCCTGCTGGGAGCACACGACACCGAGCAGCTCGTCCTTCACCTTCGCGGTTAGCGCCACGATTTCTAATCCTCCAGCTTCCTCACGCCGAAATCACTTCCCGAAGATTCTAGCCCCGCGCGGTCAGCGCCTTCAGCGCCGCCGCCAACCGAGCCGGATCATGCCGGTTCTCCGGCGCACCGTCCGGGCCCAACTCGCGCACCGGCATGAACTCCACCTGCGCATCGAGACGCTCGGCCGCGCGGCGCAGGTTCTCACGCTCCCCCTTCGTGGACGGGTTGAAATCGTCTGCGAGGAAATAGTCCACGTGCAGGTCCGGAGCGTGTTGCGAGAAGACGTGGATGTGGCGCTCGGTGGTAAACCCATGGGTCTCACCGGCTTCCGGCGACAAGTTCAGAATCACCACCACGGTGGCTTCCGTTTCGTTGAGCGCCTGCGTGATCTCCGGGATGAGCAGGTGCGGGATTACGGACGAGAACCAGGACCCGGGCCCGATGGTCACCACGTCCGCGTCGAGGATAGCGCGCACCGCCTCCGGGCTCGCCGCCGGCTGGTCCGGCAGCAGGCGGACCCGCCGCACCGTTCCCGGGGTAGTCGCCACGGCAACTTGGCCGCGAACGGAGCGCAGCACCCGGGGGTCGTCGTCAAGGCCCGCGACGTCTGCCTCGATGTCCAACGGCTGCGGGCTGACCGGGATCACGCGCCCCACGGCCCCGGTCCACTCACCCACCTGGTCGAGCGCGGCCTGCATGCTGCCGAGGCGCTCCGCCAGGCCCACAATGAGCAGGTTGCCCAAGGCGTGGCCCGCCATCGCGCCGTGGCCGCCGAAGCGGTGCTGCAGGGTGTCGCGCCACAGCCCACCGTCGGTTTCGGCGTCTGTGAGCGCCGCGAGCGCCATGCGTAAATCCCCCGGTGGGATGATGTCCATCTCGCGGCGCAGGCGGCCGGACGAGCCCCCGTCGTCCGCCACGGTGACCACCGCGTTAACATGCTGCGCGTCGGCCGCCCGGGCCGCGGAGAGCGTCTGGTACAGGCCATGTCCCCCGCCGAGGCAGGTAAACGTCGTCAAATGCTTCAGCCCTTCTAGTGGCGCTCGAGGTCGCGGTGGATCACATTGACATCAACGTTGCCCTGCTGGCGCAGGCGCTTGCCAATCTCCTCCGACACCGCAACCGAGCGGTGGTGGCCGCCGGTGCACCCGACGCCCACGGTGATAAAGTCCTTGCCCTCGTGCCTGTAGCCAGCCAGCGTGCTGGAAAGCAGCTCCACGAACCGGTCGATGTACTCGCTGGCACCTTCCTGCGACAACACGTAATCCGCCACCGGCTCATCCACGCCTCGGAAATCGCGCAGCTCCTCCACCCAGTACGGGTTCGGCAGAAAGCGCACGTCAAGCACCACATCCGCGTCGCGGGGAGAGCCGTGCTTGAAGCCGAAGGACTCCACAGTGACGTGCGGGCGGTCTGCGGGCAGCTCACCCACCGACGCCTCCACCGCGCGCCGCAGATCGTGCACCGACAAGTTGGAGGTGTCGATGATCACGTCCGACTTCGAACGCAACTCCTCGAGCATCTCACGCTCGCGCACAATTCCGGTCTGCAGCGTGCCGTCGCCCTGCAACGGGTGGGTGCGGCGCACCGAGTCGAAGCGCCGGATCAGTACGTCGTCGCGCGCCTCCAAAAACAACACGAAGGGATTGAAGCCGCGCTCCCTGATCGCCGCGATCGTCTCCGCCAGCGAGCCGCTGAACGCGTCCGCGCGCACATCGGTGACCACCGCCAGGCGGTCCACCGGCGAATCCTCCGCGGCCGAAAGATCCACCAAGTCCAGAATGAGCTGGGGCGGCAGGTTTTGGGACACGAAGAAACCCTTGTCCTCGAACACCTTGGCAGCCGTGGACAGCCCACCGCCGGACAGGCCGGTGATAATCACCGGGCGCAACTGTGGCGCGATGAACTCGTCAAGCTGCGAAGACGCTGCGGGCTCCGGGGGCACTTTTTGCGGTGTTGCGGGCATGACGCTCATCCTAACCAATGCGTGGGCCACGGAGGCGTCGATAAGCGAAATGCTCCTAGGAATGCAGGTGGTTGTAGATGGTCTCCGCAAGCTTCGGGCCCACTCCCTTGACCTCCTGAATCTCCTCCACCGTGGCCTCCTTGATCTTCTTCACGGAGCCGAAGTGCTTCACCAGGTCGGTGCGGCGGGCAGGGCCAAGGCCCGGCACCGCGTCCAGCGCCGAGGCTCGCATCCGCTTGGAGCGCTGCTGGCGGTGGTACGTGATGGCGAAGCGGTGCGCCTCGTCGCGGATCTGCTGCAAAAGGTACATCCCCTCGGAGTTGCGCGGCAGAATCACCGGCTCGTCGTCGTCGGGCACCCACACCTCCTCGAGCCGCTTCGCCAGGCCGATGAGCTGCACGTCCACGATGCCCAACTCGTCGAAGACGGCCTGGGCAGCGTTCACCTGCGGCTTGCCGCCGTCGACGATGAACAGCTGCGGCGGGTACGCGAAACGCTTGGTGGGGGCGCCGCCGGGGGTCTCGTCGGCATCGTCGCGCTCGTCGGAAAACGTCTGCTCCTCGGCCACCTCGTCCGGGTTAGCCAACTTGTCCTCGTTGTAGCGCTTGAAGCGGCGCCGGGTGACCTCCGCAATCGAGCCGACATCGTCCGAGCGACCGTCGCCCGCGGCCTCTTTGATGCGGTAGCGGCGGTAATCGTTCTTCTTCGGCAGCCCGTCCTCGAACACCACCAGCGAGGCCACCACGTCCGTGCCCTGGATGTGGGAGATATCCGTGCACTCGATGCGCAGCGGCGCCTCGTCCATCATCAGCGCGTCCTGGATGTCTTGCAGCGCCTGGCTACGTGCCGTGAGATCGCCGACGCGCTTCAGCTTGTGCTGGTGCAGTGCCTCCGCGGCGTTTTTATGCACCGTCTCCATCAGCGCCCGCTTGTCGCCGCGCTGCGGCACGCGGATGTCCACAGGTCCCCCGCGCAGCTCGCCGAGCAGCTCGGTGACCTCGCTCAACTCCGCCGGGAGCGTTTCCACCAGAATTTCGCGCGGCACTGGCATCGCAGGCTTCACCGCGTCGCGCGACTGCTTGTCCACGCCGCGGCGTCGCACCTTCTGTGCCTCAATCTTGCGGTCCTCCTCCGCCTCCAGGCGGACGCGCTCCACGGCGTCGGAGTAGTACTGCACAAGGAAGTTCTGCATCAAGGTGGGCAGCGTCGGGTCGGTTTGCCCTTCCTCGAGGCGCTCAGCGGCCCCGGGCTCGTCGCCCGTCTTCTCCACCACCCAGCCGCGCTGCGCACGGATGCGTCCCTCGCGCACGTTGAATATCTGCACGGCAGCCTCGAGCTCGTCGGTGTCGAAAGCGATCACGTCCGCGTCCGTGTCGGGGCTTAAGACCACGGTCTGGCGCTCCATGACTTTCTTCACGGCGCCCAAATCGTCGCGAAGCCTCGCCGCCTTCTCGAACTCCAGGTTCTCCGCGGCTTCCTCCATCTGGGAGGTGATGCCACGCACCAACGCGTCGGTGCGTCCGGACATAAAACCCATGAACCCTTGGACGATCTCGTCGTACTCGGCCTCAGTCACCCGGCCCACGCACGGGGCGGCACACTTATCGATGTAGCCCAGCAGGCAAGGCCGCCCCAGCTGCTCGTGCCGGTTGAACACGCCGTTGGAGCAGGTGCGGATCGGAAACACGCGCGTGAGCAGATCAAGGGTTTCGCGCACCGCCCACGCGTGGGAGAACGGCCCGAAGTAACGCACGCCTTTGCGCTTCGGCCCGCGGTAGAAGAACGCGCGCGGGTAGCGCTCCCGCACGCTCACCGCGAGCATGGGGTACGTCTTGTCGTCGCGGTACATCACGTTGAACCACGGGTCGAAGCGCTTGATCCACGTGTACTCCAGCTGCAGGGCCTCCACTTCGGAGGCCACCACGGTCCACTCCACCGAGGCCCCGGTGTGCACCATCTGGCGGGTGCGCGGGTGCAGGGTGTGCGGCGGCTGGAAGTAGTTGTTCAGCCGCGCGCGTAAGTTCTTCGCTTTGCCCACGTAGATCACGCGGCCGTCGCGGTCGCGGAATTTGTACACGCCGGGTTCGGTGGGGATGGTGCCCGGCGCCGGGCGGTAGTCCTGCGGGTTTGCCAAGGGTTAATCCTGCGGCATGTATTTGGCTTCGAGCTCGCGGAAGTCGCGCACCGCCTTGATCGCGTGCTCCTTGTCGCCGGATTGGATCGCCCACAAGGTGACGTACTCAAACTCCGGCAGCTCCAGGCGCGCCATACGGGAGCCCTGCGGGAACGACAGGCCGTAGATCACGGCCCACGGGTAGAAGCGGGTGCCAATGATGTTGGCCACCTGCACCCCGTCTTCGTTGGCCTTCACGTGCGGCCGGGTCAGCGCGATCCAGGACAGCACGGAGATGACTATCCCCACGCCGACGAACGCGAACTTGTCCAGGCCGGTGATCGCCACGCCGGAGAATTCGGCGTCCACGGCCCACGCCATGAAAAAGTGCACCGCCATGACCACCAAAATCCACACTGCGGCCACCTTACGCAGGTACTTAGAGGTAATCACCAGCTCCCACGGCTTTGTGGTGGTGGTTGCGTGCGGGTCGAGCGCGTTGAGGTAGGCAACCTCCTGGTTGTTTTGGTTGCTCAACTCGCACTCCTTTGCTTATCGACGATTGCTTCCGCCCCTAAACCCTAGTCCTTCAACGGCAGCGCGCGAACTCGCTTGAGTTCCACCGCCGCGGCGACGGCGGCGCGAACCGCTTCAGCGCCCTTGTCTTCCTTGGCGTCCTCGCCGCCGGCGCGCTCATGCGCCTGGTCCTCGTCCTCCACGGTGAGCACACCGTTGCCGATGGGGGTGGATTCATCCAGCGCGATGCGGGTGAGCCCCGTGGTGACGGAGTCGCAGACGTACTCGAAGTGGGCTGTCTCGCCGCGGATGACGCAGCCGAGCGCGATCACCGCGTCGTAGCGGCGGGCGCAGGCCTGCACCACGACTGGCAGCTCCATGGCGCCTGCGACGGTGTACTCGTCGGTTTTCACGCCGAGCTGACGGGCCTGGGTGATGGCCCGGTCGCGCAGCTGCTCGACGATCTTTTCGTTCCACTGGGTGGACACGACTGCGATACTCAGGCCTTCAGCGGCGCTCGGGGTAAGCGTGAACTCTTCGGGGGCTCCTGTGGATGCCACGGCGTGATGCTCCTTAGCGTGCGTACCCGGGGTGTGCGTCGAGCCACTCGTCTACCGACGGCAGGTCGTGGCCCATCCGATCGCGTTTCGTGCGCAGGTACGCGATGTTTTCGTGGGTTGGGACGATCTCGATCCTACTGCGGCGCGCCACTTCAGGCCCGTAACCTGTGAGCGCGCCCGCCTTCTCCGGGTTGTTGGTGAGCAACTCAAGGGTGCCCACGCCGAGGTCGGCGAGGATCTGCCCGGCGACGGAGTACTCGCGCGCGTCGACAGGCAAGCCCTGCTCCAAGTTCGCGTCGACGGTGTCCATCCCCTCGTCCTGCAGCCGGTAAGCCTCAAGCTTTCCCATCAGGCCAATGCCGCGGCCCTCGTGGCCGCGCACGTATACAATCGCGCCGCGGCCTTCTTCCTGCACGCGCCGCATCGACTCCGCGAGCTGCGGCCCGCAGTCGCAGCGTTTGGAGGCAAAGACGTCGCCGGTTAAGCACTCCGAGTGCACGCGAACAAGCACGTCCCGCGCCCCTGCAAGTTCAGCAGGGTCCCCGACCACGAGCGCGACGTGCTCGACGCCGTCAACCGGGTTGCGGTAGCCGACGGCCGTGAACTCACCGAACTCGGTGGGCAGGCGAGTTTCCACCACGCGCTCAATGACACGGTCGTGCCGGCGGCGGTAGGCGATGAGCTGCTCGATGGAAATCATGGGCAGCGAATGCGCATCCGCGAAGCGGCGCAGCTCGTCGAAGCGCGCCATATCCGTCGGATCATCTTCAGAGACGATCTCGCACAGCGCGCCCACCGGGCGCTTGCCCGCCAGCCGCGATAGGTCCACGGCAGCCTCGGTGTGGCCGTCGCGGGCGAGTACGCCGCCGGGGCGGGCGCGAAGCGGTACCACGTGGCCTGGGCGGGTGAAGTCTTCCGGGGTCGAGGCATCGTCGGCAAGCTTGGCGATTGTCACCGCCCGCGAGCGCGCCGAGATACCGGTCGTGCCGGTCGCGGCGTCGACGGTCACGGCGTAGGCGGTGCCGTGCAGGTCCTGGTTCTGCGCCACCATCGGCGGCAGGGCCAGCTCGGTGGCGCGTGAGTCGTCCATGGACACGCAGATGTAGCCGGAAGTGTAGCGCACCATGAACGCGACCAGCTCCGGGGTGGCGTCCTCGGCGGCGAAGATGAGGTCGCCTTCGTTTTCGCGGCCCTCGTCGTCGACCACCACCACTGCCCCGCCGGCGGCGATAGCAGCGATTGCGTCCTCAACGGTGTCGAGCCTCGAATTCTTCATAACCGTCTACCTTATCCCCGCACCATTTGCTCGACGTACTTGGCCACAATGTCAACCTCGAGGTTCACCGGATCGCCGACCGCGAGCTGGCCAGCGGTAGTTTCCGCCAGCGTGGTGGGGATCAACGAAACCTCGAAGAACCCCTCGCCC
Organism: Corynebacterium sp. Marseille-P4321; assembly: GCF_903645305.1. Taxonomy (GTDB): domain Bacteria; phylum Actinomycetota; class Actinomycetes; order Mycobacteriales; family Mycobacteriaceae; genus Corynebacterium. The sequence goes on along the minus strand of NZ_CAHJXO010000001.1, from coordinate 1,072,645 downwards.
ACCGCGGAGACCGTCAGCGACGTGCCGTTGACCGCGATGGATCCCTTCTCCACCACGTAGCGGCGCAGATCCTCCGGCAACGTGAAGCGCAACACTTCCCAGTGCTCGCTCGGGGTGCGCGAGACCAGCTCCGCCACCGCGTCCACGTGGCCTTGCACGATATGGCCTCCCATGCGCTGCCCCGCGGCCAGCGCGCGCTCCAGGTTCACGCGCGCACCTTTCTCGTAGGCGCCCAGGCGGGAACGGTTGAGCGTCTCACGCATCACGTCCGCGGTGAACACGCCCTCGACGTTATCCACGACGGTCAGGCACACCCCGTCGACGGCGATCGAGTCGCCCGGGGCGGCGTCGGCGGTGACTTTGGGGGCGCGGATGGCTACCCGGACGGCGTCGTCAAGCTGCACAAGCTCCTTAACACTGCCCACTTCCTCAACTAGCCCTGTAAACATCCCTCTCCATTTCTATGCACACGTCGTTGCCCACCCGCCGCACGAACGTGGTGCGAAAACGGCGGGCATCTGCGATGGTGGTAGCGATCGCGCGGTCGAGCACCCCGCGGCCAGACCCGAGCAGCGCAGGCGCGATATACGCCTGCACCGCGTCCACCAGGTCAAGCTCCAAAAAACTCGCCGCGAGCGACGCCCCTCCCTCGACGAGCACGTCGCGTGCACCGCTCGCCCACAGCGCATCCAGGGCCTCCTGGGGCGTGGCGTACTGCTCGAAACCCAAGCGGGTCAGGTTGCCATCGGGCACATCGCGCTTACCGACGACCACCCGCCGCGGCTGGTGCTCCCGCAGCGTTCCATCCGGGTGGCGCGCCGTAAGCGACGGGTTGTCCGCGATCGCCGTGCCAGTGCCGACAATGATGGCATCCAGCTTCGCCCGGTCCTCGTGCACGAGCTCGCGGGCCTCGGGGCCGGTGATCCACTGGCTGGTGCCGTCCGCGGCCGCCGTGAACCCGTCGAGGGTAGAGGCAAACTTGAGCGTCACGCTCGGCCGGTTGTGGCGCACCGAGCGCAGCCACGGCTGCAGCGCCGCGACTCGCACAGGCTGAAACTCCACCTCTACGCCGTGATCGCGCAGGTAGCCTGCCCCACCGGCGGCAGGCGCAAACGGGTCAGCGGTGAAGTACAGCACCCGCTTTACTCCCGCCTCAACCAGCGCGTGCGAGCACGGGCCGGTGCGGCCGGTGTGGTTGCACGGCTCCAAGGTCACCACCGCGGTGGCTCCGCGGGCGCGCTCCCCGGCTTCGCTCAGCGCGTTGACTTCGGCGTGCGGCCCGCCAGCGGGTGAGGTGGCGCCGGTCGAAATGAGCTCCCCGGAGGCGCCGATAAGCGCGCAGCCCACCGGCGGGTTTGGCGAGGGGGTGCCGCGCCCCGCCCCCCCCGCCTCAATGGCTGCGGAGGCCGCCCCGGAAATGCCGGAGCCGCCGTGGATGTCTTCCGTCACGCCTGCTTCGCCTCGCGGGCGAGCTCGCGCAGCCGGTCGACTGCCTCCGCAGGGTTGTCCGCGCCAAAGACTGCGGATCCGGCCACGAATGCGTCCACGCCCGCCTCGGCCGCCTGCGCGATGGTGGCGTTGCCGATGCCGCCGTCGATGCCGATGATCGTGTCCAGCCCCTGCTGCGCAATCGCGTCGCGCAGCGCCATGACCTTGCCCAGCACCTCCGGCATGAACTTCTGCCCGCCGAAGCCGGGCTCCACGCTCATCACCATCACCTCGTCGAAGTGCTCCAGATCGTCCAGGTACGGCTCGATCGGGGTGCCCGGTTTGATAGCGAAACCGGACTGTACGCCAAGCTCGTGGCACTTTTTCGCGGCCGCGATGTGGTCGTCTGTGGCCTCGATGTGAAACACCAGGCGGTCGCCGCCGGCCTTGATGTAGGTCTCGAACCAGGCTTCCGGCCGCTCGATCATGAGGTGCATATCGAGAAACTGCTCGGTCACCCCGTCGACCGCCTTCGTCACGTCGGGGCCGAATGACAAGTTGGGCACGAAATGGCCGTCCATGATGTCCACGTGGATGAGCTCAGCGTTGGGCACTTTGCGCACGTCGGCACCCAGGTTCGCGTAGTCGGCGGCGAGGATGGAGGGGGCGATGTAGATCATGGGTTTCACCTTATCCCGTCCTGCGGGGTCTTCCGCAGCACCGCGAAAAACATGGCGTCGGTGCCGTGGCGGTGCGGCCACATCTGCACGCTCGGCCCCTCCCCGACGTCCTCCATCGCCCACTGTCGCGCGTCGAGCTCCTCGACGTTTCCTAGGGCAAGTTGCTTATCGACGATGCTCCGCGTCTCACGCACATCCGGCGAACACGTCGAGTACACGATGACACCGCCCGGCTTCGCCAAGTTCACCGCGCTTTCCAGCAGCTCGGCCTGCAGCGTGTTCAGCTCTGCGATGTCTCCCTCAGCCTTCGTCCAGCGTGCTTCCGGGCGGCGCCTGAGTGCCCCGAGGCCGGAACAGGGTGCGTCGACAAGCACGCGGTCGAAACCCGGCTCGAGCCCGGGGTCGCGCCCGTCGGCGATATGCACCGTGACGGGCAGGTCGCGCACCGTCTTCGAGATGAGCTCGGCGCGATGCGGGCTGACCTCCACGGCGTCGACGCGGGCGCCGTCGATACCCGCGATCGCCCCGATGAGCGCCGCCTTGCCTCCCGGGCCCGCACACAGGTCAAGCCAGCGCCCTTGATCGTTATCGACCGGCACCTCGGTCATCGCGCGGGCGATGAGCTGCGAGCCCTCGTCCTGCACGGCTGCGAGCCCGTCGCGCACCGGCTCGAGGCTGCCCGGGTCGCCCTCCGGCAAGTACACCGCGTACGGCGAGTACTTGCCCTGCTCCCCGCCGGTGATGAGCGCGAGTTCCTCCGCGCTGATCTCGCCGGGACGCGCCACCAAGTGCACCACCGGGCGCTGCGAATCCACGCGAAGCGCCTCCTCCAGCTCGTCCGCGCTTGGGCCCAGCGCCTCCTTGAAGGAGCGGGCGATCCACTCCGGGTGCGCGTGCGTGAACGCGAGCGCCGCCAACTCACCGGAGGGAGCAAGTTTGCGCATCCATTCCGGCGCTGGCGTGCGCGCGATCGAGCGCAGCACGCCGTTGGTGAAACCCTTCGCCTGCTCCTGCCCGGCGGCCTGCACCAGACGCACGGAGGTGTCCACCGCGGCGTGGTCGTCCACGCGGGTGTAGAGCAGCTGGTAGGTGCCCAGGCGCAGCGCCGCGAGAACCTCCGGGGCGATGCGCTCCAGCCCACGTGAGGAGTTCGCGGCGATAACTTCGTCCAGCACACCCAGGGTACGCAGCGTGCCGTAAGCAAGCTCGGTGGCAAATGCCGCGTCGCGGCCCTTGATCTTGCGCTCCTTTAGGATGCCGGGCAGCGTGAGGTTCGCGTACGCCCCATCGCGAGCCACGCGCAGCACCACCTCGAACGCGGCCTCGCGGGCGGGATCGCCGATACTTGCCGGGCGTCCCTTCACGCTGTAGCGCTGGCGACCGCCACCCTGGTTGTGGCCCTGGTTTCCGCCCTGGTTTCCGCCCTGGTTGTGGCCGCGGTTGTGGCCGCCATTTCTGCCGGCGCCGCGCTCGTCATCACGCTTCTTGCCCTGCTGAGGCCCCGCGGGGCGCGGCGGACGCGTGTCTTTACGCCTGCCTTCAGAACGCGACCTGAATCCACCGCTCACTGAAACACCACGCCTTCCTGCTCACCCAGCCCGCGCGCCCAGTCGGCGGCGGCCATCCTCTTCTTCCCCGGCGGCTGCACCTGGCCCAAGACCACATCTGCGCTGCCGGTGCCCACCCGCACCTCGTTCTTGCCAATCGAAACCACGCCAGGCGCAAGCACATCGGTGTCCGCCACCGTGACCGGCCCGATCTTGAACCGCTCGCCGTTGAGCTCCGTCCACGCGCCGGGCCCCGGGGTGTAGGCGCGCACCGCGCGATCCACGGACTCGGCGGGAGCGTGCCAGTCCACGCGTGCGTCCGCAGTGACAATCTTCGGCGCGTACGTGCCGTTCTCCGGCTGGGGCTTCGGCTCGGCGGTGCCGTTTTCCAACGCATCCATCGTGTCCACCAGGAGGTCCGCGCCCGCGTAGGCGAGGCGGTTAAGCAAATCGTCGGCGGTGTCGGTCGGGCGAATCGCCTCCTCTATGGTGCCCAGCACGTCGCCGGTGTCCAGGCCTTCGTCGATGCGGAACGTCGCCGCGCCGGTGACCTCGTCGCCGTTGAGAATCGCCGCTTGCACCGGTGCCGCGCCGCGCCAGGCAGGCAGCAGCGAGAAGTGCAGGTTCACCCAACCGTGCACCGGGATATCCAGCATGTCCGCCGGGATCAAGTTCCCGTACGCCACCACGGGGATGCAGTCCGGCTTTAATTCAGCAAGTTGGTCACGGATAACGTCGTTAAGCTTCAAGCTCTCCGGCGTGAGCACCTCGATGCCGTGCTTTTGCGCAACCTCCTTCACCGGCGAGGGGTGCAGCGTGCGGCCGCGGCCCTTTCGCGCGTCCGGCCGGGTAAGCACCGCAACCACCTCGTGCTCCGAGGCGATCAGTCGCTCCAGCGCGACCGCCGCGGGCTCCGGGGTTCCTGCGAAGACGAGTCTCATCCGTTCCTCCTGATCTGTGACATAACTTCCTTGCGCTGGGCCGAGTCCATCCGCCGCATGAACATCACCCCGTCTATGTGATCCGTTTCATGCTGGATGCAGCGGGCGAGCAGGCCCGTGGCACGCAGGGCAGCCGGGCGGCCAAACATATCCACCCCGCGGGCCACCACTGTGTCGTGGCGGGTCACATCCCCGGTAATGCCAGGCACCGACAGACAGCCCTCGCGGCCGTGCTGCATCTGCTCGCCGAGCGGGCGCCACACCGGGTTCACAAGGTGGCCGCGCATGCCCTGGCAATCGAAGACGAATACGCGCCGCGCGACCCCGACCTGGTTTCCCGCCAGCCCCACGCCGCCAGCGTTATCCATCGTTTCCAGCATGTCCGACACCAGGCGGCGCAACTGCGCGTCGAAGTGCACCACCTCGTCCGCGACGGTGTTAAGCACCGGGTCGCCGAACAGGCGGATATCGCGAATAGCCATGAGCGCCAAGTGTACTTGGGCCCCACCAGCCCGCACTCAACCCCGGGCGCTACCCGATGTCTACAGGGTTGACCTGCACCCGCAACGGCACCTCAGGCTTGGACGCGTCCCACGCCACGCGGCCCGCCCGCAGCGCACGCCCGAGCGCAGTGCGCCCGGCCAGCGGGGAACGCACCAGCATGCGCTGTGCCGGGCCGTGCTGCGCCACGTTCCACGTGCCCGGCAGCCCCACCCCGCCCGGCAGGTCCACGGGTCCGAGCAGCTCGGCGTGTTCCGGCAGCTCCGTACGGGAGAAGAACGCCTCAAGCGCGTCGCGCGGGGCGTCCACCACCGCCACATGCACCGCCGGTGGGAAGCGGGCGTCGCGGCGCTGCGCAAGCTCCTGGGCCGCGAAACCGCGCGCGTCCCAGCGGATGAGGTGTTGCACAACGCTTAACGACGGCTCCGCGGCCACCACCACCTCCCCATCCGACGCCACCAGGTGTGCGGCCCCCATCCACTTCGCCAGCGTGTCTTCCACGGCACGCAGATCGGGGCGCTGCATGAGCGCCCACGCGTCCAGCAGCACCGCCGCACCGTAGGCCCCGCCGGAAACCTCCGGCTCCGCGCCTGGAGTGGCCACCACGATCGCGGCGCGTTGCTCCACCGAATCCAGGATGCGCTCGCCGCCTGAGGTGACCACCCGGTACTTCGCGAACGCGCGGCCAAGCTCCTCCGCGGTGCGCTCGGTGCCTAGCACCACGGCGCGCACCCTGCGCGAGCCGCACACCGGGCACACGTGCGCCGGGTCCATGCGTCCGCACCAGCGGCACGTCGGCGCGGCCGCCTCGCCGCCCGAGGGAAGCCCGAGCGGGCCATTGCACCAGCGGCACCGGGACGGCGTGCGACACTGACCGCAGGCCAGCGCCTGAATGTAACCCGTGCGCGGCACCTGAAACAGCACCGGCCGGTTCTCCTCAAGCGCTTTGCCCGCCGCCTGGAACGCCGCCGAGGGAAGGCGCGCCTGCTTCGCGCGCGGGTCGCGCTCCAAGGCGAAGTCGCTGTCACCCGCGGCGTGAATGTACGGCGAGCGCGCCCGAATCACCTCGCGCGGAGCGACCAAGTCGTGCATCCAGCCAGACTCCACCAAAAGCTGCGCCTCCGCAGTACGCCCGAAGCCCCCGAGCACCAACGAGGCCCGCTCCAACCCGGAACGCGTCGTGGCCACCTCGCGGGCATGCACGTAGGGTGCGCGGGGGTCCACCAGCGAATCGTCGCCGTCAAACATCACCGCAATGAGCGAAAGCTTATCGACGGGAGCGAACGCCGCCGAACGCGTCCCCACCACAATCCGGCCCTGCCCGTGCAGCACCGAAAGGTAGCGTGAGTAACGCGCCTGCGGCCCCTGGGACGCGGTAAGCGTAGTGATCTGGCGCGGGCCAACCAGCTCCTTGAGCGCGGCCTCCACCCTGTCGACGTCGCGCTGGTCCGGCACCACAATGAGCGCGCCGGAACCGTCGATAGCCACTTTCGCCGCGAGTGCCGCGAGTGCGCCCGCCCAGTCGTCCCCCGGGGCCACCTGCCACGCCGCGCGCGCCAGCTTGCCGCCCACCACCGCATCCACGAAGGACTCGCCGTGCTCGTACGCCGACCACGCCGACAAGTCCGGCTCTGTCGCCTCCCCCAGCTCATCCCAGGGTGTGGAAGTATCCGTCTCCTCGGCCTTCGCGTGGCGCGCCGGGATCGCAGCACGGTAAATGTCGCTTCTCGTGCCGGCGTAACGCTCCGCCAGGACGTCGATAAGCATGCGCAACCGTTCCGGCGCCACCACCTCCGGCGAGATGACCCGCTCGATGAACCGCAGCTGGCCCTCGTGACCTGACTCTGTGGCGCGCTCGAGCACCACCGCGTCCACGAGCCGACCTGCGAACCGCACGCGAACCCGAACACCCGGCTGCGCCGCGGCCGAATCCTCCTCCGCCACGAGGTAGTCAAACGGGCGGTCGAGCTGAGCCAAGCCCAACATGGGCAGCACGCGCGCAATCGGGCGGTCGGAGGCGCGCGTAGATGACATGGGCAGCAATAGTAACCGACACCCCGACGCGCTCTCCCCGCGGAAGGTATTCGAAGGGGTTATATTCAGTGCGTCACAACCCCTTTTCACAGGAATTCAATTGAAACGCTTCACCACGTCGATCTTCACATCGATCATCGCCGCCGTGTGCGCCGTGCCGCTGCTGGCGGGCGCAGCTGTCGCTGCACCTGCATTGCCGGGGAGCTCTGGAAGCTCCGACACGGTGTCGGGCGCTGTGCACCAGATCGATTCCGCGGTGCAGGACTCTTGGCGCGGCGCGTACGGCGCGATGCCGCCTAAGGTCCGCGCGGCCGTGCCCCCGGAGATGCGCCCGCGGCCGACCAGCGCCGTGCCCAAGCCGGGGCCAGAGCCGCACACCCCCGGCAAGCCCGCAGAGCCGAAGCCGGACCCGAACTGCAGCAACTGTGTGGCGCTTACGTTCGACGACGGCCCAGTCCCGGAGACGAACCGCCTGCTGGACATCCTGGACCGCAAGCACGCGAAAGCGTCGTTCTTCGTGGTCGGCGTGAATTCGGAGCGCTACGCGCCGACGCTGCGCCGCATCCGCGACGGCGGGCACACCATCGGCAACCACACCGATACCCACCCGAAACTGCCGGCGCTTTCGGATCCCGCGATCGCCCAGCAAATGGACGTTTCCAACCGCACCATGCGCATCGTCACCGGGCGGCCCAACCCGCGTTGGATTCGCCCGCCCTACGGCGAGTACGACGCCCGCGTACAGGCCGCCGCGAAGCAACGCGGCATGGCGCTCGCCCTGTGGGACGTAGACACCCGCGACTGGCAGCACCGCAACGCGCAAACCACGTGCAACATCGCGGTTTCCAACGCGCGGGCTGGATCCATCGTGCTCATGCACGACATCCACGCCCCGACGGTGAACGCGGTGGAGTGCATTATCGACGGGCTCCGCGCCAAAGGCCTGCGCCCGGTGACGCTGGACGAGCTGATCCCGGGCGCGCAACCCGGCCGGGTGTACACCGCGAAGCAGTAGACTCGCTCCGGTGAGCGCGGAGAATTTCCGCCTTTGTCTCGCGATCGCCCTTAGTTGGTGCCCGCAGCGGCCTTAAGCTCGTCGACCTTGTTCAGCTGCTCCCACGGCAGGTCGATGTCGGTGCGGCCGAAGTGGCCGTACGCCGCGGTCTGCGCGTAGATCGGGCGCTTCAGGTCCAGTTCGCGGATGATGGCGTTCGGGCGAAGATCGAAAACCTTCTCCACAGCCTGCTGGATCGTCTCATCGGTCTGGCCTTCGGCGGCGGTGCCGAAGGTCTCCACGTACAAGCCCACCGGGTTTGCGCGCCCGATGGCGTAGGCCACCTGCACTTCCACGCGGTCTGCCAGACCGGCCGCGACGATGTTCTTGGCCACCCAGCGCATGGCGTACGCGCCGGAACGGTCCACCTTTGACGGGTCCTTGCCGGAGAACGCGCCGCCGCCGTGGCGAGCCATGCCACCGTAGGTATCCACGATAATCTTGCGCCCGGTCAAGCCCGCGTCGCTCATCGGGCCGCCCTGGACAAACGAGCCGGACGGGTTGATGAGGATCTTGGTGGTCTCGTTGTAGAACTTCTCCAGGCCCGCGTCCTTGACTACCCACTCGATGACGTCCTCGCGCATGGCACGCTCAAGCGCCTCGCCGGTGAATCCGGGCGCGTGCTGCGTGGAGATAACCACGGTGTCGATGAACACCGGGGTGTCACCGTCGTAGGCGAAGGTGACCTGGGTCTTGCCGTCCGGGCGCAGCCCGTCGACGATGCCCTCGTGGCGCACCTGGGAGAGGCGACGCGCCAGGCGGTGAGCGGTTGCGATTGGCAGGGGCATGTACTCCGGCGTCTCGTTAGACGCATAGCCGAACATCAGGCCCTGGTCGCCGGCACCGGACTGGTCGTCCTCGCCCGTGGAGGTGTTCTCGCGCACTTCCTGAGAAGTGACCACGCCATCGTGGATCTCGGCGGACTGGTCGCCGATGGCGATGTTTACGCCGCAGGAGCGGCCGTCGAAGCCAACCTCGGAGGAGTCAAAGCCGATCTCGACGAGCTTGTTACGCACAATCTGAGCGATATTGGAGTACGCCTCAGTGCGCACTTCACCCGCCACGTGCACCTGACCGGTCGTGGCGAGAGTTTCCACCGCCACCTTGGACTCGGGGTCCTGGGCGAGCATGTCGTCCAAGATGGAGTCGGAGATCGCGTCGCAAATCTTGTCCGGGTGGCCTTCCGTGACGGATTCGGAGGTGAAAAGGCGGTAGTAAGAATCGATGGACATAGCGGTATTTCCTTTGAAAGAACTAATCTGCGTCAACCTGGGACTCGCGACAATAACGCGGGTGATGCAAGGTCGCGGTCGAACCCTGCCAACGATAGACCAAGCTGTCTAAAGCTGCAAGATCGACCCGCCGCGCAAGGCCCCGGGCGGCCACACCTACCCGCTAAACCGCCCAATCGCGTCCCAAATCCGCGCGGCCACCACATGCTTGGAACCGTCCGGGATCTCCTCTACTCCCCCGTCTGCGCTGAGGAACCAGCCCGAGTTGTTCGCCTGTCCAAAAACGCTGCCGCCGGCGACCGAGTTCAGCATGAGCATGTCGGCGCCCTTTCGGGCAAGCTTCGCGCGGCCGTTCTCCAGCTCGTTGTCCGTCTCCGCGGCAAATCCCACGATCGTCGCCTGCGTCTGCCCGGCGTCGCGCATCTCAACCAGCCCGCGCAGAATATCCGGGTTCTCGGTGAGGTGGATGGTGGAAAGCGCGTCGTCGCTGGCGCCCTTCTTCAGTTTCTTGTCTGCTTCGTTCTCTGGGCGGTAGTCGGCCACCGCAGCAGCCATGACAATCACGTCCGAATCGGCGGCGCGTTCGCGCATCGCCGCTTCCATCTCGCGCGTGGAGCGCACCCACACCACCTCAGCCCCCGACGGCGCCTCGAGCTCAACGGTGTTGCCCGCCACGATGGTCACCTTCGCGCCCCGCTGCGCCGCGATATCGCCTAGCGCGAAGCCCTGCTTGCCGGAGGAGCGGTTGCCGATGTAGCGCACCGGGTCAATATTTTCTTGCGTACCGCCGGCAGAGATGAGCACATGCTTATCGACGAGCTCACGCCCAAACGGCCCCGTCTCCAACGCCGTGCGTGCGAGCTCCGCAATCACCTCTGGCTCAGGCAGGCGACCCGGCCCGGTGTCTTTGCCGGTGAGGCGCCCGTGCGCCGGTTCCAACACGGTGATGCCGCGCGAGCGCAGCGTGTCCACATTCGCCTGCGTCGCAGCGTTGAGCCACATCTCCGTGTGCATCGCGGGCGCGAGCACGACCGGGCACGTGGCAACAAGGATGGTCGAGGCCAACAAATCATCGGCGCGCCCCGCCGCAACGCGGGCGAGCAGGTCCGCGGTGGCGGGTGCGACCACAATGAGATCCGCCTCCTGGCCGAGGCGCACGTGCTGCACCTCGTCCACGCGGGTGAACACGCCTGTGTCCACCGGGTTGCCGGAGAGCGCCTCGAAGGTTGCCGCCCCCACGAAGTTCAGCGCCGCCTCCGTCGGGATCACGCGGACATCGTTTCCACCCTCCTTGAAGTTGCGGATGAGGTGGCAGGCCTTGTACGCAGCGATGCCGCCGGCCACACCGACGACCACATGCTTCGGATCACTCATGTGGCCCAAGCATACAAACCCGGGCACACAAAAGCGCCGCCCCATCACTTGTGCGTGCGGGGCGGCGCGGAGCCGTCGATAAGCTTACTGCCCTTCCTCGTGCTCGAGGAGACCAGCCTCAATCTCTCGCAGCGCGATCGAAAGCGGCTTCTCGCCCGGCTCGGGCGACACCAGCGGACCAATGAACTCGAAGACGCCGTCCTCGGAGTTCTGGTAGAAGCTGTTGATCTGACGTGCGCGCTTCGCGGCGAAAATCACCAGCGCGTACTTCGAGGAAACCTTGGTGAGAAGCTCGTCGATCGGGGGCGCAGTAATGCCCTCCGGAGTGTCGTAGACCATCTCCTGCCGGGTCTCGCCGGCCGTTTCGTCTGGCGACAGTTCGTTCGTTGTGTCGTTCACGTAAAAACCCACTCGCTAACTGTTGTTGGAAGGTTGATCTGACAGGATGTTCACGATGCGCTGCACCGCCACATCCACGTCGTCGTTGACCACGATGTCGTCGAACTCCCCTTGCGCGTCGAGCTCCTCACGGGCTGTGGCCAGCCGGCGCTCGATCACCTCAGGAGTCTCGGTGCCACGGCCGGTGAGACGCTCCACGAGCACCTCCCACGACGGCGGCGCGAGGAACACGGTCTGCGCCTCGGGCATGAGCCGCTTGATGTTGCGGGCCCCGACAAGGTCAACCTCGACCAACACAGGACGCCCCTCATCCATCGCCTCACGCACCGGGCCAGCCGGAGTGCCGGAACGTTGCAGGCCACCATGAATGTCGGCCCACTCCAGCATTTCTCCGGCGTCGATGCGACGCTGGAAGTCGTCCGCGGTGACGAAGAAGTAGTCCTGCCCGTCGATCTCTCCCGGGCGTGGCGCCCTGGTGGTCATCGACACAGAGAAGTAGAGGTTCGGCACGTCATTGCGCAGACGGCTCACCACCGTCGACTTTCCCACTGCGGACGGGCCAGCCAGAACGACGAGCCGCCCGCGGGGTGCCACCTCAGCCACCGGCCTAGTTCTCTTCGTAGCCGAAGCGCTCGAGCAGAGCGCGACGCTGGCGGTCACCGAGGCCGCGCAGACGACGGGTCTGAGCGATCTCCAGCTCTTCCATGATCTCGCGAGCCTTCACCTTGCCCACCTTCGGCATTGCCTCGAGCAGTGCGGAGACCTTGGTCTTGCCGATGATCTCGTCGGTGTCAGCCTTGTCAAGCACGTCCTTGAGGGTGATCTCGCCACGCTTGAGAGAAGCCTTCAGCTCGGCGCGCTGCTTGCGTGCCTCTGCTGCCTTCTCAAGTGCTGCCTTGCGCTGCTCATCGGTCAGTTGTGGAAGTGCCACGGGTTCCTCCATGTGTGTAGTACGAACATTATCCAGGCTACTGGCGCCAGCTTGGCGCCAGCGAATCACAGCGGTGCGATTCACCGGGTCCGCGCCAGTTTAGCACTGCGTCTGCTTTTTGCCCCGCCAACGGGTTGCATTTGTCCACGTCAACGGTGCGACGGAACTAAACTACCAGGGTTTTTCGCCGCTGATAAATAGCCCCGCCATTTACTTGCGTTTCCCCAGCTCAGCAACACGTTCTCGCAGTTCAGACACTGAGGGTCCTGCGGCGAGTACGCCACGCGAAACGCTGGGGAACACCAGGTGCGAGATTTCGCCCGCAATCGCTTCCGCGTCCTCCATCGTCGCGCCCTGAGCGCCCACACCAGGCATGAGCACGGGAGCATTGAGCGCATCGAGCACAGGCGGCTTATCGACGGTGGCCCCCACCACGACACCCACACTTCCCACACCGGGGCCAGGGTTCAATACGGCGCATTCGTCCACCATGTACTGCGCGACCGTCCGGGGTGAATCGCCCACGGAAAGCTCAGCGGTCTGGAACTCCACGGCTTCCGGGTTCGAGTTCGCCGCCATGACGAACACGCCCTTTCCGTGTTCCTGGGCGAGCTCGATCGCGGGCGCGAGCGAGCCAACGCCGAGGTATGGCGTGAGCGTCACCGCGTCAGCTTCGAGCGGGGAACCCGGCTCTAACCAAGCGCGTGCGTAGCCGGCCATTGTGGAGCCGATGTCGCCGCGTTTCGCGTCCGCCACCACCAAGGTGCCGGTGCCGCGCAGCGCGGCCAGCGTCTCCTCGAGCACCGCAAAGCCCGCAGACCCGAATCGCTCGAAGAACGCCACCTGCGGCTTCACCAGCGCCGCGTGGCCGGCGAACGCCTCCACGCAGATCTCGCTGAAGCGGCGCAGGCCAGCGACGTCGTTGCCAAGCCCCCACTGCTCTAACAGCCCTGCGTGGGGGTCGATACCCACACACAGCCGCCCGTACTCGCTACCGGCGGCAACCAGCCGCTCGCCAAAGCCCGCTTGCGCTACCACTACTGCTCGGTCTCCTCGTGCTCGCTCCCAGCGTGCTCGAGCTCCTGCAGGCTCATCACCGTGATCTCGTTGCCGCGCAGCGCCTCGATGCCCTGCACCGCAGCGGTGACCCCCTGGACGGTGGTCATGATCGGCACGCCCGCCACCACGGAAGCCGCGCGGATGTCGTAGCCGTCGTGGCGCGCACCGGAGGAGCCCGCCGGGGTGTTGAGCACCAAGTCGATCTCGCCGTCTGTGATGCGGTCCACAATCGAGCGCCCCTCGGCGCCCTCGCGCACCTCGGAGGCCTTGAGCACGGTCTCGCACTCGATGCCGTTACGCCGCAGCATCTGCGCGGTGCCTGAGGTTGCCACCACGTCGAAGCCCATGGTGTATAGGCGCTGAATCGGGAAGATCAGCGTGCGCTTGTCGTGGTTGGCTAAGGAAACGAACACCTTGCCCTGGGTCGGCAGCGCACCGAACGCGGCGGCCTCAGCCTTCGCGTAGGCCACACCGAAGCTCGGAGCAAGGCCCATCACCTCGCCGGTGGACTTCATCTCCGGGCCCAAAATGGTGTCCAGCACCGCGCCGTCCGGGCGACGGAAACGGGTAAACGGCAGCACCGCCTCCTTCACCGCAATCGGGTGTTCGAGCGGCAGGGAGCCGCCGTCGTACTCCGAAGGGATGAGGCCTTCTTCGCGCAGCTCGGCGATGGTGGATCCCATCATCACGCGGCTCGCCGCCTTCGCCAGGTGCACGCCTGTGGCCTTCGACACAAACGGCACGGTGCGCGACGCGCGCGGGTTCGCCTCGATGACGTAGAGAATGTCGTCCTTGAGTGCAAACTGGACGTTCATCAGGCCCTTCACGCCAATGCCGTGCGCCAGCGCCTCGGCCGAGCGGCGCACGTTTGCAATGTCGTCCGGCCCAAGGGTCATGGGCGGCAGTGCGCACGCCGAGTCACCGGAGTGGATGCCGGCTTCCTCGATGTGCTCCATCACGCCGCCGAGGTAGACCTCCTCTCCGTCGCAGAGCACGTCCACGTCGATCTCAATCGCGGAATCTAAGAAGCGGTCCACCAGCACCGGGTGGTCCGGGGAAAGCTCGGTGGCGCGGTTGATGTAGTCCTCCAGGCTGGCCTCGTCGTAGACGATCTCCATGCCACGCCCGCCAAGGACGTAGGAGGGGCGCACGAGTACGGGGTAGCCGATGCGCTCGGCGACATCGCGGGCCTCATTGAAGGAGGTGGCAGTGCCGAACGCCGGGGCCGGCAGGTTCGCGGCGTCGAGCACCTTGCCGAACTCACCGCGGTCTTCAGCCATATCGATCGCCTCAGGGGTGGTGCCCACAACCGGCACGCCAGCGTCGGCAAGCCGCTGCGCAAGGCCCAGCGGGGTCTGGCCGCCAAGCTGCACGATCACGCCGGCGACGGTGCCGGATGCGCTTTCCGCGCGGTAGATCTCCATGACGTCTTCGAAGGTGAGCGGTTCGAAGTAGAGACGGTCTGCGGTGTCGTAGTCGGTGGAGACGGTCTCCGGGTTGCAGTTCACCATCACCGTCTCGTAGCCCACGCGCGACAGCTCCAGCGCCGCGTGCACGCACGAGTAATCGAACTCGATGCCCTGGCCGATACGGTTCGGGCCGGAGCCGAGGATGATCACCTTCTCCTTCTGGTGCGCGTCGCTTGCGGCGCGCACCGCCTCGCTCTTGGCGTTGGGGTCCAGCTCGTACGCCGAGTACAGGTACGGCACCTTCGCCTCGTAGGCTCCTGCGCAGGTATCAACAGTCTTGAACACCGGGTGGATGCCCAGCGACCAGCGCAGGGTGCGCACGCCGTCCTCGCCCGCGAGCTCCGGGCGCAGCGCCGCGATCTGGGCATCGGACAGGCCGAAGTTCTTGGCTTCGCGCAAAAGCTCCGCGTCGAGCACGGGAGCGTCGATAAGCTCATTGCGAAACTCGATTAGCCCGGCCATCTCGGCGAGGAACCACGGGTCGATGCCGGAGGCCTCGTAGACCTCATCCACCGAGGCGCCGAGACGCAGCGCAAGTTCCGCGTCGTAGAGGCGCTTGTCGGTGGGGACCTTCAGGTCCTCGAGCACGGCTGCGACATCACCCGCGCGCTCGCCAGCGAAGTACTCGTCCGGCTTCGTCCAGAACCCGTTCGGCTTGTCCTCCATGGAGCGCATGACCTTGTTCAGGCCCTGGATGTAGTTGCGGCCGATGCCCATCGCCTCGCCGACTGCCTT
The DNA here is from genome assembly GCF_903645305.1 of Corynebacterium sp. Marseille-P4321. GTDB lineage: Bacteria > Actinomycetota > Actinomycetes > Mycobacteriales > Mycobacteriaceae > Corynebacterium. The sequence goes on along the minus strand of NZ_CAHJXO010000001.1, from coordinate 1,057,261 downwards.
CATCGAGGTGCCCAGGGTTTCGTCGGAGCCAGGGAACTTCTCAAAGGTAAAGCGCGGCATCTTGACAATGACGTAGTCCAACGTCGGCTCCGCAAGCGCGGTGGTGGCGCCGCCAGTCATGTCGTTATCAATCTCGTCGAGCGTGTAACCGATAGCCAGAAGTGTGGCCACCTTCGCAATCGGGTAGCCGGTGGCCTTCGACGCAAGCGCCGAGGAGCGCGACACGCGCGGGTTCATCTCGATGGTCACCAGGCGGCCGTTTTCCGGGTTCACCGCGAACTGGATGTTGCAGCCGCCGGTCTTCACGCCCACTTCGCGGATGATCGCCTTGCCCTGGCGGATCATCTCGGTCACCTCCGGCTCAGTCATGGTGAGCACAGGCGCGACGGTGACGGAATCGCCGGTGTGCACGCCCATCGCGTCGACGTTTTCAATCGTGGCGATGGTGATGCAGTTGTCCGCGGAATCGCGGATGAGCTCCAGCTCGATCTCTTTCCAACCCAGGATCGATTCCTCGATGAGCACGTTCGCCTCGGGGCTGGCGGCCAGACCGTCGCCGGCGATGCGGTGCAGGTCATCCATGTCGTACGCCAAACCGGAGCCCAGGCCGCCCATGGTGAACGAAGGGCGCACCACGCACGGAAATCCCAGCTCAGCAACCGTCTCCTCGATCTCTTCCATGGTGAAGCAGACGCGGGAGCGGGCGGATTCGCCGCCGATCTTGTCTACGATGTCCTTGAACTTCTGGCGGTCCTCGCCGCGCTCGATCGCGTCGATGTCCGCGCCGATGAGCTCCACGCCGTGCTTGGCCAGGATGCCCAGCCGATCCAGCTTGATCGCGGTGTTCAGTGCGGTTTGCCCGCCGAGCGTCGGCAGGATCGCGTCCACCGGGTGGCCAGCTTCGGCCTCGCGGGTGAGGATACGGTCGATGTATTCGGGTTCGATCGGCTCGACGTAAGTGTGGTCGGCGAACTCCGGGTCCGTCATAATCGTCGCCGGGTTGGAGTTCACCAGCGTCACCCGCAGCCCCTCGGCCTTGAGCACGCGACACGCCTGGGTGCCGGAGTAGTCGAACTCGCAGGCCTGCCCGATCACAATCGGGCCAGAGCCGATAACCAGGACGTGGTTCAAATCGTTACGCTTCATTGTTTTCCTCCTGGCTAGTTGAGCTTTTGCTTATCGACGTTTACCTGCACCGTGACCGGCCCCTGCGCCTGAGAGAGCGCCCGCACGACACCACGCGTATCCACGGAGCCCACCGCGGGTACGCCCTGGGTGCGCAGCGCCTCTTCGAGCGAGCCGGTGGCGCGGAAGTTGGACACGGTGCGCGACAGGTCGCGGAATACAACCGCGGCCGGGGTAATCGTGCCGTCGCCGTCAGGGTGGTTGTCCTCGTCGTTCCAGCCGACATTGCCGATCTGCGGGGTGGCGAACACCAGCACTTTGCCCGCGTTCGCCGGGTCGGTCATCTCGCGCTGGTACGCGAACATGTCGGTGGTAAACACCGCCTCTCCTTCAATCGCGCCTTTTTCAGTGTCGCTTGGGGCGTCGCCGATGAAAAGGCCCGAGAAGCTTTCCTGCCCGTTGAGCAGGAGCTTCGCGCGAGTGCGTGAAGCGGTTCGTGTAGTAGTCATGATTTTGTGTCTGCCTTTGCTCAATTCGGAAGTGTTAGTTGGAAGCAGTTTTAGTTCGAAGCGATGTAGGTGCGGTTACCGCGCAACCAGGTGCCGACAACGCGCGCGTTGAATGCCATGTCCTCGTACGGGGTGTTGGAGGCCTTGGATGCCATGTCCTCCCCGTGCGCGGTCCAGGAGCTTTCCGGGTCCACGAGGGTGAGGTTGGCCGGCTCGCCTGCCACAATCGGGCGGCCCTGGTCTTTCAGCCCCAGGATGGCTGCGGGACGTTCGCTCATCACCTTGGCAACAAAGCGCCAGTCAGCCAGGCCCGTCTCCACGAACACCTGGTGCACAACTGCGAGCGAGGTCTCTAGGCCGAGCATGCCCGGGCGGGCGTGTTCGAACTCCACGCACTTGTCTTCAGAGCCGTGCGGGGCGTGGTCGGTGGCCACCACGTCGATGGTGCCGTCGAGAAGCGCGTCGCGCAGTGCCAGGGTGTCGCGCTCCTCACGCAGCGGCGGGTTGACGCGGAAGTTGCCGTCGTAGGTCTCCAGCTTCTCGTCCGTGAGAATCAGGTGGTGCGGCGTGACCTCCGCGGTGAGCTCGATGCCCTGGGCTTTCGCGAAGCGCAGCAGTTCCACTGTGCCCTGCGTCGAGGCGTGGCAAACGTGGTAGCGGCCGCCGTAATCGCGTGTCATGATCGCGTCGCGCGCCACAATGGATTCCTCCGCCACTCGCGGCCAACCGCCCAGGCCGAGTCGTGCAGCGGTCTCCCCCTCGTGTGCCACCGCGTCCGCGGTCATGCGGTGGTCCTCGGCGTGCTGCGCGAGGATCACGTTATGCGCCTTCGCATACTCGATGGCGCGTCGCATCAGCTGCGGGTCGTTCACGCACTTGCCGTCGTCGGAGAACATCCGCACGCCCGAACGCGCCATAAGCCCGATCTCGGTGAGCTCCTTGCCCTCCAGGCCCTTGGTGATGGAGCCGACCGGGTACACGTCGCACTTGCCGTACGCCTGACCCTTCTCCCACACCGCGTCCGCTAGGAACGGCTGGTCGATCACCGGGTTCGTGTTCGCCATGGTGAACACCGCGGTGAATCCGCCCTTGGCGGCTGCATCGGAGCCGGTGGCAATGGTCTCGGTGTCCTCGCGGCCCGGCTCGCGCAGGTGGACGTGCATGTCCACCAGGCCGGGAAGAAGAACGTGGCCGCCGCCGTCGACGACGTGCTCAACCTCTTCGGCTCCGATTTCGGTGTCGCGGATGTCTGCGATCACGCCACCGTCGATAAGCACATGCTTGACGTCCTCGCCATACGGGCGGACGTTGTTAAGTGCGAACAATGAAGTTCTCCTCTCCCACGAGCAGGGTGAATAGGACCGCCATGCGGGTGTACACACCGTTGGACACCTGGCCCAGCACCACAGTGTTCGGCCGATCCGCCACAGCGAAGTTGATCTCCATGCCGCGCAGCATGGGGCCCGGGTGCATGATCAGCGCTTCTGCCGGCAACCGCTCGGCGCGCTCCTTCGACAGCCCGTAGAGCGTCGCGTACTCGCGGTGCGAGGGGAAGAACCCACCGTGCATGCGCTCGGCCTGCACACGCAGCATCATCACCACGTCAACGTCCGCGTCGATCTCCGCGTCGAAGTCGTACGCCACGCGGCACGGCCAATGTTCCACACCCGTTGGCAAAAGCGTCGGCGGAGCGACCAGGACTACCTCGGCGCCGAGCGCGCTGAGCAGGTCGACGTTGGAGCGCGCCACGCGCGAGTGCAGGATGTCGCCGACGATGAGCACCTTGCGGCCGGAGACATCACCGATGTGCTGGCGCATCGTCACCGCGTCGAGCAGTGCCTGCGTGGGGTGCTGGTGCTGGCCGTCTCCCGCGTTAATAATGCTGGTCTCCGGCAGCCACTTCGTGAGCAGCTTCGAAGCACCGGAGGCGGGGTGGCGCATGATGATCGCGTCCGCGCCCACCGCGGCCAAGGTGGCTGCGGTATCTTTGAGCGACTCACCCTTCTTCACGCTGGAGCTCGACGCGGATATGTTGATCACGTCGGCGCTCATCCACTTACCCGCCGTCTCGAACGACGAGCGCGTGCGCGTTGAGTTCTCGTAAAACAGCGTCATCACCGTGCGGCCCCGCAAGGTGGGCAGCTTCTTTATCTCGCGGCCTTCGAGCGCTTCGCGGAACCGGTCCGCTTCGTCCATGATCCCCACGATTTCCTCGCGGGACAGGTCAGCGATGTCAATGAGGTGTTTCATAGCTATGCCTCCGTCCTGTCGGCCTGCGCAGCCTTGCTGGCGGCCCGGGTGAGCGTGACACCGTCCGCCGCGTCCAGCGGGGCGAGCGACACCGTGACGTCCTCGTCTTTCGAGGTCGGGATGTTCTTGCCCACGTAGTCGGCGCGGATGGGCAGCTCGCGGTGGCCGCGGTCGACCAACACCGCGAGCTGGATGGCCTGCGGACGCCCGACGTCACGCAGGGAGTCGAGCGCGGCGCGGATGGTGCGACCGGAGTAGAGCACATCGTCTACGAGAATCACTACAGCGCCGTTAATGTCGCCCGGAATCTGGGTGGGGCGCAGTGCGCGGTGTGGTTTGTCGCGCAGATCGTCGCGGTAGAGGGTGACATCCAGGCTGCCAACCGGCACGGCAACCCCGGCGAACTCTTCCACCGCCGCGGCGATGCGCTGCGCGAGCGGCACGCCACCGGAGGGAATACCCAGCAGCATTACGCTGGGGCTTTCCTTTGAATCAAGCGCAGTTTTCTCAATGATCTGGTGCGCGATGCGTGCGATAGTACGGCCGACGTCTTGCGCATCAAGCAGCTCAACGGTCGTCCGTTCGTTGTCACTCATCGAACCTCCTTCCCCGCCTCACAGTGCGGAATTTAAAGGATGTGATGGAACCGTAAGAAAGACTAGTCCATTCTTGGCCTGTGTGTACGCTCGGCGCTAAATCTGCTGGTCTTTACAAAACTTCTTAAAAAGGAAACCCTCATGGGCATCAACGCCGCTTACACTCTCCCCTTTGACCGCGAGACAGTTTGGCAGTGGCACGCGCGCCCCGGCGCCGTTACTCGCCTCACCCCAGGTTTCCTGCCGATGGAGGTGCACAAAGAGGCCCGCAGCCTGCGCAGCGGCGTCACCGAGTTCGCACTCCCCGCCGGTATGAGATGGGTCGCTCAGCACGACGACACCGGCTACGTCCCCGGTGAGCAGTTCGTCGATTTCGCTGCTAACCAGCCCGTGCGGGCACTGACGCAATGGCGCCACACGCACTGCTTCCAGGAGGATGGAGAGGGCACATTGCTTATCGACGATGTCTCGGCCAACGTGCCCGAACTAGCCCTCCGCGCGCCCTGGGCGTACCGACAGCACCAGCTGCTGGAGGACCTGAAGTTCATCGATTCCCTGCCCGACTCCGAGCCGCTCGTGGTGGCCATGACCGGCTCCTCCGGGCTGGTGGGCACCCACCTGCGCGCGCAGCTCACTACCGCCGGGCACGAAGTGATTCAACTGGTGCGCGGCGAGGCAGGCCCCGGGCAGCGCCACTGGGATATGGACAACCCCGCACGCGACCTGCTTGCAGGAGTGGACGCGGTGATCCACATCGCGGGCGAATCCATCATGGGGCGCTTCACCGAGCAAAAGAAGGAAAAGATCGAGTCCTCCCGTGTGGAACCCACGCGCAAGCTTGCCCGCCTTGCGGCCGAATCTGGCGTAAAGACCTTCATCTCCGCGTCCGCCGTGGGCTTTTACGGCACCAACGCCGGCGGGCACGCCCACACGGAGGCGGACGGCCCGGGCGACGGCTTCCTGGCGGAGGTGTGCGCGAAGTGGGAGGAGGCGGCCCACGACGGCGCACGCGCGGGAGCGGGTGCAGAGATGCGTGTGGTGAACATCCGCACGGGCCTCGCGCTTTCTTCGGCAGGCGGGCTTCTGCCGGTGCTCAAGCTGTCGGTGAACACCGGTATGTCTGCGCGCTTCGGCGACGGCGACTTTTGGATGAGCTGGGTAGCTTTGGACGATCTCACCGACATCTACATGCGCGCGCTTGTCGACGACTCCGTGTCCGGCCCCGTCAACGCCACCGCACCCAACCCGGTGACGAACGACGAGATGTCGTCCACGCTTGCCTCCATGCTCACGCGCCCCGATTTCCTGTCGATTCCGGAATTCGGCCCGAAGTTGCTGCTCGGCAGCGAAGGCGCACACGAGCTTGCGCTCGCCGACCAGCGCGTCATCCCCGCGGCAGCTCAGGATCGGGGTTGGACCTTCCGCTACCCCACGCTTGAAGCTGCGTTGCGCCACGAGCTGGGTAAGGAAGACCTTCTGGGTTGAGCTTTCCCGCCCGCGGCCGCGCAACGGCGGCCGCGGGCGCCCGGCAGGTAGGGTCGCAGGCGTGAGTACCGAAAACCAAGAACCCACCCCAGTTCCACAACAGGACCCAGACCAGGCCCCAGAACAGGTCGACCCCACGGCTGCCACTGACCTCGACCCTGAGCGCGATACTGTGCGCGAGGTGACGAAGCAGGAGGTCGCGGCAATCTTCGAGGAAGAGAATCTCGAGTACCGCATCGAGGACGACATTGTCCGCTCCGGCTTCATTAACGCCGCCATCGTGGTTGCCTTCGACGACAACAACCTCGTCTTCGAAGCGCTGTGGCGCGGTGAGCTGCCGCGCGACAACGCCGGCGAGGTGCTGTTTACCATCAACGAGTTCAACCAGACCCGGTTCGCGCCCACTCTGCGCTTCTTCGAAAGCGGCGAACACCTCGCCATCAGCGCGGTCCGGGCGATGGATATCACCCACGGAGCGTCGTTTAACCAGCTCGGCTCGTTCATTGTCAGCTCGATCGGGGCAACACTCGAGGCCTTCGAATTCCTCGCCGCCTCGTTCCCCGCCGCCGTCACCTGGGAGGAAGCAAACTAATGGCAACCAGTACCGTTTCTGAAGTCACCATCGACCGCATCATCGCCGCGATGGCCACCCACGGCATTGAGGTTGCTGACGATGCCTCGGGCCGCGCCGGCCACGCCAACGTCGAAGGCTACAACCTGCTGTTCGTGCTGCTTGATTCTGTGGTCATCGTCCGGGCGGACGCACTCACCGACATCCCGGCCGATTCCCCCGATGCCACGCTGTACTTGGCCGCCAACCAGGTCAACAGCGCCTATCTCAACTCGCGCGCGCTCGTGGTGAACAAGACCGAGCAGCTGATCGTGCGCACCGAAAAGGATGTCGTCGTCGCCGCGGGTCTCAACGACGAACAACTCGGCACGGCGCTCAAGCGCGTCGTCGACGGCGTACTCGAGGCGCAGAACGCCATGGTGGTCATGATGGAGCAGATCCAAAAGACCCGCGACGAAATCGAGGCGGGTCAAGGCGAATAGCTATTAGGAGCGCGCCAGGCGCTCCAGCTCCACCTCCGGGTCGAAGTCGGGCTTCGGCCAGGAGAGGTCGAGCGACTGCAACGCATCGCGCAGCAGTGTTTTCACCACGGTGCGGCAGTACGTCTTGTTGTCGGAGGGGATGCAGTACCACGGCGCGACGTCGGTGGAGGTGCGTGTCATGGCGATCTGGTAGGCCGCCATGTACTGCGACCACAGCTGGCGGTCGTCGATGTCGCCGGGGTTGTACTTCCAGTGCTTGTCTTCGCGCTCAATGCGCTTCTTCAAGTTCTCGGCCTGAAACTCCCGCGAAATATGCGGCATGACCTTGATGATCTTCGTGCCGCGGGCCGCGACCTCATTCTCGAAGTCCACGATCGCGCCGTAACGCCGCTCGATCTCCTCCGGCGGGGCCATCTGCTTGACACGCTGCACAAGCACGTCCTCGTAGTGGGATCGGTCGAACACGGAGATCTGTCCCGGCTCCGGAAGGTGCGGGTCAAAGCGCCACAGGAAGTCGTGCGCCGCTTCCTCCTCGGTCGGGCGACCAAAGGCCTTCACGTGCACGCCCTGAAGGTCCATCGTCGCGCCGATGACGTGGCGGATGATGCCGCCCTTGCCCGAGGTGTCCATGCCCTGCAGCACCAGCAGCACGGAACCGGCGTCCTCGTTGTCGGCCCTGCCGTTGGCGTAAAGGCACTCTTGGAGGTCGTCCAAGTCGTCGTTGTAGGTGTCGAATGCATCGTCCACGTCGTCCACGCCTGGGGTGGCCGCAGGATCTACGTCGGCGATCTGGAAATCCGGGCCGACTCGGAACTGCTGGGCTTCCTCGATGGTCAACTTCGACATGGTGATTAGCCTCCTCGTGTACTCGCGACGCCTTGGGCGCGGCTACTCGGTGCTGTTAGCTCGGCTGCCGGTTACGTCGCTTTCCGAGCTGTCCGCGGGTTCGGTGTCGCCGGCGGCAGAGATGTCCTCGGTGCTTTCGGCAACCTCGGCTGCTTCTGCCGCCTCGGCACGCTCCGCGTCGGCCAGGTCGGCGGTTTCGGCGTCGGCCGGGTCGGCGGTTTCGGCCAGGTCGGCGGTTTCGGCGAGGTCGGCGTCCGCGGAGCCGTCGATAAGCAACTGCTCCTCGATATTCGTCTCATCCTCCACCGGGAACGCGTCTTCTGCCTGCTCTCCCGCGAACGGGGCCTCCGGGTCGCGGCGTTGCGCGATGCCGTCGAGCACCACGTTGATGTACGGCGCGGCTTGCGCGGCGGAGTACTCCGCGGCCATCTCCACGCCTTCCTTGATGGAGATCGGCGCGTCCACCTCGTCGTTGAACAGGATCTCCCACGCGGCGACACGCAGAATCTGGCGGTCCACCGCGGGCAAGCGGAAAAGCTCCCAGTCCTCGCTCAGGTGGCGCTCAATCGCGTCATCGAGATCGTCGAGCTTCTCCGCGGCACCCCTCACAATCGTCTGGGTGTACTCAGCCACCGGCGCGACCGCATTATTCGGGTCGCGCGAGAGCTCGACGCGGTCCATCATGATGGCAACCGGGTCGACGTCGCGAGTCTCCGCCTCAAACAGGATGTCCACAGCACGGCGACGCGCACGATAGCGCGCCCCGTGGCGTTTGTAATCGGGCATTAGTTGTTCACGCGCGAGAGGTACTCGCCGGTGCGGGTGTCCACCTTGACCACGTTGCCCGTCTCCAGGAACAGCGGCACCTGGATCTCGGCGCCGGTCTCCAGCGTCGCCGGCTTCGTGCCACCGGTGGAACGGTCGCCCTGCAGGCCCGGCTCGGTGTGCTCGATGGTCAAATCCACGGAGATCGGCAGCTCAGCGAACAGCGCGTCGCCCTCGTGGAAAGAGACCTGCACGCGCATGTTCTCCAGCAGGAAACGGGCCGCGTCGCCGAACTTGTCGGCCGGCAGCTCGTACTGCTCGTAGGTCTTGTCGTCCATCACGATGTAGTTGGTGCCGTCGTTGTACAGGTAGGTCATGTCGCGGCGGTCCACCGTCGCGGTCTCCACCTTCACGCCCGCGTTGAACGTCTTGTCCACGGTCTTGCCGGTGACAACATCCTTAAGCTTCGTACGCACGAACGCCGGGCCCTTACCAGGCTTCACGTGCTGGAACTCAATGATCTGCTGCAGCTTGCCTTCGTTCTTCAGCACAAGGCCGTTCTTGAAATCGGCGGTAGTTGCCATGTGGGTCACCTTCTCCTCGTGTGGGGTTCAACGTGTGCAAACACAGCAATATTACAAGATGGTGAGTTCCTTCGGGTAGTTGGTAATCACTTTGGGCGCCGCCGAGGTGATGATCAGGGTGTCCTCGATGCGCACACCTGCCTTGCCGGGGATGTAGATGCCCGGCTCGATGGTCAGCGTCATCCCCTCCTCCAACTTGCCCTCGCCGAGTTTCGACGCTGAAGGCGCCTCGTGCACATCCAGCCCGATGCCGTGCCCGGTGGAGTGCACGAAGTACTCCCCGTAGCCCGCCTCGGTGATGATGTCGCGGCAGGCCGCGTCCACGTCGACAAGCTTGGTGCCCTTCGTCGCCGCGCGCACGCCGGCCTTTTGCGCCGCGAGGGTGACCTCGTAGATCTCGCGCTGCAGCTCGTTCGGCTCTCCGATGGCGAAGGTGCGCGTCATGTCCGAGTTGAATCCGAGGCGGTGCATACCGAAATCGATGGTGACTAGATCGCCGCTTTCGATCACCCGGTCGCCCGCGCCGTGGTGCGGCATCGCCGAGTTCGGGCCCGAGGCGACGATGGTGTCGAAGCTGGGACGCTCCGCGCCGAGAAGACGCATGCGGTATTCCAGGTCGGCGGCCACGTCGCGCTCGGTGCGGCCCGCGCGCAGCTCGCCCGCGTCCACCAGCTCACGCAGCGCCTGCGCGGCGAGCTCCGCGGCCTCGGTGAGCCGGGTCAGCTCGAGGTTGTCCTTGCGCAGGCGGATCGCTTCCCCCACGCCGGTCACTGGCACGAGCGTGACGTTTTCAGGGCAGGCCTTTTCCAGCTTGCGCAGCTGGGACACGCTCACGTAGTCCGCCTCAAAGCCCACACGGTGGCCGTCCGCCACGCCAGCGAGCAGGTCTTGCGCCAGGTGGCGGCCAATCGCCGCCTCGATGTCCGGCACTTCCTGGGCTATCTGGGTGGTGTAGCGCCCGTCCGTGGAAATTTTCGCGGTCTGGTCCTTCGACACCAGCATCGCGCCGTTCGAGCCGGAGAATCCGGAGAAGTAACGCACGTGCGTGATGTGCGTGATCAACATGTCGTCGATGCGCTTCTCTGCGCACTTCGTGGCCAGCGCCCGGCGGCGCGTTTCGAAACGGGTATCTGCCAGTGCCATTACTGCCTCCCTGCAAGAAAATCGAGCGCGAGCGTGTAACCGCGGGTGCCCAGCCCCGCGATCACACCGACCGCGATGGGTGAAAGGTACGAGTGGTGGCGGAACTCCTCGCGGGCGTGCACGTTCGAGATGTGCACCTCCACGAAGCCTGCGCCGTCGGCCACCTCCGCGAGCGCGTCGCGCAGCGCCACTGAGGTGTGCGTCAGCCCGCCGGGGTTGATAATCACGGGCCAGCCTGCATCCGCCGCCTCGTGCACCCAGCCGATCAACTCGCCCTCGTAGTTGGATTGGCGGGACTCAACCTCCACGCCCAGCTCGTCGGCGCGTTGGAGCAATTGCTTATCGACGTCCGCAAGCGTCGTCGAGCCGTACACCTCCGGCTGGCGTTTTCCCAGCCGGTTCAAATTCGGCCCGTTGAGCACCAACACCTTCATGCCGCTAACCACCCTTCCGCTCTATTCCGAAACCGCCTCGTAGGCCGCGCGCATCTCCTCCACGCTCGCGTCCTCCAGCCTGGTGCACGACCCAAGCCCATCGAGCACCACGAAACGGATGCGCCCGTCACGGTTCTTCTTGTCGCGCGTCATGCCTTCGTACAGCTCGTCAAATGCACCGGCCTCGTAGCGGGTAGGCAAGCCGGCGCTCGTGATGATTTCTTCGTGGAGGGCGACCAAGGAATCGTCGATAAGCTGCCTGCCCTTTGCCAAGTGCGCGACGAACATCATGCCCACCGCAACCGCATTACCGTGGCGCCAGGTGTAGTTCTCGCGGCGCTCGATGGCGTGGCCGAGCGTGTGGCCGTAGTTCAAAATCTCGCGCAGGCCCGACTCCTTCAAGTCCTGGCTCACCACACTCGCCTTCACCGCTACGGAGCGCTGCACCAGCTCAGCCCAGTGGTTCTGCGCGCCGTCGCGGTAGAGATCCAGAATCTTCGGGTCCGCAATGAAACCCGTTTTCACCAATTCCGCGGAACCGGAGACCACCTCCACCTCGGGCAGAGTGTCAATGCGGTCGAGATCGATGTACACGCTGTCCGGCTCATGGAACGCGCCGACCAAGTTCTTGCCCGCGGCTGTGTTGATGCCGGTCTTGCCGCCCATGGCCGCGTCAACCATGGCGAGCAGCGTAGTGGGCACCTGCACCACGCGGATGCCGCGCATCCAGGTCGCGGCGACAAAGCCAGCCAGATCGGTTGCCGCTCCCCCGCCCAGGCCCACCACTACGTCCTGGCGGGAGAAGCCGTGCTCGCCGAGTGTGTCCCACAGCGAACCGGTGACCTCAAGCGTTTTTCCTACTTCCGCATCCGGGATGAGCGCTGGCACCGCGTTTATGCCCGACCCAGCAAGCTGCCCGACTAAACGCTGCGCCACGCCCGCAAGTGGCTCCTGGTGCACGATGAGCGCATTGCGCGCGCCGATACTCACCACGCGTGCCGCCGCCTGGTCCAGATTCGCGTGCCCGATGTGAATCTCGTACGGGCTCGGCCCAGTTACCTCAACTACAGCCATGCTTTCTCGCTCCCTTTCGCGGCCGGGCTTTAGCGCGGCCAGGTCTAGTCAGTCTCGATAAACCCGAGGATCTCCGCGACCACACGCTGCGGCGGGCGCTCATCGGTGCGCACCCTGAACGTGGACACCTCGCGGTAGAACGGCTCCCGGTACTCCATCAGCTCACGGTAGCGTCGCTCACGGTCGCCGTCCTCGTCCGCGGCGAGCACCGGGCGTGACGTATCGTCCGCCGTGCGGCGCAGACCTTCCTCGACGCTCACGTCGATCCACACCACCGTGTGGCGGTTGAGCAACTGGCGGGTTGCAGCGGAGAGCACCGCGCCACCGCCAAGGCTGACCACACCGCCGGTGGCCAAGGCGCGCGCGACGTATTCCTCCTCCAGCTCGCGGAAGTGCTCCTCGCCCAACTCGGCGTACACCTCGCCGCACGGCTTGCCGGTGGCCTGCTCGATGAGCAGGTCCGAATCCACAATCGGCAAGTTCAACGCACTCGCCACCCGGCGCCCAATGGTGGACTTGCCCGATCCCGGCATACCCACCAGTACCACGCGCGGAGCCGAGTGCACTATCGACGGCGCCGCGTTGACCACCTCCGACGCACTCGGGGCGTCATCTTCGACAAAAGCCTGAGTGTCGCCATCGAACAAGTCGTTCACAATGTCTGCGGGCGTGTTAGTCACCCTGAGTCACCTCCGTGGTCTCCCCCGTTTCATCTGCGAATTCGAGCCGGCGCGCCACCGCGTCGGCGTAGGCCTGCACGTTTCGGCGTACCTCTTCGACGCTGTCGCCGCCGAACTTCTCACTCACGGCCTCTGCGAGCACCAGCGCAACCATCGCCTCGGCCACCACACCACCAGCGGGCACCGCGCACACGTCGGAGCGCTGGTGGATACCGGTCGCGGGCTCGCCGGTAGCCATGTCGATCGTCTTGAGCGCGCGCGGAACAGTGGAAATAGGCTTCATCGCGGCGCGCACGCGCAGCTGCTCACCATTGGTCATGCCGCCCTCAAGCCCGCCGGCGCGGTTCGTGGCGCGCACCACCGCACCATCGTCAAGCTCCATCTCGTCGTGCGCCTGCGAGCCTCGGCGGCGCGCCTCTTCAAAGCCGTCGCCGATCTCCACGCCCTTCACCGACTGAATACCCATCAGCGCCGCGGCAAGGCGCGCATCCAGGCGGCGGGTGCCGGACACGTGCGAGCCAAGCCCCACCGGCAGGCCATCGACGATCACCTCGACGATGCCGCCGAGCGTGTCGCCGTCCTTCTTCGCCGCCTCAATGCACGACACCATGTCCGCCTCGGCCTTCTTGTTGAAGGCGCGGACCGGGGAAGCGTCGATAGCCTCGATGTCCTCAAAGCTCGGGCTCGGCCCCGCATATGGCGCGGATTCACCGATGGAAATCACGTGCGAAAACACCTCGACGCCGAGGGTCTCGCGCAGGTAGCTGCGCGCCACAGATGCTGCGGCCACACGCGCCGCAGTCTCGCGGGCCGATGAGCGCTCCAGCACCGGACGGGCGGAGTCGAAACCGTACTTCACCATTCCCGCGAAGTCCGCGTGCCCCGGGCGCGGGCGCGTCAACGCCGCCGCGCGGCCAGATGACATCGCCTTTGCCACCTCGGGGTCATCCATGTCCACCGGCTCCGCCGACATCACCGTGGTCCACTTCGGCCACTCGGTGTTGCCGATCTGGATGGTGATCGGGCTGCCAATGGACTCACCGTGCAACACGCCGGTTAGCAGGGTGAGCTCGTCCGCCTCAAACTTCATGCGTGCGCCGCGACCGTAGCCGAGACGTCGGCGGGCGAGCTGGTGGGCGATTTCTTCCTTGCGCACTGGCACCCCTGCGGGAACATTCTCAACGAGTGCAACAAGACCCTGGCCGTGCGATTCACCGGCGGTAGTCCAACGAAGCATGGCGATATTCTTGCACAGCAAAGCGTCCGCCATACCGTCACACCTGGCTTATACCCCGAACGGGGCACCCCCACAGGCCACACGGCGCGAGCTCAAGTCATGAAACCCGCTATCACCACAGCCGTCGCTGCAAGCATGGACGGCCCGTGCGCAATCGCCTTTCTCCTGTTCAGCGCCGCAAACAACAACGTGAACGCTCCGGAAAGCGCAACCGCCATCAACACCGCGAAGTATCCGCCCGCGGCAGCGCACGCCACGCCGAGCGGCACCGCGAGCTTCACGTCTCCCCCGCCGATGCCGCGGCCGGAAACCAAGTACGCGGCAGGCCACACCAACCCCGGCGAAAGCGACGGCCACACCACGCACGCCACGACTGCGGCAAGCGCGGGCGGGGCCGTCAGCGGGTTCGGCAGACGCCGCGACGTGATGTCGTAGTACACAAGCACCACTGCCCAGCAAAGACTCGTGGCGCCACCGAGGCATAGCACCCAGATTCCCCCGCTCCCCATACCTGGGGAGCCTACTACGGCAGGCAGCTACTTTTGCTGGTGCTGTCTCGCGCGAAGCAGGGCATCGCGCATCGCCTCACGCGGTGCTTCTACACCGGTGAACTGCTCGAACTGGGAATACGACTGGCCCGCCAGCATAGAGAGCCCACCCACTGTCGGGTAGCCATTCGCGGCCGCTCGGGTGGCCAAGTAGGTCGGCCACGGATCGTAGATCACGTCAAACACCGGCGCATGCGCCAAACCAACGGCTCGCTCGCCGATCGTGTGTGCGGGCACCGTGGATACTACGATGTCGGCCGCGCACGTGATGTCCGTGACATCCTCATCCACACCGACGAAGCGGACGTCCATCCCGCGGGCCAGATCGGCGAACTCGCCCGAGCGGTCGGTGCGGTTCACCACCACCACCTCGCGGGCGCCAAGGGTCCGAAGCGCCCACATCACGGCACGCGCTGTTCCGCCAGCGCCAACGAGCACGGCCCGCTTTGGCTCGGTTTCCCCGAGCAGCTCCTGAATCGCCACGACTGCGCCTTCGGCGTCGGTGTTGTCTGCGCGCCAACGCCCGTCGTCAAGCCGCACGAGCGTGTTGGCTGACCCGACCTCACGGGCGCGGTCGGTCACGTCATCAGCGAACTCAAGCGCCGCGAACTTACACGGCATGGTCACCGAGAACCCGCGGAAGGACGCATCGCACTCCCCAACCACGCGGGGCAAATCCTCCGCCTCGCAGAGGATGCGGGAGTACTCCCACCCTTGAAGCCCCGCGGCCTCGTAGCCCGCGGAGTGCAGCACGGGCGACAGCGAATGGCTGATTGGCGAACCAAGCACCGCGGCCCGGTGGCGCGCCTGCGAGCCGGGAGAAACTACCTGCGTCATTAGCGCTGCGAATCCAGGATGCCGGAGTCGTATGCGCGCTGCGTATCCTCCAGGTGCTGCTCGAACGTGTCGTTAAATACGGTGGTGCCGTCCTGGTCGACGGTGACGAAGAAGAGCCAGTTGCCCTCAGCCGGGTGCTCCATCGCTTCGATGGCTTCCATCGACGGCGACGCGATCGGGGTCTGCGGCAGACCGTCCATGGCGTAGGTGTTCCATGGGGTGACGCGTTCGCGGTCCTCGGTGCGGGTGGCTACCTCGACGTTTTCCAAGCCGTAGTTCACGGTGGAGTCGAATTCCAGGCGCATCGGCTCGTCGAGACGGTTCAAAATCACGCGGGCGACCTTGTCGAACTCGCCGGCGGGCGCCTCACGCTCCACCAGAGACGCGGCGATGAGCAGCTCGTACGGCGTCAGACCGATTGCCTGAGCGCGTTTTTCAATGTCCGTGGAATCGTAGAGCTTCGTCGAGCGGGTGATCAGGTCGGTGAGAATGGCTTCCGCGGATGCGTCCGGGTCGATGATGTACTCACCCGGGGCGATAAGCCCTTCGAGACGCTTCGGATCGCCCGCGCGGGCACCCACAACTTCCAGGGCCCACTGCGGCACACCCAGTGCCGCGGGGTCCGCGTTCGCCGCAACGTCGTTAAGCTGCTGCACATCCACGCAACCCGGCTTCGGCTCTGGGCCGCAGGTAACCTGCTGGATCATGGACAAAATACCCATGCGGGTCTGACCCCCAACCACGTTGACGTCCATCAGCGTGGCACCGCCGTAGACCTGCAGCGGCGTGATGCGACGCTCCGGGTCGAGCAGCGCTTCCACTGCGGACTCGGCGCTCATCTCCCCCTCCAGCCGGTAGAAGCCCGGCTGAATGTTATCGGCGTCCGGGTTGTTCGCCGCCGCGGTCTGGAACGCCCCGTCAGAACGCACGATGCCGCGCTCCTCCAGCTCAGGGCCCAGTGCGGACAGGTTCGAGCCCTCCGGGACCTCCACCACCATCTCTTCGCCGTTGCCGGCGCCAGAATAGTCGGCGGACGAGCCACTGCCGCGAGCGATCGCGATCCACGCGATCAGCCCCACGATAAGCAGAATCGAGGCGACGAGCACTGCGGTGCCCCGTGTGCGCCGTGCGGCGGCTTGGCGGGTAGACACTATGCATTCTCCTTGAGGTAGTGGTGGCGTCCGTCGAGCCACGATTGCAAAATCTCCACGGCGGCGGCCTGGTCGATGACGGCACGGCCCGCCTTTTCACTCACGCCCGAGGCGCGCAGCGACTGGGTGGCCGCGACGGTGGTCAACCGCTCGTCGGCCATTTTCACCGGCATTTCCGGCATGCGGCGGCGAATACGAAACGCGATCTCTTTCGCGTGCTTCACGCTCTTGGAGCCGTTGCCCTTCAGGTCGCGCGGCAAGCCGACGACAACCTCCACAGCGTCGTACTGCGAAATGAGCTCAAGCAAGCGCTCGATATCTTCCCCATCGCGGTCTTTGAACCCGGTGGCGCGGGAAACGGTTTCCACCGGAGTAGCCAGCTTGGCGTCGCGATCGGACACAGCCACACCGATGCGCACGGTGCCGACATCGATGCCGACACGGCGTCCCGACCCCGGGTCATCGACCCCAGGTTGGTCCGGTTCCAGCTTCATCCGTTCGCTCCTTGTAGGTGGTTTCGCGCGTGACCTGTGTTCAACCTAGCGGTTTCCTGGGTGAAACGGCGAGAATCCCCGGCGTGTCCGCCTTAGGTTCACCCCTCGGCTCACACCGCCGCGCGCTTACGCGGCCGCCCCGCTACTAGCGGTTCAACAACGCGTCGCTTACCGCTGCAAGCCCCGCGGGGATTCCTGCCGGGTTAGCACCAGAGCCCTGCGCCAAGTCGGGCTTGCCGCCGCCGCGGCCGTCGATGTACTCGCCGACCAGCTTCACAAGGTCGCCGGACTTCACGCCGGCTTCCACCGCAGACGGGGTAGCGGCCACGGCGAACGGCACCTTGCCGTCGGCGTTGGAGGCCAGCACCACCACGGCCTGCTCGCCCTGCAGCTTGCCGCGCAGGTCGTTCGCCATCGTGCGCAGGTCGCCTGCCGCAATGCCGTCGGGCAGTTGCTTTGCGACGAGCCTAAAGCCGCCAACCGTCTCCGCCTGCGCCGCCAGCTCCGCGGTGCCCGAGAGCAAATTCTGGCGGTGCAGGTTCTCAATCTCCTTCTCGGCTGCGCGAAGACGCTGCGTCAGCTGCGCGATGCGCCCCGGGAGGTCCTCGGTCGGGGTCTTCAGCTCGGTGGCAAGACCGGACGCGAGCGCTGCTTCCTTGGACAAGAACCGGAAGGAATCCATACCGGAGTACGCCTCGATGCGACGCGCACCGGAGCCCACCGAGGACTCACCCAGCACCGCCACCGGGCCGATCTGGGAGGCGTGGCTGACGTGCGTGCCGCCGCAAAGCTCGATAGAGAACGGCCCGCCGATTTCCACCACGCGAACCCGATCGCCGTAGTTCTCGCCGAACAAGGCCATCGCACCCATCGCCTTCGCCTTATCCAGCGTGGTTTCGATGGTGTTGACCTCGAAGTCCGCGTCGACTGCCTGGTTGGTGATGGTGGCAATCTCTTCGAGCTGTGCGTCCGTGAGTGCCTCGGTGTAGTTGAAGTCGAAACGCAGGTAGCCCGGCTTGTTCAGCGAGCCCGCCTGCACTGCAGTGGGGCCGAGCACCTGGCGGATGGCGGCGTGGATGAGGTGGGTCGCGGAGTGCGCCTGACGCGCTCCGTGGCGCCACGCGCCGTCGACCTCCGCGGTAACCGTGGAACCCACATCCAGGCCACCGTTTTGCACCGTGGCCTTGTGCAGCCACAGCTTCTTGCCCACGCGCTGCACGTCGTTCACGTTGAGCACGGTATCGCCCATGACCAACCGGCCGCGGTCGGCCATCTGGCCACCGGACTCGGCGTACATCGGGGTGACATCCAGGATGACCTCAACCTCGTCGCCCTGGGAGACCTCGCCGACTTTCTCGCCGTCGCGCACCAGGCCGATGACGGTGCCGTCGTGGGTGAGCTGGTCGTAGCCCACAAACTCGGTCGGGTTGCTGTCCACCCATTCGCGGTACAGCGACTCGTCGACATTGCGGTGCTTTTTCGCCTTGTTGTCCGCCTTTGCGCGGTCGCGCTGCTCCTGCATTGCGACGTTGAAGGCGTCCATGTCCACCTCAAGGCCTGCTTCGCGAGCCATCTCCACGGTGAGGTCGATTGGGAAGCCGTAGGTGTCGTGCAGCTCGAAGGCCTGCTCACCTGGCAGCACACCGGCACCGGCCGACTTCGCTGCTCCGGCCGCTTCGTCGAAACGCGTCGTGCCGGATTCAAGTGTCTTGGAAAACGCCTTCTCCTCTGCCACCGCTACGCGCAGAATGCGCTCGCGGTTCTCCGCGATCTCGGGGAACGATGGCGTCATCGTGTCCATGATGGTGTTCATGAACGTCTCCATCACCGGGCCGGTGGCGCCCAGAAGGCGCGCGGAGCGGATGATGCGACGCAGCAGGCGGCGCAGAATGTAGCCGCGGCCCTCATTCGACGGGGTGACGCCGTCCAGGATGATCATCATGCCAGTGCGGGCGTGGTCCGCGATCACGCGAAAACGCACGTCGTCTTCCTGGTTGCCGGCGTCGTACTTCGCGCCCGTGAGCTCCACTGCGGCGTCGATGACCGGGCGCAGCAAGTCGGTCTCGTAGACGTTGTCCACGCCCTGCAGGATGCAGGCGACGCGCTCGATGCCAAGACCGGTATCGATATTTTTCTGCGGCAGCTCGCCGACGATCTCGAAGTTGCCCTTCTTGTCGCCCTCGCCGCGGATGGACTCCATGAACACGAGGTTCCAGATCTCCATGTAGCGGTTATCGTCGGCAATTGGGCCGCCCTCCACGCCGTGCTCCGGGCCGCGGTCGTAGTAGATCTCGGAGCACGGCCCGCACGGGCCCGGGATGCCCATGGACCAGAAGTTGTCCTCCATGCCCATGCGCTGGATGCGCTCTTCCGGAACGCCGATTTGGTCGCGCCAGATAGCGGCCGCCTCATCGTCGTCCAGGTAGACGGTCACCCACAGCCGCTCCGGGTCGAGCCCGTAGCCGCCCTCTTCGACAGAGGAGGTAAGCAGGCTCCAGGCGTGCTTAATCGCGCCCTCTTTGAAGTACTGGCCGAAGGAGAAGTTGCCCGCCATCTGGAAGAAAGTGTTGTGGCGGGTGGTGATGCCGACTTCCTCGATGTCGAGGGTGCGCACGCACTTCTGAATCGATGTGGCGGTGCCGTTTGCAAAATCCGGGGTTTGATCGCCCAGGAAGTACGGCTTGAACGGCACCATGCCGGCGTTGACGAACAGAAGGGTCGGGTCGTCCAGAATCAGCGAGGCGCTGGGCACGTTGGTGTGCCCTGCTTGAACGAAGTGGTTGGTGAACCGCTCTCGGATCTCATGAGTCTGCACGCGGGAAGGTCCTTTCGATACTGCCGGTGGTTATCCGGCATTACTCTACTCCGCGCACCATGTTTCGTAGTCTTGGCAGGTAATCCTTCACCCGTCGCTCGGCTCCGTGCCCGGTTGGCTCGTAGTACACGGCGTCTTGCAACCCGTCCGGAGCATATTGTTGCTTTACGACGCCTGCCGGGTCATCGTGCGGGTACACATAGCCCACCGCACTGCCGATGGCCTTGGCCCCCTCGTAGTGACCGTCGCGAAGATGCGGCGGCACCGGGCCGGCCTTACCCGACCGAACGTCCTCCTGCGCCTTCGCGATCGCCTTGTACACGGATGCGGACTTCGGGGCCGTGGCCAGGTGGATCGTTGCCTGCGCCAGCGCCAGCCGCGCCTCCGGCATGCCGATGAACTGCACCGCCTGGGCTGCCGCCGAAGCGGTCTGCAGCGCCGTAGGGTCCGCCATGCCGATGTCCTCGGAGGCGTGGATGACCAAACGCCGCGCGATGAAACGGGGGTCTTCGCCCGCCTCGATCATCCGCGCCAAGTAGTGCAGCGAGGCATCCACGTCGGAGCCTCGGATAGATTTGATGAACGCGCTAATCACGTCGTAGTGCTGGTCGCCATCCCGGTCGTAGCGCACCACCGCACGGTTGACGTTATCTCGCACCACCTCGATGGTGATTGTCTCGCCGGGCTTCACCGCCTCGGAGGCGGCCTCGAGATAGGTCAACGCGCGGCGGGCGTCGCCCCCGGCGAGCAGGACGAGCTGCTCACGGGCGTCGTCGTCAAGCGAAAATGCCCCGTTCAGGCCCCTGTAGTCGGCAAGTGCGCGGTCAATGACCCCACGCAGATCTTCCTCGTCGAGCGGCTCGAGCTTGAGCAGCAGCGAACGCGACAGCAACGGCGCCACCACAGAAAAGCTCGGGTTCTCCGTGGTTGCGGCGACGAGCAACACCGTGCGGTTCTCCACCGCGGCAAGCAGCGCGTCCTGCTGCGTCTTGGAGAACCGGTGCACCTCGTCGATAAACAGCACGGTGCGCTCGCCGCGGACCAGGTCGCGTCGGGCCTCGTCGATAACCGCGCGAACCTCTTTCACCCCGGAAGACAACGCGGAAAGCGCGACGAAGTTCTGCCCCATCGACGAAGCGATGAGCGAAGCAATCGTGGTCTTGCCGGAGCCCGGCGGGCCGTAGAGAATCACCGAAGCCGCGCCCGAGCCTTCGATCAGGCGGCGCAGCGGCTTGCCTTCAGCCAGCAAGTGACGCTGGCCGGCGATCTCGTCCAAACTGCGCGGCCGCATTCGTGCAGCCAGTGGCGCGGAAGCGGAGGCCTCGAAGAAGCTCGAACCGCGGTTGCCCGCGGCGCTGGATGGGGAGCCGGGTGCTGGGTCGGCGTCGAAAAGCCCGTCTTGCAATCCCAACCTCCTATTGCAGCCTGCGCGCCACGTTCGAGGCAAACGCTGCAATGGTGCGGTAAGCCGGATCCTCGCCCTCACCTGCGAACCCAGAAAGCGCCTCGAACGTCTCACGCAGGTCGCGGCGCACGAGCATCTCCTCCTCGGTGAACGGCGCCTCGTTGCGGGGGCGCAAGATGTCACCTCGCGCCCACTCAGCGGTCTCCTCCGGATCATCGGACGTGTCGAAGCTCTCCACTCCGGCTGCCTTAAATTCGGCTGCCAACGCGGCATCGTCGGCTAGGAGCCCCGCCACCGTCTGCGGATCGAGCGCGGTCACCGAACTCATCGCCCAGCCGATCATCGCGCCGGTAATTCTCGCACGCAGTGTGTCCGCGTGCTCCACGCCAGGCCAACGCGATTTCACCTCGGCAACCCAAGCGTCGATGAACGCCTGCGTCGCCTCGGCGCTAAACGGCTGCGCTGCCAGGAACATGGGAAAACGCGCAACCACAAACGCCACGTCGAAAGAGACATCGCGGAAACCAGCCCACTCGTAATCCAAAAAGTGGTGCTTACCGTCGGCGTAAATGATGTTGTCGGGCGCGAGATCAAATGGCGTAAACGCGCGCATACCGCCGCGTAGCAGACGGCTGCGCACATTCGCCGCAGTCGCCTCGACCTCGTGCGGCACCTCGATGCCGCTTCTCGCAACGATGTCCACGCCCAAACGGATGCGGTGTGCCAGCAGCCTGTCGCGCAACTGCTGCACCTTCGCTGCACCAGTGCGCGAGCGCGTCATCCGGTGGAACAACACATTGAACGCGTCCTCCTCATCGGAGGTGCCCACGTGCATCTTGCCTAGAGCGGTGCCCAAGTTGCGCAGGATGGTCACGTGCTCCTCCGCGTCCGCCCGCTCGAGGGCGTCCGCGAGTGTTTCACCGTCGCCGGAATCGGAGATGATAATCAGGCGTTTCTCGGTGTCGTAACCCAAAAGTGTCGGGCCTGGCCGTACCTGGCTGCTGAGCGAGGTGGTGAATTGGTAGGCCACCACCTCGCGCAGGAACGCAGCATCATCAAGCACGTTGCCCGTCGAGGGGGCGTGCTTGACCACCACCGAGCGGTGCTGGAAGAACGGATTCTTCGCCACCTTCGCCCGGTACACCTCGCCCAGACCGGACCCGCTCAGCCGCTCAACGTCGGTGAGGTGCTGGGCACCGCCGTAGCGGCGGGTGAGGATATCCGTCGCTTGGGTGATGATGCCGTTCGCGTTTTCCATCTGCTTTGCTGCCTTCCGCAGGCCCGGCCTAGAGGCGCGGTGGATGCGCCTGTAGGCGAGACACCTACTTCGCGTCGCCCGCGCCGGCCGCTTCTGCTTCGTTGTCGGCCGCGACGTCGTCGAGCACAACCTCGTTGTGCTTACCGTCCTCGGCCTGCGCGTCCTGCTTCTTCGGCTTGAAATCCACACCGGTTTCGCGGCGCTGCTCCGCCGGAATCGGCGCAGGCGCGTCAGTCAACGGGTCCACGCCGCCGCCGGACTTCGGGAAAGCAATGACGTCACGGATGGACTCGAACCCGCCGAGCAGGCTCACAATGCGGTCCCAACCGAATGCGATGCCCCCGTGCGGCGGAGCGCCGTACTTGAACGCGTCGAGCAGGAAACCGAACTTCTCGTCCGCCTCCTCGTCCGTGATGCCCATGACCTCGAACACGCGCTTTTGCACGTCAGCCTGGTGGATACGGATGGAGCCGCCGCCGATCTCATTGCCGTTGCACACGATGTCGTAGGCGTACGCGAGTGCCTCGCCCGGGTTGTCGTCGAAGTTGTCCAGGTACTCCGGTTTCGGCGAGGTAAACGCGTGGTGGACTGCGGTCCACTTCGAGTGGCCGAGTGCCACATCACCGGAGGCGGTGGCATCAGCAGCAGGCTCGAACAGGGGCGCGTCAACGACCCAGGTGAAGGCCCAGTCGTTTTCGTCGATAAGCCCAAGCTTTTCCGCAATCTCGCCGCGGGCCGCACCGAGGAGTGCGCGCGACGCCTTGGTCTCACCTGCCGCGAAGAAGATGCAGTCGCCCGGCTTCGCGCCGACGTGCTCGGCGATGCCCGCCTTTTCTTCCTCAGTGATGTTCTTGGCCACCGGGCCAGCGAGCTCGCCGTCCTCCTTGACCAGGATGTACGCGAGACCCTTCGCGCCGCGCTGCTTCGCCCACTCCTGCCACGCATCGAGCTGGCGGCGCGGCTGGTCGGCGCCGCCCTCCATCACCACAGCGCCGACGTACTCGGCCTTGAACACGCGGAATGTGGTGTCCTTGAAAAACTCGGTGCACTCCACCAGCGGGATGTCAAAGCGCAGGTCCGGCTTGTCCGAGCCGTACTTCTCCATCGCCTCCGCGTAGGTCATGCGCGGGATCGGGGTCTGGACGTCGTAGCCGATGAGCTTCCACAGCTCCACCAGGATCTCCTCGGCGAGGGCGATGATGTCGTCCTGGTCCACGAAGGAAGCCTCGACGTCAAGCTGGGTGAACTCCGGCTGGCGGTCGGCGCGGAAATCCTCGTCGCGGTAGCAACGCGCAATCTGGTAGTAGCGCTCCATGCCCGCGACCATGAGCAGCTGCTTGAACAACTGCGGCGACTGCGGCAGGGCGTACCAGGAACCAGGCTTCAAGCGAGCAGGCACCAGGAAGTCGCGTGCGCCCTCCGGGGTGGAACGGGTCAGCGTCGGCGTCTCAATCTCTACGAAATCGTGGCTATCCAACACACGGCGGGCCGCCTGGTTCGCGGCTGCACGCAGGCGCATCGCCTTGGCCTGGCGGTCGCGGCGCAGATCCAGATAGCGGTACTTCAGGCGCGTCTCCTCGCCGACCTCCTGCGAGGATGCGTCCTCAATCTGGAACGGTAGAGCGGCGGCCTTGTTCAGCACCTCAAGCTCGTTGACGTTGATTTCAATCTCGCCGGAAGCGAGGTTCGGGTTTGCAGAACCCTCCGGGCGCGGCTCCACCACGCCGGTGACCTTGATGACGTACTCGCTGCGCAGATCGTGCGCAGCCTCCGCCACCTCGGACTCGCGGAAGACCACCTGGGCCAAGCCTGAGCGGTCACGCAAGTCGATGAAGATCACTCCGCCGTGGTCGCGGCGACGAGCGACCCAGCCGGTGAGGGTGACAGTTTGGCCCTCAAGTTCTTTGCCGAGGTTTCCCGCAAGGTGAGTGCGCAGCACGGTAGTTTCCACGTCCTTTTCTCGTGTTCGCGAATCTAACCTCGAAGAGTTTACCCGCCCCCGCTTTCACCTGCCGGTGGCCCCAGGGCCCCTACTGGTTTTGCTGGCCGCTGCACTGCATCATCGCTGGGTCGCTTAAGCCCCACCCTGGCCAGTCCTGCCACACGGCGCAGCTTTATTTGGCATATTTCTTTACATGACATTCAAAGGCGATTATGCGCAGGGACAAGGCGGGAGTGTCCGCACGAGCTCGGGAGCCGGCGGGCGAGGCGGCCGCCGCGGCGGCGGCCCCGGCGGGCTACTGGCTTTGCCACTGCTCCTCGGCGGAGGCGGCAGCGGCGTGATCATTCTGCTGCTCGTCCTCTGGCTGCTTCTCGGGGGCAGCGGTGGCGGGGGCGGCGGCACCGCTCCGCAGGGCCAAGGACAGCAATCCGGCGACTACAACTTGGCGCACTGCGACCAACCCAACGCATCGAACGAGTTCGACGACTGCCGCATCGCCGCGACCATGACGTCCCTGAACAATATTTGGGCTGACCTCTTGCCCGCCCAGGCAGACGTGAAGTTCACTAAGGCGGAATTGGAACTGTTCAAGGGCGACGTGGTCACCGGCTGCGGCTACGCCACCGGCGATACCGGACCGTTCTACTGCCCGCGCGACACCACCGCCTACATGGATGTCGCGTTCTTCGAGGCGCTGAACCAAATGGGTGGTTCGAACGGCCCGCTGGCCCAGGAGTACGTGGCGGCACACGAGTACGGCCACCACATTCAGCAGCTCGAGGGCACGCTCGGGATGAGCGACTACTCCAACCCGGGCCAGGACTCTGCGGCCGTGGCGATCGAGCTGCAGGCGGACTGCTACGCGGGCCTTTGGGCCCACCACGCATCCCAGGGTGAGAATGCGGCACTGGAGCCGATTAGCGACGAGCAGCTGCGCGAAGCCGTGAAGACCGCCCAGGCGATCGGCGACGACCACATTCAGGAGCAGTCCGGCCGCGAGGTCAACCCTGACGCCTGGACCCACGGATCGTCGCAGCAGCGCATGGACGCGTTCCTCTCCGGCTACAACTCCGGCAAGATGTCCAGCTGCGACACGCTGAACCGCGGCGCGTACCGCGACTAGAAAGCGCTGACCACGTGAGCGCAGAGACGAACAGCGCAGAGCCGAACAAGACGGGGACGAACAGGACGGGGACGAACAGGGCGGTGCCCTTCCTCGCCGCGTTCAACGCGATCGAGGCGTTTCTTCGTAGCGAGTTGGATGCGAAGAGATCGGACGGGTTTTCCTGGATGGCCCGCACGGCGGCGAAGAAAGGCATCATTACCCGCGAGCAGTCCGACACGCTGCAAGAGTTTGCGGACTTGCGCAACGCGATCAGCCACGGCGAGTACGAGGACTTACGCCCCATCGCCGAGCCGCTACCGGAGACGGTCGCTGAGATTGAGCAGCTGCGCGACACGTTGATCCGCCCTGCTCTCGCCGCGGACGTCGTTGCGCAGCAGCGGGTGATCACATTCACGCCGGATGAGGACATCCACGTCGCTTTGGCCACCATCTTCGAGACAGGACTGGCGCAGTTTCCCATATACGACGGCGGCGAGTGCGTCGGCCTGCTCACCACCAACGCAATCGCGCGCTGGGTGGCCGCGGAGCTTGGCGACGACGACCGCATCCACCCCGCCACCATCGGTGAGGTACTCGAACACTCAGGCCGCCTGGATCAGCCAGTGTTTTTGCCCCGCACGGTCACCGCCGCCGCGGCGGTGGAAGCACTCACCACCCCGCTTGAAAGCGGAGCCATGCCGCGCCTGGCAATCATCTCTGAACACGGCAAACCCACACAAAAGCCGTTTTCGGTCCTCGGAGCCACCGACATTCCCGCGTTGGCGTCTGCATCCTAAGTTCAACCTCGTCGGTTAAACTTCGCGCCATGGCTCAAACGGTTAGCGTTGTCGATCTGTTTTCTATCGGTATCGGCCCGTCGTCCTCTCACACGGTCGGGCCCATGCGGGCTTCCAACGCGTTCATCGAAACACTCGGCACCCAGCCAGCAGCCGTGCGCATCGTGTTGCGCGGCTCGCTCGCGGCCACCGGTGTCGGCCACGGCACCGACCGGGCCGCGCTGCTGGGGCTCGTCGGCTACACCCCCACCACTACGTCCGCCGACATCGCGCCGTTTCCCGGCGAGCCCATCCCTGCGCAGGGCACCATCGAGGGGCTGACCGGTGCAGTGGACTACGAGGTTATCTTCGACCCCGAGCCCGTGCCCGAACACCCGAACTGCCTCACGTTCACCGCGTGGGACGCGGACGGAAACGTGCTCGCGGAAAACGTCGACTATTTCTCCGTCGGCGGCGGGTTCATCTTGGACCGCGAGGGCATGGCGGACCACGGCGACGAAACGGGCGTGGCAACGGCGAGCCACCCGACGGTGGTGCCCTACCCGTTCAGCTCCGCCGCCGAGTTGGTCGCGCTGTGCGAGCGGCACGAAATGACGATTGCGGAGATCGTGCGCGCCAACGAAGAGCGCATGCACAGCCGGGAGCTTCTCGACGGACACCTGGACGCCGTTTGGGACGTCATGCAGGAGTGCGTCGCTCACGGCCTGAAAACCGAAGGCACCCTACCAGGAGGGTTGAACGTGCGCCGCCGGGCGAACCGGCTGCACAGGCTCCTCACCGCGGAGTACGAGGCATCCACGGCGCGCGGTCTCGACGCAATGGAGTGGGTGAACCTGTACGCGCTGGCGGTCAACGAGGAAAACGCCGCCCACGGTCAGATTGTCACCGCCCCCACCAACGGCGCCGCCGGAATTATCCCCGCAGTGATGCACTACTGCCGGGACTTCACCGACAACTTCGGGGCGAAGGAAGCTCGCGACTTCCTGCTCACCGCTGGCGCGATCGGTTCCATTATCAAGACGAACGCCTCAATCTCAGGCGCGGAGGTCGGCTGCCAGGGTGAGGTCGGTTCCGCATCCTCGATGGCGGCCGCGGGCATGTGCGCAGTACTCGGCGGCACTCCGGCGCAGGTGGAAAACGCCGCCGAGATCGCCCTCGAGCACAACCTCGGCCTGACCTGCGACCCGGTGGGTGGGCTGGTGCAGGTGCCGTGCATTGAGCGCAACGCCATCGGCGGGGTGAAGTCCATCAACGCCGCGCGCCTGGCGAAGCTTGGCGACGGCACCAACATCGTCACGCTGGACGACGTCATCCAGACGATGGCAGCCACGGGCCGCGACATGATGTCCAGCTACAAGGAAACGTCCATGGGCGGGCTCGCCGTGCAGCTCGGCCTGCCCGTGAACATCACGGAGTGCTAGCAGTTTAGGCCTTAAGCTTCATCTTCCGGGATGAAGATCGCCTGGATGATGGCGTCGATGTCCAGTGCCACCGTGCGCTGCGACTGATCGGTGAGGTTCTTCACCGTCACCTCACCCGCCTCAAGCTCGCGCTCGCCGAGCACGAGGGCGGTGTGGGCGCCGGAGCGGTCGGCGCCCTTCATCGCGCCTTTAAGCCCGCGGCCGCCGTAGGCCATGTCGGCGGCGATGCCGGCTGCGCGGAGCTCGTCGATAAGCAAGCTCATGCGCTTCGTGGCCTCCTCACCGAGGGCGACGCCGAAGACGTCCACGCGCGCGTCGACCCCCTCGAGCTGCACGCCCTCCGCCTCGAGCGCGAGCACCGCGCGGTCCACGCCGAGGCCGAAGCCGATGCCGGAGAGGTCCTGGCCGCCGATCTGCGCCATGAGACCGTCGTAGCGGCCCCCGCCGCCGATGCCGGACTGCGCGCCGAGGCCGTCGTGGACGAACTCGAACGTGGTCTTCGTGTAGTAGTCCAGCCCGCGGACCATGCGCGGGTTGATCTCGTACGCGACTCCCAGATCATCCAGCGTGCCGGTAACCACCTCGAAGTGCGTGCGGCAGTTCTCGCAGAGGTGGTCGAGCATCAGCGGCGCATCCGCGGTCATCGCGCGCACCTCTTCGCGCTTGTCGTCGAGTACGCGTAGCGGGTTGATCTCGGCGCGGTGCCGGGTTTCCTCATCCAGCGGGAGCTCGAAGAGGAACCCCTGCAGCTTCTCGCGGTACGCCGGGCGGCAGTCGCGGCACCCCAGGCTGGTCAGCTCGAGGCGAAAGCCCGTCAGGCCGATCTCGCGGTAGCAGCGATCCGCAAGCGCAATGACCTCGGCGTCCAGCAGAGGATCGTCCACGCCGATCGCCTCCACACCCACCTGCTGCAGCTGGCGGTAGCGGCCCGCCTGCGGGCGCTCATAACGGAAGAAGGGGCCGTAGTAGTTCAGCTTCACCGGCAGGTAGCCGCGGTCCAAATTGTGCTCGATCACCGCACGCATAACGCCGGCGGTGCCTTCCGGGCGAAGCGTCACGGAGCGGCCTCCGCGGTCTGCGAAGGTGTACATCTCCTTGCTCACCACGTCGGTGGATTCGCCGACGCCGCGGGCGAACAGCGTGGTGTCTTCGAAGACCGGCAGCTCAATGTGCTGGTAGCCGGCCAGGCGGGCCTGCTTGGCAAACTCGTCGCGCACATGGATGAACGTCGAGGACGCTGGCGGCACGTAGTCCGGCACACCCTTGGGCGCGGACAGCTTCTGAAACTGGTCTTCTACTTTCTCGCTCACGGATGGAAAGTCTAGTCCTCCCACGCGCCTGGCTGCCTAGCGGTCTTGGTTCGCCTCCCGCACGAACGGGTTGGTGGCCCGCTCGTGCGCCACCGTGGTGGCGGGGCCGTGGCCGGGCAGCACCGTGAGCTGATCGTCAAGGTCCCACACCGGCCCGCGCAGGGTCTCGCGCATCGCGTCCGGGTCGGAATGGTCGAAGTCGGTGCGTCCGATCGAGCCGCGGAACAACACATCGCCTGAGAAGACCACTTCGTTCGTGGTGAGCATGACGCAGCCGGGTGAGTGGCCGGGCGCGTGGATCGTCGATAAGCAAATGCCCGCAACCTCAATTTCACCCTCCCCCGGCAGATCCAGCACCTGCTCAATTTCCCCCATGTGCGCCGCGTCGTGCAGCTGGAGCGTCTCCGCGCCAAGCCCCTTGCCTCCGTCGAGCATGTACCGATCCGCCGGGTGGATATAGGTGGGTACCCCGAACGCCGCCGCGTCGCGCGTGTGGTCAATGTGGCCGTGGGTGAGCACCACCGCAACCACCTCCAGCCCTTCGGCGCGCACGAGCTCCTCGACCCGCGCGTGGGCGCCCATCCCCGGGTCCACCACGAAGGCTTCCCCCGCCTCGTCGCCCGCTACGACATAGCAATTCGTCTGAAACGGCCCCGCTGCAAATCCCGCAATACGCATGCAGCCCAATATAAGCGCGCTTCGGTCCGCGCGGCTGCTAGTCTGACACGTTGTTAAAGGAGCAGTTGCTTATCGACGGCTCCGCTCCCCACCCCCGAGCAAAGTGAGGTTCACCCCGGTGGCATCGAACGAACAGCGCGGCAAGGAAGCCTTGTCCAACCTGGAACGCGAGTTGGAATCGCGCGACCGCAAGGAAAAGTCCCGCCCCTGGACTGTGGCGGCCCTGTCGCTTTTAGTCATGGTGGCCATCGGCGGCGGCATCTACTTCGCAGCCACCCGAGGCGGCGAGGAAGACCTCACTGCGAACGAGACGGACGCCGAGATCGCGACTGAGGAGCAGCCGGAAGAGAACGAAGAGCTTGACACCAGCCAGTACGAGGCTGTGGCCACCACCCGCGCCACCGCCCTGCCGGCCACGGTGAGCTGCACCTACGACGAGGAAGCGGCGGACAGCGACGAGTACTCCGTCGGCGTGCCGCAAACCGACGATGTCTCCACCGAGGGCACCGTGAACGTGGAGCTGGACACCAACCAGGGCCCGATCGGCATGGAGCTCGACCGCGCAGTGTCTCCGTGCACCGTAAACGCTATTGAGTACCTCGCGCTTGAGGGGTACTTCAACGACACCGTGTGCCACCGCCTAACCACCTCCGCAGGCCTGAAGGTGCTGCAGTGCGGCGACCCCTCCGGCAGCGGCGCCGGCGGGCCGGGCTTCCAGTTCCCCAACGAGTTCCCCACCGACGAGGCACTTGAGGAAGCAGGCGACATCGACCTCGAGCAGTTCGGCCTGACCGAAGACGCCACCGAGGAAGAGAAGAACATGGCGACCTCTTACGCGCTGCAGGAAAAGCCGATGCTCTACCCGCGCGGCAGCATCGCGATGGCGAACGCAGGCCTGGGCACCAACGGCTCGCAGTTCTTCCTGAATTACGAGGACTCCGTGCTGCCCCCGCTGTACACCTACTTCGGCCAGATCAGCGACGAAGGCCTGGACACGCTGGCCAAGATCGCAGACAAGGGTGTGGAAGACGGTGCCCCGGACGGCGCACCGGCAGACGAGGTCCGTATTGAGAAGGTCACCGTGAAGTAGCCTTTGCGGCTGGCCTGAAATTGTGGCCGCTTGCCCCGGCCGCGCATGCTTGCGCAGGGGGCACGCGGCCACTAGCCTTTTCGGCAGTGCACGCCCACTTTCCCGCGGGTAACGCGACAGCATCTCATTTTCAAAACGATTGGGGTTTTTCAATGAAGCTACGTACCGGCCTTGTAGCCGCCACCACCGCCGCCGCTGTGCTGACTTCGGGCGCCGTGGCTGCCGACGCGAAGCCGGTGGCCAAGGATCCGGCGGGTACGGACACTTCGCTGTGGGGTGAGATTCAGAACAGCTCGGCGAAGGATCTCACGCCGCAGGAGATCAAGGACTGGATCGCTGCGATCACCGCGATCATTGCGCTGGTCGCCCAAATCTTGACGGTGCTCGGTCGCCTGGCGCGCTAGTACGCTTTTCTACGTGTAATGGCCCGGCCCCTATATGTGGGCCGGGCCATTCTTGTTTCCAGCAGCAGCCCTAGGCCGTGACGCGGTAGACGTCGAAAACGCCCTCGATGTTGCGGATCTGGTTCATGATGGAACCCAACTGCTTGATGTCGGAAACCTCGATGGTGAGCCGGATGGTGGCGATACGGTCGTCGCCGGCTTGGGACGACATTGCCAGGATTGGCAACTTCGCATCCGAAAGCACACCGGTGGTCTCGGTGAGCAGCCCATTGCGGTCCAGCGCCTCAAGCTGGATCGTCGCGCGCGAGGCACTGCGCGTCGAGCTTGCCGAGGCCCACGAGACGTTAATCAGCCGCTCCGGTTCCTCGTTCAGCTTCGTCGCGTTCGTGCAATCGGCGCGGTGCACGGATACTCCCCCGCCGCGCGTGACGAACCCGAAAATCTCATCGCCCGGCACCGGCTGGCAGCACTTCGCCAGCTTCGCCATCACGTCGGGGCTGCCCTCCACGAGGATGCCGGGGCCGTCGCCGGTGCTCTGCGGGCGCACGAGCGCCGACATCGGGGCGCGGGACGCCAGTGCGTCGACCGCGTCGTCCTCGTCGCCGAACATCTCCATGAGCAGGCGCGCCACGTGCGCCGCAGTGACGTTACCCGCACCGATTGCGGTGTAGAGCCCGTCCACGTCCTGGTAGTGCAAGCGGGTGGCCACCTGGCGGATGGACTCGTTGGTAAACAGCCGGTGCATGGGTAGCCCGCCGCGCTGCACCTCGGCGGCGAGCGCGTCACGGCCTGCCTCTAGCTGCTCCTCGCGGCGCTCCTTGGCAAACCACTGGCGGATCTTCGTCTTCGCACGCGGCGAGACGACGAAATCCTGCCAGTCGCGCGAAGGGCCCGCGTTCTGGTCCTTGGAGGTGAAGATCTCCACCCTGTCGCCGTTCTTCAACTCGGTTTCCAGGGTGACCAACTTGCCGTTCACCTTCGCGCCGATGCAGCGGTGGCCAACCTCGGTGTGCACGGCATACGCGAAGTCAACCGGTGTGGAACCCGCGGGCAGGTCCACCACATCGCCCTTCGGGGTGAAGGCGAAGATTTGCTGGCTGGTCAAGTCGTAGCGCAGCGAATCCAAGAACTCGTTGGGGTCTGCCGCCTCTTTTTGCCAGTCCAGCAGCTGACGCATCCAGGCCATCTGGTCCACCTCGGCCTGATTGCCCTTGTGCGAACCCTTCGTCTCTTTGTAGCGCCAGTGCGCGGCCACGCCGAACTCGGCGTTGTAGTGCATCTCGTGCGTGCGCACCTGCACCTCGAGGGGGCGGCCCGTCTGTGTCATCACCGTGGTGTGCAGCGACTGGTACACACCGAAGCGCGGATTGGAGATGTAGTCCTTGAACCTGCCCGGCATTGCCGAGTACAGGGCGTGCACGACGCCGACAGCGGCATAGCAATCGTTCACGGTGTCCACGAGAACGCGGATGCCCACAAGGTCGAAGATCTCGTTGAAGTCGTGGCCGCGCACGCTCATCTTTTGGTAGATCGACCAGTAGTGCTTCGGGCGGCCCATCACCTCGGCCTCGATACCGTTGGCTTTCAGCTCGCGTTGCAGGTCCGCGGTGATCTCGCGCAGCGCCCTGTCGCGCGAGGGCGCATGGTCTGCAACGAGCCGCACGATTTCCTCGTACTTCTTCGGCTGCAATATCGCGAACGCGAGATCCTCCAGCTCCCACTTCACGTTCGCCATACCCAGGCGGTGCGCAAGCGGTGCGATGACGTCCAGGGTCTCCTGCGCCTTCTTCGCCTGCTTCTCGGGCGGCAGGAAACGCATGGTCCGCATATTGTGCAAACGGTCCGCGACTTTGATCACCAGCACACGCGGGTCGTCGGCCATCGCGACAACCATCTTGCGGATAGTTTCCGCCTCCGCCGCGGCGCCGAGCGCGACCTTATCCAGCTTGGTCACGCCGTTGACCAACTTCGCCACTTCTGGCCCGAAGTCGCGCTCCAGGTCGGCCAGCGAGTAATCAGTGTCCTCCACCGTGTCGTGCAACAACGCCGCCACTAGCGTGGTGGTATCCATGCCGATCTCCGCGCAGATCGTGGCTACAGCCAGCGGGTGGGTGATGTAGGGATCGCCAGACTTACGAAATACCCCCTCGTGCAGCCGCTCGGCCGTCTCGTAGGCGCGATTGAGCATTTCCGCGTCTGCCTTCGGGTGGTACTTGCGGTGAACCGACAGTAGCGGATCGAGCACGGGGTTCGTGCGGGGACGCCCGCCACCGGTCAGCGAGCGCGCAAGCCGCGCGGAGACGCTGCGCATGCTCGGCCCCGACCGCTTCACCGGTTTGTCGGTCATGGCAAGCCTCCGATCCCAGGTCTCAAACTGTTTAAAACAGTCATCCTAGTCGTGGGCTACGCGCCCTCGTTCAGCACTACCACGGGAGCGTCGCCAAGTTTTTCGCGGCCGCCCAGGCCCTCCACCTCAAGCACCACCACATAGCCCGCAACGGTGCCTCCCGCACGCTCAATAAGGTCGTGGGCCGCTGCCATGGTGCCACCGGTTGCCAAGACATCGTCGACAAGCACAATGCTCTTTCCCTTGATGTCCATGCCCTCCGCAGGCAGCTCGAGCGCGGCCGTGGAATACTCCGTGGTGTACTCCTGCGTGATCACCGGCGGGGGAAGCTTT
Source organism: Corynebacterium sp. Marseille-P4321 (assembly GCF_903645305.1). GTDB lineage: Bacteria > Actinomycetota > Actinomycetes > Mycobacteriales > Mycobacteriaceae > Corynebacterium. Next base: position 1,023,545 of record NZ_CAHJXO010000001.1, on the reverse strand, counting down.
CCCTGCTTGCGAATCGCGAGCACGCCGGTGCCCATCTCGTACGCCACTGCCGAGCCGAGCAGGAAGCCGCGTGCATCCAAGCCGCCCACCAGATCCGCGCCCAGCTTACGGCTCGCGTCCGCCATCTGCTGGATCACGGCACGCAGGGCATCAGGATCCGCGAGCACCGGGGTGAGGTCTTGGAACAGCACGCCCTCTTCCGGGAAGTCCTGCACGAGACGGATCTTGTCCTTCAGCGCGGCCCTAGCGTCCGCGTACTGGTTTTCGTTGGATGACATGAGGCTTGGCTCCTAGTAGGTGGTGTCCTTATTTGGCTTCGTCGGTGGCTAGCTGCCAGCGGTCCATGTTCCAGCCGATGCCGGACGGGCCGGTGTACGCCACCACGTTACGCACTGAATCGTCGATAGCGAATGTGCGCGGCTGGGCAGCGAGCGGAATCGAGGGTAGCTCGGTCCACAAAAACTTCTCCTGGGCCCGCAACGCGCCCAAATCCTCGGCTCTGTTATCAGCCGCTGGGTACTCGTGCATCGGGTCCACCGCATGCAAGATCGCGTCGGCGCCGCCTTCGGTCCATTCCTCCACGCCCCACTCGTTGACTACAGAGCGAGGCAAATCGGCGAGGGTCTTGCCGCCCTCAGTGACGTCGATGATCTCAATGCCAGCAGGCTCGCAGGTGCGGCGCATGGATTCCACCATCGCCGCCATCCTTGCGTTCGGGTGCGCATAGCCGACTCGCAGCTGGGTGCCCGCCATTGCGGAAGCCGCCTCAATGTTGACGTCCATGTTCTGCTCAGCGGTGTGGTTGAGCCGCTGCGCGAGAGGGTCGGTATGGCGCACCACGTGGAGCGGAACCGCGGGCACCTCGACGCCCGAAGCCTTCGAAGACGCCGCCGCGACCGCGCGCGGGTCCACGCATCGCGACAGCGCTTGACGATTGAACGGTTCTGCCCACAGGCCGACGTCCGGGAACGTCAGTGTCTCCGTCAGCTCGCCCACTTCGGTGTCCACGCTCAACGTGTTTCCCTCTGCGTCCTTGTTAAACCAGGCCGGGTGAGCATCACGCAGGTCACCGATTCGCAACGCGCCGGCCTGCGCCAATTGCTCGGTGTCGGCGTGACCGGGCCACACCGTGACCTCCTCGGTGGCCGGGGCGTCGCCGTAGTAGAACTCGTTGGCAACAAGCCGGACCTCGCCCTGCTCCCCCACCTGTTCAATCTTGAAGGGGCCGAACGACACCTGCAGATCCGGGTCGAACTCCGCCAAGTTGAAACCGCGGCGCCACACATCGGCGATGGGCTTCAGGCGCGCAATATCGTCCGAGTTGAGATCGTCGACAAGCGCCTCGACGCTCTTTCCCAACTTCGCCGCCACTGCATGGGAGGGCAACACCGTGCCTGCCTCGAACAAACCGCGCCATCGCGCGCCACGCTCCTCTTTGAAGGTGAGCGTGAACTCCTTCGAGCCAGGGGTGCACGAAAGCGCCTCGGCGTCGTCGAAAAGCGGCAGGTGCGCCCCGAAAGCCTCGGGGTACTGCCCGGCGGTGAACGTGAGCAAGTAATCCGAGCACGTCACCGGAGTGCCGTCGGAGAACACCGCCTCATCCGACAGCGTGTAGACCACCTTGCGCTGATCGCCAGGGATCACCTGGGTGCGCACCAGGTCCGTGTTGGGAATCATCTGGCCGTTGGGCCCCGGAACATACACGCCCGGATACAGCCGGCCGGAAAGCATCTGCACAAGATCGGTCGAGCCTTCAAGCGTGCCCGCGTTCGTGGTGCGGATTCCGCTGAGCACCTGGTAGCCAAAGTGGTCCTTTTCCACCCCGCCATCCGATTCGTTGCTAGAACACGCGGAAAGCGCAAGCGCAGCCGCCGCCAGGACGGCGGCAATCTTCGATGCCTGATGGTTCACGTTCACGCTTCCTCCGCGCTGTAGACCGGACCTCAACGGTTAACGGCTGTTCGGGCGCCAGGTTGCCGCGGAACTCGAGGCGCTCTCACCGGCCGTGCGCGATGCCGGCGCAGTGACCTGGCGCTTCGGCGCCGCGGAGACCTCAGCCTCCTCGTCTGCACCACCGTTGCGGTACGCCTGGACCTCTTCGTCGTGTCGCTTGTACTTGTCCTTGCGGTACACCGCAGAAACGAGCAAGGAAGTAGCCAGGAACAGCGAGGAAATGACGCCTTCCACCACGCCGATGAGCTGGATGAGTGCAAGGTCGCGCAGGGTGCCCACGCCCAGCATCCACACGGCGACCAGCATCAGCGCCACAATCGGCAGCGCGGAGATGACGGAGGTGGAAATCGAGCGCATCACGGTCTGGTTCACCGCCAGGTTCGCTTCCTCCGCGTAGGTGGAGCGACGCGAATCCAGCACGCCGGAGGTGTTCTCCTTCACCTTGTCGAACACGATCACCGTGTCGTAGAGGGAGAAGGTAAGCACGGTGAGCAGACCGATGATCATCGCCGGGGTGATTTCCAAACCGAACAGTGCGTAGATGCCCATGATCACTACGCCGTCGAAGAGCAGCGCGGCCATCGCTGCGAACGCCATCTCGCGCTGCAAACGGAGCGCGACGTATACCGCGGCCGCGATCAGGAAGGTCACCATTGCGATGAGCATGCGGTTGGTAATGGTGGAACCCCAGGATTCACTCACCGTCGAGTCGCCGATCGCGTCAGCCGAGGGCTCGCCGTTGTGGTCGGTCGGCTGGTGCTCGTCGAAAATTGCCTGGCGCGCGGCGTCAATCTGCTCCTGCGAGAGGTGCGCGGAGTTGATCTCCAAAGTGCGTGCATCGCCCGCGCCGACGATCTGGGTGAGCTCCGGGGTGATGCCGGTGGCTTCAGTGAACGTCTCCTCGACCTGTTCGACGACCAGGTCGCCGGCGGGCATGGACAGCTTCGTGCCGCCCTCGAAGTCGATGCCCATGTTGAAGCCGCGGAACAGCATTGCCAGCAGCGAGATGATCAACAGGGCCAAAGAGATGCCGTACCAGAGTTTGCGGCGGCCGACGAAGTCGATCGCGCCGGTGCCCTCGTACAGCGATTCGCCGCCGCGGCGCCCCGGGGTGGGCGCCTGTTCAGTCTGCGCCGTTTCGGTTGCAGTTACCTTGGTGCTCGACATCGTTACTTCTCCTCAATCGCGGCGGCAGGGGCCGCCTCAACGAGCGGTTGCTTATCGACGACTACCTCGCCAGCCTGGTCTACCCAAGCTGCACGGTTGGCCTCGGCCGTGGCGAACGCCTTACCCATGCCGTTGACGGACGGCTTCGACCAGAACGAGCTGCGGGACGCGAGGATGAGCAGCGGCGCGGTGACCAAGAAGGTGACCAGCAGGTCGAAGACCGTGGTCAGGCCCATGGTGAACGCAAAGCCCTTCACGTCGCCCACGGCGAGGAAGTAAATGATCACCGCGCCGATGAGGGTGACCATGTTACCGGTGATAATGGTGTCCTTCGCCCGGTCCCAGCCGGAGGCGGTGGCGGAACGGAACGTCTTGCCGCGGCGCACCTCGTCCTTGATGCGCTCGTAGATGACGATGAAGGAGTCCGCGGTGGTACCGATACCGATGACCAGACCGGCCACGCCAGACAGGTCGAGCGCGTAGCCGATCCAGCGACCCAGCAGCACGAGTGCGCCGTAGACGAGCGCACCGGCAGCCACGAGCGTGATCAGAGAGATCAGGCCGTAGAGGCGGTAGTAGGCGAACACGAAGATGGCCACCAAGAGCAGGCCCACCAGGCCTGCGTAGATACCGGCCTGAAGCGAAGCCTGGCCCAGTGACGGTGGGACGGTCAGCGCGGTGCCGCCCGGCTCGCCGTCCTCGCCGGCAAACGACAGCGGCAGCGCACCGTAACGCAGGTTGTTCGCCAACGCCTCGGCTTCCTCCTGGGTGAACTGGCCGGTAATCGAGGTAGCGGAGCCGACCGGCGTAGCACCCTGGATCACCGGTGCGGAAATAACCTGCGAGTCAAGCGTGATGGCAATCTGCTCCTGCAGCATCTCACTCGTCAGCTGCGCCCAGGTGCTGGAGCCGTTGACGTCGCCGTCCTGGCTGAACGCGAAACTGATTTCCATCTGGCCGGACTGCGGGTTGAAGCCTCCGGTAATTGGACGCGTGGTATCAATCTGCTCACCGGTCAGGCGCGGACCGTCTGCCTCCGTCACACCGGACAGCAGCGGCACCTCAGCGAGCAAGAGCGTCTGCCCGGTCGACGGGTCGCACGCCACCAGCGGCAGATCCTCCTTATCCGATCCCGCGAGCGGGTCGGTCGTCTGGCCGAAGCAGCGCGCCTGCATCAGCGTCATGGCCGCGAACTGCTCGTTCGGGTCCTGCGACTGCCGCGTGCGGCGCAGCATGTCCGTCGTTTCCTGGCGGCGCTCCGCCGCCTCAACCGGGCCCTCCGGCTCCGGCAGCGGCTGGGCGGTGACCTCCGGCACGTCTACCTCCGGCACCTCTTCCGGTGCCGTGGTGGGAACCGGATCCTTGCCCTCGGTGTTGTCCGCTTCTTCCTCGGTCCCCTCTTCAGCGTTCTGCGCGTCCTGCTCCGCCTGCTGTTGCTGGGTGGCGAGCTGGGTGAGCACCGACTGCGCCTCATCCGGGGTAAAGATTCCGTACTTGACCCATTCCTCGATCATGTCCATGATCACGCCGTCAACCACGGCCGGGTCCGCGGCCGGGGGCTGCATAACTGGGCGGAACAGCAGCTGGGACGTCTGGCCGATGTTGCGGATCTCAGAGGTGTCGTCGCCCGCCGCCTCAATAACAATTGTGTTTCCGTCCACCACAACGGAAGCGCCGGAGACACCCATGCCGTTGACGCGGTTTTCAAGAATCCGTCGGGCGTCCTGCAGCTGTTCGGCGGTTGGCTCCTCACCCTGCGGGACCAGGGTGACGCGGGTGCCACCCTGCAGGTCGATGCCCAGCTTCGGCTCCGCGGACTTCGAGCCCGTGAAAAACACCAGCGAGTAAACAATGACAACTATGAGGACGAATAGGGCGAGCGCTCGCGCGGGCCACCGCCGCTTCGAATTCGCCTCACCGGATCGCCGAGTGTTTTGAGGCACTGAGCCGACTCCTCTTAAACCAGATTCTGTTTCTCAATCGCTCCGCGGACCCGCCCCACCTACGCCGATTCGGCGCGCGCTGAGATGGCGCTCCTGCAGAGACACAACCAGACATGCTACGTCATAGCTCGACAAAAACTTAGTCCGGTCCCCTTCTGAAAGGAACCGGACGTGGCGAATGGGCGCGGGACTAGATGCGCTTCGAGCCCCCCTCGGGTTCACCGGGCAGCTCGTCGCCCGGGTAGGACTCTCGGGCGACAGAGTTTTCGCCGCCCTCCCAAGCCTCGCCTGCAGAACCCGGTACCTCGCCGAGCCCCTCCGCCGCGACCTGGGCGTCTTCCACTTTCTTCATCACACCCGCGACTTCCATCTCAACGACAGTGTTGGGCGCAATCTCCACCTCGAGCACCTCGCCGTTGGTGGCCACGACGGTGCCGTGGAACCCAGCCACATTTACAATCCGGTCGCCCGGGCGAAGCGACGCCTGCATCTCCTGGACTTGCTGCTGGCGCTTCTTCTGCCCCCGTGTCATCAAAATGGTCGGCAGGAGCAGCAGGAGCAGGAGAATTACGAGAAAGATCAGATCCATAGCGCCCAATTGTTCCATATCGGCTTTTGTGCCAAAAAGTACGTCGAGCATCCATACCGCTCGCTAGTACAGCGACATCTGGCCCGGCGCATCTGGGGGCGCCTGCAATCCGAGGTGCTCCCAGGCTGCCGCGGTGGCTACGCGCCCACGTCCGGTGCGAGACATCAGCCCTGCTCGAACCAGGTACGGCTCGCATACTTCCTCAATCGTGCTGGGCTCCTCACCCACCGCGATTGCAAGCGTGCCGACACCTACCGGCCCGCCGCCGTGCCCGCGGATCAGCGAACTCAGTACCGCCCTATCGAGACGGTCGAGGCCGAGCTCGTCGACGTCGAACACATCAAGGGCGGCGCGCGCCGCTTCTAAGTCCACGCGACCGTCGCCGTGCACGTCGGCCCAGTCGCGCACGCGCCGCAGCAGACGGTTGGCAATACGCGGTGTCCCACGTGAGCGCGACGCAATCTCCACCGCAGCGTCGCGGTCGATGCGTACGCCCAGAATGTTCGCCGCGCGGTCAACCACCTTGGTGAGGTCTTCCACGTCGTAGAACTCCATCTGCGCGGTGAAGCCGAATCGGTCACGCAGCGGGCCCGTGAGCATACCGGCACGTGTCGTCGCGCCGACCAGCGTAAACGGGGGGATTTCCAGCGGAATGGATGTCGCACCCGGGCCTTTGCCGACGATGACGTCGATGCGGAAATCCTCCATCGCCATATAAAGCATTTCTTCGGCCGGGCGCGCGATGCGGTGAATCTCGTCGATGAATAGGACGTCGCCTTCCATCAGGTTCGACAGCATCGCCGCCAGGTCGCCGGCGCGCTCGAGAGCCGGGCCGGATGTCATCCGCAGCGACGTGCCGAGCTCTTGCGCCACAATCATCGCCATCGTGGTCTTGCCCAGGCCGGGAGGCCCGGAAAGCAAGATGTGGTCCGGCACCACGTCGCGCGAGCGGGCTCCAGCAAGAACGAGGTTGAGCTGCTCGCGCACCTTCGGCTGCCCGATGAACTCGCTGATGGACTTCGGGCGCAGCGAGCGCTCGACGTCATGTTCCTCAGCAGTGGCGTGCGCGTCTACCGGTGACGGGCTGCGCGCTGCAAAGCCCTCCGGAAGCTCAAACTCTGTCTTCTCTACGTCCGACATCGGTTACTTCTTCCCCAGTTGGCTCAACGCCTTACGCAGCAGCGCGGAGGCGTCTTCGTCCGGAGTTTCCTCCACCAGCGCATCTACCACAGGTCGCGCCTGGCGCTCGTTGAATCCGAGCCCCTGGAGAGCCTCCACGACTTGCTCAGCAGCCAAGGAGGCACCTGCGCTTGACGACGATGCTGCCGCACCAGCGCGCGTCGACTGTGCAGGTAAAAACGCCTCCACTTTGTCTTTGAGCTCAAGCACGATGCGCTCGGCCATCTTTTTCCCCACTCCAGGAATGGTTTGGATGCCCTTCGCGTCCCCGTTTGCAATACGAGACGACAACTCCCCGGGATCGAACACGGACAACGCCGCCAGCGCGAGCTTCGGCCCCAATCCGGAGACCCCTTGCAGCTTGTGGAACATTTCTCGCGAATCCGCATCGGAGAACCCGAACAGCGTTATCCCGTCGTCTTTCACCACCATCGAGGTCATCACCCGGCGCTGCTCGCCGCGAGTGAGACGACCCAGCGTTTGCGGTGTGGCCAGGAAGCGGTACCCCACCCCGCCGCATTCGATCACGGCGTGATCCAAGCCGATCGAGAGCACTTCGCCGTTGAGAGAATCAATCATCGAGATACCGCTTTCTGGGTGGTGTTGGTCTGTAACTGCGCGGCAGCCTGGTTCGCCCGTGCCATCAGCGGGGCGCGCCAGCAGTGGCACACGGCAATGGCGAGCGCATCGGCCGCGTCGGCAGGCTTCGGCGCCTCCGAAAGCCCCAGGATACGGGTGATCATGGACGTCATCTGCTTCTTATCGGCCCGGCCGTTTCCGGAGATGGCTTTCTTCACCTCGGACGGGGTGTACATGTGCACTGGGATGCCGCGCTCGGCCGCGGCAAGCACCAGCACGCCAACCGCGTGTGCAGTGTGCATCACGGTGGACACATTACCCCGCTCAAAGATTCGCTCCATCGCGATGACATCCGGGGAATACTCGTCCATCCAGTCCCCGACTGCCCGCGAGATCCGAAGCAGGCGCTCCGACAGCTCGGCTGTGGAGGGGGTGCGCACCACACCGACGGCAACCGGAATAATTTGGCGCCCGCGGCCCGCTTGCACCACGGAAAGGCCGCACCGGGTCAGCCCCGGGTCGATCCCCATCACGCGCAACCCTTCCAGGTTCACTGCGTCTCCTTCCGGCTTGGTGGCGTGCTTGACACATATGTTCTACCACATACCGTCGGCATTTCATGTACGGCCGCGTCTCGTGTGTGTCGGCGGTCGCGTGCCAACAACAAAAAAGGGCCACCTGAGTCGGTGGCCCCACTTCGCAGATTTTTTCAGCGAGATTAATCGTCGAGCTGCGCCGCGACCTCGTCCGAGATGCTCATGTTGGTGTACACGTTCTGCACGTCGTCGGACTCCTCGAGCGCGTCGATGATGCGCATCATCTTCTTCGCCCCCTCGGCGTCCAACTCAACCTCCACGTCGGCGCGGAACTCCTGCTCCGAATCCTCCACCTCGATACCCTCGGCGGTGAGCGCATCTTTTACAGCAGGAATGTCGGTGGGTGCGCAGATGATCTCAAACTCCTCGTCCAGATCGTTGACCTCCTCGGCGCCAGCGTCGAGAACCGCCATGAGCACGTCGTCCTCGGTCAGGTCGCCCTTCTTGATGGTCCCCACGCCGGTGCGCTCGAACATGTAGGCCACGGAGCCCGACTCGCCGAGGTTGCCGCCGTTCTTGGTCATGGCGGTACGCACGTCGGTTGCCGCGCGGTTGCGGTTGTCCGTCAGGCACTCGATGAGCACGGCTACGCCGCCCACACCGTAGCCTTCGTACATCACCGTCTCGTAGTTCGAGCCACCGGCGATCTCGCCGGAACCACGCTTGCGGGCGCGCTCGATGTTGTCGCCCGGCACAGAGGCCTTCTTGGCCTTTTTGATCATGTCGTCGAGGGTGGGGTTGGCAGCCGGGTCGCCGCCGCCCGTACGGGCCGCGACCTCAATGTCCTTGATTAGCTTCGCCCACAGCTTCGAACGCTTCGCATCGTTCGCAGCCTTCTTGTGCTTCGTTGTAGCCCACTTTGAGTGGCCAGCCATCGCGCACCCCTTCTTCCTCGGTCGACGGATAGTGTCAATGAACGACAGTTCAGTATACGCACCTCGTTAACGTACGAATCATCGACGGTGCTCGCCGGCATATGAAGGAAGTGCCGCGGTGCCGCCGAGACTCAGCGCGCGTACCGACGGGCGCAGGCGCAAGGAGAGCGTGTCGGTCACCGCATCATTGTAAAAACGCGCCGCGAGCATCACGCGAGTACTTGCGTCTTCGAGCTGCGCCGGCGCTGCGCCACCTGCGGCCTCTAACTTTGCGACTTCCGCCATGAAGGCCGCCTCAGCCTGCAAACGAGAGTCCAGGTCATGCGGGGTGAGGCGCACCTCTTCCGTCGCCCGGGCGTTCGTAGCGAGCTGCGGATACAGCGTGGCGACGACAGCGCAGCGCCGGTCAAGTGCCGCCTGCAGCGCATCGCGCGAGCGGTCCAGGCGGATGTGCAGGCGGTTAAGCCGCTGCGCAGTGTAAAACGCCCACGCCAGCACAAGCGCGAGCGCCACGGCGGCGACAACCGCAATTACGATCCCAAAGTCCACCGCTGCACCCCTACTTTCTCCTCGTTAGCCACCGCTTCGTACACCGCCAGAATCTTGCGGGCCACGGTAGACCAATCGAAATCCTGGGCGCGCACCTGCCCTGCGGTGATGAGGTGGTTTCGCAGCCCGGCATCGTCGATAAGCAACTGCAACTGCCGCGCCAACGCCGAAGCATCCCCGACCGGAAACAGCAGCCCCGTGCCCGCCTCGACGGCGCTAAACGCCTCGATGTCGCTGGCCACCACCGCGCAACCTGCAGCCATCGCCTCGACGAGGATGATGCCGAAGGATTCTCCGCCGGTGTTGGGGGCCACGAAGATGTCCGCGCGGCCGAGGATCTCCGCCTTCTGCGCCTCCGTGACTTTGCCGGTGAAGGTCACCCCGTCAACCTCGCGCGGCGTGCCGGCGCCCATCACCGTGGCACGCACGGGGGCGTCGATAAGCTGCAGCGCCTCGAGCAGGATGTCTAGCCCCTTGCGCGGCTCGTCCAGGCGGCCCAGAAACGCGATCTCCACCTCGCGGGAGTGGTTGCGGGGCGCGCGCTGGGCGGCGAAACGGTCGGTGTCCACTCCGTTCGGGATGATCACCGGGTCTGTGCCCACCTGCTCGGCCTGCCACCTGTAGGCCATCTCGGACACGGCGATGCCTGCACGGATTTTCTCCAGACGCGCCCGCAGCGCGGGCAGCGCCAGCTGCAGCGCCAACGACGAATCCGCGGACGCGTGATAGGTCGCAACAATCGGCCCCTGCGCCATGCCCGCGGCCGCTAGCGAGTAGCTCGGCGAATTCGGCTCGTGCAGGTGCAGCACGTCGAAGTTGCCCCCCTCGATGAAATCGCGGGTGATACGGCGCACCTGCGGCCCGAAGGACAAACGGGCAACGGAACCGTTGTACTTAATCGGCACCGCCGGCCCGCCCCGGGTAACGTACTCGGGCAACTCCGTCCCCTCCGAGGCTGGACCCAGCACCTGGGCGTGGTGGCCCATTGCGCGCAGCTGCTCCGCAAGATCGAGCACGTGCGCCTGCACCCCGCCCGGCTCGTCGAAAGAGTACGGGCACACCAATCCCACCCGCATGGCTTAGCCCTCCCGCCGCCGCGGGTCCAAGCGACGTCGCAGCTCGCGGTCGGCGGGCCACAGCGGCTGGAGCATGTGCCAATCCTCTGGATGGGCGGCAATGTTTGCCTCAAACCCGTCCGCGATGCGCTGGGTAGTCTCGGCAACCGTGGTCACCTCCAGCGGCGGACTCACCTGCAAACCCCAGCCTGGGCCGGCGGCATCCCCCGTGAACCACGAATGCACGACGAGCAGCTCAGACCCCGTTTCCACGGCAAGCTTCGCTGGGCCGGCCGGGAAGGTCGTTCCCTCGCCGAAGAAAGTCACGGGCACACCGCGGCCGCTGAAGTCGCGCTCGCCGAGCAGGCACACAATCCCTCCCGCTTCAAGCGTTTCCCGCAAGCGGGCGTACGGCGGGGTTTTTTCGCCGGTGAGCGCGAGCACCTCGAAGCCCAAGGACTGGCGGAAGTCCACGAACGCGTCGAAAAGCGCCTCCGGCTTCAGCCTTTCTGCAACCGTGGTGAACTGCCCGTAACGCTGCACCAGCCACATGCCCGCCATATCCCAGTTGCCTGAGTGCGGCAGCACCAGCACCACACCTCTACCCTTCGCCAGGCCAGCGTCGAGGTGCTCGAGTCCTTTCACCGCAGGGTCGAGGCGCCGCATGAGCTCAGGATCCCCGGCAAGCCGCGGCAGCTGGAAGGCCTCGCGCCAGTAGCGTGCGTACGAACGCATCGAATCGCGCACCAGTTTCCGGGTAACGTTCTCCGCGCCGACAACACGGGTGAGATTACGGCGCAGCTGGTCCATGCCGGCGCCTTGGAGTGAAACGCGGTCCGCGGCGGCGTCGAAAAGCTTTGCAGTTAAGCGCGGCGGCAACTTCCCCACCAGCTTCCAGCCAGCGATGTAGGCGGCGGCAACCGCGCGATCCCGGAAAGCCATCTACGCCCCCGCCGGCGGGCCGATGCGCACGTTCGCCCGCGGATCGCGGCGCGCGAAGACAAGGCGCTGAATCACTGTGAATACCGAGCCCGCAAGCAGGATCCACAGGGATACCACCACCGCATTCGGCACTCCAAAGCCCTGCAGCGCAAGGCCCAAAAGCGCGACGATGAGTCGCTCCGGGCGCTCCACCAGGCCGCCCACGATGCGCAAGCCGCCTGCCTCACCGCGCGCCTTGACGTAGCTGATCACCTGGGACAACACGAGCACCGCCAGGCACGCCGCCACGTGTGCGCGCGCCGCCTGCTCGACATAGATGAGCCACATGGCAATCGCGCCGAAGAGCGCGCCGTCGGTAATACGGTCGCAGCTCGCATCCAGCGTGGCGCCGTAAGCTGTGCCGCCGCCGCGCAGCCTGGCCATCGTGCCGTCGACCATGTCAAACGCCGCGAAGAATGCCGAAAGCACAGCGGCGGCCACAAGGTGATCGGCCGGGATGAGCACCACGGCTACAAGCATCGTGGCAACGGTGCCCACCACGGTGGTCACGTTCGGCGTCAGGCCCATTTTCAGCAGCCCCCGCGCGACGGGTTCTACCACCACCGCCGCGGGTTTGCGCCCATGCACGCTAAGCATCGCCCACCTCGCCTTCTTGCTCCACCTCGATCCATCCGGCAGCCAGCAATTCGCGTGTTTCCCGCAGCAGCTGTGGGAGCACCTTGGTGCCGCCGATGACCGTCATGAAGTTCGAGTCGCCAGCCCAACGCGGCACGATGTGCATGTGCAGGTGGTCGCCCACCGAGCCGCCCGAGGCCTTACCCAGGTTCAGGCCCACGTTAATCGCCTCCGGGCGAGACACGTGTTTCAGTGTCTTCACCGCGTGGGTGGTAAATGCCATCAGCTCGGCGGACTCGGCCTGGGTGAGCGCCTCCAAATCCGCGACCTTGCGGTACGGCACCACCATGAGGTGGCCGGAGTTGTACGGGTAGAGGTTGAGCACCGCGTACACGGTTTCGCCGCGTGCGACGATGAGCCCGTCTTCGTCGCTCATCGTGGGGATCTCCACGAACGGGTCGGACGAGCGGCTCGCTCCCCCGTCGGAGGGCATTTTGGCGATGTAGTTCGACCGGTACGGCGCCCACAGGCGGGTGAGGCGGTCTTCGTCGCCCACACCTGTGTCGGTGAACGTGCCCGCCTCGGCGCCGACCGGGTCCAGGTTATCGGCGGGCTGCAACGGCTTCCTCGCTCGGCTGGGTGTTGTCCTTCGAGGCGATCCACGCCGCGATAAGTTCAACCGCCTCGTCCACCGGCACGCCGTTGATCTGGCTACCGTCCAGGAAGCGGAAGCTCACCGCGTTCGCTTCCAGGTCGCGCTCGCCGGCAAGCAGCATGAACGGCACCTTGCCTGTGGTGTGAGTGCGGATCTTCTTCTGCATGCGGTCGTCCGAGTGGTCGACTTCGGCACGCACGCCACGGGCACGCAGCTTATCGACGACTCCGTCCAAATGCGGCCCAAACGCATCGGCAACCGGGATGCCCACCACCTGGTGCGGGGCGAGCCAAGCCGGGAACGCGCCAGCGTAGTGCTCCAGCAGCACGCCGAAGAATCGCTCGATGGAGCCGAAGAGTGCGCGGTGAATCATCACCGGGCGCTGCTTCGAACCGTCTGGCGCGGTGTACTCCAGGTTGAAGCGCTCCGGCAGGTTGAAGTCCAGCTGCACGGTGGACATCTGCCAGGTGCGACCAATCGCGTCGCGTGCCTGCACGGAAATCTTCGGGCCGTAGAACGCCGCGCCCGCCGGGTCCGGCACGAGCTCCAGGCCGGACTTCTCTGCCACAGACTGCAGGATGTTCGTCGAGCGCTCCCAGATCTCGTCGTCGCCGATGTACTTCTCCGGGTCCTTGGTGGAAAGCTCCAGGTAGAAGTCGTCCAGGCCGTAATCCTTGAGCAGCGAGATGATGAACTCGAGCACTCGGGTGAGCTCTTCTTCCAGTTGGTCCTCGGTGCAGTAGATGTGCGCGTCGTCCTGGGTGAAGCCGCGCGCACGGGTCAGCCCGTGCACCACGCCGGATTTCTCGTAGCGGTAGACGGTTCCGAACTCGAACAGACGCAGCGGCAGCTCACGGTAGGAGCGCCCGCGGGAATCGAAAATGAGGTTGTGGAACGGGCAGTTCATCGGCTTCGCGTAGTAGTCCACCGGCTGCTTGGTCACATTGCCCTCATCGTCAACCTCGCCGTCGAGCTTCATCGGCGGGAACATACCGTCCGCGTACCAATCCAGGTGGCCAGACTTCTTGAACAGGTCGCCCTTGGTCACGTGCGGGGTGTTCACGAACGAGTAGCCGGCAGCCAGGTGGCGCTGGCGGGAGTGCTCCTCCATGGTCAGGCGCACAATACCGCCGTCCGGGTGGAACACCGGAAGGCCGGAGCCGACCTCGTCCGGGAAGGAAAACAGGTCCAATTCGTTGCCCAGGCGGCGGTGGTCACGCTTCTCAGCCTCCGCGAGCATGGTGAGGTACTCGTCGAGCTTCTCCTTGGATTCCCAGGCAGTGCCGTAAATGCGCTGCAGTCCCGCGTTGGACTGGTCGCCGCGCCAGTAGGCGGCAGACGAGCGAGTCAGCGAGAACGCCGGGATGTACTTCGTGGTCGGCACGTGCGGGCCGCGGCACAGGTCGCGCCACTCCACCTCGTCGGTGCGCGGGTTGACGTTGTCGTAGTGCGTCAGATCGCCAGCGCCGACCTCAGTGGCTTCGTCCGAGTTCGGGTCGACGTTGCCTTTATCGTCGATAAGCTCAAGCTTGTACGGCTCATCCTTCAAGTCTGCTGCCGCCTCCTCCGGCGAGGCGTAGATGCCGCGGACAAACTTCTGTCCCTGTTTGATGATCTTCTTCATCCGCTTTTCCAGCGTCTTCAGATCCTCGGGCGTGAACGGCTCGGGGGAATCGAAGTCGTAGTAAAACCCGTCGTTAATCGCGGGCCCGATACCCAGCTTCGTGCCGGGGAACTCCGCCTGCACCGCCTGCGCCAGCACGTGCGCGCAGGAGTGGCGGATCACGCTGCGGCCCAGCTCCGTGTTCGCCGCCACCGGCATGAAGGTTGCCTCCTCCTCCGGGACGTGGGAGAGGTCTTTGAGCTCGCCTTCGGCGTCCTGGACGCAGACCACAGCCTGCTCGCCCTTGTTCGGCAGGTTCAACTCCCGCATTGCGGCGCCGACCGGGGTGCCGGCGGGAACCGTAAACGGCTCGAACTCGATGAGTGCTTCAGACATGTGCTTCGCTGCGCTCCTTTGCGCGTCATGGGGTGCGTCATACCTGGACGCGCCCCGATCGTTTACTTGTCCCGACGGCGCGTCAGCGCGCCGGATCGCCCACGAAGTCTACCCGTTGCGTTTCGCGCGGGCGACGTTGCGGGCGGCGGGCGGCGTCGCGCTACGTCAGCACCGACTCGCCCCAGAACGTGTCGCGCCCATCCGCTGAACTACCTGCGGGCGCGGTACCCGGCGCGATCCAGTACACCGCGGAGCCGATGTGGGTGATCCACTCGTTGAGCCGGTCCGCCTCGTCCAGGCGCTTGAGCACCGGGGTGAACTGCACGTCCGGATCTTTTTGGTAGGCCATGAAGATCAGGCCGGCGTTGGACAGCTGCCCGGAGCCGGGTGTGGGTGGCAGGTTGTAGTTGTAGGGGCGGCGTTTGAAACGCTGCTCCGGTTTGTCTGCCGGTGGCATGGAGCGTGCCATGTGCGAGTTTTTGTCGATCACGGGCAGCCCGTAGCTGTCGATGGCCTCCATATCTGGCTCGTCGAACTCATCCGTGCCGGTGAGCGGGGCACCGTCGGAAAGCTTGCGCCCGACTGCCTCCTCGCGCGACGTGCGGTCGAGGCGCTCCCACTCATCTAAATCCATGTGGATGCGGCGCACCACCAGCGAGCTGGAGCCGTCCTCGGCGAAGACCTGCTCGTCGTATTCTTCCTCGCTGTACGGGTTAACAGTGCCGTCGACCTGGCCGAAGAGATTGCGCGGAGTTTGCCCTTTGGGGATAGAGCCGTACGCGTTCATAAACCCCTGCTGCACCCAGGCAGGCTCCACGTAATCCATGCCCGCGCGCGTCATGTGGCGCAACGCCCAGGCGCTCATGACCGGATCGTCGGAGCAGATCTGCAGCACGAGGTCGGTCTGGCCCCATTCGTCTTCGAGCTCGTCGCGGTCCATTTCGGGGATGTCGTGCAGCCAGCTCGGCTTCTTGCCTTTCGCGGCGATGTCGAAGATACGCTCGCCGAAACCGCAGGTGATAGTGAGGTTGGCGGGCCATTCCACCATCTCCGGTTCCAGGCTGGAAAGCGGGTTGCGCCCGGCGGTGAGCTCGCGCGCGTCCTCCGTCCACAGGCGCATCAGGCGGGCGACTCCCGCAGCGTCCACGTCGTCCTTCAGATTGAAACCGGCCAGGTTCATATCCGCCTGCGTCGGCGTTTCGATGCCCGCCTGCCGTGGCCCGTCGAAAGCGACAATCGCTTCGGTGAGCGGTTCTTGGTCCTCGTCGGAGTTGCTCGGCACGCCCGCGGGATTGTCACTGTCGGCGCATGCGCTAAGCATGCTTATCGACGCCATCCCGGTCACCCCCGCCGCCCCCATAAGGAACCCGCGCCTGCCTACCTCTGTACTCGCCCGCCCTGCGCTGTCCAACTGCTGTCCGCCTTCCATTGCTTCGGTGAGTTCCTCCTGTCGTGACTTACGGCTGCTTGCGCACCGGCACACCGGAGACCGCCACCTTCTGCTGCGGCACAATATCGAAGGTGATGTCGAGGGTGCTGCCGTCCGGAAGCTCCTGCCCGTAGCCAACAATCATGAGGTGATCGCCACCCTCTTTAAACTCGTGGCTTTCACCAGCGGGGATGAGGATGCTTTCCTCCCGCTCCCGCATTTCACCGTCGACCGTTTCGTGGATCTCGTACTCGGCGGCAGTGCCCAGCGAGGTGGTAAAGCCCGTGATCTCAATGTCGGTCGTGGTGGTGTTGCGCAACGTTCCGTAGATCGGGGTCTCCTCACTACCGCCCTCCGCGTCCGCCGCCGGCTTGGCGTAGATAACCCCGTCGTCTAGCTCGAGCGCGTTCTGCCCAATCTGCGGCCCGGTGGTTACCACTTCCCCGCTGGCGTTTGTCGCTATTCCGCTGCTGCCAGCAAAATCAACACGATCGGACGTGTCTTCAGAACACGCCCCGAGTGCGAGCACGCTGCAGGTGACAAGGGTAAGTGTGCGAAGTTTTGTGTGCATGGGAGTGCTCCTTTACGCGTTAGTTTGTGGTGTCGCCGTGGTGCTGGGCATCTGGGCGTGGTTGAGATTCGCGTGGTTGAGATTTGGCCGTAGCCGAACGACGACTCCGCGCCCACGCGACTGCACCCGCGGCCGCGATCACCGCCAGGCCTGCGAGCAGCAGCGACAAAGTGCGCGAGCTCGGAGCCTCACCATCTTCACCCGCGTTCGCTACTTCGCCGCCCGCGCTCAGTGTGCCGTCCGGGTCGTAGGTGAACTGGGTCATGCCCTTCGTGGAGTGACCGTCGGAGGAAATGATCTGGAATCCCACGCGATACTCGCCGGGCTGCGCGTCAATGTCCGCCGGCAGATCCATCGTGACATCGCGTCCTTCAATATTCGGCTCGCCCGAGAACAACACTTCCGTATTACCGGCATCCTGGCGCGAAAGCGCCACAGTGTTGAAGCCTTCCTGGATCTCACCGGAGAACTCAAGCTCAATCCGCTGAGGGAACTCGTCGATCACCCCGCCGTTGTCCGGATTCGACGCCAGCACGACATCGTGCGCCATCGTCGCCGGCGCAAAAGCTAACGCAGTCGCTGTCGCGCCCGCCAGCGCTGCCACGCTAAACGACGATCGAAACGGCTGATCACTCACGTACACTCCTCAATTCGCGTTGGACGTATGCAGGTAGTCGTGTAACCACCCACGTTAGTTCCATGTGCGTGCTGTGAGGAAACACGGCATTGCATAGCGTCCTGGGGTCCTGCGACGGTGACGCTTCGCCCGCCAGCTCGCGTCCCCCTCACGCGCGCCAGCTCACGCGCGTTCGCGTCCCCCTCACGCCCGCTTGCGTCCCCCTCACGCGCGCCAGCTGTAGACCCCAACGCTGGCGTCTACAACGGCCGGGGCCCGAAGTAGACGCCAGTGCCTCTTGTAGTCGCCAGGGATCTCGCGACCAGGTCCTTTGCGGTAGACCCCAACGCTGGCGTCTACTTCGCGAATCACAAATGTAGACGCCAGCGTTTCCTGTAGGCGCCAGCGCAACGAAGCACGCAGAACAAGCGATGCACGCAGAGCGACCAACGCACGCTGAACAAACAACCCACGCTGAAGTTACGACACAGCGACACTGGGCGCCGAACGCGAAACCCCGGACCGCGCTTCTCACCATGCGCAGCCCGGGGCTGTAATTGTGGTCCTAGCTGGGATCGAACCAGCGACCTTTCCGGTGTGAACGGAACGCTCTTCCACTGAGCCATAGGACCGAACGAGAAAGAAGATTACACCGCACCCGGCGCCGCAAACGAATCGCCAGCATAGGGCGGGTGTTTGGGGCGTACCGGAAGGCGTCGATAAGCAAGTGCTTCTGCAATGCCGAATCCCACCGCTGTAAGTTTCCCTGCCAACATGCCCGCCGATGCCGACATCGTCGCACGCGCGCTGAACTGCGGATTTGTATTGCGGGACGTGCAGCGGATACAGTGTGTTCTCGCACTGCACAGCAACGGAAGTTGCGGCGGAGCATGCGGATGTAGCGCAGTTGGTAGCGCATCACCTTGCCAAGGTGAGGGTCGCGAGTTCGAGTCTCGTCATCCGCTCCACGGTTTTTATGCCGTATGCGCGATTAGCTCAGCGGGAGAGCGCTTCCCTGACACGGAAGAGGTCACTGGTTCAATCCCAGTATCGTGCACCAGGAACCCCAGGTTCCTGACAACCGAATAGGTCTTGTGCGGACGAGGTTCGCACAATGCGGATGTAGCGCAGTTGGTAGCGCATCACCTTGCCAAGGTGAGGGTCGCGAGTTCGAGTCTCGTCATCCGCTCCACGGTGGATTGGTCGAGTGGTTAGGCAACGGTCTGCAAAACCGTGTACACGGGTTCGATTCCCGTATCCACCTCCACTTTCCTTTCACCCCAGCGCGATTAGCTCAGCGGGAGAGCGCTTCCCTGACACGGAAGAGGTCACTGGTTCAATCCCAGTATCGTGCACCAGGAACCTCGCGGTTCCTGACAACCGAATAGGTTCGTTGTGCGTACGAAGTTCGCACAATGCGGATGTAGCGCAGTTGGTAGCGCATCACCTTGCCAAGGTGAGGGTCGCGAGTTCGAGTCTCGTCATCCGCTCCACTCTAAGCCCCGGCGCGTGCGCGTCGGGGCTACTGTGTTGCCATGGTTTTTCCCGAGCGTATCGACCCAGCTGAGCTGATCGGCCCGGTCCTCTCCCCCGCCGAGCCCGAGATCCGGGCGATCACCGCCACCACCATCTTTGGTGCGTTCGGGCGCGGAGGCACGTCGGGGCCCTTCGGAAACGAGACGGATTCCGCACTGCTGCTCGCATTGCGCGACTGGGCGGATGTGATCCTCGTCGGCGCCGGCACAGTCCGCGCCGAAGGATACGGCCGGTCCGACACGCCGTACGCGATCGTCTCGCGCTCGTTGGATATCGACACCTCGCTCGGTGTCTTTGAGGGGGAGGTGCTCGTGCTTGCCCCGGAGCAGTCGCTTATCGACGATTCCCTGAAGCCCAACCGCGAAGCTTTAGAGCGCGCAGGCGCCCGCTTGGTATCCACCGGCGGCGGAGAAGTGGACGAGATCGCGGCGGCGCTGCGCAGTGCCGGCTTCAATCGGGTTACGTGCGAGGGCGGGCCCGGTCTTTACGCGGACATGCTCGCCGCCGACCTAGTGGACGTGTTGCACCTCACCGTCGATCCGACGCTGGGCCACGACGATGAACCCTACGGCCTGAACATCGAAAGCGGCCAACCGTTTACGCGGCGTTTCACCCTCGAGGATGCCCGCGCCACGCGGGACTCGATGCTGTTTTGCCGCTACCGGCGCGCGCACGAAAAGTAGCCGGGCCCGGCCCGGTACGGTTGAGCGCGTGATATCTGCAGCGACGTTTTTCACCTCGCCCGCACCGGCGCCCACGCCTGCGCGCCGCGAACGCGCGCTGAACGCTGCGGCGTGGCCGGTCGCCGTGCTCTTGGTGCTGCACCGCTTGTTCGTGCTCGCGCGGGAGGGCTCGCCCACGGACGACTTCACTACGGTGTGGTCCGCGGCGCGCCGATTCGTGGAGCGTGTGCCCGTGTACAACGAGGTTTACCACCACGTGGACCCGCACTACCTGTACAACCCCGGCGCAACGCTGCTGCTGTCGCCGCTCGGGCTCATACCGACGATGGAGTCTGCGCGGCCGTGGTTCATCCTGGCTAACGCGGTGTGCATCGTAGCCGCGCTGGGGTGGCTCACGCGCCTGACTGGTCTCACACTTTCCCACCCGCTGTTTCCTGTCTCGATCGCGCTGGCATTCGCGACGGAGGCCGTGACTAACACACTGGTGTTTTCCAACATCAACGGCGTGCTGCTCCTCGCACTCACGGCCTACCTCGCGCTGCATGCCTCCCGTCGCGACGTCGCAGCCGGTGTCGTGCTGGGCTTGGCGGTGGTGGTCAAGCCGATGTTCGCCCCACTGCTTGTGTTGCCGTTGATGCAGCTGCGCTGGCGCGTTGTCACCGCGGGTATCGCTGTGCCTGTCGTGCTGAATCTTTTGGCCTGGCCGCTCACCCCGGGCGCACGGGACTACATAGACATAGTGGTGCCGTACCTGGGCCAGACGCGCGACTACGCGAATTCTTCCCTCGCCGGCTTCGCGGTGTATTTCGGGATGCCGGGCTGGGCACACGCGCTGCTGTTCATTTTGGTTGCTCTCGCTGTGGTGGTGGCGGTGCTTGGGCTGGCCCGGTGGCGCTACAGCGACGAGTGGCTTTGGCTGACCGTGAGCAGCGCGGTGCTCATCGCGGGTGTGTGCGTGCTGTCTTCGCTCGGTCAGGCGTATTACTCCATGACGCTTTTCCCCGCTCTGTTTACTGCTTTGCGCCCTGCGAGCCCGCTACACGCGTGGCCCACCTGGCTCGGTGTCGCGTTGTGCCTGCTCCCGCTCGATTTCCGCAGCCGGTTTTACCCTGCGGCCGGTCAGTGGTTGAATACGTTCCTACCTACAGCGGGGTGGATGATTTTCATTGTCGCCGTCGCTGCGTGGGTAGTATCTGAGGGAAGGCAAGCCTTGACCGCGATGCCAGATCATCGGGTGAACGAGACGACGGGAGCAGGAAAGCAATGAGCGAATCCACGCCGAACTTTAAGGACTTCACTGAGGAACAGTGGCGGGAGCGTCTCACCCCCGACGAATACCGTGTGCTGCGTGAGGCAGGCACTGAGGCGCCCGGCATCGGCGAGTACGTCCATACCAAGGCCGAGGGTGTGTACCGCTGCCGCGCTTGTGGTGAGGAGTTGTTTCGTTCCGAGACGAAGTTCGACGCCCACTGTGGCTGGCCATCTTTTTTCACCCCGCTCGCGGGCGATCGCGTGATCGAACGCCGCGACACTTCCCATGGCATGGACCGCACTGAGGTGCTTTGCGCAAACTGCGGCTCCCACCTTGGTCACGTCTTTGCAGGTGAGGGCTATGACACCCCAACCGATCTGCGTTATTGCATCAACTCCATCTCGCTCACGTTGGAGAAGCGTTAGATATAGCGAAAGCGCGTCGATAAGCATTGCAAGCACATTGCTTATCGACGCGCTTTCGCGTCTGCACCCTTACGGCAGGACCCGGACGATTTCCCCAATGTCCGACACACGGCGACCGGTCTGGAACGGGATCTCCTCGCGCACGTGCAGGCGGGCTTCGGTGTAGCGCATCTGGTGCATGAGCTCCTCGATGCGGGTCAGCGTCGGCGCTTCGAAGGCGAGCATCCACTCGTAGTCGCCGAGCGTGAACGCCTCGACCGTGTTGGCGCGCACGTCCGCGAAGTCGCGCGCGGCCATGCCGTGCTCCGCCAAGATGCGGCGGCGCTCGGTCGGCTCCATGACGTACCAGTCGTAAGAGCGCACGAACGGGTAGACGGTGATCCAATCGCCCGGTTCCTCCCCCATGATGAAGCTGGGCAGGTGGGACTTGTTGAACTCCGCCGGGCGGTGCAGGCCGTTACCAATCCAGCTCAGCTCAACCAGCTGGCCCAGCGTGGTTGTGCGCCGGAAGTCCGCCAGCGCCTTCTGCAGCTGGGAGAACTCTTTGGCGTGCCACCACACCATAAAATCGGCGTCGGCGCGGATGCCGGTGTTGTCGTAGATACCGCGCACCGTCACTACGCCTTCTTCCTCCAAGCGGTTGAAGAATGCCTGCGCCTCCTCAATCACCTGCTCGCGCTCTGACCCCAGCGCACCGGGGATGGCACGGAAAACCGCGAACTGCAGATAGCGCTGCACGGAATTCAGGGCATCAAAATCAAGCTTCGCCATGGCGGCACCAAACTCCCTTCCCGCCCCACATAGGCGGATCAAACTAAAGAATGATGGCTTCAGTCTACGCGCTCCCTCACCCGATACTTCGGCGCGCCTCCCCACACCTCCCCCGGCGCTGGATAGCTTGGAGCCTGTGATGAATCCGGACACCTCCTCCCCCGCACCTGCCGACGCTGCGGGCGCCACCGGTCAAGCCCACGGCGGCAACGACTCTTGGCCCGCGGAGTTCTCCGCCGCTGTGGAGTCGATGCACGCGGCGCGTTTGCGGCCAGAGATCTCCCTGGGCACCATCCGCCCGCCGCAGCGCCCCGCGCCGTTCTCCCACGCTGTGGGCCTCGAGGTGGCGCACCCGGACGAAGACAGCGGGCACGTGCCCGTCGATTCCGAAGGCGACGCGTTCGGCCGCCTCATCCTCCTGCACTCCCCCGCCGCCGAGGAAGCCTGGGAAGGGTCGATGCGTCTCGTGGCCTACATCCAGGCCGACATGGACGACGCCGTAGCCTCCGACCCGCTCCTTCCAGATGTGGCGTGGCAGTGGCTCAACGAATCCCTCGCCGAAACGGGCGCTGGCTTCACCAACCTTGGCGGCACCGTGACCTCCACCGCGTCGGTGCGCTTCGGCGAGATCGGTGGGCCGCCGCGTGCCTACCAGCTCGAGATGCGCGCCTCCTGGACAGCAGACGGGATCGATCTGCGCACCCACGTTGAGGCCTTCTCCAAGGTGCTGGCGCACGTCGCGGGCTTGCCGCCAGAGGGCGTCACCCAGATTTCCGCGCGGTAGCTTTTCGCCATGCAACCTCGGGTGTCCTATCGCCTTGTCAGCGATCCGGCGGAATTCGCGGAGGCCGCCCGAGCTTTGCAGGCGGGCTACGGCCCGTTCGCGGTGGACACCGAGAGGGCGTCGTCGTTTCGCTACGACGACAGGGCCTTTCTAGTCCAGGTATA
Organism: Corynebacterium sp. Marseille-P4321; assembly: GCF_903645305.1. Lineage (GTDB taxonomy): Bacteria > Actinomycetota > Actinomycetes > Mycobacteriales > Mycobacteriaceae > Corynebacterium. Next base: position 1,000,618 of record NZ_CAHJXO010000001.1, on the reverse strand, counting down.
CCGCCGGGGTGCTGGCACGTTCCTTATCGCCCCCGAGGGCCACCGCCGAAGGATCCGCGAGATTTTCGCACCGGTTATGAGCGGCGCCGAGTGGATCATTCACGCCGCGGGCGAAGACCTGCGCAGCCTTGCGAAGCTGGGGCTTGTGCCCGGCTCGCTTTTCGACACCGAGCTGGCGTCGCGCATGGCTGGCTTCGACCGGCCCAACCTCGGCGCGATGGTCGAGCATTTCATCGGCGTTGAGTTGGAGAAAGGTCACGGCCACGAAGACTGGTCCGCAAGCCCGCTACCGAGCGAGTGGCAGGACTACGCCGCCCTAGACGTCGTCTACCTCAACGACCTCGCCGAAGCGCTCACGGAGCAGCTCGACGCCGCGGGCAAACTTGGGTACGCCACGCAGGAGTTTGACCACCTCATCACCACCCATGCACTTTCAGCACCCGCAGAGAAAACCTGGCGAGAGGTCAAAGGCGTCTCCGCCGTTCGCACGCCATCAGGCATGCAGCTGGCCAAGGAGCTGTGGCGTGAGCGTGATGCAGTTAGCCGGCGCACCGACACCTCCCCGGGCCGTGTGCTCTCGAACAAGGCGATCGTCGATATTGCTCGCGCGCAGCCGGGCAACCCTACTGAGCTCGCCCGCGCCGCGGGGCGTCAACGCTTGAGTACCGGGGAGGCGAAGCGATGGCAGCAGGTTGTCGACAAGGCATTGGCCGCCGACGAATCCACCTGGCCGCATCGGGCAACGCGCCCGGCGAGCACGCCGCCGTCGAAGTCAGTGTGGGAACGCATCGCACCCGAATCCTGGGAGATGCTGCAGTTCGCCCGATCATCGGTATCCGAGACTGCTCGTGAGCTGCAGATGCAGCCGGAAATCCTGCTTGCCCCCGCCACGCTGCGGCAAGTGGTGTGGAAAGCACCGATCACGCCCGGCGGCGGAGCGACTGCTGCGTGGGATACGCACGCCACAGCGTTACAGCTTCGCAACGCGGGCGCGCGCCCGTGGCAGGTCGACTTCACCGCGCCGCTGCTTGCCGACGCTTACGCGCACGCGACAAACGACGCGGCCCCTGAACGCGCGGAGTCTGTCCGGCGCCCGAGAAGGAAACGCTAAGCGTCCGGGTCAGCCAGCGCGAGCGCCCACTCGCGCACGCGCTGCGCGGCGTGTGCCGGGTCGAGTTCGTATTCTTCGAAGATTTCGTCGCGGGAGGCGTGCTGCGGAAAGACGTCAGGAAACGCCAGCTGACGCACCGGGGTGTCCACCTCTGCCGCGGCGAGCGCTTCGCCCACAGCGGAGCCAACCCCTCCGCGCACTACGCCATCTTCGTACACGACAACCAAGTCGGCTTCGACCGCAAGTTCCACGATCTCCGGGTTCACCGGAATCACCCAGCGGGGATCGACGACGCGCACCCGGATACCGTCTGCCTGCAGCTGTTCAGCGACCTCTATTGCGTACTGCGCAAATGGCCCGACTGCTACCAACAGGACGTCAATCTCGTCCTCGTTGGCCTCCCCATCTGGAGCAACGAGCACTTCTGTGCCACCAGGGAGTCGATGCACCGCAGCGATATCGGCCCCGGCGCTGCCTTTGGGGAAACGCACGATTGTGGGACCGTCGTCAACCGCGAGTGCTTCCCAAAACTCCTCCCGCAACCGTGCTGTGTCGCGGGGCGCCGCGATGCGAATTCCAGGAACGATGGACGACATCGCCAAATCCCACACGCCGTTGTGGCTCGCACCGTCAGAACCCGTGACACCGGCTCGATCCAACACGAGGGTGACCGGAAGGCGCAACAATCCGACATCCATGAGCAGCTGGTCGAAGGCCCGGTTCAGAAACGTGGAGTACACCGCCACCACCGGGTGCATGCCTCCGAGGGCAAGCCCCGCGGCAGACGTGACGGCATGCTGCTCGGCGATACCCACGTCAAAGAATCGCTCCGGGAACTGCTCAGCGAACGGCTGCAACCCCGTCGGGCCCGCCATCGCCGCGGTAATAGCCACAATGTCCTCGCGCTCATGGCCCGCACGCAGCAGCTCTTCGGTAAACGCCGCAGTCCAGCCCGGCTTCGTCCTCCCCAAGGCTTCGCCGGTAACCGGGTCGATCACACCTGTGGAATGCATCTGATCCGCCGTGTCGTTCACCGCCGGAGCGAAGCCGTGGCCTTTTTCCGTCACCACGTGCACAATGAGGGGGCCGTCGAATAAACGCGCGTAGCGCATCGCCTGCACAAGCGCCTTCATGTCGTGCCCTTCCACAGGGCCGACGTATTTCATTCCCAGTTCGGGGAACATCTCCGTAGGAACGACCTGGGCACGAACACCGTCTTTCAATGCGTGCAGCGCGTCGAAGGTCCGCTCGCCGACCCAGCCCATAGACTTCAGGGCCTTTTTGCCCGACTCCATCACATCGTCGTACGCCGGCTGAATGCGGATGGAGGCGAGCTGGTCGCGCATCTTGGTCAGGTTGTTCGCCAGCCCACCGATCGTCGGCGAGTAGGAGCGGCCATTGTCGTTGACCACAATCACCACGTTGCGGTCCCCCGCCGCGATATTGTTCAGCGCCTCCCAGCACATTCCCCCTGTCAGTGCACCGTCGCCTACCACGGCAACGACGTGGTCGTCGTCTAGCCCCTTAAGCTCCATGGCCTTTGACAAACCGTCCGCATACGACAGGGCCGCCGACGCGTGCGAGGACTCGGTCCAATCGTGCTCCGACTCGGCGCGCGATGTGTAGCCGGATAGACCGTCTTTCTTGCGCAACGTGTCGAACTGGCCCGCGCGCCCCGTGAGGATCTTGTGCACGTACGCCTGGTGCGACGTATCAAAGATGATCGGATCCGTCGGCGAATTGAACACGTAGTGCAGCGCGATTGTCAGCTCCACCACACCTAGATTCGGCCCCAGATGCCCACCCGTTGCCGAGACTTGCTGCACGAGCAGCTCCCGAATCTCCTCGGCCAGCTCCGTGAGATCGCCGGTCGACAGCCGTTTTAGGTCAGCTGGCGTGTGAAGATGCTCAAGCAGTCCCACAGTCCCGTTGCTCTCCTTCGCATGGCTGGTGTGTTTTATCCGGTCCCACGCGCGTGTCCCCGGCTCGTTCCGGCCATTTTACACTTCTCACTACCCGGGACTAACCACGGCTTGAGGCAGGCGCTAGCGCTGCTAAAACCTCGAAGTGGTGGGTGGACGGGAAAGCGTCGATAAGCACCATGCGTTCGATGACGTAGCCCTGCTGGCCGAAGTAAGCAGCATCGCGTGCGAACGTCGCCGGGTCGCAGCCCACATGCACGACACGTGCGGGGTTCACGGTAGCTACCGCCTCCACGACCTGTTGGCCGGCACCCGCGCGCGGCGGGTCGAGCACCACCAGACCAGGCCGCGGCAGCTGGGCCACCCCTTCCTGCCCTATCGCGCGGTGGTAGTGCCAATCTGCGTCCGCGAGTGCCGCGTTCGAGCGCGCCGCCGAATCCGACATGTCCACGGTGTGAACCTCGCCCCGTCCAAGCGCCGCGTGGATCGCGGGGACGAACGCACCGACGCCACCGTAAAGGTCCCAACCAACGCGCGGGGCTTCCTGCGGCAGCTCGGTCGCGGCGATGAAATTGCTGTACGCCTCCGGGGCGTTGACGTGTGCCTGCCAAAATGCCGTTGGAGGGAAGCGAAACGAGTGGCCACGCACGCGTTGGACAACTTCGCCGTCGCCTTCGATGACGCGCTCGGCGTGCTCGACGCGCTGGCCTCGTCGAGGCGCAGCCGTCTCGACCACGTGGCGCGCGCCGTCGCTATCCATAACCGCCACAAGTTCAGCGCCCGGGGTGAACCGCTGCGCGTCTGGACCCACAAGGCCGTCAAGCAAGCCGGGCACAGGCTGGGTGCACACTATCCCCGCAACAACATCGTTCGATCGGGCTTTGCGCATACCAGCGCGCCCCTTTGAATCCACACCGAGACGCACGCGCGTACGCCAGCCTGTAGCCGGTTGGAGCTGCACCGCGTCGAAGTCTCCCGGGCCCTTTAACCCAGCGAGCACGCTCGAGCTGCCAGCGAGCGATCTCAGCTGGCCAGTAAGTACTTCAGCCTTGAGGCGCAGCTGCGCTTCCGGACGGATGTGGGAGTAGTCGCAACACCCCGCCCCCGCGGCGGCTGCCGGGCAACCTGGCTCAATTCGATCCGGGGATGGCTTGACCACCGTAGCGGACTCAGCCCGGGCCCAGCGCTTCTTCACTCGGCCCAGCGTCGCGTCCACTACGTCGCCAGGGATCGCTCCGGGGACGAACACGACCCGGCCGTCCGGGGCGTCCGCGATGCCCTCCCCACCGTGCGCCATAGCGCGCACATGCAATTGGACGCGCTGGCCGCGCTCAAGCGCGTCAGCCATCTACGCGTCTGCGTTGCCGGAGCCGTTGCCCTGCTGGCGACTGCGGCGCAGCTCGTCGATCTGCTTCTGGTGCTCGGCGTTTTGCGCGATGATCTGCTGCAGCGCGTCGGACAGGGCATTCGGGTTGCCCTCCTGCGGCTGCTGACTGCCCTGCGCCTGCTGGGCGCGGGCCTCTACGGCCTGCTGTACCTGCTGCGCAAGCTGCGCCGGCAGGGTGACCGGCAGGGAGTTGCCCGCCAGAATCGGGTCGTTGCCGCGGTAGACGAAGGAACGCGCGATGGTTTCCCGGCCGAGCTCCGCCAGCTGGTCCTCCATGCCGCTCGGGGCGGCGAGGGTCACGCGGTAGAGCCAACGCGGGCCCTCCACACCAATGATGCGGATGACACCGTTGGTGCCGGTGCCCACGATCTCGGTGCCCCACGGGCCCTGCTCGAGTTCAACCGGCATCCCCTCGGAGCGCATGCCCTCGACGATCTCCTCGGTGGACTCAGCCCACAGGCCACCGCTGCGCGGCGCGGCAAAAGCGACCGGGGTGATGCGGCCGTGGCGGGTGACAATGTGCACCATCTTCGGGCCCTGCTCACCCATCTCGACCTGCACCTGGGATTCCTGCGGCATCGGAATCCGAATTGAGCCGAGGTTCAGCGTCACCTGGGAGAAATCAGAGAAGTCGAAGTCTTCGATCTCCACGTTGTCGCCGTCGAACGGGCCGGTGGAGCCGTCCACCGGGTCGTAGTTTTCCAGCGGGGCGACACGGTTGCGGGCCTCCGCTTCGTTGGCGTTGGCCTCTGCGGTGCGGGATTCAGCCTCGAAAGCATCCGCGTTGGCGTTAGCGGAGCGCGACTCCGCCTCGGAAGCAGCGGCGTTTGCGCTCGCCGTGCGGGACTCAGCCTCGAAGGCACCAGCCTCCGCCTCAGATGCGCGCGCCTCAGCTTCGGATGCTCCCGCTTCCGCCTCGGAGGCGCTGTAGCGGTGCCAGTCCGTGCCCTTCTCTTCCTCATCTGCGCCTGCGCCGGTCGCAGCAAAGCGCGCCTCAGCCTCGTCCGCGTTCGCGTTAGCGGTACGAGACTCCGCCTCGGAGGCGTTGGCGTTCGCGTTCGCCGTACGGGACTCAGCCTCAAACGCGTCGGCCTCGGCCTCAGATGCGCGAGCTTCGGCCTCAGACGCGTTAGCCTCCGCCTCGGAAGCGCTGTAGCGGTGCCAATCGCGCTCTTCGCCCGGAGTGGCCTCCACCTCCTGTACCTCCTGGGCATCCTGGTGCTCAGCCGCTGTGGCCTCAGCTTCCGCCGTCTCCTGCTTCTTTTTCTTGCCAAAAGGCCAGATCGCCATGGTGTCTTACGTCTCCTCGGTATTTGTTAAACGTCGCCAGCCGCCAAAATGACCTGTTTCACAACGGCAGATCATGTGGCGCGGTATGCGTTATCTCACTGTGCGCGGCGCAACTGCGCAGAATTTCTAAAGTGTTGCTCGTTCCGACTGTAGCCGTTTCACCCCAGGCTGTCTCACCCGCACCCCGGCTCGAGCATCGGGAAGCTAATGAGTGCCGGTGGAGCCGTAGCCACCGTCGCCGCGTGCAGTGGTATCCAGCTCTTCCACCTCCACGAAATCCACCAATTCCACGCGCTGGACCACGAGCTGAGCGATGCGCATTCCGCGGGTGATCTCCACCGGCTCTGCCCGGTCGGTGTTCAAAAGACACACCTTCAACTCGCCGCGGTAGCCCGCGTCGATAGTCCCGGGCGTGTTCACAATGCTCAACCCGTGGCGTGCCGCCAACCCCGACCGCGGGTGGATGAGCCCCACGGTGCCCACCGGCAACGCAATGGCAACGCCGGTGGAAACCAGCGCCCGCTTGCCAGGCGCGAGTGTGACATCCTCCGCCGCATACAGGTCGGCACCGGCATCCTCCGGGTGTGCGCGCATCGGCAACGGCAGGTCTTTATCCAGCCGCTTCACGGCGATGGGAGGCACTGTCGCACCAACGCCGACCGCACCATCGGGCCGACTCATTGTCTCGGTATCGTCCGCACGTTCAACTTCGTGTTCCACCCGGCCCACCTTACGTGAGTATGCGCAACGACCCCCCTGGCTTAAAGTGAGAAGGGTGAGCGAGCAACCGGTGAACCATTCCAAGCCCACCCAGCCAGCCACCACGGCTGGCCAGCCGCGCGTGCTGTACAAGGAACGTCAGTGGGTGCCTTGGTACTGGTGGGCCGCGGGTCTCGGCCTGACACTACTGCTCGCCGCCCAGTTCGCACTGAACCGCAACGTGTGGTGGTTCATCATCCCCCTTATTGCCGTAGGCGCCCTGGTCGCGTGGTTCTTCGTGTGGCTCTCGCGCACCACACTCGCCGTTGAGGAAGACCCGGACGGCACGCGCTGGTTGCTTGTCGACGATGCGAATCTGCCCAACACCGTCGTCGACCGCTCGATGGTCGTGCCGGCTTCCGCCCGGCAGAACGCGCTCGGCCGCCAACTCGATCCGGCGGCATTCCTGGTCTCACACGCGTGGGTGCCGGAGCACGTGCTCATCGTCCTCGACGACCCGGAGGACCCCACCCCTTACTGGCTCATCTCGGCGAAGGACCCAGAGGCCGTGCTGGACGCGTTCCTGCCGGACGGCGCGCCCCGCGGATAAACAACGTCACCAAGAAGAAAACGGCGGCTTCACCGAAAAAGGTGAGCCGCCGTCCAGGTAGACGTCGAGAAGCAAAGCCCCTCTGCGCGAAAAACTACTCGCAATCGAGGCAGATCTTAGTGCCGTCCGGCTCCTCGTAGGCCAGGCGGTTCTTCTTCTGCACGAGGAAGCAGGACGCGCAGGTGAATTCGTCGTCCTGACGCGGTTTGACCTCAACGTTGAGCTCTTCGCCGGAGAGATCCTGGGTGGGCGGCTCGACCGGCTCGACGATCTCACCGTCGTCGTCCATGCTGCTGCCCGCAACCTCGGCGGCCTTCAGGCCCTCGAGGGAATCCGTCTCAATCTCGTCATCCATTCGGCGGCGCGGCGCATCGTAATCGGTGGCCATGGTGACTTTTCCTCCAGCTCAACGTGGGTGTCCCTGCCCGGTCGAATCCCGGGTATTTGCGGGGAATATTAAAGGATGGCAGCCGGGATGTCATCTTTGCAGCTCAGCGGCTGAAAACGCGTGGTTTCACCCATTGCGACTGACGCATTGATTCGGGGTGTGGCACATTCGCCCGCGGGGTTTACTTCCGCTTTGTACACTGCGGTGCATGAGTGAAGCGGATGGCGCGGTAAATGCTGGCGGGTACGGGTCGGGCGATTTTGGCTTTGGCATCGACATCGGCGGCTCCGGTGTGAAGGGCGCGAAGGTGGATTTTGCCACCGGGGAGTTTGTGGGTGAGCGCATCAAGATCGCCACGCCGAAGCCGTCCACCCCTGAGGCCGTCGCGCAGGTCGTGGCGGAGATCGTGGCACAGGCTGAGTGGGACGGCCCGGTTGGGCTCACATTGCCGTCGGTAATCACCCACCAGATTGCGCGCACTGCCGCGAATATCGACGATGCTTGGGTGGGCACGAACGTGCACGACCTCTTCTCGCAGGCCCTGGGTGCGCGCGAGGTTGCGGTGCTCAACGACGCCGATGCCGCGGGTTTGGCCGAGGTGGCTTTCGGCGACGACATTTGCCGCGAAGGCCCGGTCATCTTCTTAACGTTCGGTACCGGCATCGGCTCAGCGCTGCTTGTCGACGGCACGTTGTACCCCAACACGGAGCTGGGGCATTTGCTTATCGACGGCTCCGAGGCCGAACACCTCGCCTCCTCCGCAGTGAAAGACCGCGAGGAGCTCAGCTACAAAAAGTGGGCCGCACGGGTAGATTCCGTGCTGCACGAGTACGAGCGTCTGTTCAACCCAGTGGCGTTCGTGGTGGGCGGCGGCATTTCCCGCAAGGCCGAAAAGTGGGTCCCCCGCCTTACAGTCAATGCCGAGGTAACCGCAGCAAAGTTGCGCAACCGCGCCGGGATCGTTGGTGCCGCCATGGCAGCCCGCGATCACGTTGCCCCGTAGAAGTGGTGGTGTCGTAGGCAGCTTGGCGCTGGGCATGCTGTACGGTGGAGCGCGTTCAGCGGCCCCAGGGTAGGTGGCAAATCTTTTTCGAAAGCGCCCTTCGTCGCCTGTGTGAAGACCGGGTGGGAATAACACGGCGCAGGAGTTGTTACTGTGGACGCTTTAGAAATTTGGGAGAGTCATACGTACCCTGGGTCTCCTAGTGTTCACGTCCAAGGTGGGCTGGTGCGCAAGCCTCGGCCCCAGGGACAGTTCGATTTGGCGAAAGGGCGTACGTGGTAGCCAGCGAAGCTTCAAGCAACAACACCGGGCAAGACGCATCTGTGGCGTCCGACGGTGGCGTAAGCGACGGCACCGTAAAGGCCACGGCGGGCACCGGCGGCAAGGCTGCGGCGAAGAAGGCCGCAAAGAAAACCGCCAAGAAAACGGCAAAGAAGGCCGTGAAGAAGACGGCGAAAAAAACTGCCAAAAAGGCGGCAAAGAAGACCGTCAAGAAGACAGCTAAGAAAACCACCCGCAAGAAAGCGACAAAGAAGGTCGCGGCGAAGGCGGAGGTCGACGAGGCACTGCTGGGTACCGAGGCTGAAGAAACCCTGGACCAGCAGGACATCGATAGCGATGACGCGGCGACCGATTCCACTGACCTGGGCGACGTGGACAACGCCGACGAGGATGCCCAGGACTTCGATCCGGAACTCGATGACGAGGAAGACGACGAGGCGTTTGACGACGAAGAGTTAGACGAAGACCTCGAGGAAGACGACGAGGGCGAAGTGAATGGCGTCCGCGTCGCCGAAGGCATTGAGGCCGACGACGAGGAAGATGAATCCGAGTCCGAAGAGGACGAGGAGGAGGACGAAGGCTCTTCCGTTTGGGATATCGAGGAATCTGCGGCACTGCGCCAAGCCCGCAAGGACGCGCAGCTTACCGCCTCGGCCGACTCCGTGCGTGCTTACCTGAAGCAGATCGGCAAGGTCGCCCTGCTGGACGCCGAGCAAGAGGTCTCCCTTGCCAAGCGCATCGAGGCTGGACTCTACGCGCAGCACCGCCTGGACGAGATGGAGCGTGCCGCCGCTGAGGGCGATAAGGACGCGAAGCTCACGCCGGCGCTGAAGCGCGATCTGCGTGCGGTGGCTCGCGACGGCCGCAAGGCGAAGAACCACCTGCTGGAGGCGAACCTGCGTCTCGTGGTTTCGCTGGCGAAGCGCTACACCGGGCGCGGCATGGCGTTTCTGGACCTGATCCAGGAGGGAAACCTGGGTCTGATCCGCGCCGTGGAGAAGTTCGACTACTCGAAGGGCTACAAGTTCTCCACCTACGCCACGTGGTGGATTCGCCAGGCAATCACCCGCGCGATGGCCGATCAGGCCCGCACCATCCGCATCCCGGTGCACATGGTCGAGGTGATCAACAAGCTCGGCCGCATCCAGCGCGAGCTGCTGCAGGACCTTGGGCGCGAGCCGACGCCGCTCGAGCTGGCCAAGGAAATGGACATCACCGAGGAGAAGGTGCTGGAGATCCAGCAGTATGCTCGTGAGCCCATTTCGCTGGATCAGACAATTGGCGACGAAGGCGACAGCCAGCTCGGCGACTTCATCGAGGATTCCGAGGCTGTCGTTGCTGTAGACGCGGTCTCGTTCACCCTGCTGCAGGATCAGCTGCAGGACGTGCTGCACACGCTGTCCGAGCGCGAGGCTGGCGTGGTGCGCCTGCGCTTCGGGCTTACCGACGGCATGCCGCGCACCCTCGACGAAATCGGTCAGGTGTACGGCGTGACGCGCGAACGCATCCGCCAAATCGAGTCGAAGACGATGTCGAAGCTGCGCCACCCGTCGCGCTCCCAGGTGCTGCGCGACTACCTGGACTAGCGCCTATCGGTGCCTGTCGGCGCCCATCGGCCCCTTTCAGCCCGCCGAAGGGCCCTACCTCCTTGCCCCGCCGCCTACCCGCTTACCAGTCGCGCAGGTAGGCGATGCGCTCGCGGAGTTGTTCCGCGCTGCAGAGTGCCGTTGGCGGCCCCCCGCACGCTTTGCGCACCTCAGTGTGGATCGCGCCGTGCGGGCGGCCGGTCTTCCCCGCCGCGATGGCCACGCGGGCGTTGAGTTCCTTGCGCAGCTCCGGTAGCTCGTCCGCAGAAAGTGACGCATCAGGCACATCCGACGCCGCCTTGGCTGCGGGCGTCGCTGGCTCTGGTGTCTCCCCCAGGATCTCCGCCCGCTCGCGCGCCTTTCGTTCCTCGGCCCTGCGGGCCTTTTCTTCGGCATCACGGGCATCTAGCTGGTCGCTCTGCCGCTTGGCCAGCAGCGTGCGTACCTGGTCAGCGTCGAGAAGCCCTGGCAGGCCAAGAAAATCCTGTTCCTCGTCCGATCCTGCCGCCGTTGGGGTGCCGTAGGTGGAGCCGTCGAAGATAAGCGAATCGAGCTCGGCGGACGCGCCGATAGCCTCATAGTTCGGGGCATCCTCGGGTTCGTTTTGCGTCCGGTTGGCTTGCTCCAGCAGCTCGTCGGACCACCCGGATTCGCGGTGGGGTTTGCCCAACACGTGGTCGCGGGAGACCTCCATCTCCTCCGCCAGACGAAGCAGCACGGGAACCGACGGCAGGAACACCGACGCGGACTCCCCCGGCATCCTTGAGCGCACAAAGCGCCCAATGGCCTGCGCGAAGAACAGCGGGGTCGATGCAGAGGTGGCGTATACGCCGACGGAAAGGCGCGGCACGTCCACGCCCTCGGACACCATGCGCACTGCCACCATCCACTCGTCACGCGACGCCGAGAACTCGTCGATACGCTCGCTGGCCCCCGCCTCGTCGGAGAGCACCACGGTGACCGGGGTGTTGGAAAGTTGTCCCAGGATCTTCGCGTAGGCGCGTGCGGTGGTTTTGTTCGTAGCGATCACCAGGCCGCCGGCGTCCGGCATGTTCACCCTGATTTTCATCAGTCGGGTGTGTGCTGCCTGCAGCACTGCGGCGATCCAGTCGCCCTTCGGGTCGAGCGCGGTCTTCCAGGCCCGGGCAGTCTGCTCCGCGTTGAGCGGCTCGCCCAAGCGCGCGGAGTACTCCTCGCCCGCTGAGTCCTTCCACTGCGCTTCGCCCGAGTACGCGAGGAAGACCACCGGCCGCACCACACCGTCGGCAAGCGCGTGCGAGTACCCGTAGGTGTAGTCGGCCTGTGAAACCAGGTGGCCCTCGCCGTCCTCTTCATAGCGCACGAAGGGGATCTGCGAGTCGTCAGAACGAAACGGGGTGCCGGTGAGTGCGAGGCGGTGCTCGACGTCGTTATACGCCTCGTACACGCCGTCGCCCCAGCTCTTTGCGTCGCCAGCGTGGTGGATCTCGTCCAGAATGACCAGCGTGCGCCGTGCCGAGGCCACCGCATGGTGTTTGAACGGGTGCATGCCCACCTGCGCGTAAGTCACCACGATGCCGTCGTACGCCGCATTCACGGCCGAGGAGTTGGTGAAGTTCGCGTCGAGGGAAAGCCCGAAACGTTTCGCCGCGTCAGCCCACTGGTGCTTCAAGTGCTCGGTGGGCACGACGACGATGATGCGTTGCACCGTCTTATCGTCGACAAGCCTCTGCGCCAACGTGAGCGCGAAGGTGGTCTTACCTGCTCCCGGGGTAGCGACGGCGAGGAAATCGCTGGGTTTTTCCCGCAGAAACGCATCAAGGGCCTCTTGCTGCCAGTGGCGGAGCTGAGGCCCGTTGGACGGAGAGGTCACTTGCGGCGCAACCCCTTGTAAATGCGCTCGCAGTCAGGGCACACGGGCGAGCCCGGTTTCGCCTGCTTTTTCACGGGGAACGTCTCCCCGCATAGGGCGACGACCATTTTGCCGGAGATCGCCGAATCGACGATCTGGTCCTTCTTCACGTAGTGGAAGAACTTTGGGGTCCCATCGTCGGTGGTTGACGAGGTGTCTTCTCTCAGGTCCGGCCGCTCGAGGGTCTTCGTCGTCGTATTCACGCTACCCATCATGCCCCACAACGGGCGGGAACTTAAGCCGAAGGTCTAACCTTGAGGTTCATGGGCGCACGCGACGATCACTTCCACAACACCGGTTCAAACAGCGAACCGGAAACGGTGGATGCCGAGATTGAGGAAGCGAAGTCCGGCGCACGCAGGCGGACGCGGACCCGCGCGTTGATCACGGACGCAGTGCGCTCGCCGGAACAAAACCGCCAGTCGCGCGAGCGCCAGTACGCGATTTTGCAGGGGCTTCGCATCCCGTTCATTCTGGCGGCGATTGCGGCCGCGTTCTATGAGGCGTGGGTGCTTGCCTCCGTGCTGTTCGTCATTTCTGTCCCGCTGCCGTGGATTGCGGTGGTGCTGGGCAACGCGCAGGGTGAAAAACGCGATTCGCGCACGAAGAACGTGTACAAGCCGGCCGCCGCGCGTGAGCACGAGCGGCTGGTTGCGCAGCAGCGCGCGGAGCTGGGCGAAGCCGAGGGTTCTACGGGCAACTCCCCCGCTATCATCGACCATCAGGATTAATTCCGCTGACGTTGAGGAGGCCCGCGTGTCCGACGTTTTCCCGCTCTCGCCTGAACTTCCCTCCGCGGCCCGTCTGCTCGCGGAGTCGCTTTCGCAGGCTGGGTTCACCGCCGACGGCATCGCCGCGCACCTTGGGCCCGAGGCCACTGAGGCACTCTACCGTCGCGAGCCGGGTGTCGTGCTCGATGCGTGCGGCGATTCGTCCCAGCTTTCCGCGCTGATCCGCTTTTTCCTTCTGCGCCGCCCCGCCACAGCGGAGCAGCTCGCGGAGATGGTTTCGCCGCGGTTGGCGCTTTTGCTTATCGACGAGGGCCTGGCCGCCCCCACTGGCGCATCGAATGAGTATGTCCCGGCGTTGGATGTGCGCCCGCATGTCATCGCGGGCACTCCTCGTCTGGTGTTGTCTGACCCGGACGCGTCTGTCACCGAGCACGTGCCGGGCCGCGACCATGTTCTGGGGGTTGGTTCGGCCTCGTTGTCGCTGCTATCTGCGGCACCGCTTACTCCGGTGGATTCCGTGCTTGATTTGGGCACGGGCTCCGGTGTGCAGGCCCTCGCCCAGGCAACATGCGCGAACCGGGTTGTGGCGACAGATATCCACGCCCGCGCACTGCAGCTCGCCGAGGCGGCGTTCGTCGCGAACGGGGTAGATAACGTCGAGCTGCGCGAGGGCACCTGGTTCGATCCTGTGGCTGGTGAGCGCTTCGACCGCATCGTGGCCAACCCGCCGTTCGTGGTGGGTCCGCCGGAGGTCGGCCACGTCTACCGCGACTCCGGCCTGGACCTCGACGGCGCCACCCAACTGGTGGCTGGCCAGGCGGGGGACCACCTTGCGGAAGGCGGTAGCGCGTTCATCCTCGGCTCGTGGGCGCACGTGTTGGACGAGGCATGGCAGTCTCGTGTGGCGTCCTGGCTGCCCTCCCATGGGGTGAGCGCTTGGGTGCTGCAGCGCGACGTGGTGGACCCGGGCATGTACGTCTCCACCTGGCTCAAGGACGAATCGATCGACCCACGCTCGCCTGAGGGTGTAAGCAAGACCCTGCACTGGCTGGACCACTTCCGCGAGCGCAACGTGCACGCCATCGGTTTCGGCTGGATCTTCCTGCGCGACATCGGGGATGCTCCGAGCGAGGTCACCGCGGAGACCGTCTCTCAACCTTTCACTGACCCGCTGGGTCCAGAGGCCGAGGAGTACTTCACCCGTGCCGAGTGGCTGCGTGGCAAGGATGCCGACGCCATCCTGGATGCGTCGTATCTCGTGCGCCCCGGGGTGGCCCTGGAGGAAATCTCCCTGGCCGACACTGAGGTGGGCATGGGTTTTGCCACGGAAGCCATCCGTGTCACCCGCACCGACGGCCCCCGCTTTACCCACGACGTGGACTCGGGCCTTCTCGCGCTGCTCTCCGGCCTGCACCCACAGGGCCTGTCGCTTCGCGACGTAGTAGGCCTCTACGCAGTATCCCGCGCCGGTGATCGCACCGACGAAACCGCCAGCGTCGAAGACCTCGAAAAATCCGCGGTGAGCGCCGTGGTGGATCTCATCCGCCACGGGGTTGTGCTTCCCGCCGAGATCGCGGAGCTGGCTCAACTGTAGGCCCGACTCACCCGCAAAACTTTCTGAAGGAGCGTGGAATGAAAGCCGTACTCACACGCGTCTCAAGCGCGTCCGTCACCGTCGATGGAGAAGTTGTCGGCGCGATCGACTGCCCCGACACCGGCGGAGTGCTCGCACTCGTAGGCGTGGGCAAAGAAGATGCCGACGACGCATGGCAAACCATGGCGCGCAAGATCGCCGAACTGCGCATTCTCGACGGCGAACGCTCCGTCGTAGACGCGAACGCCCCCGTGTTGCTGGTCAGCCAGTTCACCCTGATGGGGCGCACCGCAAAGGGACGGAGGCCGTCGTGGAGCGACGCAGCCCCGGGCGATGTGGCAGAACCCGTCATCGCCCGCATCGCGGAGGAACTTCGCTCCCGCGGCATCGAGGTGCAAGAAGGCCGTTTTGGGGCGCAGATGCGCGTGGCGAGCGTCAACGAGGGCCCGTTCACCGTCTTAGTGGAGGCTTAGAACTTTTCACCTCGAACTTTTCACCTCACTCGACATGCGGCCCTGAATGTAAATCGCGCCCCGGGAACAATCACGCTACCCGAGCCGTTGACTACACAGATTCCCCAGCTGTTCCACTATCCGAGGAGGCACTGCCACATGACCCAACCGGATCTCGCCGCGGCGAAGGACAACGCGGACAACGACGAGAACGTCGACCGCGGGAGCCGCCGGAACCAGACGAACGACAACCCGTCGGCGGACCTGGTTCGTGTCTACCTCAACGGTATCGGCAAGACCGCCCTCCTTGACGCAGAGGAAGAGGTGGAGCTGGCGCAGCAAATCGAGGTTGGGCTCTACGCCCAGTACCTGCTGGATGATCCGGATACGAAGCTCACCCGTGCGAAGAAGCGCGATCTGCAGATTCTGGCGAAGCAGGGCCGAAAAGCCCGCGCCCACCTGCTGGAGGCGAACTTGCGCCTGGTTGTTTCGCTCGCGAAGCGCTACACCGGCCGCGGCATGCCGCTGCTCGACTTGATCCAAGAGGGCAACCTGGGGCTGATCCGCGCGATGGAGAAGTTCGATTACTCGAAGGGCTTCAAATTCTCCACCTACGCCACCTGGTGGATCCGCCAGGCTATTACCCGCGGTATGGCCGACCAGTCGCGCACGATCCGCCTCCCAGTGCACCTCGTGGAGCAGGTGAACAAACTCTCCCGCATCCGCCGCGAGATGTATCAGTCCCTGGGGCGCGAACCGACGAACGAGGAACTGTCGGAGGAGTCCGGCATCGAGGAATCGAAGATTGAGATGCTACTGCGCCAGTCCCGCGACCCGGTGAGCCTGGATATGCCGGTCGGTGCTGATGAAGAGGCGCCGCTGGGTGACTTCATTGAGGACGCTGAGGCCACCGATGCGGAAGACGCTGTGGTGACCACGCTGCGCCACGACGACATCGAGGACATCATTAACGGGCTCGAGCAGCGCGAGCAGGACGTGATCCGCATGCGCTACGGCCTGACCGACGGTGTGCCACGCACACTGGACCAGATTGGCCGCGAGTTTGGGCTGTCGCGCGAGCGTGTGCGCCAGATCGAACGTGAGGTGATGGCGAAGCTGCGCGTCGGTGAGCGTGCTGACCGTCTGCGCGACTACGCCATGTAGTTCGCCCCGACCTTGCCTCGAGGCCGCGCCCGTTGTGGCGCGGCCTCGTTTACTTTCGCTGAAGTCGCCGCGCCTTAGCGCGGTCCTGTCGGCCACGGCTGGGCTACAGTGATTGCTATCCCTTTCCCGCCACGCTTGGAAGGATTCTTAAACGTGCGTGATCTTGTCGATACCACAGAGATGTATCTGCGTACCGTCTACGAGCTCGAAGAAGAAGGCATCACCCCGCTGCGTGCCCGCATCGCTGAGCGCCTCGAGCAGTCCGGGCCGACCGTGTCGCAGACCGTAGCGCGCATGGAGCGCGACGGCCTTATCGTGGTGGAGCAGGACCGCTCGCTCTCGCTCACCGAGGAGGGACGCGAGCGCGCAACGGCAGTCATGCGCAAGCACCGCTTGGCGGAGCGGCTGCTTACCGACGTGCTGAAGCTCGACCTCGCCCAAGTACACGAGGAAGCCTGCCGGTGGGAGCACGTGATGAGCGAGGAAGTCGAACGCCGCGTTGTGACGGTATTGGATGAGCCGACTCGCTCCCCCTTTGGCAATCCCATTCCGGCGCTGGATGAGCTCGGCGCCGCAGCTAATGCGCCTGCCGAGTTCGGCACCCGCGTGAACGACCTACGCCTGAAAGCTCCGGCACGCGCGAAGGTCCTGCAGATCAGCGAGATCCTGCAGGTGCCCCTGCCCAGCGGGGAGTCGCTCACCGCTGCTGGCGACATCATCGGCGAGACAGTGACGCTCACCCCCATCGACGGCGGTGGTGTGGAGGTCGAGCGCGAGCAGGGCGGTGAGACGGTCACCCTCACCCCGGACGTCGCGCACGGACTGCGCGTCGAGTTGCTCGACTAGGGCTGGGGCGGACGAATGCGGCTAGTGGTCACCGGCGGTGCCGGCTACGTGGGAAGTGTTTGCGCGGCTACGTTGCTCGAAGCGGGCCACGACGTGACCGTGATCGATGATTTCAGCACCGGCAACCGCGACGCAGTCCCCACGGGTGCGCACCTGGTTGAGGGCGATATCGTCGAGGTGGCGGACGAGGTTCTGGGCGCTGGAAACTACGACGGCGTGCTTCACTTCGCTGCCCGCTCGTTGGTGGGCGAGTCTGTGGAGGACCCAGCAAAGTACTGGCACGGCAACCTCGACGTCTCGCTCTCGCTTCTCGACGCGATGCGCCGCTACAACGTCCCCTCGCTCGTGTTCTCCTCTACCGCGGCGACCTACGGCGAGCCGGAGACGGTGCCCATCACCGAGGACGCATCTACTGCGCCGACCAACCCATACGGCGCGACCAAGTTGGCCATCGATTACGCCATCAGCTCGTACTGCCGCGCCTACGGTCTGGGAGCGACGAGTCTGCGCTACTTCAACGTCGCCGGCGCGTACGGGGACTTCGGCGAGAACCACATCACTGAAACCCACCTCATCCCGATCGTGCTGCAGGTGGCGATGGGGTACCGCGACAAGATCATGATCTACGGCGACGATTGGCCCACCAAGGACGGCACCTGCGTGCGCGACTACATCCATATCCGCGACCTCGCGGACGCGCACGCGCTCGCGCTGGACACCAACCGGCCAGGCGAGCACCGCATTTACAACCTCGGTTCCGGCGACGGGTACTCGGTGCGTGAGGTCATCGAAGTATGCCGCGATGTCACCGGCCACCCCATCCCGGCAGAGGTGGCGCCGCGACGCGCGGGCGACCCCGCGGTACTCATCGCGTCGTCTGAGAAGATCCGCAGCGAGCTCGGGTGGGACCCCACGCGCACGCAGCTGCGCCGCATC
Organism: Corynebacterium sp. Marseille-P4321; assembly: GCF_903645305.1. Lineage (GTDB taxonomy): Bacteria > Actinomycetota > Actinomycetes > Mycobacteriales > Mycobacteriaceae > Corynebacterium. Next base: position 982,726 of record NZ_CAHJXO010000001.1, on the reverse strand, counting down.
GTCGAGGATGCGTGGGCGTTCACCGAGCGTCTCGGCGACCGCTCCCACTCCGCGCCGCGCTAATGCCCCATCTCGCGCCAGGTGTCGCGACACCCCTCCGTGGCCGCATGCACCAGCTCCTCGAGTTTGCCCATCTGCATCGCTTGGCTGAGCAGCATCGAAAGCTGGTGGTGCTCCACTTCCTCCTCCGCGCGTTGGAGCGCAACAGCGGCCCACGGCAGCAACCCCTGCGTCACCGCCACCATCGCCCACAGGCACAGAGCATTCGCGCGAATCACGCCGGTGAAGTTGCGTGCCATGGTGAGCAGGAGCGCCCCGGCGCGACGCGGTGAGGTCATCGCGTCCAAGATGAGACTGTCGCGCAACCGGTTGCGCGACAGCAAGGCCGCGAGGAGTTCGATGTCTTCGGGGTTGTCAAAGATGTCGTCGATAAGCAAGCTGCATTCTGTGTCCACCATGCTCAGCGCAGGCGCGGCGAGGAAGAGATCGCACCCGCGCTCGATGTCAGCCCTGGCCAAGTTCGGGGCGACGACGGTGAGTTCCACGAGCTCGATGCCGCGGTGGTGCGCGGCGGCCGCGACCTGCTCGCACACGTTTGTGTCCGCGAGCGAGACCGGGTCGAAGTGCTCGAAGATGTCCGCGCGGTCGAGCTCCGGCAGCACCCCGTGGTCAAGCAGCGGGCGCATCGCGGGCGACGCCACCACCGACGAGACGGCGCCAGCCTGGATCGCGTTGGCCCACCCCCATTCGTCGAAATCTTCTTCCGGTCCGAATAGTAGGCGGTACGGTGTGCCCTCCGCGACCTCAGAAACAATCCAGCACGCTTCGATGATGGGTCCGAACTCGTCGCCCACGCGGCTGAGCATCTCCGCCGCGAGTGCCACCATCCCGGAATCCGGCACCCGCGAGACCACCACGGCGAACGTAGTGGCGCGCTGGTGCATCGGAATGCGACAGAACTCCTCATGCAGCCGCGACGGGCTACCCAGGTCCACGCACTGGTACGGGCCGACGTGCAGCTCCCCCGGCGCGGCGGGGCCGGTACGCAGGTTGATCAGCACCACGGCCTCGTTCGGGAAGAAGCCAAGTGCGCCCGGCAGCGAGGCGATGAGGTTGGCGGGTGAGGAAAGAATGTCAATTGGTTTCGCGCCGGCGGGCAACCCGTCCGGCTGGTTCGTTTCTTGCGGCTGTGAGTGTGCATCGTTCATGTACATCAGACGCTAGAAATCGGCTGCCGGTTCCATACGACTTTTCACACGCAGGTCAGCGGCCCGCAGACGGCGCGCCGCGTTGGTTCGCCTGCTGTAGGTTGGAATGATTCAGCGCCCCCGGCCGTTATGGTGTGGGAGTTGAGAAAAGCTGAGGCACTTAGGTTCAGTTAGGTTCAGTTAGGTTCAGGAGGAACACGCGATGACGGATGCAGGCCGCATGTACGACTTGGAGTACCCCTCGCCTGCCGTTGGCGACGATTCGCCGGCTGGCCCCACCCTGATTGTGGCGATGCACGGCTACGCCGACGCGGGCCACGCGGTTGAATCCGCGGCGGACCACCTCAAGGCGGCGCTGGAGTCGCACACCGTGGCGACGTTTAACAACGACGAGCTCATTGATTACCGCTCGCGCCGCCCAACGGTGACCTTGGCACACGCAGAGATCACGGACGTTGCGGACCTGCAGCTGGATATGCGGGTGCTTCGCGACGCCTCCGGTGAGTCCTTCCTCCTCCTTTCCGGGCCCGAGCCGGATTTGCGCTGGGAGGCCTTCTCCGGTGCTGTGGCCGATTTGGCGGAGCGCTTCGATGTGGACAAGACCGTGTGCCTGTACGCCGCGCCGATGGGTGCGCCGCACACACGCCCGCTCGTGGTGTCCGCGCACGGCAATGACCGCGACTTGGTGGGCTCGATGTTCACGTTCGATGGCATGGTGTCCATCCCGGGCTCCGCGTCCATTCTCATCGAGCGCGAGCTGAACCAGCGCGGGCGCAAGGTGGCGGGCTACACCGCGCACGTGCCGCATTACGTGGCATCCTCGCCGTACCCGCACGCGACGTTCCAGCTGCTGCAGTCCGTGGAGGACTCCACGAAGCTTCAGTTCCCGCTTCGCGCCATCGAGTCGGACATGCAGCGCGTCTCGCAGCAGCTCGCGGAGCAGACCGCGAACTCGGAGGAGATCACCCAGGTTGTTCGCGCGCTGGAGGAGCACTACGACACCGAGATGTCCGAGTACCGCCGCCAGCACCCGCAGGCAATGATGCCGGGCGAGGCCCAGATGCCCACCGGCGAGGAGATCAGCGAGGCGTTCGAGAACTACCTCACCGCGATCGAGGACCGCGACCGCGAGCGCCCCAGCCTCCCGCGCAGCGAGGAGACGGACCAGCGGCTGCGCGACCACTTTTTCATCGACCCTGATGCCACGGACGTTGAAGCAGGCGCCGAAGAGGGCGGCGAGCCGCGCGACGAAAACGGCGGGCGCGACGGCAGCGCTGGCAACGATCCCACCCGCGACCAGTAGCGCACACCGGGCGCAACCGGCACGTCGGCTACGGTGGTGTGCGTGACGCTCACCGACATGCTCGCCGACATTCAAGAGGCCCCCGCGAACCTGTTTGAGGACGTGGTGTGGGACTCGTTTACAGCCTGGACCGCCTCCCGGGGCATCACGCTTTACCCGGCCCAGGAGGAGGCTTCGCTGGCCTTGTTGGCCGGGGACAATGTCATCCTGGCCACGCCTACCGGGTCAGGCAAGTCGATGGTGGCCAACGCCGCTCACTTCATCGCCATGGCGCGCGGGCAGCGCTCGTTTTACACCGCTCCGATTAAGGCGCTGGTGAGCGAGAAGTTCTTCGCCCTGTGCGAGATTTTCGGTCCCGAGAACGTTGGCATGATGACCGGCGACGCAACCGTGAACGGCAACGCGCCTATCATCGCCGCGACCGCGGAAATCGTGGCCAACATCGCGCTGCGCGAAGGCAAAAACGCCCGCATTGACCAGGTGGTGATGGACGAGTTCCACTACTATTCCGAGCCCGAGCGCGGCTGGGCGTGGCAGGTGCCCCTGCTGGAGTTGCACGGCGCCCAGTTCCTGCTCATGTCCGCCACCTTGGGCGATACCGCGTGGCTGGAGGAGGACCTGACGCGCCGCACGGGCCGAGAGACGACGTACGTCGGAGGTGCGCAGCGCCCGGTCCCCCTCGACTTCCACTACGTGTTCACGCCGGTGCACGAGACCATCGAGCAGTTGCTTGACGACGGCAAGGCGCCCATCTACGTCGTCCACTTCTCCCAGCGCGAGGCCACCGAGCGGGCACAGGCACTGACCAGCATGAATATCGTCACTGCCGAGGAGAAGGAGCGGATCGCGGAGGAAATTGGGGCATTTCGCTTTACGACGACATTCGGCAAGACCTTATCCAAACTGCTGCGACGCGGCATCGGTGTGCACCACGCGGGCATGCTGCCGAAGTACCGCCGCCTGGTGGAGCGTCTTTCGCAGACCGGCCTGCTGAAGGTCATCTGCGGCACCGACACCTTGGGCGTGGGGATTAACGTGCCGATCCGTACGGTGCTCATGACTGGGTTGGCAAAGTACGACGGCACGCGGCAGCGCATTTTGAAGTCGCGCGAGTTCCACCAGATCGCGGGCCGCGCCGGGCGCGCCGGTTTCGATACAGAGGGCACCGTGGTGGTGGAGGCGCCGGAGCACGAGATTGAGAACGTGAAGCTGCGGCGCAGGGCTGGCGACGATCCACAGAAGCTGAAGAAGCTGCACAAAAAGTCCGCGCGCGACGGCGAAGTGTCCTGGTCGGAGAAGACGTTCGAACGGCTCAAGGTGGCTGAGCCGGAGGAGCTGGCGAGCCAGTTCAAGGTGTCGAACTCGATGCTGCTCAACGTGGTGGCCCGCCCGGGCGACGGCTACGAGCACATGCGGCATCTCTTGCGCGACAACCACGACACGCGCGCGAAGCAGAACCGGGACATCCTCACTGCGGTGGAGCTGTTTCGCGGTCTTATCAACGCAGGCGTGGTGGTGCGCACGCCTGATTCGCCGGCGTTTCGCCCGTACACGCTCACCCAGGAGTTGGACCGTGACTTCGCGCTGAACCAGCCGCTCTCCCCGTTCGCGCTGGCGTTTCTCACGCTGCTCGACCCGGAGTCCGATACGTACGTGCTCGACGTGGTGTCTACTTTCGAGGCGATTCTGGACGACCCGCGCCAACTGCTCCAGGCCCAGCAGAAGAAGGAGCGCGGCGAGGAGATCGCGGCGCTGAAGGCCGAGGGCGTGGACTACACCGAGCGTATGTCCATCATCGAGGAGGTCACCTACCCCAAGCCGCTCGCCGATGAGCTGGAGGACGCCTACGACACGTTTACCGAAGGCAACCCGTGGGCGAAGGAGTTCGAGCTCTCACCGAAGTCTGTGGTGCGCGACATGATCGAACACGCGATGACGTTTTCGGACCTCATCGCCACCTACGGTCTCGCCCGCTCGGAGGGGGTGGTGCTGCGCTACCTCTCCGACGCGTGGCGCACGTTGTCGTTTTCGGTGCCAGACGCGTACATGAACGAGGAGCTGGAGGACATCGTGGTGTGGCTCGGCGAGATGATTCGCCAGGTGGACTCGTCGCTTATCGACGAATGGGCGCACATGACGGGCGAAGACCAACCCGTCTCGGCCGAAACCGTGGAGCGCGAGCTTGCTTTCGGCGTGGAAGATCCGACGGCGCTCACTGCGAACCGCCGCGCGTTCACCATCATGGTGCGCAACTACTTCTTCCGCTTGGTGGAACTGTTCGCGTACGAGAAGGAGGACCAGCTCACTGAGATGCTGGACTACCTCGAGCCGGATGAACGTGTGGATTGGCCGGCCGCGATGGACGACTACTTCGACGAGTACGACGACGTGGAACTCGGCCCCGACGCACGCGGGCCCGAGTACTTCCGCCTCGGCGACCAGTCTGGCCGGCGGTGGCAGGTCACCCAGATTGTGAAGGACCCGGAGGGCGACAACTCGTTCCAGCTCCACGGCGTGGTGGACCTGGACGCCTCCGACGAGGTTGGCGAGGTGCGCCTCGCGTCGCTCACGCTCATACAGGGGTAGCGCGGGCGAATCACACCCAATTTCTGCCCGCGCGCCATGTGATGTGTCCTACATTAATCGCATGACTCGTACGATCGTTGTCGGCGCCGGCATGACCGGTCTTGCCACCGCTTGGTATTTGCAGGAGTACGGCCACGACGTGGAGGTGCTGGAGCGCATCGACGTCGCCGCCGGTTCGTCTTGGGGCAATGCCGGATGGCTCGCTCCCGGTAAAACCATTCCACTGTCCAATAGCTCGCTGTGGGCGTACGGCCCAACCGCTCTGTTCGACAAGCACGCCGCGCTGGATGTGCCGGTGCGCGTCGATCCGAAGCTGTGGCGCTTCGTTGCCAACTTCATGGCGCACGCGACCGACCGCGCGTGGGATAAGACCATGGCGGGGCTGACTAAGGCTGACATCGCTGCACTCGCCGCGTTCGACGAGCTCGAGGCGGGCGGTGTGGAGGCGAGCAGCCACGAGGGCCCGTTCATCATCGGTTTTGAGAGCGAGAAGCAGGCTGGCGGCTTCCTGAAGGAGGTCGAGGGCGCGATTCGTCACGGCCAGGATGTGCCGTTCGAGCAGATTTCGCTGGAGTCGGCGCGCGAGCTGGCCCCTATCCTCACCGATAAGGTCGGCGCGATTTACAAGATGGGCGGCCAGCGCTTCATTGAGCCGGGCCCGTACTGCCGAGCCATCGCGGACTCCATCGTGGAGCGCGGCGGCAAGGTGACCACCGGCGTGGAGGTCGTGGAGGTCCGCTCCACCCGCAAGCCCGCGGTGAAGCTGGCTACGGGCGATTGGCTCAGCGCAGACAACGTCGTGTTAGCCACGGGCGCATGGCTGCCGAAGCTGGCCCGCGATCTCGGTGTGACCACGATGGTGCAGGCTGGCCGCGGCTACTCCTTCTCTGTGGAGACGGACGAGCCGGTGACCTGCCCCGTGTACCTGCCGGACCCGAAGATTGCCTGCACCCCGTACCAGGGGCGTTTCCGCGTTGCGGGCACGATGGAGTTCCGCGGTCCGGACGAGCCGTTCCAGCCGGGCCGCGTCGATTCCATGATCCACGCCACCAAGCCGTTCTTTAAGGGCGTGAACTGGGAGGACCGGCAGGACGAGTGGGTCGGTTCGCGCCCGGTCACCCCGGACGGTCTGCCGCTCGTGGGTGCGACGAAGGTTCCGAATGTTTACACCAACGGCGGCCACGGCATGTGGGGCATCATTCTGGGCCCGCTGTCGGGCAAGATGCTTGCCAAGCAGATCGAGACGGGTGAGGTCGACGAGACGATCGCCCCGTTCGACCCGCTGCGTGGCCCCTTCGGTGGCATCTAGGGGCACATTGCTTATCGACGCCAAAACCCTCCCGTGGGAGCTCCCACGGGAGGGTTTTCGTCGTCAAGCTACTGCTTAGCGTGCGTCCTCGATCTCGATGACCTGGGAAACTGCCTGGACAACGCCCGCGATCTTCACGGACTCCCAGACCTGCTCCTTGGTCAGGCCCTCCTCGCGCACGGTGTTCGCGTGTGCGACTACGCAGTGCTCACAGCCGTTGATGGTGGACACGGCGAGCGACCACAGCTCGAAGTCGGACTTCTCAACGCCCGGCTTGGAGATGATGTTCATGCGCAGACCGAACTTCACGTTCGCGTAGTCGTCGCCCAGCCAGCCCTTCGCGCGGTAGGCGACGTTGTTCATCGCCATCACCGTCGCGGCGCCGAACGCTGCGTCGATGGCCTCCTCGGAGAGGTGCTCCTTCGCCTCGTCGGTGATCTCGGAGATCACGGTGGCGTTGCGGGTCGCGGCGGCGCAAGCAACCAGGGTGCCCCACAGCTGCTGCTCGTTGAGCTCGGTGGAGCGGGTCAGGGAGCCGAGGTTGAGCTTCTGGTCCTTGGCGTACTCCGGCAGTGCGCCGCGCAGGTTCTCAATAGACATATTCTTCTTTCCTTTCAGTGAGTGTTTCGTTGATAACTTTTTCCTCGCGCGATGTTGCGCGAAAGCCCCGCCGCTTCTTCTCCGCGCGGCGGGGCTTGGGTTGCGTTTACTTCAGGGACTCCTGAACCACAGCCATCTTGTCGATGTTCTTGGTCGGGTCGTTCTTCTGCCAGTCGCAAGCGCAAACTTCCTCGGACTGCAGGGCGTCGAGCACACGCAGCACCTCGTCAACGTTGCGGCCCACAGCGTCCGGGGTAACGGACACGAACTGGATCACGCCGTCCGGGTCGATGATGAAGGTCGCGCGGTCTGCAACACCGTCAGCGTTCTCCACACCGAGGGCGCGGATGAGGTCGTGGCGCACGTCGGCGAACATCGGGAACGGAACGTCGAGCAGATCCTCGTGCGTTGCGCGCCAGTTGAAGTGGGAGTACTCGTTGTCGGTCGAGCCGCCGAGCACCTGGGTGTCGCGGTCCTCGAACTCCTCGTTGAGCTTGCCGAACGCGGCGATCTCCGTCGGGCAGACGAAGGTGAAGTCCTTCGGGTAGAAGAAGACGATCTTCCACTTGCCCTCGTACTTGTCCAGGGAGACGTTCTCGAAGTAGTCGTCCGGCGAAGAGGCGTTAGCTTCCTTCAGGTTGCCACCCTTCAGTGCAGTGAGGTCGAACTCCGGGAAACGCTCCCCAACGGTCATGATCGGCATAGTGATCCTCCAAAAAGCTTCAAAGACTCGGTTTTTCCGCTCGGGTGCTCCGTGGCACCCAACGTGAACCAGTATGACACAACCCACCGAAGCTTTCAATGAAATCCTATTGCCGGGGTGTAACCTCATAGGCATGGCTAATAGGGAATATAAACCGACGCTCGCGCAGCTGCGCACCTTCGTCACCATCGCGGAGCAAAAGCACTTTGTTGCCGCCGCTACAAAGCTCGGCATTTCGCAGCCGTCGCTCTCCCAGGCCCTGGCGTCACTGGAAAACGGGCTGGGCATCCAGCTGATCGAGCGTTCCACCCGCCGCGTAATTGTCACCCCGAGCGGCGAGGAACTCCTCCCCTACGCCAAGGCGACGCTGGAGGCTGCCGACGCGTTCGTCGCCGCGTCCCGCGGCGCCCTCGGCGTGCTCGCCGGCCCGCTGAACATCGGCGTGATCCCAACCATCGCGCCGTACATCCTGCCCAGCCTGCTCAAGCAGATTGAGACGGAGTACCCGGACTTGGAGCCGCGCATCGTGGAGGGCCAGACCGAGGTGCTGCTCACTGCGCTTCGCGACGGCAACCTCGACCTCGCCGTCCTGGCCACCCCCACCAACACCGCGGGCGTGACGGACCTGCCGCTCTACGACGAGGACTTTGTCATGGTCGTACCGGAAGACCACCTGTTTGCAGGCCGCAGCGACCTCGCGATCGCTTCGCTTGACGACGTCAACCTTCTCCTGCTGGCCGACGGCCACTGCCTGCGCGACCAGATCGTCGACCTGTGCAAGATGGCCGAGGTGAACCAGTCCGCCACCGCACAGTCGGTGACCCGGGCGGCGTCGTTGACCACCATCGTCCAGCTTGTGGTCGCGGGCTTGGGTGCAACGCTCGTGCCGCTGTCAGCGGTCGCTGCGGAATGCGCCCGCCCCGGTATCGCTGTGGCCACCTTCGCTGACGCGGTGGACGCGAAGCGCACCGTGGGGTTGGCCTACCGCGCCTCCACCCGCCGCGCCGCTGAATTCGAGCAGCTCGGAGAGCTAGTGAAGAAGGCCTACGCCGACGCGGAGGAATTCAGCGCCGAGCTGCTCCCGCGCTAAGCTTGCCCGGGTTATGGCTGCACCCACTCCCCCCACGAAGCAAGAGCTCTACGACGCGCTCGAGGGCGTATCGCTTATCGACGTCCGCCGGTTCCAACGCCGCCTGAAAAAAGCACGCTCGCCTGAAGCGCTCAGCGCTATTGGGGAGGATGTGGTGCGTGCCCGGGAGGCCGTCGATAAGCGCGATGCCCTTGTGCCCGAAATCTCCTATCCCGACTCGCTGCCTGTCTCCGCGCGGCGCGACGACATCATGGAGCTCATCCGCGACAACCAAGTCGTGATCATCGCGGGTGAAACCGGCTCGGGCAAGACCACCCAGATCCCGAAGATGCTGCTCGAACTCGGACGCGGGCGCCGCGGGCTCATCGGGCACACGCAGCCGCGCCGCCTTGCCGCCCGCACCGTCGCCGAACGCATCGCGGACGAGCTGGGCCAGTCAATCGGCGAAACCGTCGGCTATGCCATCCGCTTCGACGACAAAGTCTCGCCAACCACCGCCGTCAAACTCATGACGGACGGCATCCTGCTCACCGAGATGCAGCGCGACCGCTACTTGAACGCATACGACACGATCATCATCGACGAGGCGCACGAGCGCTCCTTAAACATCGACTTCCTCCTGGGGTATCTGAAACGCCTACTGCCGAAACGGCCGGACCTGAAAGTGATTGTCACCTCCGCGACCATCGACCCGGAGGCCTTCGCCAACCACTTCGCCGACGCCGACGGCACGCCCGCACCGATCATCGAAGTCTCCGGGCGCACCTACCCCGTAGAGATCCGCTACCGCCCGCTCGTGGCGCAGGTGGAACAGAAAAACGGGACTGTCAAGGAAGTCGACACCGACATGATCGACGGTGTAGTCGACGCGTGCGCCGAGCTCATGCGCGAAGGCAAGGGCGACATCCTGTGCTTCTTCGCATCCGAGCGCGACATCCGCGACTGCATGGAGGCGATTGAGAAGAAGCGCTGGGGAGTGGAGGTCGTGCCGCTATTCGGCCGCCTGTCCAACGCCGAGCAGCACCGCGTGTTCGCCCCTCACTCGGGCAGGCGCATCGTGCTGTCCACCAACATCGCGGAGACCTCGCTGACCGTACCGGGCATCCACTACGTGGTGGACACCGGCCTCGCGCGCATCTCGCGCTACTCCACGCGCACAAAAGTACAGCGCCTGCCCATCGAGGAGATCTCGCAGGCCTCGGCCAACCAGCGCTCGGGCCGCTCGGGCCGCACCGCCGACGGCATCGCCATCCGCCTTTACTCAGAGGAGAACTTCGAGGCCCGCCCCGAGTTCACCGACCCCGAAATTCTGCGCACCAACCTTGCCAGCGTGATCCTGCAAATGATCTCGCTGCGCCTCGGCGACATCTCCGAGTTCCCCTTTATCCAACCGCCAGACCCGAAATCGGTACGTGACGGTCTGATGCTCCTACACGAACTCGGCGCGATCACCGACCAGGAGCGCGGCGGCGCACCCACACTCACCGACATCGGCCGGGACCTCTCCCGCATCCCCGTCGACCCGAAGATGGCCCGCATGCTGGTGGAAGCCAACCGACTCGGCGTGCTCGACGACGTCACCGTAATCGTGGCCAACATGACCATCCAGGACGTGCGCGAACGCCCGCTCGAGTTCCAAGCACAAGCCGACCAAGCCCACGCGCGCTTCAAAGACAAAGAATCCGACTTCCTCTCCGCGCTGAAGCTGTGGGACTACATCAACGATTCGCGCGACGAACTGTCAGGCAACGCGTTCCGCAAACGCATGAAGCGCGAGTTTTTGCACTACATGCGCATTCGCGAGTGGTACGACCTCGTGCGCCAGCTTCGCGACGTCGAACGCGGCCTCGGCTGGTCCCGCGCCGAGAACGTCGCTGGCGAACGCGACGCCGACGCGATCCACAAATCGCTGCTCACCGGCCTTTTGTCCAACATCGGCGCCCGAGACGGCAACTCCAAGGAATACGCCGGCGCGCGAGGGACGCGGTTCATGATCTTCCCGGGCTCGTCGTTAAGCAAAAAGCCCCCGGAGTTCGTCATGGCCGCCGAGCTAGTGGAAACCTCGCGCCTGTGGGCCCGCGATGTGGCGAAGATCGAGCCAACCTGGGTGGAACAGGCCGCCGGCGCGTTGATGAAGCACTCGTACTCAGAGCCTGTCTGGTCGCGTAAGCGCTCAGCCGCGATGGTGCACCAAAAATCCATGCTCTACGGCGTGACCATTGTGCGCGACCGTCTCGTGCCGTACCACCGCGTGGACCCCGACGGCGCCCGCAACATGTTCATCCGCCACGCGCTGCTGGAGGGCGATTGGAACCGCCACCACCACTTCATCGACCACAACGAAGCACTGCTGCGCGAGGCCGCCGAGGTAGAGGAGAAAGTTCGCCGCCGCGGCCTCGTGGTCGACGAAGACACACTGTTCGAGTTCTACGACTCCCGCCTGCCGCGCGACGTGACCACCGCGCGCCACTTCGACTCCTGGTGGAAGAAAAAGCGCCGCGAGGACAAGCACTACCTCGACTTCGACCCGAGCACATTGCTTGACGACGAAGGCGTGGACGCCGGCGAAACCGCCTTCCCCGAGCAGTGGTGCCAAGGCTCCGTGACCTACGACCTACGCTACAAGTTCGAACCCGGCGACCCCTTCGACGGCGTGACTGTAGAGGTGCCCGTGCCTCTACTGGCAAATGTGGACGCCGCCGGATTCGACTGGCTTGTCCCCGGCCTGCGCGTCGAACTCGCCGCGGAACTCATCCGCACCCTGCCGAAGGCCCTGCGCAAAACCGTGGTGCCGGTGCCCGATTTCGCCGAGCGCGCAGTTACACAAATTCAGCAAGACCTCGACGGTGAACCCCGCGGCGACGTGCCCTTCACCGACACACTCGCCGCCGCGCTACACGACCTGGGCGGGCGCGGCATCAACGGCTCCGACTTCAACCCGACTGCGCTCCCGCCGCACCTGAAGGTGACGTACGCCGCCATCGACCGCCGCGGCGCCGTAGTGGACCACGACACCGACCTCGCGGCGCTGAACCGGCGCCAGGCCGGCAAGATCCGGTCCTCTGTTTCGAAAGCTGGCCGTTCGTCCGAGTCCGAGTCGGTGCGCCAGTGGACCGCCGACAACCTCGGCGCCGTGCCCGAGACGGTGCAGACCACGATCGACGGCAACGACGTCGACGCATACCCCGCCCTCGAAGCCACCACGGACGGCGTGAAAGTCACCGTGCACCCGACGAAAGCGGCGGCAGACGCGTCCATGGTCACGGCGACGTTGACTTTGCTGCTTCGCGAGATCTCCGTCTCTGCGCAGCAGATGACTAAGGGATTACCCCTGCGCCACAAGGTGGCCGTGGACCGCTACCCGCACGGCGGCGCCGAGGGCCTAGTAGAGGACGCGCGCGTCGCGGTGATCCGTGACCTTATGTTCGCCCACGGCGGCCCAGTGCGCACGCCTGCCGAGTTCGAAGCACTCGTCGCAGAGATCAAACCGAAAGTGCCGGGCGCGGTACGCCGAATCGTCGTGGCACTGGCACCGGGGCTAGCCGATTACGCCAACATCGCTGCCGAGCTAGACAAGTGGGAGGGACCGGCCATCGACGACATGCGAGGCCAACTCGCCTTCTTCCTCCCGAAGCACGCCGTGACCGTCCACGGCATCGAACATCTGCAGCACTTACCGCGCTATATCGACGCGATACGCATCCGCCTCGAAGACATGCGCCTCGACCCGGACCGCGACGCCGACCGCCAATCCGTCGTGGACGCCACCAAGGCCTACCTCGACGAGCGCATCCGCCGCCTGCCCGCCAACCGAGTGAAGTCGCGCGAGTACAAGGACATCCTGTGGCAGTTACAAGAACTGCGGGTCAGTCTTTTCGCGCAACGCCTTGGGACCCCAAAGCCGGTGAGCCAGCGGCGCATCGAGAAGAAGATTGACAAGTTGCGCTAGGCACGGCGGCGATAGACATCCCGTACTAGCCGCGGGCGAACCGCGTGGAGCTCTTATCGCGCGGTGCTACTTCAGTTCATCTCGTTCGCGGCGCCGCATGAGCCGGATCTCGGATTCGAAGTCGTCGGCGCTTTCGAAAGACTTGTACACCGAAGCGAAACGCAAGTAGGCGACCTCGTCCAGGTTGCGCAACGGTTCCAGCACGGCCAAACCGATCTCGTTCGCCGGCACCTGCGAGCTACCCTGCGCGCGCACAGCTTCTTCAACTTCCTGGGCGAGCCGCTTCAACGCATCGTCAGAGACGTCTCTGCCCTGGCAAGCGCGTCGCACACCGACGATCAGTTTGTCGCGATCGAACGGTTCGCTCACCCCATTGCGCTTCACCACGGTCAGGACAGCCTTCTCCACCGTTGTGAATCGGCCGCTGCAAGCGGTGCACTCGCGCCGCCGACGGATCGCTGAGCCCGCATCCACCAAACGGGAATCGGTCACTCGGGATTGTTCGTTGTGGCAGAAAGGACAAAACATGCTCGATGCACCCCTTCTCTTCTTGCCTTACCTTCTCGGTCGCCGGCCGCAGTCGATCTGCGTTCGCATCGAGCCTACCCCCGAGGGCACCCGCCCCCTAGTTGCGTAGTTAACGCGCGGAAACCACCGCGTCTTGCGGCGGCACACCTGAGGGCGCAACCTCAGTCTGCCCAAAGGCGCCACCGATAAACGAGCCAACAATCAGCGTCGCTGCGAACAAGCCCCCGAGCAGTACACTCTCCCGATTCTCGCGGCGAGGTTCGAACGAACCGGCCTCGACATCAGTCACATCTTCAACCGACCTCACTCTTAATTCACCCGTTCGAGTACCTGCCCCCAGAGTTCGAACATCCGAGGATTCCTTGCGCCCATTCGTGCGCGATTCAACGTCCCACACCTCTGCCGGACGGGATACGGAGCGATCCGCACGCCCGGATTCACAAGCACCCTGTGCTGGATTAATTGCAATAGCCATGAGATCTTCCTTTCGTTACTGCATCGCATTCTACGACCCGGCCCGACGCCGTTCGAAAATTAACCCGCCCATACGTTCGAGCGATTACATGTTCGATTTATAGCAAACCGGCCGACACGTGTCTAGCCGGCAATGGAAAGTATCGAACACGCTTGCCCTCTCTGGTATGTTCTGTAACTACGTGACCCACCACTTCATACGGCGAGCAGTTAAGGGAGAAATACGATGGCGCGAAAGAAATCGGATCCGAACGAATTGGATATGAGCGTGCTGTCCGATCGACAGCGCAGGATCCTGCAGGTCATTCAGGATGCGGTTGTACTGCGGGGCTACCCGCCGAGCATTCGTGAGATCGGCGACGCGACCGGGCTGCAGTCCACTTCCTCAGTGGCCTACCAGCTGAAGGAACTTGAGAAGAAGGGTTTCCTGCGCCGCGATCCGAATAAGCCGCGCGCAGTGGACCTGCGCCACCTGCAGCAGACCACCGCGGCACCGAAGCGCAAGAAGCAAACCCCGGCTGGAGATGTGCCTGAGGATGCGTCGAACGCTCGCTATGTTCCCGTCGTCGGCCAGATCGCGGCAGGCGCTCCGATCTTGGCGGAAGAGAACGTCGATACCTACTACCCGCTTCCGGACGAGTTGCTTGGCGACGGGGACGTGTTCATGCTCAGCGTCGTCGGCGAATCGATGCGCGATGCCGGCATCCTCGACGGGGACTGGGTGATTGTGCGCTCCCAGCCAGTTGCCGAGGAAGGCGAATTTGTCGCGGCGCTCATCGACGGTGAGGCCACAGTAAAGGAGTTCCACAAAGATTCATCCGGTGTCTGGCTGTTGCCTCACAACGATGCCTTCTCGCCCATCAAGGGCGACGAGGCCGAGATTATGGGTCGGGTCGTCTCCGTGTTCCGAACCCTGTAAAGGTAGCCCCCACATCCGGGTGATTCGGGCCCAAACACAGGGATTCGGGCGTTGAGTTTTGGAATAGTGGTTCACCGTTGAGCGTCGGCGCTAGCGCGTAGCTGCGCCACGCATTGACGAGAACCGAATGAGGGTGAGCCATGTATGCCGAGGAACGAAAGCGCCAGATCGCGTCTCTAACTGCAGTCGAGGGCCGCGTGAGTGTCACCGAGCTCGCCGAGCGGTTCGAGGTCACCGCCGAGACGATCCGTCGCGATCTCAGCGCCCTGCACGATGAGGGGATTGTGCAGCGCGTACATGGTGGCGCCGTGGCCAATCAGTCGGTGCTCAGTGCTGAGTTTTCCTTGGACGACCGTTCGCGGTCCGCGTCGGATGCGAAGCACGCCATTGCTCGGGCGGCGCTCGATTTTCTTCCCGGGGGTGGCGGCGTGTTCTTGGATTCCGGCAGCACCACTAGTTGTCTTGCCGAGCTTCTTGCTTCGCAACGGCATGCCCAGGATTGCTCGTTCGTTACGAATTCGCTTCCCATCGCACTCGATCTTTCGTCCGCAGGGCTTCCCGACGTGCAGTTGCTCGGAGGTACCGTTCGCTCGATCGCCCAAGCGGTGGTTGGTGGCACCGCGCTGCGCACCTTGGCGCTCATGCGCGCGGACGTGGCGTTTATCGGCACCAACGCGCTCACCATCGACCATGGGCTCTCCACGGCGGATTCTCAGGAGGCCGCTGTGAAATCCGCGATGGTAACCAACGCGCGCAAGGTAGTGGTGCTGTGCGATTCGACGAAGATCGGCAACGACTACCTGGTCAGTTTCGCGCCGTTGAGCGCCGTCGATGTGATTATCACCGACAGTTCCACTCCGGATTCTTTCATCGAGGAGTTGCGGGCACAGGGCATTGACGTTGTCGTTGTTGAGCCATAGTCGTCGCCGTGGGTGGAGCGCGGATTGCGCGTAGACTGTCTGTGAACGACTGAAAGGACACATCAATGGCTTCGAAGACTGTGAAGGTTGGCTCCACTGTGGGCCTGCACGCGCGCCCCGCTACCGTGATCGCTGACGCTGCTGGCGAATACGACGAGGAGATTTTGCTCACTCTTGTCGGCGGCGATGACGACGATGAGACGGATGCCGCTTCTTCCCTAATGATCATGGCGATGGGTGCCGAGCACGGAGACGAGGTTGTCGTGACCTCCGACAACGCGGATGCGGTTGAGGAGATCGCGGCGCTGATTGAGAAGAACCTCGACGACGAGTAGGAGCACTTCGCTTATCGACGCTTCCGTGCCGCCCCTTCGTTCGAAGGGGCGGTCGTTTTGTTGTTCGGCGACGCGCGGCCGCTAGCGGTACTGCCCCTCCCCGACTGTTCCGAACACCCAGCGCATAAGCGGGTAGATGACAATGATCCCCACTGATCCCAGCGCGATACCTTCCAGTGTGACGGGCCCAACTTCCAAGGTGAGGTTGCCGATGCCCACGATCAGCGCCACCGCTGCCGCGGTGAGGTTCACCGGGTCGGTGAAGTCAACCCGGTTGTCTTGCCAGATGCGCACCCCCAGCATGCCGATCAGGCCGTAGAGCACGAGGCACGCCCCGCCCAGCACGCCGGCCGGAATAGTGAAGATCACGGCGCCGAACTTCGGGATGAACGCAAGAATGATCGCGAAGATGGCGGCCACCCAGTATGCGGCTGTGGAGTACACCTTCGTCGCCGCCATCACGCCAATGTTCTCCGCGTAGGTGGTGGTGCCGGACCCACCGAAGCCTCCGGCGAGCGTGGTCGCGATACCGTCGCCGATAAGCGCGCGCCCCTGTAGGTAGTCGAGGTCACGGTGCGTCATCTCAGACACCGCTTTCACGTGTCCGACGTTTTCCGCGATAAGCACCACGAGCACGGGCAACGTAACCAGGATGGCGGAGACGTCGAACTCTGGCGTGTGGAACTGCGGCAGTCCCACCCAGGAAGCGGCTCCGATGGTGGCCAGGGCGTCGTCGGAAAGTCCACCGGTAAGCGCCGCATACGCCCAGCCGATGAGCACCCCGATGAGGATGGACAGGCGTGAGAGCATGCCGCGCGTAGCTACCGTCACGAGCACGATCGCCGCCAGCGTCACCCCGGCCACTCCCGGCTGCGTCTCGACATTGTCCACGGCTGTCGGCGCGAGATTGAAGCCGATAAGTGCGACGATCGCGCCGGTGACCACTGGTGGCATGACGGCGTCGATAACGCGCTTGCCTGCGACGTGCACCAGCGCGCCCACCGCGATGAGCGCAAGACCGGTGACCAGCACCCCGCCCAGCTGCGCGCCGATTCCGTACTGCTGCGAGGCGGACAGAGGCGCAATGAACGCGAACGAAGATCCTAGGTAGCTCGGCAGCTTGTTACGCGTGATAAGCAGGAAGATGATGGTGCCAAGGCCCGAGAACAACAGCGTCGTGTTCACCGGGAAGCCGGTTAGTGTTGGCACAAGCAGCGTTGCGCCGAACATCGCCACCACGTGCTGCATACCGATGCCGATCGTGCGCGGCCAGGACAGCCGCTCCTCCGGGGCAACAACAGCCCCCGGCCGCACGTGACGCCCATCGCCGTGCAGGCTCCATCCGAAAGTCTCACTCACGGGGTGTCATTATCACCCCGCGTGCGCCGCCGAAGAAAACGCAGGCCCGAACAGCTGGTTCATCGCGCCGAAGGGGTGGTACGCATTCGGCACGATGTAGCCGCGCGGGGAGACCCAGACTGGTCGGCCGTCGATGACTTCGATGCGCCCGCGTTTGGCGGCGCCCGGGTCATCGTCGTTCGTGCGGTTGTGGTATCGGCACAACACCGCGAGATTGCTCATATTCGTTTCGCCACCTCGTTTCCACGCCTGAATATGATGCACCTCAGACGCTTCGGCGCCGTGCCGGCAGTCGGGCACGAGACACACCGGTGAAGTGGCTTTCGCAAGCACGCGCTGCTTCCCGTTGGCTAAACGCTCGCCACGGTAGAGGTTCACAGCTCCCTCGTGCGGGTGGAACAATGCCACGTTGAGTTCTTCCGCGAGCTCTAGGTTGAGGTACTCCGCCCCGGTCATTGTGGTTCCGTCGGTCATGCCCAGCACAGTGTCGTCGCCCTCGCCTTGCAGGATCTTTCTATGCACGTCGAGGGGGACGAGCAGCAGTGGTGTGGGGGCTGCGGTGGGAACGCGGGAGCCGTCGTGAAGCAATGCGATGAAATTGGCGAGCAACTGCGGGCCCAGCGGCAACGACTTGTCCAGGTCTGCGCTGAGCAGCGCCTCTAAGTCCGCGAGGAACCGTTCCGGCGCCACGATGTGACACGAGCGCATGCCGTCCTCGGACCTAGAAAACCGCATCGATTCCTTCCTCGGTGGTTTCTCCTTCGGTATGAGCTCCTGCGCGGCTTTCTCCAGCGATTTGTATCTCCCCACATGTCGGAGCAGCTGCAGGCGCAACTGCCATCGCGTGCCCTCGTGCTCGATGTGCTTGAGTCTGCGCTCAATCATGGCGAGCTGCTCCACCGAAAACTTTCCTTCCCTAGCTCGGCGAAGCGCCTTCCCCTGTTGTTTACTGTGCCGCTGGTTTCCGAAATAGATGTGTTCCAACTGCGCCCACGCGGTGGCATTCTGCGGGCTCATGCCGGACGCGAGAGCGAGTTGACGGTCGAAACCTTGCAGGTGATCGACACGCGGGCTGTGGTCTAAGTAATCACTGAATGTCATGTTGCGAACGCTAAGAACTCCTGGCAAGCGGCACAAGACCCCCTCCCGAAATCTGTGGATAACTTTGTCTAGGCGTCAACAAAAAGGGCGAGTTATCCACAGAACCCCGGGCGCGTTGCACAGCGGGGCAGCAACATCACTAGGTTTAAACACCATGCACATCATCATCCGCCGCACACCCGAAGAGGTAGGCGAATGCGCCGCCGACATCATCGCGCCCTACGTACGCAGCGGCGCCACGCTCGGCCTGGCCACCGGCTCGACCCCCACGCCCACCTACAACGAGCTCATCCGCCGACACCGCAGCGAAGGCTTGAGTTTCGCCGGATGCAGGGCATTTCTTCTCGACGAGTACTACGGCCTACCCGCCAACCACGAGCAGTCCTACTACGCCACCATCCGCCGCGAACTGACAAGCCACGTCGACATTGACGACGCAAACGTGCACTCCCTCGACGGCACCGCCGAGAACCCCCACCAGGCGGCCGAAGAATACGAGCAGGCGATCGCCGACGCAGGCGGAGTGGATATCCAGCTCCTCGGCGTCGGTTCCAACGGCCACATCGCGTTCAACGAGCCGCTCAGTTCGCTTCGCTCGCGTACCCGCCTCATCGACCTGCATCCGCAGACCATCGCCGACAATGCCCGCTTCTTCGACAACGAAAGCGAGGTGCCGCGGCAGGCGCTGAGCCAGGGCATCGGCACCATTCTCGAGGCGCGCAGCATCGTGCTCGTCGCCACCGGCTCCAACAAGGCCGCCGCGGTGCGGGCGCTCGTCGAAGGCCCGCTCGCCGCCTACTGCCCGGCATCTGCGCTGCAGCTGCACAACGACGCGACCGTCGTGATCGACGAGGCAGCCGCCGTAGAGCTCGCCGAGTTCCACACCTACAAGGCGTACGACCCGTACTGGGCCTAGCGCGGCCGCGGCGTCCCAGCACAGCGCAGCGCGGCGGGCCAGTGCTGCAGCCTAGCTCACGACGAATTCGGAGTACTGCTGGGCGAGCACGCGTGGCAGGCGAACGTCGATACGCGTGCCCTCCTCCTCGTACTCCTCGCTGCGCACCGTGCCTTCGTCGTGCACGCGGCTGACCACGTCGCCGCGTGTGTACGGCACCACCATGGTGACGTGCGCGTCGAGCGAGTTGAGGTGCTGCTCGATGCGCGCCTCCAGCTCCTTGATGCCTTCGCCGGTCAGGGCGGAGACGAACACCGCGTCACGTCCCGTCTTCTCAAACGCGTGTCGCAGCTCAGCGAGCGCCACCGGGTCAGCGTCGTCGATCTTGTTTACCACCACGATCTCGGGCGGCATTTCTTCGCCCGAATCGCGCGTGACGTCAGCGAGCACCTCGTTCACCGCCTCGATCTGCTTCAGCGGGAACGCATCCGAGCCATCCACGACGTGCAGCACGAGGTCCGCCTCGCTCACTTCCTCCAACGTCGACTTAAACGCCTCAACCAGCTGGGTGGGCAGGTGGCGTACGAAACCGACGGTGTCGGTGAGCACGATGCTGCGGCCGTCGGCAAGCTTTGCCTTGCGCGTCGACGGGTCCAGGGTGGCAAACAGCGCGTCTTCCACCAGCACACCAGCCCCGGTCATGGCGTTAATCAGCGAGGATTTGCCAGCGTTGGTGTAGCCGGCGATGGCGATCTTCGGGATCGTCGAGCGCTGGCGCTGCGAGCGTTTCACCTCGCGGGCGGTGGTCATATCGCGCAGCTGGTGGCGCAGTTTCGCCATCTCGGTGCGTAGGCGGCGCCGGTCCGCCTCGATGCGCGTCTCACCGGGGCCACGCAGGCCCACGCCACCGTTCGAGCCGGCGCGGCCGCCGGCCTGGCGCGACAGGTTGCCACCCCATCCGCGGGTGCGGCTGTAGAGGTACTCCATCTGCGCCAGCGAAACCTGGGCTTTACCCTCTTTGCTCTTCGCGTGTTGGGCGAAGATGTCCAGGATGAGCATCGTGCGGTCGATCACCTTGATCTTCAAGGCCTCCTCCAGCGCGATCATCTGCGAGGGCGAAAGCTCACCGTCGAAGATCACCGTATCGGCGCCGGTCGCCTCCACGATCTGCTTCAGCTCCCTGACCTTGCCGGATCCGATGTAGGTGCCCGGGTCCGGTTTGTCGCGCTTTTGGTACAGCATGTCAAGCACCTGGGCGCCCGCGGTTTTCGCGAGTGCCGCCAGCTCCCACATACTCGCCTCAATTTCGGCGACGGTGCCTTCGGTCCACGCGCCGACCAGCAGCACCTGCTCGATGCGGAGCTTTCGGTACTCCACCTCGTAGATGTCCGCGTGGTCTTCGGAGCGCAGTTCGGTCGCGCCAACGACAGAGCGGAATGCGTTTCGGTCGTCCAAGTCAAGGGCGCCGACGGTCGGTTCGCCGGAGCCGGGTTGAGGTGCGTTGTGGCGGAACGCCTGGCGCAGAAGTTCGTCGTGCGCGCGTTCCTCTTCGGTGCGGTTATCCGGCTGCTCGCCGGGGTGTACTTGCGTTTTGGTCATTGCTTCCATATCTACCGGATGTAACGCGCGGTGGCGCGGTTATCTTCCCCGGAGCGCGGCTTGATTTGGCGACGTTGCTAAAATCTGCGGCTATGAGCGAAACCATCAGCACTGATCTTTCCGCCATCGGGCTCGGATTCGACAGGTGGCAGGACGCGGTGGAAGCCGCGATTGCGTCGAACCGCCTTTCTGTCACCGGCGAGGTGCGCGGCGGGCAGCTCATCCAGTACTCGGATCCGTCGGGTGCTCAGTTGAACATCCTTGCGGTGGAGCCTTTTGCCACCTTCGCCGGCTTCGACTCCGTTACTCGCGCGTTTGCGCACATCACGCCGATCAACGACGTGGTGGCGCTCGCCGACATCGTCGATCCGCGCGGCGGGAAAATGGCTGCAGTGACAGTCAACCTTGCACAGGAGCCATTGCTTGTCGACGGCTCCGCGCTCGACTGGCAAGAACTTTCCGTCACCGCTCTCGTACTCAGCGAGAAGCGCTACGCGTCGGTAGACGACTTCCTCGCCGCCAACCCCGACACCGTGCTCGGCGCGGTGGAATCCCCGGGCGCCGAGGCCGTTGCGGCTGGCCAGCCCACCACTCCGGATGCTGCTGCGAGCTTCTCGGGCCGTGTGCTCGATGCGGAACACCGCACCTCTGAACTCGCCGGTCAGCGTTTCATCCACGTCACGTTGGACGCGGCGTTCCCCTTCGATGCGTGCCTGCCCGACGGCGAGCTGCCTGCCCGCGACTCGGTGATTGCTGGCGCCGCCGTGATGGCTGGCTCCATCCCCACCCCTACCGGCGGCGGCTGCTGCGGAGGTGGCGGCGGTTCCTGCGGCTGTGGCGGGCACTAAACCCGGTTGAGTTGGGGCGCAATGAATCCGTCGGACCGGGACTTATCCAGGGCGTTACTGGGCGCGCTCGTTCTCGCCGCGTCAGTGATGCTGGTCATCACGTTGCGCATCCCGGGACTCGTGCTCGCTGTACTGCTGTGCGTCGCGGCGGTGGGTTTCGGTCGGCGCGTGCAGGGTAACCCGGAGCTGGAATCGATGCGCTCGTCGTTGAAGTTCGCACGCGACGACATCGCCGAGGTGCTCGATGCCTACGAGCAACTGCAGAACGGCGCGAGCGCTGCAGACATCGCGGACCGCACGCTGCACTTCCCCGCCCTGGCCAACCCGGATATGTCTGTCCCGGCGATCAACGAGTTTTTGCTCCGTGCCTCTTCCGCCCGCCGTTTCCTCGCGCGGGTGGACTCTTACTTGGAAAGCCCCGGCACGGACCGGGTACAGCTGGAGAAGTTGATTAACGTCGCAGACCAGCGCGCCTTCGAGCTTCAGGCGGCGTGGGACGACGCGCGTCGCGCCGCCAAGGAGATCGGTCCTGCCTAGCGCGGACAGAGCCAACGCTGCGCCCGCCGCAGCGCGCTGGCACCGCCGCGGCGCGCTGGCAGAGTCAACGCTGCGCCCTCACGCCACCCCGCGCCCGCGCCAACCCCGCGCCCGCGCCAACCCCGCGCCCGCGCTACAGCTGCGCCGCGAGCTCACCGCGGGCCACGATGTGCGACGGGCCCGTCATCGTCGCCTCACCGCCGCGGATCTCCACGCGTACTTCGCCGCCCGGCACGCGCACGAGTACCTCACCGTCTTCGACGCCCGCGTCGGCAAGTGCCGCCTGCGCCGTCGCGACGGTGCCGGTGCCGCACGAACGGGTCTCACCCACGCCGCGTTCCCAGACGCGCATGTTTACGGAGCCGTCGTGAAGCTCTGTGAGCACCTCCACGTTTACTCCCTCGGGGAAGAACTCCGGGTCGAAGGCGGGCTGCGTGAACTCGAGCGCTGCGAGTTCGGCCGCGGAAAGCCCTGGGATTACGCATGCGAGGTGCGGGTTGCCCACATCCACGCCGAGGCCGGCGAACTCGAACGAGCCCATCGCGGCCGTGGACACGCCCGTGACCTCCACCGGACCCATCCCGACCGACACCACGGCGTCCACCGGGTCGGCGGAACGCACCTCGATGCGCTTGCGGCCGGCGCGCGTGTCCACGTCGAACTCGCGCGCATCCTCCAGCCCCTCTGCAACCAGCACGTGCGCGAACGCGCGGATGCCGTTGCCGCACATCTCGGCGGTGGAGCCGTCGGCGTTGCGGTAGTCCATGAACCACACGCCTTCTCGGCGCACGACGCGCAAAAGGCCGTCGCCGCCGATGCCTGCGCGGCGGTCGCACAGCCACGCGATCTGCTCGGGAGTAAGTGTCAGCGCGTCGTCGACGTCGACGAGCACCACGAAGTCGTTTTCTGTTGCGTGCGCTTTGATGAATTTCACGCAAGCGAGTCTAGCGCCGCGTCAACCACGTCTTCTCCCGTGGCGTCGAGCCACACGGTGCGCTTGTCGCGGTTGAACCAGGAGCGTTGCCGCCGCACGTAGCGCCGTGTGCCGGTGATCGTCTGCTCGAGTGCGTCGTCGGCGGAAAGTTCGCCGTCGAGCATCGCGAGCACCTGCGCGTAGCCGATCGCACGCCCAGCGGTGGAGTTGCGCACCAGACCCGCGCCGCGCAGCGTGAGCACTTCGTCGATAAGCCCTTGCTCAAACATCAAGCGGGTGCGCAGCTCAATGCGCGGGTTGAGCCACTCGGGCGTGGTGCGAAGCCCCAGGATGCGGGTGCCCCAGCGCGGCTCGGCGTCTTTCGGCGGCTGGGAGGCTTTGAACGGCTCGCCGGTCAGCTCGATGACTTCAAGGGCGCGTACGGTGCGTCGCGGGTCCTTGTCCTCGATGATGCGCGCTGCCTCCGGGTCCACCTCGGCGAGCTCGGCGTGCAGGGCGTCAACTCCGATTGCGTCCAAGCGGCGCTCCCATTTTGCGCGGACTTCTGGGTCGGTGGGCGGGAACCGCCAGGCGTCGATAAGCGATTGCACGTACAGCATCGACCCGCCGACGAGGATCGGCACCTTGCCGCGCGCGGCGATTTCCTCCACGGTGTCAACGGCCAAGGCTTGATACTCGGCGACTGACGCCGCCTTCGTCACCGGCCAGATGTCCAACAGGTGGTGCGGAATGTCGCCGCGTTCACCGGGCGGAAGTTTCGCCGTGCCGATGTCCATGCCGCGATACAGCTGCATCGAATCGACGTTGACCACTTCCCCGCCGAAGTGCTGCGCGAGCGCGATACCCAGGTCCGATTTGCCGCTCGCCGTCGGCCCCACCACTGCAATCGGCCTCAGCATTGCCACACCGCCACGTAGCGCCCGACGCCAAGGGTGTCGTCGTGGTCGATGAGCTCGGCGCGCGTCGGCGCAAGGTTTGCGAGCTCGTGCCACAGTTGCGGCTCCAGCACGCCGGGCATGTGCTTATCGACGCCTGCCGGTGCCCCACCCAGCCACCCACACAACCTTTCGTGCTGCCGCGGCGCGCCGTCCACGAGCGCGAGCGGCGCACGATCCGTGAGCCCCGCGGGCCCGTCGACAACCACCACCGTGACCGCGTCCGGGTCCGGGCGGCCGATCTCCCCGCGCACCTCGCGCACCCGCGGGTCGCCGAGTGCGTAACGCGCCACCAGCTCACCGAGCACGTTGCCGCCGCGCACCTGCACCTGCGGCGCACCCCACGCGCGAAACGACCCGGTGTGCTCCGTGCGCCAGTGCTCGTCCTGCGAGCAGACGATGTCCAGGCAGCGCCCGCGACCTGCAGCTTCGCTCTTGGCCAGGGCGCGACAAGCAGCGAGCAGGCGAGCACTTGCGCCGTCGCTGGGCGCGAGCTCACGCACTAACGCCGGCGAGCCCGGGAGGATCCAAACTTCAGCTGTCACCCTAACCACCCTAATTCCTCACCTTTGTACCGGTGACCCGGGTAACATCGGGGCACACATTGCGCGTCGCAGGCGGTTGAGTGCGGCGCGCGACAGGCAGCCGCGTCGCGCGGCACTTAGCGGCCCGTTCCGGGCGGCGGAAAGGAATACTCCGATGACCGAGTCGAACCCGAACCAGCAGGCACACACCCCCGACACCCCGCAAACACCGAAGCCGGGGCCGAAACCGGGCCCGCGCCCGGGGGCTAAACCCGCACCGCGACCCGGGGCTACCGGCGCAGGCGCGCAAGCGGCAACCACCCCCTCGCCGGTGCCGGCGGCGCGTCCTGCGTCCGACCCGTCGAAGTTCGGCCGCGTGGATGAAAACGGCACGGTCTTCGTCATCCGTGCAGGTGAGGAACGCGAGGTCGGCTCCTGGCAGGCAGGCACACCCGAGGAAGGTCTGGCGCATTACGGGCAGCGCTACGACGACCTGGTCACCGAAGTAGAGCTCATCGAGTCGCGCCTTCGCGCCCACCCCGAGGACGCGGACTCGCTGCGCACCAACGCGGAGGCGCTGAAGGTATCCCTCAACGACGCAGCGGTTGTGGGCGACTTGGATGCCGTGGAAACCCGTCTGGACGCGGTCATCGCCGCGTCCGCGCAGGCACGCGAGGAGGCAAAGGAGAAGAAGGCGGAGCGTCGTAAAGATGCGATTGCCCGCAAGGAAGCGCTCGCCGCGGAGGCCGAAGACCTCGCCGAAAACTCCACCGAGTGGAAGGCAGCCGGCGACCGCATCCGCGAGATTCTGGAGGAATGGCGCACCATCCGCGGCATCGACCGCGCCACGGACGACCAGCTGTGGAAGCGCTACTCCCGCGCCCGCGACAGCTTCAACCGCCGCCGCGGCGCCCACTTCGCCGAGCTGGACCGCAACCGCGCGAGCGCAAAGCGCAAGAAGGAAGAGCTTGTGGAGCGCGCTGAGGCGTTGCAGGACTCCACAGACTGGGGCAACACTGCCCGCGCCTACCGCGACCTGATGACGGAGTGGAAGGCCGCCGGCCGCGCACCCCGCGACGTGGACGACAAGCTGTGGGACCGCTTCCGCGCAGCCCAAGACCACTTCTTCGAAGCGCGCAACGCGGTGAACGCCGAGCGCGACCGCGAGTTCGAGGACAACGCGAAGGCAAAGGATGCCCTCATCGCCGAGTACTCGCCGCTCATCGACCCGGAGAAGGGCCTGGGCGGCGCGAAGTCGAAGCTGCGCGAGCTGCAGGAGAAGTGGGACGAGATCGGCTACGTACCGCGCGGGCGGGTGCGCGAGTACGAGGACAAGATCGGCGAGATCGAGCAGCGCGTGGCGGATGCGGAGGAGCGCCAGTGGCGCAAGTCCAACCCCGTGCAGCAGCAAAAGGCGAACCAGTTCCAGGTCCGCGCCGACGAGTTCACGGCGCAGGCCGACGCTGCGGAGGCGAAGGGCGACTCTGCGAAGGCTGCCGCGCTGCGCGAGCAGGCGAAGCAGTGGCAGGAGTTCGCGGACGTCGCCGCCAAGGCTGTCAACGAGGGGTAAGTGGAGCTTTCACCCCAGCAGCTCGTAGCGGATCCCGGGTCGGAGGCAACCGCTGCCGCGACCGCGGCGTACGCCTTTTCGGCCACGCTAGCCATCCAGGACATCACGGGGCTTGCTACCTCGGGGGTGACGGCGTCGCACATTGCGAAGCGGCTCGAGCCCTCAGCCGAGTCGGAGGCGCTGTTGTTCGCGCTCACGGAGCTGCAGGCGCCGCGCCCGGCGACGGAGCTCGGCTACCGGGAGCTTTACCCCGCAGACACTGAGTTCGCGCACGCGTGGGTGTTCATTTCCCTGCCGCTGCTCGAGGACTTGCAGGTGATCGAGGCGAATATTGTCTTCGACTCCGAGGTCGCGCCCTTACCCGGCGACAAGTGGCCGAAAGCACCGTGGGAAAGCGCATTGCAGTTTATCGACGAGCTCTCCGCACCCCTCTCCCGCCCCATCCGCCAAATCTGGGTCACCCACGCGCCGGGCGCATTCGAACCGCCGGCGGTCGCAGGTTCCGGCTACTCGCTGGCGTTTCGCGAAGAACAAGCCACATGCGCGGCGGATGCCATCGTTTCCCTTCCCACTGGGAGCACCGCCGAGTTCGACGTGGTCGAAGGGCCGGGGTTTGCCGGCTCGCGTACCGCGGAACCGGGCGAGGTGGAGCAGTTCTCGGCGCTGCTCACGTCCGCCTCAAAGAACTACCCGCGTGGTCAACTCGCGCTGGAAACCATCGAGTGGGATCTAAAGCGCATCGTCGACGCAGGTGCGCGCTTGAGCGACCGCGGCGGCCTGCAACTCACGGGGCTAGCTCGGGTGGGCGGCGAAATCGTCGGTCTGTGCGAGGCGGTGCGCTACGTCCACGACGACCCGAAGGTCTGCGAGCTCGGCCTCGTCTACGTGCTTCCCGAGTACCGCGGCCGCGGCATCGGCGTTGGCCTACTGCGAGCCACCATCACTCGCGCCCGCGAAACGTGGGAAGACCTCGAGACGGTGTATTGCTCCTACCCCGCTGATTCACCCGCGGCCTCGGCAATCGCAGCGCAACTTGGTGCCGAGGTGGTCTCGTCCACGTCCGCGTGGCAGAAGGCCTGAGCCAACAGCGACCAAGGCTGCATGGCGGATTACTCGGACGCACGTTTGTGGCGTTCGGCGGCGCGGGCGCGGCGATCGTCGATAAGCAATGGATTGCCCTCCACCCTGCTCGTCGCGGAACGCTGCGCCAACGCCACCTCGTCGCTACCCTGCGCGCGTGCGCGCTGCTGCGCCGCCGCACGCGCTTGCTCACTGCGGCCGAACAGCGCCGGGAACAGTGTGAACACTGCAACCGCGACGGCGAGAATGGCGAGGTAGATGCCCAGGCCGTGGCGCAACCCGAGGTCGTAGGTGGAGCTAGAGCGACGCAACCAGATTGCCATCAGCGACACCGCAAAAGAGACGGTGGTGACCATCCACGCCGGCACCCCCAGCGCAAAGCGCCGGAAAATCACGGTCAGCGAAGTGAGCACCCCCAACCCGATGAAAGAGCACCACACGAACGCGTACTCCGTGATCTTCGTCTGCGCGTCCTGAGCAGCCTGCGTGCTGGCGAGTATGTCCCAGCCCGAAGCATCCGCGGCAAACGGAAGAAACATCGCGAACAAGTACAACCCGGCGCAGGCCGCGAGCACCCAGCGGCGCGAACCCATCTCCAAAGTGGCGGCTGCACGGGCTTCCTTCTTGGCCAGATCCTTGCTTTCCTGCTGCGTCATAATCGCCAGCCTATCCCTCGCCGCCGCAGCAGGAGGTACCGGTGGAGGGGGTGGCAGGCTGGGCGGGGCGGCCGATCGTCGGTAAGCCCAAGCCCACCCCCACCGGCGCAGTGGTAGGCACCTGGCCAATCTGCGAGTTGTCACCCGCCTTCGTGCGGCGGTGCGAGTGCACGCCGGAATCTGCGATGAGGTAGTGCGGCTTCGAATCCGTGACAGTCACCGTGACGTAGTCGCCGGGGCGGATCTCGCCGTCGATGCCGGAGTCTTCGGCGCGTTCGCTTGCCACAGGGTCGAAGTGCACTAGACGCCCGTCGCGCGCGCGGCCGGACAGACGCTGGGTGCGGTCGTTCTTGCGGCCGCCGTCCGCCTGCACCAGCAACTCCTGGCGCGTGCCGACCAGCTTCGCGTTCTCCTCCGCAGAGATACGGTCCTGCAGCGCTACGAGACGCTCGAAACGCTCCTGCACGACGTGCTTCGGGATCTGATCCGCCATCTCCGCCGCAGGAGTGCCCGGGCGCGGCGAATACTGGAACGTGAACGCAGAGGTAAAGCGCGCCTTCTCAACCACATCGAGGGTGCCCTGGAAATCCTCCTCCGTCTCCCCCGGGAATCCGACGATGATGTCGGTGGTGATCGACGCGTGCGGCAACTTCTCGCGCACCTCATCCAAAATGCCGAGGAACTTCTTCGTGCGGTAGGAACGGCGCATGTCTTTCAGCACCTTATCCGAGCCGGACTGCAACGGCATGTGCAGCTGCGGGCACACGTTCGGAGTCTCCGCCATGGCGTCGATGACGTCGGAGGTGAACTCCGCCGGGTGCGGCGAAGTAAAGCGCACACGCTCAAGCCCCTCGATGTCGCCGCAGGCACGCAGCAGCTTGGAAAACGCAGAGCGGTCGCGCTCAAGGTCCTCGTCGACGAAGTTCACTCCGTAGGCGTTGACGTTCTGGCCGAGCAGCGTCACCTCGGAGACCCCCTGGTCCACGAGCGCCTGCACCTCGGCGAGTATGTCGCCAGGGCGACGGTCGACCTCTTTTCCGCGAAGGCTCGGCACAATGCAGAACGTGCACGTGTTGTTGCAGCCCACCGACACACTCACCCACCCCGCGTAGGAAGACTCGCGCTTCGCCGGCAGCACAGATGGGAACACCTCGAGCGACTCAACGATCTCCACCTGCGCCTCATCCTGCGTGCGGGCGCGATCGAGCAACGCAGGAAGCGCCGAGAGGTTGTGGGTGCCAAACACCGCATCGACCCACGGGGCCTTCTTCACCACCGTGTCGCGGTCTTTCTGCGCCAGGCAACCCCCCACGGCAATCTGCATGCCCGGGTGCTGCTCCTTGGCGTGCTTCATCTGACCCAGCGTTCCGTACAGGCGCTGGTCGGCGTTGTCGCGCACCGCGCAGGTGTTGAAAACAACCAGGTCGGCCTCCTGGCCTTCACCGGCAGCGACGTATCCTGCGTCCTCGAGCATGCCGGAAAGGCGCTCGGAGTCGTGCACGTTCATCTGGCAGCCGAAGGTACGCACCTCGTACGTGCGCGGTGTAGTGGAAGTGGGGGAAGAAGCCGTAGACACGCCGGTGATCTTAACGGCCACCCCACCGAAGAACTAAACCGTCGCGCCGGGCTTACAGCTCGCCTATCCGCGCCTCCAGCGCGTCTTTCGCAATCCGTAGCGACATCGATTGGTTGAACCCGCGGCGTGCGAGCGCCCCCACGATGCGCCGCAGATACTTGTCGTACTCTGCCCGGTCGGCGGGCGCGGTTTTCACTTTGCGAGCCGCTTTTTCCGCCACTGCGCGGGCCGTTGCTTCCTCGTCCTCGTCCGTGATCTGGGAGAGCGCGTCGGCGCGGTCGGCTGCGCCGACGCCCTTGTCTCGCAGCTCGCGGTCCAGGGCGCGGGTAGATTTCCCGCGGCGCGCCGCACGTTGGCGGACCCACTCAGCGGCGAAGGTTGAGTCGTTGAGAAGGCCGGTGCGGGCGAGGTCGTCCAGGACTTCGTCGATAAGCTCCTGCTCAAACTCTGCCTTGATCAAGCGACCGCGCAGCTCCTCGCGCGAGCGCGCACGCTGGTCAAGCAGGCCGAGGGCGCGCTTGCGCACCGGCGCGAGCGCCTCCTCGTGGCTGCGGTCGAGCAGGCCGCCGGGCTGGTACGACTCGATCGCGGCCTGTAGCTGCGCGATCTTTTCCGGGTCGGCCATTACTCCGCGTTCGCGGGCTGGGCGCTGACCTCGTCGTCCTCATCGTCGAAGTCGATGTTCGGCACCATGTCCACCGGGTCGTCCGTCAACTCGTCGTTACCGGCGGCGTACTTGCCCACGTGCAGGGCCTGGAAGATCTTGTCCTCGATCTCGTCAGCCAAGTCCGGGTTCTCCTTGAGGAAGATGCGGGCCTTTTCCTTACCCTGGCCGAGCTGGTCGCCCTCGTAGGTGAACCAGGAGCCCGACTTCTTCACGATGCCGTTCTCCACGCCCATATCGATGATGGAAGATTCGCGCGAGATGCCCTCGCCGTACATGATGTCGAACTCCGCAATCTTGAACGGCGGCGAAACCTTGTTCTTCACCACCTTCATCTTGGTGCGGTTACCGATGGAATCCTGCCCGTCCTTCAGCGTCTGGATGCGGCGCACGTCGCAGCGCACGGACGCGTAGAACTTCAACGCCTTACCGCCCGTGGTGGTCTCGGGCGAGCCGAACATCACGCCGATCTTCTCGCGCAGCTGGTTGATGAAGATCGCGGTGGTGCCGGAGTTGTACAGCGCACCGGTCATCTTGCGCAGCGCCTGGGACATAAGACGCGCCTGCAAGCCGACGTGGGAGTCACCCATCTCGCCCTCGATCTCCGCCTTCGGTGTCAGCGCCGCCACCGAGTCGATGACAATCATGTCGATTGCACCCGAGCGCACCAGCATGTCCGCGATTTCGAGTGCCTGCTCACCGGTGTCCGGCTGCGAGACCAACAGGTTGTCGGTGTCCACGCCGAGCTTCTTCGCGTAATCCGGATCGAGCGCGTGCTCCGCATCAATGAACGCCGCGATGCCGCCGGCGCGCTGCGCCTCCGCGATCGCGTGCAGCGCAACAGTGGTCTTACCCGAGGACTCTGGGCCGTAGATCTCCACAATGCGCCCGCGCGGCCAGCCGCCGATGCCGAGCGCAACATCGATTGCGGTGTTGCCTGAGGAGATGGACTGGATGGGCGGCCGGTTCTCGTCGCCAAGCCGCATCACTGCGCCCTTACCAAAGTCCTTCTCAATCATTGCCAGCGCCGCATCGAGCGCATTCTGGCGGTCGTTGCCAGCGGAGGCCGCGGCCTTCTTCTTCGTTGCCATAAACCTGCTACCTTCCAAAAATCTCAGTGCGCGGGCGGGAAACTACCCGCGGGATGTAACGCGTGTATTTGTTTAGACGTTCACCGCCACCGGTCCGGTTCCCTACAAGCGGAAAATTTTTCCGGCCCGGAACTGACTGCCACTGTAGAACTCGACCATGACACGATCGAACATACACGCAAGCCTGTTCGAACTCGAACCCGACACGCCACACTCAGAAACCCGGGCGGTCCACGCCGAGCCGTCGCTCCTCCGGAATATCGAACGCGTCGCACAGCCCCTGCCAGGCCACCTTTGGATCGACACCACTTTCGATAAGCTCCTCGGAGGTCTGCTCGACCCCCGGCAACACCTGGGACTGGATGATCCACTGCGCCCGGCCCGCGCCGAACTCGTCTTCCACGAGCTGATGAAACTCGGTCAATCGCATGCCCCACAACCTACACGCCCGGCGCTAAAGCCCATCTCTTGAACACCGTTCAGGTACACTTCCGCGCATGACTACTGCCCAACCCCCCAGCGCCGGCAACGACCGCGCCGCAAACAGCCGCTCGGCAAATAACACCGCCCAAGACATCGCGCTCATCGCCGTCTTCGCAGCAATCACCATCGCACTCGGCTTTGTTGCACTGCCCGTCGGCGGTTTCGGCGTGCCGCTCGTGCTGCAAAATGCATCCGTCATCCTTGCCGGTCTCGTGCTCGGCCGTCGCCGCGGGCTAGCCGCCGCTGCCGTGTTCTTGCTCATCGGCCTTGCGCTTCCGGTCCTCGCAGGCGGGCGCACGGTCATCTCCGCGCTCGGTGGCACTACCGTCGGCTACCTTGTGGGATACCTCGTCTCCGCCTGGGTTGCGGGTGCAATCGCCTACCTCGCCCCGTTCAAGAACAACCGCGCCGTCACGGTGCTCATTCTTATTCTCGCCGCATTCGTAGCGCTGTTCTTCCAGTACCTGTTCGGCGTGTTCGGACTGATGTGGCGCGCCGACCTTGACTTCGTCGCTGCGTGGGAGGCGCAGTTGCCTTTCATGGGCCCGGATGCGGTGAAGGTGGGCATCATGGTCGCCGTCGCGGCCGCCGTCCACGCGGCGTTTCCCGATCTGCGTCGCGGCAGCAAGTAATGCCGCTCATCGAGTTCATCGGCGCGAGCGTCACATACGACGGCGACGAAGTCCTCGCGCCGCTCACCGTCAGCTTCGACGAGCAGCGCGTGGGCATCATCGGCTCCAACGGGTCGGGCAAATCCACCACAGTGCGCATGATCAACGGGTTGGTGGAACCTTCGACAGGGCAGGTGCTTTACGACGGCTCCGACCCAACCCGAGAAGGAAAAGAAGTACGCAAACGAGTGGGCTTCGTCTTCTCCGACGCAGAAAGCCAAATCGTCATGCCTCGCGTGCGCGACGATGTGGCGTTCTCGCTGCGCCGGTTCAAGTTGTCGCGCGAGGAGGTGCGGCAGCGCGTCGATAATGTCCTGCACCGATTCGAGCTCGACCACCTCGCCGACAACTCCCCCCACACGCTGTCGGGCGGCGAGAAGCAGATGCTCGCACTTGCCTCTGTGCTGGTCATCGAGCCGGACACCATCATCGCCGATGAGCCCACCACCCTGCTCGACCTGCGCAACCGTCGCCGCATCATCCGCGAGTTCGAGGCCCTGGACCAGCAGCTCATCGTGGTCACACACGACCTGGAGATGCTGCGCGGATTCGATCGCGTGCTGTGCATCGACGACGCCCACCTCGCCTTCGACGGCGCACCCGACGACGCCATCGCGTTCTACACCGACCTAATGGACGCAAAACCGTGATCCGCGAGCTGCCCCTGGGCGTATACATCAACGCCGACACCTGGCTGCACCGCCTGAGCCCCGGCGTGAAGTTCGCGCTGCTGGTTGCGTTCATCCTCTTCGTCACCATCTGGCCAACCGAGCCGTGGCATTCGATGGCCGCTTTCACCTTCGTGCTCGCGCTCTACGCCTCGGCGCAGATCCCGCCGAAAGTGGCGTGGAACCAACTTGTGCCACTGATCCCGATCCTGGGCATTCTGTTTGGCTTTCTGTGGTTTCAGAACGGGTTAGCCGCGGCGCTGACCACGATCATTGGGCTGATCGCCACCATCGCGGCGGCGAACCTGCTCACCCTTACCACCACAGTCGAGGCGCTCATGGACGCCCTCGACCGCGCCCTCGCCCCGCTCGGCCGCGCCGGCGAGCTGACGTCGCTGACCATCGCGCTGACCATCCGGCTTATCCCACTCATGCTCGCCACGGCCAACGAAGTGCTCGACGCACGCAAAGCCCGCGGAGCCGGCTTCTCGCTTCGCGCCTTCGGCACGCCACTTGTGATCCGGTCCGTGCGCCGCGCGCGGATGATTGGGGAGGCGCTGATGGCCCGCGGAGCCGTCGATTAGCGGTCGCCCCAAAGAAGAATCCGCCTCCCGCGTGTGCGGAAGGCGGATTGCCGTGCCGTAGAAAAAGTGGCGCGTTACGCGTCGCCGCGCAGCTCACGCATGCGCTGCGCCACCGCGTCGTCGTTGACCTCGGGTGCCTGCTGCGTTGCACCGGCTGCGCCAGCCTGCTGGCCTGCACTGTGGGAGGCGCCCTGCTCAATCGCTGGCTTCTGACCGGAGGTCAGCTCGCCCGCCATCTCGGCGCGCAGCTGCTCCAGGCGTCCGTGGCCAGCCATCTGAATGCCCGCCTGCTCTACCTCGGCCATGCGGCCCTCGATGGAGTTCTGTGCGAGCTCAGCGGCACCGAGCGCGTTGGCGTAGCGGCGCTCGATCTTGTCGCGCACCTGGTCCAGGTTCGGGCCCTGGGAGGTGATCGCGTTCATCGACTGCATGGTCTCGGTGACCTTTTCCTGCATCTTCGCCTGCTCGAGCTGGCTCAGCAGCTTCGAACGCTCAGCAACCTGCTGCTGCAGGTGCGCCGCGTTGCGCTCCACGGCCTGCTTCGCCTGCGCGGCCTGCTGCAGCGCCTGGTCGTGCAGCTGCTTCGTGTCCTCCACGCCCTGCTCTGCCGTGACCAGCTGCGCCGCGAACGCCTCGGCGGCGTTTTCGTACTCCATTGCCTTCTGCGCGTCGCCGTCGGCGCGGGCCTTATCCGAGAGCTGCAGCGCCTGGCGCGCGTTTGCCTGCAGCTTTTCGACGTCCTCCAGGCGACGGTTCAGCTGCATCTCCAGCTGACGCTGGTTGCCAATCACCGCGGCGGCCTGCTGGGACAGCGCCTGGTGCTGGCGTTGTGCCTCGTTGATGGCCTGCTCGATCTGCACCTTCGGATCTGCGTTCTCCTCGATCTTGTTGTCGAAGAGCGCCATGAGGTAGTTCCAGAACTTCTTGAAGGGATTCGCCATGCTGAAAGCCCTTTAAACCTTTCGTTTAAAAACTTTGTTGAGTGCTAAACGTGAACCACTTTAGCCGTGAACGCAGCGGCCCGCCTGAAGGTTAGGCTTCCGCGGCGGCGGGAGTTGTATTCGCCAGCTCCTCGTTGAACGAGTGCAGTGACATGTTCGCAACCGCCTCCAACAGCACCTCCGACACCGTGGTACCAAGCGCCGCGCACAGGGACGCCAAAAGCTCCGAGGAGACCTCCTTGCGCCCGCGCTCCAGCTCAGAGATGTAGCCGGAGGAAACCCGCGCCTGCTTCGCCAGCGCACGAAGCGATACGCCCTTGTCGGCGCGGAACGCGCGCAGGGACATGCCCAGCGCCTCGCGGAACAATGGTTCACGCCCGGGTGCGGCAGGGGCCGCCGGGGCAGCTTCAGGTGCTGCTCCGGGAGCGAGCAGATCCGCGGGAGCGTCGTACAGCAGTGTTGTCGTTGTCATCAGGATCTATAACGGCCTAAAGGTTAGTTTTGTTCCCGCACCGCGGTAAGCGTGCCCCTAAGCGCGGCATGCACGGCGGCGCGGCGGATCGCGTTGCGGTCGCCCGCCAGCACCCGAACCGGCTCCGGCGCGCCAGGCAGCAAGGCGTAACGGCTGTCCTGGGGCTCCGAAATCTCCGCAGCCTGCGAGGCCGCGGTCCAGCGCGGGCCAGCCAGCCCGATCCACACCGTGCCCGCCGGCAGCCCGTCCACGGGATCCGGTCCCGCGACGCCTGTGAGCGACACCGCCCAGTCAGACCCGCAGACACGTTTCGCGCCGCGGGCCATCTCGCGCGCCACCGCGGCAGAGACCACGCCGTTGGCCTCCACCACTGCCGGGTCCACTCCCGCCAGCTGCGACTTTAAATCCACCGAGTACGTCACCAGCCCACCGCGTAATACATCGGAAGCCCCGGGCACCTGCGCGAGTGTCGCGCACGCCAGGCCAGCTGTGAGGGACTCGCAAAAGGAAATGGTTTGGTTCCGGGCCCGTAATTCGTCGATAAGCAACTGCTCAAGCATTAACCTTCTCCGCATCAACCAGGTACTGCACTCCAGTGACCACCGTAACCGCCACCGCAGCCAGCATCACCACAAACGTCGGCGTATCCATCCACTCCGGCAACGGGCACAGGTACATGCCGACCGCGACGGACTGCAACGCCGTCTTCAACTTGCCACCCTTCGACGCCGGCACCACCTTGCCACGGCGCAACATCCACATGCGCCAGAACGTGATGCCCAGCTCGCGCACCACGATCACCACGGTCACCCACACCGGCAGCGTAGACGCGATGTTCAAGGTCACAAGGGCGGTAATCATGAGCGCCTTGTCCGCGATCGGGTCAGCGATTTTGCCGAAATCCGTGATCAAACCGCGGGCACGGGCGATATCCCCGTCCAGCTTGTCCGTGATCATCAGCGCCACAAACACGCCAAACGCCCACCACCAGTGCAGCTGCAACACCAGCCACGCGAAAACGGGGATGAAGAGGATGCGCAAACTCGTCAGCACATTCGGCAGGTTCCAATTCGAGGGCTTCTGCGCGGGCGGCGGGTTCGCGTTCATTTCACTCACACTCGCCACCATACCGCCCACCCGGAAACGTAGACTCACACCCATGAAGTACTTTGCAGCCATCTACACATACGGGGACACAGAGCTTGTCGACGAAACCCGTCCCACCCACCGCGAATGGGTCAAAGGACAGCTCGAAGCGGGTCGCATCATCGCCGCCGGCCCATTCATGGACGGCGGGCGCCAAGCACTCGTGCTCGTGCGCCTCGACGACGAGGCTACGCAGAGAGACGCCGAGACGTTCCTCGACGACGACCCCTACATCGCCGCCGGCGCGCTCGCTTCTCGCGAAGTGCGGCCGTGGAACGCGGTGGCAAACACGTTCGGCGACGAATAAGACAAATACCCCGCGCGCCGGCCTGTCAGCGGCGCGCGGGGTATGAGGTACTCGCGGGGTTGTGGGGCGCTTAGTTCGCGCCGCCGCGCTTCACGTCAAGGTGGTCCGTGTCGCGCGATCCGGTGGCGGTGTGGTCGCCCTTGCCAGAAGTGGCGGGGTCGTCGATCCACTCGAGGTGGTTGCCGTTGTTGTCCACCTTGCGGCGGTTGCCGTGGTCGTCGTAGTCGATGTGGAACTTCGGGCCCTCCGGGTCCTTCTCCCCGTTCTTGATCATCTGGCGTTCCTTGGCCAAAGACGCAATCGCCGTAATGGCCAGGGTGCCAACGATGACCACGAGCGAGGCCACAGTTCCGATCTCCGGCACGTTCAGGCCCTCACCGCCGTTAATGAACGGCAGGTTGTTCTCGTGCAGGGCGTGCAGCAGCAACTTGATGCCGATGAAGCCCAGGATGATGGCCAGGCCGTACGGCAGGTAGATAAGCTTGTCCAGCAGGCCGTTGAGCAGGAAGTACAGCTGGCGCAGGCCGAGCAGCGCGAACGCGTTCGCGGTGAACACCAGGAACGGCTCCTGCGTGATGCCGTAGATGGCTGGGATGGAGTCGAACGCGAACATCACGTCGATAAAGCCGATGGCCAGAAGCGCCACGAACAGCGGAGTGACGGCCTTCTTGCCCGCCTCCGTCACGGAGACGAGCTTGTCACTGTGGTAGGACTCCGTTACCGGGATGACCTTGCGCAGCGTCTTCACCACGAACATGTCGTTCGGGTCGGTCTCCGGCTGATCCGTCGCCTCGTCGTAGACCAGCTTGATGGCGGTGTAGAGCAAGAACGCGGCGAAGATGTAGAACACATCCGACCACGCCTCGATGATCACGGCGCCCAGCAGGATGAACAGCAGGCGGAACACCAGCGCCATAACGATGCCGATGAGCAACACCTTCTGCTGGTACGCGCGCGGAATCTTGAACGCGCCCATGATCAGCGCGAACACGAACAGGTTGTCCACGGACAGCGAGAGCTCGGTGAGGTAGCCGGTGAAGAACTGCACGCCGTGCTCGGCGTCCCACAGCCACCACACCAGACCGCCGAAGATGCAGGCCATGGCCATGTAGAACAGCGCCCAACCGCCCGATTCCTTCATCGTCGGCTCGTGCGGGGTGCGCACGTGGGTGACAAAGTCGAACACGAAAAAGCCGAGGATCACCGCAGAGGTGACAAGCCACAGCCAAAGAGGTACGTCCATCTTTCCTCCGGTCAGAGAGTTTGCATAGGTGACCGGAGGTCTCCCCCGCCAGCGCGGGCTGTCTAGGCCGGGGCAATCGCTTATCGACGGCTCCGTGCTGACGACCTAGAACAATTCCGGGGTACTCCCCTCCAAGCGCGTATCACCTTACGCTATGGGTCAACCGAACGCACACACTGCGGCCCCGAGACGAGAAGGTCGACTTTACGACGCAAAAGGATCGTCGTGAGAATCGAGATTCAACCGGAGTTCGATCGAATCGGCGATGTCCAACGCCATTTCGCTGCTCCACCTGGTCGCCACAAAAGCGGCAGTCATATCGATTCCCGCTGTCACACCAGACGACGTCCAACGGTCGCGATCGTGAACCCACCGCGCCGAACGCTGCCATTCGATGTCCGTCCCGAAACTCGTCGCCCAATCCAGCGCTCGCTTGTTGCTGGTCGCCGCATAGCCCTCCAAAAGCCCCGCAGCCGCTAGTAGCGCTGATCCGGTACACACCGACATGACAGTTTCCACATTCTCTGCCGTGTGTTTCAGCGCCGCTAGGAAAGCTTCATCGTAGACGAGCTGGCGAGTACCCTGTCCGCCCGGAATCAGCAATGTGTCGCCTGAGATCGCCCCGTAATCGGCATCCGCACCAAAGCTGACCCCTTGAGAGGATGTCACAGGCAAGCCCGTTGGAGAAAGCATCTCGATTGCAAGGCCCGGGACCTTTGAGAATATTTCAACCGGACCGGCCACATCGAGAAGCTCCACATCGTCGAAAATCACAATAGAGATCTTCTGCGGCAATGGAAGAGCCATGTCTTAGAACGCGCCTCCGGTCGGGTTGTAGGTGGCGGTGACGGTACGGGTTTCTGGCGCGTCGGCGCCCGGATCGTCGTTAAGCTCGGAGGGCTCCTCAAGCCCGTAGCCCTCAGAGGAATCACCGTCTACATCCTTCGGCGCCTCGGCGGGGTCTGCGCCCTTGATCATCCAGATGATGGTGTCCAGCTCCTCCGGCTTGACCAGCACCTCGCGCGCCTTCGAGCCCTCGGACGGGCCGACGACGCCGCGGGATTCCATGAGGTCCATCAGGCGGCCGGCCTTCGCGAAGCCGATGCGCAGCTTGCGCTGCAGCATGGACGTCGAGCCGAGCTGGGAGGTGACCACCAGCTCCACGGCCTCGAGCAGGTCGTCCATGTCCTTACCGATGTCGTCGTCGATGACCTTAGCTTCCGCCTGCTTGTCCTCGGTGACACCCTCGACGTAGTCCGGCTCGTCCTGGCTCTTCGCGGCCTCGACGACCGCCTGGATCTCCTCGTCGGAGACGAACGCGCCCTGCAGTCGCTGCGGCTTGCCTGCGCCCTGCGGGATGAACAGGCCGTCGCCCATGCCGATGAGCTTCTCGGCGCCACCTTGGTCCAGGATCACGCGGGAGTCCGTGAGGGAGGAGGTAGCGAACGCGAGGCGCGACGGCACGTTCGTCTTAATCAGGCCGGTCACCACGTCCACGGACGGGCGCTGGGTGGCCAGCACGAGGTGGATACCCGCCGCGCGCGCCTTCTGGGTGATGCGCACGATGGATTCCTCGATCTCCTTCGGCGCCGTCATCATCAGGTCGGCGAGCTCGTCGACCACGCACACGATGAACGGGTACGGGCGCATCTCGCGCTCCGACCCCGGGGGCGCGGTGAGTTCGCCGGAGCGGACCTTGCGGTTGAAGTCCTTGATGTGGCGCACGCGCGCGGACTTCATGTCCATGTAGCGCTGCTCCATCTCCTCCACCAGCCACTGCAGGGCGGCCGCGGCCTTCTTCGGCTGCGTAATGATCGGCGTGATCAGGTGCGGGATCCCCTCGTACGGGGTGAGCTCCACCATCTTCGGGTCCACCAGGATCAGGCGGACGTCCTCCGGCGTGGCGCGGGTGAGCAGCGACACGAGCATCGAGTTCACGAACGCGGACTTACCCGAGCCAGTCGAGCCCGCCACAAGCAGGTGCGGCATTTTCTGAATGGAGCTGGCGATGAAGTCGCCTTCGATGTCTTTGCCCAGGCCGATGAGCATCGGGTCGTCCTGCGACGCGACCTTGGGGGCGTCGAGCACGTCGCGCAGTCGCACCATCTCGCGGTCGGCGTTGGGCACCTCGATACCCACGGCGGATTTGCCCGGGATCGGGGTGAGCAGGCGCACGTTGTCCGTGGCCACGGCGTAGGCGAGGTTGGACTGCAGGTTCGTGATCTTCGAAACCTTCACGCCTGGGCCGAGCTCGACCTCGTAGCGCGTCACTGTCGGTCCGCGCGAGAAACCGGTCACCTGGGCGTTGACGTTGAACTCCTCGAAGACGTCCGTGATCGCCTCGATCATGCGGTCGTTGGCCTCGGTGCGCGTCTTCGGCGCGTTGCCGGGGATGAGCAGGTCTGTCGACGGCAGCGCGTAGTCCGGGTTCTGCGAGATCCGCTTCACCGGCTTCGGTGCGGCCTTTTCGGTTTCAGACTTCGGGGTGGTGGCCGGGATCTTCGACGCGTCGATTCCCGAGCGCGCCGCAATCGCCTTCGCCATCTGCTCGCGGGAGGTGGCTACGGCATCGGGAGCAGTTGCTTCACGACGCTCCGTAGCCTCCCCTACCTCTTCATCCCGCTCCAGCACCCTCGTCTCGTCCGGCGTCTCGTCCGGGCGCGCGGGACGGGCCGCGCGAGCCGGCGCGGCAGCCGGCGCGGGGCTCTGGCGCTGAGCGCGCACAGCCGGGCGCCTCTGAGCAGCCTGGGCAGCCTGGGTGGCCCGGGCTGCCGGGCGCGGCATGACCGTCGTGCCGGCGGAATCACTAGCGTCATCGGTATCTGGCGCATCGCCGATGTCGGCGATGTCTGCGATGTCGTCCGCGAAATCGAACAGGTCAACGTCGTCATCTTCTTCAACCGCTGCGTCGCCACCGAAGAAGCGCTGCAGGTTGCGCTTCTTCGGCTTGCTGCGGGTCTTCTTGGGCTGCGCTTCGTCCGCCGGGTAGTTCTCCATCGGTGACGACGGGCGCACTCGCGCCGCCGGACGCGGCCGCTCGCGACCTTCCGCGATGTCGTCGAGCTCGCCGCTGACGTGGCCGTACGGATCGTCGTCCTCGTCCTCGTCGGCATCAGGAGTGTCGGTGTTGCTGAGCAGCTGGGCGATGAGGTCCTTGACGTAGTCGTAGGCCTCCCGCACCGTGATGCCGGTAGTTTTCAACGCCCCGTAAATGATCACCAATGCGAGCAGGGGTACCGCCACGTACGACGAGAACCCTGCCGCGAGCAGACCACCGGTGAACGCACCGAACGCGCCGCCAGCTACTCTGCGCTCCGCCCACGCCGCCGGGTTACCCGCGAAGACGTGGATCAAACCGAGCATTGCCACAGCGATGATGGACAAACCCAGCGCCACGCGTGCTCGCACCGCATCCGTCGCGCGGACATTGAGCATCAGCGCGACTGCCACGCCCACCAACACCACGGGCAGTATGAGCGCCCCCGCGCCGATGAGCCAGTGCACCCCGCCCGAGATGAG
Organism: Corynebacterium sp. Marseille-P4321; assembly: GCF_903645305.1. GTDB lineage: Bacteria > Actinomycetota > Actinomycetes > Mycobacteriales > Mycobacteriaceae > Corynebacterium. The sequence continues at coordinate 941,399 of NZ_CAHJXO010000001.1, read as the reverse complement.
CTCCCCCACCGGGCCCGCAACGTCGAACCAGACCGACCCTGCAATCACCGCAGCGAGACCAATGAGCACCAGCCCCCACGCGTCCGCATGTGTTTCGAAAGTGCTGGCACCTGCGTTTCGCCCGCCACGGTCAGCCCGACGTGGCTTCGTCTCCACGTCGTCCTCTTCCGGGCCGAGGCCGAAATCGTCGTCGAAGTTGTCGTCCACCTCGGGGTTATCGTGCCGACGCGGGCGGCGCGTGCGTTGCGTGGTCAGCTGCTCCTCCTCGTGCGTATCGCGATCGCGGCGACGTTTTGAGCCCCGCGAGAAAAACGAACCGACGCCGCGGGCCGCGGCGCCGATCGAACTGCCCACCTCCCTGTAGGCGGAGCCAACACGCTCGTTCGCGGTGTCGGCTGCCACGTGGGACGCGGTGGGCGGGTGTGTCATAGACACCGGCCCGCCGTAACGGTTGCCATCGGCGGTTCGGCGCGACTGGTGGCGCGTCGAGCGTGGGGCGGTGTTTTTGACAGACATGGGTGTAACTCTAGTATCTGAAACCACATTCGCCACATATGCCACACCGGTGGCGGCCGTCGGAAAGCGATGCGAATGCTCCGCTCGGCGCCGAACCATCGAGGTCTACCGATTCAAGCAGCAGCACTAGACCTCGATGATTTGTCCATACATACCACCTGGGGCGACGCCGAGTGGTTTCTCAGACACACGAATCCGGGTCTAGCGGCGGACGGAACCGCGGTAGACCCGGATGGGGTAACTGGGGTTTAGAGACCCTTTCTCTTGAACTCTTTGAAATCCTCCACCGCGCCGGTCAACTCAACTTCAGCCGCGTCGCGACCAGAGACCCACATGAGCAGCTCTCCCGGCTCGCCGGCAACGCGCAGGACCCGATCGCCGCGTTCGGCGACACCCGCAGAATCCCCCACCGTTACGGGCGGCAAGTCCGGCGGAGTAAGCACTACCGGCACAGGCGACCCTTTCAGCGCCAGCTTGCCCATCCGGCCGGCCCAGGTAAGTAGCTCCCCGTTGACTACTTTGGAAAACTCGCGGGGCTCAAGCACGCCGTCGCCACGGCGAACATCTTCGTGGTGGATAAAGTGTTCCGCAGTGTTGATCTGCTTGTCGAAGGGCTTGACCCACACTGGCGGCCCACCTGCCCACTCGCGCACAACTTCCTCGTACGGGCGCGCCTTTTGTTTCTCGGTCTCCTTCTTCAGCACGCCCTCGAGTGCGTCGACGAACATTCCGCCGGCCTTGAGGATCTTGCGCTCGCGGATCAACAAGTGGGCCGCGAGATCGCGGGTGGTCCACCCGTCGTTCAGCGTCGGAGCGTTCGGGCCAACCTCGAGCAACAGCGCCGCGAGACGCTCGCGTTCCTTTTGTGCGAAAGTCATGCGCTCCAGCTTAGGCGCTGCTAGCGCAGGAACGAGCTACTCAAGTTCGACAACCGACGCTCCAAGGAGTAAAAGCCCTGGATAAGAGGTGCGAAGAACGCAACCGCAGGATCGGTGGTCACGCGCATGCCGCCTGTTCCCCAGCCGAGGTCGGTGACAGGCTTGCCGTCGACGTAGCAGCGCGACAACCCACCCTTCATGTTCATCAGGCACATGATCTGGTTGCTGTCGTACCTGCCCAGTACGCGGATGCCCTGCTTCTCGTAGTTACGGAAGTTCGGGTCGCCGGGACGGACGACGTCGTACATCTTCCACGCGGAGGCGTAGCCCGGCTCGAACGGAACCGCGGTGCCGGGTGGCAGCGGGCGCCCGCCCGTCCAGTCCGTGGCCGGTTCAGCGTGAGCGGTTGGCGCAAGTGCAATTGCGGCGGTGAGAAGCACCGCGGCGGTTTTCGTGTGACGCATTGTGTTTCTCCTTTCTAGGGCGACAGTACTGTCCAATTGAACGACTGTGTAGAAACCTGGTGGATAAAACGAATCACCGGGGCGAAGGTTGCCCACAGCGGATCGACGGTCAGGACGCGGCCTGACCTGGCGTAACCCAGGTCCGTCACCGTCTTGCCGTCGACAAAACATTCCTGCATGCCGCCCTTGTTGTGCACGCATAGGATCTCGCTGCCGGAGAACTTGCCGACGACGCGCACCCCTTCCACGTTGCGGTTGAAGTAGTTCTTATCCCCCAGCTTCACCACGTCATGGGCGACCCAGTAACCGGTGTAGCCCGGGTCGTACGGAACACGCGCGCCGGGCGGAAGCGGGCGGAATGGCCCGGCGAGCGCCGCCGGAGCGGTGACGGGGGCAAGGGTAGCGACGGCGGCGATAACGGCCGCGGCCTTCCTCGAAGTGTTCATGCCCCACGTATCGAAAACGCCGGTGCTGCTGTTACAGCAGCACCGGCGCGGAAGCCGTCGTAAAGCTATTGCTCCCTAGCGCGACTCGCGCGCGGCCTCGACGTCAGCCTCTGCAATCGGGTGGTTTTCGGAAGACATCGGCACCACAGTCGGCAAAATGACCGGCTGGCGCTTGTAATTCTGCTCGATGGCGCGGGAGACCTTACGGCGGATCTGCTGGACCATGCGGAACGGGTCGTTCTCCCCCTCCGCGGCGAGATCGCCCATCACGGCCTCGACGCCCTCGACGACCTTCTTGTTGAAGTCGCGGTCGTCGTCGGTGTAACCCGTGGTGGACACCTGCGGCGCCTCCAGCAGGCGGCCCGTGCGGTCGTCGATGACACAGGTGATGGACACCACGCCACCGGACGCCAGCGAAGAACGCTCGCCGAGAACATCCGGGTCCACGTCGCCCATCGTCGTGCCATCGACGTAGAGCTGGCCCACCTGGTACTGGCCCACGACCTTGATGTTGCCCTTGTGCATATCAACCACCACGCCGTTCTGCGCGAGCGCAGTGTGGTCCGGTTTCACACCAGTGGAGATCGCGAGCTCCTTGTTCGCGCGCATGTGGCGCCACTCGCCGTGTACCGGCATCGCGTTGCGCGGGCGCGCCGCGTTGTACAGCGCGAGCAGCTCGCCGGCGTAGCCGTGGCCGGAGGCGTGCACGTGCGCCTCCTTGTTGGTGATCACGTTCGCGCCGATCTGGGCGAGGTTGTTAATCACGGCGAATACCGCTTCCTCATTGCCCGGGATGAGCGAGGAAGACAGGATGATCGTGTCGTTGTCGCGGATGGTGATCTGGCGGTGTTCGCGGCGAGACATGCGAGACAGCGCAGCCATCGGCTCACCCTGGGTACCCGTGGTGATGAGCACCGTCTTGTGCGGCGCCATCTTCGCGGCCTCCTCGATCGGGATGATCGTGCCCTTCGGGGCCTTGAGCAGGTTCATCTTCTCCGCGATCTCCATGTTGCGCAGCATGGAGCGGCCGTTGAACGCCACTTTGCGGTGGTTCGCCACCGCGGCGTTGATCGCCATCTGCACGCGCGCGACGTTGGAGGCGAACGACGCGATAACCACGCGCTGCTTCGCATTTGCGACGAGTCGGGTGAGCGTTTCCTCAATACCCGCCTCGGACGCGGAGATGCCCGGGATGGTGGCGTTGGTGGAATCGCACATGAACAGGTCGATGCCCTCGTCGCCAAGACGGGCCAGCGCCGGGATGTCGGTCGGCTTACCGTCGTACGGGGTCTGGTCGACCTTCACGTCGCCTGTCATGACCACGTGCCCGGCACCGGTCTTGATGGACACACCCAAGCACTCCGGGATGGAGTGGTTGACGTGCCAGAAACGCAGGCGGAACGGGCCGACGGTGACCTCGGAATCTTTGTTCACCTCGTTCAGCTTCGGGCGCTGACGGTGCTCGTGCGTCTTCGCCGCGATGAGCGCGTTGGTGAACTTCGAGGAGTAGATCGGAATGTCGTGGCGCAGTTTAAGCAGCCACGGAATGGCGCCGATGTGATCTTCGTGGCCGTGGGTGACCACGAGCGCGTCGACCTTGTCCAGCTTGTTCTCAATCGGGCCGAAGTCCGGCAGCACCAGATCCACGCCCGGCTCGTCGGAGTTCGGGAACAGTACGCCACAGTCCACGATCAGCAGGCGCCCGTTGTACTCGAAGACCGTCATGTTGCGGCCAATCTCCGAGATACCGCCCAGCGCGTAGATGCGCAGCGTGTCCTTCGCCGGCTTCGGCGGGGCGGGTAGACGCTTTGTCAGGTCCGCGCCCTGCATGGACTTCATCGGGTTGCGGCGGCCGCCGTCGTTGTTGCCGCCGCCATTGCCGCCACGGCCACGGCCGCCGCGGCCACGACGACGGTTACGGCCACCGCCGTTGCCGCCATTGCCGTTGCCGTTGCCGCCGCCGTTGCCATTGCCGCCCTGGTTGCCCTGGCCGGACTCGCGGTCCGGCTTCGAATCGTTCTGCGGTGCCCGATCCTGCGCTTGGCCTTGGCCCTGCGCCTGATCCGGGGTCTGTTCCGGCGCCTGGAACACCGGCTGCTGCTCAGCCGGCTCCGGCGGTCCTGCCTTGCGCGTCACTTTACGGGCGCGGTTGCGGGGTTCGTTCATGCTTAGAGGACTCCAGCCTTTTCCATATCTTCGCGAAGCGCCGCGAGCTGCTCATCGGTGGCTCCAACCACCGGCAGGCGCGGGTTTCCGACGTCGAGGCCCTGCAGGTGCAGGGCCGCCTTTGCAAATGTCGCACCGCCCAGCACGGCCTGTTGCCGTGCGAGCACGTTGATGACGTTGGCGTTGATTTCCCGTGCCCGGGTGAGGTCGCCAGCCTCGAATGCTTCCACTAGTTCACGCAAGCGCCGCGGGGCGGCGTGGCCCACTACAGAGATCACGCCGGTTGCGCCGAAGGTCAGCCACGGCAGATTCAGCGGGTCGTCGCCCGAGTACCACGCCAGGCCCGTCTCCTGGATCAAGCTCGAGGCCTCCAGGAAGTTGCCCTTGGCGTCCTTCATCGCCTGGATGTTGTCCAGCTTCGCCAGCTCGGCGATGGTTTCACCAGTGATTGGGATGCCGGAGCGGCCCGGGATGTCGTACAGGCAGATCGGCAGGCTCGTCGCGTCTGCGACGGCCTTGAAGTGCGCGTACACGCCCGTTTGGCTGGGCTTCGAGTAGTACGGCGTGACCACCAACAGGCTATCGGCGCCAGCTTCTTCGGCCGCGACGGCCATTTCCACCGCGTGGCGAGTGTCGTTCGAGCCCGCCCCGGCGACCAGCTTGGCGCGGTCGCCCACTTCTTCGCGCACCGCCTTCAGGAGCGCAATCTTCTCCTCTGGTGAGGTGGTGGGCGATTCGCCCGTGGTGCCTGCGAGGACCAGTGAATCGATTCCTTGATCAACAAGGTGGGCGGCTAATTCGCGTCCTGCGCCGAGATCGAGTTCACCGTTGGAATCAAACGGCGTGACCATGGCGACGCAGACGGTGCCGAAGTGTTCAGCACCCCGATCAGCTTTCATAGATGTGCCCATGTGGCCAAAGGATACCCGGTACGCAATCGCAATTGCTTATCGACGGGCCCCGTCGCCCAAATCCTCCACCAGCAACGGCGCCTGGACCTTCAACACCTGCAGGCACGCCCGCGCGAGCGCGTTGATCTCCGGGTGCTCGAACTCGCCGGTGTGCGCCGCGATGAACTCGCGCCACGCCCGGTAGTTTCCGGTGACCACGAGCTCCGTCTCGCGGGCTGCCGGCAGCACAGCGTCGGCCGCTTGACGGGCAGCTTTGCGACGCGCCAGCGCGTTCGGCTCGTCCGCCATCGCTTCCTCGAGTGCGTGCACGAGCTCGTCGCGGACAAACGCCGCTTCCTCTACCGCGGAGGTAAAGATGCGCGACAGCTCTTCGTCCTCCGCAATCGCGGCCGGGATCAAGGTTGCGTCCTTGTCGCGGCTGGTCACCGCGAAACCCGTGTGCGCGGCGACCACGTAGGCCGCATCGCGCGAGATGCCGCTCAAATGCATGGTTGCGGTCGCGTGCTCGAGGGCGGCGGCATCGGAGTCGTCGATAAGCTGGCGCAACAACGCCGCGGGAGGAAGCGAGCTGCCGTGCAAACGGGCGGCGTACTCCACCGCCGCCTCCGCGTCCGTGGCCACCGTATCGGCTGCGGGGCCGTGGAACTGCGTGGCGGCAACGAGAGTTACGTCCAGCATTACAGACCCAGGTAGGCGTCCAGGCCCACGGTCAAGCCCGGGTGGCCGGCAACCTCGCGCAGCCCCGTGATCACACCCGGGACGAACGACTCGCGCCCGTAGGAGTCCTGACGGATGGTCAGCGACTGATCCAGCGTGCCGAAGATGACCTCCTCGTGCGCCACCATGCCGCTCATGCGCACAGCGTGGACCTTCACGCCGTCCACGTCGGCGCCGCGCGCACCGTCGAGGGCCTTCTCGGTGGCGTCCGGGGCAGCGTCCATGCCCGCCTCGCGGCGCGCCTCAGCGATGCCCTGCGCCGTCTTCACCGCGGTGCCGGACGGTGCGTCCAGCTTGTTCGGGTGGTGGAACTCCACAACCTCCGCCGACTCGAAGTACGGTGCTGCCTGGCGGGCGAACGCCATGGTGAGCACCGCGGAGATGGCGAAGTTCGGGGCGATGAGCACGCCGACCCCCTCGTTGTCTTCGCACCAAGCACGCACCTGCGCGTAACGCTCCTCGTCGAAACCGGTGGTGCCCACCACGCAGTGGATACCATTGTTAATGCAGAACTCCAGGTTGTCCATCACGGCATTCGGCGTGGTGAAGTCGACGATGGCGTCCACTTTAGCGTCGATAAGCTGCTGCAAATCATCCCCACGATCAATGCGCGCGGCGAGCTCGAGCCCCGCAGCTTTCTCCACCCCCTCGCACACAGCCGAACCGACCCTGCCGTTTGCCCCCAAAACTCCGACCTTCATCATGCGTCTCCTTTCGCGTCTTGCTTGACCGCCATGCTAGCGCCCGCGCCGACGCGGTTATGCTTGAGGAATGCTCAACCGTCGCCTCGCCTGCGTGCTACTGCCGTCCCTGTTGCTCGCCTCGTGCACCTCGAGCCCGAGCGAGACGTCCGAGCCGGCACCCCAACAGTTCACGCGCATCAGCTCGGCGCCGAAGCCTACACCGAAGACTGCGCCGGAGGCTGTGCCGGGGAGCGAGACGAAAACGAACGCTGAACTTTCGCCCGAACAGGAAAAGACTCCGGCCGCCGAAGCTCCGCTGACCTCCCCGGACACTGAAGGCAGCAGCTTCCAGACGCAGCGTCGCGAGATCGACGGTCCGAGCAGCGGGCTGACCATCATGGAAATCCGCACCGGCTCCCACGAAGGCTTCGACCGGGTGGTCTACGAGTTCAACGACGGCGCCGCCGCTCCCGGATTCACCACGCGTTGGGTCTCGGCGCCCGTGCCCCACGGCGAGAACTCCCCCGCCCCGGTCGGCGGCGACGCGTTTCTACGGCTGGAGATTCGCGGCACCGATTCCGATAGCGGGCGAGCGTACTCGCTGGAGCAGGCCGCGGGTAACGTTGCGGACATCTATCACCCCAGCTCGCACGCCGCGTTGGGTGGTGCGACGGAGTACTTCATCGGGCTGGACCGCGAGCGCCCGTACCGCGCGTTCGTACTCGCCGACCCGACTCGCCTGGTCATCGACTTTCAGCAGTAGGCCGGCGAATGAGCCCCTGGCAACGGAGCCCCTCCGACAGCCGAGGCCACTACCCTTGAGGACATGAGACGAAAGAGCCTGTACGCAATCGCCCCGGTAATCGCCGTCGCGCTTGGCGCGAGCGCCTGCTCGCCAGCACAGCAGGACGAGCTGCCGGAGGCGGAAACATCTGCACCGGTGTCGGTGTCCACCACCACAGCGAAGCCGGAGACGGAAACCGAAACCGTGACCAAGGAGGCCTCCCCGGTCGCCCCGGCTGCCGGACAGGCAGAAGGGCAGACAGGTGGGCAAGCAGGCGGAGCAAACTACACCATCGAAGACCGTCGCGTGCCCCAGGCGCAGGGTACCGATCTGACGATCGCCGACGTGCGAGCGGGCAGCCACGACGGCTACGACCGGGTGGTGTTCGAGTTCACTGGCACCGGCTCCCCCGGCTTCATCACCGGCTATACGCCCGAGCCGCTGCAGCAAGCCTCCGGCCTGCCCATGGATGTGGCAGGCAACGCGTACCTGGAGCTGATGATCCAGGGCACCCCGATGGGGTCGATGCCCGCGCGGGAGGACTTGATCAAGGCGGGCCCGATGGATATCGGCGCGGGCAACGTCAAGGGCATCACGCACGGCGGGGTGTTCGAGGCGGACACGCAGTACATCATCGGCCTGGATACGCAGCGCCCGTATAACGTCTACGCGTTGCAGAACCCGATTCGCCTGGTGGTGGACATCCAGCAGTAGCGAGAAGGAGGGAAAGCTTATGACGGCAGCGGGCTGGGCAGGTATCGCCTTCCTTGTCATCATGATCGTGCTCGGCGGGGTGGCGCTGTACTCCACGTTGCGTTCGATCCGGGACTCCGAGCTCGACGAGCAGTCGAAGGGGCGGTGGGGCCTGCTGATTGGCCTTTCGCCGGGTGCCGGTCTCTACGCCTGGCACCGAAGAGACGAACTCATGGGGCACGGTGACAGCAATGAAGAGCAATTGCTTGACGACGAGCAAACGCCCCCGCATTAACCGGTGTGGCAGGCCAAAGCGGGGGCGTTAACGTCGATAAGCGAAGTGCTTACGCGTCATCCTCTTCGACCGGGACAAGCGAGATCTTGCCGCGGTTGTCAATGTCGCGGATTTCCACCTCAACCTTGTCGCCAACGTTGATCACGTCCTCGACGTTCTCCACGCGGGTGTTGCCGCCCAGGTTGGAGATGTGGATCAGGCCGTCGGTGCCCGGCAGGATGGACACGAACGCGCCGAACGCCACGGTCTTTACCACGGTGCCCAGGTAGCGCTCGCCCACCTTCGGCAGCTGCGGGTTCGCGATCGCGTTGATCTTCTCAATCGCGGCGTCCGCTGCTTCGCCGCTGGCGGCGGAGACGAACACGGTGCCGTCGTCCTCAATGGAAACCTCGGCGCCGGTGTCCTCGGTGATCTGGTTGATGGTCTTGCCCTTCGGGCCGATGACCTCGCCGATCTTGGACACGGGCACCTTGACGGTGGTGATCTTCGGGGCCAGCGGGCTCATCTCGTCCGGGCCCTCGATGACCTCGGCCATCGTCTCCAGGATGGTGGCGCGTGCGTCGCGCGCCTGCTCGAGCGCGCCGGCCAGCACGTCGGACGGGATGCCGTCGAGCTTCGTGTCCAGCTGCAGCGCCGTGATGAACTCGGGCGTGCCGGCGACCTTGAAGTCCATGTCGCCGAACGCGTCCTCCGCGCCCAGGATGTCGGTGAGCGCGACGTACTCGGTCTCGCCGTCCACCTCGCCGGACACCAGGCCCATCGCGATGCCCGCCACCGGGGCAGCCAGCGGCACACCCGCGTTGTACAGCGACAACGTCGACGCGCACACGGAACCCATGGAGGTCGAGCCGTTCGAGCCCAGCGCCTCGGAGACCTGGCGGATGGTGTACGGGAACTCTTCGCGCGACGGGATCACCGGCACGAGCGCGCGCTCGGCCAGCGCGCCGTGGCCGATCTCGCGGCGCTTCGGCGAACCCACGCGGCCCGTCTCACCCGTGGAGTACGGCGGGAAGTTGTAGTGGTGGATGTAGCGCTTCGACTCCTCAGGGTGCAGCGAATCGAGGTGCTGCTCCATCTTCAGCATGTCGAGGGTGGTCACGCCCAGGATCTGGGTCTCGCCACGCTCGAACAGCGCAGAGCCGTGCGCGCGCGGGATGAGCTCAACCTCGACCTCCAGGTCGCGGATGTCGGTCACGCCGCGGCCGTCGATACGGAAGCCGTCCTTCAGAATCTTCTCGCGCACGATCTGCTTCTGCACCGCGTTGTAGGCGGCGCGGATTTCCTTCGACGCGGCGGCGAGCTCCTCACGGTCATCGTCGTCAATGTCGAACTTGTCCAGCAGGTCCTCTTCGACCTCTTCCATGAAGTCGTTCGTGGCGTCCTCGCGCTCGGCCTTGCCGGCGATGGTCATCAGCTTGGACAGCTTCTTCGCGGCCTTCTTCTCCACCGCGTCGAAGACCTTGTCGGAGTACGGCGGAAAGAGCGGGAACTCCTTTGCCTCCTTCGACACCTGGTCTGCGAGCGCGCGCTGGGCGCGGCACAGCGTCTCGATGAACGGCTTCGCAGCCTCCAGGCCCTCCGCGACGGTCTTCTCCGTCGGCGCCGGGCGACCCGCCTTGACCTGCTCAACGACGTTCACACCGGCGCCCGCCTCCACCATCATGATGGCAACGTCTTCCACGGTCTTCTTGCCGCGCTTGCGCTCCACCATGCGGCCAGCGACGACCATCTCGAACAGGCAGCGCTCGTGCTCCTCGTGGTTCGGGAAGGCGACCCACTGGCCCTCCGGGTGCTTGTCGTCGGCGATGAGCGCCATGCGCACGCCACCCACTGGGCCGGAGACCGGCAGGCCGGACAGCTGGGTCGCGGCGGAAGCGCCGTTGATTGCCACGACGTCGTAGTACTCCTCCGGGTGCTGCGACATCACGGTGATCACAACCTGGACCTCGTTGCGCAGGCCCTTGACGAAGGTGGGGCGCAGCGGGCGGTCGATCAGGCGGCACGCCAGGATTGCCTGCGTGGACGGGCGGCCTTCGCGGCGGAAGAACGAGCCCGGGATCTTGCCAGCGGCGTACATGCGCTCTTCCACATCAACCGTCAGCGGGAAGAAGTCGAAGCCCTCGCGCGGCTGGTTCGATGCGGTGGTGGTGGCCAGAAGCATCGTGTCGTCGTCGAGGTAGGTGGTCACGGACCCGTCGGCCTGGCGCGCGAGCTGCCCGGTTTCAAAGCGGATGGTGCGCTCGCCGAAATCGCCGTTATCCAGGGTGGCTACTGCCTCGGTGATTCCGAAATCTTCGTCGACAACTACCTCGTACGAGTTTTTGGGGTTAAACGTGGACAAAGAAAATCCTTCTCCTTCGGCGGTCGTCGTTGCCGCCATTGTCGTAATTCTTCGAACGGGCAACGATGATAGCAAAAAACGCCCCACCATGCAGGTGAGGCGTTATTTTTGCGCTTAGCTTATCGACGAGCTCCCGCTTAGCGGCGCAGACCCAGACGCGCGATGAGGTCGCGGTAGCGGTCCACGTTGTTCTCGCGCAGGTACTTCAGCAGGCCGCGGCGGCGACCAACCATGAGCAGCAGACCACGACGGGAGTGGTGGTCGTGCTGGTGGCTCTTCAGGTGCTCCGTGAGGTTGTTGATGCGCTCGGTGAGCAGCGCAACCTGTGCCTCCGGGGAGCCGGTGTCGGTCTCGTGCAGGCCGTAGGCCTTGAGGATCTCAGCCTTCTTCTCAGTGGTCAGAGCCATGAGGAATCTCCTTAGTTATTTCAGTCCGCGCTTCGTGTTCAAGTCCGCGACCGGAGACGAATACTCCTGTGCCGCGCGCCCCAACTGCCGCGAACCGCAGTCGCTTGGGCGAAAAGACCTTGAGGAATGTTACACGACGGGCGTGGACAAGGCCAAAACCGTCGTGCGGTGCATCAGGCGTTCCAGGAAACCGGCGGTGTCGACGCGCAGCGCGACTGCGGCGTGTTTGTCCGGGTCGTTCAGCCGTGCCTCGTCGCCAATGGTGCGCCCCCGCGTGGGGCCTTCGGTGTCCACCTTCATGTTGATGCCGAAGGTGTCCACCAGCCCCGGATCGATAGCTACCGCCACCGCGAGCGGGTCGTGCAACCCGCAGCCGCCAAGGTGCGGCGAGGTGGTTTTGTAGGCGCCGATGTAATAGTCCGCCACGGCGGCTAGGAAGTTGCCGCCGGCGGTGCCAAGTGCCGCCCACTGCGCGGTCTCTTCGGCGGTGAGCAGCGTTTTCAGTGTAACGTCGAGTCCCACCATCGTCACGTCGCGAAGCATGCGAAATACCGTGTCTGTGGCCTGCGGGTCTTGGGCGATGTTCGCCTCCGCCCAGGGCGTGACGTTGCCCGGCACGGTGAGTGCCCCGCCCATCATCACAATGTGGGCGCGCTCGCGGAAGAAGTTCGATGACTCAACCGCGGCGGCGATGGTGGTGGAAGGCCCGGTCGGCACGATAACCAGGTCGTCGCCGTATTCGTGCACGGCGCCGACGAGGAACTCCACCGCGCCGAGCTCTTCCGCCTCACGGGCGGCATCCGGGATCTCTACCCCGCCGATGCCGTTTTCGCCGTGGATGAACGCGGAGATCTCCTGCACCTCGAACCCCGGCTTCTCCGGGCCCGCGTAGACGGGAATATCGGTGCGGCCGAACAGCTGAAGGATGGCCAGAGTGTTGCGCACGGACTGCGCCACGGTGACGTTGCCGTAAGTGCACGTCACCCCGATCAGCTCCACCTCGTCCGAGGCTAGCGCGTAGGCCAGCGCGAGCGCGTCGTCAATGCCTGTGTCCAAATCCAGGACGAGTTTTCGGGTCATGCCCCCAAGATATCGCGCACGGTGGCCACGTCGCGGGCCATGTGCTCCAGCAGCTCGTCGACGGAGTTGAACTTCACCATGTCGCGGACCTTATCCACGAACTCCACGCGCGCGATGCGCCCGTACAAGTCAGCCTCGCGGTCCAGCACGAAGGACTCCACGCTGCGGCGCTCGTCCCCGAAGGTGGGGTTCGTGCCCACGGAGATTGCCGCCGGGTACGCAACGCCGGGCTCCATGTCGCCCTTGATGGGTCCTGCGGTGTCGCCGTCGACGATGGTCAACCAGCCCGCGTACACGCCGTCGGCAGGCACTGCGCGGGAATCCTCCACGTACTGGTTCGCCGTGGGGTAGCCCAGCTCGCGCCCGCCGCGGCCCGCGCCGCGCTCCACCTCTGCCACGACGGAAAAGGGCCGGCCCATGAAATCGGTGGCGGTGGTGATGTTGCCGCCGGCCAGCTCCTGGCGGATCGCAGTTGAGCACACGCGCACGCCGCCGTTTTCCAACAGGCTCAGCACGGTAACGTCGATACCCGCCTGCTGCCCCAGCTCAACCATGGTGTGCGAGGTTCCCGCGGCGTCGCGGCCGAAGGTGAAGTTCTCCCCCACCACCACGTGCCGTGCGTCGATGCGTTCAACCAGCACGTCCTCGACGTACTGCTGCGGGCTCATGCCGGCGAGCTCCACGCGGAAATCGATGACCAAAAGGTGATCCACGCCCAGCTCAGCGATGTGCTTCGCGCGCTCATCCAGGCTCATCAGCGCCGCGGGCGCCTGCTCGGGAGCGAAGACCTCTACGGGGTGCGGGTCAAACGTCATCACCACGCACGGCAGCCCCGCCGCCCGCGCGACTTCCACCGCCTTGGAGATGAGCAGCTGGTGGCCGCGGTGCACGCCATCGAAGACGCCGATGGTCACCACGCAGCCGGACGCCCGGAGCGTCTCCGGCACACTGGCCAACCCGCGCAAAATATCCACGGCGAACACCCTACGGCATACTCGTGAGATATGAACGATCCCCTCGCCCACTCCGGCATCGTGGTGGTAGACAAGCCCGCCGGTATGACATCGCACGACGTGGTGGCCCGCCTGCGCCGGGCGTTTTCCACCCGCAAGGTCGGCCACGCCGGAACCCTGGACCCGATGGCCACGGGTGTGCTCGTGGCGGGCATCGAACGTGGCACGAAGCTGCTCGCCCACCTCGTTGGCCTGGACAAGGTGTATGCGGCCACCATCCGTTTGGGCGCTTCGACGGCGACGGATGATGCGGAAGGGGCAATCGTCGATAAGCAAGATGCGTCTGGGGTGAGCGAGGAAGCGATCCGTGTGGGTGTGCGGGCGCTGACGGGCGAGATTATGCAGGTGCCGTCGAAGGTGTCCGCGATCAAGATCGACGGGCGGCGCGCGCACGAACTGGCGCGCGCAGGCGAGGAGGTAGACATTCCGGCGCGGCCGGTGACGGTGCATTCCTTCGACATCGCCGAAATTCGGCGCGCAGGCGAGTTCGTGGACGTCGACGTTGAGGTGCATTGTTCCTCCGGCACCTACATCCGCTCGTTGGCGCGCGACTTAGGGGAGGATCTGGGCGTCGGGGGGCATTTGATTGCTTTGCGACGGCTCCGCGTCGGCCCCTTCCCCATCACCGACGCCGCCAACCTGGATGCGCTGGCTGATTGCCCCGAGATGACGCTCACCATGGACGAGGCGCTGACCCGTGCCTGGCCGGTGCTGGGCGTCACCGCGGACGAGTACTCGGCTCTCGCCATGGGTAAGTGGCTCGAGCCGCGGGGATTGAAAGGCGTGCACGCGGCGCAGGGACCCGACGGGCGCGTGGTGGCGCTCGTGGAGGAGAAAGGCAAACGCCTGGCCACCACCTTCGTGGCGCGGCCCTCGACGCTGTAGCTGGTAGTGCTGTAACTGCTGGGTGCTTGGTGCTGCTAGCTGCTGCTCGCGCGCGGCTTAGCGCACGTAGGTGGAGGCGACCACGTAGCCGCCGCGCACCACCCAGCGGCCCTCAAACGCGTGGACCGGTGCCGGGCGGGCCAAAAGCTGGGAGACGAACGTGCCGTCGGCGCGGATCTCAATCTCCGCCTCGGAGAAATCCAGCCAGCGTCTGGTCATCGGGTACCAGCACTTGTAGGTGGCTTCCTTCGCGCAGAACAGCAGCCGGTCAGCCCAGGCGTGGCCGCGCTCGCGCATCCGCGCCACCATCGCGGCCTCCGTGTCTGACGCGATGGAGCCCAGCACGCCCTCCGGGAGTGGTTCTGCGGGCTCCGCGTCAAGCCCCATGGATCGCACGTGGCGCGTCGGCGCGGCCACCGCTGCTCGCAGCCCGTCGGTGTGCGTGAGCGAGCCGGTGAAGCCGGCCGGCCACATCGGCATGCCGCGCTCGCCGCGCAGGATCGCCCCGGCGGCGTCGACGCCGAGTTCCTTGAGCGCCTCGTGGGCGCACCAGCGGGCGTCGCCGAACTCGCCCTTACGCACGTCGACGGCTTCGCTGACCGCCTTGCGCTCATCCGGGTGGAGGTCGCGGTAGTGGGTGAGGTCGCCAGCGTCGTCGGTGAGGAAGAACACGCACCGGGCTTCCGGCGGGAACAGGGAAACGTCCTGCATCACTGCTCCACCTCCATCACCGGGTACGGGAACGCGATGTCGTGGCCGCGGTGCTGCCACTCGCGCGGGTAACCGAGTGAGACCTCGATGTGGTCCACCCCGTCCACGGTGGTCACACCCGGCAGGTGCAGGTGGCCGTAGACCACGGCCTGAGCGTTGTAGCGCTGCGCCCACGTCCGGGTGTGCCGGGTGCCGCACCACAGCGCGATCTCAGACCACATCATTTGTTCCACCGGCTCGTGCACGAGCGGCCAGTGGTTTACCAGCACCGTGGGCCCGTCGATACGCGAAAGCCGCTTCGTGGTGTAGGCCAGGCGGTCCCAACACCAGGCGCGCACGTCGACGAACGGGGCGATGGCAAACTCGTCCGTCATCATCACGTTCTTCTCTTTCGCGGCGGCCACCGCGTCTTCGACGGAGAGGTGGCGGGCGCGGAACGAGTAATCGTAGAGCGTGAACAGCGGGCAGATGGTCACCCCGCCGAAAACCGGGTAGCGGTCCTCCGGGGTAACCACCCCAATGCCGCGCATCGCCTGCACCAGGTAGGCGTACTTGTCGCGCCCACGGTGCCGGTCGGTGGACTTGCAGAACAGCTCGTGGTTGCCCGGCACCCACACCACGGTGTCGAAGCGTTCCGCGAGCTGCTTCATCACTTGCACGATGAGCTCGGGCCGCTCCGCCACGTCGCCGGCCACGATGAGCCAGTCAGACGGGTCGCGCGGTTGAATCGCGTCGATTTGCGGGCCGTTGAGCTTTACCGCGGCGTGCAGGTCGCTCACCGCCCAAAGGGTGGTGGTCATGGCCTTAATTCCTACCATCCGCGAGCGCGTTTTCAGCCCACTTCATCGAGTTAAAGCGCCACACCACGCCCACCAAGCGTGCGAGCACCTGGCCCAGCTGCCCCACCCAGATACCGGTGAGCCCCCAGCCGAATGCGTAGGACGCCAGGATGATAGGCAGCGCCACACCAAGCAGGGAGAACAGCGTGAGGTTGCGCAGGAACGCGGCGTCGGCGGCGCCTAGCAGCACGCCGTCAAGCGCGAAAACCACGCCGCCGAGCACGATCATGGCGATGAGCAGCCACCACGGCACACCGAGCGCGTCGATCACCGCGTCGTCTCGGGTGAAGATCGACTGAATCTGTGTGCCGAACAGCGCGAACACGGCGGCAAGCACGACGGAGAACACCATGGAGTACTGCACCGTCTTCACGCCCACCGCGCGCGCCTGAGCGGCGCCACCGCGGCCGAGCGCGGAACCGGTGAGCGTCTGCGCGGCAATCGCCAGCGAGTCGAGCACGAGCGTGAGGAAGTTCCACAGCTGCAACATGAGCTGGTGGGCGGCGAGCGCCACCACGCCGAAACGGCCCGCAACCGCTGCGGCCGCGAGCAGCGAGATCTGGAAGGACAGCGAGCGCAAAATCAAGTCGCGGCCGAGCACCAGTTGCTCGCGGATCACATACCATCGCGGCGCCCAATCGCCGGAGTACGCGCCGTGCTCACGCACGAGGTGCACCACGAACAGCGCCGAGGTGATCCCCATGCCGAGCAGGTTCGCCCACGCGGAGCCGACCAGGCCGAAGCGGTCCACCAACACCGGCAGCGCGGCCGCGCCCGGGATCACGCCTGCGAGCGTGAACAGGAACGGCCGGCGCGTGTTCTGCACGCCGCGCATCCAGCCGTTGCCGGCCATGATGGTCAGCGTCAGCGGGATGGCGAACGCGGACACGCGAAGCCACTGCGCGGAGCGCACCGAGGTCTCATAGTCGCCAGCGAGCATCTGCGCGAGCGGCTGGGCGAACACCCACACCACCAGCCCCAGCAGCGCGCCGACGCCAAGCGCCACCCACGTGGCCTGCACGCCCTCCGCGACGGCCTTGTCGCGCCTGCCCTGCCCGAAGAAGCGCGAGCTGCGCGCCGTCGTGCCGTAGGAAAGAAACGTCAGCTGGGTGGTCACCGTTGACTGGATCGCGGTGCCGGCGGCGAGTGCCGCGAGCTGCGCGGTACCAAGCCGGCCCACCACGGCGGTATCCAGCAGCAGGTACAGCGGCATCGCCGCGAGCACGCCCAGCGCAGGAAGCGCGAGCGCGAGGATGTCGCGCGCGCTTGGCGACGCAGCGGCCGCTTGCCGCCCACTTCCCTGCCCCGTCATGCGTTCGCGGGGGCGGTGGTGTCCGGCAGGGCGTCGACAAGCGCGCGCACAATGTCCTCCCTGCGCCCCGCGGCAGAATAGCCAGCAGCGGCGTGGTGGCCGCCGCCGCCGAGGGTCTTGGCCACTGCGGAAGCGTCGATAGCAGTCGAGCGCAACGACGCCGCCCAGTAGCCGGGTGCCTGTTCCTTGAACACCACACCCACGTCGGTGCCCTCGAGCGAGCGAGCGTAATCGATGATCGCCTCCACCGTGGTCTGGCTCATCCGCGCCAGAACCGGGGTGGCGATGGTGATGATCGCAAGTGTCAGCCCCTTCACCGGCAGCACCTGCGTCTCCGCAAGCACCGCGCCCATGAGCTGCAGGTCCACCGCGCTCATCGTGTCCATGAGATCGAGCGCGATCTGGCGCGTGTTCAACCCGTGCGCCATGAGCTCCGCGGCGAGCACGTGCATGCGCGGCGTGCCCCACCTGAAGCTGCCAGTGTCCGTAACCAGGCCCGCGTACAGTTGGTACGCCAGCTCGTAGTCCAGCTCCACGCCCAGGTGGAAAAACAGCTCGCGCACCATCGCGGTGGTGGATTCGGACTCCACGATCAGGTTGTGCCCGCCGAAGCCCGGGTTGGTGGCGTGGTGGTCGATGACCAGCACGCGTGACGGGTCCGCTTCGATGAGCTCCTGGTGGCCGCCGGTACGGTCGATGGAAGCGCAGTCCACCGTCACCACAAACGCCCCGGCCGGCACCGGGTCGCCGTACGCGATGTCCTCCACGCCCGGCACGGTGCGCAAATTCGCGGAGTGCGGCAAGGGTTGGCCGATGTACGCCTTGGCCTGCACGCCGATCTGGTTCAGCCCGGCCGCGAGCGCGCAGGCGGAACCGACCGCGTCGGCGTCGGGGCGCACGTGGGCGACTACGGCCACCTCGCCCTGGGCGCGCAACAGGTCCGCAGCCGACGCGAACTCGTCATGCGCCTCCGGGAACAGTGATGCCTTCGGCACCCTAGTCCTCCTCGCCAGAGCGCTTGTACGGGTCCGCGTCGCCAGCCGGCTTCGCGTTGGCGCGCAGCTTCGCCAGCTCCTCGTCGCGCGCGCGGGCGCGGTTGAGCAGCTCCTCCATGTGCGCGGAGGCCTCCGGCACCTGGTCGCGTTCGAAGGTGATCGTGGGCGTGAAGCGCACGGAGAGCTGATCGCCGACAATCTTGCGGATCTGCCCGCGGGCGCGGTTGAGCGCCTCCGCGGCCTGGTCGTAATCCGGCTCGTCGTTGATGTCGCGCCCGCGCACCGTGTAGTACACGGTGGCATCGTGCAGATCACCGGTCACGCGCACGTCGGTGACAGTGACCAGCTCGAGACGCGGGTCCTTGATCTCGCGCTCGATCGCCTGCGCGACGATGGTCTGAATCTGCTTGGCCAGCCGCTGCGCGCGGGGGTTGTCTGCCATGTCAACTCCTTCGTTTCAAAACTTCTCACAGTGTAATGGGCGAACCCCGCCTGCTCGAGGCGGGGTTCGGGGCATTTTGCTTTACGACGTTTCGCTGCCGCCTGATTAATCGCGCGGCACTTCCACCATCTCGTAGCTCTGGATGAGGTCGCCGGTCTGGATGTCCGGGTAGGACAGGACCATACCGCACTCGTAACCCTTCGCCACCTCGGTGACGTCGTCCTTCTCGCGGCGCAGCGAGTCGATCGTCGCGTCCGGGGTGACAACGTTGCCGTCGCGCACGAGGCGCACCTTCGCGCCCCGCTTGACCTTGCCCTCGGTGACCATGCAACCGGCGATGAGGCCGACGGCGGACGCCTTGAAGATCTGGCGGATCTCCGCCTCGCCCAGATCGCGCTCCTCGTAGATCGGCTTGAGCATGCCCCTGAGCGCGTTCTCCACATCCTCGATGACGTTGTAGATCACCGAGTAGTAGCGGATCTCCACACCCTCGTTGTTCGCTTCCTCGGTCGCCTTGCCGTCCGCACGGACGTTGAAGCCGATGATCACAGCATCCGACGCGGCGGCCAGGGTGACATTGGTCTGGGTGATCGCACCGACACCGCGGTCGATGATGTTCACCTCGACCTCGTCGTCGACCTCGATGCCCAGAAGCGCCTCCTCGAGCGCCTCCACGGAACCCGCGTTGTCGCCCTTGAGGATGAGGTTGAGCTGGCTCGTCTCCTTGAGCGCCTGATCCAGGTTCTCCAGGGAGACACGCTTCTTGGTGCGAGCCTGCATCGCCGCCCGGTGGCGGGCGTCGCGCTGCGCCGCGATCTGGCGGGCAACACGGTCGTCCTCCACCACGAGCAGGTTGTCGCCCGGGCCCGGCACGCCGTTGAGACCCTGGACCTGCACCGGACGGGACGGGCCAGCTTCTTCAACGTCCTGGCCCCACTCGTCGAGCATGCGACGCACGCGACCAAAGTTGCCGCCGACCACGATGGAGTCGCCGACGCGCAAGGTACCGCGCTGCACGATGACGGTAGACACCGGGCCGCGGCCACGGTCCAGGTGCGACTCGATAGCCAGACCCTGGGCATCCATGTCCGGGTTAGCGGTGAGCTCGAGCGCCGCGTCTGCGGTGAGCAGGACGGCCTCCAAGAGCTCGTCGATACCCTGCCCCTGCTTCGCGGAGATGTCGATGAACATCGTGTCGCCGCCGTACTCCTCCGGGATGAGGCCGTACTCGGTGAGCTGACCGCGGATCTTGTCCGGCTGTGCCTCAGGCTTATCCACCTTATTCACCGCAACCACGATCGGCAGCTCAGCCGCCTTGGCGTGGTTGATCGCCTCAACGGTCTGCGGCATCACGCCGTCGTCCGCCGCGACCACCAGGATGGCCAAGTCGGTCGACTTCGCGCCGCGGGCACGCATCGCGGTAAACGCCTCGTGGCCCGGGGTATCCAGGAACGTGATCTTGCGCGGTTCGTCCTCGAGTTCCACCTCGGTCTGGTAGGCGCCGATGCCCTGGGTGATGCCGCCGGCCTCGCCCTTACCCACGTTCGCCTTACGGATCGTGTCCAAAAGGCGGGTCTTACCGTGGTCGACGTGGCCCATGACGGACACCACGGGCGGGCGCTGCTCGAGGGCTTCATCGCCGCCCTCGTCCTCGCCGAACTGCAGGTCGAAGGACTCGAGCAGCTCACGGTCCTCGTCCTCCGGCGATACAATCTCAACCTCGTAGTTGATCTCCGCGCCGAGCAGCTGCAGCGTCTCCTCAGACACCGACTGCGTCGCGGTGACCATCTCACCCAGGTTGAACAGCGCCTGCACGAGCGCCGAAGCCTCGGTACCAATCTTTTCCGCCAAGTCGCTCAGAGTTGCACCCTGGCGCAGGCGCACGGTCTGACCGCCGCCGTCCGGCAGACGAACGCCACCGATGACGTTCGGCTTGTGCATCTCTTCGTACTCGGCCCTCTTCTGACCCTTGGACTTGCGACGCTTACCCGGTGCACCACCCGGACGCCCGAAAGCACCCGCGGTGCCGCCACGACGACCGCCGCGTCCGCGGAAGCCGCCGCCCGGACCGCCACGACCCGGGCCACCAGGACCGCCCTGGCCACCACGGCCACGGCCACCGCCCTGGCCGCCGCGACCGCGACCGCCAGCCGGAGCCGCCTTCGACGGCATTTGGGTCGGCGACGGAGCTGCCGCCATATCTGCAGGCGACGGACGCTTCCCGCCGCCCTGGCGTGCACCGCCCGGACGCGGGCCGCCTTGACCCTGGCCTTGCCCTTGGCCGCCCTGGCCCTGGCCTTGACCGCCACGGCCACCGCCCGGGCGCGGCGGACGCTGCCCACCGGTGTTGGACGAGAACGGGTTGTTCGCCACGCGCGGGCGACCGCCCGGCTTCGGCATCGGACGCGGCATGCCACCCGGGGTCGGGCCGCCTTCCTTCTTCGCCGCAGGTTTCGGTGCGCCTGGCTTGGCTGCTGCCGGCTTGGCTGTACCCGGCTTGCCTGCTGCCGGCTTGGCTGCGCCGGGTTTCGCTGCAGGCTTAGGGGCCCCGGGCTTCGGTGCGCCAGGCTTAGCTGCGCCGGGCTTCGGGGCGGGTTCCTGCGCAGCAGGTTTTGCCGCCTGCGGCTTCGGCGCCGCAGGGGTCGGCTTCGGTGCGGGCTGCGCCTTGTCGCTCTCAGCCTTGTCAGCCGGGGTGTCCGACTTAGCAGCACCGGGCTTCGGCGCGGCCGTCTTTGCCGCACCCGGCTTCGGAGCTGCTGTGCGGTTCTGCCCCGGCTTCTTCAGCGGAGGCTTCTTCGGCGCGGGCTCTTCCTTCGCCTCAGCGGACTTCTCCGCACCGCCGTTCTGGGCCTCGTAGTAGGCCTTCATCTTCTTTACAACAGGCGGCTCAATGGTGGATGAAGCCGTCTTCACAAACTCGCCCTGTTCCTTCAGGGTGGCGAGCAGTTCCTTACTTGTTACGCCGAGCTGCTTAGCCAACTCGTGTACGCGTAGCTTTCCGGGCACGTGTCTCCTCTTTGGTTGCGCTAGGAGACGGCACCGGAAAACGGGTACCGGCCCCTAGACGTGGTCAGTGACTTTCATCGCTGATGCTGCTTCATGGTTGCGTACTCATCAGTGTTCGGTCTTCCTTTGTTCGTCTGGGTCGTGCAGATGCATTCTGCAAGTACTCACGTACATGACCTAGGTCCACCGCAGTGGACAAGCGGAGCGCCCGGCCAAAGGCCCGGCGTTGTTCCGCTAGCTCAAACGCGTCCATCGTCGGAATAATCCACGCTCCCCTGCCAGGCAGCTTCCTGGCTGGGTCTGCGAGCACCCTTCCGGGTACATCCGGGTCGGCGACCACGCGGAGCAGTTGCGTGTCCGGCAGCGCGGACCGCGTGGCGATACAGGTGCGGGTACGGATCGGGCGCTTGCGCGTCTGAGTCATCCGTATCCTTCCTCCCGCTCGCCGCGGGTGCCGACAGTGCCGAACGCGCGGTGCTGCGCGTTTCTGGCCGCCCGCCTACGAAAGCATTCCTTGTAAGACGCGGGCGCAAAGCCGTAGTACAGCTTACGCCAAATTACGCGAGATGAATACTCCCAGGTTGCGAGTGTGTTGGGGCTGTCGGTGGCCGGGGCCCTGTAGCGGGGCGCGGCCTGCCAACAGACAGCGGCAGCGCGCGGAAAACGCCTACTCGGTATCGGCGTCGGAGCGGATGTCGATCTTCCAGCCGGTCAACCGCGCAGCCAGGCGGGCGTTCTGCCCCTCCTTGCCGATGGCCAGCGAAAGCTGGTAATCCGGCACCGTCACCCGAGCCACCTGCGCGTCGGGGTCCACGACCTCCACGTTGACTACCTTCGACGGCGCTAGCGAGTTGCCGACAAACTTCGCCGGGTCCTCGTCGTAATCGATGATGTCGATCTTCTCTCCGCCAAGGGCCTGCATGATGTTGGTCACGCGGGCACCGCGCGGGCCGATGCAGGCGCCCTTGGCGTTGACGCCCTTCACCGTCGGGCGCACCGCAACCTTGGAGCGGTGGCCAGCCTCGCGGGCGATGCCGACGATCTCCACCGAGCCGTCGGCCACCTCCGGCACCTCGAGCGCGAACAGGCCGCGCACCAGCTCAGGGTGTGTGCGGGACAGGTTCACCTGCACGCGCTTGTCTTCCCGGTTCACGCCCACCACGTACGCCTTCACGCGGTCGCCGTGGCTGAGCGCCTCACCCGGAATCTTCTCCGCCGGCAGGAGGATGCCGTCCTGCGGGTCAGCCTCGGTACCCAGCTGCACGATCGAGATGCCACGAGCCTCGGCTTGCGCGTCGCGCTGCACGAGACCCGAGACGACCTGACCTTCGAAGCCAGCGTACTCGTCGTACACGCGGCCTGCCTCGGCCTGACGCAGGCGCCCCTTGATCGCGTCGCGCACAGCGGTCGCGCCGATGCGGGAGAAGTTCGCCGGAGTGTCATCGTACTGCGACACCACCTCGCCGTCCTCGTCGAACTCGCTGACCATCACGCGCACGTCGCCGGTTTCGGTGTCGATCTCCACCGTGGCAGGCATCCGCTCCCCCGCGGGAACCTCTTTGAACTCCCGGTAAGCGGACAAAAGCGCCCGGGCGATCGTATCCAGCAGGTCCTCGACCGGGATGCCCTGCTGCGTTTCGATGCCTTTGAGCGCGTTGATATCGATATTCACTTGTCTTCCCTCCAGTTACGCCGGTTACGCCTCGGCCGAGGCCGCTTCCAGCTCGTCGAACGTGCGTTGCGCCAGCTCGACCTCCTCGGCCGGCGGCGCGTTGAACTCAATTTCTACCACCGCACCGGACAATTCGGAAACCGCCGCCAGACGCACTTCTTCGCCTTTTTTGCCCGCACGCACTAGCGCGACCTGCGTTTCCTCCGCGTTGAGGGGTCCGACACGCCATGCGCCGTCGTCAAGCTTGAGCACCCTGCCCCGATTGCGGCGGAAGTGGCGCGGCGCAGTGAGCGGCAAGTCCACACCCGGGGTGGTCAGCTCCAGGGTGTAACCGGCGCCGAAGTTGATCTCGCCTGCGTCCTCTTTAGCGTCGAAAAGCGCGGAAAGCTCATTCGACACCTCCTCCAAATCATCCAGCGTCGGGTGCGCGTCCGAATCCAACGCGATGACCACCTGCGATTTCTTGCCAGCTTTCACGGTCTTGATGCGCTCCACATCCATCCCGTAAGTCGCGGCGACAGGCGCCACCAGCGCCTCGAGCTCATCGTTCGTGGGAAATGCCATGGCCACCACCCTATCGTGTAGCGTTTTTCGGGTGAAGAAACTCCTCGCGCTGCCCGCCGTCCTGCTACTTTCCGGCTGCACCGTGATGGATGTGGTGGGCCCCCGCGCCAACGGCGAAATCATGTCACTAGCCAAGCAAGCCTCCGCCGACTGGGTCTTCGGCTCCGACGGCACACCCGAGTGGCGCGAGATGCGCAAATTCCACGGCGAACAGCTCCAGGCCGAGGCGCTACGCCTGTGCGGTGTCGACGAGGCCGGCAAGACCCCGTCGACGTGCAACGTCGGCTATGGGGACACGGACCTGCCCGCCGCGGCAGCACCCGAGGAATTGCTGGATAGCACCGTGGCAGCGGCGAAGAAAGTGCCCGACGAATCGGTCGACCTGGTCGTCGCCCAGGCGATCGACGCGGTGGCGTTGGCGTCTGTTGAACTGCCCGCTGATCCCGCGCGCCTGTCGGGGGAGGCGGATATCGATGCCGCGCGCGCCATGCTCGCCCAGGAAAACGCGTTGTATTACGGCCTCGGCTTGGCACTGGCGTACGCCGACGACGGGTTGCGCGGGCGGATCCGGGTACTCCGCGATGCCTCCCACGAGCGCGTTTCGGTTTTGACAACGCTGGTCGACGATCCGCGGTTGCCCGGCGACGTGGGTGCGGGTGCTGGCGCCGAGGACGGTGCCGAGGATGCTGCTGCCGAGGCGCTCGTTCCTGCCGCAGGCTACAAGTTCACCGAGGGCTTCCAGGAACCAACCTCACTGCCGGAGGCCACCCACCTTGTCAAAACGATGCAGTCTGACCTGGTTAAACAGTGGCGACGCACGGCCGCGGACGCCTCAAGCGCGGATTGGATACGAGCGGCCATTCTCCTGGCGGCCCACGCCCAGCGTGCGTAATTGGACCCCGGCGAGGACGGTGCCTTACAGGGACGCCAAATGCCCGCCAAGAGATGCCCGTCAGCCTGGTGGATTTTCGGGCGCTCTCGCCGCACTCGACTGACGGGCATCTCTTGGCGGGCATTTGCGCCGGGGCACGACGCGCGGCGCCCCGCGCCCAGGACCCCGCGCCCCGCGCACGGCACCCCGCGCACGGCGCCCCGCGCACGGCACCCCGCGCCCGTAGAGCTACCCGCGGACGAGCTCGGTGACCTTCGCCACGACTTCGTCGGCCGGGACTTCAAGCGTTTCGCCGCCGCGGATTCGTAGCTCCACGATGCCGTCGGCAAACGCGCGGCCCAGGATCACGATGAACGGCATACCGAGCAACTCGGCGTCTTTGAATTTGACGCCCGGGGAGACTTTCGGGCGGTCGTCGTAAAGCACTTCGAGCCCTGCTGCGTCGAGTGCTTCCACCAGGCGCTCGCCGGCCTCGAGTGCGGCGGCGTCCTTGTTCGCCACCGCGACGTGCACCTGGTACGGCGCAACCTCGACCGGCCAGACCAGGCCTTTTTCGTCGTGGCGCTGCTCGGCGATCACGGCCAGCATGCGCGAGACGCCGATGCCGTAGGACCCCATGGTCGGCACGGCGCGCTTGCCGTTTTCGTCGAGGATCTGCACGTCGATGGCCTCGGTGTACTTGCGGCCCAGCTGGAAGATGTGGCCGAGCTCAATGCCGCGGGCCAGCTCCACAGTGCCGTTGCCCGACGGAGAAGGGTCGCCCTCCTTGATCTCCGCGGCCTCGATGTACCCGTCGACCTCGAAGTCGCGGCCAGCTACCAGGCCGACAACGTGCTTCTGCGGTGCGTCAGCACCCGTGATCCAGGAGGAGCCGTCGACAACGCGCGGGTCTGCGAGTACTCGCACCCCGTTGGCCTGCAGTGCGCGCGGGCCGACGTAGCCCTTGACCAGGAAGGACGACTTGGCGAAGTCCTCGTCGCTAGCCAGGTCAAACTTCGCGGGCTCGAGCGAAGCCTCGAGGCGTTTCTCATCCAGCTCGCGATCGCCCGGGATAAGCACGCCGACGAGCTGCGGGCCCACAGGGGAGCCGTCTTCCCTAACTTCGCGCGGGTCGTCCACCTTGATCATCATGCACTTGAGGGTGTCGCGGGCTTCGGCGGGGCGACCGTCGATAAGCACGCCCTCGCTCTGAGCCCACTCAACGAGCGCCGCGATGGTCTCGGCGTTCGGGGTGTCGTGCTCCACCGCCTCCGGGAGGCCGTCGATGGGGCGCGCGGCGGGCGCAACCGTGGTCACGGCCTCGACGTTCGCGGCGTAATCGCCGGCCGTAGACACCACAAACGTGTCCTCGCCGTTGTCGGAATACGCGAGGAACTCCTCGGACGCGGAGCCACCCATCGCACCGGAGGTCGCGCGGCAGATCTCGTAGCGCAGCCCCACGCGGTCGAACACGGCCTGGTACGCGCGACGGTGCGCGGCGTAGGACTCCTCGAGCCCCTCATCGGTCATGTCGAACGAATACGAGTCCTTCATCACGAACTCGCGCCCGCGGAGAATGCCGGCACGCGGTCGCGCTTCATCGCGGTACTTCGTCTGGATCTGGTACAGCGTGACCGGGAAGTCCTTATAGGAGGAGTACAGGTCTTTCACCGCCGCGGTGAACATCTCCTCGTGGGTGGGGCCGAGCAGCATGTCGGCGCCTTTGCGGTCCTTGAGGCGGAACAGGTCGTCGCCGTATTCGGTCCAGCGGTTCGTCGCCTCGTAGGGCTCGCGCGGCAGCAGCGCCGGGAAGAGCAGCTCCTGGGCGCCGATGGCCTCCATTTCTTCGCGCACGACCTGTTCGACCTTACGCACCGCGCGCAGACCGAGCGGCAGCCACGTGTACACGCCGGGGGCGGCGCGGCGCACGTATCCGGCGCGCACGAGCAGCTTGTGGCTGGGTACCTCTGCGTCGGCGGGGTCTTCGCGCAGGGTGCGCAGGAACAGGGAGGACAGGCGTGTGATCATGCGGGGGATTCTACCGCTAGCGTTGTCGCCATGTTGATCGTGCTCCCTCCTTCCGAGACCAAGGCGCCGGGCGGCGAGTTCGACGGGATGTCGCTTTCCTTCCCGGCGCTCGATCCGATTCGCACATTGCTTATCGACGAGCTCTCGCACACCCCCGTCGACACTCCCCAATCCAAGCGCGATGAAGCGGCCGAGAATTTCACGTTGCGCACCAACCCGGTGATGCCAGCGGCGCACCGCTACACGGGCGTGTTGTACGACGCCCTGGGCGCCACCACCCTCCCCGAAGGCGCCCTCGAGCATCTTGCGATCGGCTCGGCGTTGTTCGGTGTGGTGCGCGCGAGCGACACGATCCCGCGTTACCGGCTCTCCGGCGGCACAAAGCTTGCCGGCAAGACGATGAAAGCGTGGTGGGGCTCCGCCATCTCGGACGTGCTCGCTGAGCAGGGCTTCATGGTGGACATGCGCTCCGGGGCGTACAAGCAGCTCGGCCCGGTGCCCGACGCAAGCGGCCCGGTGCCCGGCGCGGGCGGCGCGGGCGGCGCTGGCGCGATGACCGTCCGCGTCGAGCAGGCGGACACCGGCAAAGTGGTCAGCCACTTCAACAAGCGATACAAGGGCGAGCTGGCTCGCTCGCTGGCGAGCTCCCCCACCGTCGCCGACGCTCAGTCCATCTCCGACATCGCGGACCTCGCGGCCGGCGCCGGCTTCCGTGTGGAGGTCCGCGGCGACGAGCTCGTGCTCCTGATCTAGCGATTTATCAATTTATCAATTTATCAATCTGCCAGACTTTATCAATTTATCAATCGGCTATCATCGCGGTATGGAAAACCCCTTTAGGCCGACGTTCGGAGCGAGCCCCAGGGTTTGGGCTGGACGCGACGTGATTCTGTCGGAGTTCGCGCGAGCACTGGATGGCGGCGCGGGTAATCCCGATCGCTCGATGCTGATCTCCGGATCGAGGGGAATCGGCAAAACCGTGCTCTTGAACGAGATAGAGGATATCGCGGTGGCGCGCGGCTGGGTCGTTCTCCGCGCTTCAGCCCGAGAGCAGATCGCGGGCACCCTGATCCGCGCAACGATTCCAGAAGCGGTCCAGCGGCTGAGTCAACCAGCACGCAGGGAAATTACGGGGTTCTCGATTGCCGGGATCGGATCAATCAGCACCGCTGTAGACACGACGCACGCGGAGCCACGGTTGACCTCCGCCCTGAGAGAACTCATCGCGCTCACGCGGGAATCCGGAGTGCTGATCACTATCGACGAGGTGCAGGACGCCTCAGCCGACGACTTGGCGCAGATCGCGATCGCCTACCAAGACCTGGTCAGGGACGATCTACCAGTTGCTGTGGCGATGGCTGGAATCACCCAGGGAATTAACACGCTGCTCGATCTTCCGGGTGCGACGTTCCTTCGCCGGGCGCGGCATTACGAGCTCGGTCCTTTAACGGTTGAGGACGCGCGACTCGCCTTGGAGAAGACCGCGGAGGAAGGCTCCCTCACATTCGACGCCGCCGAAGAAGCCGCGATGTTCAGCCAGGGGTACCCCTACCTTGTTCAGCTGACCGGATTCCTGGCCTGGGACGCGGCAACTGAACACGGTGTAGATTTTGTCGACGCGACGCTGTTACAGCAGGTGATCCCAACAGCTATCGACCGTTTGGGCCAACAGGTGCACCAACCGTCGGTGAGGGGTGTGCCGCAGCGCCAGCTCGAGTACCTCCGGGCCATGGCTGCCCTTGCCGAAAGCTCCACGGACGGGACAGTTCGAGTGGCAGACATTGCCGAGACACTGCGCAAATCCACCACCCACCTCAGTGACACCCGATCCAAGCTCATCGAACGCGACCTCATCCTTCCGGCCGGCTGGGGCAAAGTTGAGTTTGCGCAGCCCTACCTCGGCGAGTACCTGCTGCGGCAGGACCGGCCGCGGCGGGTGAACTAGCCACCAGCTGCTACCTTGAACGCATGCACCTGCCAGGCCCCGACGCTCACCAAACGCGAAGCATCTACGCGGCAACGGTCGCCGTGTACCTGGTCGTGCTCGCATACACGCTGCTGAGGTGGGGCGCGATCCCGGATCCGGTGCCGATGCACATCGGTCTCGACGGCAAAGTGGACAACTGGGTACCGAAGACGTTCCTCGGTGTGACCAGCGTGCTGTGGATTGGCGTGGCTATTTCGCTGTGCATCGCACTGATCGTGCCGGGCCCCGCACTCGCCCGTGCGACCCGCGCCACCGGCCCGACAGACGCCACCGACCCCACAGACGCCACTAGCACCGCCATCCCGTTCTCGGAAACCGCCGCGCAACGCGCCGAGATGCTCATCATGCAGACGCGGCGCTTCATCGCGGAGGTGCTGTTGTTTACCGCACTGCTCCTAACGCTGGTTCAGCTACTGCTCGTGTTCCCGAATGTGCGGGTGCCGTATTGGGTGTTCATCGTCGCGTTTGTGGCGTACCTGGCCTGGGCGATTTGGCGCCAGGTCAAGTTCAACCGCCGCGCGAAGCAGGACCGCGAGCGTCTTCAGCCCGATGCCCAGGAACTCCAGCGCATTGACGCGCTCACGCGCAAGGCTGGCGCCGGTTTTTACAGCGAGCCGAACGACCCGATGGCCGTGGCCGTCTTGCCGAGCGAGCCCGGCAAGCTGCAGCTCAACTCGGCCCACCCGGCGGGTAAGCGCCAGTTCACGCGCATCGCTGTGGGGGCGGTGGCCATTATGGCCGTCCCGATTTTCATCGCGATCGTGGTCTAAATGGCCCGCATCACCCGCAGCGTAACCACAATCGCACTCACAGCAACAGCGGTCACACTCACCGCCTGCGCTACCCCGCCAGACCAGGTCGCGGTGACGAAGATTGTGGACGGGGACACCATTGTCGTCGATAAGCAAGGCGAAGAAACCAAAGTGCGGTTGCTTAACATCGACACCCCTGAGCAGGGCGAATGCCTCTACGAGGAAGCCACCGCGCACCTGACAGAGCTCATCCCGCCCGGCACGAAAGTCACGCTGGAGTACGACGTCGAGCGCCAGGACCGCTACGGGCGCGAGCTTGCGGGCGTGTTCACCGACGTGTTTGTCAATGAGCAAATGCTTATCGACGGCTTCGCTCGCGCCGTCACCTTCGACCCCAACACCAAGTTCACACAGCGCGCCGAGGCCGCTGAGGCGATGGCCGGCCACACCGGGATCCACGCCGTTGGCCCTGAGTGCCTTCTGCCCACCGATGTGGCGAAGCAGGCGCTCGAGCGCTACGAACGCGACCCCGACCCGTTCTACAAAGACGTCATGACGGACGCGGTGGAGCGCACGCCGAACTTCACGTACCGCGAGCAGGCGCTGGAATTCATCGATAGCCTGTAGCCCATGTATGACAACGCGCGCGAGATCCTAAGCCAGGCCAACCACATCGAGGTGTTCACGGGCGCCGGGATGAGCGCGGATAGCGGCATCGCCACGTACCGCGACGCGGTGACCGGCCTGTGGGAGAACGTCGATCCGCAGGCGATGGCGTCGATCGACGCGTGGCACAACGACCCGGAGACGATGTTCGCTTGGTACCTGTGGCGCGCGCACCTTTCGCAGCAGGCGGAGCCGAACGCGGGCCACGTCGCCATCGCGCAGGCCGCGCGCGGCAAACGGGTCACGGTGACGACGCAGAACATCGATAACCTGCACGAACGCGCCGGCAGCGAGGATGTGGTGCACCTGCACGGCTCGCTGTTCGAGTTCCGCTGCACCGATTGCGCAACACCGTACGCCCACCACATCGACATCCCCACCGAGCAGGTCCCCGCCATCGAACCGCCGCAGTGCCCCGTCTGCGGCGGGCTCATCCGCCCGGGCGTCGTGTGGTTCGGCGAGGCGCTGCCGGAGGACGCGTGGGCCGAGGCCGAGCACCGCATGAAGACGGCCGACGCACTGGTGATCGTGGGCACGTCAGGCGTGGTGTTCCCGGCCGCGGGCCTGCCGATGATGGCGCACGCCCGTGAGATCCCGATCGTGGAGGTCACCCCGATGCGCACTGATCTCTCCCACCTGGCGACGGTGGTGTTGGAGGCCACGGCGGCGGAGGCGCTGCCCGCGATCCTCGGCGAGTAGGCACCGCGATCAGATCTAGGCGCTACTGGTGGTAGCGCGCCTGCAGCACCACCAGGTCCACGGGGGCGTTGGCGTCCTCGGCGTGGTCGGCGTTTTCTTCGATCATGTAGAGCAGCCGGTGGCCGTCGAAAAGCTTGTGCGACCATGCGCGCGACGTGCCGTACTTGTGCACCACTACCGTGTCGTCTTCGCCCGTGGGGTGGGCGACCACCCGGCGCAGCAGCTCGATGAGGTGCTCGTGCTTTGTTGGGTCGGTGTCGCGCCAGTGGCAGTAGTCCTGCCAGGACTCGTCCACCCACGCGAGACGCACGGAGGAACCGGTCTCGCCGAGAGCTTCGTCGGCCTCGGGCTCGGTGTGGTAGGACCCGAGCAGGATGTGCTCGTAGGCGTCCATCAAGCGGCGGGCGTTGACAGCCGATTTGAACAGGTAGGCACCGTCGGCGAGCTGCGAGTCACCGTTTTCAGACACGTCGACCCCTCCTTCAATGCGTAGGTCTCTTTGCGAATTTACCGAAGCAATGCATATTTTCCACTCAGGTGGGCTGCGCGTTACCCCCGCTGCCCCCGCCCGTCGCGGGAAGCCCCCGCGGCGCGCAGCACGGTAAACGTCGCGTCGCGATCCACCTGTTCCACGTCCGCGAACCGCCGCTCCACCTCCCCGCGGTACCGCAAGTGGGAGTTATGCACCAGGAACAGCTCACCGTCCGGGGCGATCAGGCGCGCGGCCGCATCGAGCAGGTGCTGCACCAGTGTCGCATCCACCGCGGTGCCGTCGTGGAATGGCGGGTTCAACGCAATCGTCGCAAAGCTTGCCCCAGGCAGCCGCGACCCCGCATCGTCCCACGTCGCCTCCAGCCCAATCGCGCGCGCCGAGAGCACCGCATCGGCGTCCGCGTCCGTCGCGGTCACATTCGCCAGCCCCCGCGAGACGGACCCATTGCCGCATCCCAGATCCAGGAAGCTTTTGCTTATCGACGGCACGTTAGCCCTCAACAACTCCCCTCCCCGATCCGGCGTTGCACCCGAGAACACGCCCCCGAATGCGACCAACCCGTTTGCCCGCACCGGCTCGTAGGACACGCCGCGCTTCGGCCCTTCGGCCACCAGGCAGCGGAACTTCCCGCGCCCGCGGGACGCGGCGACGGTATCGAAGGACTGCGCGAGCACCCCATTCATCCCGCGCGAGAGGTGTTTGTTGTTCGCCCCGTACACCAAGCGCACCTGGTCAAACCCGGCCCCCGCCAGCGAGCGCGCCACGTAATCCAGCCGCGCCAGCGATTTCGGCATCTCGCCCACTGCCACGCACGTGCCGCCCGACCCGGCGAGGAACTCATCCAGGCGCACGTCGCCCGCGATCTCCGCCCCGAGCGAAGCGGCAGCCTGGCACCGCGTGTAATCCGGATCGAGGAACACCACCCGCGCGCCGGTCTCCAACGCCGCCCGCAGCAAATCGCCGGTCGGGTCGAGGCACACGGCCACAACATCGGCCACAACATCGGCCACAACATCGGCGACAACGTCGACGGCAAAGCCGCCGCCGAACGCCTCGTCTAAGATCAGCTGATCAAGCGTGCGCAAGGCCCGCGACCTCCCCGAACACATACACGGCAGGCGCCGTCACCTGCTGAGCTTCCATCACGTCGGCCAACGTTTCCGCGGTGGCGAAGAAGACGCGCTGCGCGGACGTCTCTCCCTCCTGCACGACGGCGGCGGGGGTGGCGGGGGAAAGGCCGCCGTCGATAAGCGCCTGCGCAATCTCGCGAACCCGCCGCACCCCCATGACCACCACAATGGTCGCGCCGGAGCGCGCGAGCGCCGCCCAATCAACGAGCGACTTCTCGTGCCCGGGCGCCAAGTGCCCGGACACCACGGTGAACGCGTGGGTGACACCGCGGTGCGTCACCGGCACGCCGGCAGCCGCCGGCACGGACACGGCGCTGGTCACCCCCGGCACCACCTCGCACACCAAACCCGCCTCGGCGCACGCCTCGAGCTCCTCAAAGCCGCGGCCGAACACGTACGGGTCGCCGCCTTTGAGCCGAACCACGCGCTTGCCCTCGCGCCCGTAGGACACGAGCAGCTCGTTGATGCGCTCCTGCGCCACCTGCTTCTTGTACGGCAGCTTGGCGACGTCGACGACCTCTTTGCCGGAAAGATCCAGAAACTCGGAGAGCTCAGCCGCAGGCCCGAGGTGATCCGCCAAGATGACATCCGCGGCCTCGAGCGCGCGCAACCCCCGAATGGTGAGCAGGTCCCAGGCGCCGGGGCCCCCGCCGACAAGTGTGATGTGGCCAGATTGCATGCGGATCAGTTTAGGGTGGTCGCATGCCGCCAATCACCCTCGCCCACGATTTCGCCGACGCCCTGCCGGAACTCGCCGCCCCGATTGCGGGCACAACCTTCCCCGACGCGCGCATTGTCGCACTCAACGAGCCGCTGGCGCGCGAGCTCGGCCTCGACCCCGACTGGCTGCGTTCCCCCGAGGGCACGCAGTGGCTCGCAGGTGCCCAGGGCGGCCACGCGATCGCGTATGCGGGGCACCAGTTCGGGCAGTTTGTGCCGTTGCTTGGCGACGGGCGCGCGCTTCTTATCGGCACCCTCGCCGGCCGCGAAATCCAGCTGAAAGGCTCCGGGCGCACCCCGTTTTCCCGGCCCCACACCGACGGTGTCGGCGCGATCGGTCCAATGCTTCGCGAGTACCTCGTCTCCGAGCACATGCACGCGGTCGGGGTACCCACCACGCGCTCGCTCGCGGTGCTGGACACCGGCGAGAAGGTGATCCGCCAGAAGGGTGCGGTGCCCGGCGGCATCGTGGTGCGGATCGCCAAGAGCCACCTGCGTGCCGGCACACTCCAATACGCGGCGACGCAGTCGGATGAGCTCACGCAGCAGGTGGTCGAGTACGCGGGGTTCAGCGACGCCGCGGACCTGCTCGATACGGTAATGGACCGCCAGACCGATCTTGTGGCGCACTGGATGCGCATCGGGTTCGTGCACGGGGTGATGAACACGGACAACACGACGCTGTCCGGCGAGACGATCGATTACGGCCCGTGCGCGTTCACCGAGCGCTTCGACGCGCAGGCGAAGTTCTCCTCCATCGACACGTACGGGCGCTACGCGTTCGGCAACCAGCCCAACATCATCGCGTGGAATATCGCCCGCCTCGCCGAGGCGCTTGTCCCGCTCATGGGCTTGGAGGCGGCCCAGGAGCAGCTGATGACCATCCAGCGCAGGTGGGATCACGCGTGGGCAACGTGGATCGGCGACGACCACGAAGCCCTAAACCAGGCAGAAGACATCGCCACCTACAACCGGGAACACGGCATGCCTGATGGCCGCCCGGGCCCGATCTTCATCCCCCGTAACCTCATGCTGCAAGAAGCAATCGACGCCGCGGAGGACCACGGCGACTACGAAACATTCAACGCGCTCTACGCAGCCGTGACCGACCCGTACAACGAAAAGGCCGGGCCCGAATGGATGGCCCGGCCTGAAGGGCAGCAGCCCTTCATCACCTACTGCGGCACTTAAAGGCGCTGTTGCGCTAAGCGAACTCTGGCACCGCAGCGGGAAGCGCGCTTACGCTTCGTCAAGCTGCAGCGACTTCTGCGTCCACTCCCACTGCTTCTCGTAGGCTTCCTTGTCGCGCTTGAGCGACTTGCCGTAGGTGGGAAACATCTCGTGCAGCTTGTCCGACCAATCGATCATGTGCTCGCCGAAGCAGCGCTCCAGCAGCTCGATCATGGCGGCCGGGGTAATCGACGCGCCCGGGGACGCGCCAAGCACACCGGCGATGGTGCCGTTCTGGTCGTTCACCAGGGCGGTGCCGAATTCCAGGGTGCCGAAGCGCGGGAACGCGGCCGGCTTGATTACCTGCACGCGCTGGCCTGCAACCACCACGTCCCAGTCGGAACCGTCTGCCTCCGGGTAGTACTCGTGCAGCATGTCCATCTTGCCGTCGAAGTCGCGGAAGACCTCCTGCACCAGGTACTTCACCAGGTCGAAGTTGGTCGCCGCGACACCCAGGTAGGACGGGATGTTGTCGAAGCTGATGGACTTAAACAGGTCCAGGTAGGAACCCTGCTTGAGGAACTTCGGGCTCCAGCCGCCGTACGGGCCGAACAGCAGCGACTCTTCGCCGTCGACGACGCGCAGGTCTAGGTGTGGCACCGACATCGGCGGGGCGCCCACCTTCGCCTTGCCGTACACCTTGGCCTGGTGCTGCTGCACCAGCTCCTGGTTGGTGGACTTCAGCCACATGCCGGAGATCGGGAAACCCGCATAGCCGTGCACCTCCGGCACGCCCGCCTTCTTCAGCAGGTCGAGTGCGTAGCCACCAGCGCCGACGAAGACGAAGCGAGCACGCACGACCTGCTTGTCGCCGGTGTGCAGGTTCTTTACCGTCACCTTCCAGAAGTTGCCGTCGCGCTTGAGGTTGGTCACCTCGCGGCCGTAGCGGATAACCACGCCGTTGGCCTTCGCGGCGTCCAGGTACTGATTGGTCAGCGAGCCGTAGTTGATGTCGGTGCCCACATCCGTCCAGGAGATGGCGACCGGCTCCTCGTCGAAGTCGCGGCCCTTGGCCATCAGCGGGAGCTTTTCGCTGAACTCGCCCTGGTCCTCGGTGAACTTCATCTCCGGGAACATGTGGTTCGAGCTCAGCGCGTCGTAGCGCTTCTTCAGGTACTGAATCTGGTCTTCGCCCTGTGCGAAGGAGACGTGCGGCACGGGGTTGATGAACGCGCGCGGGTCCTTCAGCTTGCCGTTATCCACAAGGTAGGACCAGTACTGGCGGGAGAGCTGGAATTTCTCGTTGATGCTCATCGCTTTGGACACGTCGATCTTGCCGTTTTTCTCCGGCGTGTAGTTCAGCTCGCAGAGGGCGGAGTGGCCCGTGCCCGCGTTGTTGAACGGGTAGGAGGACTCTTCTGCGGGTCCTTCGAGGCGTTCGAAGATCATCTGGCTCCAGCTTGGCTCGAGCTCTTGGAGCATCGATGCCAGCGTCGCGCTCATGATGCCGGCGCCGACATGCAGGATATCTACCTCGTCCGCGTACTGGTTGCCTTTGCTGTTTGACATGCGTAGTAATCCTCCACGTGTAAGAGTTTTTGCGTGTGTGCGCAAGTGCCACACATCTTACGTCTTCCACTTTGCGAATGAGCACAAGGCGCGTTCGCCACCCCGGGGCGGACCCAAATCCGGCAAGTATCATCGGCTCCATGACTACGCGCGAAACCCACGACGAAACAGCCCCTGCACGAGATTGGAAACCGGACGTTTTGGGCGGCGATTTCGCCCAGCTTGTCCTGCCCCAGGGCAAGGACCCGGATACCGGCAAAAAGGTACGTGGTGTGCTGGTGCGGCACACGCCGAGCGGGGAGGCTGACACGGACAAGCCAGCGGTGTTGTGGGTGCACGGCATGAGCGATTACTTTTTCCAGGACCATGTCGCGGAAGAGTTCGCCGAGCAGGGCTACCCGTTCTACGGGCTGGACTTGCGACGTTGTGGGCGCGCCCACCAGAAAGGCGAGCGCTTCCACTTCACCCTGGACATGGAGCGCTACTTCGACGAGCTCACCGACGCCCTCGACATCATCGCCGAGCAGCACGGCGCCGTGATCCCGCTCGCACACTCCACCGGCGGGTTGATCGTGCCCTTGTGGGCAGACTACTTGCGACGAGAGCGTCCCGCCGAGCACGCGAAGCTCGCCGGCATCATCCTCAACAGCCCGTGGCTCGACCTGCAGTTCAACCCGCTTCTAGTCAAGATTCTGCGCCCGGTTGTCAACGTTTTCGGCGCGATCTTCCCCTCCCTGCCGTTGCCTGGTGGCGGCCTGGGCGCGTATGGGCAGTCCATTCACAAGGACGAGCACGGCGAATGGGAGTTCAACACGAAGTGGAAGCCCATAGAGGGCCACCGCAAGTACTTCGGCTGGATCCGCGCGGTGCTTAAGGCGCAGCGCGAGATCCACTCCGGCGAGGTGGAAACCGGCGTACCCACCCTCACGCTGTGTTCTTCGCACTCCTACCTCGGGGAGGAGTACTCGCCCGCCGCCGACACCGCCGACACGGTGCTTGATGTGGAGCAGATCCAGCACTGGGCCCCGCAGCTCGCCCAAGACCACACGACAGAGGTCATCGACGGCGCGCGCCACGACGTGTTCCTCTCGGAACGCCACGCCCGCGAGGCCGCTTTCAAGGCTTCCTTCGAGTGGCTCGACGAGCTCACGAAGCGCCAGCCCTTGAACTAACACACAGCAAAGCCACTCAGAAAAGCCAGAGAGAGGACACCCATGGAAAAGCACTACGACCTCATCATCGTCGGCGCGGGCTCCGGCAACACGATCGTCGGACCGGATTTCGAGGACAAATCCATCGCCATCGTGGAAAAGGGCGCGTTCGGCGGCACTTGCCTGAACGTGGGCTGCATCCCCACGAAGATGTTCGTGCTCGCCGCGGAGACCGCCTACACGGCGCGCGAGGCCGGCAAGCTGGGTATCGACCTGGAATACAAGGGCGCGGATTGGCCCGGCATCGTGGAGCGCGTCTTCGACCGCCGCATCGACCTCATCGCCAAGGGCGGCGAGGAGTACCGCCGCGGCGACGGCTCCCCCAACGTGGACGTCTATAACCACGAGGCGCACTTCACCGGGCCGAAAACGCTCGCCACTGGCATTGATGGCGAGGACGCCACGATCACCGGCGACACCATTATCCTCGCCGCGGGTTCGCGCCCGTTTATCCCGGAGTGGGCCGAGGCCGTGCCGTTCCACACCAACGAGGACATCATGCGCCTCGAGAAGCAGCCGGAGAGCCTCACCATCGTCGGCGGCGGCTTCATCGCCATGGAGTTCGCGCACATCTTCGAGGCCCTCGGCACGAAGGTCACGGTGATCAACCGCTCGCCGCTGTTGCGCTCGCTGGATAAGGACATCACGGACGCCTTCAACGCGATCGCCGCGGAGCGTTTCGACGCCCGCATCGGCCGCACGGTCACCTCCGCGTCCAAGACGGACGGGGGAGTTGAGCTTTTGCTTGACGACGGCTCCGCCGTCACCTCCGAGGCCCTCCTCATCGCCACCGGCCGCGTGCCCAACTCGGACACGTTGGATGTGGCCGCCGCCGGCATCGACACCCACCCCGACGGCCGCGTGGTTGTCGACGATTTCGGGCGCACCACCGCCGCTGACGTCTGGGCTCTCGGCGACATCTCCTCGCCGTACCAACTCAAGCACGTGGCAAACGCCGAAACGCGCGCAGTGACCCACAACGTGCTGGCCGCCTGGGCCGGTCAGGACGACGCGGCGCTAAAGCCCATGCCCCACGACCACGTCCCCTACGCCGTGTTCACCCACCCGCAGATCGCCACTGTGGGCCTCACCGAGCAGCAAGCCACAGACGCCGGCCACAACGTCACCTGCATGATCCAGAACTACGGCGACGTCGCCTACGGCTGGGCGCTCGAGGACTCCACAGGCGTAGCGAAACTCGTCGCCGACAAGGACTCGGGCCAGCTCCTCGGCGCGCACTACATGGGCCCGCAGGCCTCCACTCTGATCCAACAAGCGATCACGATCCTCGCCTACGAACTCGACCTTCGCGAGTTCCCCCGCAAGCAGTACTGGATCCACCCCGCCCTGCCCGAGGTCACCGAAAACGCCATCCTCGGCCTGGAGCTCGACTTCATCGATGATTGACCCCCATTATTGGGGGCCGTAACCGAACAGGCCCCCTACCTTATAGGCACATAAGATGCCCTGGTAGGTTTCGCCAGAACGCGAATGAAGTATTAGAACCGGCCACCAGACCACAAAGTGTTGAACAATTTTATACAGACATCTTTGAAATAAAAGCTGATTTTAACGTCACTGTTCGCTATGTTTCTAAACAGACACCGGAGCGGATCCCATATGGATTTGCAGTCAGGTCTCAGGGAGCATCCAGGCTCCCGGGCTTCACGACACGAGACCGGGCGTCTTTGCCAGAACAACCAGAAAGGGATTTGTTTCATGCACAACTTCCGCAAGGCAGCGTTGGCAGGTGCCACCGCAGTAGCCGTCGCAACCGGCTCGATGTCGGTCGCAGTCGCCGACGAAACCTCCAAGCCGGCTACGAACTTCAGCTTGGACGTTCGCATCCCTGCTACGGACGAGAACGGTGTGCCAATTCAAGAGGGCCCGAAAGACAATGTCTCTCTCAAGAAAGAGGGCGATGAGCTCACTACCGGAGTGACCTGGAACCAGTTCATCGGCGAATGGGACTTCTCTAAGAGCCCGGCCGAAGGTGGCACCCCGAAGTGGGTTCCGGTTCTCTTCGCTGGCGGCATCTTCGCTATGGTCAGCGCAGTGATCGGCCTGATCGTCGGCCCGCTGTACAACTACATCGTTCACGGCCTGTAAGCCACTGACAGATTCCAGACCTACTGATTTTTAAGGATTAAAATGCGCAAGATTCGCAATACCGCTGTGGCCGCAGCTGCCACCGTGAGCCTCATCGCTGGTGGCACCTACGCCGTGGCGGAGGAGAACACCCCAGCTCCGACCAATGAGACGGCGACCGAGGCAACCAGCAAGGCCGACACCCTGAAGGCCGCCCAGGAGAAGGCTGCTGCGGACCAGAAGATTGCCGACGAGAAGATCGAAGCGGCTAAGAAGTCTGCCGAGGCAGCTAAAAAAGCCAACGCGGAGAAGAAGGCTGCCCAGAAGGCCGCCTCCGACGCAGCCGCGGTAGCAGACGCGTCCGCCGCTGATGCTGTAGAGAAGCTGCAGCAGGCTGTGGATGACCGCGAGGCTGCGGACGAGGCACAGGCGAAGCTCGACGCACTTGACCTCCAGGAAGTCGCCGACGCGGCTAATGACTCTGTGGCTGCCACCATCGCGGCTAACGAGGCTGAGGATAAGGCTGCTGCGTCCGCCAAGGCAGCGAAGGAAGCCCAGGAAGCCCAGGAAACGGCAGCTGAGGACGAGCAGAAAGCCAAAGATGCGGAGGCTGAGCTTGTCAAGGCTCAGGAGGCTGCCGTAGAGGCGACCCAGAAGGCTATCGACGACGCAATCGCGGCGAACCAGGCTCAGGACCAGGCAAACGCCTCCAAGAAGGTCGCAGATCGCATGCAGGAAATTATGCGGGACGCTATCGAGAAGGAAAACGCGGCTTCCGAGGCCCTTCAGGAGGCCACCGCGCTGCGTCAGGCTGCAGATGCCGAAGGGGCCGATGAGGCCACGAAGAAAGCCGCGGATGAGGCGGAGCAGGCCGCAGTGACGGCAGTTCAGGACGCTATCGACGCACAGATCGCCGCCAACCAGGCTGCCGCCGAGGCGGGCATCCCCGTCGAGGGCGCCCAAAGCCCCACCGCGAACCTCGAAACGGTTCAGCAAAAGGCCAACGATGACCAGAAGGCTTACGAGGATGCCAAGCAGACCGCGGACAAGTCAGCCGAGGAGGCCGTAGAGAGCCTCGAAAAGGCAGTCGACGCTAACGAAGCCGCGAATGCGGCTAACGAAAAGGCCGCCGCCTCTGCAAAGATCGCTGAGGATAAGCCATTTGACGATGCTCTTCTTCAGCAGGCTGAGGCAGACAAGAAGGCTGCTGATGAGGCTCGTGAGGCTGCGGACAAGGCGGCTGAGACGGCTGTCGAGAAGCTGAAGGAAGCCCAGGCCGCGAAGCAGGCTGCCGACGAGGCCGAGGCGAAGGCCACTGCGTCCGCCGACGCGGCAGTCGAGGCCACCAACAAGTCCATTGCGGACACCATCGCTAAGAACAAGGCTGCTGACGAAGAGAATGCAGCAAACAAGGCAGCAAAGCAGGCTGAGGACGCGAAGGCCGCTGCG
This sequence comes from Corynebacterium sp. Marseille-P4321, assembly GCF_903645305.1. GTDB lineage: Bacteria > Actinomycetota > Actinomycetes > Mycobacteriales > Mycobacteriaceae > Corynebacterium. The sequence continues at coordinate 900,746 of NZ_CAHJXO010000001.1, read as the reverse complement.
GAGGAGGACCGTGACGAGGCCGAAAAGCAGGCCAAGGCCTCCAAGGAGGCCAAGGATAAGCTCGCGCCGACCGAGGAGCAGGTCAAGCAGGTGCGTGAGCTGCTCGGTCAGCCCGAGGCGCTAAAGAAGGCGGTCAAGGGCAAGGGCTTTAAGTACGATATCAAGACTCCGGAGGAGTTTGACGCTCTCACCAAGGACGAACGCGACGTTTACGTCGTGGCCCTCATCGAGGCGTTCGGCGGTGAACTGCCGGTCTTCACCGGCGAGGAGCGCGTCCTGCTGCAGCCGAACTCCTCCGAGAAGATCGGCAAGGCCGGTTCCGAGGAGCGCAAGGCTGACCAGGCCAAGTCGTTCTACATCAGCGACGCGTTCAAGGGCGCGGACGGCAAGACCGACCGCGCGGCTGTTCCGGGCTGGGCAGAGGCATGGCTCAACACCACCATTATCGCCTCTGTTGCCGCCATCATCGGCCTGGTGATCGCTGGCTTCAACTTCGCCATCTACAACGGCTGGATCCAGCACCCGTTCGGCCGCTAATCGCTGATTAGCCCCGAGCGTGAGGCCCCGTCGCAATAGCGGCGGGGCCTCTTCCCTGTTCTTGGATTTATATACGAAGTGCGCGGCGGGCTCTTACCCCGCCATGTGCTGGCCCGCAGCAATATCGGCATCGGGGATCGTGAGGATCTCGTTGCCGTCCTCGGTAATCACGATGGTGTGCTCGAACTGTGCGGTGTACTCGCCGTCGATGTTCTGCACCGTCCAGCCGTCGTCCCACACGCGGTACGGCAGCTCGCCGAGGTTGATCATCGGCTCGATGGTGAGCGTCATGCCCGGCTCGAGTACGTCGCGGTAGGCGTCGGAATCGTAGTGCAGCACAACGAGGCCGTTGTGGAATGTCGGGCCGACGCCGTGGCCGGTGAAGTCGGTAACCACGTTGTAGCCGAAGCGCTTCGCGTAGGACTCGATGACGCGTCCGATGACGTTGATCTCGCGGCCCGGCTTCGCCACCTTGATGCCGCGCATCATCGCTTCGTAGGTGCGGTCGACGAGCAGTTTGTGCTCTTCTGCAACTTCGCCGGCGAAAAAGGTGGCGTTCGTGTCGCCGTGCACGCCGTTCTTGTAGGCGGTGACGTCGATGTTCACGATGTCACCCTCCTTAATCACGGTGGTGTCGGGGATGCCGTGGCAGACGATCTCGTTGAGCGAGATGCAGCTGGACTTCGGGTATCCGCGGTAGCCGAGGGTGGAGGGATACGCGCCGTGATCGATGAGGTAATCGTGGACGATGCCGTCGATCTCGTCGGTGGTCTTGCCCGGCTCGATGGCCGCACCTGCCAGGGCGAGTGCGTTCGCGGCGATCTTGGAAGACTCGCGCATCGCCTCGATGGTCTCCGGCGTCTGGACGACGGGTTCGCCGATGTTTTCCTGGACGTCGTTCTTCCAGGCGTACTCGGGGCGCTGGATGTCCTTGGGCACCTTGCGCTCAGGCGTGGGTTTTCCGGGGGTAAGTAGGCCTCTTGGATTCATGGGGACAATGGTAGTCCCGAGGTCAAATACGCCCCGAGAGACCGGGCTATTCAGCGTTGAGGTTAGACAGCATCGTGTTCGTAAGCGCCACCGCGGCCTCCGAGCCGCCGCCGAGGACGACGAGGGTGGCGAACGCAATATCGTCGTCAGCCCTGTACCCGGTGAACCAGGAGTGCGACCCAGCGTTGATTTCCGCCTCGCCGGTCTTGCCGCGGATGTCGCCGCCAGCGCTCATGCCGCCTGCGGTGCCGCCTGGGCTGGTGACGGCGGCCATGAGGCGGCGGAGCTCGTCGATAGCCTCTGGCGGAAGCGGCTGCACTTCCTCCCCCACCTTGGTCTCCGCGCCCTTGACCAGGTAGGGCACAGGCATGGAACCGCGGGCTGCTGTGGCTGCGACGAGGGCCATGCCGAACGGGCTGGCCAAGTCGTGCCCCTGGCCGTAACCGGCCTCAGTGCGGTCGAGGGCTTCCTCGCCCGTCGGGATGGAACCGGTGATGGTCTCCACCCCGGGGATCTCCATGTCCAGGCCCAGGCCGAACTGTTTACCCACTGCCTCGAGCTCGCCGGGAGCAAGCTTGGTGGAGATGTCGGCGAACGTGGTGTTGCAGGAGCGGGCGAAGGCGAGCTCCAGCGGCACCGTGCCAAGGCCGAAGCCCGTATAGTTCGTCACGGTGCGACCGTAGATGTCCATGGTGCTCGGGCACGGCACCGGCGAATCCGGGGTGAGCCCCTGTTTGGTGAGCCCGGCGGCGGCGGTGATGATCTTGAACGTGGAGCCCGGCGGGTACTGGCCCATCGTCGCGAGGTTGCCCTCCTTGTCCGCCGCTGGGGTTTGCGCGATGGCGAGGATGCCGCCGGTGGAGGGGCGAATGGCCACGATCATGGCTTGCTGCCCGGCGACGGGTTCGAGCGCCGCTTCCGCAGCCTGCTGCACGCGGTGGTCCAGCGAGATGTGCACCGCCGGGGCGGGGTTCGGCTCGGTGCGCTCGATGTCCTCCAGCGCGGCGCCGTTTTCGTTGACTACGGACACGCTCCAGCCGGCGTCGCCCTCCAGGTCGTCGCGGACGAGTTCGCCGACGCGGGCCATGATGTCCGGGGCGAAATCAGGCTGGGAGTTGACCATCGCAGCTTCCTCGTTGAGCCGCACGCCCGGCTCGCCTGCGAGGGCATCCGTGAACGCCTCTGCGGCAGCGGCTGGGATAACGGCGGCCGAGTAGACGTCGCCGGCATTGGCGATACCCTCTGCGATGGCATCCGCGCCGATAAGGGGTACGCCACGGTCCACTTCGTGCGCGCGCTCTAAGGCACGAGAGATGCCGGCGGCAGCGGCGCCGGGGGTGGAGATGTCGCCGGTGTCCACCAGCACACGGAACGCGACGCCGGGTTTGAGCAGCTCCACGCCGTCGGAGGAGACCACCGAGGCCTGCACTGGAGGGATCGCGCGCAACTCCAAGTGCTGGTTCGCGCCCAGGCGCGGGTGCAGCACAGACGGCTGCCAGCGCACCGTCCACTCCCCCTGCGTCTGGGTTAGCGTGGCTTGCGCGTCGTAGGTGAGTTCGCGCTCGCGCGGCAGGTGCCAGGTGAGTGTGTATTTTGCGGTGGCGAGGTTCTCGGCCTGGTTGATGTCGCCCAGCTCCGCGTCGAGCGACTCCGCCTGCAAACCGTCCCAGGTGGATTGAAGGGAGGAGTCGGCGGCGGAAGCATCGTCGATAAGCGAACTGTTCACCTCGCGACTCTCTAAAGCCGCAAGAAACGCACTTGCCGCTGGCTCCGCGTCATTCGGGCGCGGCGTGCACGCCGCGAGCGACACCGCGAGCACAACCGCACCCCACAGGGCGAAAACGCGCCGCATTAACGCGTGACCTTCACCTCAGGGCCCGAGCCCGCGACCTGCTCCAGCCCCTCCTCCTCAGCAATACGATTCGCGTGCGCGATCAGGGTCTCCACGATGTCGGCCTCCGGCACCGTCTCCACCACCTCGCCCTTGACGAAGATCTGGCCCTTGCCGTTACCCGACGCCACGCCGAGATCCGCATCGCGAGCCTCGCCAGGGCCATTTACGACGCAGCCCATGACGGCGACGCGCAACGGGTACTCCATGTCCTCGAGGCCAGCCGTGACCTCCTCGGCGAGCTTGTACACGTCCACCTGCGCGCGGCCACACGACGGGCAAGACACGATCTCCAGCTTGCGGGGACGCAGGTTCAACGACTGCAGGATCTGGTCGCCGACCTTGATCTCCTCCACCGGATCCGCGGACAGGGACACGCGGATGGTGTCGCCGATGCCCTGGGAGAGCAGGGCGCCGAACGCGACGGAAGACTTGATGGTGCCCATGAACTTCGGGCCCGCCTCCGTCACGCCGAGGTGCAGCGGGTAATCCGTCTTCTCCGCGAGCTGGCGGTAGGCCTCCACCATGAGCACCGGGTCGGAGTGCTTCACGGAAATGGCGATATCGCCGTAGCCGTACTCCTCGAACAGCCCAGCCTCGTAGATCGCGGATTCGACCAGCGCCTCCGGGGTGGCCTTGCCGTACTTTTTCAGCAGGCGCTTATCCAGGGAGCCGCCGTTGACGCCGATGCGGATCGGGATGCCGGCGTCGCCCGCGGCCTTCGCCACCTCTTTGACGCGGCCGTCGAACTCCTTGATGTTGCCCGGGTTCACGCGCACCGCGGCGCAGCCGGCATCGATGGCCGCGAAGATGTACTTCGGCTGGAAGTGAATATCCGCGATGACCGGGATCGGCGACTTCGCCGCGATAGCCGGCAGGGCCTCCGCGTCCACCGTCTTCGGGCACGCGACACGCACAATGTCGCAACCGGCGGTGGCCAGCTGCGCGATCTGCTGCAACGTGGCGTTGATATCGTGCGTTTTCGTGGTGGTCATCGACTGCACAGTGATCGGGTGGTCCGAACCGACGCCGACACCACCCACCATCAGCTGGCGGGTCTTCCGACGCGGGGCCAGCGTGGGGGCCGGACCTTCTGGCATGCCTAATCCGATGGGAGCGCTCATAGGTGCATACCTTACACCCGAACTGCGCGGAAACCGGGGCGCCTAGCCGAGGAGGCGAATCGGATTGACCACGTCCGCCAGCATGACGAACAAGCCCACCACGAGCAGCAGGCCGGCCATGGTGATGGTCAGCGGCATGAGCTTCTCGTAATTCACCGGCGGGCCCGGCTTCTTGCCGCGAAGGCGGCGGAAGAAATCGCGGATCTTTTCGTAGAGCACCACCGCGATGTGGCCGCCGTCGAGCGGTGGCAGCGGCACCAGGTTGAACAGGGCGAGGAAGAAGTTCAGGCTGGCCAGCATCATCCAAAACGCCGGCCACTGGTCTTGGGCCACCAACTCGCCGCCCGCGCGGGAAGCGCCGATGATGGAAATTGGCCCCTCCATGTCGCGCTCCGCGCCGAAGACGGATGCCACCACGCCCGGGATCATGGACGGGAACTTCGCGATGCCCTCGACCGTGGCGCCGAGCATCTGGCCGGTGAAGTTAAACGTGGCCGGCACCGCCTCTGCCGGGCCGAACTGCTTCACCGCCTCCTTGATGGGGGCGGCAGTGATGCCGACGGCGCCGATGGTGATCGGCTCGCCCGTTTGCGCGTTGATGCGGGTCACCGGCTCGATGGGGACTTCAAAGGTGTGGGGTTGGTTGTCGCGGAGCACGTCGATAAGCACCTGCTCCCCCGGGCGCTCTATGACGTAATCGCGCAGATCGTAGAACGTCTCCACCGGGTTTCCATCGACGGCGGTGAGCGTGTCGCCCGCTCGAATGCCAGCGGTGCCCGCCGGACCTGCGCCCGAGCACTCCGCGAGCGTCTCCGCGTCCACCTGGTCCGCGACGCAGGTGACCTCGCCGACGCGCGGTGTGGTGTCTGCGTACGGGTTCGGGATTCCGCTCGTGGTGGCCACCAGGTAGATCAGGACCACGCCGATGAGCAGATTCATCACGATGCCGCCCGCGAGCACCGCAATGCGCTGCCACGCGGGCTTGTTCACCATCGCGTGCGGGGCTTCCTCCGGCGTGACCGGATCCATCGCCGTCATGCCCGCGATATCGCAAAATCCGCCGAACGGCAGCGCCGCGAGACCGTACTCCGTGTTCCCCTTCTTCGTGGACCAAAGAGTCGGGCCGAAGCCAATGAAGTAGCGGCGCACTCGCATGCCGAACGCGCGGGCGGTAAACATATGCCCCGCTTCGTGCAAGGCAATCGACGCCGTGATCGCCAACGCGAACACGACGATGCCAAAGAAACCCAAAAGGTGCCTTTACTGGGAAGGTACTAACGCTGCTCGGCGCGCGAGATCGCCATACCGACGTACTCGCGCGCCGTTGCCTCAGTACGCATCACGTCGTAGACGTCGGTCGGCGTCTTCGCGAACTCGCCGGCACGCTCCAACACGTCCGCGATGATGTCCACAATCTGCGGGAACTTGATGCGGCCAGCGAAGAACGCATCAACCGCGCCCTCGTTTGCAGCGTTGTACACCGCCGGGTACGGATCCCCCATCTTCGCGGCCTCACGCGCGAGCTCCACCGCCGGGAAATCCGTGGAATCGAGCGGTTCAAACTCCCACGTAAACGCCTCCGAAAAATCGAGAGCTGGCTGCGCGTCCGGCATGCGGTCCGGCCAATTCAGCGCCAAAGAAATCGGCAGCTTCATCGACGGCTCGGACGCCTGCGCGATCGTTGCACCGTCCTGGAACGTCACCATCGAGTGCACCACTGACTGCGGGTGCACCGTGACATCAATGAGATCCGGGTCGATGTCGAACAACAACGACGCCTCAATAAGCTCCAGGCCTTTATTCACCAGCGTCGCCGAGTTGATGGAATTCATCGCGCCCATCGACCACGTCGGGTGCGCCACCGCCTCATCCGGCGTAACATTCATCAGCTCGTCGCGGTGCTTGCCGCGGAACGGGCCGCCCGAAGCCGTGAGCACAAGACGGGACACGGCACCGTGCTCCTCGCCGCGCAAGCACTGCGCCATCGCAGAGTGCTCCGAATCTACCGGCACAATCTGGCCCGGCTGCGCGGCATCCAACACCGTGCGGCCACCGGCCACCAGTGACTCCTTATTCGCCAGGGCGAGCGTCGCACCGGACTTCAGCACCTCAAGCGTGGCCGGAAGACCAGCGGAGCCGACAAGGGCGTTGAGGACAAGGTCGGCCGGTTGAGCGTCGACAAGCGCGGGCGCGCAATTATCACCAGTGATGACATAACCGCCAAGCGCCTTCGACACCTTCTTCGCGCCCTCAATATCGCGCACCGCGACCTGGTCCGCGGACAGGCCGAACTCAAGCGCCTGCTCAATGAGCAGATCCGGATTATTACCGCCGGTAGCCAAACCGACAACGTTGAACTTATCGGGATTCTCCCGGATCACCTCAACCGTCTGCGTGCCGATGGAACCGGTCGAACCCAGGATCATTACATCTTTCACGCGCACCATTGTGCCACGAAAGAGACCATCGGTGCACCTTAGCGCCACAAATACAGCCGAAGCAGGCAGACTGTGGTGCGAAAGTTTGAACACATTGGGGGTATCTGTGCCCCTAAGAGCCCCCCGGTGTGAGATGATAGGCGGAGTTAAAACCCGTTCCCCGCAATAAAAGGAGCATTCCCGTGGCCCACGCGAAGGACAAGGCACCGCAGGTGTACAACGGCGTATCCGAGGCTGACGTGCCCTCCGCACGCTTCGGCTGGAGCGAATTCTCGGACAGCACCATCCAAACCGCCGGCTGGATCTCCGTCGCATTCCTCGTTGCCTACAACTTCGGCAACCACCAGGGCCACGTGGAGACCATCTGGCTCATTGCGCTCGCAGTGGTGATCGCGCTCGGTCTGATCCTGCACGCAGTGAAGCCGAAGCTGTCCCAGGTGCGCACCGTGACCTCTCACAACAAGCCGGTCGGCCACCAGGAGCCCGACTGGACCTACGACCAGGCCACCCTGTCAGGCCCGGTGTACGAGAACCTCACCGACTCCCAGCTGCGCGCGCTGAACATCGAGCCGGCCCGCGTTGCGCACCTGCGTCCTGGTTACCAGGAGCAGCGCGCCGTGACGACCGAGCGTGTTGAGACCGTTGAGACCCGTCGCGTTGCCGCTGAGCCGGTCCGCGAAAGCCGCGAGACCGTCGAGGTGATCGAGGTCGAGCCGCGCGGGAAGCACGAGGCGCGCTAAGCGTTAGGTGTTGTTTGGCTCTGTGATTGAGCTGTGAGGCCAGCCCGGTTGGGCTGGCCTTTTTGGTTTCCTGGGGTGTGGGGCTGGGGCCAGTGGGTTGGGGCGGGTTAGCCGACCTTCTCGTCCGCCGCGAGCTGGCCGCAGGCCGCCGCAATCTCCTGGCCCTTCGTGTCACGCACGGTGCAGGGCACACCCTGGGCGATGACGCGGCGCACGAACTCTGCCTGGCGGTCCTTGGGCGACGCGTCCCACTTGGAGCCCGGGGTCGGGTTAAGCGGGATCAGGTTCACGTGGACCCGGGAGCCAAGTGCCTTGTGCAGCTTCTGCCCCAGCATGTCCGCGCGGAAGTCCTGGTCGTTCATGTCGCGGATGAGGGCGTACTCGATGGACACGCGGCGGCCGGTCTGGTCGGCGTAGTACGCGGCCGCGTCCAGGACGTCCTCAACGGAGAAGCGGTTGTTCATGGGGACGAGTTCGTCGCGGAGCTCGTCGTCAGGCGTGTGCAGCGAAACGGCAAGCGTGCAGGACAGGCCCTCGTCCGCAAGGCGGCGGATCTGCGGTGCAAGCCCCACCGTGGAAACAGTCACGTTGCGCTGGGAAATGCCGAAACCGTCCGGCGACGGCTGGGTGATCTGGCGGACTGCCGAGAGCATGCGGTTGTAGTTCGCGAGCGGCTCGCCCATGCCCATGAACACCACGTTGGACAGGCGCGAACCTTCGGCGGCCATCATCGCGGCGGCGGCGCGGACCTGATCCACGATCTCCGCGGTGGACAGGTTGCGGTCCAGGCCACCCTGGCCGGTGGCGCAGAACGGGCACGCCATGCCGCAGCCAGCCTGCGAAGAGATGCACAGTGTGGCGCGGTCCGGGTAGCGCATGAGGACGGACTCCAGAAGAATTCCGTCGTGGAGACGCCAGAGGGTCTTCGTCGTGTCGCCCTCGTCCGTCTCCACCGTGCGCACCGGGGTGAGCAGCGTGGGAAAGAGAGCGTCCTTGACCAGCTGACGCTGGTTCTCCGGCAGATCCGTCATAGTGAGCGGATCCGCCTCGAACTTGCCGTAGTAATGGCGCGCGATCTGGTCGGCGCGGAACTTCGGCAGGCCCAGCTCCTTCAGCGCGTCGATGCGCTCCTGCTTAGAAAGGTCCGCGAAGTGCTTCGGCGGCATGCCCCGCTTCGGGGACAGCAGCTGGATCTTCGGGACGTTGCCGGTGGTGGCTTCGGGTTGCTCGCTCATAATGCGCCCCATTTTGGCACGTGGAGCGCACGAGTTCTAATCCGCGTGCGCGAGCTAGATTGCGCCGGCGTTCATAAACGCGATGGTGGTGAGCAGGATGTAGGTCGCCGCGGCCGCCGGCAACATGCCGTCGAGACGGTCCATGATGCCGCCGTGCCCCGGCAGCAGCTGCGACATGTCCTTGATGCCCAGCTCTCGCTTGAACTGGCTTTCCACCAAATCGCCCATGGTTGCGCAGATGACAAGGGCGATGCCAAGGACGATGCCCATCCACCAGGGGCCGTCGATAAGGAAATGCACCACAAGCACACCGGTGACAATGCCGAAGCACATCGAGCCCGCGAAGCCTTCCCAGCTCTTGTTCGGGCTGATAGCCGGGGCCATCGGGTGAGAACCGAACATCACGCCCGAGGCGTAGCCGCCGACGTCGTTGGCCACCACGCACAGCATGAACGCCACGATGTAGGCGGACCCGGAGACTCCGCCCTCGCTAATGCGCGAGATCATCGCGGCGAAGGCGCCGAACAGCGGGATCCACGCAAGCACGAAAATACCCACGGCAGTATCGCGCAGGTAATTCTCCGGGTGGTTGTGGCGGCCGCGGTGGAACATGCCCCAGAACATGACCACCAACACGGCGAGCGCGAAACCGGTGACCAGCCCGGAGGGGCCGTAGGGCCACGACGCCCAAATCATCACCTGCCCGAGGATGATCAACAGCGTGCGCGGCTGGATGTAACCAGCCTCGCGCAGACGCGTGAGCACCTCCCACATGGCCAACGCCATCGCGACGGCGACAAGGGGGTACCACGCGTTGGGGCCGACCCACACCGCACCGATGACGAGCGCGCCGAGCACCACGCCGGTAGCGATTGCCGCAGGCAGGTTACGCCCGGCCTTGTTCTTTGGTTTCGGCGCGCGCGACGGCCAGCGGCTGGGATGCGCGCGCTCATCCCCGGCAGTATTTGCGCCCGTTTGGGTGGGAGACACCTAGACCTCCAGCAGCTCCGACTCCTTGCGCTGCACCAGCTCATCGATCTGCGAGACGTAGGTCTGCGTGGTCTTATCCAGCTCCTTCTCGGCGGCCTGGACTTCGTCCTCGCCCGCGTCGCCGTCCTTCTGGATCTTCTTCAGCGAATCCATGCCCTGGCGGCGCACGTTACGGATGGCCACCTTGCCTTCCTCGCCCTTCTGCTTCGCCTGCTTCACCAGCTCCTTGCGGCGCTCCTCCGTCAGCTGCGGGATGGTCACGCGGATGACCTGGCCGTCGTCGGTCGGGTTCACGCCAAGGTCGGAGTTGCGAATCGCGTCCTCGATGTCGCGCATCGTGGACTGGTCGTACGGCTTGATCAACAGCATGCGCGGCTCCGGCACCGAGATGGTTGCCATCTGGTTAATCGGCGTCGGCGCGCCGTAAAACTCCGCCATCACGCCGTTGAACATCGCGGGGTTTGCGCGGCCGGTGCGGATGGTCACCAACTCCTCACGGGTGTGCTCCACGGAGGAGGTCATGCGCTCTTCGGCATCCATCAACACGTCGTCAATCATGGGTACATCCCTACTTTCGTCTTTTAAACTCACGTGCCCACCAACTTACCAGCGCGCCCGACGCCTACACTGGCGCCATGCTGCACCCCGCGTTCACCCACGTGATCGATCCCCCGCTCACCGGCCCGACCGGCAGGCTGAGCGGGTGGAGCATCCCGGTGAAAGACGGCACCGACATCGCGGGAGTGCCCACCACCCACGGAAACCCAGCACGCGCGTACGTGGCGGAAAAGACGGACCCGTTCGTGCAACTCCTGCTGGAACTGGGCGCGACAGTCCCGGCGAAGACGTTGACGTCGGAGCTGGGTGCGACGTGTTACGCAGAGCGCGAGGGGGTGCCGGTGTTGGAATCGCCGGCGCACCCCGGGTGTACGCCCGGTGGTTCGTCGGCGGGCGCCGCGGTTGTCGTGGCTGACGGCACGGTGCGGGCGGCGCACGGAACGGACGCAGGGGGCTCGATTCGCGTGCCCGCCGCCGCGTGCGAAGTGGTGGGGCTCAAGCTGGGGAGCAGCCGGCTGGCGGCGCACGGATTTCTCACCCGAAGCGTGGCGGACCAACGCGAGCTGCTGGGGTTGCCGAGCCGGGGGATGCGACGGTTGAAGATTGGGGTGCTCACCGAGGGGTTATTCGCGCGACCCGATCTGCAGGACTCCCGCGGCGCGGCGGTCGAACGCGCCGCGGCGAAGTTGAGCCAGCACCACGAGGTGGTGCAGGTGCGCCCCTACCCCGGCTCGCTGGAAACGTACGCACACTTCACCACGGCAATCACGCACGCGTTTCGCAACGTGGACCCGCGAGACAGCGCATACATCGCCTGGCTGGTGGAGCGCGCCCTCCAGGTGACCCCGGCACAGGTTGAGGCCGCAAGGTCGCACGCCCGCGAGCTTCCGGGTCTGCTCGCTCGCCCGTGGGGTGTGGACGTGCTGCTCTCCCCCACGCTCGCCTACGACCCGCCGGCGCTCGGCCACTTCCCCGCCATGGCACCGGAAGACAGCTTCCACGCTCAGACGGATTGGTCGCCCTGGTGCTCGCTGTTCAACGTGCTGCGCACGCCCGCCATCGCGCTAGGCCCGGTGCACCTCGGCGCAGTGACGGTTTCGGTGGAGGAACTGGTTGGGGTGGCGGAGCTCGTCGATAAGCAATAGCTCCCTACGCGACGAGCGTGCCCACCTGTTCGCCCGCCACCGCACGCGCGATGTTGCCCTGCTCGAGCAAGTTGAACACGAGGATCGGCATGTTGTTGTCCATGCACAGGCTGAACGCGGTGGCATCCGCAACCTTCAGGCCGTGCTCGATGACCTGGCGCGGGGAAATCTCGGAGTAAAGCTTGGCGTCCGGGTTCTCGCGCGGATCCGAGTCGTACACCCCGTCGACCGCCTTCGCCATGAGCAGCACCTCGCAGCCGATCTCCAGCGCACGCTGCGCGGCCGTGGTGTCCGTGGAGAAGTACGGCATACCCATACCCGCGCCGAAAATGACCACGCGCCCCTTCTCCAGGTGACGCGCGGCGCGCAGCGGCAAGTACGGCTCCGCAATCTGCGCCATGTTGATCGCGGTCTGCACGCGGCAATCCACCCCCTCCTGCTGCAGGAAATCCTGCAGCGCCAGGCAGTTCATCACCGTGCCGAGCATGCCCATGTAGTCCGAACGCGCACGATCCATGCCACGCTGCTGCAGCTGGGCACCGCGGAAGAAGTTGCCGCCGCCAATCACCACCGCAACCTCGGTGCCGCCGCGCGCGATCTCAGCGATCTGCTTCGCCACACTTTCCACCACGTCCGGGTCGATGCCCACCTTGCCGCCGCCGAACATCTCACCACCCAGCTTCAACATCACTCGCTTGTAGCCCTGCCGCGTTGGCGCTTCGGTCACGTTCTTTCAGCTCCTTGATATCCGGGTGCGATTACACTCATCAACATCCTACGCTGACCGATTGGAGTTCCCGATGCCCCAGCACAACCGCCGGTTCACTGCGCTCGCCCTCGCTTGCGCGTGCACGTTGAGCCTTGCCGGGTGCGGGCTTGTCGACGCCACCTTGAACCACCAACTCGCCCTCCAGGACGCGCTGGAGAAGTCCTCCGGCCAAGACGCGGTGACGCTGCCGGTGGACGACCTCTACCCCGCCGCCGAGAAGGTAGTGCTTGTGTGCCCGTACAGCGGCGCGGCTGCGAACGACCTGCTCGGTCATGAGGCTTTCAAAGGCTACGAGGACGTCGACGAGGGCGCCAACTGGGTCGCCGTAAAGGAAACCAACGGAGCGACGATCAAAGTGGCGATCGACCGGACGCAGATCGATCTGTGCGCTGAGTCCGCGATCGCCGCCGAGGATGTTACGGGTGGTTCGTTGGAGTTCGAGCAGCGTGGCGGCACCTGGTTCTTCACGGGCATGTAGCTTCGCGTAAAGGGAAGGATCAGATCGGCGGAGCGAGCACTTAAAAAAGCCCCGGTTCAGTGACACCGGGGCTTGCCAGCGCTAGGCGCTTAACGCGCTACGCCTGAAACGTTACGCCTGAAACGTTACGCCTGGCCGACCTCGTAGCGGACGAAGTCGGTAATGGTGATGCCGTTTTCCTCAGCGAACTGGGCAACGGTCTTCTTGGAGTCAGCCAAAGACGGCTGGTCGAGCAGGACAACGTCCTTGAAGAAGCCGCCCATGCGGCCCTCGACGATCTTCTCGATCGCAGCCTCCGGCTTGCCCTCGTTGCGGGTGATCTCTTCCTGGACCGCGCGCTCCTTCTCGATGACGTCGGCCGGAACGGACTCGCGGTTGAGGAAGCGTGCCTTCATCGCGGCGATCTGCAGCGCAACCTGGTGTGCAGCCTCCGCGTTGTCGCCGGTGTAGGCAACCAGCACGCCGACGGCCGGCGGCAGGTCTGCAGCCTTCTGGTGCAGGTACGCCTCAACCTTCTCGCCCTCGACGGTAGCGGCGCGGCGCAGCTCCAACTTCTCACCGATCTTCGCGGACAGGCGCTCCAGCACGTCGTGAGCGGACTCGCCGTTCACGTCAGCGTTCGCGAGCTCCTCCTGGGAGTTCGCGTTCACCTTGGCAGCAGCCTCGGCGATCTGGTTAGCGATGTCCTTGAACTCCTGGTTCTTCGCCACGAAGTCGGTCTCGGAGTTGATCTCCACGATGGTGTTGCCGGAGACAGCGACGAGGCCCTCGAGAGCGTTGCGCTCAGCGCGCTTGCCCACGTCCTTCGCGCCCTTGATGCGCAGGTTCTCAACGGCCTTCTCGAAATCGCCGCCGGTCTCCTCCAGCGCCTTCTTGCAGTCGAGCATGCCGGAGCCAGTGGTCTCGCGGAGCTTCTTCACGTCAGCAGCAGTGTAGTTCGCCATTCTGGGCGACCCTCCTCAAAAAAGTGTTGCTAAAAGTTTCTAAACCGTTTCAAGAGTAGCCGAAACTGCCAAGGACGGCAGACCACGCCAGCTACTTCTCGCGCCACGGTGAAAGCGCAAACGCGCCCCGGTCCCCCGCGTCCATGCCGGGTAAACCGGCGGACGTGGACGGGACGCGGGGCGCGTGCGGCATAGAGACCGTCAAGCCCGAAGCGAATTACGCCTGGGTTGCGGACTCGGTGCCGGAGATCTGGATACCCTCGTCGACCTTGCCGGTCTCGTTCGCCGGGGCAGCCTCAGCCTGCTCAGCGGCGCGGACAGCAGCCGGCTGCTCAACGTCAGCAACCACCTGCGGCGCAGCCTGCTCAGCAGCGACGGCAGCCTTAGCAGCCTCAGCCGGATCAACATCCTCGGAAGCAGCGGCCTGCGCGGCAGCCTCGGATGCCTCAGCCTGACGCTTCGCGTCGTTGTCGCCAGCGGCGTCGCGTGCTGCGGCGAGCTGACGCTCCTCACGCTGCTGCTTACCGGCGATGACAGCCTCGCCCACAACATGGGTGAGCAGCTTGACCGCGCCGATCGCGTCGTCGTTGCCCGGGATCGGGAAGTCGACCAGGTCCGGGTCGCAGTTCGTGTCAAGGACGGCAACCACCGGGATGCGCAGCTTCTGCGCCTCGGACACCGCGATGTGCTCCTTGTTGGTGTCCACGATCCACAGCGCGGACGGAGCCTTGGTCATCTCGGAAATACCGCCCAGCACACGCTCGAGCTTCACGCGCTCGCGGGTGAGCATGAGGATTTCCTTCTTGCCGCGGCCGGCGTAGCCGTCCTCGGCCGCGTCCATTGCCTGCAGCTCCTTCATGCGACCAATACGCTTGGACACAGTCTGGAAGTTGGTCAGCATGCCGCCCAGCCAACGGTGGGTGACGTACGGCATGCCGACGCGCTGCGCCTCTTCCTGGATCGGCTCCTGGGCCTGCTTCTTGGTGCCCACGAACAGGATGGTGCCGCCGTGCGCGACGGTCTCCTTCACAAACTCGAAAGCCTCATCGATGTAGGTCAGCGTCTGCTGCAGGTCGATGATGTAGATGCCGTTGCGGTCGGTGAAGATGAAGCGACGCATCTTCGGGTTCCAGCGACGCGTCTGGTGGCCAAAGTGCACACCCGCGTCGAGGAGTTCGCTCATGGTTACAACTGCCATGAATATCTCCTTCGGAGAGAAATCGTTCGGTTACTTGCAAAGTTCACGTACGCGGGTTTTTATCCCGCGCCCTGGCACCGTGCCCGCCACAGCACCCCGTGAACGGGACCGTCGCTGAGCTGGCATTACCCGGCGCGCGTAGTCAGCCTATGAAGACTGCCGGGGATACATTACCCGCAAACACGGCGAAAACCTAATCCCATCTGCGTCTTTTGTGGATAACTCCGAGTTATCCACAGATTCGCAGAACCGCCCTTTACTCGCGGAGTCGGGCGTGCTCGAATGCGTGCATGCGCTGGATCAACATAGTTTGTGCCCTGCTTCTTACCGCGTGGTTCGCCGCTCCCGCCGCGGCCTGGGTGGACCCCACCACGGGGCTCGACCACGCCAGCCGGGTGACCCGCCCCGCGGACATCCCGGAACGCAACTGGTTGCCCGGGCACCGTGGAGTGGACCTCGGGCTTGAGCACGGGGCGAAGGTGCGCGCCGCCGCGGATGGAGTTGTTGTTTTTGCCGGAGTGGTTGTCGGCGTGCCCACCGTTTCCATCGAGCACGCGGGCGGGTTGAGGACGACGTATCAGCCCGTGAGGGCGAACATACGCAAAGGCGATACCGTGCGCGAAGGACAAGTAATTGGCACGCTGATGCGCGGCCGGGAGCACGACGGGCTGCATTGGGGCGCGTTGGTGGCGAAGGACACCTACATCGATCCGCTCACGCTGCTCAATACGCCGGTGATCCGGCTCAAGCCGATCTAGGCACGCGGGTGCGACTGGTCGTAGACGGCTTTGAGGCGCTGCGCCGAAACGTGCGTGTAGATCTGCGTGGTTTGCAGGCTGGTGTGACCGAGCATCTCTTGCACCACGCGCAGGTCCGCTCCCCCTTCGAGCATGTGGGTCGCCGCGGTGTGGCGCAGGGTGTGGGGGCTGACGTGCTCGAGCCCCGCGCCCGCACTCGCGCGGTCCACCACGCGGCGGACCTGGCGCTGGTCGATGCGCCCGCCGCGCGAGCCGACGAAGAGCGCTGCGGTGTCGCCGGCGAGCTCGTGGCGGCCGAACTCTAGCCACTCGTTGACCGCGACGGCTGCGGTGTCGCCGAACGGGACGACGCGCTGTTTGTTGCCCTTACCGGTCACCCGCGCGAGCCCCTTGGCAAGGTCCACATCCTGGGTATCCAAACCGGTGAGCTCGCCAACACGCATGCCGGTGGCGTAGAGCAGCTCGAGCATTGCCCGGTCGCGCAGGTGCTCTGCCGGGTGGGCGTCGTCCGCAGTGTCCGCCTCCACCATCTGGACAGCGCGCTCCCCGCGCACGACCGTGGGAAGCGATCGGGTCTGCTTCGGGGCTTTCAGGCGGGCCGCGTGATCCGCGTCAATATAGCCCTGCCTGTACGCCCAGGATGAGAAGGCCCGTGCGGCCGCAGTGCGACGTGCGAGTGTGGAGCGGGCCTTGCCAGCCGTGAGCGCATCGGCGAGCCAGGTCCGCAGGGTATCCAGCGTGAACGCTTCAAATGTGTCGGCGTAGCCCTCGAGGGTGGCTAGGTCGCTGACGTAGCCTTTCACGGTGTTCGGCGAGCGGCCAAGCACCAGCTCGGCGTGCTCGGCGAAGTCCTCCACCGCCGCCTGTAGCTGGGCCTGCCGGTTCTCACTCATGTCACGGCAGTCTACCCGCGCCCCTTGCGTTACACGGTGCGGGGCGCGGGTGGATGGGCGTGAGCGGAATTGTGTCACTCCCCTTGCTGGGTGCGGGACCACAACCGGCCGTCGCGCACCACCATCGCGCGCTTCTGCAGATCCATGAGAATGTGCACCGTCAGCGCGATCGTGAGCCCAGAGGCGGACGCGATGTCCTCGGCTTGGCGGCCTTTGTGGCCGGCGGGCGGCAGCGCGTCGTAAATGCGCAGCTCGTTCCGGCTGAGCTGCTGGATGGGATCGGCCGCGAAATCCATCTCCAGCTGTGCCTCAGCGTCGAACTCGCCGACGCAGCTTAAGCGCTCGTGGATCATGCCGGCGTTGAGCACCATGAGCGCGCGTTCGTCGCGGATGGCTAGATTCGTGCCCAACGACTGGGCTCCAAGGATCGGCCCCGGCACCGCCATCGCAGCACGGTTGAAGGCGTTAACCCAGGTCAGTGTGTTGAGCGCGCCGGAGCGGAACGCGGCCTCAGTAAGCACGGTGCCTTGGGTGAGCGCCGCCACCAGGCGGTTGCGGGTGAGGAAGCGGTGGCGCTCAGGGGCTGTGCCGGGTGGATACTCGGTAACCCAGCTCCCGCCGGATGCTGTGATCTGCTCGAACAGGTCGCGGTTCGCTGCCGGGTAGACGTTGCCCGGCCCGCCGGCGGCGACCACCACGGTGGGCAAGCCCGCGTCCAGCGCGGTGCGGTGCGCAACCGTGTCGACCCCGTACGCCCCGCCGGACACAATCGTGTACCTGTGCTGCGCTAACCCGTTCACCAGATTCGCGGTGGCGTGGTGGCCGTACGTGCTCGCCGCGCGGGTACCCACGAACGCCACGGAACGCGACAACAGTGCCGCAAGATCAGTGTTCCCGCGCACCCACAGCCCGTGCGGAGCGACGGCGTCGGCGGGCACGGTGCGGCCCTCGGCGGCAGCCACCGCGCGGCCACGGTCAAAAGCCTCTGCGATCTCATCGGTTGGCCAGCCGTCAGATTCCGGGGTGAGCAGTGTAAAACCCTGCTGCGCAGCCGCCTCCAGGTCTTCTGTGGGACGGTCCCAGGTGTAGCGATTCTCTGTCTGCGCGGCGAGCCCGCCGATCCAGGTGGCGCGGGTGCGCACACCGTGCGCAATCTCCTGCGCCGTGCGCCCGGCGCGAAGGAGCGCCTGAATGTGCTGCGACGGGCCCTCCACCACGCGGTTGAGGTAGGCCCATGACTCAAGCGAGCTCATTTACGCCACCGCCTTCACATCAGTTGATCGCATGTCCACGGCGATAGCGATGTGGTCGATGCCGGGGCGTTCGGCGCCACCAAGGTCCGCCAGGGTCCACGCGAGCTTCAGGCAACGGTCAACCCCGCGCTGAGTGAGCTGTTGGCGGGTGAGCAGGCCGGCGAGGTAGGCCATGCCGGATTCCTCCGCCGGGAAGTCGCGGCGGATCATAGTCGCCGGAACACGCCCGTTGACCCGCTCCTCTACTCCAGCTTTCGCCCACCGGTCCGCGGCGCGCTCCCGGGCGGCGGCGACGCGTTGGGCAATTGTGGCCGAGGGCTCCGCGTCCAACGGGTGAACCACCGCCGAGGCGCCTGAGGTGTTGAGGCGCACGTCGATGCGGTCTCGCAGCGGGCCGGATACGTTGCTTAAGTAGTTCGCCCGTGCAGAGCCCGTACAGTGGCACACCCCGTCGCGCCGGTCGCAGGCGCAGGGGTTCGCCGCGAGTACCAGCTGCGTGTCCGCCGGGTAGACCACTTCGCGCTTGCCACGCATGAGCCGCACCTGCCGCTTCTCTAGCGGTATGCGCAGCGCGTCGAGGACGTGGGCGGGGATCTCCGAGACCTCATCGAGGAAGAGCACCCCGTTGTGGGCCTGGCTGACCACCCCAGGCATCGGTGTGCCGGAGCCGCCGCCGATCAACGCCGCTTTGGTCAGCGAGGGGTGCGGGGCGATAAACGGCCGCTGCGAGACCACCCGCCCATGCGAGAGCCCAGCCACCGAATGCAGCGAGGTCACCTCCACCATCTCCGCGATATCCATCGGCGGCAGGATGGAAGGCAACCGTTCTGCCAGCATGGACTTTCCGGAGCCGGGTGGGCCCACCATCATCACGTGGTGCCCGCCAGCGGCGGCAACTTCGAGAGCGTGACGTTCGAACCGCATGCCGGCCACGTCACGGAAATCCGGAACGGCGCGTGCTGGCTCCGGTCGGATTGGGCCTTGCACCGTCTCCAGGTCTCCCGCACCAGTGAGCCAGGCCCACACCTCGGCCAAGGTGTCGGCCACAAGAATGCGGCCGCCGCCGATAAGTGCCGCTTCCTCGGCGTTCGCACGCGGCACTACGACGGTGGTGGGTTTGGCACGCCCTGTCGCGTCGATAAGCGCTGCCACCAGCATCGGCAACACTCCCTCCACCCTGCGCAGTGTGCCGTCAAGCGCTAACTCGCCAAGCAGCATCGTGGCTGCGAGTGTGCGCTGCGCACGCGGATCTAAGCTGCCTAGCACCGCCGCAGCGATCGGCAGGTCGAAGTGCGAGCCGGCCTTCGGCAGGTGCGCCGGCGAGAGTGAGACCATGATTTTCGTGCGCGGCCAGGGCAGCGCCGAGTTTGAGATTGCGGTGCGGATGCGCTCGCGGGATTCCTTCACCGCCGCGTCGCCAAGCCCCACCATGTGCATGCCGGGCAGGCCCGGGCCCACGTTCGCCTCCACCGTGACTACACGGGCGCTCACCCCCTCTACGGTTGCGCTAAGCGTGCTAGCAAGCGCCATCTTCAACCCCCGGGAATCGCCGCAAAATGTAGTCGCCCCCGTGGAAGACACACTCCACCACGTCGAAACGCACCGGATGCATCGTTGCCACCTCGTACTTCTCCAACCACTGGCCGGCGCAGCGCCGCATCGTGGCGAGCTTTTTCTCCGTCACTGCCTCCGCCGCGCCGAACGCATCACCCGCGCGCGACTTCACCTCGACGAACACGATGGTGCCGTCAGGGTCCTCCACCACCGCATCGATCTCGCCCGACTTCATCCGCTCGCGCACCCCGAGTGTGCGGTAGCCCTCCTCCTCATACCAGCTCACCGCAGCACGCTCACCTGCGCGGCCCAGCTCGTACTGCGTTGCGTAATCCACTTCCATTGCGTCCTCCCCTTAAAAAATTGCTTGCACAGATTGCTTAGGTATTTGGACGCAAAAAACGCCGCCCCGGTTCCCCAAGGCGGCGAAAAATTTACTTTTGTTGCGAAGGTTTAGTCCGGGAACGTCAGCTCCGGCTTGTCCAGCTCCTCAATGTTGACGTCCTTGTACGTGATCACGCGCACGTAGCGTACGAAGCGCACCGCGCGGTACATATCCCACACCCACGCGTCAGACATGAGCACCTCGTAATACACATCGCGGCCCTCGGTGTGCGGGATCAGCTTCACGGCGTTCGCTAGATAGAAACGGCGGTCCGTCTCCACCACATAGGAAAACTGGCTGGCCACGTCGCGGTACTCGCGGTAGAGGGAGAGTTCAACCTCGGCCTCGTAGTTATCAAGATCCTCGGCGC
This sequence comes from Corynebacterium sp. Marseille-P4321, assembly GCF_903645305.1. GTDB lineage: Bacteria > Actinomycetota > Actinomycetes > Mycobacteriales > Mycobacteriaceae > Corynebacterium. The sequence continues at coordinate 880,496 of NZ_CAHJXO010000001.1, read as the reverse complement.
TCATGCATGACCCCTTACAAAAACCTCGTTGGCTTGCCGGACGTTTGCATAACTATAACGGTGCTCCGCGCTCGCACCGTGGCGGCGCACCGCATCCATGTGCGCCGCTGTGGAATAGCCCTTGTGCCCCTCCAGCCCGTACTGCGGGAACTGCGTGGCCATCTCGCTGACAAGCCGGTCGCGGCTCACCTTCGCCAGCACAGAAGCCGCGGCGATACAGCGCGCCGTGTAATCGCCGCCCACCACCGGTAGCTGCGGGCAGGCAAGCCCGGGTACGCGGAAGCCGTCCATCAGCACGTAGCCAGGTAAGACATCGAGGCCCGCGACCGCGCGGCGCGCCCCGTCAAGGTTGGCGGCTTGAATACCGCGCCGATCGATCTCGCCCGCGGAGATATGCACGATGTGGAAGGACTCGGCGTGTAACCGGATGGCGTCGAAAAGCAAGCTCCGCTTCGCCGCGGTGAGCTTCTTCGAATCCGTAAGCCCGTCCAGCGCAGGGATGGGTCGCAGCGGCAACACGCACGCGGCGATAGTGATAGGGCCGAAGCAGGCGCCGCGGCCCGCTTCGTCCACCCCGGCGACCGGCCCGAGGCCCGCCTTGGCCAGCGCAACCTCGTACGTGCGCAGCTGCTTCAGGCGGCGCACCACGTTACTGCAGGATATCCGGGTTGTTCACGCCGCCCATGCGGTTGAGCGGGAAGACGATCGCCTGCACCTTGCCGCGCAGGTTCTCCTTTGGAATCGTGCCCTGCAGCTCATCGCCCATGTGGTAGCGCGAGTCAAGCGAGTTGGTGCGGTTGTCGCCCATCATGAAGTAGTGCCCTTCCGGCACTTCAACCGGCCCGAAGTACGGCCCGCCGCACGCGTCCGAACCAGTCTCCGGGTCCACCGGGTAGAAGTTCGGCTGGAGAATATAGGACTGGTCGATGGGTTTACCGTCCACCATCACCGCCGGGTCGCCCGCCTGACACGACACCGTCTGCCCGCCCTTCGCAATGATGCGCTTGACCAAGGTGTTCTCGTCCTTCGGCACCAAGCCCACCCAGGAGCCGACCTCCTGCAAGCCGCGCACCGCGGGGTTTTGAGAACGGTTCGAATCAAAGCCAGCGTTCCACGAGTCAGTACCCGCGAAGACGACCACGTCGCCCGGCTCCGGGTCGGAGAAGTAGTAGCTGACCTTCTCCACAAAAATGCGGTCGCCCGATCCGTTCTCGCCGTGCAGCGTGGGCTCCATGGAGGCCGAGGGGATGACATACAGACGCCCGATAAACGTCTGGATCACGAACATGATGAGCAGCGTGAGCACCACGACCATGGGGATCTCGATGTACCAGGGCATCTCCTTGGCCTCTTCGCCCTCCCCGCCAGGCGCACGGGTGGAGCCGCGCGTGTCCGCGCCACGCGCAGGTGCGTCCACTACGTGGTAGTTCGGCTCCGTACGCGCCTCGGCGTACGGGTTGTGCGGCTGGGTGGGGCGGCCGTTAGGCCCGTTCACGTTCGTCACCCGCCATACGTTAGCACCGCGGACCGACACCGAATAACGGCGAACGATCTTCTTCCCGCATTTCGAATCTTTACCAAGCCGGTCGGCCAGTTCGACCAGAACCGCTACCGCTAAACACGAAAAAGCCCGGCGCCGAGAACAAACTCTCAGTGCCGGGCTTTACGCCTGTGGGCTGCACGGGGCAGCCAGCTACTAGCGACGCTCCTTGATGCGGGCAGCCTTGCCGCGCAGGTCGCGCATGTAGTACAGCTTCGCGCGGCGAACCTTACCGCGACGCACAACCTCGATCTTCTCAATGTTCGGGGAGTGCACCGGGAAGGTGCGCTCCACGCCGATGCCGAAGGAGATCTTGCGCACCGTGAAGGTCTCACGGATGCCGGAGCCCTGGCGGCGCACCACAAAGCCAGTGAACACCTGGGTACGGGTCACAGAACCCTCGATAACCTTGACGTGCACGTCAAGGGTGTCACCGGGGCGGAACTCGGGGATGTCGTCGCGCAGCTGGCCTGCGTCAACCAGATCAATCTTGCCGTTGCTCATAGCAGCAATCCTTTACGTTTACGGACAGAGGACCCTGGCGGCACTTCCCTTGCTCGGGCGCTCGGCCGGTTCGTGTCGTGTACAACAACCTTGGAGATTCTACATATCGGCCGGTCAGTTCCCAAATCCGGCTCGCTTGAGCGCGTCCGCCATGGAGCCGGTTGCTTCATGACGTCCTGACGGTGCCCCGCCCTTGCCCTTTCGCCTGCCCTTCCCCCGGCCATTCCCCTGGCCATTCCCCTGACCCTGACCAGGGGAACGCTTCTGCTGCTGTGTCTGGTGTTTCGCCCCCGGCTCGTCGTCAAGCCGCAAGCTCAACCCGATGCGGTTGCGCGCCACGTCGACGTCTGTCACCTTGACCTTCACCACCTCGCCGGAGCGCACCACATCGTGCGGGTCGGAGACGAACTTGTGGCTCATCGCGGAGATGTGCACGAGCCCGTCCTGGTGCACGCCGACATCCACGAACGCGCCGAACGCCGCCACGTTGGTCACGGTGCCCTCCAGGATCATGCCCGGTTTGAGGTCCTTGACCTCGTTGACGCCCTCTTTGAACGCGGCGGTTTTGAACTCCGGGCGCGGGTCGCGGCCCGGCTTGTCCAGCTCCGCCAGGATGTCGGTCACGGTGGGCACGCCGAACTGCTCGTCGGCGAAGTCCGCGGGCTTGAGCTTGGTAAGCACCGCGGTGTTGCCGATGAGTTGGTCAGTGGAAAGACCGGTTGTGTGAGCCACGCGCTGCACCACCGGGTATGCCTCCGGGTGCACCGCGGAGGCGTCCAGCGGGTTCTCCCCGCCCTGGATACGCAAGAAGCCGGCGGCCTGCTCGAAGGCCTTCGGTCCCAGGCGCGGCACCTTGCCCAGCTCCTTGCGGTTGGCAAAGCTGCCGTTTTCATCGCGGTAGGCCACGATGTTCTTCGCCACCGTGGAGCTCAAACCGGCCACGCGCTCGAGCAACGGCGCCGAGGCGGTGTTCACGTCCACACCCACGGAGTTCACCGCGTCCTCCACCACGGCGTCCAGCGTGTGCGCGAGCGCCGTCTGGTTCACGTCGTGCTGGTACTGGCCGACGCCGATGGACTTCGGGTCCACCTTCACCAGCTCCGCCAGCGGGTCCTGCAGGCGGCGGGCGATGGATACCGCGGAGCGCAGCGAGACATCCATGTCCGGGAACTCCTGCGCCGCGATCTCGCTTGCGGAATACACCGACGCGCCAGATTCACTTACCACCACCGGAGTCGGCCGCTTACCGCCTGCCTGGGCGATCATGTCCGCTACCTCGCCGGCCAGCTTCTCGCTTTCGCGCGAGGCCGTGCCGTTGCCCACCGCGATAAGTTCCACACCGTGCTCGGCGGAAAGCCCCGCGAGTTCGTTGCGCGCCGCGTCCCAGCGGTTCTGCGGCTGGTGCGGGTAGACGATGGTGGTGGCCAGCACCTTGCCGGTGCCGTCCACCACGGCGCACTTCACGCCGTTGCGGTACCCCGGGTCCAACGCGAGCGTGGCGCGCTGACCGGCCGGCGCGGCGAGCAGCACGTCGCGCAGGTTCGTCTTGAACACCTCGAGCGCACCGGCTTCCGCGACGTCTTTTAGCCTCATGCGGGTATCAAGGTTCGCGGAGACCTGCAGTTTGGTGCGCCACCCCCAGCGCACGGCCTTGTTTATCCACTCGCTCTTCGGCAAGTCGAAGGCGCGGGAAATCATTCCCTCGTAGACAGCCTCGTCCCCCGGGTCCATGTCGAGGGTGAGCACGCCCTCGGCCTCGCCGCGTAGAAGCGCGAGGATGCGGTGGCTGGGTAGCTTCGCAAACGGCTCGGAGAACTCGAAGTAGTCTGAGAACTTCGCGCCCTCGGTCTCCTTGCCTTCCACGACGGACGCGCGCATGGTGCCCTGCTCGAAAACGCGGTCGCGCACCTCGCCCACCAGGTCCGCGTCTGTAGCGAAGCGGTCCACCAGAATCGCGCGTGCGCCGTCGAGCGCCGCCTTTGTGTCCGGGAAGCCCTCGGACAGGTGGTCGGCGGCGAGGGTCTCGGGATCGGCCGCGGGATCGTCGATAAGCTTTTGCTCCAACTCCTCCAACCCTGCCTCGCGCGCGATGTCTGCCTTCGTCTTGCGGCGCTTCTTGTACGGCAGGTAGAGGTCCTCCACGCGTGCCTTCGTGTCGGCCTCCGCGATGGCGGCGCGCAGCTCGTCGGTGAGTTTGCCCTGCTCCTCGATGGCCTCCAACACCGCTTCTTTGCGCTCCGCGAGCTCGGTGAGGTACTGGTTGCGCTCCGCGATGTGGCGCAACTGCGCATCATCCAAGCCCCCGGTGGCTTCCTTGCGGTAGCGGGAGATAAACGGCACGGTATTGCCCTCGGCCAGCAGCTTCAGCGCCGCCTCGACCTGGGAGACCCGAATGGACAGTTCGTTCGCGATGGTGTCTGCGATTGATGTCATTCGGGGAAGTGTAGCCGGGTCGGGGCGCGGTTAAACCTCTCGGGTCGAACCGTACCAATAGGCCCCCTTCGGCAGCGCCGCCGCTACCGCTGCCGTCGCCTCCGCCAACGGCAGTGCCGTACGCCCGCGCACCTCGAGCTGGCGCACCGGCTCCGTCGGCGGCCGTCCGTGCTCCAACTCGTATTGCTCCTCCAACATCGACGGCCCGAAGCAGCGCGCCCCGCGGTCCCCACTGAATTCGATGGATTCGGCCACGTATCCGGCTTTCTTCAGCGCACGACGCATTTGCTTGACGACGGGCTCCCGCCCCACCACGTCCAACTCCGTGACCACCTCACGCGCGTCAAGCGCGAACCGGTCCGCCTCGCTGAGCTCTACCCGCTCCAAAAGGTCCGGGCGCACCTCGCGGGTGCGCTTGAGCGACTGCTCCCGCCGCCAATCCTGCACCTTCGCGTGGTCGCCGGAGGTGAGCACCTCCGGCGCCTCAATCCCGCGCCACACGCGCGGCTTGGTGTAACTCGGCGCCTCGAGCAGCCCGTCGGAGAAACTGTCATCCTCGTGCGACTCAGTGTTTCCCAGCACCCCCGGAATGAGCCGCGTGACGGCCTCCGCGATCACCAGCACGGCGACCTCGCCGCCGATGAGCACGTACTCCCCGATCGACACCTCGCGCACCCGGTAGCGCTTCCTTGCGTCCTCAAACACGCGCTGGTCAATCCCCTCGTAGCGGCCGCACGCGAAGACGATGTGGCGCTCGCGCGAAAACGCCTGCGCGTCGGCCTGAGTGAACGGTTTGCCGGCGGGCGTGGGCACGACGAGCAGCGGCGCGTCCGGGTCCTCCCCCTCGCGCACGTCCGTCGCTTCGTACGGACGCGGCGCCACCGCCGCCACGTCGTCGTGGCGCAACTTGTCGTTGCGGTGGGCGGCGGCGGTGGCAAGCTCGCGGCCGACACGGCCTGCGGCGACGTCGTCAAGCGCAGGGCCCCACACCTCCGGCTTCATCACCATGCCCGGACCCCCACCCAGCGGCGGGGCATCGACCGACTTGTGGTTCCCGCTCGCCCAGTCGCGCAGGTTGTGCACCCCCACCTCCAGGATGCCCTGCTCGATCGCCTTGCCCAGCAGGGCGTGGCGCAGCGGCTCTAGGTACTCGGGGAAGATCGTGACAACGTCTAGCCTCATCCGTTTCGCCTCACAGGTCGAGCAGCCCCTCCGGCGGCGTAATGGTCAAGGTGGCTTCCTCCAAATCGATCTCCGGCACGAAATCCATCACGAACGGCACCAGTACTTCTTTGCCGCGGTAATCAATCACCAGAATCTTCCGGTTCGGTGTGTCCATCACAGCGGTGACGTCGCCCACCGCGGAGCCGTCGTGAAGCACCTGCAACCCGATGAGCTCGTGGTCGTAGTACTCGTCCGAATCCTCTTCCCGCGCAAGCGGCGCCGCGTAAAACTTCATCCCGCGCAGGCTGTCCGCGGCCGTGCGGTCCGGCACTTCCTCGAAGCTGACCAGCAGCCGCTTCTGGTGCGGGCGCGACGTCTTCACCGTCAACTCGCGCTCCTTGCCCGCCTGGCGGCCCGTGAGCACCTCGCCCACCGCGAAGTGCACATCCGGGTCGTCCGTGGTGATCTCCACGGCAACCTCTCCCCTGATGCCGTGGGACTTGACCACCTTGCCAACATTAAGCTCCATGGCCCGCAAGGTTAGCAGGCCATGGAGCTTCTAAATTAGGTGGCGGGATTACCAGGTCTGGTCGCCGCGGACAGTGGCGTCGAAGCCGCCGTCGATGAACAGCACCTGGCCACACAGGTGGGTGTTCTCCTCGGAGGTGAGCCACGCGATCAGGTTCGCGGCGGATTCAGCCGGCATCCAGGAGTTCAGCGGCATCGGCACCTGCGCGAGCTGCGCGCGGCCTTCCTCGGTGTTACGCAGCTCCTCCGTCATCGGGGAAATCACCACGGCCGGGGCGATGGCGTTGAGCGCGATGCCCTTGCCAGCCCACTCGTCGGAGATGGCGTTCTTGCGCACCCAGCGGGCGATGGCCTGCTTGGAGGAGGAGTAGTTCAGGTACGCCTGCTCCGGGCCCTCATCCACCAGCTCCTGGCCGCGCTTGACGGTAGCTTCCTCGTCGCCCGCGAGCATCGCATCAACGAGCTTCTCATCCGCCGGCTGCAGCGAGGCGATCGAGGCGGTGACCACCGCACGCGGGGCCTCAGACTTCTCCAGCAGCGGGCGCAGGCCCTCCAGCGTTGCTACTGCGCCGAAGAAGTTCACCTGCGCCGTCTTCGGGGTGGGCGCCTGCATACCGGCGTTTGCAACCACGCCGTCCAGCTTGCCGTCGGAAAGCTTCGTAGCTTCCTCGACGAGCTGCTTGCGGCCCTCCTCCGTGGTCAGGTCGGCGTTGATGTCCGCGTTGGCGATGTCAGCGGTGATCGCCTTGTGCCCGCGGGACGTAAGCAGATCCGCGGTGGCCTTGCCGATGCCGCCTGCGCCACCAGTGATCAAAAACGTGCGTGCCATGAGAGGAGTCCTTTCTCTTGGATTCGTCGTACGCGCCCAATTCTACGCGGGTTACACAGACCATGGCCCCGCCAAGAAGGCAAAGCGCCCGCCGACTCCCATAAAAGTGGGGGCGGCGGGCGCGGTAGCCATCGATAAGCGAAGTGCGCTTACTCGTTGTCCTCAGCCGGGGTCTCCTCGGCCTCTGCAGCCTCGGCAGCGTCCTCCTCGGCCTCAGCGTCAGCTTCCTTCGCAGCCTCTGCCTCAGCTTCAGCGGCGGCAGCGGCCTCAGCGGCAGCCTTAGCCTCAGCGTCTTCCTTGGCCTTCTTGCGCTTCTCGGTGATGGCCTCAGCGGTCGGGCCGTTGTTGGCCTCCTCCAGCGCCTGGTTGAACAGGTCGAGCTTGCTCGGCTTCTCCTCGGCCACCTTCAGGGTGCCCTCGGCGCCTTCCTCGCCCTTGTGCTTCTGCCAGTCGCCGGTCACCTTCAGCAGAGCCATAACCGGCTCGGTCGGCTGCGCGCCGACACCCAGCCAGTACTGGGCACGCTCAGAGTCGATGCGGATGAGCGACGGCTCTTCCTTCGGGTGGTAGATGCCGATGTTCTCGATAACACGGCCATCGCGGCGGGTGCGTGCGTCGGCAACAACAACGCGGTACTGCGCGTTGCGGATCTTGCCCACGCGCTGCAGCTTGATCTTTACAGCCATAGTTCAAAAGTCCTTACGGTCACTGGGCAGTGCAGGCACGCGCCGCTTATCGACGCGCCGGTTCAACCCTTCATCCTTTAACCTGCGTGTGACTGGCCGGGCGGAACGTATCCGAGCACCGGCGCGAACGCAGTATCGCCAGGCGTGCGCCCGACAACCTGAGCCATGCTACCGGCCGGTTCGCCTGCGACCAAACCGCTTCGCTTCGGCGTCGGTTTCGGGGTTCGTGCCCGTGAGCATTTCCGGCGCGCCGACAGCGGTGGCAGTTCGGCCGCGGCGCATCCGAGTTGTAAGGTCTCTATGGCATTGACGGGCACAACGGGCGTATAGCACGAGGTAGACAACATGGCAGCGCAGCAGGCGCAGGCAGCGGAGACAGTGCGGGCGGGGCAACCCGCCACCGGCGTATCCGCAGGCGGGGCCACGAAAGGTTCCACCGCATACAGGGTTGACCTGGACGGCCTGCGCGGCTTCGCAATCGCTCTGGTGGTGCTCTTCCACGTCTTTGTCGGACGCGTGTCCGGCGGCGTGGACGTCTTCTTGTTGCTATCCGGCTACTTCTTCCTCGGCGGGCAGCTGCGCTACGCCATGCGCCCGAACCCGAATTTGAACCCGTGGTGGCCGCTGTGGCGCACCATCCGCAGGCTCGTCCCCGCACTCGCGTTGGTGCTGGTGGCCACCCTAGTCGCGGTGATTACGCTTACCCCGGCACTGATGTCCGACGAACTGGCCCGGCAGTTCAAGGCCTCCATCTTGTACAGGCAGAACTGGGAGCTCGCAGCCCAAAACCTCGACTACGCAGCCGCAGGCCAGGACACCTCACCGTTGCAACACCTGTGGTCTATGAGCGTGCAGGGCCAGTTCTACATCGTGGCCATCCTTTTCGGCACGCTCGTGGCAATTGTGGTGAGCAAACTCAAGGTGGACCCCGTCAAGGCGCGCCGCGGCACGGTGGTAGTGCTGGCGCTGATCACGGTGGCGTCGTTCGCCTACGCCGCGCGCTTCGGCTGGACGGGTACCGGCGAGAACTACTACTCCACCTACTCGCGTGCTTGGGAGCTCTCTCTCGGTGGCCTGCTTGCGTTCGTGCCGTCTCGGTTCTTCCTGCCGAAGAGGACAGCCGGGATCACCGCGCTTATTGGTGTGCTGATGATCGCGGCGACCGGCATCGTGATCACCACCTCGCTCGCGTTCCCGGGCCCGCTCACCCTGCTGCCGCTCACCGGCGCCGCGCTGGTCATCCTGTCGGGCAACTCCAACCCGGTGTCTTCCGTGCTGTCCTCGAAGCCGATGACGTGGCTGGGGCAGGTCGCGTACTCGCTGTACCTGTGGCACTGGCCGATCCTGATCATCATCAGCGTGATTGCTGGATACGACACGCCTCCTGTGGCCGTCGGCATCGTGGTTATCGCCGTCTCTCTGGCCCTGGCGCACGTCACCCACGTGCTTGTGGAAGACCCGCTGCGCCAGCACCGCCGCCGCCCGCTGGCCGGCGAGCACCCGTTTGCCGACGCCGCCGCCACCTTGCGCACCGCCCCCGGCGTACTGCGCGCCATCGGCGGCGTGCTGGTCGCCGCACTGGTCGCGGTGCTTCTGGCCGTGGTCCCGGTGTGGAACCAGCGTGTTGCGGCAGCCGAGAAGCCGCTTGACCCGGAGGAGTACCCGGGTGCGATGGCGCTGCTGGGTGCCAACGTGCCGAACGTCGAGGCACGCCCGGACCCGAACCTCATCGCCGGCATCTACCCTCCCGTGGGTCACGACGGCTGCATGCGGTTTAAACCGGATGCCACAGACGACTTGGTGCCAGAACACTGCGTGTACGGTGACCCGGACGCGGAGACCACGTTGGTGCTCACCGGCGGCTCGCACATCGAGCCGTACATGATCCCGCTGGACGTCCTGGGCCGCCAGCACAACTTCAAGATCATCCCCTACATCCGCCAGGCCTGCCCGCTAGTGGCCGGAGGCCCGGAGAACCCGGTGAACGACATCGTGGATCCGGTGTGCGCCGAGTGGAGCGCCAACGCCTTGGAGCGCATCATCGAGCTGGACCCGGACATGGTGATCTCCACCTCCACCCGCCCGGAGGGCCGCCCCGGCGAAGGCAGCGCCACACTCGACCAAGTGCCGGAGGCATACGCCAACTTGTGGGCCGTGCTCGCCCAGAACGGCATCCCGTTTGTGGGCCTGCGCGACAACCCGTGGATTTTCGACGCCCTCGGCATCCCGGTGAACCCCAATTACTGCATCGTGGACGGCCACTCCGAGGCCGACTGCTCCGTGCCAGCGTCGCAGTTCTACACGCCGGAAGACCCTGCGGCCGCCTACCTCGACCCGCAGTGGCTGCAATGGGAGGTGGACACCGAGCCGTGGTTCTGCCCGGACGGCATCTGCCCGCCGCAGATCGGCAACGTGTATATCTACCGCGACCAGAACCACATCTCGAACGCGTACGCGCTCACGCTGGCGCCTCTTCTGTGGGAGGCTCTGGAGCCGATCTTCGAGGCGCTCGAGCTGCCCTACGCCGACACCAATGACGAAGATATGGTCACCGCGCTGCGCGAGGGCATGGAGCAGGTGCAAAGCGAAGAGAACGCGGTTGCGGAGCGCGAGGCCCGCGAGGCTGAATCCTCCGCCTCCGAGGCACCGGAGGAGTAGCCCCAGCGCCGGCGGACAAACTCCGCGTTATTTGTCACAAGCGGCCTAGAACCCCAGGAGCCGGACAACGACGACAAGATCTGTCCGCGAGGGGGTCGTCGATTAGCGGAATTTGCCCATCCGCTTCATCGCCTTTTCGAAGTCCAGGTTGTTCAGGTCCAAGCCCTGCATACCGGCGGGCAGCTGCTCCTGGAGCTTCTCCAGTTCCTTCGGGTCCGGCATCCCACCGGGCATACCGGGCATGCCGGGCATACCGGGCATCCCACCCGGCATCTTCGGCATGCCGCCGCCCTGGCGCTTCGCGGGCTTGCGCTTGCCGTTCTTACCCTTGCGGCCCTTCGGCTTCTTCTTCGTCGCGGAACGGCCGCCGCCCATGCCGGGCATACCCGGAAGGCCGAACTGGCTGGCCATCTGACCCATCATCTTCTTTGCTTCGAAGAAACGGTCCACCAGCTGGTTCACGTCGGACACGCTCACGCCCGAACCCTTCGCGATGCGCTTGCGGCGCGACGCGTTCAAGATCTTCGGATCAGCGCGCTCCTCCGGCGTCATGCCGCGGATGATGGCCTGGATGCGGTCGAGCTGCTTCTCGTCCACCATGTCGGCCATCTCGTTCATCTGCTTGCCGCCCGGCATCATCTTCAACAGGTTGCCGATGGGGCCCATGCGGCGGATCATGAGCAGCTGATCCAGGAAGTCCTCCAGTGTGAGCTCACCGGAGGCGAGCTTCTTCGCGGAAGCCTCGGCGTCCTGCTCGTTGAAGGTGTTCTCCGCCTGCTCGATAAGCGAGAGCAGATCGCCCATGCCCAGGATGCGGCTGGCCATGCGCTCTGGGTGGAAGACGTCGAAATCGTCGAGCTTCTCACCTGTGGAGGCGAACAGGATCGGCTTGCCGGTCACCTCGCGGATGGACAGTGCGGCACCACCGCGGGCGTCGCCGTCGAGCTTGGTCAGCACCACGCCGGTGAAGTCCACACCCTCGGCGAAAGCCTCGGCGGTCTTCACCGCGTCCTGGCCGATCATCGCGTCAATGACAAAGAGCACTTCGTCCGGGTTGACGGCATCGCGGATGTTGCGCGCCTGCGTCATCAGCGTCTCGTCGATACCAAGGCGACCAGCGGTATCGATGATCACCACGTCGTTCTTGTTGCGCTTCGCGTACTCGATGCCCTCCTGTGCAACAGCCACCGGGTCGCCGTGGGAGGTGCCCATCTCGTGGCCGTAAGAGTCGATCGAGGTACCCGGGTCCGGCGCGAACGTCGGCACGCCAGCGCGTTCACCGACAATCTGCAGCTGCTGCACCGCGCCCGGGCGCTGCAGGTCACACGCCACCAGGATCGGGGTGTGGCCCTGCTTCTTCAGGTGGTTCGCGAGCTTACCGGCCAAGGTGGTCTTACCCGCACCCTGCAAACCGGCCAGCATGATCACCGTCGGCGGGTTCTTCGCAAAGTTCAGCCGGCGCGTCTCGCCGCCGAGGATGTTGGTCAACTCCTCATCGACGATCTTGATCACTTGCTGCGCGGGGTTGAGCGCGGCGGACACGTCGGCGCCCAGCGCGCGCTCCTTCACACGCTTAATGAAGGCACGCACCACCGGCAGGGACACATCCGCCTCCAGCAGCGCGATGCGAATCTCGCGCGCTGTGGCGTTGATGTCCTCCTCGGTGAGCTTGCCCTTGCCCCGCAGGCCGCCCAGGGCTGATTGGAGGCGGTCGGACAGTGACTCGAACACGTTGTGTACTCCCTCTGTCACTTCAATCGGTTTTCGCGAAAACAGTTCGACCCAGCCTATCGCGTGCACCCTGTACGGGGCACATTCGAATGCATCGGTAAGCCAGGGAGCCGTCGATAAGCGCAACTGTGCCCATAGAAAAACCCGCCGCATGAAAGCGGCGGGAACGGAGCGAAAACCTAGCCCAACAGTGCGTCGACGAAGCTCTCCACCTCGAACGGTGCGAGGTCGTCGGCACCCTCGCCCAGGCCCACGAGCTTGACCGGCACGCCGAGTTCCTCCTGAACCTGGAAGACGATACCGCCCTTCGCGGTGCCGTCCAGCTTGGTCAGCACCACCCCGGAGATCTCCACCACGTCCTTAAACACGCGGGCCTGGGTGATGCCGTTCTGGCCCACCGTGGCGTCGAGCACTAGCAGCACCTCGTCGACGTGGCTCTTCTTCTCCACCACGCGCTTGACCTTGCCCAGCTGGTCCATCAGCCCGGTGGAGGTGTGCAGGCGGCCCGCGGTGTCCACGATCACCACATCCGCGCCCTCCGCCACGCCGGTCGCCACCGCGTCGAAGGCCACGGAAGCCGGGTCGGCGCCCTCCTTGCCGCGCACCGTCGTCGCGCCGACGCGCTTGCCCCAGGTTTCCAGCTGGTCGGCGGCGGCAGCACGGAACGTATCGGCCGCACCCAGCACGACGGAGTGGCCCATGGACACGAGCACGCGCGCGAGCTTGCCTGTGGTGGTGGTCTTGCCGGTGCCGTTCACACCCACGACCAGGATCACGGCCGGCTTGCCGTCGTTCGGCATCGCCTTAATGGAGCGGTCCATTTCCGGCCGCGCGGCCTCGATGAGGGTCTCGCGCAGCATGGCGCGTGCCTCTTCCTCGGAGGACACGCCGCGTTCGGCGATCTTCTCTCGCAGGTTGTCGGTGACCTTCATGGTCAGCTCGGCGCCGAGGTCCGCCATAATCAGCGTGTCCTCGATCTCCTCCCAGGCGTCGTCGTCCAGCTCACCCGCGGTGAGGATACCCAACAGGCCCTGGCCGATCGCGTTCTGGGAGCGCGACAGGCGCCCGCGCAGCTTGCCCATGCGGCCTGCCGCCGGGGCGATCTCGTCGATCTCGGTTGCCTCGGCCGGGGTCGGTTCTACCACAACCGCTTCGTCGGACACCTCAGTCTCGGCCGGCTCAGCCTGCAGCGCCTCGCCTGCGCCCTCCGCGGTTGCGGCAGCGGCCCCGGCAGCCTCCTCGGCCTCCTCGCGGACGGTCTCCTCCGTCGGCTCTGGCTCGACCGGCTGCGCGATGTCCTCGCCCGCCGCGAGCTCCTCTTCCTCGGCATCGAGCACAGGCTTATCGACGATCGGTTCCTCAACCACCGGTTCTTCTTCAACAACCGGCTCCGGTTGCGGCTCCGGCTCGACGACCGTCTCCTCAACCGCTACCCCTTCCGCAACGGGCTCCGCCGACTCCGGTTCTACCGGCTCGACCGGCTCCGGCTCTGCGGGTTGGTCACGCACCGCCGGTTCCGGCTCTGCGGGTTGGTCACGCACCGCCGGTTCCGGCTCCACGGCCTCCGCCGGTTCCGGCTCCACGGGTTCCACCGGTTCCACCGGCGCAGCCGCCGCGGCAGCCTTCGGAGCCGGCGGCTCAGGCTTCGGCTCTGCCGGGGTGCGGCGCACCGGCTCCGGCTGTTTCGGCTGCGCGTCGGCCTGAGCGAAGTTGAACCCGCCCTTGGCCTGGTAATTTCCGGATTTCTCCTGCTGGGTGAGCTCTTTGGTCTCCTCGACCTTCTCAAACGAGATGGTCTTGCTTTCCTTGCGCTTCTTCCCGGCGACGATCACGCCGACGACGATCAGCGCGATGACGACGATGGCAATGATGATCCATAGGACAGTCGTGTTCATGCCGTCTAGTGTGCCAGCACCGCAGATTCGGCGCGCTACCCACCCGCGCACGCCACCGGTGTGGGCTAGAATCTTCTGCATGCCAGCCAACATCATCGCCACCGTAGTGGCCCTCATCGTCGCGCTTGCCACCGCGTTGGGCCTGGGTTTCGGCCTGTCCAGCGAAACCACCGGCAGCAGCCGCCCGGCCCAAACCGACGCACCAGCTTCCGCCACGCAAGCGAGCGCCTCACAGCTCGAGGATTTCTTCAGCTCCACATGGCGGCCCGCACCGGCGTACCGCGACAACACCATCTCGTTCGAACGCGAGACCTTCGGCGGCCAGGACGGCTACTTCGTCAACGCGCCGGGCACCTGCAACGGCGTCGGCGCCTTCATCCCTGCCGCCCAGCCGGATCCGTCCACGCTGCGCATCCAGGCCACACCGCTGACCAAGATGGCGTGCGACGGGCTGGACTACGAAGCCCGCCTCAACAGCGCGTTCACCGACGGGGTGCAATTGCTTATCGACGGCTCCGCCACCGCCTACCTCATCTCCCCCACCACCACGCTCACGCTCAACCGCGTCTAGCTGCTGGCGCCCTCAGAAGCCGCAGCCGCCGAGCGCTCCTCAACCGGCTGCATGCGCTGCGAGAGCACGCGGGTCACTCCGTCGCCGCGCATCGTCACGCCGTACAGCACGTTCGCCACGTCCATCGTGGGTTTCTGGTGGGTGATCACGATCAGCTGGGAGTCTTGGCGCAGTTCCTCCAGAAGCGCGATGAGGCGGCGGAGGTTGACGTCGTCAAGCGCTGCCTCCACCTCGTCCAACACGTAGAACGGGCTGGGGCGCGCGCGGAAGATGGCCACCAGGAACGCGAGTGCGGTGAGCGACTTCTCGCCGCCGGAGAGCAGCGACAGCCTTTTCACGCGTTTGCCCGGCGGGCGCGCCTCGATTTCGATGCCGGTGGCCAGCATGTCGTCCGGCTCCGTGAGAATCAGGCGCGCCTCGCCGCCCGGAAACAGCGTTTGGAACACCTTCGGAAATTCCGCTTCGACGTCCGTCCACGCGTCGGTGAACAGCTGCAGGATCTGCGCGTCGACGTCCGTGATTACGCCCTCGAGGTCTTCGCGGGCACGCACCACGTCGTCAAGCTGTGTACTCAAAAACGTGTAGCGCTCCTCCAGCGCCTTGTACTCCTCGAGCGCGAGCGGGTTGACTTTGCCCAAGGCGCGTAGGTCCTTTTCCGCCTGCTTGAGGCGCTTTTCCTCGGCCGCGCGGTCGAAATCCTCGTCCGGGGTGTAGCCGTCGAGCAGGTCGGTGACAGAGATACCCAGGTTCTCCACCACCTTGGCCTCGGCCTCGTCGGCGCGCACCTGCGCCTGCGAGCGCGCGATGTCGGACTCGTGCGCGGAATCGGTCAACCGCGCCAGCTTCTGCCGTGTTGCGCTCACCTCGCTGCGCGCCTGCTGCAGCTTGCCCTGCAGGCTGGCCACCTGCGCGGAGTATTCGTCGCGCTCCGCGGTGGCGCGGGCGAGCGCGTCGTCGATGCGGGCGATGAGGTCGCGCGCATGCTTCTCGACGGCTAGCGCGACCTCCGCCTCAGCCCTCCTCCGAGCCATCGCCGCCTCGTGGCGCGCTTTCGCCTGGCGTTCCTGCTCGGCCTGGCGGCGCAACGCGTCGCCCTTGCCCGCCTCGGCTTGCGCGGCCTGCTGCGCGGTGCGGGCGGCCAGCGTGGCCTCCATCTCCACAGCCTTCGCCTGGTTCAGCGCTGCGCGGGCCCGGTCGCGCTCGTCCGAGGACGGCTCGGCCGCGGGCTCGTCATCCTCCACGCGGGCCAGGCGGTCGCGGGTAAGTTCCAGTTCCTCGCGGCGCTGGCTCAAGCGCACCTCGGCCTCGGTGGCGCGGGCGGCGGCACGTTCGTGCTCGGCGACGTTCGCCTCCGCCTGCTTGTTCAACCGCGCCTGATCGCGGCGCCAGGATTCTAGTTGCGTGTCGTGCTCGCGCAGGGCGGCCTTCGCGCCCGCGGCGGCCACACGGGCGTCGTCAGCGGCCTGCTTCGCGCCCTCTAGCGTGCCTGACAGTTCCGTGAGCTGGGCGCGGGCCTCCTGTAGCTCGTTGCGCGCCGCCTCGATTCGGGCGGCGACCTCCACCGTGGTAGCAGCGCGGGCACCAGCTACGGCCCAGCCGTCACCCGCCACCAACCCGTCGCGGGTCACGGCGCGCAGGCGCGGGTCGGACTCCACTACGGCGCGGGCGGTGTCGGCGTCGTCGGCCAGCACCACGTCGGCAAGCAAGCGCGTGACGGGCCCTGCCACCGATTCGTCGAGCTGCACGTGGTCAAGCAGCCAGTCTGCGTCCACATCCGTGGCCATGCGCCAAGTCTCGCCGCCGCGCGCGTCCACCACGGCCGTGCGCTCCGCATCCCGCAGCGCCTTTAGCGCATGCGGGGTGACCTTGCCCACCAGCGCCTCGGCGTGGCTACCAAGCGCCGCAGCCAACGCGGTTTCCAGACCCGTCTCGGCACGCACCATGTCCGCGAGCGGCTCGAACGCCATAAGGATGTCACGGGCCTTTACGCTCGGCGCCTGCTCGCCAAGCGTGGCGATGCGCGACTCCAACGTGGCCACCGCCCTTTCACGCTCACGCTGATCCGCACGGAGTTGCTCCAGTCGCTGCTCCGCTGCGGCCGCCTCTGCGCCCGCGCGCACGTGCGCCTCGTCCAGCGGCGCGCGGTCTGCCTCAATCGCGGCGAGTTTCTCTGCCACCTGCGCGGCGTCCTCGCGGGCGGAAACGGCCCGCTCGCGCGTCTCGGCGAGCGTCTCCTCCATGCGCCGGATCTCGTCTTCGGCAGCCTCGACCGCTTTGGCTTGGGATTCCTCCTGCGCGATAAGCCGCACCACGCCCTCGCGCCGGTCTGCGATGGCGCGTACCTGGGCGAGGTGCTCGCGCTCGGCTTCATCGAAACGCTCCTGCAGCTCGGCGGATTCTTCCCGCGCCGCCTCCAGACGTTCGGCGGCTTCCTCAGCCGCCTCGAGCGCGTTGGCGTAGCGCTCATCGGCCACCTCTGCGCGCGCCTCCAAGTCCTCCGGGTTCTGCCCCGCGTACGGCGCGTTCGCCGCCTGGTTCGCCGCACGCTCCGAGGCCACACGCTCGGTTGCACTGGCCCGCTCCGCGAGTGTGGAAAGGCTGAACCACACCTGCTGGGCTTGCTGGGCCTTCGGCTGGACCTCTGCCTGCTGGGCCTCTACCGCCTCTTGCACCGCCTCGGCTTCCTCAAGCGCCGCCTCGACGGCTTCGGCCTGCTCGGCGAGCAGTTCGGCGGACCGGGAGGCGTCGAAAAGCTGCGTGCGCAACCGCACCACCTCTTCGCCCGCGAGCCTCAACTTCGCGTCGCGCACCGTGGCTTGGATCGTCGCGCCCTTCTTCGCCGCCTCCGCCTGGCGAGCGAGCGGCCCGAGCTGTTTGCCCAGCTCTTGGGTGAGGTCGGTGAGCCTATCCAGGTTCGCCTGCATGCCCGTGAGTTTGCGCTGCGCCTTCTCCTTGCGGCGGCGGTGTTTCAGTACACCGGCGGCTTCCTCGATGAACGCGCGGCGCTCCTCCGGGCGCGACTCCAGGATCTCGGAGAGCTTGCCCTGGCCCACAATGATGTGCATTTCGCGGCCGATGCCGGAATCGCTGAGCAGCTCCTGGATATCCATCAGGCGCGCCTTCGAGCCGTTGATCTCGTACTCGGAGGCACCGTCGCGGAACATCCGCCGCGTGATCGCCACATCCGTGTAGTCGATTGGCAGGCGCCCGTCGGTGTTGTCAAAAGTCAGCGTCACCTCGGCGCGTCCCAGCGGTTTGCGCCCGCCCGCGCCAGCGAAGATGACATCTTCCATCTTGCCGCCGCGCAGGTTCTTCGCGCCCTGCTCCCCCATCACCCACGCGAGCGCATCCACCACGTTCGACTTGCCGGAGCCGTTCGGCCCCACCACCGCGCAGATGCCCGGCTCAAACTTCATCGTGGTCGCCGACGCGAAGGACTTGAATCCCTTGAGCGTCAGCGATTTGAGGTGCATTGCTGCAGTGTAACAGGGGCTTTTCGCTTATCGACGTCCACCTGCCCACCTGGTAAAATCCTCCCATTGAAAGGGGGCCGAAATGACTCGTAGCGTGCCAGCACAGACCGATACCGCAGCAGCTCGACGAGACTTCGCACTCGGGGCACTCGCCGCCGCAGGTCATGAGATAGAAGACCCGGTAACACTCGATCTCGTTGACCAGCTTGCCGCTGGCGACATCGAGTTCGAAACGTTCAAACAAGCCGTAATCGAACGACACGAAGCAGAGTGAACAATTCAGACATCCGCTCCTGGGAGGACTACTACATCCGAGGCGGCCGAGACACAGTTCCGCAGACTCGCACGGAAAGACTTGCTACGGGGTCTGCCGCGGGATGAGTTTGTCTCAGAGCTCGCGGAGTTCTGGGGCGAGATCAACGTCATTCATCCTTTCCGCGAGGGCAACACGCGCACGCAGACGGTGTACTTCGCGGATCTCACACGCCACGCCGGCTACAACCTAGAGCCAGCGGCGTTCCTCGACGCGGAAGTGCGGGATGCGTTCGTCGCGGCCCGCTTCCACAGCCAAGACACCGGAGACAACGCAAAGCTTGCGGAAGTCCTCAACCGCATCGTGCGTTAGCGGTCCGTCCCCCTAGCGCTCCACTGCACCTTCTGTACCCTCGGTGCCACTAATGAACGCACCAATAATGAAGGAGCTAGCGAAATGGAACGCACAATTCCCGCAGTCGAAGACCAGGTAGTGCTCGTCACCGGCGGCGCACGTGGCCTGGGTAAAGCCATCACGGAGGCATTCTTGCGCGAGGGCGCTCGCGTGGTGGTGAACTACCGCTCCAGCCAGGACGCGGCCCAGGAAATCGCGGACACCAGCAACGGCAGGGCCATTGCTGTGCAGGCCGACGTGCGTGATGCCGACGCAGTGAAAGAGCTTTTCAGCGCCGCCGAGCGCGAGTTCGGCACGCCAGTGACCACCGTGGTGAACAACGCACTCGGTGACTTCTCCTTCAACGGCGACGCCCGCGACAAGGCCGACGAAATCACCTACGAGGCCTTCGAGAACCTGTTTTCCACCTCGGTCCGAGGCCCCCTGAACACAGTCCAGGCGGCACTGCCGGGCTTCAAGAAGGCGGGCAGCGGTCGCGTGATCAACGTGGGCACCAACCTCTTCCAGAACCCAGTGGTGCCCTACCACGACTACACCGCGGCAAAGGCTGCGTTGTTGTCCATGACGCGCACCCTCGCCGCCGAGCTCGGCCCGCAGGGGGTGACGGTGAACATGGTCTCCGGCGGCCTGCTGCGCACCACCGACGCAAGCTCCGCCACCCCGGAGGAGGTCTTCGACGCCATTGCGGCAACCACTCCACTCGGTTCCGTCACCACGCCTGAGGAATTCGCCGACGCGGCGCTCTTCTTCGCCTCCCCGTGGTCGCGCGCTGTTACCGGCCAGAACCTGGTGGTCGACGGTGGCTTGGTGATGGACTAAACTGGGTATCGGTTTGAACCGATAGGGGGGCTGAAGGTGAAGCCTGAAGATTACTTGGCTCGGAATTCCGCGGATCTGAATCTGGACGCGTTTCTGGGTGATCCGGAGATACAGGTCGCCTTCGAGGACGCCGAAGCGCGGTCCGAGTTCGTCGCTTATCTTCGTAAAATCCGATCAGATAGTGGGATTACCCAGAGTCGTGTAGCCCAAATTATGGGCACTACCCAATCGGCGATCTCCGATTTTGAAAATGGTGACACGGACCCTCAGTTGTCCACGGTCCAGCGGTACGCTCGGGCAATTGGCGTAGAAATCAAGGTGGTCGTGGATTCTCCTGCGAAGGACTGAACACGACTAGCTATGAAGCCAAACGCACTGGGGCATGTCGGCTTGGTGATGGACTAGCGCTCCTCGAATCCCTCCGCACCCTTCGGCTCCCCGTACTGAGCGGCAACGTGCTCCACGTGCCCGGGGCGATCGGCGCTGGAGGGGTCTTCGCGCAAAAGGGCAGCTAGCTTATCGACGTCAGCTTCCGCACCTTCAGCCACCACCTCAACTCGACCGTCGGTGAGATTTTTCGCGTAGCCGGTCAGACCGAGCTTCTTCGCCTGCGTTTTCGTCCAGTATCGGAACCCGACACCTTGGACGTGTCCGTGGACGTGGGCGGTCATTCGTGTATCAGCCATGCCGCCCAATCTACTCAGCGCGGCGGTTACGCGTTCTCGCCCGGGGCATTCGTCTCGCGCACGGTGACCCGGTCTTCGAGGCTGCGGCGCGTGACCGGATCCGAGCCATCCCAGAACTCCACGTTTCGCAGCTCGGGCAGCATGTCGCGGTGGAAGACCGGGTCGATGCCCTGGCGGCGCTGCTCGTTGAAGTTCTTCAGCAGTTTGATGACCACTCCGCCCAGCGGGATGATGGCCACGATGTTCATCAGTGCCAGCAGGCCGGCCATGGTGTCGCCGAGCGCCCACACAAGCGGCACGGTGCCGAACGCGCCGAAGATGACGAAGCCGATAACCACCACGCGGAAGACCGTCATCACCGCCTTCGAATCGGTGAGGTACTCCAGGTTGGCCTGGGCGAGGTAGTAGTTGCCCAGCACCGAGGAGAACGCGAGGAAGAACAGGATGAACGTGAGCGCGTGCGCGCCCCAGGCCCCGACGGAGTCGGCGAGGGCGGACTGGGTCAGCGCCGCGCCCTGAACGTCGTCGGTGCCGTAATTTACGGCCGGTCCGAGCAACACGAGGAAGGCGGTGATGGTGCACACCACCAGGGTGTCGAAGTACACGCCGAGCGTTTGCACCAGCCCCTGCTTCACCGGGTGCGAGACTGTCGCGGTGGCCGCCGCGTTGGGGGCGGAACCCATGCCGGCCTCGTTGGAGAACAGCCCTCGGCGCATGCCCTGCGTGAATGCAGCGCCGATGGCGGCACCGGCGACCTGCTTGATGCCAAGCGCGTGGCCCACGATGAGCGAGATCATCCCCGGGATCTCGGAGACGTTGACGATGAGCACCCACACGCCGATGAGGATGTAAGCACCAGCCATGAACGGCACGATGATCTGCGTCCAGCTGGCGATGCGGGTGACGCCGCCGAAGATCACCAGCGCGGTCAGCGCGGCGAGCACGAACGCCACCACGGCCTTCAACGCGGTCGAGTCGCTGCCCAGCGAGCCGCCGACCGCCTCGACGATGGAGTTCGTCTGAATGGCGTTGTACACGAACCCGTAGGTCACCGCGAGGAACACGGAGAACACCGTGGCCAGCGGCGCCCAGCCCAACCCGCGCGTCATGTAGTACGCCGGCCCGCCGTGGTAGTTGCCCTTCTCGTCTTTCGTCTTCCACAGCTGCGCGAGCGTCGATTCCACGAACGATGTCGCGCCGCCAATAATCGCCAGCATCCACATCCAAAACACCGCGCCCGGCCCGCCGACCGAGATGGCCAGCGCCACACCGGCGACGTTGCCGGTGCCCACCCGCGACGCCGCCGAAATGGTGAATGCCTTGAACGCGGAGATGCCGCCGTACTCCTCGTCCAGGTCGCGGCCCTCCCGGTCCTTGCCCTTCGGGGTCTCAGTGATGGCCTTGAACATGTCCGGCAGCAGGCGCACCTGCACGAAGATGGTCCGCAGCCCGAAGTAGATGCCGGCGATGATCAGGGCCCACGGCACGACGGACCAGATCAGGCCGTTCAACGTGCCGTCGATAAACGCGGTCGCTTTTTCCATGCGGGGCAGTCTAGCCCCGCCTCCGACGCGGCGCGCACCTAGGGCGCGTTGAGGCCCGGCGCGCAGGGTTTCCCCTGGCGCATGGCGCCGTGCGTGCCGAATTCGCGCTGCCAGTACAAAAGTGGGCAGTTGCTGCCGGTCTCGGCCGCGGTGACGCTGACGAGCAGCAGGCAGTGGTCGCCGCCCGGCACGATACTGTGCACCCTGCCTGCGATCCAGGTGTGGTTGCCCGCGAGTTTCGGCGCGCCGTCGGCCATCGCCCAATCCACGCCCTTGAAACGGTCGAGACCCTTGGTGGCGAAGCGCTGCGCCAGCGTGTCCTGCTCGGTGGAGAGCACATTGACGCCTATCGACGACTCCGGGGAAATCCGCGACAACAACGACGAGCGCCTGTCCAGTGACACGAG
The DNA here is from genome assembly GCF_903645305.1 of Corynebacterium sp. Marseille-P4321. Lineage (GTDB taxonomy): Bacteria > Actinomycetota > Actinomycetes > Mycobacteriales > Mycobacteriaceae > Corynebacterium. The sequence continues at coordinate 858,361 of NZ_CAHJXO010000001.1, read as the reverse complement.
CACCATCGGCGGGTCGAGCGAAAGCGACATGAACGCGCTCACCGTCGTGCCGTGCGGCTCCTCGGCCGTGCCGGTGGTCACGATGGACACCGCCGACGCCAACTGGGACATCGCGTCCTTGAACGCGTCGCGGTCGACGAATTGCTCTGCCATGGCAACACACCGTACCCCTTTCGCCGCCCCGCCCGGCGCAGCGCGGCGCCGCCAGCGGCCTAGTTCACCTGGCATACCGGGCAGAAGAAGCTTGAGCGCCCGTTGACCACCACGCGCTCAATCGGGGTGTTACAACGTGAGCATGGCTTGCCGGCCTGACCGTAGGCCTCGAGCGAGCGCGAAAAGTATCCCGATGAGCCGTTGACGTTCACATACAACGAGTCGAAGCTCGTCCCGCCCTGCTCCAGCGAGCGGGCCATCACGTCCCGGGAGGCGGAAAGCACCGCCTCCGCGTCGCGTTGGCGCATCGTACGCGCGGTACGCCACGGCTTGAGTTCGGCAGCCCACATTGCCTCGTCGGCGTAGATGGAACCGATGCCGGAAACCACTTCTTGGTTCAGCAGCACCGTCTTCAGCTTCGAGTTCTTCTTCCGCATCAGCCGCGCCGTGGCCTGTAAGTCGAAGGCGTCCTCGAAGGGATCCGGCGCGATGTGCAGCGCAGGCTCCGGTATACCGCCGACGAGTTGGGTGTACTGCCAGAAGCCGAAGGTGCGCTGGTCCACAAAGTTTAAGTCCACGTCGCCCATCGCGGCGCGGATGCGCAGGTGTGGGGATTGGTTGGTGCCGGGAGCGTCGATAAGCATCTGCCCGCTCATGCGCAGGTGCACGAGCAGCGCGGCACCGTCGCTTAGCTGGAGCCACAAGTATTTGCCGCGGCGGCCGGTGCCGGTGACCGAAAGGCCCGGAAGCACCTGCTCTATGTCCACGGTGTTGCCGCGGGCAGCACGCGGGTGCAGCACGTGCACCTCGCCGAACGTGCGGCCAACCACGTGGCGCTCAAGGCCGCGGCGCACCACCTCAACTTCGGGCAGCTCAGGCATTGCCAAACCGGGCGGTATCGCGCAAGTAGAGCACCGCCTGGTGCGCAGCTTCCTGCTCCGCGAGTTTCTTGTTCGGGCCGGTGCCTTTGCCTCGCACCTCTCCGCCGATGAGTACCTCGGCGCTAAACGTCTGCTCGTGCTCCGGTCCGGTGGCCTCCGCGCGGTACTCCGCCACCGGCAGCTTCAGCTCGGCCACGCGCACCTGCAGCGCAGTCTTCCAGTCCTGGTGCTTCGGGTTTACGGTGGCATTCTTTAGTTTTTCGTCGAAAAGCTTGAGCACCACATCCCGCGCCGGCTCAAAGCCGTACTCGAGGTAGATCGCGCCGAAAAGTGCCTCCGTGGTGTCCGCCAGGATGGACTCTTTCGCACGCCCGCCGGTGTGTTCCTCGCCCTTGCCGATGAGCATGTGGGGGCCGAGGTCGATCTCGCGGGCGATGTCCGCCAGCCCGTAGCGCGACACGATGGCAGCGCGCATCGGCGACAGGTCTGACTCCGGGCGCGATGGGTACAGCTCGAAGAGCTTCGTGGCCACGGACAAGCCCAGCACGGCGTCGCCCACAAACTCCAGGCGCTCGTTGTTCGGCAGGTGGTTGTGCTCGTTCGCGAACGAGCGGTGCGTTAGTGCGAGCTTTAGTGTCTCGCGCGGCAGGCTCACACCCAAGCGCTCCAAAAGGGGGGCGTGGTCAACGGCGCTAAACGCCTGCTCCCACGCCTCGTCCGCATTTATCTTTGGCTTGCGGGAACGGCTCACAAAAACTTCTCCAGCCCAGCCCAGCGCGGGTCGATCAAGTCATTGTCTTCCCCCGAGATCCCGTCCGGTGCGGGCACGTCGGTGTCACCCGCGCACTCTGGCTCGCAGGTGGGGTTAAACGGCCAGGTTAAACCAGCCTCGTCCACAAAGGCCTGCTCCAAGTCCACCGTATCTTCCTCAACGCGGTACACCTCGTCGCCCGACCCCTGGTCTTCGTCCACCTCAGGGTCACCGGTGATGAAGTCGTCCGAGGCGGCGAAAACGGCCGTCGCACGAATCGTCTCGGTTGGGGTGAGCTCCTTCAAGCATCTCACGCACTGGCCCTCGAGCTGAGCCGTGGCCGTCGCGTCCACCATCACGCCGTTACCCAGCGGAATCAAGGTGGCCTCCACCTCAACCTCGCGGCCTTGTGGGATGGCGATCATCTCCGGCCCGATCCGCGAGGGCGACGGCCCCACCTGGGTCACCGTGACCGGAAGACCGTCCCCGCCGAGCACGTCGGCGACATCAAACACGAAAGGATTGTTAGACATAGCCCCATAAGACTACAACGAAACCCCGCCGGCATCGGTGCCGAGCGGGGCCGCGTGAAAGTGCTCGAAGCTTGAGGCGGTTCTAGTAGTCCCTCTCTAGTAGTCCCCCTCTAGTAGTCCTGGCCCGCCGATTCGCCCGAGCGCTGGCGCGGCGTGTAGCCCGCACCAGAGATACCTGCGCCGCGGCGCAGCGCCGCGCGGTCGGACGAAACGGTACGCAGCACGGACTTCATGGTGTCCTCGAACTCCGAGAGCTTGGAGTCCACGTATTCATCGCACTCGGAGCGCAGGCGAGCCGAATCCGCGTGCGCCTGTTCCACCAGGCGGTGCGCTTCCTCATCGGCGCGGCGCATGACCTCGGACTCGGACACCAGGCGCTCCTGCTTGGCCAGGCCCTGCTCCACGGAGCGCTGGTACTCTTCGTTGCCCGATTCAACCAGGTTGTCCGCCTCGCGCTGCGCGTTGGTCACGGTGGTTTCCGCAACCATCTGCGCCTGGGTGATCATGTTGCGCGACTCTTCCTCAGCGTTCGAGACGAGCTGGGTTGCGCGCGCCTGCGCGTCGGAAAGCATGCTCTCCGACTCGTTGTGCGCATCGGTGACAATTCGACGCGAGTCTTCCTCCGCGCCACCCACAAGCTGGTCCGCCCGGTCCTGGGCGCCACGCAGGATCTCGTCCTGCTTATCCAGCACATCCTGCGCATCGTCCAGATCGACGGGCAGGGCGTTACGCAAATCGTCGAGAAGCGCGAGCATCTCGTTTCGGGGGACCATGCAGTTGGCGGTCATCGGGACGCCGTAGGCCTGCTCTACGGTCTGAACAAGTTCGTCGAGGGCTTCGAAAACGCGGTACATACGCCCCACAGTACGTCACTATGGGGCCCGAGACCGCGCGACGCGCTGTTTTAAATCACGCCCTGCGCAAGCATCGCGTCCGCGACCTTCTTAAACCCGGCGATATTCGCGCCCACAACGTAGTCGCCCTCGTGGTCGTACTCGGCCGCGGTCTCCGCCGAGACCTTGAAAATGTTGGACATGATCTTGTGCAGACGCTCGTCGGTGTACTCGAAGGTCCACTTGTCGCGCGAGGCGTTCTGCTGCATCTCCAGCGCGGAGGTGGCCACGCCACCAGCGTTGGCGGCCTTGCCCGGGCCGAAGTTGATCTTTTCCTCGCGGAACACCTCGATCGCCTCGGCCGTCGAAGGCATGTTGGCACCCTCCGCCACGTAGCGCACACCATTGCCCACCAGGGCGCGGGCATGATCGGCGTTCAGCTCGTTCTGCGTGGCGCACGGCAGCGCGACATCCGCCTTCAAGTCCCAGATAGAGCCGTCGGTGTGCAGCGTCGCGCCGGTTGCTTCCTCCACATAGGAGGACACGCGCCCGCGACGCACTTCCTTGATGTCGCGCAACAGCTCCACGTCCACACCGTTCGGGGTCTCCACCCAGCCGGAAGAATCGGAGAAACCAACAACCGTGGCTCCGAGCTCCTGCGCCTTTTGGATCGCGTAGATGGCAACGTTGCCAGAGCCGGAGACGATCACCTTCGCCCCCGAGAGCTCCTCGCCCTTGGCCTTCATCATTTCCTGGGTGAAGTACACGCTTCCATAGCCGGTCGCCTCAGTACGCGCGAGCGAACCGCCCCATTCCAGGCCCTTGCCGGTAAGCACGCCGGATTCGTGCTGGTTGGCAAGGCGGCGGTACTGGCCGAACAAGAAGCCAATCTCACGTCCGCCGACACCGATGTCGCCGGCGGGCACGTCGCGGTACTCGCCGATGTGGCGCCACAGCTCCGTCATGAAAGACTGGCAAAAACGCATGACCTCGCCCTCGGAGCGGCCCTTCGGGTCGAAGTCGGAGCCGCCCTTGCCGCCGCCGATGGGCAGGCCGGTCAGCGAGTTTTTGAAGATCTGCTCGAAGCCCAAGAACTTGATCACGCCGAGGTTCACGCTCGGGTGGAAGCGCAGGCCGCCCTTGTACGGGCCGAGCGCGGAGTTGAACTGCACTCGGAATCCGCGGTTGACGCGGATGTTGTTGTCGTCGTCCATCCAGGGCACACGGAAGATGATCTGGCGCTCCGGCTCACAGAGGCGCTCGATCAAGCCGTAGTCGGCGTAGTGCGGGTCCTTGCCCAGCACGATCTTCAGCGAGTCGAGGACCTCGGCCACCGCCTGGTGGAATTCCGGCTCACCTGCGTTGCGCTTCAGCAGCTTGTCGTAGTAGCCAGCCACTTCCTGTTCGATGGACGTCATGACCAAATCCTCCCAATACCTATCGGAGTATCGAATTTTGAACGGACGTAATGCTACACCACATTCACCGCAGCGCAGCATATAGCTACACTTCGATTCATGACTCACCCGGACAATCTGCCCTTCACTTCCGATGTCGAAGCCCCATCGCCGAAGGTGGTCGTCGCCCCGGACTCTTTCAAGGGCACCGCCCGCGCCGAACAGGCCGCTGAATGGCTGGGCGAGGGAGTACGCAGCATCATCCGCGACGCGCAGGTTGTGCTCACCCCGATGGCCGATGGCGGCGAAGGCACTTCCGCCCTGTTCGACGGTGAGCGCATTTGCTTGCCGACGGTGGACGCCGCCGGCCGCCTCACCGAAGCCGAGTACACGTACCATGCCGGCTCGCAGACCGCGTTCATCGACGTCTCTGCCGCGACCGGCCTGCCCGCGGTGGAGAAGAACCCGGTGCCGCTTACCGGCGACACCTACGGCACCGGCGTGCTCATCGCGGACGCCGAGACCCGCGGGGCCACGCGCATCGTGCTTGGGCTCGGCGGGACTGCGACTGTTGACGGTGGCACGGGCATCCTCGTCGCCTTGGGCGTCAACCCGCTGGACGAGGGGGGCTACCAGCTCAGGCCCGGCGGCGGCTCCCTGGAGCGTCTCGGCTCATTCGACACCGCGAAGGTGAACGTGCCCGCAGGTGCCGTGGAGTGGGTGCTACTCACCGACACCACCGCACCGGCCACCGGCCCCACCGGTGCGGCCGAAGTGTTCGGCCCGCAGAAGGGCGCCAGTGAAGAAGACGTCGCGCTCCTCGACCGGGGTCTTGCGCGCCTGTGCGAATTCGCGGACGTGGACCCGGACACGCCTGGCCTCGGCGCGGCGGGCGGCGTGGGCATCGGCATCACCTGGCTGTCCACCATGCTCCACGGCGACCCCAGCCACGTGCACATCCTGCCCGGCGCGCAGGTGGTGGCCGAATCCAACGGGTTTCTGGAAGCCGCAGACGGCGCGGCGCTGGTGATCACGGGCGAGGGTGCCTACGACGGCCAGACGGCTACCGGCAAGGTGCCGGCCGTGGTGGCGAGGGCCGCCGAGGCCGCTGGCGCCGCATTCGCCGTAGCTGCCGGCCGCTTTGATACCGAACCGCCCGAGGGCACCATCGCGGTAACGCTTAAGGAAGCGGACTCCACCCGCGAGCAACTCATCCGCGCGGGCGCGGAGATCGCCGTGGCCTACCTGAACACCTCGACTACCCAGGGGTAGATCGCGGGCAGCTCAAAGCGCTCTTCCTGTTCCAGCTGCGCGGGATCTCGCGGCAGGTCCGCCTTTGGCGTGAGGATGCGCGAGAGCCCCATAGCGAGCGAGTTCAGGCTGCGCGCGCCCTCAACGTCAGCACGCAAACGGTGCACAACGGCATCGTCGGCAGGTTCGCCGCGGTTCTGCTCGTATGTTGTTCGCAGCTGGGCCTCAATGGAGTCGTCGATAAGCTCCGGCTCCATCCTCACACTGCCGGCGGTGAGCATGTCCCTGCGCACCAGGATGTCTAGCGCGCGCTGGAACGCGTCGCGGACCTCGTCTGCCTTTTCCGGGGGAACCAGGATGTCGAACTGGATGGTTGCCATGAGCTCAAGGCTATCGCGAGTACCCTTGCTGCCATGTTCAACCCTGTGCACTCGTACCAGGTAGCGCTTCGGACCATGGCGGACGGGACGCTGAAGCAAATCAACCCGTTTTCCGGCACTGAGGTGTGGACGGTGCCTGGACGGGGAAACCGCCCCTTATCCGCGGCACCGGCTGCGCCCGCTCCGCTCCTGCCCGGCGCGGAGACCGACACGTGCAACTTCTGCGAGGACCGTAAGCTGCGCACCCCGCCGGAAAAGTCGCGGCTGGTGGCGCACGAGGACGGCTCGTTTGAGATCCTGCGCGACCTCCTCCCGGAGGAACTCGAGCACACCCGGCCCGAGTTTCGGCGCGTGCCGAACCTGTTTGAGATCGTCTCCTACGACTACTGGCGCAAGAACTACGGCTACGAAATGCCGCGGGCGCGCCGGGAACACATGGAGCGCTACCTGGCGGAACCTGAGGGGCGGCAGCACGTGCTGGACACGGTGCGCACCCGCCTTTCCGCTGCAGGCCAGCCCGCGAACCTACCGGAAGAAGAGCTGCTTAACATCGCCCCGGCGTACTTCGGCGGTGGGCACGATGTGATCATCGCGCGTAGGCACTTTCTCGACGGCGCCGATAACGCCTCCCAGCTTGCGGGCTCTGGCACCTTGAGCCCGGACGAGCATTACCGCTTCATCGCTTTTACTATCGACGCGCTGGAGGATCTCGTGCGCCAGCACCTGTACTCGCGCTACGTGGTGGTGTTTCAAAACTGGCTCTCCCCCGCCGGCGCGTCCTTCGAGCACTTGCACAAGCAGCTTGTTGCTATCGACGAGCGCGGCGTGAACGCCGAGACGGAAACCTCGAAGTTGCGCCAGAACCAAAACTTGTACAACGACTGGGGCATTAACCACGCGTTCTACCAAAACTTGGTGATTGCGGAGAACGAGCACGCCATCCTGGTGGCGGGCGTTGGCCACCGCTACCCCACGATGACGGTGTATTCGAAGTCGCGCCAGTCCCACCCCTGGGACCACTCGCCGGAGGAGGTGCGCGCCGTCTCCGACCTTTTGCACGCAGCGCACGCGGCCACTGGCGCGGAGGTGGCCACGAACGAGGAGTGGCACTACCGCCCCATCGACCTAGACGTGCCGATGCCGTGGCGCGTGAACCTGAAGTGGCGCATTTCCACCCTCGCCGGTTTCGAAGGCGGGACCCAGATCTACGTGAACACCCTGACCCCCTTCGACATGCGCAACCGGGCGACGGATAACCTGCGCCGCCTGCGCGCCGAGGGGAAAATCGCGGACGGAATCGCGATTGCGCAGGAATGCAAGCCCGAGCCGAATAAGCTGCGCTACAACCCCAACTTGGATCGGTAATTTACTCGCAGACCAACAAAGAGGTAAAGGAGAACTAAAAAGCAATGACCGACATCAAGGCGCTCATTGAGGGCTACCAGATCGACGAGGATTGGCAGCGCGGCTTCTACGAGTGGATGCACGCCAACCCGGAGCTTTCCATGCGCGAGGACGAAACCTACGCAAAGATCGTTGAAGAGCTCGAGCGCTTCGACTGCGAGGTAGTTGCCCCGATCGGCTCGCACGGCATCTGCGCGGTGTTTGAAAACGGCGAGGGACCGGGCGTGCTTTACCGCGCCGATTTCGACGGCCTGCCGGTCACGGAGACCACCGGCGTGCCCTACGCGTCGACGAAGCAGGTTGTAAACGCCGAAGGGCACACGGTGGGCACCATGCACGCCTGCGGCCACGACATTCACACCACCGCGGCGCTAAGTGTGTGCGACTTCCTCAACGCGAACCGCAATGCGTGGGCGGGCACCTTCATCGCGCTGTTCCAGCCCGGCGAGGAGATCGCCCGGGGCGCGCAGGACATGGTGGACAACGGTCTGACGGAGAAGGTGCCCACCCCGGACGTAGTACTGGGCCAGCACGTCATGCCGGGCCGCGCGGGCGATGTGATGACGAAGCCGGGCCCGCAGTTTGCTGCGTGCGATTCGCTGCGCATCCGCATTCCGGGCCGCGGCGCGCACGGCTCGATGCCGCACAACTCCATCGACCCGACGTTTACAGCCGCGATGATCATCGCCCGCCTGCAGGCGATTGTGGGCCGCGAGGTGAACCCGGCTGACTTCGCGGTGGTCACCGTGGGCAGCGTTCGCGCCGGCACGGTGCACAACATCATCCCGGACTACGCGGAGCTGCAGCTCAACACCCGTTTCTACGACGACAGGGTGAAGGCCCGCGTGCTGGCCTCCATCGAGCGCGTCGCCCGCGCAGAGGTGCTCGCGTCCGGCGTGGACGGCGAGGCGGAGATTGAATACCTCGCGCACACGGAGCTGGTGGACAACGACCAGGCGGTGTACGACGCGGTGCGCGCCACCTTCGATGACGTCTTCGGCGAAGCTTCCATCACCGCAGACGCGAAGACCGTTTCTGAGGACTTCCCGGTGCTTGGCCAGGCGTTCGGCCGCCCGTACCTGTTCTGGCTCACCGGCTGCACCCCGCAGAAGCTGTGGGACGACGCGGTGGCAGCCGGCCGGGTGGACGAGGACGTGCCTGTCAACCACATGTCGAACTTCCTGCCGGAGTACGCCCCGACGATTCGCGCCGCCACGAACTCCGGCATCGCTGCGGCGTTGACGTATCTGGCAAGGTAGGCGCGACGTCGAGAAGCAATTGCTTATCGACGGTACCCTTGTGTGCCATACGCCGACCCCGACAAAAACCGAGGTGAAGGACTGCCATGACAATTCCAGCAAAGCTGCCCAACTTCAAAGATGCCGCCCCGGGCCACGTGCGGGGTTTCTCCGGCCGCGCGCCGGAGAACTCCACACAGAAGAAGTTTTGGACCGGCCTGTCCGCGGCCGTGATGGAGCAGCTCGCGGACGACTGGGACGAAACCCGCAAAGCGTATAAGGCGACGCGCCGCGCGGCGTACTTCTCCGCAGAGTTTCTGCAGGGGCGTGCGCTTTTGAACAACCTGACCAACCTCGGCCTGGTGGACCAGGCCGCGGAGGTGTCGCGCGAGTACGGCTTCGAGCTGTCGGACGTGCTGGAGTCGGAGCACGACGCCGCGCTCGGTAACGGTGGCCTGGGACGTTTGGCCGCCTGTTTCCTGGATTCGGCGGCGGCACAGGACTACCCTCTCACCGGCTACGGCCTGCTCTACCGCTACGGGCTGTTCCGCCAGGAGTTTGAGAACGGGTTCCAGCGCGAGCACCCGGACGCGTGGAAGGAGTCCTTCTACCCGTTCATCGTGCGCCGCGGATCCGAGCAGCGCCGGGTGTGCTTCGACGATATGACGGTGCGCGCGATCCCCTACGACATGCCGATCACCGGCTACGGCACCAACAACGTCGGCACGCTGCGTCTGTGGGACGCCGCGCCTGTGGCCGACTTCGACTACGACGCGTTCAACTCGCAGCGCTTCGCCGACGCCATCCTAGAGCGCGAATCGGTCCACGACATCACGCGCGTGCTCTACCCGAACGACTCCACATACGCGGGCAAGGTGCTGCGAGTGCGCCAGCAGTACTTCTTCGTCTCCGCCTCGCTGCAGGAGATGATCGACGATTACATCGACAACCACGGCGAGGACCTGCGCGACTTCCACAAGTACAACTCCATCCAGCTCAACGACACCCACCCGGTGCTGGGCATCCCGGAGCTGATGCGCCTGCTGATGGACGAGCACGGCCTGGGCTGGGACGACGCATGGCACGTGGTGACCAACACGTTCGCGTACACGAACCACACGGTGCTGCAAGAAGCGCTGGAGACCTGGGAGGAATCCATCTTCCGCCAGCTGTTCTACCGCGTCTACGAGATCGTCATGGAGATCGACCGTCGCTACCGCATCGACATGGAGGAGCGCGGCATCGCCCCGGAGACGGCGCACCACTACTCGCCGGTGCACGACGGGATGGTGCACATGGCGTGGATCGCGTGCTACGCCTCCTACTCCATCAATGGTGTGGCCGCGATCCACACCGAGATCATCAAGGACGAAACTCTCGGATTCTGGCACGATCTCAAACCCGATGTCTTCAACAACAAGACCAACGGTGTCACCCCGCGCCGCTGGCTGCGCATGTGCAACCCGCGCTTGAGCGAGCTGCTCGACCGCTTGGCAGGCAACGACGACTGGGTCACCGACCTGAACAAGCTCAAAGAGCTGCGCTCTTACGCCGACGACCCCGAGGTGCTGCGCGAGCTGCGCGAGATCAAGGCCGCCAACAAGCGGGACTTCGCCGAGTGGATCGAAGACCGCCAGGGCGCGGAGATCGACCCTGATTCGATTTTCGACACCCAGATCAAGCGCCTGCACGAGTACAAGCGCCAACTGATGAACGCGCTGTACATCCTGGACCTGTACTTCCGCATCACTCAAGACGGCGAGCGCGACATCCCGAAGCGCACCTTCATCTTCGGCGCAAAGGCGGCGCCGGGCTACGCGATGGCCAAGGGCATCATCAAACTCATCAACACCATCGGCGAGCTGGTGAACAACGACCCGGTGGCTTCCGAGTACATCCACGTTGTCTTCGTGGAGAACTACAACGTCTCCCCGGCCGAGCAGATCATCCCCGCCTCGGACGTCTCGGAGCAGATCTCCACCGCTGGCAAGGAGGCCTCGGGTACCTCGAACATGAAGTTCATGATGAACGGCGCGCTGACGCTGGGCACGATGGACGGTGCGAACGTGGAGATCGTGGACTCCGTCACCATGTCGAACGCGTACATCTTCGGCGCTCGAGTAAACGAGCTGCAGCATCTGAAGAAGACGTACGACCCCAAGCAGGTCGCAGCTGAGACCCCGGGGCTGCAGCGGGCACTCGATGCGCTTGTCGACGGCACCCTTGACGACGACGGCACCGGCGCCTTCCACGACATCCGCGCCTCGCTTCTCGACGGCTTCGGGCACGACGCGGCCGACGTGTACTACGTGCTCGGCGACTTCGCGGACTACCGCGACACCCGCGACCGCATGGCGGACGAGTACTACGCCGACCCGGACCACTGGGCGAAGATGTGCTGGATCAACATCTGCGAGACCGGCCGTTTCTCCTCCGACCGCACGATCCGCGACTACGCCAACGAGGTGTGGAAGATCGACCCGACCCCGATTCGTGGCTAAGCGCAGTTCGCGTTAACGCCATAGCCGCCGCCCACTGCTCGTGGACGGCGGCTACTTTCGTGCTGCGGCTAACGGTTGTAGCCGTAGCTAGATGTTGCGGATGGACAGCGAGCCTTCCCGGCGCGCGAGCACACATTGGACGCCGATGGCAAAGAGAGCGGCTGCCAGACCGATGAGGTCGGTCACCGTATCCGGAGACATGAGGGTAAGTGCAGCAACTGCGAACACAATCCGCATGATCGGGTTAACACGCACCATCAGGTGGCCTTCCACGGCCACCGATAGCAGGAGTACGCCCGCGATACCGGTGAGCGCCACCAAGATCGCCTCTAACGCAGAGACATCTTGGAGCAGCATCGCTGGGTTGAACACGAAGATGTACGGGATGACGTAGCCTGCGAGAGAAAGTCGCATTGACTGCACACCTGTCTTCACCGGATCTCCACCGGATAGTCCCGCTGCCGCGAAAGAAGCGAGCGACACCGGCGGAGTGATGTTTGCGAAAAGACCGAAGTAGAAGACGAACAGGTGAGCAACCAACGGTTCGACGCCCAACTGGCCAAGCGCCGGAGCCGCCATCGTGGCAGTAATGATGTACGTCGGGATCGACGGCAGCCCCATGCCCAGGATGATGCAGGCAATCATGGTGAGTGCCAGCGAAAGAAGCAGGTTGCCAGCGCCGATAGACACAATGACGTTCGACAGCTTCACACCGAAGCCCGTAAGCGTGACTACGCCGACGATGATGCCTACAGCGGCACACGCAATGGAAACCGGTACTGCCGTCTTCGCGCCGTCCGCCAGCGACTCTACGATCTCCTTTGCGCTCATGCGGGTAGCCGGGCGAATCTGGGCAACCACCAACGTGACAAAGATGGTCAGCAACGCCGAAAGCAGAATGGTTCGCCCAGTGAAGAACAGCATGTAAATGAGGAAGAGCAGCGGAATGAGGAGGTGACCGCGCTCCTTCATCACTTCCTTCACTGCAGGAAGATTGTCCTTCGAGATCCCCTTGAGTCCCTCGCGGGTTGCGCGCAGATGCACCTGGGCGATGACTCCGAGGTAGTACAGCAGCGCCGGGATGAGCGCGGCAATCGCGATATCGCGGTACGGCATGCCCAGCGTCTCAGCCATGATGAAAGCTGCCGCACCCATAATCGGCGGCAGAATTTGGCCACCAACGGAAGCTGAGGCCTCCACCGCGCCAGCGAAGACCGGTTTGTACCCAACCCGCTTCATCAACGGGATTGTGAACGCGCCTGTGGTTACCACGTTGGCAACGGCTGCACCGTTGATGGATCCAAGGAAGCCAGATGCAACAACCGCTACTTTCGCCGGACCGCCACGGCGCTGTCCGGCGAGCGCAAGAGCAACGTCGTTAAAGAACTGCCCCATACCTGATTTCTGCAGTACGGCGCCGAAGAGGACGAACAGGAAGATGTACGAAGCCGCGACGCCGATGGCCGTTCCGTAGACACCTTCAGTTGTGAGGTACAGGAAGTTAAAGGTGCTGTCCCAGTCGTAACCACGATGCCGGAATACTCCTGGTATCTGGCGGCCAAACACGGAGTACAGCAGAAACACCACGCCCAAGACTGGCAACGCCCAGCCCGAAACACGGCGCGCAGCCTCCAGCACCAAGAGCACTAGAACAGCCGCCATGATCACGTCCCACGTCGTGGGCACACCTGCGCGACGCACGATGTCTTCGTAGTTCATCACCACGTAGACGGCGGTGGCGATAGACAACAGAATGAAAATGATGTCATAGAAAGGGATCTTGTTCCGGGTCGCGTTTTTCGTGGGCGGATACAGCGCAAAACCCAGCGCGAGAATCATTGCCACGTGAACGGACCGGTGCACCAACACCGGCGGAGTACCAAAGTAGGCGGTGTACATGTGGTACAGCGAAATCGCCACTGCAACTACCGTGAGCCCTACGGTAAGCGGGCGAGACGCAAAACTGCGTAACCTCGATTCGCGGTCGAACTCCTCAAGAACGGCGTTCGAGTCGACTTCCTCGGTGTGTTGTGCTTCTACTTCCTCGGCCGGAGCGAGCTGCACCCGCGAATCTGCAGAGTCGCGGCGCTGTCCTCCGCCCGGGTGGCTAATCTTCGAAGACATGTTGTTTGCCTCTTCTTAATTAAAGTTTCGTAACCCGCGCCCGCAGAAATGTGCGTTGCGGAAGATCTTCGGCGATGACGTGTGGTTCGGCTGTCCCAGTTGGATAGACGATGAGTTTGTGGTGGGTGTCGTGGGAATGCACCCAAGAAATCTCTTCGTACCCTGTCTGCAGTTCGGAGATGTGAATCACGCCGTTTTCAACCGAGGTATTTCCTCCAATGTCGGTGGGTGCTCCGGCGCCGTAAGACTTGAGATACACATCCGTAAGCTCGAACTCATCGTCGCAGATGATGTACCTTTCGCGCCACGGAGTTTTCTCGATGGAGTGAATCCACGACAGCTCAAGAGACGACACGTCGTCTGCCGCGATATCGAGATACACCTCGCCCGTTTTCTGGTTAGAAACGACGAGATGCGGCTGCCCCTGCGAACTTGCTGCTAACCCCACCACCCCAAGCAATATGAGCAGTGCGGTGGCGGTGACTGCGGCAACTCGTCTCACGGGTCGCGAGAACATGGCTTAAAGGGCGCCTACTTCTTCGAAGTACCTGCGGGCCCCGGGGTGCAGCTCGGTTGCGATACCGTCCTCGACCGATTCGAGCGTGATCTGCTTCGCCGCGTTGTGCGCTTCGTGGATCTCGTCGAGGTTCTCGAAGAGGGCCTTGGTGATCGCATAAACCTGATCATCGTTCAAGCTCGGGGAGACAAGGAGTTGGTTGGTGATCGTCGCCGTCATCACGTCTTCTTGCTCGTCGTACGTGCCGCCCGGAATCGGGGTGTTGTCGAAGAACGGGTACTTTTTCTGCAATGCTTCGAAACCAGCACCCTCGATTGGCACGACCACGACGTCTTCGGAAGTTGCAAGGTCCATTACGGACGAGTTCGGGAGACCGGATGTGACGAATGCTGCGTCGATCTGGCCGTTCTTCATCTGGTCGATCGCGTCGGAATAAGACAAGAAGTCCTCGTCGATATCGTCATAGTTCAGTCCGTAGGCGTCGAGGATCATCTGTGCGTTGAGTTCGACACCGGAGTTCTTGTCGCCTACACCGACCCGCTTCCCCTTCAGATCATCAACCGATTTGATGCCGGATTTCTCCGTAGTGACAATCTGCACGTAGTTCGGGTACAGCGCCGTGATCGCCTTCAGGTCCGAGACGCCACCCTTGCCTTCGAAGGGACCGGTTCCTTCGATCGCCTGGCGGGTTGCATCGCCCATCGCGAAGGCAACCTCGGCGTTTTCGTCAACGAGCAGCTGGATGTTCTCTACAGATGCTCCTGTCGCTTGCACCGTAGAGTCCGCACCTAGCTCACGGTTTAACACTTGCGACATGGTGGCGCCGATCTGGTAGTAGGGACCCGAGGTTCCGCCTGCGGCAATCGTTACGAAATCAACGCTTCCATCGCCCGCACCGGCAGCAGAGTCCCCCGAGGCGCCAGTGTCTGAGCAACCTGCGAGGACAAGCGAAGCAGTCAGAAGGGTAGCTGCGATTGTACGAGTTCTCATCGTTGGAGATCCTTACCTTGTGAGACAACAACTTCAAAACCATGACCGGTTTAACTATTGAACCGTACAGTGACGCAGGTTACTTTGGCCGGAAAATTTTGTAACTTTTCGACAACCATCTGCCGTTCCCCGATACGTTGCCGCCCGGGTACCATTTCCCCACAATGATCCTGCTGCTGGACAACCACGATTCCTACACCTTCAACCTCGCGCACCTCATCGCCGAGGTTGCTTCCGCTCCCCTCGTCATTTCTGCGGATGAGGCGGGCGACCTCCCCGCACGGGTACGGGCTGGCGAGTTCAGCCATGTGGTGATCTCTCCCGGCCCGGGCACGCCCGAACGCGATGAAGACTTCGGCGCTTCCCGCCGGGTGATTGAAGCGGCAGCGGAAGCCCAGGTCCCGCTTCTCGGCGTGTGCCTAGGGCACCAAGGTCTGGCGATGCTGGCAGGTGCTCGAGTGAACCGGGCACCGCAGCCGCGCCACGGCTACGTCTCCACCATCACCCACTCGGGCGAAGGCATTTTCGCCGGGATCCCGCAGGACTTCGAGGCGGTGCGCTACCACTCCCTGCACATCGATGAAGTACCCGGCATCACCGTTCACGCGCGAAGCGAAGACGGCGTGGTCCAGGCGCTAAAGGTGGACGGGCTGCCGCAATGGGGCGTGCAGTTCCACCCGGAGTCGATACTCACGCAGCACGGCACGCAGCTCATGCGCAACTTCCTCGGCGGCTGGTGGCTCATCCACCGCGAGGTTCCCGGCGCGCTGGACTGCCAGCGTGTATTCAATGCGTTGCGGCAGGACGGCAACGACGCGTTCCTCCTTGACTCCGCCGACCCGCGTGGGCGCTACTCCATCTTGGGCGACACGGCCGGCGCGCTAAGCCGTTCCTTCAGGTTCTCGCTCGGCGACGACCCGGACATTCTGCACACGCTTGAGCGCGAGCTGGCCACGCCGATCCGAAACGCGCCCGACCTGCCGTTTACCGGCGGCGTTGTGGGCTATATCGGCTACGAGTGCGCCCAGCTCACCCTCCCCATCGAGCTGCGTCACCGCTCGCCGTACCCGGATGCATACTTCGTGCGTCCGCAATCCTTCATCGTGTACGACCACGACCAAGAAACCGCGCACCTGTGCTGCCTGGCCGGCGACGGCGCGGAAGCGCTGTTGGACAGGCTCGAGGGGGCGCTTGAGGGAGTGGGTGGAAGCGGGGACGCGTCGATAAGCAATGCCTCCTGGCGCACCCCCGACTACCTGAAGCGGATCGAGCGCGCGCAGGAGCTGCTACGCGATGGCGAAAGCTACGAGGTGTGCCTAACGGATACCTGCACAGCGCACGCCGAGGGCGAGCTGTATGGCAGGCTGCGCGCACACAACCCGGCGCCATACGCCGCGCACCTCATCTTCGACGGCGTGGAGGTGGCGAGCGCCTCCCCGGAGCGCTTCCTCACCGTGCGCGGGCGCGAGGTGGAGGCAAAGCCGATCAAGGGAACGATCGCGGCCGACCAAGACCCGGCGCTGCTGAAGGACGCGAAGACGCGCGCGGAGAACCTCATGATCGTGGACCTATTGCGCAACGACCTCTCCCGCGTCTGCGAGCCAGGCACGGTGCGGGTGCCGAAGCTCATGGCCGTCGAATCCTACGCCACCGTGCACCAGCTCGTGTCCACTATCACGGGCACGTTGCAGCCGGGCGCGACGGCGCTCGATGCGGTGCGCTCAACCTTCCCGCCCGGCTCCATGACCGGCGCGCCGAAGTTGCGCACGTGCCAGATTATTGATGCGCTTGAGACCGGCCCTCGCGGGGTGTATTCGGGCGCGCTCGGCTACTTCGGCTACGACGGGCAGGCGGATCTGTCCGTGGTGATCCGCACCGCAGTTCGCTCCGGTGGTGAGGTAACCGTCGGCGCGGGCGGGGCGATCGTGCTCGATTCGGATCCGGCGGCGGAACTTGCCGAACGCAACCTGAAGGCGCAGTCGGTGCTGGGGGCGTTCGATGCGTAGCTACGCCTGGCACGGACGCTTCGAGCTTTGTGATTTCCCCGGCGCGCCGTTCGACGTCGCCGACTCGTGGCGCCACTCGTGCGGCCGCGTAAACGGGCTAGACCTGCATCTCGAGCGCTTTTCGCGCGCGGCGGGGCCACTGCCGGCCGGCTTCGTCGACGAGATGTTGGGGCTGCTCGGCGAGGGCGAGCTGTTCCCCCGCATTGCGCTTTCGCAGGGGCTTTTGCTTCTCGACGTCCGCTCCGCCCCCTCCCCTCGCCACCAAACACACCTCACCTATGCGCAGGCGCCGGACCCGAGGACGCAGCCCGAGGTCAAAGGCCCGGACTTCGGCGCGCTGCGGGCGTACCGCAACCTGCATCAGCTCGAGGGCACCGACGACACCGCCATCGTGGACGAGCGCGGCGCGATGCTGGAGACCACCACCGGCGCACTCGTGGCGTGGGACGGCGACACGCTGTGCATCCCCGACGGCGTGTGGCTCCCGAGCGTGACACTGCACCAGGTGACGTCCCGAGCCCGTGAACTGGGCCTGCGCGTCGAGCGCCGCTTGCTCACGCCGGAGTTCGCAGCCGAGCGCCCGCTGTGGTTTCTCAACTCGCTGCACGGCATCAGCCCGGTCAGTCAGCTCCACGTTGGCCCAGACGTAGCCACTCCCCCAGCACACCCAGACGCCGAGGGGTGGCGGAACTGGTGGTGGGCCGGATTCTCCTGAGCCCTACCCTGGTCGTTGATACGCCGCCGTCATGTCCGCCGACACCCTACTCATCACCATCCCCACCGGGATGGGGGATGGACGTCAACGTGAAGATCCTGAAGAACTTCGCCACTCACGTCGCGCCCGCGTTGGGTTGGAAGCCGAACCGCGAAGGACCAGTCACCGGCTATCCCATCGACTAGTTCCTGCCGGTCGCGGGAACTGCGCGTTCCTGACAGTTCAGTAGATCTTGAACAATTCAGTAATTAATGTATAGTGCAGCAAATGCTGACTATTGCTTCGCGCCTCGACGTCATGAACCGGCTCGGCCGGGCCATGGCGGATCCGACGCGCTCCAGAATCCTGATGACCCTACTTGACGGCCCGAGCTACCCGGCCGTGCTTTCACGCGACCTGGACCTGACCCGCTCGAACGTCTCGAACCACCTGACCTGCTTGCGCGACTGCGGCATCGTCGTCGCCGAGCCGGAGGGCCGCAAGACCCGCTACGAAATCGCCGATCCGCACCTCGCGGCAGCACTCGACGCGCTGGTGAATGCGACGTTGGCTGTCGACGAAAACGCCCCCTGCATCGACCCTGAGTGCTCGGTGCCCGGCTGCGGCGAGAAGGGAGCGGACGCATGAGCTCGGCGTGTGGATGCGAACACGAACCCGCCGCGGAGATCGAAGAGCACGATCAGCCATGGTGGAAAGACCCCGAGCTGCTACTGCCGATCTTCTCCGGTGTAGCCCTCTGCATAGGCCTAGCGCTGGACTGGTCCGGGCAGGAGACGCCCGCGACGGTACTGTTCTGGGTTGGCCTGCTGCTGGGCGCATACACGTTCGCGCCTGGAGCGATCCGGAACCTTGTCACGAAGCGCAAGCTCGGCATTGGGTTGCTGATGACGATCAGCGCTGTCGGCGCGGTGATCCTCGGCTTCGTCGGAGAGGCCGCGGCGCTAGCGTTCCTGTACTCGATCGCCGAGGCACTGGAAGACAAGGCGATGGACCGGGCCCAGGGCGGACTGCGGGCACTGTTGAAGTTGGTGCCGCAGACCGCGACGGTGCTGCGCGACGGCACGGCGGTCGAGGTTGCAGCGAAGGACCTCGAGGTTGGCGAGTTGATGCTTGTGCGCCCTGGGGAGCGGATCGCCACGGACGGCATCATTCGTTCCGGACGCTCCAGTATTGACACCTCAGCGATCACCGGAGAATCCATTCCGGAGGAGGTCGCACCCGGCGACGAGGTGCCCGCGGGAGCGATCAACTCCGCTGGTGTGCTGGAGGTCGAAACGACCGCAGCTGGAACGGACAACTCGCTGACCACACTCGTGGACCTGGTCGAGCAGGCGCAGGCGGAAAAGGGCGACCGCGCCCGGATCGCCGACCGGATTGCCCGACCCCTAGTGCCCGGGGTGATGATCCTGGCGGTGCTGGTCGGCGTGATCGGCTCGCTGCTGGGCGACCCTGAGACGTGGATCACCCGTGCACTGGTGGTCCTGGTCGCAGCGTCACCGTGCGCGCTGGCAATTTCAGTGCCGCTGACGGTCGTGGCCGCGATCGGCGCGGCCAGCCAGTTTGGCGTGGTCATCAAGTCCGGCGCGGCGTTCGAGCGGCTCGGCGGCATCCGTCACCTGGCGGTGGACAAGACGGGAACCCTCACCCGCAACCAGCCCGAGGTTACCGGCGTGGTCCCGGCAGTCGGATTCGATCGGGCGCAGGTGCTTGCCTTCGCGGCGGCAGTTGAGCAGCAATCGACGCACCCCCTCGCCGCGGCGATCGCGGCAGCGGTGCCCGAAGCGCCCGCCGCCCAGGACATCAGTGAAGAAGCCGGGCACGGCATCGGCGGCACCGTCGAAGGCCGACGGGTGCTGGTGGGCAGCCCCCGGTGGATCGACGCCGGGCCACTGAAGGCAGACGTTGAGCGCATGGAGTCCGAGGGCCAAACCTGCGTCCTGGTCACCGTCGATGGCGCCCTCGCCGGGGCGATCGGGGTCCGCGACGAGCTGCGGCCCGAGGTGCCCGAAGCCGTGCAAACCCTGCACGCCAACGACGTGGAAGTGAGCATGCTCACCGGCGACAACACTCGCACTGCCCGGGCGCTGGCTGACATCGCCGGAATCGACGACGTGCGCGCCGAGCTGCGACCCGAGGACAAGGCACGCATCGTCGCCGAGCTCTCCTCCAAGACGCCGACGGCGATGATCGGCGACGGCATCAACGACGCTCCGGCGCTGGCGGGCGCGACGGTGGGCATAGCGATGGGGGCGACTGGCTCTGACGCCGCGATCGAGTCCGCTGACGTCGCCTTCACCGGCCACGACCTCCGGCTGATCCCGCAGGCACTGCAGCACGCCCGCCGAGGCAGCAGGATCATTAACCAGAACATCGTGCTGTCTCTGGCTATCATCATCGTGCTGATGCCGCTGGCGATCAGCGGCGTGCTGGGCCTGGCCGCCGTCGTGTTGGTTCACGAGGTCGCCGAAGTCATCGTGATCTTGAACGGCCTGCGGGCCGCGCAAGCGAAGCGATGAGACTCTGCAGCGGCAGAGTGTTAGGCGGACCTCGCCGCGAGCACTTGACCCGTCGCCGTGTCGCATGCCGCTAGCTCGGCTGGGGTGCCCTCGGCGATGATGTGTCCGCCCTCGGCACCAGCGCCGGGGCCCATCTCGATGATCCGGTCCGCCTGCGCGAGGACGGATAGGTCGTGTTCGACCACGATGACGGTCTGCCCGGCGTCGACAAGGCTATTGAGCTCCGTCACCAGCAGCTGCACGTCGGCGGGGTGGAGGCCGGTGGTTGGTTCGTCGAGGAGGTAGACGGTGTGCCCCCGGCGCGAATTGCGGGAGCGTTGCAGCTCGGTGGCCAGCTTGATGCGCTGCGCCTCACCGCCGGAAAGTTCCGGCGCGCCCTGACCCAGCGTGAGGTAGCCGAGACCGACTGCTTGCAGCGTTTCCACCGCGCGATGGATCTTCGGTTCGCCAGCGAATACGTCCGCTGCCTCGTCCACAGTCAACCCGAGCACTTCCGCGATGTTCAGGCCCTCCCACGTCACCTCGAGCGTCTCGTCGTTGTAACGTGCGCCATGGCAATCCGGGCAGGTGGTGTAGGAACCGGGCAAGAACACGAGCTCCACCTCGATCTTGCCGGCACCGCCGCAGGTCGGACACTGGCCCTGTTTCACGTTGTAGGAAAAGCGCGACACGGTCCACTTCCGGCGCTTCGCGTCGCCGGTGCTGGCGAAGAGTTTGCGCACGCCGTCGAAAAGTCCGGTGTACGTGGCCAAGGTAGAGCGCGGCGTACGGCCGATGGGTTTCTGGGTAATCTGCACCACCCGCGTCACCGCATCAAAGCCATCACGCTTATCGACGCCCCATCCGGCCTCCCCCTCATCGCCATCATCATCCTCCACCACGGCGGACGCCCTTTCCCGCAGCACGCCGGCGAGGACCGTGCTCACCAACGTGGACTTCCCCGAACCGGATACACCAGCCACGGCGGTGAACTGGCCGAGCCCGAACGTCACGTCAAGGCCATCGATGGAGCGCGCCCGCACACCGGTGAGGGTGAGGGTGCCGGTGGGTGAACGGGGGTCGTCGAGAAGCGAAAGCTCGCGGTTGGCTAGTGCGCGGGCTGTGGGGCTGTCGCCGCGGTAGTCGCTGGTGGGGCCGGAGTAGACGACCTCGCCGCCGCGCTCGCCGGCGAGCGGGCCCACGTCTACGAGCCAGTCCGTCTGCGCCACAAGGTCCATGTCGTGCTCCACCAACAGCACGGAGTTGCCGGCGCCGATGAAGCGGCGGCAGATATCGAGCACCGCACCGCGCTCTGCCGGGTGCAGTCCCGCGGACGGCTCATCGAGCACATAGGCAACGCCGAATAACCCGGAGCGCAGCTGGGCCGAGAGTCGGATGCGTTGCAGCTCGCCCGCAGACAGCGTCGGCGCGGGGCGGTCCAGGCTCAAGTGCGCCAGACCCAAATCGAGTGCCGACTGCAACGCCGGCAGGATCTGTTTCAGCAGCAGGTCCTCCGCTGAGCCCTTCTTTGGTTCCTGATTCGCCAGCACCTCATGGACCTTCTCCAGGGGTAGTGCCCCCAGCTCGTCGATAGGCATACCGGCGTAGGTCACCTTCAGTGCCTCCGGGTTGAGGCGACGCCCGCCGCAGGTTTCGCACACCCGCGACTCCATGTAGGAAAGGACGCGTTTGCGCAGCGTGTCGGACTCGGTCTCGGCCAGCGTGTTGGTGAGGTAGTTCGCTACCGAGCGCCACGTGCCCTGGTAGTTGCGCTGAATCTGGTCCGCACCGCGGGTCGGCTTCACCGTGACCACCGGGCGCTCCTCGGTAAACAGGATCCAGTCCCGGTCTTTCTTCGGCAGGTCCTGCCACGGCGAATCCAAGTCATAGCCGAGCTCCTGCAGAATGTCGTGGAAATTCTTGCCCGCCCACGCGCCGGGCCACGCCTGGATCGCACCATCCTCGATCGACTTGGTCGGATCCGGCACCATCGATGCCTCCGTCGGCTCATGCACCACCCCGGTGCCTTGGCACGTGGGACACATGCCCTCGGGCGTGTTCGGCGAGAACGAGTCGGAGTAAAGGCCCTTCGGGTTGTCACCGGCGCGCGAGTACAGCAACCGAATGCTGTTGGACAGCGCGGAGACCGTCCCCACCGTGGAGCGCGCCCCTCCCCCGGACGTCGACTGCTCCAGCGCTACCGTTGGGGGCAGCCCCTCCACCTGGCTCACCTGCGGGTCCACCGCAGAGCCGATTAGCCGGCGCGCGAACGGCGCTACCGACTCGAAGTAGCGCCGCTGCCCCTCCCCATGGACCGTGCCGAACGCCAGCGAGGACTTTCCCGAGCCCGACACGCCGGTTACCGCAACCAGCTTCCCACGCGGAATATCCACGTCGACGTTCTTGAGGTTGTGCAGGTGCGCATCACGAATTTCAATCCCAGACATTGCAGCCAGTGTACGTATCTCACGCGCTTTACCGGCGGCTCGCGGGTGTCGCAGCGCTGCAAGCGACCGTGTTGCTGGTGGCCTCCTGCGCCGCGCCCCCGAGATCCGCACCCCGAGATCCGCACCCCTGACTAGGGCAACCAGATTAACTGGGCCGCGGGGCACGCAGCGACACGCAAAAAGCGGGCGGAGCCGAAGCGCTGCCCGCTGGAGCACCCACAGGCTAGTGCGGGTGCCTCGTGTCCTCGCCCAACTGGTGAACGTGGATCGTGTTGGTGGAACCGGCGATTCCCGGCGGGATGCCGGCGACGACGACCATGGTGTCGCCCTCGTCGTACTCGTCCATGGCGAGCAGGTATTCGTCGACTACCTTGAGCATGTCGTCGGTGTTGTGCACCTCCGGGCAAAGGAACGTTTCGGCGCCCCAGGTCACTGCCAGCTGGGAACGCACCTGCTGGATCGGGGTGAACACCAAAATCGGCAGCTCCGGGTGTAGGCGCGCCACACGGCGGGCGGTGTCGCCAGAAGTTGTGAACGTAACGATTGCGCGCGCGTTCAAGCGGTCGGCGATGTCGTTCGCCGAGTACGAGATCACGCCACGCTTCGTGCGCGGGATGTGGTTAAGCGGAGGGACGTTGCCCATCGTCTCAGCCGAACGCACGATGCGACCCATGGTGCGCACCACGTTGTGGGGGTCCACACCAACGGACGTCTCACCGGAAAGCATCACGGCATCTGCGCCGTCGAGCACCGCGTTCGCCACATCGGAAGCCTCGGCGCGAGTCGGGCGCGAATTCTCAATCATGGAATCGAGCATTTGCGTTGCGACGATGACCGGCTTGGCATTCTCACGCGCAATCTGGATCACACGCTTCTGCACCAGCGGCACCTGCTCCAGCGGGATCTCCACACCTAGGTCGCCACGGGCAACCATCACACCGTCGAAGGCCAGGATGATGGACTCGAGCGCGTCGACTGCTTCCGGCTTCTCCAGCTTCGCAATCACGGGAACGCGGCGGCCAACCTCATCCATGATTTCGTGTACAAGGTCCACGTCCGAAGGCGAGCGCACGAACGAAAGCGCAATCGCGTCCACGCCCATGCGCACCGCGAAGCGCAGGTCTTCCTTGTCCTTCTCGCTCAATGCGGGAACCGAGATATCCATGCCGGGCAGGGACACACCCTTGTTGTTCGACACCGGGCCACCCTCGGTGACCTTGCACACGACATCGTTGCCGTCGACTTCGATGCACACGAGGCCAACCTTGCCGTCGTCGACAAGCAGGCGATCACCCGGCTTCGCGTCCTGGGCGAGGTTCTTGTAGGTGGTGGAAACACGGTCGTGCGTGCCCTCCACATCGTCGACAGTGATGCGGACCGTCTCGCCGGTCTCCCAGTACGTCTTGCCCTCGCCCTCAAAGCGTCCGAGGCGGATCTTCGGGCCCTGCAGGTCAGCGAGGATGCCAACCGCGTGGCCGGTCTCGTCCGTCGCCTCGCGCACCCACCGGTAGTTCTGCTCGTGGTCCGGGTAGTCGCCGTGTGAGAAGTTCAGGCGCGCAACATCCATGCCGTCGCGCACAAGGCCCACAATTGCGTCCTTGTTAGCTACGGCCGGGCCGAGCGTACACACAATCTTGGTTCTTCTGTCCACGTTTGCCAACCTTTACTGGGGCGTGGAAAAGCCCCGCTCTCGTCTGCGTGCTTTGTCTACGTGTCTTTCAGCGCACCACCGTACTCGCCGTGAGCGTCTTTCGCCGGGGAGGAAGCCACGGCAGCGTCGTCAAGCGCCTCGTGCTCCTCTTCGCGCAACGACTGCTGGTAGGCGGGATCAACCTCCTCCTTCGTCTCGCGGCCCTTCGGAAGGAGGAAGAAAATGATAACGGCGGTGATGAAGATCAGAGCCGACATCCAGGTGTTCACGCGCAGGCCGAGGATGGTGTTCGCCTCGTCGGCGCGCATGAACTCGATGAAGAAGCGTCCGAGTGTGTAACCCGCGACGTAGAGCCAAAAGACGCGGCCGTGGCCCATGCGGAACTTGCGGTCCGCCCAGATAATGAGGAAGAACACCGTGACATTCCACAGCGCCTCGTAGAGAAAAGTTGGGTGCACGCTGGCGATGACCTCGCCGGTGGAGCGCCCAGTCAGCGGCGCGTAATTGCCCGCCTCATCGACGCGGTAGAAGATGTCCAGCGCCCACGGCACGTCGGTGGGGCGACCGTAGAGCTCCTGGTTGAAGTAGTTTCCGAAGCGGCCGATTGCCTGTGCCAGGATGATCGTCGGGGCAATCGAATCCGCCACCGGCGCGATCGGCACCTTCTTGTGCCGCAGCAGCGCGCACACTGCCAGCGTGCCCAGTGTCACCGCGCCGATGATGCCCAAGCCACCCGCAGTGATATTGAAAGCCTGCCAGGGGTTTTTGCCCTCCCCGAAGTACTTATCCCAGTCCGTGATCACGTGGTACAGGCGCCCGCCGATGATGCCGGCGGGGATTGCCACAATCGCCGCGTC
This sequence comes from Corynebacterium sp. Marseille-P4321, assembly GCF_903645305.1. GTDB lineage: Bacteria > Actinomycetota > Actinomycetes > Mycobacteriales > Mycobacteriaceae > Corynebacterium. Next base: position 833,237 of record NZ_CAHJXO010000001.1, on the reverse strand, counting down.
CCAGATGGTTTCCGGGTCGCCGCCACGCTCCTTGTAGCGGCGCAGCGACAGCGCCATTGCGACGATGATGCCGGTGATAATGCACAGCGCGTACGCCCGCAGTGGGAACGGGCCGATGTACCACACGCCCTGCGGCGGGGAAGGAATGTTGGCCAGGATCGTTTCTTGCACGCACAACAGTGTGCCACGGCTAGCGACGCGACGGGCACGCCGGGTGCTGGCCCGCCGTAGCCAGGGAACGAGTCGCGGAGAGCACGTCGCCAGCCGCCATGACCGCCTCAGCTGCAAGCACCGCGTCTGCCCCGCACGCCGCCGCGTCGATGAGATCGCGCGGCGTTGTCACACCACCCAGGCTGATCTTGATCACTTCGCTCGGCAGACCCGGCGCGATTTCGGCGAAGGCGTTACGGTTCAAGTCGTTCGTGTCGAAGGTCCAGTGGTTCACCGCAATGACACCCACGCCGGCGGCCAGCGCCCGGTCCGCTTCGGCGGGAGTGCGCACCTCAGCGACGGCAACCATGCCGAGCGATTCCGCACGGTCCACCAGTGCGACGAATCGCGCCTGCTCCAAAATGCCCACCATGAGTGGGATCGCGTCTGCGCCGAAGCAGCGTGCCTCGTGGATCTGGTACGGGTCCACGATCACGTCGCGGCACAACATCGGCAGGTCCACCGCAGCGCGTGCACAGGCCATGTCCAAAAGCGAACCGTCGAAACGCAACCGCTCCGTCTGGCACGCGATGAGGTGTGCGCCGCCTTCCTCAATGTCGCGGGCGAGTGCCTCCACCGGCGTTTGCGTCTCCGCCGTCGGGCCGAAGACCGGGGAGTTTCGCTTGATCTCCACAATCACACTGCACCCATTACGCAAAAGCGCCGCCCGAGCATCCCGGGTCGGCGCCATATCGCGCGAGCGCGCTTTGATTTCTTTGAAGGGCACTTGGGCTTCGCGCTTCGCCACGTCTTCAAGCACGCCAGCGACGACGCTGTCTACTGCGCCTGGTGCCGCCATGCCTACCTCCAGTAAAAACGCTGGCTTATGCGCCTAAGGCTAGCGGGTTGATCACCGCGACTGGAAATCCCCGCCTGCCCTGGGCACATCGGCGGTATCAGTTGGGTCGATATCCGCGCTGATCGCATCCCACAACACGCGGCCCGAAGCCGGGTCTTCCTCAAGATCGGTGCGCACCTTTTCCATGCGCACCGTCTCCTTTTCATACTTGTTGCTGCGCGGGGCGTCCACGCCCGGGCGGGCGGCGAGCATCACACCACCGGCGACACCCAGCAGGCAGCCGAGCAGACTCAGTACTGGACCGAGCGACTGGACTGTTGTGGACGTTATCTCCGCCCACTGCGCGATGTCCGCCTGAGAGGCAGCGGACTGAGCCTCGTCTGCACCGGCGCTCAAAATTGCGTGCACACGCTCGGTGCCCGCGCCGCGAATCAGGAGCGACGCCACTGGTACCACAGCAACAGCCGCGACAACTGCGCTCACCGCGCCAACTACACGTCGTGCAGTGCGGCGCAGCGCCAACCCGGCCGCCATACCGGCGATGAGAAGAATCGCCACCGCAGTCACCTCGGTCGACCACTGCGAGCCCTGAACTGCGGCAGACCCGCCGCCCGAGATGTCGTCGGTGTAGTCCGCCACGATCCAGTCCAGCCGAGAAAACGCCCACATGGACGCGCCCGCCACGCCGAGCAACGCGGCACCGATTCGGCGCAGTCCCTGGTTTGTGTGCTGCATTACTGTCCCTCTCCCAACTCGTCGCTTCGCACCGCGCGCATCGTTTCCATGACCCGGGCATGCGCGGACGGTGTGCCCACGATCGCTCCTGCCTTGCCCGGCTCCCAGGAGGTGCCGTCGCCAGCAGTGGCCACCGCGCCTGCGCTTCGCGCGAGCAGCACGCCGGCTGCGTTGTCCCACACGTAGGGCGAGAAACTCACCGCGGCCTGGTAGATCCCCTGCGCCACAAACGCCAGGTCCACACCGACAGAGCCGCTGATGCGCGGACGCAGGTTCGTCTCCGCCAGCGCTCCCGCCAACTGCAGCCGCTGCTGCGAGGGGAAGCGCTGCCTATCGTCGGACGCGAGCGAGCCAATCCCGACTTGCTGGGCGGCGGCACTTTCCTGCCCCACCGGCGGAAGGGCCGTGCCGTTGAGCACCACCGGCCCGCCCTCGACTGCGGTGAGACGCATGCCCAACAGCGGCGCATCCGTCACCGCCACCACCGGCTGTCCACCGCGCAGGAGCGCCACCAGGATCGCGCAGTTGGGGTTACCGGAGGAATAGTTCGACGTGCCGTCGATCGGGTCGACCACCCAGCACGCCTCCGGGTTGAATTCGCCACCCTGTTCTTCACCGTACACGTCGATGCCGGTTGTCGCCTCAAGGCGCTCGCGCAGGAGCTTCTCCACGGCCAAGTCGGCCGCGGTAGCGAAATCGCCGGGACCTTTATATAACGCTGGTGCTGCGCCGAGGTGCTCGACGAAGATGTCTCGGGCAGCATCGACAGCCGCTTCCGCAGCCGCGAGGTACTCCCCGTATGCGCCGAATTCGAAGCCTGTGCCGGAACCGGAGTTGGTGCCCATGCCCAATAAGTTAGCCCAGCTGCGCGAGCCAGTTGCGTAGCACGTCCATCCCGGCCTCACCGGAGCGCTCCGGGTGGAACTGCGTCGCCCACAGCGCGCCGTTTTCCACCGCCGCAATAAAACGGTTATCTCCGCACTGCGCCCAGCTCAAACGCGGGTACGCGATGAACTCGTCTTCCTCTAAGGCGAACCCGCGCACACCGTACGCATTGCCAAATGAGAGCGGCCCGTCCACACCGCGCAGCAGTTCAGTGCCGCGGGCGGGTTCTACCGTCGCGGTTTCACAAGGAGCATCGAGCTTATCGACGCCTCCCGGCCACTCCCCGAGGCCGGCTACCCCGGACGCGTCGTCAAGCAACTGCTCAAAAAGCACCTGCATGCCCGTACCGATGGCCAAAACCGGGCGAGCACCCGCGAGCCGCTGGCCCACCACGCGCGCACCCTGGACCTCGCCGAGGGCTTCCATCTGAAGCGCGAAACTCTCCGCGCCCGGCAGCACCATGCCGTCGGCGGCTGCGGCCTCGCGCGGGTCGGTGGTGGCGAACGCGATCGCACCGGCCTTTTTGATCGCCTCGACCACCTCCGCGGTGTTCGCGGAAACATCGAGGACGGCCACAGTTACTCCAGCGGGAATGTGCGTCATGGTTGCGTAGTGTAGCCCCGCCCTACTTTCGCCCCCGCGGTGGGTACATGCGCGGGGCCTGCACCGACTTCAAACGCACCGCGAGGTTGTTCACCTCCACCACGCGGTGGCGGCCGAGCTGCCTATCCAAAATGGTCACGCCGATACCCAGGGTGATCACCGCCGCGGCGATGCCGAACATCGGCGCGTAGGCCACGGTGACCAGCAGGGCGCCGTACATGGTGGAGCCCAAACCGGTGCCGCCGTCGAACGCGATATTCCAAATCGCCGAAGCCTCGGATGTCTTGTGCCGCGGCAGGCGGTAAAACATCAGCGTCAGCGCCTCGTTTTGCACCGCGCCGAAGCCCGCTCCGTAGCACAGCGCGCCGATCACCATCGTCCACACCGGCAGGTCCATCGCCAAGATAAGCGCCATGATGAACACGCCGAGTGCGGCGAGCACCTGGAACGGAATGATCACGGTGCCCGGGTATCCGCGGCGGTCCATCACGCGGCCCGCGAAGTAGCGCGAGCACATCGCCGCGAAGTTCAAAACGGAAAGCATCACGCCACCCAGCGCGGCACCCTTGATCGGGTCGAGCTCGCGCATGGACACGGGCAGAAAGTTCGTGATTGCGCCGTAGGCCGTGGTGACAAACATCAGGGCGAGGGCGGGCACGAGCACGAGGTGCCAGGTGGGGGCGCGCACCGTATGCGTGGTCTCAGCCTCCGCCGCTGTAGCCGGGATGCCGGGGATAGCCAGGCAGGCCACGAGGGAGATCGCCCCGATGAAGGTGGCGAGCACATAGACGGCGTTGTAGCCAATCACATCTACCAGCGCCAAGCCTGTGGGCAGTGCAGCCATTTGCGCCAGGCCCACCACGGCGCCGAAGATGCCAGTGGCGCTGCCAAGCAGACGCAGCGGCACCAGTTCGGCGACGATCGCGGCCTCCGCCACAGACAGCGCGCCGAAACCGATACCGCGAATCGCCGACACTGTCAGCAGCGGGGCCGGATCCATTCCCAGCATGTAGCCCAGCGCCGGGATACCCAAAAGCAGCGAGGACACCGCCATTACCGCGCGGTAGCCCACCTTGCGCAGCGCCCGCGGAGTGAACACCTGGGTGATCACGGTGGCAAGCATGAATACGCCGGTGGAAAGGCCGGCAAGCGAATCCGGCAGGCCGGCGTCGATCACCGCGGTGGGCACCACGGGCAACAGCAGCGACCACGCCCCGAATGCGGCGGCGACGGCGATGAGCACGGGCACGAGCCCGCGCGCCTTCCACACACTGGTCAGCGACTCAACTTCCTCGTGCGTGAGGTCCCTCGGGGTCAGGCGCATGTCACATCACCTCAACCATGGTCAGTAGCGCAAACGCGAGCGCCATGACGGCCATGAGTGCAAGCACCGCCGTCATCGCCTTCGACCCGTTCTGGTAGCTCGCCCATACGCCGCCGACGAGCAACCCCGCCAGCAGGAACAGCACCACCACGAACATCGATTGCCCTACTCCGGCCACCGCCATCAACCCCCTTCGCTTCCACCGCAGGCTTCTGCCGCAGGACAGTGTAGACAACTCCCCCGACGCCACAAGGGCTGGGTCGCGGCGCACCCACACGGGGTTTCCTCTCCCACCGTCACACGCTTATGCTCGTGCCATGGGCAGACACAGCGCGCCCGGCGGCGACACTCCGGGGAGTACCACCCCGCTCGCCGTCACGCTCGAGCGCGCTGCCGCCGCGTTGGAGGGATTGGGCTTCGATCCGATGGTGCGCCCCGACCGCCTGGTGGTCGGCGCATACGCGTTCGTGGCCACGGTGTGGGTGCATCACGAACGCCCGCTCATGCTGGTTGTCGACGCGCACGAGCGCATCCCCACCGATTTCGCGCACGCCAGCCGCGTCGCCCGCTTCATCAATACCTGGAACCACGACCGCGTAGGCCCGTTTGCGTCCTACCGCCTTTTAGAATCCGGCGATGTGCGGGTGGGCATGCGCCGTGGCGTCCACATCAAGCACGGGCTTAGCGACGAGCAGCTGCTGGCCGAGCTCGCCGACATTTTTGAGCACGCCGCGATGTTCTTCCAGTCGCTGCGCGAGCGCTTCTTGGACGCAGGTTGGGACCAGCCGCTACCTCCGGCGCTTGCCCGCGCGCAGGATTTCGACGCGCTGTTGGGCCGCCACCCCTCGGCGCGCCATCTCCCTGCGGGCACAGAGAAAGAGGTCACGTACGCGCCGGAGCTTTTCGACGCTGCCGGCACCGGCGCGGGCAGCGAACACTACACCGCACCGGCGCAAGTACGCACGGCTTCGCTAGCGGACGCTCTGGAGACACTGAGCTTTTCGCATGCCGTGGATCCAGGCAACGAGGTGGTGGCCACCGGTGTCAACGGCGTGCCGTTCGCGCTGACCGTCGACGGCGGCGACGCTGATTTCAGATCCCGCTACGCCCGCGTCACCGCCATGTGGGACACCGGCCTTGACGCCGACGAGGATTTCCTGCGGGTGTGGCTGCTGTGCAACGACGTCAACGAACGCTCCGCGGCCGTGTCGACGTACCTGCACGAACACGACGGGGTGATGCACTTGCACGCGGAGGCAACCCTGGTGGCCACCGCGGGTGCATCACCAGCGCAGCTGGATGAGTTCGTGTTGTCCTCCATGGTCGCGGGGCTCGCAGCGGTGGACTACTTAAGCCGGCTCACGCAGGGCCATTCCGCGGTGGAGTGGCCGCCGCAGGCCTAGCTGGCCACCTGCGCCGCCGGGATTGTGCCCGGAAGCATCTCGCGCTTTACCTGCGCATCTAGCTGGGTGTACGACACGAAGTTGGCCACCCAGTACACCAACGCGGCGGCGAAGGGACCGGCCGCCCACGCTGCACCGGGGCGCACGGGTGGCACGAGCGAGAACGTCTGGCCCGGCTCAAACCCGCCACCATTGCCGTCGCCGTGGGGCGGCATGTCGTGGAGAAGCAGCGCGGTCCAGTCGCCGAACACGTAGAGCGTGCCGGTGGCGCAGGCCGCACAGGCCACCACCCACCACAGCCAGCCGACGCTGCCGCGGGAGGCACCGGATGTGGTCTGGCGCCACGCTGTAAGCCCGATGAGCGCGCAAACGACCGAGGTGAGCACGGCGAACCATCCGAGCGCGGCGAACTCCACGTTCGGCGGGCTGACGATCTGGTCGACGGCCACCCCGTCGTCGAGCGTTTTCACCACGTACGCGGGCCGCAGAGCGCCCCATGCCACTCCTCCGACGATGCCTGCAAGGAGTGCAAACGCAAGCAACCCCGCGCCAGCACCGAGGGTGCTGCGCAGGGTGTCGCGGCGAGGAGCTACCTGCAAAGCTTCCAGCGCCCGTCTTCCTTTTCGAAGATCATCACTTCGGTCTGCTCCTGGCCGTCGCTCTTCGCGGTCAGGCTGGCGGAAGCGCGGTTGCCGTCGACGCGCACGTCGGAGATGCTCACGTCGGCCTTTGGCGTGGTCAGGCCCTGGCCCTGCTGCTCGGCCATGCGGCTGGCCTCCTCGATCTGCTCGAGGGAAAGGCCCATCGCGTCGAGCTGTTGCATCATCTCGTCCGTCACGGCGGAGCAGGAATTGTCCAGGATGGTGCGGGTCCAGCCGCCGAAGGAGTCAGGGTTGAGCACCGCACGCGCGGCGTCTTCCATCTGCTTGCGGTCCTTCTCGCTGCCTTCCTTGCCGTTTGCCAGGGGCTGGTTCGTGTTCTCCGGCATGCCGTTTTCAAACGGGTTGGCAATCTGCGGGATTTCGCCGTTCCCGCCGCCTTGGCCAGCGTTGTTGCCGCCCTGGTTGTTGCCGCCACCCTGGCCGGTGTTGTTGCCGCCGCCCTGGCCACCTTTACCGTCGGCGTCTGCGTCGCCGCCGTCATTGTTGCCATTCGGGTCCGCAGCGTCCGGCTCGCCGTCGCCGTCCGCATCCGTGTCAGCGGCGCCGGGTGCCTCGGCAGCGGTAGACAGGCCGCCGGATGCGCCCTCCTCGTCGGAGCTGCAAGCGGTAAGCGGCAGTGCGAGTGCGAGCGCGGACGCGCAGGCGGCAACGGCCTTCGAAGTGTGCAACCTCACGATGTACTTCTACCTCTCGTTCGTTATCCCGGACCACTCGTCGGTAACGGGCCGCCACCGCGGGCTCGAAAAAGCGCGATGACGATGTGCTGCAGGAAATAGTAGCAACTACTCACTTATACCTGTGTGCCATAGCCGTACGATTGTTCTGCGCGGTTCCTGTGAACTTTCGTAAAGCCTTTGGGCGCTAAAGTATGCCCCTATGCAGCTCACGCGCGAGAAGATCACCGAGGCAGCCATGTCCATCCTGGGCGAATACGGCCTCGGCGACGTATCCATGCGCCGCGTCGCCTCATCGCTCGGGGTGGCTCCGGGCGCATTGTACTGGCACATCGCGAACAAGCAGGAGCTCATCGCATCCATGGCAGAGATGATTGTGCGCACGCTTATCGACGGCTCCGCGGACCAACCCCGCCCCCATCCCGCAACGCTTTCCGCCCAGCTGCGCGACGCCGTGCTGGGGGTCCGCGACGGCGCCGAAGTGGTGGTGGCCGCGGTAAGCCAGCCGGACGCCGCCGTACGCGCCGCCCTGCGGGAGAGGTTTGTGGAATCGGTGGGGGCGTTTGCGGGCGAAGCTGCGTCGATAAGCAATGTGCACTCCGCCGCGCTCGGACTGCTCCACCTCACGCTGGGGGATGCCACCGTGCAGCAATCGGCGGCGCAGCTAGCGGAACTTACCGGTGTGAGCGAAACGGACGACGCGAGACAAGCGCACGAAGACGCGGTGAACTTCCTGCTCGAAGGGCTGCGGGCGCGTAGCTAGGCAGCAATGTCGGGCCCGTGCGATAAGATTTGGCGCCATGACTGCAACTGCTGATCAGCCTGCCCCCATCGTGTGGCCGGGCTCCGCGTACCCCCTGGGCTCCACCTTCGACGGCGCGGGGACGAACTTCGCCCTCTTCTCCGAGGTGGCCGACGCAGTGGAGCTGTGCCTCATCGACGACGAAGGCGCTGAAACACGCGTGCAGCTCGAGGAAGTGGACAACTTCGTCTGGCACGCCTACCTGCCCGGCGTAAGCCCCGGACAGCGTTACGGCTACCGCGTGCACGGGCCGTGGGACCCCTACGACGGCAAGCGATGCGACCCGAACAAGCTGCTCGTTGACCCGTACGCGCGCGCTTTCGACGGCGAGTTCGACCAGCACTCTTCACTGTTTTCCTACGACATCCACGCGGACGAACCCGGCACCGGCCGCAATGAGGAAGACTCCCTCGGCCACACCATGCTGTCCGTGGTGATCAACCCGTTCTTCGACTGGGGCGACGACCGCGCGCCGCGTATTCCGGACGAGGAGACGGTGATTTATGAATGCCACGTCAAGGGCATGACGCAAACGCACCCAGAGATCCCGGAGCAGCTGCGTGGCACCTACGCAGGCATGGCGCATCCGGTGATGGTGGACTACCTCAAAGACCTCGGCGTGACCACCATCGAGCTGCTGCCGGTGCACCAGTTCTTGCAGGACGACCGCCTGCGCGACCTGGGGCTTCGCAACTACTGGGGCTACAACACCTTTGGCTTCTTCGCGCCGGAGAACCACTACTCCTCCTCCACCGCCCCGGGCGACGCGGTGGCGGAGTTCAAGCAGATGGTGCGCGCCTACCACGAGGCGGGCATGGAGGTCATCCTGGATGTGGTGTACAACCACACCGCGGAAGGCAACCACATGGGCCCAACTATTGCGTTCCGCGGCATTGATAATGAGGCGTACTACCGCCTGGTGGACGGCGACAAGTTCCACTACATGGACTACACCGGCACCGGTAACTCCTTTAACGTGCGCCAGCCGCATTCGTTGCAGCTGATCATGGATTCGCTGCGGTACTGGGTGACCGATATGCACGTCGACGGTTTCCGCTTCGACCTCGCCTCCACCTTGGCCCGCGAGTTCTCCGATGTGGACCGCCTGGCCACATTCTTCGACCTGGTGCAGCAGGACCCGGTGGTCAGCCAGGTCAAGCTCATCGCCGAGCCGTGGGATGTGGGCGAGGGCGGCTACCAGGTGGGTAACTTCCCGTCGCTGTGGAGCGAGTGGAACGGCAAGTACCGCGACACCATGCGCGACTTTTGGCGCGGCGAGGATTCCACACTCGGCGAGTTCGCGTCCCGCCTGACCGGGTCTTCCGACTTGTACGAGCACAACGGGCGCCGCCCGACGCACTCGATCAACTTCATCACCGCCCACGACGGCTTCACCCTCAACGACCTCGTGTCTTACAACGAGAAGCACAACGAGGCTAACGGCGAGGACAACCGCGACGGCGAGAGCCACAACCGCTCCTGGAACTGCGGCGAGGAAGGCCCCAGCGATGACCCGGAGGTCGTCGAGCTGCGCGCGCGTCAGCGCCGCAACTTCCTCACCACCCTGCTGCTGTCGCAGGGCACGCCGATGCTTGCCCACGGCGACGAGATCGCGCGCACCCAGGGCGGCAACAACAACGTCTACTGCCAGGACAACGAGATCGCCTGGATGGACTGGTCGCAGCTCGAGGAAGCTTCCGAGCTGCATGATTTCACTCGGCGCCTGATTCAACTGCGCAAAGACCACCCGGTTTTCCGTCGCCGTCGTTTCCTCGGTGGTGGCGCGCTCGGCGACGAGGAGCACGGCCGCGAGATTGCTTGGCTCACGCCCGACTGCACGTTGATGACGGACGACGATTGGAGCTTCGCCTCCGGCAAGTCGCTCATGGCGTATCTGGACGGCGAGGCGATCTCGGAACCGGACAGCCGTGGTCAGCGCATTATCGACGACACGTTCCTGCTCATGTTTAACGCGCACTACGAGGACATCGAGTTCACCGTGCCGGCGAGCAAGTTCGGCGACGAGTGGGAGGTGGTGGTGGACACCACCGAGCCGCTGGGCATCCGCGAAAACGCCGAGCCTGTAACCGCCGGATCCGCTATCACCGTCGGTCAGCGTTCCACCGTGGTGCTGCGTCGCACCCAGCCGCCCGCGGGTGAAGGTGCCAACGCGTAGCCGCCCCCTCTTTTGAAATTCCCGCTGTAAGGAGTGCTTGCCCTGTGATTTCCGCCCACGGCGCCACGGTGACCGTGACCAACGATGCGCTGACGCTAGCCCCGGATCCGCTCGCCGCTTCGCTGTTGGGCGATTCCGCCCCGCGCACCGTGGCCATCGGCGACATTTCCGGGGTGGCGGTACGCGAAGGCGACGCGTGGTCGCCCGCGGCGGTGGACATCCAGTCGGGCGAGAGCACCCTGACTGTCTGGTTCCACCCCGGCGATTCCGAGGGACCCGCTCAGCTGGAGAAGCTGCTCGGTGCCGCCCGGGCCGGCGAGGCCCCGGAGGCAAGCCCGGTAGCTGGGGGTGCCGGTATCCCCGGTTTCTCTTTCGTGGGCTTCGACGTGGAGACCGCGAACCCGCGTTGGGGCTCCATCTGCCAGATCGGCCTGGTGAAAGTCGTCGACGGTGAGGAGGTCGACCGGGCTTCCTGGCTGTGCCAGCCTCCGGCGGCTCTGGGGGACTTCGACGAGGGCAACGTGGCCATCCACGGCATCCGCGCCGAAGACGTCGCCGACGCACCAGCGGTTGCCGATGTCATCGCGCAGATGGTTGACTTCGTCGGCGATTTGCCGCTAGTCGCCCACAACGCGCAGTTCGACGCATCTGCGCTTCGCGACGCCTGCCGGGAAACCGACACGCCTATCCCACCACTGCTCTTCGCGTGCACACTCGCGCAGGCCCGCGCCACCAAACTCGACGTGGAAAACCACCGACTGCCCACGCTTGCACAGCGCTTCGGCGTAACGCTTGCCAACCACCACGACGCGTGCGAGGACGCCGCGGCCTGCGCGGGCATCATGGTCGGGCTCGCACGCGAGGCGCGCCACCAGGGCAGCCTCATGTCGTTTGTACACGACACCGGATTCACGCTCGGCTCCATCGACGAGACACGTGTCACGCCGGTGCTGCGCGACCGCTCCGGTGCGGGCCGGGCCGTGCAGGCGGAGCGTGCCGCCGAATCAGTCGCGGCCGCCGTGGCTGCGACGGCGGCGCCGCGGGGTTCTAACCAAGCCGGGCCGAAGAACACCGCGTCGAAGCAGGGCGGGCCGAAGCAGGGCGGGCCGAATCGGGGCGGTGCAAAGAGGTCACAAAATGGCAATGGCCCCGCGCCGTGGCAATCGGTGGCAACCCCCGACACCGTGCCCGAGCCGAACCCCGAAGCGGACCCGAACGCGCCGCTGTACGGCGAGCACGTCACGCTTACCGGCGAGTTCGAGCCCTACGACAAAGGCCAGCTGTGGGCCGGCATCGCGCACCAGGGCGCGCAGGTGGGCAAGAACGTGACCAAGAAAACCACTGTGTTGGTGGTCGGTGAGTGGGCCACGATGACCTCGAAGGAGAAGCGGGCACGCGAGTTGATGGAAAAAGGCCAGGAGATCGAAATCTGGCCGGCCGAGAAGCTCCTCGACGTACTCGGGTTGAACGAGCAGCCGCCGTTTTAGCGTTCTCGCGTGTGGGCGCCTAAGACCGCGTGTGCCCGCCTAGAACTCAGCCGGGACGAAGCGGTAGGTGTCCATCTGCACGCCGGATGTGGTGATGTCTTTGAGCACGTTGCCGTAGCGGTCAAATATGGTGGCTAGCGTCGGCTGCGGGCGCACAAGCCCCCAGCCGACCATCACGTACTGCTGGGCATCGCCGAACAGGCGTGTAGAGCCGGTGAAGTCGCCCTTCTGCCCGTGGGCGGTGTACTCCTCTGCCCCGAGCACCCGTTGGTTATCTTCGTCTACTTGCAGGACGAGGCCGCGGGAGGTCTCCGCCACCTCGGTGCGGTTGTCGTAGAGGGTGAGGAGGTGGATACCGGAGGCGTCGATAAGCATGCGCGCGTCGTGCTGCTGCCCAATCTCGCTGAGCGCACCGATGTCCCACGTGTTGTGTTTGCCGCCGAGCACCCAGGCGATATCGCCGGTGTCGCGCTCGATCTCCATCACGGCGCTTTGGTTGCGATTCGAGATGATGATGTTTCCGTCGTTCGGACACACGTTCACCGAGTTGGTGTGGATGGCGTCGGTGAACGCACCGGCGGCGATGGCCGCCTCCCGGCCCTCGACCTCCGCTTCCGCCATCGACTCCTCATCCGGCACGCGAACGTACCCGGCGCGGCTGGCGTCCTCGAACAACTCGTGGTCCCAGGAGTCCCATTCCCACACCACTTCCCCGTCCTTGAGCTCCTGAATGTACGGCACGTAGTGGCGCACGCCGTCGCGGTCTACCTCGGCGACGTAGTAATCAAGGAAGATGTAGTGACTCGGACCCAGCACCTGGAACTCATGCATTTCGGCAAACGGGCCCTCTTTCGGGTTGTAGGTTGCAGTAGTGCGTGGGCGCGCGTCGTCATCGATCACCCGGTAATGCTCGTCCAGCACCACGTAGCGGCCGCGGCGGATGCCGAAGCCGGAATCGTCCGCGGGGGATTCCGCGAAGTAATAAGAGCCGCGCGCACCGTCTCCCTCCCACGGGCCGAAGTTGTTAAACACCATCGTGTCGTGATTGCGGTAGAACACGGGTTGGCCAAAGTTGTCGTATTTGACGATGTAGTCGCGCGTGGCTTCAGTGGGAAACAGGTTGGCGTAGTAGAACGTGCCCGTATCGAAGTAGGTGTCGCCCTCGAAGACCACCGGTGGCAAATCATCGGGCGCCGTGCGGATGTGCAGCGTGGTGGTTCCACTCGCCTGCTCGACGGTGAGCGGCACCGTGACCTCCGCGTCGAGGCGCTCCAGGGTGAATTCTCCCGTGAAGGTTTCGCCCTCCGCTTCGAGTGGCGCTCCGTTGACTGTGACGGTGGCATCGCCTCCCGGCACAGTGACCTCCACCAGCACCGGGGTGCCCGCGTGAAGGGTGACGGGCTCCACCACGTCCGATTTCTCCACGTCGAAGTGGGCGATCTCGCCGTTGATGCGCAGGAGGAAAGGCCCTTCGCTGGCCGCGGGCGAGGCAGTGTGCAGCGCTGAATGATCGGGGCCGGTTGCATTTTCTGCGGTGGTGCCCGTCCCGGCGCTTTCGTCGTTGCTCGCTGCGCACCCGCCCAGTGCCAATGTTGCCGCGAGACATAGTGCGGTCGTGCGCAACCGGTTTCTGCGGGAAAGGATCGGTCTCACTCCTCGGTGCAATGTGTGGTCCGGCCTCTACAACCCCCTCGTCCTAGGCGCGGGCGACGTTGTTGCTCTCAACGTAACAGCACCCGCCCCGTTGACGTAGCCGCGGAGACTTTAGCGTCACACTTTACCGGATAGCCTGAATAAAAATAATTGTCGATGGAACCGGGGGTGGGTGCGCTGCGTCTAATTCCCATGACTCTTCTCGCGCAACGCACTTCAGCACCTTCGTCCCCACTGACCCAACTCGCTCTTACCCCTCGCCTCGCCCGGCGCGAAACGGGCGCGGACGCACCTCGGACGTGGCTTACGCCCGGTTTCGGTTCGTCCACCGCGTACATCAATCTGTCCCCTGGCCTGGTGTGTGTCTTTGACAGCGGCGGGTTCCAGGGGCTGACCCACCAGGGCATCGGCGCAGCCGGGATGACCGCGCACCAGGCGTGGAACGCCGCTGCCGCACAACTTGAGCCCCGGGCGTACTGCGCCGCTGGTGTGGAGTTCATGGTGCGAAGCCCTGCCGTCGCGCTCGGGATAGAGGGCCACCCACCGGGTTTCGAGGTGGACGGGCACGGTTGCCCTGCGGCCTCCTGGCTCGCGCACCCGCGCACGTTTACCTTGCTGCACCGCCACTTCGAGGCGGTGATGCACCCAGAGCACGACCTCATGTACGCCACGCGCGACGACAAGGAGCTATTTGTGTTCGACGCGCCCGCCGACTCTGTTGCGCAGTTGCTGCCAAACGCCGCGGTGATGACGTACTCGGTGGGCTTCCCGCTGCTGCACCACTCGCTGCGTAGCTAGTGTGAGAGGGGTTGCACCACGAGCCCACTTCCTACACTTATAAGGAGCGATTGATGCGCCGCCCCATTACCTCGACCTACCGGCTGCAGCTGCGCGGACCCCACGCGGACCCGCAGGGGCGCGAGTTCGGGTTCGCCCAAGCCGCCGACTTGGTTCCGTACCTGCGCGATATGGGGGTGTCTCACATCTACCTCTCCCCCGTGTTCGCTTCCGCGCGGGAATCGAACCACAACTACGACGTCACCGACCCCACCCTGGTCAATCCGGAGCTCGGCGGGATCGACGGGCTGCGTCTGCTTGCGCGCGCCGCGCATGAGGCTGGCATGGGTCTGGTGGTAGACATCGTGCCGAACCACCTTGGCGTGGAGGTGCCGCGCAACAACCGCTGGTGGTGGGACGTGCTCAAACATGGCCAAAAATCGCAGTATGCGAGTTACTTCGACGTCGACTGGCACGAGGACAACGGCGCGGGCGGCAAGCTCGGGTTGCCGGTGCTCGGCTCGCCAGAAGATGCCACACAGCTTCAGCTAGTGCACTTGAAGGCAGACGAGTTCCCGCCGGGTCACGCCCCGGAGGGCGAAGATGTGCTGGCCTACTTCGGGCATTACTTCCCGCTTGCACCAGGCTCCTACTCCGGTTTGGACGACGACCCGGTGGCGGTGCACGAACGCCAGGCGTACCGGCTGATGTACTGGCGCGACGGGGTCATCTCCTACCGGCGCTTCTTCTCCGTCAACGGGCTCGCCGGGGTGCGGCAGGAAGACCCGGAGGTGTTCGCCGCTACGCATGAGGGGTTGGCGCAGCTTGTGCGCGAGCAGCTTATCGACGGCGTCCGCGTCGACCACCCAGACGGTCTCACCGACCCGTTCGGCTACCTCACGCAACTGCGCGAACTTATCGGGCCTGAGTGCTGGCTCATCGTGGAAAAAATCCTCGCGGTGGACGAGCCGCTGGACCCTCGCCTGGACATCGACGGCACAACCGGTTACGACGCGTTACGCGAGTTCGACGGTGTCTTTGTGGACGCAAGCGCCCCCGCGCAGCTAGCCGAGACGGCCTACCGCTACAGCGGCTCCATTTGGGACGAGCACGCAATTAAGGTGTCGGAGTGGATGCTCAAAGCCCGCGTGGCCGAAGACGAGCTCGCCGCCGAGGTTCGCCGCCTGGCGCGTGCGGTGCGCCGCGACAACCTCTCCACCGCCGGCTTGAAAGTGAGCGACGCGGACCTCACCGAGGTGCTGGTGGAGCTCGTGGCGCGCATGCCGGTGTACCGCGCCGACTACCGCTCGCTGTCGCGTGTCACGGCCACGCTCATCGCCGAGATGGCGGCAAGCCCGCTCGCGTTCAACCCGGCCGCGCTCGACCTCGTCGCGGCCGCGCTCTCAGCCGGCGGGGAGGCCGCGCACCGCTTCGCCCAGGTCTGCGGCGCGGTAATGGCGAAGGGCGTAGAGGACACGCTCTTCTACATGGCATCGCGTCTTGTGGCGCTGCAGGAAGTCGGCGGGGCACCCGGGCGCCTTGGCGTGAGCCCGGCGGAGTTCCACCTCCTGCAGGACGAGCGCGCCCGCCTCTGGCCGCACGCGATGACCACCCTGTCCACCCACGACACGAAGCGCAGCGAAGACACCCGCGCCCGGATGATCGAGATCGCGGAGCTACCCGGCGAGTTCGCGCAGCTTGTCAGCGACGTCTTCGCGCTCACCCCGCCGCCGGACCCCGCCACCGGTCATTTCCTGATCCAGAACGTGCTGGGCGCCTGGCCGCGCAACGGCGAGGTCACCCAAGACTTCGTTGCGCGCCTCCAGGCGTACGCGGTGAAGGCGGTACGCGAGGCGGATATGCACACCAGCTGGTACGACAACGACCTGGAGTACGAGGCCGAGGTTACGAAATGGATCGCGCACCTCGCAGACGGCCCGGCCACCGCAGCGCTCGCAGAGTTCGCGCGCGCACTCGACCGCGGCGGCGTGGTGGTGTCCCTGGGCCGCAAGCTGCTGCAGCTTGTGGGCCCCGGCATCCCGGACACCTACCAAGGCACCGAATTCTTGGATTTCTCCCTGGTGGACCCGGATAACCGGCGCTTCGTGGATTACGCGGCCCGCCGTGAGGCGCTCGCGGGCGACGCGTTCGCCGACGCTGACAGTGCTAAACAGCACATCGTCCGTGAGGCACTCACGCTGCGGCGCGAGCGCCCGGAGCTCTTCCTCGAAGGCGGCTACCAGGCCGTCTTTGCAGAGGGCACCGCCGCCCGCCACGTAATCGGCATGGCGCGAACTGCCGGCGCAGATGACGCGGACACGGTAGAGGTCATCGCCCTAGCCGTTCGGGAGCCGCTGGCGCTCGAACGCGGCGGCGGATGGCGCGGCACCACGGTGCGCCTGCCGGAGGGCGAATGGGTCGACTGTCTCACGGAAAGGCGGTATGGCGGCCAGGTAGACGTCGATAAGCTCATGCATAAACTTCCCGCGGTGCTACTCGTGCGCGCCTAACGCGCTACACTGTCGGGCCGTTATGAACGCACGCAGCCGAAGGAATAAAGAGGCGGACGACACGATCGCCCGCCTCGGTTCGACCTATTTTGCGTGGGTGGATGCCCACCCCGACGTCTCCACGACGCTGCGCCACATGCTGCACGAACTCATGCGCGACGCTGGCGTGAAGTTCGACCGCGTCGACGTGCGGGTGAAATCCTGGACCAGCCTCAAAGAGAAGGCCCGCAAGACCAACGCCGACGGCTCACTGGTGTACCCGGACCCGTGGCACGACATCCGCGATATCATCGGCGCGCGCATCAGCGTGTTGCACTCCACCGAAATCCCCGCAGTGCAGCGCTTGCTGGCCGACCAATTCGAGGTGTTGCGCAGCGTGGACAAAGCGGAGGAAACGCGTGTGGCCGGCGGTTTCGGCTACGGCTCCCACCACATGGTGGTGCGCGTGGTGGAACACTCCGAGGGCCTGGAGGAGTACGTGGGCACGGTGTTCGAGGTGCAGATCCGCACCGTGCTGCAGCACGCTTGGGCGGAGTTCGAGCACGACATCCGCTACAAACGCGCGGGCCACGAAGCGCTCGACCCGCGCGCCGACCGCGCGTTTACGCTCGCCGCGGGCCTAATCGAGCTGGCGGACCAGCAGTTCGACCAAATCGCCAGCCTGGCGGACCCGAACCAGCACATCGACACGGATGTGGACGCGGAGCTGTCGCCGGAGACCCTGCCCGGCATCCTCACCGTGCTGCTCGGCTCCAGCTTCCCGCTGGCTCGCGCGAGCGACTACCGCTTTCTTACGGAACTGTTGCGCGCGCACGGCATCGAGGTTGTCTCGGAGCTCGCCGAGTTGACCAACCCGGCGGACATCGAGGCGGTTTCGAACACCCTGGAGTACGCGTTCGTGCCGGGGCAAGTCAGGCTTATCGACGATCTCTTGCTCAACCGCTACGGCACCGAGCACATCGAGCGCACTTGGGACTCCGGCAACCGTCCGCAGCTGCGCCGCAAGCGCCTGGAAGCGCGCCTCGCAACGCTGCGCGGTACCAGCTAGCGAGACCGGCTAGCGGCGCCGCCCGAGCAGACGGTCGGTTTCGCGCCGCTCCTTCTTCGTGGGCCTTCCCGCGCCCCGGTCGCGCTGCGGCATGGTGAGCAGCACGTCGATTGACGGCGGCGGCGGGGAGAAATCTATGTAGCACTTGCGCGCCACCGGGGCTCCAACACGCTTCGGCACCGTGGCGGTGACCTCGAGGATCATGTTGCGGTGGTCTTTCCACACCTTCACCTCGTCGCCGGGCACCACCTGAGCGGAGGGTTTGACCGTCTTGTCGTTGAGCTTCACGTGGCCTGCGCGTACCGCCTCTGCGGATTGGCTGCGCGTTTTGAAGATGCGCACCGCCCACAGCCAGACGTCGATGCGCACCGCTTTGCCGGTGGGCTCAGTCATATGCTGCTCCGGTTTAGTACTCGTCTTTGTGGTTGACGATGCGCTGGACCTTGTTCCAGTTCGTCACGCCACCTGCGACAGCCACCACGAAGCCCAGGATGAGCACGGCCCAGGAGCTGAAGATCAAGCCGAAGGCGATGCCCCCGACCACGCCGCCGCCGGCCCAGAGGGCGGCGTTGCGGGAGTACTTGCGCACGGCGGCCTTGCGCTGCTCGATGGGGTTATTCGGGCGGGGCTGGATCGTCATGGTTTAAAAGTTTAGCGCCCCAGGCGGGTCTCAACCCACCGGTGCCCGGCGTCGCGGGTTTCGGCGCTTCCGGCGGTGGCGGCGGCGACGAGCTCGTCGATGCGGGCGCGCGCCCCAGGTTCGAAAGCAAGCGTGTAGATCGCCTGTTGGCCGTACTCAACGTCCACCACGTCTACTCCGGCGTTGCGCAGCTCTGCCTCAATGCGCCCGGCGTCTGCGTGCGGCAGCGCGACGGTGGCCAGCGCTCGCGGTGTACGCACTGCGCGCGGCAAGCCATCGAGGGTCTCCGACACCGAATTCGTATACGCGCTCACCAGGCCGCCGGTGCCCAGTTTCACTCCGCCGAAGTAGCGCACGACGACGGCGACGACGTCGTGAAGCCCTGAGCCTTTGAGTACCTCCAGCATCGGTTTTCCTGCCGTGCCGGAGGGCTCCCCGTCGTCGGAGGAGCGCTCGATGGGCTGTGCGCCTTCCACGTGGACGATGAAGGCGGAACAGTGGTGGCGCGCGTCGGGGAACTCCTCGCGCGCGGCCTGGATAACGGCACGCGCCTCATCCTCGCTGCGCGCCTTCTCGACGATGCAGATGAAGCGGGAGCGCTTGATCTCAATTTCGTGGCGCGCGGAGGCGGCGGGAAGTTCGTACGGAGTGTCCATCGCTTGCCCACTGTACGTTGGGGCGCATGGAGCGATTCGAAGTGTGGGCCCCAAACGCAGCTCAGGTCGAACTTCTCACCCGCGGTGAGCGGCACCCGATGCGCGCCACCGAGCGCGGGTGGTGGGCAAGCGACATCGTGCCGGTGGATGGGCAGCGCTACGCGTTTTCGCTTTTCGACGGCTCCACGTGGTCCAAGCCGCTGCCCGACCCACGCTCGCGCTTCCAGCCCGATGGCGTGCATGGTGAAAGCGAGGTCTACGCCCGCGACACCGCCTGGACCGACCAGTCGTGGCCCGGCATCGAGCTGAAAGACCAGATCCAGTACGAACTGCACGTGGGCACGTTCACTCCGGAAGGCACCTTCGCGGGCGTCGAGTCGAAACTGGACTACCTGGCGGAACTTGGCGTGAACACTATCGAGCTCATGCCGGTCCAGCCGTTTCCCGGCGCGCGAAACTGGGGCTACGACGGGGTGGCGTGGCACGCGGTGCACGAAGCCTACGGCGGGCCCGAAGGGCTGAAGCGTCTGGTGGACGCCGCTCACGCGAAGGGCATCGCGGTGCTTCTCGACGTGGTGTACAACCACTTCGGCCCCGAAGGCAACTACACCTACGCCTATGGCCCCTACACCACCCCGAGTGCCACGGGCTGGGGCGACGCCGTGAACATCTCCGGCTGGGGCTCCGACGCAGTGCGCGCGCTCATACTGGACGCGGTGCGCCAGTGGCTGGGCGAGTTCCACGTCGACGGGCTGCGCCTGGACGCGGTGCAGGCCTACGACGACCGGCGCGCGTACTCCATCATGGAAGACATCCGAGCTGTTGCCGACGAGATCGCTGCCGAAACCGGGGTGCCGCGCACCATCATCGGCGAGTCCACGCAGGACGACCCGCGCATTGTCACCCCGCGCGCCCACGGCGGCTACGGGCTTGACGGCCAGTGGCTTTTCGATCTCAACCACGCCATGCACGCGCTCATCACCGGGGAGCGCCACGGCCACCACGTGGACTACGGCGGTGTTGCGGAGCTCGCCGACGTGTTGCAGCACGGATTTTTCTTCCGCGGCGGTTACTCCGAGTTTTACGGCTGCAGCCACGGCCGCCCGCTCGACTTCAGCCGGGTCGCACCCTGGCAGATGGTGGTGTACACCACGAATCACGACGAGACGGGCAATCGTCCGCGCGGCGACAGGCCGTCGCAAAGCTTAAGCCCTGCCCAACTCGCGCTGAAAGCCGCGATTGTGCTGCTTGGGCCGTTTACCCCGATGCTGTTCATGGGCGAGGAGTTCGGCGCGCGCACCCCGTTCCCGTTTTTCATCTCGCACTCCGATGAGCGCGCCGAGCGCGACGCCGTTCAAGGGCGCGCCGGCTGGTTCGCCGCCGAAGGGTGGCCCGAGGAGATGTTGGATCCTGCGGACGAGGCGACGTTTGACCAAGCGAAGCTGGACTGGCCTGCGCGGGGGCAGGAGCAGAAGCTTTACGACGCCTACCGGTCCCTCATCGCGCTTCGCCCCACCCACGCCATCGCCCGGGGCGACCTGCGAGACATCGAGGTTTCGCACGGCGCGCAGTGGCTCACCATCGCCGACCGTGAACACGTCCTCGCCGCGAACTTCTCAAATTCTGAAGTGACGGTGCCTGCCGGTGGGGAGCTCGTGTACTCCTTCGGCTCCCCACGCGTTGACGCGGGCGAGAGCGTGCTCGAGCCGTGGGGGTTTGCGCTGCTGCGCCGGTGACGCCGAGCGCGTGTCCCACGCTGGCCGTTCTAGCCGTTGACGATGTATTCGTACTCCGGTGTACCCGGCTCTAGCTGGCGGCACTCGATCGGCGAGGCGTCCATCCGCTCGAGCAGCGGCGCCAAGTCCTCGGCGCGGGCGAGCTCGAGACCCACGAGCGCCGCGCCGGTCTCGCGGTTGTTCTTCTTCAGGTATTCGAACAGCACAATGTCGTCCTCTTCCCCGAGGATGTCGGTGAGGAAGTGGCGCAGCTGGCCCGCCTCCTGGGGGAAGTTCACCAGGAAGTAGTGCTTCACACCGCGGTGTACCAGGGAGCGCTCCATTACCTCGGCGTAGCGCAGCACGTCGTTGTTGCCGCCGGAGATGATGCACACCACCGTCGAACCAGGCGCGAGATCGGTGTCCTCGAGCCCCGCGACCGAAAGCGCGCCGGCGGGCTCGGCGATGATGCCCTCGTTTTGGTACAGGCCTAACATCTCGGTGCACACCGCACCTTCGTCGGCGATGAGTAACTGCGTGCGATCTGCGTGCGACTGAACCACCTGGAAGGGCACGTCCCCGACGCGCTTCACGGCGGCACCGTCGACGAACGGATCGATGGTGCGCAGCGTGACCGGCTCGCCGGCTTCGCGCGCAGCCGCCAGGGAGGCGGCGCCAGCAGGCTCCACCCCCACCACGCGCGTGGCGGGTGACATGTCCGCAACATACGACAACACACCGGCAAGCAGGCCCGCGCCGCCCACGGGCACCATGATGGTTTCCGGAGCCTTGCCCATGCTGGCCAGCTGGCTAAGGATCTCCGCGGCCACGGTCCCCTGCCCCGTAATAGTGTCCCAGGAGTTGAACGGCTCAATCACGGTCGCGCCGCGAGCCTGGGCATCCTCGCGGGCTGCCTGCGCGGCTTCGTCGAAAGTATTGCCCGTAACCACAAGCTCGATGGCGTCACCGCCGTGCACGCGGATGCGGTCGCGCTTCTGCTTCGGTGTGGGCTTCGGCACGAAAATCTTGCCCTCGATCCCCATCGCGCGGCACGCGTACGCCACGCCCTGGGCGTGGTTGCCCGCCGACGCCGCCACCACCCCAGCTTCGCGATGCGTGTCATCCAGCTTCGAGATGCCGTAGTACGCACCCCGGATCTTGTAGGAGCGCACGTCTTGCAAGTCCTCGCGCTTGAGGTACACCTCCACCCCGTACTGCTGGGACAAGCGTGGGCAGTACTGCAGCGGCGTCGGGGTAATCACGTGGGAAATACGCGATTGCGCCATCTGAATATCGGCGGCATGGACGACGTCTGCGGGGGTTGCGCTCGGGGTGTTGGCCATGGTGCGAGATTCTATACCCCGCAGCACGAGCCCCCACACGTTTACCAACCCTTCATCTCCACGTCACCCGCGAAAAACCTTTAGGGCGTATAACAAAATGCGCACGTTCAAGTGACGGCCAGCATCCAACACCCCGAGTGGAAGAGCAATAGAACTATATTTTTCACCGCGAACCTGCTAGGTTCTTCGGGGTGTCGCATCGTGCTTTCCGCCGACAGCGACGTCGTTCAGAGGACATTTCTACAAGGAGCATAGGTTTCATGAAGCGCATTTCCGCTGCTACGGTGGCTGTCGCTACCGCGCTGTCCCTGGTCGCTGCCCCGGCTATCGCTGTGGAAGCTGACGCCAAGGATACGCACACTCCCAACGTCAGCGTCGAAAGCGACCTCGTTGATACCCCGTCCGCTGAGGATGAGGGCACTCAGGATGAAGCATCGAAGACCGAGGGGAAGCAGGACGGCAATAGCAGTGGATCCTCCGCTGGGTCGCTCTCGTCCAGTGCTGCCTTTGTTGGAACCATGACTGGCATTTTGGCCGCGCTGCTGACCACCAGCATGATCGTGCTGTCTAACCCGAGCGGTATCAACAAGATCGTTGACCTGCTCAACCAGAATTTCGGCCTGGGCCTGGCTCACGTGCCCCTGCCGTTCTAAGCCCCGCACATTTCACCGTCTATTAGGAGCAATCGTGAAGATCCGTAACATCGCCGCTGGTTTCGCCGCAGGCGCAATCCTCACCGGCGCATTCGCAGGCACCGCCCTCGCCGCTGAGACCCCGACCACCAACAGCAACGTCTCCGAGCCGGCCCCCGCTTCGCAGGCCGAGAAGCCGGCAGAGAAGACCGGCGAGCCGGCCCCCTCCCCGGAGGCTGAGAAGCCGGCGGAGAAGACTGCCACGGTAACGGTCACCGCCACCGTCGAGAAGCAGATGCCCGAGGGCAAGAAGGAGAACAACAAGCTCACCCCGGCTACCACCACCTACGCCCCCCCGGCTTGGCTGGCGCCGGTCGAGAATGAGGCCGAGATCCTCGAGGTTATCGGCAAGGTCGGTATCGCCGTCACCGCCATCGGCACGATCATCGCCGCGCTGGCTACGCTCATCGGCAAGGTGCCGGGCCTGAAGAAGATGGTTCGCGACATGATGCCCCGCTAAGGGTTGACGCGCCGCCTCCTGACCGGACGGACGAAAACTCTGCCCGCCCCCCTTTTTTCGGGGGCGGGCTTTCTCGTTGCCGCTACCCCAAGATGCCGGCGCCGAGCGTCGCCTTCAGATCCCCCATCAAACTCGCGGAGCGGTTCACCCGCAGGTGGTCGCCCAACACCATGAGTTGGCTGTGATCCCCGTTGACCAGGTTCAAGTACACGTCCGAATCACCGGGGTTGTTCACCAGCACCCCTTTGAGTTTTGCAATGTTGTCGATGGTGCACTGGTCTGTGCGCATGGTCAGCCGCAGCGGCAGCCCGGCACCGTTTCCGGGGCCGAGTTCCGGTACCTTGACGTCGTCGCCGAACAGGCTCATCCGCTCATCCCGGATCGACACGTGAGCCTTGACCAGGATGATGTTGTCCTCCACGATCTGCGGCGCGACCAGCGCGTAGACCTTGTTGAACAGCAGCACGTCCACCTGCGCGCCGTGGTGGTCCTCCACCGTCACGATCGCCCACGGCGAGCCGTCCTTCTTGGAGAAGCGCCGGTCCACGCTCGAAATCAGCCCGCCGATGGTCACCTCCGCACCGTTGCGCAGCTCGCCGGACAGGATCGTGGTCAGCTGCGTGTCGGTCTGCGCGTCGATGGCTTCCTCGAAGCCGTCGAGCGGGTGGCCGGAGACGTACAGGCCGAGCATTTCGCGCTCGAGGGCGAGCTTGTGCTTGCGGTCCCACTCGTCGTCCGGCACGTCGATAGCGAACATCGAGCTTTCCGACGCTTCGCCGCCGCCGAACCCGGCGAAGAGGTCGAATTGGCCCTTGTCCGCAGCCTTCTTTGTGGACAGCACGGAATCCACCGCGTCTTCCTGGATGAGCATCAGGCCCTTGCGCGGGTGGCCGAGTAAGTCGAACGCGCCCGCCTTGATCAACGATTCCGTGATGCGCTTGTTGCAGGCCGCGAGGTCAATCTTGTCTAAGTAGTCCGAAAAGCTCGTGAACTCGCCCTTCGTGCGGCGGGTCTCCTTGATCGATTCGACCACTTCCACACCCACGTTGCGAACTGCGGCGAGACCGTAGCGGATGTCTTCGCCGACAGCCATGAAGTTCTCCTCGGATTCGTTAATATCCGGCTGCAGCACGCTGATACCAAGGTGGCGGCAGTCGGCGAGGTAGATGGCGGACTTGTCCTTCTTGTCACCCACCGACGTCAACAGCGCGGCCATGTACTCGGCGGTGTAGTTCGCCTTCATGTACGCCGTCCAATAAGACACAAGCGCATAGCCGGCCGCGTGGGACTTGTTGAACGCGTAGGACGCGAACGGCTCGATGGTGCCCCACAACGCGTCCACCGCGTCTTTGGAGTAGCCGTTTTCAAACATGCCGGCGGAGAACGTCTCGTACTCCTTCGCCAGCACCTCCGGCTTCTTCTTACCCATGGCCTTGCGGAAGCCGTCGGCCTGGCCGGCCGTGTAGTTCGCCACCTTCTGGGAGATGTTCATGATCTGCTCCTGGTAGACGATCAGGCCGTACGTCTCGTCCAGGATCTCTTTGAGCGGTTCCTCCAGCTCCGGGTGGATCGGGGTGATCGGTTTGCGCCCGTTCTTGCGATCGGCGTAGTCCCAGTGGGCGTTGACACCCATCGGGCCCGGGCGGTACAGCGCCAAGGAGGCGACAATATCGTTGAACCCCGTCGGTTTCATGCGCTTGAGCAGCTCCTGCATGCCGCCGGAATCGAGCTGGAACACGCCGAGCGTGTCGCCGCGCGACAACAGCTCGTACACAGCCTGGTTGTCGGTGGTCAGCGCCTCCAAGTCAATGGCCTCGCCACGGTTCTTCTTCACGTTCTCCAACGCGTCGCCGAGCACCGTGAGGTTACGCAGGCCCAAAAAGTCCATCTTTAGCAGGCCGATAGCCTCGCATGCTGGGTAGTCCCAGCCGGTGATAATCGCGCCGTCGGCCGGGCGCTTCCACATCGGAATGTGCTCCATCAGCGGCACAGACGCCATAATCACCGCACACGCGTGCACGCCGGCCTGGCGAACTACGCCTTCGAGCCCCCGGGCGGTTTCGTAGATCTTCGCAACGTCCGGGTCCGTCTCGATGAGCGATCGCACCTCCGCGGCTTCGGCGTAGCGGGCGTGCTCCGGGTCGGTGATACCGGCCAGCGGAATGTCCTTCGCCATGATCGCCGGCGGAAGCGCACCGTTGATCCGGTCGGCCATCTGGAAGCCGGGCTGGCCGAAGTTCACCTTCGCCGAGTCTTTAATCGCCTGCTTCGTCTTCACCGTACCGAACGTGATCACCTGGGCGATCTTGTCCTCGCCCCAGCGCTCAGCGGCGTAGGTGATCATCTCGCCGCGGCGGCGATCGTCGAAGTCGATATCAATATCGGGCGCACTCGGGCGCTCCGGGTTCAAGAATCGCTCGAAAAGCAGGCCGTGTTCCATCGGGTCGATGTTTGTGATGGTCAGCGCGTACGCCACCAAGGAACCAGCGGCGGAACCACGACCGGGGCCGACACGGATGCCAATCTCGCGGGCGTGCTTAATCAACTCGGCGACGATGAGGAAGTAGGACGGGTAGCCCTTCATGTCGATAACGTCGATCTCGTAGTTCGCCCGCTCGATGTAGTCCTGCGGCACCTCGGCGCCGTCGAAGCGGTCTCGCAGGCCGCGCATGACCTCTTCGCGCAGCCAAGAGGTCGGCGTGTGCCCCTCCGGCACATCAGCAATCGGCATGCGGTCGTGCGGGTGCTCTTCCCACAACTCGCCGTAGTCGCCGACGCGCTCCGCGATCCACAGCGTGTTGTCGCAACCGTCCGGCACGGTCGAATCCCATAGCTCACGCATCTGCTCTGCGGACTTGATGTAGTAGCCGGAACCGTCGAATTTGAATCGGTCCGGGTCCAGCAGCGTCTTGCCGGTCTGCACGCACAGCATCGCCTCGTGTGCGGGTGCCTGGGATTCGAGCACGTAGTGGCAGTCGTTTGTCACCAGCGGCGGAAGGTCAAGCGTCTTGCCGATGCGCAGCAGGTCCTCGCGCACCCGGCGTTCGATGTGCAAGCCGTGGTCCATCAGCTCGAGGAAGTAGTTGTCGCGTCCGTAGATGTCCTGCCACATCGCCGCGGCCTCAAGCGCCGCGTCGTACTGGCCCAGGCGCAGGCGCGTCTGCACGTCGCCGGATGGGCAGCCGGTGGTGGCAATGATACCGTCGGCGTGCTCCGCCACCAGCTCCGCGTCCATGCGCGGCCACTTGCCCAGCTGGCCCTCGTAGGACGCGAGCGACGAAAGCTTAAACAGGTTGTGAAGACCGGTGGCGTTCTCCGCCAGCATGGTCTGGTGCAGGTACGCACCGGAGGCCGAAACGTCGTCGGATTTCTGGTCCGGGGTGCCCCACAGCACGCGCTTTTTGTTGAAGCGGCTCTCCGGAGCCATGTACGCCTCAATGCCGATAATCGGCTTCACGCCCGCGTCCACCATGCGCCGATAAAACGCGTTGGAGCCGAACATGTTGCCGTGGTCCGTCATGCCCACCGCCGGCATGCCTTGGCGCACCACCTCATCGGCCAGCATGTCCACCTTCGCCATGCCGTCCAGCATGGAAAACTCGGTGTGGTTGTGCAGGTGGACGAAGGAGGAATTTTTGGCCATGCCGGTCATCTTAGACTGCCCGGCGACGCCGAAAAATCCCCCATTGTAATTCGGCGTAACTCGGTCTTACTCGTAGCGCAGCGCGTCGATGGGCTGCATCTTCGCGGCCTTCGACGCCGGGTACGCGCCGAAGAACACGCCGATTGCCAGCGAGAACAGAAGCGAAAACAGCACCGCGGACAACGGCGGCCAGGTCAGCGACAATAGGGCCGACGAGGCAATCATGCCGATCGCTCCGCCGAGCACCACGCCGATGATGCCGCCGATGAGGCACACCATCATCGCCTCAATGATGAACTGCATGCGGATGTCGTTCTGCGTCGCGCCGAGCGCCTTACGCACACCGATCTCCCGGGTGCGCTCGGTGACCGTGATCAGCATGATGTTCATCACGCCGATGCCGCCGACGAGCAGCGAGATGCCACCGATCGCGGACAGCACCACCGACATGGTGCGGAAAATGGCGGTCAGCTCCTCCAGCGAGGCGGCGATGTCGAAGACCTCCGCGGTGTAGGCGTCGTTGCCGCGGTACTGGCGGTCCAGGTACTCCTGCAGGTCCGCGCGGAACACCTCCGGGTCCTCCGTCGGCGCAGAGCGCACGCTAAACGACGCAGTCCAGCTCACGTCCGCACCCACCCGGTCCGCGGCCGTAGCGGGGATGTAGATGTCCGCGTACGACATCTGCCCGAACATGGGATTCTGGTCGGCTTCCTGCGCCACGCCGACGATGGTGAACACTCCGGTCTGCCCGTCAGCTTCCACGTCTACTCTCTCACCGAGGGCGGATACAGCGTCGCCGTCGAAAAGCGCCTCGACCAGTGTGGGCGACGCCACCGCGACCGGGCGGGCACCGTCGATCATGTCCTGCGTGATGCCACGGCCGTACTCCACCTCAAGCCCGCGCATATCCAGCGAGCCCGCCAGAACCGGGTTGATGCCGGTGGAGGTCGTCTTGTCGCCGACCTTGGCCTCGCCCTCGAGGGAGTATTCGAGGTCCACGCCAGTAACCCTCTCGCCGAAGAACCGATCCAGTTCTTGCAGCTCATCGAGCGTCATCGCGTCGCGCTCGTTCGTCGGCGGTGCCATGGTGAACGCGCCGAAGGGGTCCTCCGGGTCCACGTCGTCGCTCTCTTCCGGCACCTCGTGGATGTACACGGGGTACGTTGTGGTACCGGCTTCCTCCAGCCCGCCCATCACGTCGTTTTCCAGAGCACGGCCGAGCGTCATGATGATGATCACGGCCATGATGCCGATGATGATGCCCAGAAGGGTCAGCAGCGAGCGCAGCTTGTTCGTGTTCAGGCTGGATACGGCCAGCCGCAGCGATTCGCGAATATTCACCTACTGCCCCTTCCCCGGCACGCGCACGTTGTCGATGCGCCCGTCCATCATCTCCACCACGCGGCCGGTTTCCTCGGCAAGCTCCGGGTTGTGGGTAATGAACACGATCGCCTTACCCAGGTCGCTGTTCAGCTCGTGGAAAAGATCCATCACCATGCGCCCGGTCTTGGAGTCCAGGGCGCCCGTGGGCTCGTCGGCAAGCAAAAGGTCCGGGTCGTTCGCCAGGCTGCGTGCAATCGCCACGCGCTGCTTCTGACCGCCGGAGAGTTCGTTTGGGTTGTGGTGGAGGCGATCGCCCATGCCCATGCGGGTGAGCAAATCGGCCGCGCGTTCCTCGCGCTCGGCTTTGCCCACACCCGCGTACATCATGGGCATGGCCACGTTCTGTAGCGCGTCGATGCGCCCCACCAGGTTGAAGTTCTGGAAAATGAAGCCGATGTTCTGGCTACGGTATGCCGCCAGCTCCTTGTCTTCTTTCGCGTAGACGGGCTCGCCGTTGAACGCGTACGCGCCGCCGGTGGGTCGGTCCAGCATGCCGATGAGGTTCATCAGCGTCGATTTACCGCAGCCGGAAGGTCCGACAATGGATACAAACTCGCCCTGATCCGCATGGAAGTCAATGCCGTGCAGTACCGTCAGCTCGCTCGGCTCGCCCTCGTTATAGGTCTTCACAATGTCGCGCATGTCAATGAGCAGCCCGGTATTACCCATGGTCGAGGGAGCAGTTTGCTTATCGACGTCTAAAGCTCGCCCCGCCCCGGCCGTAACCTTCCGTGGCTTCTTGGCTTTCGGAGCTGGCGCCTGCTGCTGCGCGTACGGGTTGTGCGGCGCGGGCGCGGCAATGGGCACGCCTTTGCTCGGGTCCTTGGCGCCCTCATTGCCTACCGGTGCGTCTACTTGGGGCAACGCATCAGTGTTCACCCATCCGTCGTCCCAGTCGTCATCCTCCTCGCCGAAGAAAAACGGGTCGTTTCCGTTGTCGTCGGCGTGTTCGAACTGCTCAGCCCGCTCAACGCTGTCGTCTGCACCGTGGCGCGGTTTCTTCCGCCACCGGGAAAAAGGTGTGCTCACCGCGGCTTCCCTACTGCGCCTCAGTGGCGCGGCGGGTGCTCGTTACCGTTACCGTCGCCGTGGTGGGCTGCTTCTTCTCGCGTGCTTCGCGCACGGCCGCCGGGTCGAAGTTCGGGTCCGTGATGTCCACGTGCTCGCCGATGCGGCCCTGGTACTCGTCCGGCCAGTTGATCACAATGTCGCCGGCCTTCAGCTCGCCGCCCGTTACCGCGATATCCACGTCATTGGCCGCGCCCGTTTTCACAGAGCGCTCCTCTACTGTGCCCGAGGTCGCGTCGTCGGAGTCTGTGGCGAGCACCAGCACCGTCTTCTCGCCGTCTTCGTTTTCGTACACCGCGTCCACCGGCACGCTGATCGCGCCCGCGGCCTCCTCGGTGATGATCTCGGCGCGCACGCTGCCGCCCAGCAGCAGGCCTTCCTTGTCGCCGGTCACCTCGATCTCCACGGGGAATGTCACTGTGGACGAGCCGCCTTCGCCGCCGCCACCCATCGCCATGGCCGGGTTCTGCGCCGCTACAGCGCCGCCGCCGTTGCCCGCGGCAGGAGCGATGCGCACCACTCGCCCGGTGAATTCCTTCTTGCCCGTGGCAGTGGAGGTGAACTTCACCTTGTCTCCCTCGGAGATGTTCGGCACGTCGACCTCGCGGACGTCGGTGCGGATCATCAACCGCGAATCGTCCGCGATGGAGAGCAGCTTACCCTGCGGAATGTCACCCTCACGCACGTCCACGCTCGTCACAAGACCAGAGATCGGCGCGTAAATGGTGGATTCCTGCACCTGGTACTCCAGGGTGCCATCACCCTCGGTAAGCTGCGCCGCCTCGGCCTGGCGCCATGCGGAGTTCACCTGCGCCTGGAGCTGGTCGCGTTCTTGCGCCGCCTGGGTGCGCGCGACCTCGAGGTCCGCGCGCGCTTCCTGCAGCGCCGCATACGCTTCTTCGGCGCTCAAACCTGCGCCAGCACCCGCACCAACGCCAGTGCCGCCGCCCAGCTGCGCCGCGATGTCGTTCGGATTCACGCCCGCGCCAGCCCCAGGAACTGCACCGGGAGCGCCAGGAGCGGCGCCAGCGCCAGGGACTGCACCCGGGGCACCCGGTGACGGCACAACCGGCGGCGCCGGTGGCGTCAACGCGCGACCCGGCGCACCGGCGGTGCCCTGCGTACCGCCGCGGACTACGGAGGAAGCGTCGCCCACTGCGCGCTCCACTGCCGCGATGCCCTGGGACACCACGCGTGCGCCACCGTTCGCGCCCGCGACGGCGTTGTACGCGGCCTGGGCCTGGTTTACCTGGGCCTGCGCGGCGCGAATACCCGGGTGGGTGCCGTTATTGATGCTGGCCTGGTACGCATCCAACTGCGCCTGTGCCTGCTCCACCGCAGCCATGGCGTCGGCTTGCGCGTTTGCCTGCTGCTTCTGCTGGATTTCCAGCTGGCGCTCTAGTTGATCCGTGTTCAGGGAGGCCAGGAACTGCTCGGCGCGCACGCGGTCGCCAGCCTTGACCGAAACTTTTTCCACCTCGGACTGCAGAGCGGAGGTGATGTTGACTTGTCGCACCGGCTCGATGTTGCCGGTCACCACCACACTGTTCGAAACTCCGTCGGCGGCGGCAACCGTGTAGTCGCCCGGGTTCAGCCCGTCGCCCTCGGCGTTATCGGCTCCCCCTCCGCCGCCAAAGCCGCAGGCAGACAGGGCGAGGGCCGATGCCATCGCCAATGCGAGCCCCGCGTGCGTGAAACGGCTGCGGTTGCGTCGGTTGTGGGTAGCCAAGAGGTCTCCTCGCGTCCAGTGCGGTTTTTGAACTCTGCCAAACTATACACCCCGCGCTAGCGCACTTCGCGCACTCCGAACGCGCCCCACACCGCGTCCGGCGGCAGCGCCTCGACGGCAAGCACGCCCGGGTTTTGTGCCACTGCGCGCAGCACCTCGCTGCTGTCGCGAACCACTAGCGCCGCGATGTCGTCCCCAACGGCACGCGCGAACACGTCGGCGCGGGTGGCTCCGGCCACTGGCTCCGGAACGGCAACAGGGGCATGTTGCTTTGCCACGACAGCGTTTACCCTTTCCACCCCCTCAACCACACGCGCCGCCTCCTCCGCCGCAACCGGTTGCTGAAAGGAGACGAGCGCGTACGCGGAAGCGTCCGCGAGATCCTCCCCGATCGAAGCATTCGCGCGGGCGACGTATTCGTCCCGGGTCTCTCCGTCCTCCATGCCCAGCTGGTCGCCACGCGGGGTCGGATCCGGCACGGGGTGAGCCGTACCTATAGCCCAGCACGCGCCGACCGCGGCCGCGAGCGCGGCGACGGCACCGACAGTGCCGAGCAGTTTACGCATTGCGCACGCGCTCAAGCGCGACAGCCAAATCGTCCGGATACGGCGAGGTAACCTCCATGTATTTGCCGGTGCGCGGGTGGACGAACCCGAGCCCAGTGGCGTGCAGCCACTGGCGGACGAGCCCCAGCTCGCGCGCGAGGTTCGGGTCGCAGCCGTACATCGGGTCGCCCACGCACGGATGCCCCACAGAGGACATGTGCACCCTGATCTGGTGGGTACGGCCGGTTTCCAAGTGCACTTCCAAAAGGCTCGCACGCCGAAACGCCTCGATGACTTCGTAGTGCGTGATACTCGGGCGTCCGTCGGCGGTGACCGCGAACTTCCACCCTGAGGACGGGTGGCGGCCAATCGGGGCGTCGATTGTGCCCACGATCGGGTCCGGCAGCCCCTGCACCATCGCGTGATACGTCTTGTCCACCGCGCGTTCTTTGAACGCCCGCTTGAGCACCGAGTACGCCGGCACGCTTAACGCAACCACCATGGCGCCGGAGGTGCCCACGTCGAGGCGCTGCACGATGCCTTTGCGCTCCGGGGGACCAGCATCAGGCAGCTGGATGCCCATCGCCTGCAGCCCGCCGACCACATCGGGGCCCTCCCACCCGAGCGTGGGGTGGGCAGCCACGCCGACAGGCTTGTCCACCACGATTAGGTCCTCGTCCTGGTACAAGACGTCCAACCCGTCCACGATCTCGCGGGAGGGTTCCGGGGCACGCTTCGGCTCGGGCAGCGTGGCCTCAAGCATCACCCCCGCGGGCACGCGGTCGGACTTGCCAGCGGGAGCTCCGTCGACAAGCACACTGCCCGATGCGGCCATCTCCGCAGCGACGGCGCGGGAGACGCCGAACAGCTTCGCAATCGCGGCGTCCACACGCATTCCCTCTAGCCCCTCCGGAACCGGCAGGGCCCGAAACTCACCGCTCACGGGCACCCTCCCCGATGAAGGTGGCAATGACGAACACCACCACGCCAACCGTGATCGCCGCGTCAGCCAAGTTGAACACCGCGAAGTTACCCACCGAGATGTAATCCACCACGTGGCCGAACCAAAAGCCCGGGTCGCGGAACAGCCTGTCAATGAGGTTGCCCAGCGCACCGCCAGCGATCAGCGCCAGACCTAGAGCCTCAAAGCGGGTGTCCATCCGCGGGCCGAACCACAGCGCACCGATGACAAACACCAGCTGGATAGTGGTAAACAGCCACGTGGAGTTCTGCCCCATGGAAAACGCCGCCCCTGGGTTGAACAGCAGGTAGAAGCGGAACCAGTCGCCGATGACCGGCACGGCCTGCCCCGGCTCGAGCCAGGTGACCATGAGCTGCTTTACGGCCTGGTCTAATGCTGCGACGATGAGCATGACGGCCACCACCGCGCCGAGATAGCGCGGGGTTTTCCGCTTTGTGTCTGCCTGATCCATTGCGCACCAACTGTAGCCGGGGTGGGTAGGTTTAGAACAATGTTCAGTTTGAAAGGCACCACTGCACGCCACCGGGTTCTCACCGCCGCGCTGCTCGCGGGGCTTTGCGCACCACTTGCCGCCTGCTCGAGCGAGCCTGACCCATTCGAAGGCATCCCGGTTTTCCCCGTCGACGCCGCGGATGTGGAGCTCCTCGCCGAGGGCGAAAACCCGCAGGTACTGCGGTACTCAGACCACGCAGACAGCAACGCTGACGGCAAGGATGCAACGCAGACCACGGTCGCCATTTCCGCTGGCATCGACCAAGCCACCGCGGAAGCGGGCGTGGAGGTAAACGAGAACGCACCGGCGGGCGGCGACGTGAACACCACCACGCTGCCGCTCGACATCGTCGCTAAACCCGCCCCAGCACCCGAGGGCGATGAGCAGGAAGCAAGCCGCGAGATCGACTTCACCGTCGGCTCCGGCAAGCACACGGACCTAAACATCGGCCAGGACGTGGCCAGCGCGGAAGGCTTCCTCATGCGCTGGCGCGCGGACGACCGCGGCGAGATTTCCACCCTGCAGCTGCTCGCTCCCCCGGAGGCTGCCCCGCGCGGACTGCAGCTCGTGGAACCCGCGCTGCTGTCGCTGGTAACCACCAACGTCATCTTCCCGGAAGACCCGGTGGGCGTCGGAGGCACGTGGACGGTAAAAAACCGCGTGGCCGGCGACAAGACGATGGTGCGCACGACCACCTACACCGTGGAAGGCATCGAAGGCGACGCGGTCACGCTGGGGGTGGACGTGGATGAGAACCCGTCGCAAAGCAGTGTGACCATCGACAACGACGTCGCGGGCGAGCTCGACGGCAGCGACGTTGAGGTGGAATCCACCTCAACCACCTCCGAAGGGCGAGTTGTGGTGAACCTGCGCCAGCCGCTGCCCGCCAGCGGACAGGTGGCCGCGACCACCCGCCTGGTGTACTCGGGCGGAAATGAACAAGCGCGGGTGGTCCAAGACATCACCCGCGCCGTGCGCTACGGCGACTAGAGCGCCGGAGCCTCCTGGAACTGCTCCTCCACCGGAGCCTCCATCGGTACCTCGCCGCCCGGGGCTGGCGCCGGCACCTCCGGGTTGGCCGGGGCGTCAGGCGCGGGTGCCTCGGCCGGGGTGTTGCTCATGCACATCGCCGGCACCTCCTCCGCCGGCAACGTGTTGGAGATGAGGAAGCAGGCCCAGCTCTGGGAGATCTTCCAGGCACCGTCCTCGTGCACGAATTCGACGTCCTGGGCGAGCTGCTGTTCCGCGTCCGGGCGCGTGAAGCTCACCGTGGCCAGCACGGAGTTCGCGGTGTAGCCCGGCAGGACCGGGTCAACCACCTGGAACTGCGCGCCGGATTCCTGCTGCGACTGGCTCATCTTGTCGAAGAGCTCCGGCACCTGCTCGCCGCCCTGGACGGTGTGCACGCGCTCGTTGATCGGCAGGTTCGGGTCCGCAGCGCGCATGAGCACGGCGTTAAGCTCCTCCGCGGTGGGCATCTGCGCCGGCGCGGCGTCCTGGCCGTCGGTCGGCGCCGCGGTGGTCTCCTCCACCGTCGCCTCGTCCTCAGAGCACGCGCTCACGCCGAACGTGAGTCCGACTACTGCGAGTGCGGCGGCGAGTTGCTTGGCTTTCACGGGATCTCCTTACACATTTCGGCTGAGCACGCGGGAAGCGGCTTCTTCCCGCTCACGTTACCGTCGATACGCAGCTGCTCCAATTGCCACACGGGCACTACGCTCAAGCCATGGGCGAATTCACACTTGTCATCACCACCGGCGGCACCATCGCGTGCACCCAAAACGCATCCGGCGCGCTTGTGCCCACCCGCACCGCCGCCGAGCTCGTTGCAGCAAGCGGCAGCGGGTTGCCGGTGCGCACTTACGATGCGGTGAGGTTGGATTCGTCGTCAGTGGGGCTTGGGGACATCGACATGTTGCGGGGGCTAGTAAGCAGTGCGCTTGACGACGCTTCCGTGTCTTCCGTAGTCGTCACCCACGGCACCGATTCCCTTGCCGAGACCGCGCTCGCGCTCGACCTGGTGCACGACGATCCGCGGCCCGTGGTGCTCACCGGCGCGATGCGCCCAGCGGACCACCCGCACCCGGACGGGCCCGAGAACCTCCGCCGGGCGATCGACGTTGCCGCCGACCGGCTGCGCCGCGGCACCGGAGTGCTCGTGCACTTCGGCGGCGAAACCCTCCCGGCGCGCGGGCTGCAAAAGGTGCACACTTCCGACCTGCACGCTTTCGCGCTTGCCAGTGAGCGCCCCCTGCCGCGGCCCGTGGCGGTGCAGCCCGCGCCGCTTGCGCCGCTTCGTATTCCCATCATCCGCGCCTGGGCGGGCGCCGACGCCGAGCTCGTGCGAGCCGCCGCCCAGCTCAACCCGGATGGCGTGGTGGTTGAGGCGCTCGGCGCGGGCAACGTCTCCGACGCGATGGGCGAAGCGATTGCCGGCCTTCTCAGCGCGGGCGTACCGGTGGTGGTGGCCAGCTCGGTGCCGAACGGCGAGGTGGCCTTCGAATACGGCGGCGCTGGCGGTGGCTCTACGCTGGGAGCGCTCGGTGCCATTCCGGCCGGGTTCTTGCGCGCGGGACAGGCCCGCATTGCGCTCGCCACCGCCTTGTCGTCGGGGGTCGCCCCGCAGACGCTGTTCTAGCTGGGGTTTTTACTGCTATTCCCGCCCCAGCCAATCGCCCCAGGCGAGCGAATCCAGCGGATCGGCGGGCGTAAGCTGCGGGTCATCGGCACGCAAAGACTTGATCTTGCCGGGGCCAGTCGCCCGCGTTTCAAACCGCACCGTCACCCACCCCTTGCCGGCACCTTGAACCCAGCCGTGGCCGAAGTCTGGGTGGAAGACATCCTGCGTGGCGCTCCACCGCCCGGCAGCACCAGCGGGCTCACCCTCGCGCACCACCTCGACCTCGGGTTCGCCGGCGTGATCGCTCACGCCCGTCTCGTAGTCGGTGGACACCGGCCGCGGCTTTACAATCGCCTGGTCCAGCTCCGGGAACAGCACGTCCTGCAGCGAATCCTCCAGGCCGGAGTACGACACGCCTACCAACCGGATCGGCCCCACCTCGTCCGGGTAGCGCACCAGCTTGAACGCGGTAGCAAGCAGCGTTTCGTCGTCGTCCGTGGCGTAGGGCAGCGTCGCGGAGCGCGACTCAATACGAAAGTCGGCCATCCGCAGCTTCACCGTCACCGTGCGTGCGCCGCGGCCGTCTTTGACCAGGCGGCGGTGCGACTCGGCCGCGGCACGTTTTAGGGCCTCGTCCACCTCCGGCGGGGTGGTCAGATCCTGCGGGTACGTGTGTTCGGAGGAGATCTGCTTTGCTTCGGCGCGGGGAGCGACCGGGCGGTCGTCGATACCCTGCGCCAACCACCACAACTGCCTGCCCACCGCTCCGCCAAGCGCGATGTCCAACTCCTTCTCGCTCAAGTGCGCCAAGTCGCCGATGGTGGCAATACCCGCCGCCGCGAGCTTCGCCTCCGTCACCGGTCCCACGCCCCACAGCTCGCTGACCGGCATCGGGTGCAAGATCTCAAGCTGTCTCTCGTGCGGGATGACGAACACCCCGTCGGGCTTCGCCCGGCCCGAACCGATCTTCGCGTACTGCTTGCCCGGGCCCGCCCCGATTGAGCTAGGCAGGCCCGTTTCGCTGCGGATTTCGGCGCGCAGGTCGTTGGCCCACTCGGTGACCTGCTCAGGGGTGGCACCGACGAGCTCGGCGGGCTCCATGAAGGCTTCGTCGATAGAAAGCTGCTCCACCACGTCCACGTGCCTGGCGATAACCTCGAAAACTCGGTGCGACGCCACCGAGTACACCGCCCGGCGCGGCGCGACCAACACGGCTTTCGGGCCGACGAGCCGTGCCGCGCGGTGCGTGGGCATCGCCGAGCGTGCGCCATACTTGCGTGCCTCATAGCTTGCCCCTGCCACCACCCCCCGGCCGGTGACACCCGCGACGAGTACTGGGCGGCCCTTGAGGGTGGGGCGGGTGAGCTGCTCGCACGACGCGTAGAACGCGTCCATGTCGATGTGCAGCACCCAGCGAGCCATAGTGCAACTGTGCCCCAGCCCGGGGCGTTTTCTCCAATCCACACCGATTGAGCCTCAAGCCTTGTGATTTCCAGCACACTTGGGTCAAGTATGTAAGTATGCAGTACATGAGGTTCTCCCCCGCCCTACGCGCCGCCACATTGATCGCGCTCCTGCCGCTCGCCGCCTGCTCCGAGTCGGATGTTGAGGAGCAAGATGCGAACGAAGAGACCACCGTCGATCTCTGGGGCACGGAAACCACCACTGCCGCCGTTAGCCTCAACCGCGCGGACGTGGCCAACGCGTGCGAAAGCGCAGTGGAGGATGGTTTCGCCGCGGAGGGCATCGACTTCACCTCGGTCATGGTGTGGGCCAACGACGTGCCCGAGGACCGTATCTCGGGAGATCTCTTCGAAGGCCCGCTTGAAGGCCACCTGGAAAGCGCTGAGTTTTCGGGGGATTTCACCTTCAGTTGCAGCACTAACGGAGTGACGGCCGACGTCTACGGTTTCGATTTCCCCGCCTCCAACTTCGTAGTCCCCGACCCCACCCCCAACGCAGCACCTCCGCCAGCGCACACCCCGGTCGTGGACCCGCAGCGCATCGACCCGGGCAACAACGGCGCTGGCCGCGCAGGCCGCGACGACAACCTCGGCATCTTGTACCACAACCGGGAAGACTGGCGCTTCCTGGAAGCCCCCGGCAAGATCGTGCCCGGCGCGCGCATCCACAACGCGAACCAGAACATGGTGTGCTCCACCGGGTTCATCGCCTCGCGCGGGGACCGAGCATTCATCATCACCGCGGGCCACTGCGGGCGCGTGGGTGATCAGTTCTACGTCGCGGATTCCCAGGGCAATACCTTGCGCATCGGCGAAATGGTGGAGTCCTACGTCGAGGGCTCCAGTACTAACATCACCGGCGCCGACATCGGTTTGATCGAGCTCTACGCCGAGGCGAAGCCGTATGTCGACTCAGCGCTTCCCATCAACGAACCGCTGCAGGGCTGGATTACCCCGGAGGAAGCAGCGAGGCGTGACATGGCGATCTGTCGGCTCGGCTCCACCACCGGCTACTCGTGCGGCGTGTTCGTGGAGGTGGATAAGGCCGGCCAGTTCTTCTACCGGAATATCAACGACCGAGGAGATTCGGGCGGCGCCATTTTCGCCTACGACAACTCCGGAGCATGGGCGCTCGGCGTTTCCTCACGCGTGAGCGACTACAACAAGACCCTCGCGGGTGGCATGTCCATCGCCGGGGCGATCCAGTACTGGGGCCTGACCTTGCACGGGTAGCCCCTTCCCCGGGCACGCAGAAGCCGCGGCACCGGTTAGCGCTACGGCTTCACGGCACCGCGGCGAGTGCGCGGAACTAGCGGGGACCTACTGCTTGCGCACCGTGGCGATCACGCCGTCGATCACGCTGTGGCCCTCAACCGGCTCGGTGACCACGTCGAAGGATGTGGCCAGCGTCTCGCCCGCGATGTGGTCAGCGTGGCGGTTCGCCCACTCCTCGCGCTCGGCGGGCACGGAAAGCACCACGGCAATGCGGTCGGAGACCTCCAAGCCTTCCTGCTTACGCGCGTCCTGCAGGCCGCGGATCACGTCGGCGGCCCAACCCTCTGCCTCGAGCTCCTCGGTGACCTCGGTGTCCAGCACCACGAGGCCGACGGCGCCGCCGGCAACGTCGACACGCGCGGTGCTCTCCGGGTTCTCCGCCACCAGGCGCTCGGTGTACAACTCCGGGGTGAGCACGATGTCGCCGTCGACCACCACGTCGTCGCCACGACGCTCGTAGTTACCAGCCTTGACGTTCTTGATGGCGCGCTGCACATCCTTGCCCAACTGCGGGCCGGCCACCTTCGCGTTCACCACGACTTCGAACGAACCGACGGAATCCACGTCGGTGGTCAGCTCCACATCTTTTACGTTCACCTCGTCGCGGATGGTTGAAACAAACGGCTCGAGCTTCTCAGCGTCGGCGAGCGCCACGGTGAGCTTCGGCAGTGGCAGGCGGTTACGCAGCTTGTTCGCCTTTCGCACCGACGACGCCGCGGAGCACACCGCACGTGTGGCGTCCATCGCGGCTACCAGCTCGGCGTCCGCCGGAATCTCGGCGGCCACCGGGTAGTCCGTCAGGTGCACCGAACGCTCGCCGGTCAAGCCGCGCCAGATCACCTCGGAGATGTACGGCAAAAGTGGCGCGGTGACACGCGTGACAATCTCCAGCACCGTGTAGAGCGTGTTGAATGCCTCCGGGTGCGCCTCCTGGCCCTCCCAGAAACGGTCACGGGAGCGGCGCACGTACCAGTTGGTCAAGGTGTCGGCGAAGCGCCGGACCTCGTCGCAGGCATCCGCGATACGGGTCTCGCGCAGCGCCGCGTCAACGCCTTCGACCAAATCGTGGGTCTTGGCCAGGATGTAACGGTCGAGCACGTTGTCTGAGTCCAGCGACCAGGTCGCTTCCTCAGAGGAGTACAGCTGCAGGAACGTGTACGCGTTCCAGATCGGCAAAAGCGCCTGGCGCACACCTTCGCGGATGCCTTGCTCGGTGACAATCAGGTTGCCGCCGCGCAGGATCGGCGAGGACATGAGGAACCAGCGCATGGCGTCCGAGCCATCGCGGTCGAAGACCTCGTTGACGTTCGGGTAGTTGCCCTTCGACTTACTCATCTTCTGCCCGTCGGAGCCGAGCACAATGCCGTGGGCGACGACGCGCTTGAACGCGACGCGGTCGAACAGCGCGGTAGCCAGCACGTGCTGGACGTAGAACCAGCCGCGCGTCTGGCCCGAGTACTCCACGATGAAGTCCGCGGGCTGGCGTGAATCGTGCTCCTCGACGTTCTCAAACGGGTAGTGGTACTGCGCAAAGGGCATGGAGCCGGACTCGAACCAGCAGTCCAACACGTCCGGCACACGCCGCATCATGGATTGCCCCGTCGGGTCGTCCGGGTTCGGGCGCGTAAGCTCGTCGATGTGCGGGCGGTGCAACGACTTCGGGCGCTCGCCGAAGTCGCGCTCCAGCTCGTCGAGTGAGCCGTACACGTCCACGCGCGGGTACTCCGGGTTGTCCGACACCCACGCCGGCACCGGCGAGCCCCAGTAGCGGGTGCGCGAGATGTTCCAATCGCGCGCGCCTTCGAGCCACTTGCCGAACTGGCCGTCACGGATGTGAGATGGGATCCAGTCGATCTCCTGGTTCAGCTCCACCATGCGGTCGCGGATGTCAGTGACCTTCACAAACCACGCCGGCAGCGCCATGTAGATCAGCGGCTCGCCGGAGCGCCAGGAGTGCGGGTAGGAGTGGTTAATCGTCTGGTCGCGCACAACCCGCCCGGCGGCCTTCAAGTCGCGGATGATGTCGCGGTTCGCGTCGAAGACCAGCTGGCCCTCGTAGTCGGGCACGAGCGAGGTGAACTTGCCGTCCGCATCCACCGGGATGACCAGACCGATATCGTACTTCTCGCAGGTGAGCATATCGTCCTCACCGAACGCCGGCGCCTGGTGCACGACACCGGTGCCGTCCTCGGTGGTCACGTAATCGGCGTTGAGCACCATAAACGCGTTTTCGGTGTCCGCGAAGTAACCGAACACCGGCTCGTACTCCAGACCCTCCAGCTGCGCGCCGACGAACGTCGCCACGGTCTCAAACTCGCCCAACTCCTTGGCGTACGCGCCGAGCAGGCTCGTCGCCAAGAGCAGTTGCTTATCGACGAAGCCTTCCGCCCCGTCTGCCCCCACCTTCACCAAGCTGTATTCCACCTCCGGGTGCACCGCGAGCGCGAGGTTCGACGGTAGCGTCCACGGCGTGGTGGTCCAGGCGATCGCGGCGGCGTTCAGAAGTTCCGGGTGCTCCTGTACGGTTTGCTCCGCAGCGAAGCCTTCCCTCGCTCCTGTGAACGGCATGGTGACGGTGACTGTGGGATCCTGGCGGTCGCGATACGCATCGTCCAGCCGGGTCTCCTGGTTAGACAGCGGCGTGTGCTCTGCCCAGGAGTACGGCAGGACACGGAAGCCCTGGTAGATCAGGCCCTTATCGTAGAGCTCCTTAAACGCCCACATGACGGACTCCATGTACTCGGGGTCCATCGTCTTGTAGCCGTTTTCGAAATCCACCCAACGTGCCTGGCGGGTGACGTAGTCCTCCCACTCACCGGCGTAGTGCATCACCGACTTGGCGCAGTACTCGTTGAACTTCTCTAGGCCCATCTCCTCGATCTGGCCCTTGTCCGTAATACCGAGCTGCTTTTCCGCCTCCAGCTCAGCAGGCAGGCCGTGGCAGTCCCACCCGAATACGCG
Source organism: Corynebacterium sp. Marseille-P4321 (assembly GCF_903645305.1). Classification (GTDB taxonomy): domain Bacteria; phylum Actinomycetota; class Actinomycetes; order Mycobacteriales; family Mycobacteriaceae; genus Corynebacterium. Next base: position 791,821 of record NZ_CAHJXO010000001.1, on the reverse strand, counting down.
CGGCACGCGGTAGCCAGCCATGGTGCGGAAACGCGGCACGATGTCTTTGACGTAGCCGGTGAGCAGGTGGCCGTAGTGCGGCAAACCGTTTGCGAACGGCGGTCCGTCGTTAAACACGTATTCCTCTGCGCCCTCGCGGTTGTCCAGCGAGGCCTGGAACGTGTTGTCGCTGTTCCAGTACGCGAGCACGGACTGCTCGAGTTCGGGGAAGGTGTCTCCGTCGAAGCTCACCTTCGGGTAGACGTTGCCCACCATCACATACTCCTTCAACCTCGCAGGGACGCGGTCAACCCACGCGGTACCACCCTGCTTGGGGCGCATACGCACCCCCACTTCGTTGTGGTGAAGGAAGTGACGTCTTCCGTGGTAAACGTCCGGTTCTACTGGGCCTTTAAGCTGTTCTTCCGGAAGCGCTCCCCGGTGATGGCCGGATCAGTGCGCATCGCAAAAGCCGCGACGTTGCACATCATACAACGCCGCGGCTTGAAGGAAAGTTGTTACTGCTCGTTCGGAGCGGAAGAGGTGCGCGCCTCCAGCTCCTCCAGCTGAGACTCCAGCAGCGTCTTCAGGCGAGTGCGGTACTCGCGCTCGAAGGTACGCAGCTCCGCGATGCGGTTCTCCAGCGCAGTCTGCTGCTGCTTGACCGTGTTGAGGATCTCGGAGTGCTTCTGCTCAGCCTCGGTGCGCAGCTTCGTCGCCTGTTCCTCGGCCTGGCGGATCTGCGCTTCTGCGCGCTCGTTGGCCTGGGAGGTGGTCTCCTCCGCTTGACGCTGTGCCTCCTCAACGAGCTGCTTGGCCTTTGCCTCAGCCTCGTCGAGCTGCGCGCGAGAGCGCGTTTGGGCATCCTGCAGCTGGCGCTTTGCCTTGGTGCGCGCGTCGTGCAGCTCGCGGTCCGCAGCGTCCTGTGCGTCCGCGATCATGCTGGACGCTTCGCGCTGCGCATCGGAGGTGAGACGGTCTGCCATCTCCTGCGCCAAGCTAAGCACCTTTGCTGCCTGCATGTGGTTCTGGTTGTACAGCTCAGTCTCAGCGCGCGCTTCGGCAGCATCCGCGGCACTCTCCTCCGCTGCCAGGTTGGCGGCAGCGGTACGGGCGTCGGCCTCCTCAGTGCGCTTGTTCGCCGCGACAGTGCGGGCTTCAGCTTCCGCGGTGAGCTGGTTTGCGGCCACAGTGCGTGCGTCCGCTTCCTCGGTGAGACGGTTCGCAGTAGCGGTGCGAGCCTCGGCATCTGCAGTGCGCTTGTCGGCCGCCACCACACGCCTGTCTGCATCGGCGATGCGACGGTCGGACTCGTTCTGATCCTCGATGCCCTGCTGACGGTCGCGCTCAGCCTTCCGCTTGACCGTATCCAACTCGGCCTGCAGGTTCTGAATCTGGCGCTCAGCCTGCTTCCGCTGCTGCTTTGCCTCGAAGAGCTCCTCTTCGAACTCCTCGCGCACCTGGTTCTCCACCTGCTGGCGGATCTCGTCGGCGTTGACATCGGAGGTGGCAGCCGGCTCGATGCGGGTGGAAACCGGGGCTGCGGCTGCCTCGCCGCTGCTCAGCTCCTCCACACGTGCGCGCAGCTCGTCGTTTTCATCCTGCAACTGCGCCAGCGTGTCCTCAACGAGGTCGAGGAACTGATCCACCTCGTCCTCGTTGTATCCCCGCTTACCAATCGGGGGTTTGCTGAAAGCGACATTGTGCACGTCTGCTGGTGTCAGCGGCATTAGCGTTCCCTTCGATGTCGGATATTCGCCCGCCGGAGCGGGCATAAGGTGCGAACCACGTTACGGCATCGCTTACCTAGTTGTCTGCTGAATTGTAACTGTTTACTTCAAGTTGGGTGTAGTCCACGCTTTGGTGGCTACCTTCTAAGTTCTACCCTGAATCTCAACCCCACGTTGAGTGGGCTACAGGGCGGGCGCGATGAGCAGCCCGCGGATGAGCCCCTGAATGAGGGCAAGCGCGATGAAAAGCACAATCACGCTGACGTCCAAACCAACCCCGCCACCGAGCCGCAGCGGCGGAATTACGCGACGCAAAGCGCGCACCGGTGGATCAGTAAGGCGGAAGATCGGCTCCGCCACCATGATGAACCAGTGCGGTGGGTCGAACTGTTTGGAAAACGCCTGGATCATCTCGACGATGATGCGGATGACCACAATCAGCGAGTAAAGCCCGACGATCGTGAAAAGTATTGCTCCGAATAGTGCCACGCGTCTTACCCTAACGAAGCACTATCGCAGCTGTGCAGCGCGCTTCAGGTCATCCTTTTCCAACCCGGCGTTTTCCGGGACGATGGCGAAGAGGCGGCGCTGGGTATCCACCCCGCGGGAGAGGTTGTGCATGTTGCCACGCAACGCGAAGCACAGGCCGGCGGCGAAATCCACAATGCGCTTTGCATCAGCGGTGTTCAGGTCCGTCAGGTCCATCACCACTGCGTCGCCGTCGCGGAACGGCTCCCCGATTTCTTTGGCGTCGTTGTACGTACGCGGGGACGCGGTGACAATGTGCGGGGTGTAGTTGCGCGTGTACTGCGGGCGCGCAGGCGCGGCCGGGGTGTAGCGCTCTTCGCGAGCCGGGCGCACGTCGCGGTCATAGGCGGTGGAGCCACCGTCACGGTAAGCGCCGTCGTCGTAGTACGCATCCTCCTCGGTGTGCTCGATAGGGCCGAGGCCGAAGAACTCTTTCGCGCTGCCAAGAAATGACATTTTTGGGCTCCTTGCGGGGTTAGGTCGGGGGTCTGGAACGGGGGTGCGGCTTAGCCTACGGGCCGGGGTCCAAGCACAGCTGTTCCGACACGCACGATGTCCGATCCAGACGCAATTGCAAGTTCGAAATCACCACTCATACCTGCGGAAAGTCTCAAGTTTCGCTTGAGAGTCGAGGCGTATTCGTCGGTTGTTGCGCGGGCCGAATCGAACACCTCGCGTGGGTCGGATTCCAGGGGTGGCACCACCATAAAACCCGCCAGTTCCAAGTGCTCCGATCCTTCGACTGCAGCGACGATTTCGGGCACCGTTTCCACCGCCGCGCCACCCCTTGCGGTGTCGCCGTCGGCGGAGAGTTGCACCATGCACGGCAGCGTCGCCGTAGTCCTGTCGCCACGCTCGAGGGCGAGTGCCATGCCGCGTTCCAAACCTTCGGCCAGCTTCACCGAGTCCAGGGAGTGGACCTCGGACGCCCAGCGGGCTACCGCATTGGCCTTCTTCGACTGGATTTGGCCGATCATGGCGATCCGGCAAACGTCGTTAAGCTGCTCTGCTTTCTGCCTGGCTTCCTGCTCGCGGTTCTCCCCGACAAGTTCAACCCCCAGCTCGGCGAGCTCTCGGATCGCATCCACCGGGTGGAACTTGGTCACCGGAAGCAGCTGCACACTGCCTGCGGGGCGGCCGGCCGCGGCTTCCGCCTCACGGATCTGCCGGGTTACTTCCGCATAACGTTGCGCAATCATGCCTCCACCCCCGTCAACCAGATCACCCCTGCTTGGCGCCCGGTGGTGCCGTCGCGCCGGTGGGAGAAAAAGTCGTTGTCGGCAATGGTGTCGCGCGGATCCGCGTCGATGTTGCGCACTCCCATGCTGAGCAGCTGGCGCACCAGGCCAGCGCGCACGTCGATACCCGGGGTTCCTTCGCGCGTGGTGGTGCGCGAGCCCGGCAGGTGGCGCTCAACATCGGCCGCCATCTCCTCTGGCACCTCGTAGGATTCGCCCGCGGCAGCGGGGCCAAGCAGCACCTGGATGTTCTCCGGCTTGGCACCGAGTTGCACCATCTTCTCCACGGTGCGGCGAACGATGCCGTTACGCGCGCCCATGCGCCCGGCGTGAGCGGCACCGATCACGCCCGCCGAGTGGTCGGACAACAGCACCGGCGTGCAGTCCGCTACAAGCACGCATAACGCGAGGTTTTTCTCTCGGGTCACCAGCGCGTCAGTGGCTTCCACTGGGCAATCCTGCGGGCCGTCAACCACCGTGACGTGGTTGGTGTGCAGCTGCTCCATCCACACGAAGCGATCCTCTGGCAGCCCCAGGATGTCGGCGAGCCGGGTGCGGTTGGCGGCCACATCGGCCGGGTTGTCGCCGACATGGCTGCCCAGGTTGAACGAATCGTACGGGGACGACGAAGCCCCGCCAGCACGGGAGGTAAACACCATACGGACGGGGCGGTTGTTGGGCTCTGTCATAAAGCCCCACCCTAGCGCTTAGCGCATGAAATCCGGCACGTCGAGGTCGTCAAAGCCGTCGCCGCCGTCGAAGCCCTGGTCGAACCCACGGTCGCGGCGCAGATCATCGCCGCGCTGGCGGTCGGAGTTGGTGAACAGGCCGGACTGGTTCGGCTCGTAGCGGTGGCGCGGCTGGTAGTCCTCCTCGCGCTGGGTGCGCTGCTCGCGCTCGCCGAACAGGGAGCCACGCGCGGGCTCATCCTCGCCAGCTTCGGGCTGAGCAGGCTTCTCGACGGCCACCGTCGTGGAACCGCCCGCCTGATCATCTGCCGGGCGCGCGTTGGCCTTCTCGTCAAAGCCGGTGGCGATGATGGTCACGCGGACCTCGTCGCCCAAGTTGTCGTCGATAATCGTGCCGAAGATGATGTTCGCATCCTCGTCCGCCTTATCCGCCACGATGGAGGCGGCGTTGTTGACCTCCATGATGCCCAGGTCGGAGCCGCCGGCGACGGAGAGCAGCACACCCTTCGCACCCTCCATGGTGGTCTCCAAAAGCGGCGAGTTGATCGCCTGCTCGGTAGCCGTCATCACGCGGTTGTCGCCACGCGCCGAGCCCACACCCATGAGTGCGGATCCCGCATCCGCCATCACGGAGCGCACGTCGGCGAAGTCGACGTTGATCATGCCCGGGATGGTGATCAGGTTCGTAATACCCTGCACACCGTTGTACAGCACCTCGTCGGCAGCGCGGAACGCGTCCATCATGGAAAGCTCTGCGTCGCCGAGCTGCAAGAGGCGGTCGTTCGGGATGACAATAACGGTGTCGCAGACCTCCTTGAGCGCCTCGATCCCCTCGAGCGCCTGGCGGGTGCGACGCTTGCCTTCAAAGGTGAACGGCCGGGTAACCACACCGATGGTCAGTGCGCCCATCTTCTTCGCAATGCCTGCCACCACCGGGGCCGCACCGGTGCCGGTGCCACCGCCCTCGCCAGCGGTAACGAACACCATGTCGGAACCCTTGAGTGACTCCTCGATCTCCTGCTTGTGGTCCTCGGCGCTAGTGCGACCCACTTCCGGGTTTGCACCTGCGCCAAGGCCTCGGGTGGCCTCGCGGCCGATGTCGAGCTTGGTGTCTGCGTCGGTGAACAGCAGGGCCTGCGAGTCGGTGTTGATGGCGACGAATTCGACGCCCTTCAGGCCCTCCTCGATCATGCGGTTCACGGCGTTCACGCCGCCGCCGCCGACACCGACGACGCGGATCATGGCGAGGTAGTTCGCGGGAGAGGTCATGGTGGTGGTCTCGCCTTTCAAGGTTGAGGGGAAGCGTTGGTTGCGTCCCATCTTGTGTGAAAGCGAGCCGATTTTGGTTGTATGCCCCGGCGTGTCACAACCCTCAACCTGTACTTTAGGGTTGTGACCTGGCCTTTTGCGGGGTCAGGTTCCTTTTAGGAGGCGCTGACCAATTCTGGGTTAGAGATGTTGAAGGCTTGGCCTTCCATCTGCAAGACGGTTTCCAAAGCGATGGCCTTGTTGTGGTTGTCCTCGGCGGCGCCCCAATACACCGTCCGGTCGTCGTCAAGCACAAGCGCGAAGCTGTACGGCCCGTCCGTGGTGAGTGCGCGAACGCGCGGCCGCGCCCGGTCCGTAATGGCGGCTGCGACTTCAACGGCGGCAGGCATCTCTTCCTCGCTCACGCCGTCGAGCTGCACAGCCCCCGGCGGTGGCGGGGCGACAACGAAATCACGCCCGTCCCTGTCGATGAGGTGCGGCTCCCCGTTCTGGTCCACCCAAGCCACGGGTACATGCTCCACCACCTCAACGCCCACCGCGTTCGGCCAATCGCGCGACACCGTAGCGGATTCCACCCACGGATTCGCCGCGACGTTGCTGGCAGCCTCGCGCACGTCCACGCGTGCAATCGGGGTGCCCACTTCAATGCCGGTGGCCGCCTGGATATCCTCATCACCCAAGTTCACGTTGCCGTCCACGGAAATGCCGCGCACCGGCATCATGGGAGTAAACGGCATCGCAGCCGCCACCGCACCAATGAAAGCAAAGCAAGCCGCGAGCGCGATCAACGAACGGCGGCGCGCCGATTTACCTTGAGGTGCCTCATCCGGCTTCGGCTCGGAATGGGGATCCGGCAACGCACTCGAGCCAGCCGGCTGACGCTCCGCCTGAAGAGCTTCGCCCGGCTCACGCTCCACGTCTTGTATCTCGCGGCCCGTGGCTTCCGGCTCGCGCCCTTCATCTTCGGGATGCCTGCCCGGTGTGATCGATGTAGACATCTCCTACTCCCCGCGCGTAGCTTCAAGGGCCGCCACGATCTCGTCGGCAAGCATGGTCACGCTGCCCGCGCCCATGGTGAGCACGAGATCGCCCGGGCGCACCTGGGCGGCCACCGTGGCGGGCGCGGCCGAGAAATCCGGCTCGAGCACCACTGGTGCGCTCATCTTCTCGGCGATAATGCGTGAGGTAACACCCTCTACCGGAGTTTCGCGGGCGCCGTAGATATCCAGCAGCACGCACGAGTCCGCGAGCGAGAGTGCTCGCGCGAACTCGGTGGCGAACTCCGTCGTGCGTGAGTACAGGTGCGGCTGGAAACACACCACCACGCGCCCGTTTTCGCCCTCGGCGGCCACGGTGTCGCGCGCCGCGCCGAGCACTGCGGCGACCTCTGTTGGGTGGTGCGCGTAGTCATCGTAGACCTTCGCACCTGCGGCTTCGCCCTTAAACTCAAAGCGACGGCGCACGCCAGTGAACTCGGAAAGCCCCCGCGCCAAACGCCCAGGGTCGGCGCCGGTGAGCACGCCAGCGAGCAGCGCGCCTGCGGAGTTGAGCACCATGTGGTGCCCGGGCACGGCGAGGGTGTACGCAACCTCGCCAGCCACGTCGGCGGTGCGCAGCTGCAGCTCCACAGCTACGTTGGCGCCGTCGACACGCTCTGCTGTGACCACTGCGCCAGCGGGCACCTCCGGGTTGCGCGCCACCGCTTCCGCGGTGCCGTAGCCGGACACCGTGATGCCGCGCTCCAGCGCACGCTTGCCGCACGCGGCCGCGTGCTCGTCGTCCAGGCACACCACCAGGTGGCGTGCAATATCGGCGAACTTGTCGAAGACCTCGAAGTACTTTTCGGCCGAGCCATAAAAATCGAGGTGGTCAGGCTCGATGTTCGTCACCACCGCCACATCAGGCGCGTAGCGCAAAAGTGAGGCATCGGACTCGTCAGCCTCCGCCACGAACACGTTGCCTTGCCCGTGGTGGGCGTTGGTGCCGGCCCGGTTGAGCTGGCCACCGATGGCGAACGAGGGGTCCTCCCCCGCCGCTTGCAGCGCCACCACGGCCATCGATGTCGTGGACGTCTTGCCGTGCGTGCCCGCGATGAGCAGCTGCGTGGATCCCTCCATCAGCTCGGCGAGCAGGTCGGAGCGGCGCAGTACCTCTATGCCTTCGCGGCGGGCGCGCACGAGCTCGGGGTTGTCTTGCGGAATGGCGGCGAAACTCGTCACCACAGCGGTGGGAAGCGCGCCGGAAAGCTCTAGGTTTGCCTCGTCGTGACCGATCGCCACAGCCGCGCCCTTCGCCTGCAGAGTGCGCACGGGCCGCGAATCCTTCACGTCCGACCCCGTCACCGTCGCACCGCGATCGAGCAGGATGTGGGCAAGCCCGGACATTCCGGCACCACCGATCCCCACCAGGTGCACACGCGTTAAATCCGCCATCTACTTCTCCTTCCCAGTCGCCTCGCGCGCCGCATCGGCCACGCGTAGCGCCAGTTCTTCGGCCACGTTTCCCGCGCCGGAAGACTCCAGGGCGTCGCGCATCGCACCGAGCGCGGCATCGTCGGAAAGCAAGGGCAAAAGCTTATCGACGAGCACGTCTGCTGTCAGCTGCCCATCCTCAATTCGCAGCGCCGCCCCCGCGTCGACCAAGTGCGCCGAGTTCAAACCCTGCTCCCCGTTGCCGTGCGGCAGCGGAATATAGATAGCCGGAAGCCCCGCGGCGGAGTTCTCGGCGACCGTCATTGCGCCGGAGCGGCAGACCACGATGTCAGCCACTGCGTAGGCGGCCTCCATGTCGTCGATGTAGGGCACGGCGGTGTAGTGCTCGTGTGTGGTGGGCATGTCGTTCTTGCGCCCGTACGCGTGCAGCACCTGGTGGCCTGCCGCGGTGAGCCGCTCAACCGCGCCTGCGAGCGCGTTATTAATGCTGACTGCGCCCTGGGATCCGCCCGTGACCAAGATGGTCTTGCGTTCCGGGTCAAGGTTCCACATGCGCAGGCCCCGCTCGCGCTTCGCCCCGTCTGGGTCCACACCCACACCGGGGCGCACAGGGATCCCCACAACGTCGCCCTTCATCCCGGAGTTTTGTACCGCGTTGAAGCCCGTGCCGCCCAAACGCACACCCAGCTTGTTCGCCATGCCAGCGAGCGCATTGGTCTCTAAGACGAAGAACGGCAAACCGAGCGATTTTGCGGCGAGGTACGCCGGGGCCGCAACATAGCCGCCGGTTCCGATCACAGCCTGGGTACCCGCCTCACGCATCACGGCCTTCGCCTGGTTCACCGAGCGGCGCAGCTTCAGCGGCACGGAGAACAACTTCCACGGTTTCTTTCGCGGAATGGGCACCGGGTCAATGAGCTCCAGATCAAAGCCACGGGCGGGCACAATCGTCGTCTCCAGCCCCCGTTCCGTGCCGAGCGCCACCACGTGCGCGCCGTGTGTGTCTCGCAGCACCTCGCCAATTGCCAGTGCCGGCTCAATATGCCCCGCGGTGCCGCCTCCAGCGACAACAACAGAAAGTTGTGCAGTCATTGCTCTCCAGGCTCTCCAGGCCCTCCAGGCCCTCCAGGCCTTTCCAGGCCCTGAACGTGTCTGTATGTGTTTCGCGCCCGCTATCTTCGCGGGCTGCGCTGATGCTGCCTATCGTAACGTGCAGTGGCCCCACGATCGTATGGCGCCGGGCGGTGCGCGCGTTGACGCTGCGGCGCCTGCTTCGAGCCGCGCGCGGTCACCGGGGTGCCGAAGCGCTCTTCGCGGCGCTGGCGAGCCTGAGTGCGCTGCGACGCTGCGGCGGGTTTGCTGCTGCCCTGACCTTGCCCTTGCGGCCCTTGCGGCCCTTGCGTCCCTTGCGGCCCTTGCGCTCGCGTTCGTGTTCGCGTCCGGCTCTGCGCGAGTGCACGAGGCTCATCCAGTCCGAAGACGCGGTCGAAGGCTGGACGACCGTAGTTCTGCATAGACGAGATGGCGTCCGGCTCGTGGCGCGCGATGTTCGCCAGAACCCCCATTGCGCCGAGCGTAATCACTGCCGAAGTGCCGCCCGCAGACAGCATTGGCAACTGAATACCGGTCACCGGAAGCAGGCCCACCACGTAGCCCATGTTGATGAAGGCCTGGGAGACAACGGCCGCGGTAAGGGCGGCCGCCATAAGCGTCTGGTACTGGGTCTGTGCCCGGCGCGCGGACCGCAGTCCGAAGAAGCCCAGCAGTGCGAACAGGATGATCACCAGTGCGCCGCCCCACAGTCCGAGTTCTTCACCGATCACGGCGAAGATGAAGTCGTTGCGCGCCTCCGGCAGGTAGAACCACTTCGCGCGGGACTGTCCCAGGCCCACGCCGAAGATGTGGCCGTCGGCAAGGGATAAAAAGCCCTGGTGCGACTGAAAAGCCGCGCCCTGGGTGTCCTCGAACTCGCCGCGCAGCGCATCGAAGTATACGTGGATACGGTTGGAGCGGAAGCCCCCGGAGAGGAACTCCCCGATCAGCACCACGACCGCGCCTGCGGCGAGGATGCCCACCAGCTTCAGCGACACCCCTGCAAAGACGAGGATGAAGGCGACCACGACCGCAAACGATAACGCCATGCCCATATCCCCTTGGGCGAAGATAAGCAGCACACAAATGATCGCCACGAGGCTGAACAGCATAAAACCGTTGTCGCGTCGCATCGGCTGGGGCGGGTCCTTGTTCGCTAGCACCTTCGCGCCCCACATAGCGATCGCAATGCGGGCGAGCTCAGAGGGCTGCATACGCAGGGGCCCGACGACCAACCAGGACTGCGAGCCCACCTCTTCTCGCCCAGTGCCTAGCGGTGTGAGCACGGCAATGAGCAGCGCGATGGAGATGACCATCAGCCAGCTGGAGGCGGTGCGCAGCTTCTCAGGCGGGGTTCGCAGCGCGAGCCAGAACGCGCCCAAGCCGAGGATGACCATGATGAATTGGCGTACCGCCTGGGCCCACACGCTCGCGTTCGCGGCGAAGGACGACGCCATCGACGAGCTCATGGCCATCACTACGCCGAGACCGGCGAGGATGAGCACGATCGAGCGGATCATGGAGTAATCGATAAGCGGGCGCGAATCGAGGAACTCGCCGATTCGGCGCACACCGGCGGCGAGCTTGGATTCCGGCGCGTTGCTAGGCGGCGCAGGCGGCCGGGGCGCGCGTCGTGCTGAGGGGTTGTCGCGTTGCACCGTCATGGGCCGCCCTTTCGTTAAAGTCTGAACCTCTAGTTGACCTTACTAGCCGAGCATTAGTGTCTCATTGCGGCGGCCGCGAACGCGTCACCACGCGCCGACATTCCGGAAAACATATCCAGGCTGGCCGCCGCGGGGGCGAGCAGCACCGTATCCCCGGGGCGGGCCTTGCTCGCCGCGTAGGCCACAACTTCCTCCATCGCCTGCACCGGGTCGGTCGCGTCGGTGACGAAGATGGGCACCTCCGGGGCGACACGCGCCACGCTTTCACGGATCAGCTCACGGTCCACACCAAGCAGTGCCACGGCGCGAAATTGCTGCGCATGTGCTTTTACTACCGCATCCACTGCCGCACCCTTGAGCTGCCCGCCGGCGATCCACACCACGTCGCCAGCGCCGGTGAGCGCGGAGTCCGCAGCGTGCGGATTCGTCGCCTTGGAGTTATCCACCCAGTCCACTCCCCCAGCGGAATGCACAACCGCCCCGCGGTGCCCCGCAACCTGGTAGGCCTCTAGTGCACGCTGAACGTGTTCGGGTTTCGCGCCTTGGCTCAAAGCCACGGCGGTGGCGGCCAGGGCGTCGAGCACACCTGCCAAGCCCGGCGGCTGAATGCCTTCAGCACTGGCCACATCCACGCGGCTTGAACCGATGCGCGAGACGATGCGCCCATTTTCAACTCCCACCTGCCCATCGTCGGGTGCGCTGGCGGTGAAGCCTACGATGTCGTCGCGGCCGGTCGCTTCGGCCAATCGGCGCACCTCGGCGTCGTCTACACCCGCCACCGCGACGGGCGCCCGCAGCACCTTCGCCTTGGCTTCGGCGTACGCGTCGAAGCTGCCGTGCCAGTCGATGTGGTCGTCGGCCAAGTTGAGCAGCACGCCAGCGTCCGGCACGAGCTGGCTGGACCAGTGCAGCTGGAAGCTGGAAAGCTCCGCCACCAACACGTCGAGCCGCTCGGGCGCGAGCAACGCCTCGCCCACCGCGACGCCGATGTTGCCACATGCGCCCGCGCGCTTGCCGGTGTCTTTGCCTGCCTCAATCATCATCGCCGCAAGCATGCCGGTGGTCGTGGTTTTGCCGTTGGTGCCGGTGACTACTAACCAGTCGCGCGGCGGGCCGAACACGCCGGCACGGTCGAGGCGGAAACACAGCTCAACGTCGCCGATGACGTCAAGGCCGGCAGCTTTAGCGTCGATAAGCAACTGCGCGTCGGGGCGCCACCCGGGGGAAGTGACCACCAGGCCGAAGTCGGCAAAGCTCGCTCTGGCGCCCTCACCCGAGAGTGTGCCGAAGCCCAGAGCTTCGGCGCGTGCACGGCCCCCCGGGTTGTCGTCCACAACCTTGAAGCGTGCGCCGGCTGCCTGCAGCAGCTCCGCAGCGCCGATCCCCGACACCCCCGCGCCGGCGACCAGCACGCCGGATGCGATCTCCGGCAACATCACAGCGTCCCCACTTGGCTGAGCCACTCGCCGTAGAAGATGGCGAGGCCGAGCGCGACAGCCATTGCACTGATGATCCAGAAGCGGATCACCACGGTCGTCTCGGCCCAGCCGTCGTTTTCAAAGTGGTGGTGGAACGGCGCCATGCGGAACGCGCGCTTGCCGGTCGTCTTGAACACCGCCACCTGGATCACCACCGACGCCGCTTCGAGCACAAACAGCGCGCCGATGACAACCATCAAAAGCTCGGTACGGGAACCCACGGAAAGGCCCGCGACCAACCCGCCAAGTGCGAGCGAGCCTGTGTCGCCCATGAAGATTTTCGCCGGGGCCGCGTTCCACCACAAGAAACCCACGCAAGCGCCGAAGCCACTTGCGGCCAGGATGGCAAGGTCAAGCGGGTCACGCACCGTGTAGCAGCTCGCGGTGGCGGATACGGCGCAGGAGTTGCGGAACTGCCAGAAGGTGATCGCGGTGTAGGCGGCCATCACCAGCGCGGTCGAACCGGCCGCAAGCCCGTCCAGGCCGTCGGTGAGGTTCACCGCATTCGACCATGCCGCCAGCAGAATATAAATGAACGCCAGGAAGGCAATCGTGCCGATAACCCCGCCTCCGAGCGTGAGGTCGAACATTTCAATGTCGCGCACGAAACTCAAGAACGGAGAGCCCGGCGTTAGCCCGTTCTCGTCGGGGAACTGCAGGATGAGGATGCCGAACGCGATCGCGATGGCGAACTGCGCAATCAGCTTCGCTGTCTTATTCAGGCCCAGGTTGCGGTGCATGAACAGCTTGATGCCGTCGTCGGCAAACCCCACCAGGCCAAGCGCGAGGGTGAGGAACAGCACGATCAGGCCCGTTGCGGTGAACGCAGTGTGGCCTGTCGCAAGGGCGCTTATCGACGCCCCAAGGTAGCCCAACGCGATCGCGAGCAAGATAGCGATACCGCCCATGGTGGGCGTGCCACGCTTGCGTGCGTGGGAGGCGGGGCCGTCCTCACGGATTTCCTGGCCCATCGCACGGCGGTTGAAGTACCGGATCAGCATCGGGGTCACGAAAATGGAAACCAAGAAACTGATTGTCCCGGCGATGATGACTTGAACCATTACATTGCTACCTTGCTAGTTCTCCGAGGGTTTAAAGCTCACCTAAGGGTATGACCCGCCAAAAGCGTCTCCGCCACCACCCACAGTTGGGCAGCGTTCGAGGCCTTGACCAGTACCACATCGCGGTCCTCGCGCGATGACCAGTCTTCCTCCCCCAGCGGGGAATGCGAAATGATGTCGCGCACCGCCTCGGCCGCCTCAGCTGCGTCGGCCACCACGGTGGTCTCCACGCCGCGGCTGCGGGCGCGCTGCGCGAGTGCGGCGACGTTGTCGCCGGGGCCCACGGCTACGAGGTGGGTGACGCGGTATCGCGCGAGCTCGTCGGCAAGCGCCGCATGCGCCTCGTGCGCCCCGGGGCCGAGCTCGCCCATCTCGCCGAGCACCGCCACCGAGCGAACACCGGGTCGCGCCGCCGCCGTGTAGCCGAGCGCGGCGATAGCAGCGCGCATGGACTCTGGGTTCGCGTTGTAGGCGTCGTTGATCACCGTCACGCCGTCCGCGCGCGTCTGCACGTCCATCCGGTTCACGGACACGGAGTGCGCCTGCGTCAACGCCTCCGCCACCGTCTTGGCGTCCATGCCGGATTCGATGCCCACCGCTGCTGCGGCCAGCGCGTTATCCACCTGGTGGGCGCCGAAGACGTTGAGACGGACGGGTTCCGTATTGCCCGCCGGGGTGTGCAGGGTAAACGACGCCCGCGCCACCGCGTCCAGCGAGACATCGGTGGCGTAGTAATCCGCCGAGCGGCTGCCCGCGGCGGAGTACGTCACCACACGAGCCTTCGTACGCGGAGCCATTCCCGCCACCAGCTCGTCGTCGGCATTGAGCACCGCCACGCCATTTTCCGGCAGCGCTTCGACCAGCTCGCCCTTCGCGCGTGCGATGTTTTCGCGGGATCCGAACTCACCCAAGTGCGCCGAGCCGACATTGAGCACGACGCCGATGGTCGGCGGGGCAATCGTCGCCAAGTGCGCAATGTGCCCCACCCCGCGCGCCGACATTTCCGCCACCAAGAAGTCTGTTTCCTCCGTGCAGCGCAGCACGGTGTACGGATGCCCGATCTCGTTGTTAAACGACCCGGGCGGGGCAACCGTCTCGCCCGCGCGCGACAGCACCGCGGCGATGAGATCCTTCGTGGACGTCTTGCCCGCGGAACCCGTCACGCCGATGATGTTCAGCCCGTGGTTCGCGGTGAGTTCGCGCGCGACATAGCGCGCCAACTTCGTCATGCCGTCCACAACACCAGCCGCGGAGCCATCGGGATCGTTTGCCGCAAGGTCGGAGTTGTCGTCAGCTTGGGGCAGAAGCTTATCGACGACTACCGCTGGCACCCCCACTTCCTTCGTCGTAAGCGCCGCCGTCGCGCCCGCCTCGGCAGCCTTCGCCGCGAACTCGTGCCCGTCCACTCGAACCCCGGGAAACGCCACGAATAGCCCGCCGGGGCCAATCTTTCGCGAATCGATCTCCACGTAGCCGGTCACCCTTGCCTTAGGCTCCGCCTCTGGGCTCAAGCGCCCGCCTGTGATCTCGGCGATCTGCGCCAAACTCATGTCAATCATGCGTTACCCCCGTCTTCTCGCTGCGCCGCGTACTGCCTAATGGCGCGCCGTAGTTCTTCCCGGTCATCGAAGTGCAACGTTTCGCTCCCGACGATCTGGCCCACCTCGTGGCCTTTGCCCACCACGATAACGGCGTCGCCGGGGCGTGCCCACTGCACGAGCGCATCGATGGCGCCTGCGCGTGAACCGACTTCGGTGATCTCTGCTCCTGTTTCGGCCTCACGCGCGCCGGCAATCACGGCCGAGCGGATGGCCGCGGGATCTTCGGTGCGCGGATTATCGTCGGTGACCACCACGAAGTCTGCACCACGTGCGGCTTCCGCACCCATGAGCGGGCGTTTCGAGGTGTCCCTGTTTCCGCCGGCACCGACAGCGACGCCGATGCGGCCGTCGACCTGGCCGCGAAGCGCAGCGAGCGCCGCGCCGATAGCCGCGGGCTTATGTGCGTAATCCACCACCGCCACGAAATCCTGGCCCGCATCGACGCGTTCCATGCGCCCGGGTACCGCCGCTTGTTCGAGGCCGCGAATGAATCCGTCGAGCTCCACCCCGGCTGCGTCCGCGAGCGCGCACGCGAGTGCGGCGTTGGCCACGTTGAACTCTCCCGGCATGGGCAGCCTAAACTCCCGCTCGCCGATTCGGATGTGCTGAACGCCGGCTTCGTCAACGGCTATAAGCTGCGCCGAGACATCCGCCGTCTGGCCCTTGGTCCCTACCGTTACGGGGTTGCTGGCCACCTGCGCCATGCGCTCGCCCCACTCGTCGTCGATGCAGATCACGCTGCGCTTCGCCGCGAGAGGGCTAGCGGGATCGAAAAACAGCGCCTTCGCATCGAAGTAATCTTCCATCGTCGGGTGGAAATCCAGGTGGTCCTGCGACAGGTTGGTAAACCCAGCCACGTCGAACTCCGCGCCGTTAATCCTGCCCAGCATGAGCGCGTGGGAAGACACCTCCATCACGACGTGTGTGACACCTTCACGCAGCATTCGCGCGAAAAGTTGCTGCAGGGTGGTCGCCTCCGGCGTAGTGAGCTGGGTGGCCACATCCCTGCCCGCGATCTTCGTGCCGGTGGTACCGATAAGCCCCACGGTGTGCCCGGCAGCCGCGAGCCCCTTTTCCAGCATGTACGTCGTAGTGGTCTTGCCTGATGTCCCCGTCACCCCGATCAACGTCATCTCGCGCGAAGGGTGGCCGTAGACCTGGGCGGCGACGTCGCCAAGCACTTTGCGGATGTTGTCCACCACGAGCACGGGGCGCGTCTCGCCTGCCTCGGCAAGAATCGCCAGGCCTTCATCGTCGGTGAGGATAGTGGCGGCTTGCGATTCACCCGCGAACTTCGCGCCGTGCACACGCGTGCCCGGTAGTGCGGCAAACATGCCACCCGGCTCGACATTGCGGGAATCCAGACCGATGAACGTCACCGGGGCGGAACCCACCTGCTCGCGTTCCCCTTCGGGAACATTTTCCAGACGCGCGCCTGCGATCTCCGCCAGGGTGTGAAGCGTGGGCGTGTCAGACATACCTTTTTCTCCTCCCTAGTTCTCCTGCAACACCAACGGCTCAGCCGGCGGGCTCGGGGGAACGTTCTCGCGGTTGAGCAGCCAGCTCGCGATCTCTTTGAACACCGGCGCCGCCGACTGACCACCTGCGCCGCCGTGAAGCGGACCACGCTGCGGCTCATCGAGCATGACGGCCACGACGAAGCGCGGATCGTCGGCAGGCGCGATGCCTGCAAACGTGATCCAGAACTCGCTCTGCGAGTACGCACCCGTCTCCGGGTTCACCTTCTGCGCGGTACCGGTCTTACCGGCCAGCTGATAACCCTCCAACTCGTTGCCCTGGGCGGTACCGGACTGCACGCCAGCCGAGTCGGATTGGAAGGCCGCGCGGAACATATCGACGGTGGTGCGGGCCGCTTCCTCGCTAACCACGCGGGTGCGCTGCGGTTCCTCCTGCGGCACCTCTTCACCGTCCGGGCCTGTCACCTGTGAGATGACGCGCGGCTCGATACGCTCGCCGCCGTTCGCAAGTGCCTGATACACGCTCGCCATCTGCAGCGTTGTCCAGCTCATCCCCTGCCCGATCGGCAGGTTTGCGAAGGTACCGCCGGACCACTGCTCGAGCACCGGAACCAGGCCGGCTGATTCGTTCGGCAGCTCGATGCCTGTTGTGGAACCGATGCCGAAGCGGTTGAGATAGTCCCAGTAACGCTCCTCGCCGAGACGCTGCGCGATCTGCAACGTGCCCACGTTCGAGGACTTGCCGAAGATACCGGCAGTGGTGTACGGCAGCACGTCGTGCGTCCAAGCGTCGTTGACCGTAATGCCAGCCATGTCGATGGATCCCGGCACCTGATGCACCTCGCGCGGGTCCGTCAGCCCCAGGTCGATCGCGGCAGCCGCAGTAATCACCTTCGCAACCGAGCCAGGCTCGAACGGGTGCGATATCGACGGGTTCTCGAAATCACGGCCCTGCTTAATCTGCTTCTCCAAGTCCGCATTCGGGTTGATGGTGTCCGTGTTCGCCATCGCCAGCACCTCACCAGTGTGCGCGTCGAGCACCACAGCCTCGGCCTGCTTTGCCTGCGAATTCTCCTTCGCCTGCTCAAGGGTCTGCTGCACAAAGGTCTGCAGATCCAAGTCGATCGTGAGCTGGATGCGCGAACCGTCCACGGCAGGCACCACGTCGCGAAGCGTGCCCGGAATCGACTGCCCGTCGGCGGAGACATCCTCAGTGGAACGCCCGTTGATACCGGTGAGCGCGGCGTCCGACGACGCCTCAAGCCCAAACTGGCCTTGGCCATCCATGGACACCTTGCCAATGATGTTTTCGCCCACCGCGCCGTTGGGGTACTGGCGAATATCCTGGTGGTCCGCCGCCACACCGTGGAACGCAGCCGCCACCTTAGAGGCCACGTCCGGGTCAACGTTGCGCACCAGCACCTCGTAGTTCGAGTCCGCGTGCAGCTTGTCCAGGATCTCTTTCGCGCTGACCTCACCGACGGTGCGATTCGGCTCGTCGGAGTCGCCGCTGCCGGAATCGGAGTCCTCCCCCTCTTCGCCATCACCGATCATGCCCGGGATCTCGTTCGCCATGGTGCGCAAAACGTCCTCTACCCTGGCATCGATCTGGGCGTCGATGTCTTCTTGCGATAGCCCGTCGATACGCAACTGCAACTCCTGCTGCTGCTTCAGCTCCTCACGCAGCAGGTTCGGGGAAACCGTGAGTGAGCGGGCCTGCATGGTGTAAGCCAGCTGGTTGCCCTCCCGGTCGACGATCTCGCCACGGCGGGCAGGCTCGACGTACACGCGGGTACGCTGCTGCTCGGCCTGCGCACGCAACTCGGGGCCCTTGACTACCTGGACCCAGAACAAACGACCGATGAGCAATGTCGCGATGGCAAGGAAGATGAGGGCGAGATAGTACACGCGCCGGTTCGTGATGTGGCGCTGCTCCTGCGCGCGGTCCGCCCGGCCCTTCGCCGGCCGCGGTGCACCCGTGTGACTCACGTGCCCTGCTCTCCTCCCTAGTTTCGCACAATTTCCATCCCATCATGCCCCGCTGCACGTGTTTCGCCGGTTGCGCCACACTGCAAGGAGTAGTTTTCGCCTCAGGCTTTCACGCATGCCCTAGCGGGGCGCGGCGACGTTCGGCTGGTACGGGGCGAGGTTGGCAATCTGCGGCTGTTCCTGGCCCGCCGGCGGCTGGCCTCCCAGCACGTTGCCACCGGGGCGTTGGGTGAGCGAATCACCCAGCTCGCGGGTGGCGGCCTCGTCGGAGGTGGCGCGACCGCTGCGGGTCGGCTCGCCGTTGACGTCCACCAGCTTCACCACAGAATCAGGGTTGAACGGACGACGCTCCTCCGCGCGGCCTTGCTCATCCACAGCCATAATTCCCGGCTCGGGCGCCACAACCATCCCGGAGTCCTCGGCGTACTGCGCGATACGCGCAGCTGAGCGGCGGTCTTCCAAATCGCGGGAAAGCGACTCCACTTCGTTGACCAGCTCGCGCTCCTGGGACTGCAGCTTCTGAATAGTAAACGTCTGTGCCGTAGCGATGCCCGAGAGCACCATCGCGGCGATGATACCCACGATGAGCAGCGGCAACGCCACGGACGACACCGCGGAGAACTTCGAGGCCGTGGCAGCAGTTGATACGCGGCGGCCGCGGACAGAAACCACCTGCTGCGACCCAAGCCGCCCGCGGGCAGCCGGTGCCTTCGTGTGGGGCACGTGCGGCTTAATCCCCGGCTGCTGCGGCTGCGAGCGGCGGGGCGTGCGCGTGGTACGCGTGGCGCGGCTATCGCGAGTCAGCGTGGTGGCGCGGGATCCCGCGCGTGCGTCTCGTGCTGCCATGGTGTCCGTCCTTTTAAGAATTCAAATCTTTTATATCGCGAAGTTTTTCAATGCCCCGTACCCGCACCGGCGCGGCTCGGGAGTTTCGTGCAATTTCTGCCTCGGACGCCTTTTCGGCCCCACGCGTGATGAGCTGGAAAGACGGCTCGGCTCCGGGCAGCTCCATCGGCAGCCCTTGCGGAGTTTTGGAAGCAGTGAGTTCTGCGAACGCGGACTTCACAATCTTGTCTTCCAGCGACTGGTAGCTCATGAACACCGCGCGGCCACCAACCCCGAGAAGCGAAGCAATTGCGGGAACGACGTTCTCCACCGCCTCAAGCTCGCGGTTCACCTCGATGCGCAACGCTTGAAACGTGCGCTTTGCCGGGTGCCCGCCAGTGCGTCGCGTGGCCGCCGGAATGGTGTCGTAGAGTAGCTCCACCAAACGTGCCGCCCGGTCAAACGGTTCTGTCTCACGCTCGCGCACGACAGCCGAGGCGATCTTGCCCGCGAAACGCTCGTCGCCGTACGTCTTCAGAATCCGCGCCAGCTCACCGTGTGAATACGTGTTAAGCACCTCAGCCGCAGTAATGCCCTGGGTGGGGTCCATTCGCATATCCAGCGGCGCATCGCCGCGGTAAGCGAACCCGCGGTCCTCCTGGTCGAGCTGCATAGAGGACACGCCCAGGTCGAACAGCGCGCCAGTGACTCCATGTTCGCGAGCAGTGTCGAAGATGTCGCCCTCGCCACTATCGACGGCCTCACAGACGTTGTCGAACCGGGTCTGCACACCTGCAAATCGGTCGCCGAACGGCGCGAGACGCTGGGAAGCCTGCTCTAATGCCATCGGGTCCCGGTCGATGCCGATGACCCTCGCGTCCGGGAAAGTGGTGAGGAAGTACTCGGTGTGGCCGCCGGCACCCAGGGTTCCGTCGATAAGCACTGCATTGCCCCCGAAGCGCTCCACAGCCGGCGCGAGCAGCTCCGCCATGCGCTCGCGCATCACCGGCACGTGACCGTGAGGGTCTTCAGCGTGCGTGTGTTGCTGCATGTGGGGCCACCCCCTTTGCGTATTCGGCTGTCACTGGCGCTTGCGTGCGCTATCCCTAAACGGATGGGGAGCGCATAGAGCCCTGCCCGGGGCGGCTTATCTGATGTCGGGGAAGTACACCAGAGAAGCTTCACACCCCGGACAGAGTTCGTACACGCTCTCCGTGAGTCATGCCTGCCAGTCGGGTAGTCAGCCCTACAGCAGGCCGGAGAGAATGTCGTCGTCGTCCGCCGCGGAAAACGCGGCTTCGGTTTCTTCTTGATACTTTTCCCAGGACTCGAGGTCCCAGATCTCGAGAAAATCCACGGAACCGATGACCACGCATTCCTTGGACAGGTTTGCGTACTCGCGGTGCGCCGGGGACAGGGTGATGCGGCCAGATCCGTCCAGCGTCTGCTCATCCGCACTGGCAGCCAGATTTCGGATGAACGCGCGCGCCTTCGGGTTGGTGCGGGATGCCGCCGCGGCCTTGCGGGCGCGAGCGGCGAACTCATCGCGCGGGTACACCGCGAGCGAGTGATCCTGCCCCTTGGTCACCATCAACCCGTCCGCCAGCTCCTCGCGGAACTTAGCGGGCAGTGTCAGGCGACCTTTGTCGTCCAGCTTGGGAGTGTAGGTTCCCAGAAACATCCGGCGACCTACCTTCCTTCTGCGTTCTGACTACGGCTATGAAATTTCTCGGCTTCGATCCGTCGTACGCACGTAGTCAAGATGCGCACCACGTCTCTCCGCTGTGCCCCACTTTAACCCACTTTCCCCCACAAACGCCACACTGCACGTCAACTTTCCCGATTTCTTTTGTATCACAGCAGGTAGATTGCGCTTTTATCGGTGGGGCGAAGCGGTGCAGAGCCATGAGAAAATAGCCACTTAAGTAAATCAGAGCCACAAAATCCCCTTGAGTCACTCACATACCGCACCGCACAACGTGCAACGAATGAAACTACGGTGCAGTGTTTACCCAGGTAACAGGGACCGATTGCGCCGTTTCGCGGCCCCGTGGGACGAAGTGGGGCGTGCAGGTGGGGCGAAGTGGGGCCTGCGGGGAACGCACGGGAAGATCGATCCAATTGAGTGGCTGACCGGACAGATCTGACGACCTTTGGCCCGCTTCGCCGGACAAACCCCGTAACCGACGTCCGGACGGTGGCATGATGCCACTTCACAGCTCGACATTTGGGACCATTGCAAAGGACATAAGGGAGCGGGGCTCACATACAAGAAGCCTCCCCGCAGTACGGGGAGGCTGAAACTAAGAGGGGGACGCTGCTACTGGGGGTTAAACGACAAAATGTGTGTCTGACTCCGGCGTGTCGCGGGGTTAGATGTGGCCTTTTCGGATGCCGATTGAGTGTGTGTAGTTGGTGTCGATAGCGTTGTCGTAGAGGGCTGGTCGTCCGGTTTCGTGGTCGGCTTGGTTCTCGTTGTGGGTCAGGGTGGATACTTTGGCGAGTTGGTCCTGGCCCCAGTTGGACTGCCTGGCGATCTCAACAGGATCGTCAGGCAGTTCCGTTTTCAGATACAGCCACCACTCCAGCATCCGACGCTGATGCTCCCCGGATCTGCCGCGGTGGGTGCGGGCCAGCAGTTTCAGTTGGGCGTTGATGCCGCCTTCCAGGCTGTTGGTGGTCGATTTGATCCGGCTGACATCGAGCACACTGTCGGGTGGGTCGAGGTAGACGAACAGCAGTTGGTTGCGCCAGAGGTGGTTGAGACTGTTGTAGGCCTTGCGCACGTTGGCGTGTGTCCACTCGCGTGTCCACGCGCCGGTTTTCGGGTCTTTGGTCAGCGTCTTTTGATCCATCCAGGCGCGGTAGACGTTTCCGAACTCATGTAGTTGCACACCCCATTGAGCTGCTTGATCCAAGGTGGTGATTTTGGTGAGGTTGAGCGCGAGTTGGTAGATCGCTCGTCCTGCTTCGGTGCGCGGTCGTGATGTGGTGTAGCGGCGCACGACGCGTTGGGCGTGAACGAGACAGCGTTGGATTTTGGTGTCAGGCCAGCATGTCTTGATGGCGCTGGCTGCGCCTTGTCCGCCGTCGATGACAGCGATTAAGGGTGCGGGGATGCGCTCGAGGAGTTGTTGGTAGGCGTGGGTGGTTTCGTGTTTGCACCAGTGCCAGGCGATGACGTGATCCAATGTGGCGGCCACGATGAGGCACCCGCTGGCGGTGTAGGTGCCGTCGATGAAGATCTGGTCGTAGATACGCCCGTCGTGTCCGATGGTGGGATCAGGCACGTCGATAAGCCAGAACGGTTCAAACCTGCGTTGTAGGGTGCGCGGGCGGTAGCCGAGTTTATCGGCAGTGGTTTCCAAGCTTTCACCACTGGTGACGTGGGCGATGAAGGCATCAAAAGCGGTCTTGTTTGAGATGTCTGGGCGTCGTTTTGTGGTGGAGGCGCCGCAGGTTTTGCAGCGCCACCTCGCCCGGTGTGCTGTGGTGCGTCCGTTACGTTTCATTTCGCCGCCGCACACGCTGCAGCGGGGTCGGTTCTTTGGCATTGGTTAATGCCACCACCGGCCCGTAGCACATCACCGGCACCACACCGAGGATTTACGGCTCAGAGGACAGATATAAGCCCAGCAAGCATATATTTCCAGCAACGCTAGAGGTCAGGACACATAAATCGCTGATTCTAGACACACATTTTGTCGTTTAACCCGCTACTGGCGGTCTTCGAAGCGGCGGCGGAAGCTTTCTTCCATTGACACGCTGCGCTGCGAGCGCTGCTTTCCGGCGTTGGGGTTCTGCCGTTTCGCTGGCCCCTCAGACGCCGGGGTGCGAAGCGCCATGATGCCGCCAGCAAGCATGACACCGAAGCCGATGATGCTGATCACCACGGTCCACATGTTCCAGGACGCGAGCGCCACACCGGCAAGGAGCAGGACAATGCCAAGCACCACAAGCGCCACACTGCGCATGGTCAGTTTGCCCGTCTGCGCGGACGGGCCATAGCCGACTTCGCGCTCGACGGAGCTACCAAACTTCGGATCCTCCGCCAGCAGCGACTGCTCAATCTCGCGCAGCGCGCGCATTTCCTGCTCAGATAGGGCCACTGATACCTCTCAACGTCACGGTTGGAACATGGGGTGCGTTACCGGTCTAACGGACATGCTACCCACTTTGTTCCCAATCCCCTATAGCCGAGTTTTCCGGCCCGCCGACATGGCCGCGGGAGTTACGCCACGCCAGATACCGCCTCTGGGCGCAGTTCACGGTAGAACGCCTCGGCGTTGCCCAGCAGCTCACCCACCACATCTGCTTCCGGATCGAGCTCAATACCGGAGGCCACGCGGCCGCGCAGCGCAGAGAATGCGGAAAATGTACGAGACCACGCCTCGCCTTCTTTACCTGCCAACGCAAGCTTCTTCCATGCGTTGGTGGGCAAGCGCTTGCGTTTGCGGATTTCTGCGGACCCGGCGCAGTACGCTCCCGCAGTCCGCAGCGCGGCGCGATATGCGTTCTCCATCGCGAGATCGTACCGGCCTGCCGCGAAATCCTCTTGCGCCTGCACGAGGAGAACTTCAGCCGCATCGAGGAACGCGTCTGCGCGAGACGACGTGGCCGCGACACCGTAGGCCTTTCCAGTAGTGGCGGAAACTATGCTTCCCATTTCATCTTCCCCTTTCCTGTAATTGCCCACACCCTAAAACAGCCGTTCGACACGGAAGGCCACAATGTCAAACACTTGTGCGAACCCGTGGATACAGGACCGAAACTCACCCATGCACCCCGTCGACGTAGTTCAATGAAGGAATGCCCGTAGAGATTCGCCGATTGACAAAGCCCGAGTTTTTGATGCTCGTGCCGACGCTTGTCGATATCTATATGGAGGCAATGGAGTACTCCCCCGCCATCCGTCAACAACGCATCCGCGTGTGGCGCGGAGAGGTTGCGTGGCCCGGGTTTACTGCTGTGGCGGCGGTGTACAACGGCGCTGTAGTGGGCGTGGCCTACGGTTTCCTCGGGGCACGGGAACGTTGGTGGGACCGCCAGTTAGTGAAGGCGCTGCGACAAAACGGCGGTCTTACTACACAGCACACCACGATGCTGGCCGATTACTTTGAGGTTGCCGAAGTACACGTCTCGCCCGCTTACCAGGGCAAAGGCATTGGTACGCATTTGCTGCGCGAGTTGCTGCGGGGCGTCCCGGCCCGCTGGGCACTCCTTTCCACCCCGGAGGTCGACGGAGAGGCAAACAACGCGTTTTCGCTCTACCGCAAGTTCGGCTTTGAAGATTTAGTGCGGCACTTCCACTACGACGGGGACGCGCGACCGTTCGCCATCCTCGCACTCGACGTTGTGGCTCAAAATATGGACACGGCGGGCGGAGACGATTTACGTGACGCGGGGCAGTAGGGTTTTGGGCAACACTTCGCCGAGGTAACCAAGGAGCGCATACGTGGCTGGATCGGGTGCTAGATCGGGTGCTGGAACGGATGCCGGCTTGATGATGGATTTGGCGGCGGTGCCGGAGGCCGTCGAGAAGCATCTTGCTCAATTCTTCGACGAGCACGAACCACGGGTGCGCGAGATCGGCGAGCCTGTGGCGCAGGCGGTCGCGCACCTGCGAGCTTTCGTGATGGGCGGCGGCAAGCGCGTTCGCCCCCGGTACGGCTGGGCCGGCTTCATCGGCGCGGGAGGTGCACAACGCAGCGGCGAGGACCCCGAGGCGGTCATGCGGGCACTTAGCTCCCTCGAGCTCATCCAGGCTTGCGCGCTGATACACGACGACATCATCGACACCTCAGACACCCGCCGCGGTAATCCAACGGTGCACCGCGCCGTCGAGCACCAGCATAAGCAGGAGCAGTTGCTTGGCGACGCCTCCGTGTACGGCGTAAACACCGCGATCCTGCTCGGCGATCTCGCCCTCGCCTGGGCAGAGGACATGTGGCGCTACTCCGGGGTCTCGGCTGCCGCGCTCGAGCGTGCCGCCGAACCGTGGGTGGGTATGCGGACCGAGGTTATCGGTGGCCAACTCCTCGACATCGCCCTGGAGGGCCGCGGCAGCGAGTCGAAGGAGATGGCCAACCGGGTCAATCGGTTCAAAACTGCTGCGTACACTGTCGAGCGGCCGCTGCACCTCGGTGCCACGTTGGCAGGCGCCGACGCGGACACCACTGCGGCGTTCCGAGGCTACGGCCGCGATATCGGCGTTGCATTCCAGCTTCGCGACGATCTCCTTGGCGTATTCGGTGACCCGGCGGTGACCGGTAAGCCTGCCGGGGACGACCTGCGGGAGGGAAAGCGCACGGTGCTCTACGCCACCGCGCTGGAACTGCTCGGCGATGCGCCGGAGGCCGAAGAGCTGCGCGCCGGCATCGGGGCGACCGACGACCCGGATACGCTGGCCCGTCTCGCCGAGATCATCCGGGAAAGCGGTGCG
Organism: Corynebacterium sp. Marseille-P4321; assembly: GCF_903645305.1. Taxonomy (GTDB): domain Bacteria; phylum Actinomycetota; class Actinomycetes; order Mycobacteriales; family Mycobacteriaceae; genus Corynebacterium. The sequence continues at coordinate 766,326 of NZ_CAHJXO010000001.1, read as the reverse complement.
GAAGACGCCGTGGAGGCGCGCATCTCGGAGCTCACTCGCTCTGGCCTGGCGTACCTTGATGGGTTAGATGCCCCCGTCACAGAAGCGCTGACCGCGCTAGCGCGCAAGGCGACAGACCGGCAAATGTGATGCGGGCGCCTTCTCCCCTTTCCTCACCGGTGTGGCTGGGTGTCATCGCGAGCGCGCTCATTGCGGTGGGTTCCTTTGGTGCCGGCGCGACGCGTTACCGCGGCGGCCTCATGCGCGCAGCTGGGTTGGAGCACCTTACCTACGGTCACGGGCGCGCGCTATTTTCTATCGCACTGACCGTGGGGATTGTGGCCCTGGTGTTTGCCTGGCTGTGGCTCTGGCGCGCCCGCCCGACGCAGACTGAGTTGCGCCGGGCAACGTGGGCGTGGGCGGCGCCGCTTGCGCTGAGCGCCCCCATTTTGTCGCGTGACGTGTACTCCTACCTCATGCAAGGAGCGATGCTTCGCGATGGCTTCGACCCCTACACCCAAGGCGCCGCCGAGAACCCCGGCCCATACCTCTGGGAGGTCTCGCACGATTGGCGCAACACCACCACCCCGTACGGCCCGCTCCACCTTGGACTCGGCAAGGCGGTAACCACGCTGGTGGGCGACAATGTCACCGCAGGGCTAGTGATCTACCGGCTCATCGCGCTGGCGGGATTCGCGTTGATTGTGTGGTCGGTGCCCCGTATCGCCAGCGCCGTCGGCGGCGACCCGGCTCTCGCCCTGTGGATAGGCGCCGCGAACCCCGTAATGCTTCTGCACCTCATCGGCGGCATGCACAACGAGGCCGTGATGGTGGGCCTGGTGTGCGTTGGCCTCTACGCCTGCCTGCGCCTTGAGTGGTTCACACCCGGCATGGTGCTCATCGCGCTCGCGGTGTCGCTGAAAGCCACTGCGGCCGTGGCTTTGCCGTTTGTGGTGTGGATGATGGTGGCTAAAACACTGCGCCCGGCCCGATTCCTCGTCGCAGGCGCCTGGTCAGTGGCGGTAACTGCCGCTGTGATCCAGCTGGTCACGTGGGTCAGCGGCGCGTCGTGGGGATGGCTGGCGGAAATCACCGGCAACTCGAAGGTAATCAACCCGCTGGCCGGGCCCACGCTGGCGGCGGAACTGCTCACCCCGCTCATGCAGCTTTTCGCGCCGGACCTCGCCTACAACACCGCGCTTGGAGTGACCCGCACGGTGTTCAGCGTGCTGATGCTCGCTGGCCTCGTGGCGGTGTGGTGGCTCATGCGGCCCCGTCGTGGCGAGGACTACGGCGCGCGCGGCCTCGCTGGCGCCACCGCCGCCTACGGGGTGGCGTTCGTGGCGAACGCGGTGACACTGCCGTGGTACTACGCATCGATTCTCTCGCTCGCGGGCACGTTCCGCCCACCTGCCTGGGTAGTCAACCTGCTCATCGGGGTGAGCGTGGTGGTCGCGCTCGCCTTCGACGGCGGCGGCAATCACCGCCTATACGACCTGTGGTTCCTCGCGGTCGCAGGCATCGCAGCTGTCGCCGCGGTGAAGTGGGTGCAGGAGCGCGACGCCACTACAGCGCCATCGCCTGCGCGCGCCGGATAACCTCGCGCGCCTTCTGGCCGTGCAGGGCATCCACCGGGCGCCCCGGCAACGAATCGTCGGCGGTGAACAGGAACGCGAGGATTTCTTCGTCGTCGTAGCCGCCGTCGGAAAGCACCGTGATCGCCCCGGAGACGAACTTGCTCAAACCGTCCTCTCCCAACAGCGCGGCTGGGATGAATTTTTTGCCGCCCGTTTTGTACATCACGAGCTTGCGCGCGCCTACGTAGTCGTGCACTTTGGTCACCGGAACGCCGAGCGTTTCAGCAACGTCGGGGAGGGCAAGCAGGGTTTCGTCGGCAAGCAATTGCTCAAGATTCGTTTGTGCACTCACGTCGCGTAATTCTACCCTTAGGGCTATGGCGACACTCCCACCCGGCACGTACCTCGACGACAGGTACGTCATTGACCGAGCCATTGCACGCGGCGGCATGGCTACGGTGTACCGGTGTGTAGACGCGCGCCTCGGGCGGGAGGTCGCGGCCAAGGTGATGCACGAGCAGTACGTGCATGACGCGGTCTTCCGGGACCGCTTTCGTCGCGAAGCACGCGCGATGGCGCAACTTTCTCACCCCAACCTGGTCAATGTCTACGACTTCTCCGCGCAGGGCGACCAGGTGTTTTTGGTCATGGAGCTCATCACCGGCGGTACCCTGCGCGAACTGCTCGCCGAGCGTGGCCCCATGCCGCCGCACGCCGCTGCTGCAGTGATGCGCGGGATGCTCACGGGACTGTCCGTGGCGCACGCGAAAGGCATGGTGCACCGCGACATCAAACCGGACAATATCCTCATCGACGGCGATAACCGGGTGAAACTCTCCGACTTCGGCCTGGTGCGCGCCGCCGCCGAAACCACGGCGTCGACCGACCAGATTGTGGGCACCGTCGCCTACCTCTCCCCAGAGCAGGTCGACGGCAGCCCGATCACTCAAGCTAGCGACGTCTACTCCGCGGGCGTGGTGCTCTTCGAACTCCTCACCGGCCACACGCCGTTTTCCGGCGAGACGCCTATCGCGCACGCCACCGCACGCCTGCGCATGGATGTACCGGCGCCGTCCGCGATGATTGAGGGGGTGCCGAAGCTTTTCGACGAGCTCGTGGCCACCGCCACCTCCCGCGACCCGCACGCCCGCTTCCACGACGCGGCCGAATTCCTCGCTGCCCTCGACGACGTCGCCGCAGACCTCGGCCTGCCTGCCTACGTCGTGCCCGCCCCGCACAATGCGGCTGCGAACCGGGCTGCGGAGCACCCAACCAACTTCGGGCTTGTCAGCTCCAGCAGCGGTGGCGCATCAGGGTCTACCCGCGCTGCCGAGCGCCGTCTCTTCCCCGGCGAGCCCGAGTTCGACGCAGCCGGTGACGACGCGCCGACGCGCCTCTCCCCCGCCGGACGAGCCGAACCGCGGGTGCACGAAAAACCCGCGCAATCGCAGTGGCCCGCGGCGCAACCCGGCGCGGCCCCCGCCCCAGTCCCGGCCCCGGTACCCGCGGGGCAGCCCGCCACACGGCAGCCCGCCATAAAGCAGGCCCCCGCGGCCGCCCCGCGTGGCTACGAGCCGCCGATGCACCTGCCGGAGGCGCCCGCGACTACCCCGCCGAAACCGGTGAGCAACCGCTCCGGATTCGGACTAATGCTCTACATCCTCTTCGCGCTGGCTGTGGTGGGCGCGGTGGCCGTCGGTGCGTGGTGGTTCGGCTCCGGCATGCACGGAGAGATCCCGCAGATCATCGTGCCTACGTAACCTGCGGCTCTCTCAGCGCGAGTGGCCGTGAGTACCCGTTAGTATCGCAGCATCTCCGCGACGAGGAACGACAGCTCGAGCGCCTGCTCGGTGTTCAGTCGCGGGTCGCACGCGGACTCGTAGCGGCCCGGCAGGTCCACGTCGGTGATGTCCTGTGCGCCACCGAGGCACTCGGTGACATTCTCGCCGGTGAGCTCGATGTGAATGCCACCCGGGTGCGTACCCAGCGCGCGGTGCACCTCGAAGAAGCCCTGCACTTCGTCCAAAATCTTGTCGAAGTGGCGGGTCTTGTAGCCGTTCGACGCGGTGAACGTGTTGCCGTGCATCGGGTCGGACTGCCAGATCACCTTGTGGCCGGAGGCCTCCACCTTCTTCACGATGCCCGGCAGGACGTCGCGGACGTTGTCCTGGCCCATGCGGATCACCATGGTGAGTCGGCCCGGGATGCGCTCCGGGTCGAGCTTCTCGGCGTACGCCACAGCCTCGTCCGGGGTGGTGGTCGGGCCCAGCTTGATGCCGATCGGGTTGTTAATCAGCGCCGCGAAGTTCACGTGGAAGTCGTCGATGCCGCGAGTGCGCTCCCCGATCCACAGCTGGTGCGCCGACAAGTCGTAGAGCTTCGTCTCGCCGTTCGAGTCGGTGGCCAGACGCAGCATGCCACGCTCGTAATCGCGCAGCAGCGCTTCGTGCGAGGCATACACGTTGGAGGTGCGCAGGTGATCGTCGTTGACCCCACAGGCGTCCATGAACGCTAGCGAGCGCGTAATCTCGCGCGACAGCGCCTCGTAGCGCGCGCCAGCCGGAGAGTTGGTGACAAACTCCTTGTTCCAGTTGTCGATGTTGTGCAGGTCCGCAGTGCCCGAAGACACCAGAGCACGCACAAGGTTCATCGCCGCCGACGAGTTCGCGTAAGCGCGCACCATACGCGCCGGGTCGTGGCGACGGGACTGCTCATCCGGCTCCACACCGTTTACAATGTCGCCGCGGTAGTTCGGCAGCCCGTTGCCGTCCAGGTCGGAGGAACGCGGTTTCGCATACTGACCGGCGATACGTGCAAGCTTTACCACCGGCATGGACGCGCCATACGTAAGCACCGCCGCCATCTGCAGCAGGGTGCGCACATTCGCCCTGATGTGGGGCTCGGTGTTGGACTCGAACGTCTCAGCACAGTCGCCGCCCTGCAGCAGGAACGCCTTACCGTTCGCCACGTCGGCGAGGTGGTTCTTCAGCCCCTCGACCTCAGGTGCAAGCACCACCGGCGGCACAGATTCGAGGATTTTGCGCACGTACTCGGCCTGCACCGGGTCCCAGCTGGGCTGCTGCTTCGCATCGCGGGCAATGGCGTCCTGGAACTGCTCGTTGAGGTCACCCGGCAGCGGCGGGAGATCAGGCAGGACTTCCTTGGGGATATCAATTGTCCAACTCACCCGGCAAGTATAAGCATGACTGGCGATTCCCGCCTAAGTTTCACCCTCGCATTACTGGCGCACTACTGGCGCACTACTGGGGTTTTACTGAATGCTTCGCCGAAGCCTTCACGCCGCCTTTTCGGTCGAGCGGCAGCGCCTCGACGCACACACGGAACTTCCGCAGGTTGTGTCTCGCGTCCACGAGCGCGTCGTGGTTGTCCTCAGGCACTTTCGGCAGCCGCGGCCGCCCCGCCATTTCCCAGTACTGCTTCAACTCCCGGGTGTAGCGCGGCAGCTCCACCGGCAGGCCTGACATGTCGCCCCACAGCTGGGCAAGCACCACGTGGTCGTAGGCCCCAACCCACGCCCACAACTCTGGTTTGGTGCGCGAGGCAGTGAAGAAGGCGAAGACCTCGTCGCGGATCTGCGCAGGTGCCTTCCACGCGGGGTGGTCGGTGCGCGGCAGCTTCGTCAGCACGTGCTCGCGCACCCAATTATTCGCCCGCGACGCGTCGAATTCGTTGGACACCGCGTAGTATTCGCGCCCGTCCTCGGCCACGATGCCGATGGACACCAGCTCGATCGTCGAGCCGTCCTCGATGAATTCGGTGTCGTAGAAGTACCGCATGCTACCGCTGTTGCTCTTCGCGGATGTCACGCAGCATTTCGCTTCTCGACGGCACCTTGGACCCTTCCGCGTCATCCTTGCGCTTCGGCCAGAACATGATCACCGCGACGGCAGCGACAGCGAGCGGGCCGACCAGTTTCGGCTGCCAGCCGGTCTGACTGGCCACCAGGTAGAGCGCGACGACTACGCACACCAAGGCAATTCGGGTGACAAGCGACTTCTCCATCTGCGCGCTTACTTCCCTTCTGGTTCCGCGCCCGGCGGGTATGCGCCGGTTTCTTCAAGCGATTTCTTTACCTCCGAGGCGTACACGTCGACGTACTCGGTGTCCACCATCTCCGCCAGGCGGTGCATGCAGTAATCGGTAAACGGGCGCATGACCTCGCGCGAATCTGGGTCATAGCCGTGTTCGGCCGCCCAACCGTGCGGGTCAATCGGTTCCGAAATTTTGATGCGCACCTGCACTGGGCGGATAAGCGTAGTGCCGATCGGGTTCGCCCTGCCCGAGTCGATCATGCCCACCAACAGCACGGGCGCTCCCGTGGCCATCGCGATACGCGCCATGCCGGTGCGGCCCTTGTACACCCGCCCGTCCGGCGAGCGTGTGCCCTCCGGATAAATCCCGAACAGGTCACCGCGTTCGAGCACCTCAGCCGCAGCATTCTGCAGGTTGCCCGCAGCATCCTTGCTTTCCCTATCGATAGGGATCTGGCCTACCGATGAGAAGAAGAATTTCTGCACGCGCCCTTTCAGGCCAGGCGTGGTGAAGTACTCCTTCTTCGCCGGAAAGGTGATCTGGCGGCGCACCATCATTGGTAAGTAAAACGAGTCCGCCACAGCCTGGTGATTCGAGGCAAGAATCGCCCCGCCCTCCTCCGGGATATGCTTCGCGCCTTCGATTCGCGGGCGGTTGAGCAACATTAGCGGCGGGGAGCCAAGCGCCTTGAAGAAGGAATACCACTTGTTTTCCATCGTTTAAGTCCTCTTCTGGTCCTCGGCCCCGCGGGCTAAATCAGCGACCCCGATCATACCCGCCCGAGGCCCCAACTCCGCGCAATGGATCTGCGGGTGCGGTCGATACTGCGAGCCCACGATGTTTTCTTCCATTGATGCCACCGCGTGGGTGAGGAACAGGTCCGCGTCCTCCGAGAGCCCGCCACCGAGCACAATGTGCGCGGGGTCTAGAACATCCGCGACGATGGCAAATCCGCGCCCCAGCCAAGTAGCGAAGCTGTCCACCGCGGCGAGCCCGAGCTCGTCGCCTTCGCGCGCGGCGTTCATGATGTCGTGCCCGGTCGCCCGCTTCTCCACCACAGCGCGGTACAGGCCACTGTGGCGGTATCCGCCCTTGGTCGCCTTGTCGATAGCGCAGTCGACCAACGACGTGCCGGACGCGTAGCGCTCCAGGCACCCCTGCTTGCCGCAGGAGCACACACGACCACCGGGAACCACCGTGATGTGGCCGAACTCCGGGGCGGTGCCGAACGCACCCCGGTAAATCTCGCCTTCGTGCATCAACGTCGCGCCGATGCCTGTCCCCACCGCGAAAAACACCCACGTATCCATCTCGCGGGCAGCGCCATACTTGTATTCGCCCCACGCGGCCGCATTCGCGTCGTGCTCCAGGCGCACCGGAAGCCCGATCGCGTCCTGCAGCTCCCGACGCAACGGCTCATCATCGCGCCACGCCAAGTGCGGGGCGAAACGCACCACCTCGCATTCCGGGTCCAGAAAGCCCGCAAGCGCCACGCCGACCGCGTCGATGTCGTAGTCCTCACGGATCCTGGCCACCGTGTCCACAATCGTGCGGGTGAGCGCCGGGCCGTCGTGCGGGGTGGCGGTGTGGCGAGCGTCGATAATCGCGCCTTCGGCATCTACAACCGCGGCACGAGCGTTCGTGCCACCGATATCGAAGCCGACGGTCAGGCCACGTTCCATCTCAACCATGAGGCAGAAGTCTAGCCTGCGCGCCCTTGCAGTACCTCCACGCACCGCTGCCCGAGTACGTCCCAGGAGAAATGCTGAGCCACGTGGACTCGGCCGGCGGTGCCCATTTCGCGGCGGCGGTTAGCGTCGATAAGCAACTGCGAAACCGCCTCGCTCAGTGCATCAACGTCGCGACCATTAACCACCACCCCGGTTTCGGCCGTGACTGTCTCAGGCGCGCCGCCGGAATCACCCGCCACCACCGGCACACCGCAGGCCTGCGCCTCGAGATACACAATGCCTAGCCCCTCAACGTCCAAGCCGCCGCCGCGAGTGCGCGCAGGCATGGCGAACACGTCTGCGGCCGCGACAATATCGCGCAGATACACGCGATCGACCGGGCCCGTGAACACCACACCATCCTGCCCCACGGCGAGACGGCGCAAGGTCTTTTCGTACGGGCCACTGCCAACAATGACCAGTTGCGTTCCCGGCACGGCGCCACGAATCTGCGGAAGTGCCTTAATCAACGCGTCCTGGCCTTTGCGCGCCACGAGCCGGGATGTGCACACCACAAGCGGCGCATCCCCCACACCAAGCGCTTCGCGGGTCTCGGCGCGTTGCGTCGCCGTTGCTGGGCGGAAAAACTCCGTATCTACCCCAGACGGCAACGGCACATACTCCGGTTGGCTACCAAACGCTCGGCTGAACCTGCGCAGTGTGTAGCGCGAAATGAAAGTCACAGCATCTGCACTGCGCCCGATCGCACCCAGAACCTGGCGGGCGACGGGAAGCATCGACCATCCCACTTCGTGCCCGTGCGTCGTAGCCACCACCCGCCGGGCGCCGGCGCGCTTCGCCCGCGCCCCCATCACCGCGAGGGGAGCCGCGGCGCCGAACCAGACTGTATCGATGCTGTGCTCGCGAATCAGGCGCGACATCTCCCGCGCAACGCCACGAGTTGGTAGCAGCACGCGATGCGGCGAACGGATGATGGTGTAGGGCTGCTGCGCGTCCCACGCCCGCGCCGCCTCCTCGTCCTGGGTGGAGGCGTACACCACGAGCGCGTCCGGCCCTTGTCGCGCAACTACTTCATCTGCGAAATCCCGCAAGTACGACTGAATCCCGCCCACAGTGGGCGGGAAATCGTTGGTAACAAGCAGCGTGGCCAACTGCGCGAAGTTCTCCTAGTAGCGCACAGCGCCCTGAATAGGCATGGAGTTCGCCGGGACAACCTGGATCGGAATGCCGTAGTCCGAGGAGTGCACCACCATTCCGTCGCCGATGTACATGCCCACGTGCGTGACACCCGGGTAGTAGCCAATGATGTCGCCCGGCTGCAGCTGATCCAGCGGCACCGGGGTGCCACCCGCAAGCTGCGCCTGCGACGTGCGCGGGATGCCAATGCCGTTCTGGGCATAGGCCCACACCATCAAACCCGAGCAGTCGAATGCGTCCGGCCCGGCCGAGCCCCAGCCGTACGGCTTTCCGATCTGCGCCATTGCTGCGGCGACGATGCCCGAATCCACGCCAGGCAGGTCAGCCGACGCAAGGTTGATCGGGTTATCCTTGTTCACCCAGCGCTGGCGGCCCTCCTCGCTCAACGCGTCCACGCGAGCCTCGATGTCGCGTACACGGCCATCCAGGTCGGCCCGCTCGCTCTCAAGCTTCGCCCGCTGGGATTCCAGCTCATTGCGGGTGAACTGCGCTTCTGCAACGGCGATGGAAGCCGCCGACGCCTTCTCCGCTGCGAGCTTGTTCGCGCCCTCCAGGTCCGCGAGCGCTCGCTCCGCGTTTCTGCTCAGCGAACCGAGGTAGGCAGAGCGGTCGATGGCCTCCTGCGGATTACCGGAGTCCAGGGTGGTAAGCACCGCTTCACTCTTCGGCAGGCGGTAACGCGATTGGGCGATGTCGCCGACATTGCGACGCTGAGCATCGCTCACGCCGCGGATCTCGGCCAGCTCAGTCTTCGCCTCGTCCGCACGTCGGTTCGCATCGTCAATCTTGCGCTGCGAAGCGCCGATTTTGTCCTCGAGGCCCTTAATCTCCTCCATCTTCGCAGTGGCCTCATGCGAGATCTTGTCCATCTCGTCAATCAGCTGGTCCACCTCGTCCGCGTTCGCCGGGGCGGCGAAAGACGTGCCCACCGCAGCCAGTGCGGCAAGGGCTGCGATTGCCCCACCACGCGTGGAGCGGGAAGTGTGAAGGGAGTGCTTACCCACTAAAAACCTCTTTGTCTCAAATGGACGTGTGCGCCCATGCAACGAAAAGAACGGTGTAACTATAGCCCGTTATCAGCCTGTGACAAACAGTTATTTCCGCCCGGTTGAAACCGCTGGGGAATGTGCACATTGCTGTTAAGAATGATTACAAAAGTTACACAATCCCCGCCGTGAATGGGTATGAAAATGCGCCCCGCCCTGAGGCGGAGCGCATCAAGCGAAGGCGTCGAGTGCCTCGCTGCCTAGAAGCGAACCACGGAGTGAATCGGCATCATGTGCAGGTCGCGGTAGCCAACCGGAATACCGGAGTTAAGCGCGTCGATAATCTGGCCGTTGCCAGCGTAGATGGCAACGTGGGAAGCGCCACCGTAGTAGGCAACGATGTCACCCGGCTGAATCTGGCTCAGCGGCACGGACTGGCCAGCACTAGCCTGGGCCTGGGAGGTACGCGGGATGGATTTGCCCGCCTGAGCGTAAACCCAGGAGGTAAAGCCAGAGCAGTCGAAGGCGTCGGGACCCGCGGCACCGTAGACGTACGGGGAGCCGATCTTGGACTGAGCGATCTCAACGATGCGCTGGCCCACAGGCTTCGGAGCCGGTGCTGGCTTCGGCGCCGGAGCGGAGTACTGGGCAACCGGAGCCGGAGCCGGCAGGAGCTGGCGCTCAACGTTTGCGATGAAGTCGTTGAAGCCCGGAACGTTCTGCACACCCGGGATAGCTTTCACGCTTGCGATAGCCGCGCGAATGTCGCCCTCAGCGGAGACGCCCTTCAGCGACGGGATCCATGCCTCGATGCCCGGGATGGCGGCGATGCCCGGAACGGTCTCAATACCCGGCACCTGCACGGAGATCGGGGTGTTGGGAACCCGAACCTCGGCGGCGGTAGCGGTGGTCGGCGCGATCAGGGTTGCGCCTGCGACAAGTGCGGTGGTCGCTGCTGCAGTACGTGCTGCGGTGTTGGTCTGGCGACGGTGCTTGGCCACTGTAAGTCTCTCCATATCTTCTCTTCGCCAACCGGGTTAGCTGTCGGGCTGAATCTTGAGAACGATCCCAACCCCACGGGGAGCGATTCCCACTACGGTTCCCCGGCCCCTCTCCCATCGCCCGCGGGTGCGAGACGGTGCTTGAGGTAGCGGCAATATGTTGTTTCGGTACATGCTTCCAACGGCTGTTGTCGCAATGTCTCGAACAGGTTACGAAACGGCAACAACGGTGTCCAGCCGCCACGCCGTTATTCATCCGTTACCAACGGGAGCAGGCCGCAGTCCCACTCGAAAAGTCGGCACCCGCAGGCAGGCGTCGATATGCGAAACGTGCGGCATTTAGCCTACAACCTGGCACTTTGCACTTGCTTATCGACGATCTCGTTACCGCCCAAATGCTATATACATTGCCGATATTTGACTTCTGTGACCTTTGACACATCTGGCGATTTCACCAATTTGTTATTAAAAAAGTCCCTTCCCGATTGGGAAGGGACTCTCTGCCTTGACGCTGTCAGCTAGTGGCTGTTCTCGCGGGTCGCATCGCGGTCTGTGCGATCCTTGCTCTCCTCGAGCGCACGCAGCGTCTCCACCTCTTCATGGTGGTACTGCTCCTGCGCGTCGCGGACACGCTCCGTGACACCGATCTCCGCCGGGGCGAACTTACCCACGGTCTCAGAGTCGGCGAAGCCGAGCTGGTTGAGCTGCTTCGGCACGCGTGCACCGCCGTACTCCAGCGGCACCGGGTGGCCGTGCTCGTCCACCGGGCCGAGCGGCTGGTGAATCTCGACGAACGCACCGTTCGGCAGGCGCTTGATCACGCCGGTCTCGATACCGTGCTCCAGCACCTCGCGGTCCGAACGCTGCAGGCCGATGCAGAGGCGGTAAGTGATGAAGAACGCGAGCGGCGGCAGCACGATCAGGCCGATGCGGCCGACCCAGGTCATCGCGTTCAGCGAGATCTGGAAGAAGTGTGCCACGTGGTCGTTACCGCCCGAGATGGTGAGCAGCAGGAAGAAGGTCAGGGCCATGACACCGATGCCGGTACGCACCGGCACGTCGCGCGGGCGCTGCAGCAGGTTGTGGTGGGCGTCGTCGCCAGTGACAGACTTCTCGATGAACGGGTACGAGATCAGCAGGATCACCATGATCAGGGCCATCAGGACCACCCAGAACGCGCCCGGGATGGTGTAGGAGCCGATGTAGAGCTCCCACGCCGGCATGACACGCGCGGCACCGTCAGTCCACAGCATGTAGATATCCGGCTGCGAACCAGCGGAGACCTGCGACGGGTTGTATGGGCCCAGGTTCCAAATCGCGTTGATAGTCGTCAGACCAGCCATCGCAGCGAGCACCGCGAAGGTGATCATCATGAAGCCGATAGCCTTCAGCGCGAACACCGGGAGGATGCGGATACCGACGACGTTGTTCTCCGTACGGCCCGGACCCGGGAACTGCGTGTGCTTCTGGAACCAAACGAGCAAGAGGTGCGCCGCGACGAGCGCCAGAATGATGCCCGGCAGGATCAGCACGTGCAGAATGTAGAAACGGTCCAGCATGAGGTCGGACGGGAAGTCGCCGCCGAACAGCGCCCAGTGAATCCACGTGCCGATGATCGGCATCGACAGGATGATCGCCGACATAATGCGCAGACCCACGCCGGAGAGCAGGTCGTCCGGCAGGGAGTAGCCCATGAAGCCCTCGATCATGCCGAGCAGCACCAGGGTCACACCGATCAGCCAGTTCGCCTCACGCGGGCGGCGGAACGCACCGGTGAAGAACACGCGCATCATGTGGGCGAACATCGCCATCATGAACATCAGCGCGGCCCAGTGGTGCATCTGGCGGACAAAGAGGCCACCGCGGACGTCGAAGGAGATATCAAGTGCAGTTGCGTACGCACGGGACATCTCGACACCGTTCAGCGGCAGGTACGCACCGTCGTAGATCACCTTGGTGATCGACGGGTCAAAGAACAGGGCAAGGTAAGTACCGGTCAGCAGCAAGATGATGAAGCTGTAGAGCGCCATCTCACCGAGCATGAAGGACCAGTGGCTGGGGAAAACCTTGTTCAACTGCGGGCGCAGCACGCCCGAGATCGTGTAGCGCGAATCAACGTTGTCCGCGGCTTTTGCAAGTTTCGTACTCATTAGGACTGACGCTCCCAGAATGCCGGGCCAACGGGCTCGTTGAAGTTGCCGTTAGCGATGAGGTAACCGTCTTCGTCAACAGTCACAGGCAGCTGCGGCAGAGCACGGGCGGCCGGACCGAAGATCGGCTTGCCGTACTGCAGCGCGTCGAACTGCGACTGGTGGCACGGGCACAGAATGCGGTTGGTCTGCGCCTCGTACAGCGAGGTCGGGCAACCGATGTGCGTGCAGATTTTGGAGTAGGCGTAGTAGTCGCCGTAGTGGAAGTCCTCCTGGCCCTCGCGCTCGGTGACACGCTTCGCGTCCTGCGAGCGCAGGCGGATGAGCATCACGGCGTTGCGCGGGCCGTGGATGGAGTGCATGTGGTTTTCATACACGTCGCGGGCCGGGTCGTAGTTGTCGCCGTCGTTGACGTCGTCCGGGTAGAGGGGGAAGACCGTCTCCATGGCGGCAGCTGCCAGATCCTCTGGGCGCATGCGAACAAGACGCGAGACGCCAGCGGTGCTGTAGTGCGAGCCGGCCACACCCTCGTGCAGCTCGGCGATCGCACCGGTGTCGCGGCCCAAGTAGACCTTCACACCCTGGTCCTGGATGGTCCAGCCGTGCGTCCACAGCGTGCCGTCGCCGTGGTAGTTCAGGGCGTGGCGCGGGCGCCACGGATCCTTGATGATGCCGCCCAGCGGCGCGATGATCATCAGGCCGGTGAGCACACCTGCGGTGCCCAGCAGACCCTTCATCGCCTTGCGGCGGCCGAACGTGGAGGTTTCCCACGCGTCGTTCAGCAGAGCGGTGGTCGTGCGGCGGTCCAGCTCGCTCGAGCGGCCGTCGTGGCGCACCTGCACCGAGATCTCCTCGGGGATGAACTTCTTCACGTACTGCGTGATGGCAATACCCAGCGAAGCCAGGCCGAGACCTGCGGTGAGGCCGAGCAACGGGGTGTACATGGTGTACGTCCACAGGCCCTCGTCACCGTGGAACTTCGGCTCCCACGGCCAGAACAGGTACACGCCCAAAAACGCCAGGCCGCAGATGATCGAAATCGTGAGCCAGATGTTGATGCCGCGCTCAGCAGCCTTCTCGCGCGGATCGTTCTCAACCGGGAAGCGCTCCTTGCGGTACGCGACGGTGACGTCGTCGAGTTCCGTGCCGAGTGCAGCCAGCTCCGCATTGCTCATGCGGTCTAGCTCTTCAGTCGTGTAATTCTTCTTCAGTTCACTCATGAGCGGGATCCCATCCACATAGCAGCTGCAGCGACAAGGGTGATGCCGATGATCCACATCGCCATACCTTCAGAGACCGGGCCGAGGCCGCCGAGGCCCCAGCCGCCCGGGCTCGGAGTTTCCTTGGAGGACTTGATGAAGGCGATGATGTCCTTCTTCTCGTCCGCGGAGAGCTGCCGGTCCGAGAACTTCGGCATATTCTGCGGGCCGGTGAGCATCGCCTGGTAGATCTCCTGCTCGTTCGCAGGGTCCAGCGTCGGCGCGTACTTACCGGAGGACAGCGCGCCGCCGCGGCCAGTGAAGTTGTGGCAGGACGCGCAGTTCAGGCGGAACAGCTCGCTGCCGCGGGCCACGTCGCCTTCCTGGATCTTGCCGTTGTAGCCCTTGCCGCGCAGCTCCTCCATTGCGAGGGAGCCGTCCGGGTTGTACACCAACTCCGGGCCGCCGCCGTTCGCCGCGACGTACGCGGCGAGCGCCAGAGCCTGGGACTCGGTGTAGCGCGGGCGCTTACGCTCCGCCTGCGCGTCATTGGACATCATCGGCATGCGGCCGGAGTTGACCTGGAAGTACACGGCGCCCTCGCCGGTACCGATGAGCGACGGGCCGCGGCCCTCTACGCCCTGGAGGTTGGCGCCGTGGCAGGTGATGCAGGCGACATCGTATATGTCCTTGCCTTCCTGGATCATTGCCTGATCATCACGTTGTGCGGACGCAACCTGTGTGTTCGGGGTCAGCGCCGAAGCCAGGAGACCCGCACCGGTGAGGCCGAGCGTCAACGCGGCAGCACCGGCGACGGTGCGCTGCGTCTTGCGTGCGCGACGCTTCTTGTTGGGTGAGTTTTCCATTGTGTTCCCTTTGAGCTGCTTATCAGTAACTGTCCGTGAAAAGGCCGAAGCCCTGTCGGCCCTACTGAACGAGGTACAGAGTGATGAACACGCCGATCCAGATGGCATCGACGAAGTGCCAGTAGTAAGAGGTCACCATCGCCGCAGTTGCCTGCGCCGGGGTGAACTTCGACTTCGCAACGCGCAACAGCACAACGACGAAGGCGATGATGCCGGCGGTCACGTGCAGCATGTGGAAGCCGGGGATGATGTAGAACACCGAGCCGTACGAGCTGGCTTGCGGGGTCACACCGTGCGTGGCCATCTCAGCCCACTCATATGCAACGAGGCCAAGGAAGATCACGCCGAGACCAATGGTTACTGCGAACCACTTGCGCAGGCCGAAGACGTCACCCCTTTCGGCTGCGAACACGCCGAACTGCGACGTGAAGGACGAGGCCACCAGCACGATCGTGATGATCAGGCCGAACATCACGTTCAAGTGGGCGGTCTGGTTCTCCCAGTCACCGGCTGCGAGGCCGTTTGCACGCGAGGTGAAGTACATCGCGAACAAGCCGGCAAAGAACATCAACTCTTGGGCGAGGAACGCAATCGTGCCCACGCTGACCATATTGGGGCGGTTCAGCACGGGGACACGATTCTGCGGTGTCGCCATGTCTTGGTTATTAACTGCGGTCGTCACGAATGTGATTATCCCCTATCGGGTTCTGATATTCATCTCACTTACCCCCGCGATTTTCCTGTGAGAGTGTCATCCACCTGCACATCCAAGACATTGGAAACAACAAAAAAGTTTTCTGCAATTCCCGGGAACTATTTCGCACGATTTACGACGGATATTTTTGCAGGTCATCGCCCGACATCTCGGGTAACGCGTGCTTTCCGCAAAATTGCACCCCGACGAGGCGGTTGTCCAGCCACCGCCACCCCCATCATCAGAAAGTTCCCGCCTGTGCCCCATCTCACACTGTGGGGAACTACCTCTTTCAGGGCCACAACTTTCGATTGACCCCCGGAGCAGGTGGGCCACCCCCTCGGGCAGAAACAGCAAAATCCCCCACCATTTTGCGTGGCGGGGGAAGGTTGATGCCCGGCGAAGGCGGCCGGGCAACGCACGGTCTCTAGTGCTTCTCGCGCGGGATGCCGTACTGCAGGTTCAACTGGGTAGTCGTCCAGATGAGCATTACGCCGCCGATGGCAATTAGCCACAGCTGCCAGAAAGCAATACCCAGGCCGAAGAACAGGATCGAGCCGGCCATCGCGAACGGCCAGATGGAGCTCGGAGAGAAGAAGCCCAGCACGCCAGCGCCGTCCTCAATCTCGGCCTCTTCCCAGTCCTCGGGGACGATGTCCATGCGAGATTCGGCGATGTGGAGGTAGCCGCCCATCATGAAGGACAACACGGTGGCGAGCACTAGGCCGACAGCGCCAACCCACTCAAGACCGAACAGGTATGCATCCTCGCCGATCCACGTGGTGGACAGGATGTAGAACACCGACATCAACGCAAGGAATGTGCCGATAGCGTAGAAAACTTTAGAACCGGTTCCCATGGCTACTTGCTCTCTTTCTTAAACGGTCGCGTTCGGGTCGACGGTGTTGTTGCCGTCGCGCGAGCCGGTGCGGTCGGTAACGAACGGACGGGTGGACGTTGCGTACGGGTCCTCGCCGATAGCAGCCAGAGCCTCGGAGTTCGGAGCCTCCGGGTTGTTCATACGGAACTGCATGTAGTCCGAGAACTGCTCCGGCGTGACCGCGCGGACCTCAAAGTTCATCATTGCGTGGTAGGTACCGCACATCTCAGCACAGCGGCCGACAAATGCACCGGTCTCCTCGATCCGCTCGATCTGGAAGTTGCGCTGCTGCTGGTTGGCTTCCGGGTGTGCGTAAGCGTCGCGCTTGAACAGGAACTCCGGAACCCAGAATGCGTGGTTCACATCGCCGGACGCGAGACGGAACTCGATCGCGGTATCGGTCGGAAGCACGAGCACCGGAACCTCTTCGGTGGAGCCGACTGTCTCAATTTCGTTGAAGTTGAGGTAGGACTGGTCGCCCATGGACGCACCGTGGATCGGGTTCGCGTTCTTCATGCCCTCTGGGTCCTTCTTGGACTCCTCAGCGAGTGCCTGACGCTCCTCGTCCACACCTTCGTACTTCTGGCCGTTCGCGGTGAACTCGCCGTCAACCTCGGCGTAACCGAACTTCCAGTTCCACTGGTAGGCCGTAACATCGACCGTCACCTTCGGGTTCTTATCCAGCGCGGTGGTGTGCGTTTGCGCCTGAACGGTGAAGAAGAACAGCACCATCACGATGATGATCGGCAGGACGGTCAAACCGAGTTCGAGAGGCACGTTGTACTGCAGTTGCTTCGGGAACTCGCCAGCGCCCTGCTTGGTGCGCGCTTTGTGGTTCCACTTCACAATCGCAACGATGAACAGCGTCCACATGATGATGCCGATGATCCAGGCGGCAACCCAGACCCACACCCAGAAGTTGTACATCTGGGTGCCTTCGGGGGTCACCGGATCCGGCCAGCCCATGTCGAGGATGCGCGCGAGGCCTTCCGGCGGCGCAACATCGCAGCCCGTCAGCGCGAAGCTTCCGAGCAGGAGCGAGCCCGCGACGCCGATCTTCTTGGCGATTCCGCGGTTTCCTTGCTTATCCACGTGTGTCTGCCTTCCTGTCCACACTTCAATCACTGAACATTTACGCAATTGACACTCAAAACATGCCAAAGCGGAAACATTCCTACGTGGCCAGAATAGTTCAAAGCCGCAAGGCTGTTGGAATCTCGGGAATCCTTCGTCGTTTTCAGCCGTCCTGCCCACCTCCCCCATCGGCCGCACACGACAATAGCGCCAGTTTGCTGGGATTTAGGCGCCAGTCGATGCGACCGGTTTTGGCAGCGTCTCCAACCGCGCAGCGGGTTCATCCATTAGTTGGCCCCCTTATGGGGCACGGCAAAAGGTGGACGTGTCTGGTTCGCCCGTTGCGTAACCGAAACCCTATTGTTGAAGGCATTGTTCAGCACGGTGTGAACGGGCCCCGCATCAAGCGGGGTGCACCATATATATAAGGAGAGGTTCCAACAACGATGTGTGGCCTTATTGCGATGCTCACCGCGGGCGGTAACGGACCGGATTACGTCGACGCCGTGGGGCGCTCATTGCAGTGCATGTATCACCGCGGCCCGGACGCGGCCGGCACCTGGAACGACGATAACGCAGTGTTCGGTTTCAACCGCTTGGCCATTATCGATATCGAGCATTCCCACCAGCCTCTGCGCTGGGGCCCGGAGGACAACCCCGAGCGTTACGCGCTGACGTTCAACGGCGAGATCTACAACTACGTGGAGCTGCGCGAGGAACTTCAGGCAGCTGGTTACACCTTCAACACTGAGGGCGACGGGGAGCCGATTGTTGTTGGCTACCACCACTGGGGCGCGAACGTGGTCGAGCACCTGCGCGGCATGTTCGCTTTCGTCATCTGGGATACGGAGTCGGAGACGATGTTTGCGGCCCGCGACCAGTTCGGCATCAAACCGCTGTACTACGCCACCACCGAAGCTGGCACCGTGTTCGCATCGGAGAAGAAGTCCATCCTTGAGATGGCCGACGAGCTCGGTCTAGGCCTAGGTCTGGACCGCCGCGCGATCGAGCACTACGTGGACCTGCAGTACGTCCCGGAGCCGGAGAGCTTGCACGAGGATATCCGCCGCGTGGAATCCGGTTGCACCGTCACCCTCAAGCCTGGCGGCGAAGTGCACTCCGACCGCTACTTCCGCCCGCACTTCACCCCGCTGAAGGTGGACAATGAGCAGAAGCTTTACGACGAGATCGCGGCCGCGTTGGAGGATTCCGTCGAAAAGCACATGCGCGCAGACGTCACCGTGGGCTCCTTCCTTTCTGGCGGCATCGACTCCACCGCGATCGCAGCGCTGGCGAAGCGCCACAACCCGGACCTGCTCACCTTCACCACCGGCTTTGAGCGTGAGGGGTACTCCGAGGTAGATGTCGCAGCGGAGTCGGCGGCGGCGATCGGTGTGGAGCACATCGTTAAGATTGTCAGCCCCGAGGAATACGCCGACGCCATTCCGAAGATCATGTGGTACCTAGACGATCCGGTGGCAGACCCCTCGCTCGTGCCGTTGTTCTTCGTGGCGCAAGAGGCACGAAAGCACGTGAAAGTTGTGCTCTCCGGCGAGGGCGCAGACGAGCTGTTCGGCGGTTACACCATTTATAAGGAGCCGCTGTCGCTCGCACCGTTTGAGAAGCTGCCTGCCACGCTCAATCGCGGCCTGAACCGGCTTTCCCGCGTGCTGCCCGACGGCATGAAAGGCAAGAGCCTGCTTGAGCGCGGCACCACCCCGATCGAGGACCGCTACTACGGCAACGCCCGCTCCTTCAACTTCGACCAGCTCCAGCGTGTGCTGCCGTGGGCGAAACGCGAGTGGGACCACCGCGAGGTCACCGCGCCGATCTACGCGGCGTCCACCGAGATGGATCCGGTGGCGCGCATGCAGAACCTCGACCTGTTCACCTGGATGCGCGGCGACATCCTGGTCAAGGCCGACAAGATGAACATGGCCAACTCCCTCGAGCTGCGCGTGCCGTTCTTGGACAAGGAAGTCTTCGAGATCGCGCAGAAGATCCCGCACGATCAGAAGATCGCCAACGGCACCACCAAGTACGCGCTGCGCAAGGCGATGGAGCAGATCGTGCCGCCACACGTGCTGCACCGCAAGAAGCTGGGCTTCCCGGTGCCGATGCGTCACTGGCTAGCGGGCGACGAGCTCTTCGGCTGGGCGCAGGACACCATCCGCGAGTCCCAGACCGACGACATCTTTGCCAAGGACCAGGTGCTGGAGATGCTCAAGGAGCACCGCGACGGCGTTTCCGACCACTCCCGCCGCCTGTGGACGGTGCTGGCATTCATGGTCTGGCACGGCATCTTCGTCGAGGGACGCATCGACCCGCAGATCGAGCACAGAGATTACCCGGTCCAACTCTAATGGCTGCGAAAATCTGGCGGGCGCTCGGCGTTCTAGCGATCGCCCTTCTCGTGCTCGCTGGCGTGGCCCTCTACTTCTACGGACCCGTCCTGAGCGCGAAGCTCACGGGCACCGCGCGATTTCTGGGCACCGATACGCCGAAGCGCTACACCCAAACCGTGCTCGAGCTCACCGACCTCGGGGTGTACGCGGACTCCCTCGAGTACGCCGCGGCCCGTGCGGCAGCGTTGGATGCTGCCTCAGCCGCCTCGAGCCGCGAGGAGCTTTACCCGCTTATCGACGCTGCCGTTTCCGCCGCCGGCGGCAAACACTCCGCGCTACTGCGCCCGGGCGAGGAAACTGGCGGGGAATCTCAGGAGGACACAGGGCCGGACTCCTCCGCTGGCGTGGAAATCGACGGCGAGGTGGCAATTGTCACCGTACCGGCCATCTCCCGGCACGACGACGGGCAGCGCTACGCCGATGCCCTCGGCACCGAACTCGCTTCCGCGCGGGACCAGGGCGCCTGCGGCGCGATAGTTGACCTGCGCGGAAACACCGGCGGCAATATGTACCCGATGCTCGCCGGCGTGTCTCCGCTCCTGCCCGACGGACCCGCCTTCTTCTTCCAATTCGCGGCGGGAGAAATGTCGATCGAGGTCGAGGGAAACTCCATCTCGCCGACAGGCATGGCGCTGAGCGAGCCGGCAGGCAAGTGGGATGCACCCGTGGCGGTGCTGGTAGACGAGAACACGGGTTCATCCGGCGAGGCGGCAATGCTGGCGTTTCGTGGCCTGGATCGCTCGCGCAGCTTCGGCTCCCTCACCGCCGGGTACGCGTCCTCGAACTCTGTGTTCGACTTCCCGGACGGCTCCGTCCTCGTGATCACGCAGGCTTGGGATAAGGCCCGCACCGGGGAGGTGTTCGGGGAAGACCCCGTGCCGCCGGACACCGACGCCCGTGAAGATACGACAATGCCCACAGCCAAGGAGTGGCTGCGGGCAGAGTACGGCTGCGCTTCCTAGGGGAACCAGTTAGTTAAACGAATCGCCGCAGGCGCACGCCGAGCCGGCGTTCGGGTTATCGATGGTGAAACCCTGCTGCTCGATCGTGTCGGCGAAGTCGATGGTCGCACCCATCAGGTACGGCACGCTCATCTTGTCCACCACGAGGCGCACGCCGCCGACCTCGTCCGCCTTGTCGCCGTCCAAGTCACGGTCGTCGAAGTAGAGCTGGTAGCGCAGGCCAGCGCAGCCACCCGGCTGCACGGCAATGCGCAAGGAGAGATCGTTGCGGCCCTCCTGGTCCAGCAGCGCCTTAGCCTTTGCAGCCGCGGCGTCCGTCAGCGTCACACCGGTGGTGGATGCAGGTGCAGTCATGAAAGATTCTCCTTCGCACGTGTATTGATGTGGAGTGCTGCCCCATCGTACGCCCCGCCACTATACGGGGTAAGGGGCACACTCAATTCCACGGGTGCAACCAACCTAGCCCGGTGCGTATTCCACGCCTCCGGCCTTGTAGCCTAGTGGGCGTGAAACTTCCCTGGCAGAAACCCGAGCAAGCAGCTGAGGCGGCCGGCGGCTCGACCAAGGTCGAACTGCCCGACACAGGTGCCGCCAGCGGCGAAACCCAGACCCCCGAGGAGCCGAAGTACCCGAAGGGCTACACCCCGCCGAAGGGCCGGCCAACTCCGAAGCGCCACGACCAAGAGGTCAAACGCGGCGTGGTGCGCGACCCGAACGCATTGAGCCCGGCACAACAACAACAGCGCCGCAAAGAGCTCAAGAAATCCATGTCCAAAGAGGAATGGAAGGCCTATAAGAAGAAGGAGCGCGAGGAAAACCGCGCGCGCAACCGCGAGATGCAGACGTATATCGACGCGGGCGACGAGCGCTACCTCATGGAACGCGACCGCGGCCCAGTGCGCCGCTACGTGCGCGATTGGGTGGACTCGCAGCGCTTCTTCAATAACTACGTCATGCCAGTCGCGCTTGTGATGCTGCTGGCCATGTTGATCGGCACCTGGCTGCCCCGCGTAGCCGCGTTCCTCAGCATCGCTTCGATGGTGTTCATCCTGACTATCGTCATCGAGGGCTTCATCATCGGTAGCCGCGCCAACCGGGCGGTTCGCGCGAAGTTCCCTGAGGCCGACACCGGTTTCGGCCTGGGCATGTATGCGTTCTCGCGCTCCACTCAGCCGCGTAACTGGCGCTCGCCGAAGCCGCAGGTGTCCATCGGCGCGAAGGTCTAGGCTCGATTCTCGTGGCCCCAGCAGAGTTTCCTCCAGTTCAAGCGCCCGCCGAGTCGCATGCGCGCCGCATCGCCGATGAGCTCGAGCGCACCCCGGGCGGCCGTTCGCTTGGTCGCCTCGGCGCCGTGGGAGGGTGGATTGCGGCTGCGCAGCACAGCGAGATCCCTGCGCCGTTCGCCCGCGCACGCGCGGTGGTTGTCGCGGGTGAGCACGGCATCGCGCGACATGGGGTGTCCGCGTGGAAGCCTGAGGCAACCCGCGCGCAGGCGGAGCAGATCGCCGCGGGCGCTGGTCCGGTGCACGCCGCGGCACGGTTGGCGAATGCAAGCGTGCGGCTTGTCGACGAGTTCTTGGACCACCCCACCGGCTGCATCGACACCGAGCCCGCGATGACGCCCGAGGAGTTCGAGGAAGCTCTCGCTCTCGGCGTGCAGATCGCGGACAGCGAGGTTGACGCCGGTGCCGACATCCTCATCCCCGGCGACGTGGGCGTGGGAAACACCACCGTTGCCGCCGCCATCCACGGCACTTTCACGTTCACCGAACCCGTAGAAGCCATCGGTCGCGGCTCCGGTATCAACGACGAGGTGTGGAAGACGAAAGTGGCCGTAATCCGCGATGCGATGTTCCGCGTTCGCGGCCGCAGCGCCGACACCGCCGGCGTACTGACAGACATCTCGGGGCCGGACTTCGCCTGCTTGGTGGGGCTTATCGCCCAGGCTGCGGTACGCAAGACGCCGTTGCTTATCGACGGCGCCTACGTGGCCCAGGCAGCCTACGTGGCAGAGCGCTTGGCACCTGGCGCGAAGCGCTGGTGCATGGCTGGGCAGCTCTCACCGGAGCCTTCGCACGTCGGCGCGTTGCAGGCGCTCGGCCTGACCCCCGTCCTGGCGCTAGATATGACAACGGGCCAGGCAGCTGGGGCGCTCGCCGCGCTTCCTCAGCTGAACCTGGCCGCGGAGTTGGTGGGTGACGTGCTCAGCGGAGCCGTCGATAAGCAGCCCTAGCCCAACTACCTAGCCCTCGATGAGGGTGACGTTCCAGCCGTGGGTGTCCTCCACCTCGCCCGTCTGGATGCCGCGCAGGCGCTCGCGCATGGCCATAGTGACCTCGCCCGCCTCATTGCCGTTGACGGTGAACTCGCCGTCCTTGCTCTTCACCGTGCCCACGGGGGTGATCACGGCCGCGGTTCCGCACGCCATGGTCTCAGAGATGGTGCCGTCCTCGGCGCTGCGCTGCCACTCCTCGACGGTGATCTTGCGCTCCTCGGTGGCGTAGCCGAGATCCTCTGCCACCTGCAGAAGCGACTTGCGGGTGATGCCGGGCAGCAACGAGCCGGACAACTCCGGCGTGATCACCTTCGCGTTGTCGCCGGATCCCTCGACGAACATGAGGTTCATGCCGCCCATCTCTTCGACGTACTTGCGCTCGCACGCGTCCAGCCACACCACCTGGTCGCAGCCCTTCTGTTGCGCATCAGCCTGCGCGAGCAGGGACGCGGCGTAGTTGCCTGCAAATTTCGCGTCGCCGGTGCCGCCGGGGGCCGCGCGGACGTATTCGTGGGAGATCCACACGCTCACCGGCTTCACGCCGCCGGTGAAGTAGGCGCCAGCCGGGGAGGCGATGACGAAGAAGGTGTAGCTCGAAGACGGCTTCACCCCGAGGGTTTTCTCGGTGCCGATCATGAACGGGCGCAGGTAAAGGCTCGCCTCGCCCCCTGCCTCCGGCACCCACGCCTGGTCCACCTCGACGAGCTGGCGCACGGCTTCCAGGAAGATCTCGTCCGGCAGTTCGGGCATGGCCATGCGGCGCGCAGAGTTACGCATGCGCTCGGCGTTTTGTTCGGGGCGGAATGCAGTGATGGAGCCGTCTGCGTGGCGGTATGCCTTCAGCCCCTCGAAGATGGCCTGACCGTAGTGGAACACGTTGGATGCCGGGTCAAGCGAGACAGGCTCGTACGCGCGCACCTGCGCGTTGTGCCAGCCGGCATCTTCGGTCCACTCGATGGTCACCATATGGTCGGTGAACTCCTGGCCAAACGCCGGGTTCTCGAGCACCTTGGCGCGATCTTCCTCGCTGGCGGGGTTTTCGGACGGGGTGATTGTGAATTCGAGCTCAGACATGTGTGCCACGATACTCGCCGCGACGATGGCAGTGTCCTGCACTGGGTACGCTCGGAGTCTCGAACGTGTACCGATTACGAAAGGTGGTTTCACCCATGTCTGCTCCGGATGCTTTGCCGGTCTCCCTCCCCGCCCGCGGCAGCACTGTCGCTGTGCGCTTCGCCGCCCAAGGCCCCGATGGTTGTGTGCGGCTTATCCCGGTCGCCAAAGGCGAGGAGGGCCTGGAGATTCCGGTGACCAAGCTCGGGGCCGAGGGGGTCTTCGAGGCACTCACCGCAGTCGGCGCGAAGGGGGCTGCGGGTGAGGCCACGCGGGTGCTTGTCGACGGCTCCGTGTACCTCGCATTCGGCCTCGGCGACGCCGCCGAGATCGGCGATGAAGCGGTCCGCCGGGGCGCAGGCGTAGCCGCGAGGGCGCTAGCCGACGGTGAGACAGCCGCTGTATCCGGCGAGTTCGGTGTCGGCCCGACCGTGGAGGGCCTGCTGCTCGGCGGTTACTCCTACACCGGTTTGAAGTCCACCCCCGGGGACACGCTTATTGCCCCTCAGGTCACGGTTGTCGCGGACGAGGCCCAGCGCGGGGAGTTCGACCGCGCCGTGATCCTCGCGCAATCCGTGAACCTCGCCCGCGACTTGGTCAATACCCCGTCAAACCTGCTTTACCCGGAGACGTACGCCGAGATCATGGGTGAAGCCGCCTCGGTTGCCGGCGTGCAGATCGAGGTGCTGGACGAAAGCGCGCTGGAGGCCCAGGGCTTCGGCGGCATCCTGGCTGTCGGCCGTGGCTCCTCCCGCCCGCCGCGTCTGGTCCACCTCACTTGGGCGCCTGAGGGCGCAGCCACGCGGGTGGGCTTGGTGGGTAAAGGCATCACCTTCGACACCGGCGGAATCTCTCTCAAGCCGGCGGCGAAGATGGAGGACATGATCTCCGACATGGGAGGTTCGGCGGCCCAGCTCGCAGCCATCGTCGCCGCGGCGCGGCTGGGGCTCAACCTGCGCATCGACGCCTGGCTCCCGCTCGCCGAAAACATGCCATCGGGCACCGCCACCCGCCCCGGTGATGTGATCACCCACTACGGCGGCGTGACCAGCGAGGTACTCAACACCGACGCAGAGGGGCGCCTTGTGCTGGCGGACGCTATCGCCCGCGCCTGCGACGACAACCTGGACTACCTCATCGAGACCGCGACCCTCACCGGTGCACAGCTGGTTGCTCTGGGCACGAAGACGGCGGGTGTGATGGGCTCCGACGAGCTGCGCGATATGGTCGCCCAGGCTGGGCGCGACGTCGGTGAACCTGCATGGGCAATGCCACTGCTTGAAGAGCAGGAAGAGGAGCTAAAGTCCCCGGTCGCCGACATCCGCAACACCCACAACGCACGCACCGGCGGTATGTTGTTCGCGGGGCTTTACCTGTCGCGCTTTGTCACCGAGGGCACGCAGTGGGCGCACATCGACGTCGCAGGTCCCGCGTGGAACGGCGGTAGTGGAACCGGCTACACCCCGAAGCGGGCAACCGGTGTGCCCGTGCGCACCATCGTGGAAACGCTCACCCGCATCGCTCAGTAGTTCTGCCAGCTAGCTGCCGGAGTAAGGGTTTTCGCCGCGCTCGAATTTGGCGCGGCGTTCCTTTTGCTCCTCGCGCTTGCGCAGGATGCGTTCTTGCTCGATCTTTTTGCGCATGCGGTCCGGGTACCCGGTCTCCTCGACGTCGTAAAGCGAAATGCCCAATGACTTCGATACCTCGTCGATGCCCTTGGGCCCACCGATGCGGCGGCGTGTGTAGTTGCCTACTTCGTCCACGAGGACGACTGACATCTCGTTGACCATGGTTTCTGGCTCCACGAACCCCTCCACGAACTTCCGCCCCTGCACCCAATCGCGCAGATACTGCGCGTCGTCAGGCCGGATCGTCTCGCCTGGTGCGCGCGGAGGCGTGAAATGGCTGGACTTTTTGCGGTTGCCGAAGAGGTTGAACACGTCCCACATCATACGGGGCACCATGTTGAAAATTAGGTGCCCCTCGGGCAACGCGTGGGGATGAATGCAGGTACGCTCATTAGCTGTATAGCTTCCAACTGTTCGATGAGGAGACTTAAGGAAACATGGCGCACTCAGTTGAGATGCCCGAGCTGGGCGAATCGGTCACCGAAGGCACGATCACCACGTGGCTGAAGGAGGTCGGCGACACCGTCGAGGTCGACGAGCCGCTGCTCGAGGTCTCCACCGACAAGGTTGACACCGAGATCCCCTCCCCCGTCGCTGGCGTGATCCTGGAGATCAAGGCTGAAGAGGACGACACCGTTGAGATCGGCGACGTGATCGCCATCATCGGTGACGAGGGCGAGGAAGCTGACTCCGACGACGCTGATGACGCGGAGGAAGCGGATGCCGAGGATGACGCAGCCGACGAGGCTGAGGAGAAGGAAGAGGCTGAGGAGAAGCCGAAGAAGGCTTCCGGTAAGAAGGCTTCCGGCTCCGCAACCGACGTCGAGATGCCCGAGCTGGGCGAGTCCGTCACCGAAGGCACCATCACCACCTGGCTCAAGGAGGTCGGTGACGAGGTAGAGGTCGACGAGCCGCTGCTCGAGGTCTCCACCGACAAGGTTGACACCGAGATCCCGTCCCCGGTTGCCGGCACCCTGGTTGAGATTCTCGCCGAGGAGGACGACACCGTCGAGGTCGGTGATGTCATCGCACGCGTGGGCGACGCTGACGCGGCAGGTGCGGACGAGGACGACGAGGACGACGAAGAGGACCGCGGCGAGGAGAACGTCGCCGACGCCGACGAAGAGGTCGATGAGGACAACTCCGCCGACAGCGAAGGCGCCAACCCGGAGGACGCCCCGAAGAAGTCCGAGAAGAAGGACTCCGCGAAGAACAAGAAGGGCTCCGGCGAGGGCACCAAGGTTGAGATGCCGGAGCTCGGTGAATCCGTCACCGAGGGCACCATCACCACCTGGCTGAAGTCCGTCGGCGACATGGTTGAGGTCGACGAGCCGCTGCTCGAGGTCTCCACCGACAAGGTTGACACCGAGATCCCGTCCCCGGTTGAGGGCACCATCCTGGAGATCCTGGCTGAGGAAGACGACACCGTCGAGGTTGGCGATGTCATCGTGATCATTGGCGACGCCGAGGCTGCTGCTGAGGCCGACGATGCGGATGACGAGGCAGAAGAGGTCGAGGAGGCCGAAGAGCCGAAGGCCGAGGAGAAGAAGGAGGAGCCGAAGAAGGAGGAGCCGAAGAAGGCTGAGAAGGCCGACGACAAGGCCGATAAGGGCTCCGCTGCAAACGAGCGCGAGGAGAAGAAGGCCGCGAAGGACGGCAAGGCCGAGGGCACGAACGCTTCCGCGAAGCTGGACAAGAACGACGGCAACGTCCCGTACGTCACCCCGCTGGTGCGCAAGCTCGCCGACAAGCACGGCGTTGACCTGAACTCCATCGAGGGCACCGGTGTCGGCGGCCGCATCCGCAAGCAGGACGTGCTCGCGGCCGCGGAGGGTGGCTCCGCGAAGGGCGAGGCAGCCGACTCCTCCGCTGCTGCACCGGAGCAGAAGGGTCCGCGCTCCAACTGGTCCACGAAGTCTGTGGACCCGGCGAAGCAGGAGCTTATCGGCACCACGCAGAAGGTCAACCGCATTCGCGAGATTACGGCTGCGAAGATGGTCGAGTCCCTGCAGACTTCTGCTCAGCTCACCCACGTTCAGGAGGTCGATGTCACCCGCGTTGCGGAGCTGCGCAAGAAGGTCAAGCCGGCCTTCGTCGAGAAGCACGGCGCAAACATCACGTACCTGGCGTTCTTCATCAAGGCCACGGCGGAAGCGCTTGTGTCCCACCCGAACGTCAACGCGTCTTACAACGCCACCGACAAGACCATCACGTACCACGAGGACGTGAACATCGGTATCGCTGTGGACACCCCGCAGGGCCTCTTGGTGCCGGTGATCAAGAAGGCGCAGGACATGAACCTCGCCGACATCGCTCAGGCGATCGCCGACTTGGCGGACCGCGCGCGCAACAAGAAGCTGCGCCCAGACGACCTGTCTGGTGCTACCTTCACGGTGACCAACATCGGTTCCGAGGGCGCGCTGCTGGATACCCCGGTGCTCACCCCGCCGCAGGCCGGCATCCTGGGCACCGCTGCGATTGAGAAGCGCCCAGTGATTGTTACCGAGGACGGTATCGACTCCATCGCGATCCGCCAGATGTGCTACCTGCCGTTCACCTACGATCACCAGCTGATCGACGGCGCGGACGCAGGTCGCTTCGTCACCACCATCAAGGACCGCATCGAGCAGGGCGACTTCGAGGACGATCTCGCCCTCTAGTCCCCGCTCGAGAGTGAGCCCGTTGGGTTCCTAGCAACCCGCCGGTAAGCCCGGCGCCAACTCCGGTTGGTGCCGGGCTTTGGCGTTCTTATTGCGCGTCCGAGGTCAAGCACGCTGGCTGAGTATGCAGCTGCATACTCTCGAAGCGGCACTTTGCTTCGCCTCATACTTACTGTGACGCCGATCCGCGATATCCACCTAAGTGGCCTGAATCTCTACACTGGACGTCATGGCACAGGATCAGGACTCAAAGAACATCCAGCAGGACACCGGCGACAAGCCGAAGAAGCACAGCTTCAAATCGTTTCGTAACGACACCAGCGACTTCATGGAAGAGGCCCTCGGCGGTCTCGTGGCCGCGCACCCGTACGCCGAGTGGCACGACGAGGGGTTTATCGCCCTGGCGGACCGCGGGGACGGCGAGAACGTGGCGGTGATCTCCGGAGGCGGGTCTGGCCACGAACCAATGCACGCGGGATTCGTCGGCGCGGGCATGCTCGACGCAGCCTGCCCCGGACTCCTTTTCACTTCCCCTAACGCGGTGCAGATCACGGCGGCGACCGAATGGGCGGACCGTGGTAAAGGCGTCGTGCACGTGGTGAAGAACTACACGGGTGACGTGATGAACTTCACCGTCGCCGATAACAGCACCGACGTCGAGGTGAAGCAGGTGCTGGTTGCCGACGATGTGGCGACCGAGATCGGCGACGACGACTCCCCCGGTCGCCGTGGCACCGGCGCCACAATCATCGTGGAAAAGATTGCGGGTGCTGCGGCTGCGCGAGGCGATGACTTGGAGAAGGTCGCGGAGCTCGCTCAGCGCGCGGCGGACCAGTCCCGCTCTATGGCTGTGGCGCTTCAGCCGGGGCACCTGCCCACCAGCGACCGGCAGACGTTCGACCTGGATGAGTTCCAGATTGAGGTCGGCGTGGGCATCCACGGTGAGCCCGGAGTGGAACGGCGCGACCAGACAGATGAGACCCCGACCGCGAGCAGGTTAGTCACTGAGTTGCTCGACGGTATTAAAGACTCTCTTGAGCACCAGGTGAAAGGCACCGAGCACGAAAGCACCGATGTTGCGCTGCTGGTCAACGGTCTTGGTGGCACCAGCGAGCTGGAGATCGACCTCGTCTTCGGAGAGGCGGTCAAGCAGCTCGGCGAGCGTGGGGCGACGGTCCGTCGCGGCCTGCGCGGCTCGCTTGTCACCTCGCTCAACATGGCGGGTATCTCGCTTACGGTCACAGTGCTTGACGACGAGCTCATCGAGCTGCTCGACGCCGATACCGCCGCGCCAGCTTGGCCAGCCGTGGTCAGCGACCCAACGTTCGAGAACGCGGTGATGATCGATGATGTTGAGCAGTCCGATGAGGGCGGCGAGAACGAGTGGCTGAGCGCATTCGTCGACAGGCTGCAGAAGGGCTTTGACGACCTGACGGAGCTGGACCGCGAAGCGGGCGACGGCGACTTCGGCCAGAACTTGGAGGCGGCGTTCGGGAAAGTGCAGACGCCGGTGAAGGGTTCGGATGCGGAGGTGCTGGAGTTCTTCGCCCACCGCATGCTCGTGCGCGCGGGCGGCACGTCCGGCGCTGTTCTCGGCACCTTCTTCCGCGTGATGGGTGAGGTCTTCGCGGAAGCGGGCGTGGATTCGCGCGACGCCGATGCGGCTGAATTCGCAGAGACGTTGGCGAAGGGCCTGAAAGACGGTGTGGATGCTATCACTGAGCTCGGCGGGGCGAAGGAGGGCGACAACACGGTGGTGGATGCGCTCGCGCCCGCGGCGAAGGCGGCGGCGAGCGCGGATGGATCCGACATCGCCGCGGTATTGGAGCAGATTCTGGAGCCTGCCGTCGAAGGTGCGAAATCCACCCGCGGCATGCAGGCGAAGAAGGGGCGTGCTTCCTACATCGGTGAATCCGCGAACGAGGTCCCAGACCCCGGCGCCATTTCCATAACCTGGCTCTTCGGCGATACAGCAGTGGAGGATTTTTAGCGTCGGCGCGCCATTTATACTTACGGCTGGATCGATTCGCAGTGAGCGACAAGGAGCTTTCGTTGGACTATATTTCTCGCCACATCGGCCCCGATGCCTCCGAGCAGAAGGTCATGCTGCAGCGGCTGGGATATGACTCGCTTGAGTCGCTCATCTCCGCCGCAGTGCCGCAGGGCATCCTGCTGGGCCGCGCGCTGGACTTGCCCGAGGGGCTCACGGAGTACGAAGCGCAGGATCGTCTCCGCGAACTCGCCGGCAAGAATACGGTGCTCAAGGCGTTCTACGGTCAGGGCTTTTCCTCCACCCTCACCCCGCCGGTGATCCGCCGCGGTGTGGTGGAGGACGCTGGTTGGTACACCGCCTACACCCCCTACCAGGCGGAAATATCGCAGGGCCGTCTTGAGGCGCTGCTGAACTTCCAGACGATGGTGCAGGACCTCACGGGGCTGGATATCGCGAATGCGTCGCTTCTCGACGAAGCGTCGGCCGCCGCCGAGGCCGTCGGCCTGATGTCCCGCGTGGTGAAGAAGGGCCGCCGGGTTCTGCTGGATTCGCGCCTGCACCCGCAGGTGATCAACGTCGCTGCGGAACGTGCCCGGGTGTTCGACCTCGAAGTGGAGGTCACGGATCTGAGCCACGGCGTGGTGGCAGAAGACATCGTCGGAGCCGTGATCGCGTACCCCGGCACAGAGGGTGATGTGGCGGATCCGCGCCCGATCATCGACGCGGTGCACGAACGTGGTGGCCTGGCGTGTGTGGACGCGGACATCCTCGCGCTTACATTGCTTGAATCCCCTGGTGAGTTCGGGGCGGACATCGCCATTGGCACCACGCAGCGCCTCGGCGTTCCGCTGTTCTTCGGCGGCCCGCACGCGGCGTACATGGCTGTACGCCAGAAGCTGCAGCGCCAAATGCCGGGGCGTTTGGTCGGCGTGTCCAAGGACGCGGAAGGCTACCCGGCGTACCGTCTCGCGCTGCAGACACGCGAGCAGCACATCCGCCGTGAGAAGGCGACATCCAACATCTGCACCGCCCAAGCGCTACTGGCGGTCACCGCGTCTATGTACGCCGTGTACCACGGTCCGAAGGGCCTGACCGAGATCGCCGAGACCATCCACGGGCGTGCGGCGTCGTTCGCTGCAGGGGTCGAGGCCGCAGGAGGCAAGGTTCGCCACGCAGAGTTCTTCGACACGGTTGTGGTTGAGGTGGAAGGTGCGCAGGAAGTCGTCGATAAGCTTGCTGCTGCTGGTTACCTCGTGCGACCTCTCGAGGGAGCTGTGGCCGTGAGCTTCGGCGAGGACTGCTCCGACGAGGATCTCGCAGTACTGCTCGATGCGTTCGGTGCGAAGCCGGGCGAGGCTGGTCGCCGGATCCCGGAGGAGCTGAAGCGCTCGACCGAGTTCCTCACGCACGAGACGTTCAACCGTTTCCATTCCGAGACACAAATGATGCGCTACATCCGCGAGCTGGGTGATAAGGATCTCGCACTGGACCGCACGATGATTCCGTTGGGTTCGTGCACCATGAAGCTCAACCCGACGGCCGGGCTGGAATCCATCACGTGGCCGGGGTTCGCGAATGTGCACCCCTACACGCCGCAGGAGTACACCGCGGGATGGCAGGAGCTTATCGACGAATCGCGGACCTGGCTGACGGAAATCACCGGCTACGCCGACGTGTCCGTCCAGCCGAACTCCGGCGCGACGGGCGAGCTCGCGGGCCTGTTGGCAATTCGCCGCTACCACGTGGCGAACGGCGACACCGAGCGCGACATCTGCATCATTCCGGCGTCCGCGCACGGCACGAACGCCGCAAGCGCCACACTTGCAAACCTGCGCGTAGTGGTGGTGAAGACCGCTGAAGACGGCTCCATCGATATGAGCGACCTGGACGCAAAGCTTGAGCAGCATGCGGACCACGTCGCGGCGATCATGATCACCTACCCGTCCACGCACGGGGTGTATGAGGACACGGTGCGCGAAGTCTGCGACAAAGTGCACGCGGTCGGCGGGCAGGTCTACATCGACGGCGCGAACATGAACGCCCTGACCGGCATCGCGCGCCCCGGCGACTTCGGCGGCGACGTGAGCCACCTCAACCTGCACAAGACCTTCACCATCCCGCACGGCGGTGGCGGCCCGGGCATTGGCCCGATCGGCGTGCAGGAGCACCTCATCCCGTTCCTGCCGGCAGATCCGAACGTCTCGCAAGAAGAGGCCGCGGACGCCAAGGGCGCGCCGATTGCGTCGGCGCTCTACGGCTCCGCGGGCGTGCTGCCGATCACCTGGGCGTACATCGCGATGTCTGGAGCCGAAGGATTGAAGTCTGCGACCGAACATGCGGTGCTGGGCGCGAACTACATCTCGCATGAGCTCAACGATTCGTTCCCGGTGCTCTACACCGGTGAGAACGGCCTGGTGGGCCACGAGTGCATTTTGGATTTGCGTGAGCTTACCGACGCTTCCGGGGTTACCGCGGCCGATGTGGCCAAGCGCCTCATCGACTACGGTTTCCACGCCCCTACCCTTGCGTTCCCGGTGGCGGGCACCCTGATGGTGGAGCCCACCGAGTCCGAGGACCTGGGCGAGCTGGACCGCTTCATCGAAGCGATGCGTTCGATTCGCGCGGAGATCCAGGAGATCATCGACGGTCGCGTGGAGTACGAGAAGTCCGTCGTCCACAACTCCCCCTACACCGCCCACAGCGTGGTGCGCGACGAGTGGCCGTACGAATTCACCCGCGAACAGGCCGCATACCCAGTGGAGGGCCTGGTGCGACGCAAGTACTTCCCGCCGGTACGTCGCATCGACGAAGCTTTCGGTGACCGCAACCTGCAGTGCGCCTGTCCGCCGCCGGAGGCGTTCGACATCACGCCTGAAGCTGTCGAGGAAGTCGACGCCGTGATCACCGAAGAGAATTCGAAGTAAAGGAGACTGTGCATATGCAGACCCCATTGCACGCCACCCACGAGGCACTCGGCGCCACCTTCACCGATTTCGGTGGCTGGGACATGCCACTGAAGTACGGCAATGAGCTCGATGAGCACCGGGCGGTGCGTTCCGGCGTAGGCATTTTCGATCTCTCCCACATGGGCGAGATCAACGTTCAGGGCCCCGATGCCGGAGCGTTTTTGGATTACGCCTTAATTTCCAACCTGAGCGCGCTCAAGGACGGCAAGGCGAAGTACTCCATGATCGTGGCCGAGGATGGCGGGATTTTGGACGACTTGATCACCTACAAGTTCGGCGAGAACCACTTCATGGTCGTACCCAACGCTGCCAATACCCCGGCGGTGTGGGAGGCGTTCCAGGCCCGCAAGGGCGACTTCGACGTGGAGCTGCGCAACGATTCCGAGGCGATCGCGCTGGTTGCCGTTCAGGGCCCTGGCGCGCTCACAGCCCTTAAGCCTCTGCTTGCCGACGACCCCGACGCACTCTCTTACTACTCCGGTACGTGGTCCTCACTCCGTTCGGACAACGGGGGCAGCAGTGAACCGGTCGAGGTGTTCGTCGCCCGCACCGGCTACACCGGCGAGGACGGCTTCGAACTGTTCTGCATGAACGAGGACGCGCAGGCTGTGTGGGACGCCGTGATCGGCTCCGGCACCCCCTGCGGTCTGGCCGCGCGCGATTCGCTGCGGCTGGAGGCTTCAATGCCGCTCTACGGCCACGAGCTGACCACTGATATCACCCCAGTGGAAGCCGGGATGGGCCGTGCGTTTGCCAAGAAAGAAGCGGACTTTGTGGGCAAGGAGGCGCTGGCGGGCCGCGAGCCTTCCGTGGTCATCGCTGGCCTGTCCTCAGACCAGCGCCGCGCCGCCCGCGAGGGCGCAGAGGTCTTCCTCGCAGGCTCCGATGACAAGATTGGCGTGGTCACCTCCGGCCAGCCGTCGCCGACGCTCGGCCACCCGGTCGCGCTGGCGCATGTGGACCCCGCACACGCGGAAGTGGGCACCGAAGTGGAAATTGACATCCGCGGGCGCCGTTACCCGTTTACCATTGTGCAGACACCGTTTTACTCCCGAAAGGACGCATAACCATGGCTTTGAAGCAGGACTTCTACTACTCCGAGGACCACGAGTGGATCGACTCCACCCCGGATGCCGCTGCTGGTTCCAAGGTGAAGGTGGGTATTACCCACGTAGCTGCTGACCGCCTGGGCGAGGTCGTCTTCGCTGAGCTGCCCGCTGTGGGCGACACGGTAACCGCGGGTGAGACCTGTGGTGAGGTCGAGTCCACCAAGAGCGTGTCCGACCTGTACTCCCCCGTCACCGGCACCGTGACCGCGGTGAACGAGGAGATTGAGTCCGCACCGGAGACCATCAACTCCGACCCGTACGGTACTGGCTGGCTGTTTGAGGTTGAGGTGTCCGAGGTCGGACCGTTGCTCACGGCCGACGAGTACGCGTCCGCCAACGGCGTCTAACCCCCTCTAACCCCTCAACCTGGCGGAGTGAGGGCGGACTAGGGTTGGGCGTATGACTGCGCCCCGTGATCCCTTCTTCCCCGCCGACAAGTCCATCCGAGCCTCAACCGCGCCCATCGACGTGCGCGAGTTGGGGCTCGTGGACTATCAACAGGCCTGGGACTTGCAGGCAGACATCGCTGCGAAGCGGGCGAAAGATGAGGTGGGCGACACCATCTTGGTGCTCGAGCACCCCTCGACGTTCACCGCCGGGAAGCGCACCCAGCCCGAAGACATGCCGGACCCCGAATACCCCGTCCCGGTGGTGCCGGTGGACCGTGGCGGGCGCATCACCTGGCATGGGGAGGGCCAACTCGTGGTCTACCCCATCATCAAACTCGCCGAGCCGGTGGACGTGGTTGATTACGTGCGCCGCATTGAGGAAGCGCTCATCCAGGCGGTGCGCGACGCTGGCGTGGAAAGCGCCGGGCGCATCGACGGCCGCTCGGGCGTCTGGGTGCCGGAAACCACGCCGGCGGCTGACCCGGCCGCGCCCACCCGGGATCGCAAGGTCGCGGCACTTGGCATCCGCATCACGCGCGGCGTGACCATGCACGGGTTGAGCCTGAACTGCAACAACACGCTTGACCACTACGGTCACATCGTGGCGTGCGGTATCGACGATGCGGATGTGACCACCATGAGCTTGGAGCTGGGTAAAGAGGTCACGCCAGATGAGATGGCAGGTGACGTCGTCAAGCAATTGCACCGCGCTCTCGCTGGCGAGCTGGTGGTAGCAGACCACTCCTTCAAGGCAATGCCCGACCCGACTAAAGGTTTGACACGTCGGTTACGGTAGGAGGCGTGACTGTAGCACCAGAAGGCCGCAAACTGCTCCGAGTGGAGGCGCGTAACGCGCAAACCCCGATCGAGACGAAGCCGCGGTGGATCCGCAACTCCGTCAAAACCGGTCCCGAGTACGAGGACATGAAGCAAAAGGTCAAAGGCGCGGGCCTGCACACCGTGTGCCAGGAGGCTGGCTGCCCAAACATCCACGAATGCTGGGAGTCGCGTGAGGCGACCTTCCTCATCGGCGGCTCGCGCTGCTCGCGCCGCTGCGACTTTTGCGATATCGCCTCGGGCCGCCCCGACCCGCTCGACCGCGACGAGCCGCGCCGAGTGGCTGAAGAGGTAAAGAACCTCAACCTGAACTACTCCACCATCACGGGCGTGACCCGCGATGACCTGGAGGACGAAGGTGCATGGCTCTACGCCGAGGTCGTGCGCAAGATCCACGAGCTCAACCCGCACACCGGCGTGGAGAACCTCACCCCGGATTTCTCCGGCAACCCGGAACTGCTCCAGACGGTCTTCGAGGCGCAGCCGGAGGTCTTCGCGCACAACGTGGAGACGGTCCCGCGCATTTTCAAGCGCATCCGCCCGGCGTTCCGCTACGACCGTTCGCTGGATGTCATTCGCCAGGCGCGCGATTTCGGGCTGATCACCAAGTCGAACCTCATTCTCGGCATGGGCGAGACGCGCGAGGAAGTACTCGAGGCACTCAACGACCTCGTGGATGCTGGCACCGACATCATCACCATTACCCAGTACCTGCGCCCCGGCCCCACCTACCACCCGATCGATCGCTGGGTGAAGCCGGAGGAGTTCATCGAGTACCGCGACGCCGCGTACGAGATGGGCTTCGGCGCCGTGATGTCCGGCCCGCTGGTGCGTTCGTCCTACCGTGCGGGCAAGCTGTACGTCGAGGCGATGCAGGCCCGCGGCCGCGAGCTGCCGGAGAACCTAAAACACCTGGCTGAGACCTCGCAGGGCGCCACCGATCAGGAGGCTTCGACCCTGCTGCAGAAGTACGGTGCATCCGCCGACCACCCGGTGACCACCCGGTAGCTTTCCTTTGCACCCGGGGGCGCGCCCGCTGTTTCGGCAGGGCGCGCGCCCGGGTGAGCTTTGGTGCCTTTCCCCGGGTGCATTACGGTATGTGGCATGGCACAGGACAAGGCAGCGGACAAGGCCGCCCAAAAGGCGGCGAAACAGGAAAAACGCGCGGCGAAGCGTGCGCAGGGCAAGCAGACGCGCGGGCAAATCAAGCAGGCGTTTAACATCCAGCGCAAGCGCGACAAGCAGCTCATCCCCATCATGCTCGCGTGCTTTTTGGGCATGGGCCTTCTGTTCTTCCTCATCGGCCGGCTGTGGGGCGGCCAATGGTGGATGCTGGTGCTCGGTCTCATCGCCGGTGCGGTGCTGGCTATGTTCACCTTCTCCCGCCGTCTGGAGAAGTCGATGTACGACGAGGTGGGCGACACCCCTGGCGCCGCGGGTTGGACCCTGGAGAACATGAAGAACACCATGGGCATCGTGTGGCTGACCACCCCTGGTGTGCAAGCGAACACGCACATGGACACGGTGCACCGGGTGGTGGGCAACCCCGGTGTTGTCCTGGTGGGCGAGGGTAATCCGAACCGGCTGAAGACGCTCATGGCCAAGGAGCACAAGCGCGTTGACCGCCTGCTGGCTGGCGTGCCGATTTTTGAGGTGTACGCCGGCGAGGGCGAGGGCCAGGTGCGTACCCGCGATTTGCAGAAGCACCTGCTGAAGCTGCCGAAGAATTACCAGAAGAACGAGGTGTACTCCCTCAACGCGAAGCTGGAGGCGATGGATTCCCGCTCGAAGCACGGCAACATGCCGGGTCTGCCGGGTGGTCCGATGCCGAAGCAGGCGCAGAACATGTCGGGCATGAACCGCAAGATGCGCCGCATGCAGCAGCGCCAAGGGGGCAAGTAGCTTTACGACGGCTGCCGCGACCAAACCGCACCGCAACACCGCTTGCGCTGCGGTTTTTTCGTGCCCTGTTTACACTACCGGCGTGGCAGATTCTTTCTCCCCCTCCCGTTCACACGGTCATGCGGAAATGGCTGCAGAGGCGAACACGTGCCTTCGCTTCGGCATGATGCTGCTCACCGCAGGCGCGTCGGGTTACCGGGTAATCCGGTGCGTGAAGCGGTGTGCGCGTTCCTTGGGCTTCGACAACGCGGATGTGCTGGTGGGGTTCAACACCATCAGCGCGACGTTTCACAAGGGCGAGGAGTTTCGCACTGTGGTCGCGGACGTACCGGTTCCGGGTGTGAACGCGTCGCGTATCGAGGCGCTGGAATCTACGGCGCATTCGCTGCTGCAGGATTACCGCACCGCGGATGAGGTCAACGCGGTGCTTGAAGAGATTGAGGGTATCCCTACCCCGCGTTGGCCGCTGTGGCTCGCGTGCATTGCTGCGGGGCTGGCGTGCGCAGGCTTCGCGGTGCTGAATCGCTTTGGGCTGGCTACAGCTGCGCTGGTGTTTCTCTGCTCCGCCGCCGGGCAGTGGGTGCGGGTGAAACTGCACCACACGCACTTAAACTTGCTCGGGGTAACGGCGGTGGCGGCCTGGGTGGCCTCGTCGCTGTATTTGATCCTCGCGTACGTGCTTCCCACCCCAGGCGACATCTCCCCCGGTTTCATCGCCTCGGTGCTCTTCCTCATCCCGGGTTTCCCACTGTTTTCGTCGTTTGTGGATCTCTCGCGCTTCGATTTCACCGCCGGCATCCCCCGGCTCTTCTTCGCGCTGGAGGTGATCACGGTGATCATGCTGGTGGTGTCGGTGGTGGCGATGCTCTCGGGCACGCCCGAAGCACCGGCGCGGGCCCAGGTGTACGACGCGGAGTTCTTTATCTCTGGAGCGGTATCAAGCTTTGTCGCGGTCGGGTGCTTCGCGCTGCTGTTCAACTCCTCGCGCCGGATGGCGCTTATGGCGGCTGCCCTTGGGATGGTGGCAAACCTCGTGCGTCTCGCGCTGCTGGCGCTGGACGTGCGTCCTTATCTCGCCGCGTTCCTCGCGGCACTGCTCATTGGAGTCATCGGGGCTTTGGCCGGCCGGATACAAAACGTGCCTCGCGTGACCATCACCATTCCAGCGTCGGTGGTGATGATCCCCGGCACCACCATCTACGCGGGCGTGCACAACTTCGCGGTCGGCGACATCCAGGATGCGATCACCCGGTTCACAGAGGTCACCTTGGTTGTGCTGTTCATCGCCGCGGGCCTGACGGTGGCGCGCATGATGACGGACAAAACATGGACGTTTTCGCGCTACATCGATTTCGGCAAGGAACTCGACGGTTCGGTGCGCCCCATCAACCAGTAATTTAACCGCGGATCACCGTGGTGTTGGTCGCGCGGTCGTGCAGGCCGCGCCCGTCTTGGTCCACCATCGCGGCGGGAAGAATGAACCCGGTCAGGATAGTGCGCACGGCTGCACGCCAAAAGCCAACAGGTACCTCAGCGTCGACACGCGCGACGCCCATGCCCAGCATGGCCATCCCGGGCGTGCGTGCGAGCAACCAGCCGGACAGAATGCCGAGGATGAGCCACAGCAGGTAGGTCAGCGTGGGCCAGTCGCCCAGCTGGTCGGTGTTCATGGTGATCAGTACGGCGGCAATCTGGCAGATGATCCAGTCGATGAGTACAGCCCCCATGCGCCGGGCCACAGAGGCTTGCGAGCCCGGGCCTTCTGCGGGCATGCCGAACTGCTCGCCCGGGTACTCGGGGATGTACTCCTCCCCCGTAAATTGGTTGGGCAGTTCGGGACCGTTTTGCCATCGTGAAGAATCCGCCATGCTCAAGCAGCTTAGTGGGCGGGGTGGCGGGATACGCAACGGCGCTTTTCTATAAACTTGGATGCGTTCAATCGCCCGCAATTCAAGGAGCACACCATGTCTTTCGACAACATCCAAGACGTCCAGAAGTTCATTGCTGACGAGGGCGTGGAGTTTGTCGACGTTCGCTTCACCGACCTGCCCGGTATCGAGCACCATTTCTCCATCCCCGCCTCCGAGTTCAACGAGGATGTGTGGGAGCAGGGGCTTGCTTTCGACGGTTCCTCCATCCGCGGATTCACCACGATCGAGGAGTCCGACATGACGCTCATGCCGGATCTTGCCACGGCTCGCCTCGACCCGTTCCGTTCCACGAAGACGCTAAACATCAAGTTTTTCGTCAACGACCCGTTTACCCACGAGCCGTTCTCGCGTGACCCGCGCAACATTGCAAAGAAGGCTGAGGAGTACCTGGCATCCACTGGCATCGCGGACACCTGCTTCTTCGGCGCGGAAGCCGAGTTCTACCTGTTCGATTCGGTGCGCTACGAGGTGGAGGGCGACCACGCATTTTACGAGATCGATGCAGCAGAGGGTTGGTGGAATCGCGGCGCCGAGACGGACGTCGACGGTGGCCCGAACTTGGGCTACAAGAACCGCGTGAAGGGCGGCTACTTCCCGGTGCCTCCGCACGACAAGACGGTCGAGGTGCGTGATGCGATGGTGCGCAACCTCGCCAACGCCGGCTTTGAGGTGGAGCGTTTCCACCGCGAGGTGGGCAACGGTGGCCAGCAGGAAATCAACTACCGCTTCAACTCCCTGCTCCACGCCGCGGACGACATGCAGGATTTCAAGTACATCGTGAAGAACACGGCCTACGAGTACGGCAAGACGGCAACGTTCATGCCGAAGCCGATCGCGGGCGACAACGGCTCCGGTATGCACGCGCACATGTCCCTGTGGAAGGACGGTGAGCCGCTGTTCTACGACGAGTCCGGCTATGGCGGCCTGTCTGACATCGCCCGCTGGTTCATCGGCGGTGTGCTGGAGCACGCTGGTGCGGTGCTCGCGTTCACTAACCCGACGCTGAACTCCTACCACCGCCTGGTGCCGGGCTTCGAGGCGCCGATTAACCTCGTATACTCGCAGCGCAACCGTTCCGCGGCGGTGCGCATTCCGATTACGGGCTCGAACCCGAAGGCGAAGCGCATCGAGTTCCGCGCCCCGGACCCGTCGGGCAACCCGTACCTCGGTTTCGCGGCGATGATGATGGCTGGTATCGACGGTGTGAAGAACCGCATCGAGCCCCACGCCCCGGTGGACAAGGACCTCTACGAGCTTCCGCCGGAAGAGGCCAAGGACATTCCGCAGGCACCGACCACGCTTGAGGCTGCGCTGGCTGCGCTGCGCGAGGACCACGACTTCCTCACCGAGGGCGACGTGTTCACCGACGATCTCATCGAGGCTTACGTGCGTCTGAAGATCACCAACGAGGTCACTCCGGCGCGCCTGCGGCCGACACCGCTCGAGTTCGAGCTGTACTACGACTGCTAGGTCGCGCTCACTTTTGGCGCCACTACCATGGGGGATGTGGAGCGGAAAAGCAGAGCACACCCCTATCATCTTTTAGGTCGCTGGCACCGCCTGCCAACTTCGAATGTTGAGTGCGCGGGAGGAGCGACCCCGGCACGGCCCCGATGGTGGCGCCCCCTTCTCGAACTGCTTCTTGCACTCGTATTGCTGGTGACGCTCACCGGTGCGGCTACGGGAGCGTTCTTTCTTCTGGAGAAAGTCGTCCACCCATCGCCGAGTGCGTTCGAGCCGTTCGAGTTTGCGAACCACCCCTACCTCGCAGTCGTCACCTTTATCGGGTGGGTGGCGGCGCTGCCTGCGGGGTTTCTTGCCGCGCGCATTACCGGCCGCGACCCGAGAGCATTGTGGTCCGTGGAACTGCGGTTCCGGTGGGGTTACTTCCTGATCGCGCTCGTGCCCGCACTGCTCTTTCTTGGCGCAGAGGGCATTTACGCCATTGCACTTTCGGATTGGGAGAAGGCCACTTTCGAACCTCTCAACGTTGCGGCTCTCGCGGTGATTGTGGCGTTAGCTCCGCTGCAATCATTGTCTGAGGAACTTTTCTTCCGGGGTTCGCTGGTGCAGATATCGGGCCAGTGGTTTTCCTCGGCCTGGGTCGCTTACCTTTTACCGCTACTGTTCTTCCTTTCCGGCCACCACTACGGCTGGCAAGGCATGGTGAGCGTGACCGTCTTCGCGGTCTGCGCGTCATTCCTGACTCACGTCACCGGCGGAATCGAGGCGGCTGCGGCGATTCACGCTGTGGGCAACACGTTCGCCTACGCCCCGGATGCGTTTGGAGTAGACGGGGTGGACCTTGCAACCGCTTCCTCCAAGGACCTGGCGGTGTCGGTGGTGATGACCTTGGCCACCACCGTCGCTGTGTTCGTAGTGCTCAGGCGTCGCACGCGCCTGTCAGGGTCCCCGTGCGAACGCCTGCGCAGACTGGACTGTGGTAAGCCGCCCATCACTCAGGCGCCCATAGGGATTACGATAAGCCGGGTGACCGACAAATACCGCGAGTTGCCCCCGCCCGGCCCTGCGTGGGGCGGAAGCCTCATGGGTACCTCCATCGTCGCCAGATTGCTGGTGGAAGAAGACATGATGTTCGCCTCGGGCATCTTCGTCGCCATCGCCTGCGTCATCTTCGCTGTGCTGGTCACAGGTTTTCTGCGCCACCGGCACCCTAGTTTCGAGCAGGCGACAATGGCTGAGTGGTCGATGTTCTTCATCGGCATCCTCGCACTGGGCGCGGCACTATCGGGGCTGACAGACAATGGGATGTTCCGCCTCGTCGCGTTTTGGGTTGGCGGGCCCGCGACTGTGGTGACCTGGGCGATCCAGCTGACTCGCTTCCAAGGGGATCCGAAGTTCACGTGGGGGCTGCCACTGGTCGGGCCGATGATTTCGGCATCAGTAGCCGGATGGTGCGCCCGCGAGTACGGCCAGCTGTACCTCGTGCTGGGCACCGCACTCTTTGCGATGTCGCTGCTTACCGCCGTGCCAGTGTTCATCTACGTGTACTGGGCAACGTGGCGGGGGCGGGGTGATTTGAGTGGCGCGAAATCAGCGACCGCATGGGTGCCGTTAGGCGTGGTTGGCCAGTCCACCACCGCCCTTCAGGTGCTCTATCCCAGCGCCTACTCCGTCTACTACGGGCTCACCGCTCTAGTCATCGCGATCCCGCTCGCCATCTTCGCGATGTTCACCTTCTACCCCAACGTTGCAAAGTGGGTGGACTACTCCCCCGCCTGGTGGGCGTGCACGTTCCCACCCGGCACGATCAGCATGGGTGGCCACCAAGTCGCGTTGGTCAACGGCTCGGAGTGGCTTGATTTCGTTGCCTTGACCATCCCTGTGCTCCTTATCATCCACTGGGCACTGTGCTCGGGCCGGTTCGTGGGTTGGGTCATAGAGGGGCGCAAGGAAACGTCGATAAGCTAGTGCTCGACTGAGAACACGTCACCGGGCTGGCAGTCGAGTGCCTGGCAGATCGCGGCGAGGGTGGAAAAACGCACTGCTTTTGCGCGGTTGTTTTTCAGCACCGATAGATTCACGGGCGTAATGCCAACCTCCTGCGCGAGGGCGGCGCCGGTGATGCCGCGTTGCGCCATCAGCCGGTCGAGGTGGCATACAACCTGAGGTTCAGAATCAGACGAGGCCATCGACATCCTCCTCGAGCTTCGCGCCGCGGCGCAGAATAGTGGCGAA
This sequence comes from Corynebacterium sp. Marseille-P4321, assembly GCF_903645305.1. GTDB lineage: Bacteria > Actinomycetota > Actinomycetes > Mycobacteriales > Mycobacteriaceae > Corynebacterium. The sequence continues at coordinate 723,110 of NZ_CAHJXO010000001.1, read as the reverse complement.
CGCGCTGACGGAGATGGCGAAGAGCATCGCCGGAGCGAACTCCGAAAGGGGCGTGCCAGCGCCAACGATGTCCCACCAGCCGTCGATACCGAGCTCGGACGCGACCATGTTGTTACCCAATCCCTCGAAGGCGAGGCGGAAGATCACAAACGCGAAGACTGCGCAGGCGCTAACGGTGAGACGTTTCGCGTTGAGTTCGGTGAACACGGCACCGCGGGACATGTCTGTAAGCGCGCGGCTAAGCAACAGCGTTGCGAGGAGCAAGCACACGTACTTGCCGCCGAGGCCGATAGCGTAGAGCCACTGCGCCCCCTGAGGAATGTCCGCGAAGACGATGTCGCCCTCGACCGCGGGAGACAAGCGCGTGATCACGATGCCCCGTGAGAGCATCGTGAAGATTTCGGGGAGGAACCACAGGAACACAACGGCGATCCCGGCTGCGTCCAACTTCGAGATTACGGTGCGGTCTTTTTCGGTTGTCATGATCCGTTCCTTTCTCAAGTTCAACCTTGAAAGATTCCCTATCGACTATCGATATTCTCGCATTTCGATATTATCGCAACTCGATAGGTCCTGAAAGGGAGGGTCACCTAAGGAAAACAAGGCTGACCTTTGCAAACGTAGCCTTGGTTTCCTTGTGCAATTTAATTACCGTCAGCATCATGGGGGCATGACTGAGACGATAAGCACCCCGATCCCTGAGACCATTCCGGAACCCGGCAAACGCTCAGCGGACACTGAAGCGGGCACCGGCGAGAAGTTGAACCGGCTCAGGGCAGGCGTACTCGGTGCCAACGACGGCATCGTCTCCACCGCCGCTGTCGTCGTCGGTGTAGCGGGTGCGACCACGGATTCCCGCGCGATTGCGATGTCGGGACTCGCCGCGGTTGTGGGCGGCGCGGTGTCGATGGCGCTCGGCGAGTACGTCTCCGTGTCTTCCCAGCGCGATTCCGAGCGGGTCATGGGATACGCCGAACACGAGCAGGTCAACCCGTGGTCGGCGGCGATCGCGTCGTTTCTATCGTTCCTGCTCGGCGCGGTCCTCCCCTTCGCCGCGGCCTTGCTCGCCCCCACAACGTGGCGGGTTCCAGTCATCTTCGCGGTGACCCTGATCGCGCTCGCACTCACCGGAACGCTTTCCGCGAAGCTTGGCGACGCCCCCGTCGGCCGCGCCGTCATGCGCATCCTCGTCGGCGGCACCCTCGCGCTGGCGGCAACGTTCGCGGTGGGCTCACTGTTCGGAGCAACGACCACCTAGATCGCCAAATTCAGGTCCACCTCTACCCCGCCAATGCGCCCCCGGGAGGTGAACTGCCACAGGGCGGGCTCGGGAAACCCGAGGGGCCGGGGCCAGGTAGTCGGCAGCTCCGGGGATGCCGCGAGATCCACCGTTGGGTTCGTGCCCCAATCGGCGAGCCACAGGTTGCCGAACTGTGCCGGGTCGGCCATACGCAAGCCACCCAAACCGCTGCGCATGTGGCGGCGCCAGTACGAGGCGGTGGTGTAGATACCCGCGACCTCCACTCCCGCGGAGAGGAAGGCGGCATGGCACGCGCGCACATCTTCGAGCGAGAGGCCGGCGCGGGATTCGACGTCGATCCACATAGGGAACCGGAGGCCGTCGAGAAGCGAGAGCGCGGCGGTAACCTGCTCGGTGACGGTGGTGCCTTCAGAGGGAGCTCGGAGGTAGTGATAGGTGGACACGTCGAGGCCGGCACGCGTGGCGTCGATAAGCAATTGCTCGAAGGCAGTGTCCTGGTAGGTGCCGTCGGTGGTGCGCAGGATGGCGAAATCGAGCGGCGCGGCCGAGAAGTCGAAACCGGCCTGGTGCTCGGAAACGTCGATGCCTACACGCACAACGTCCTCACCGCTTACGCAGCCCCATGCGTGGGGCGAAGCTTTGCGGGTGGCGGCGCTGCGCTGCGGCATCCGCGATGACCAGACGCCACTTCGGGTCTGTCACCGGCATCTGGGAGATCGGGAACCAACCGACATCTACGGACTCATCGTCGCCGACCACCGGTTCCGCCTGCGGGTCGACCGCCTCGCAGCGGATTTGCACCGACATGTAACTGGCCACATCCCCATTGCCGTGCGTCACCGGCCCCACCGAGCCGACGCCCAGAATCGCCGCAGGCTCCACCCGCACACCAGTTTCTTCCAGCACCTCGCGCACCGCGGTGTCGTGCGCTTCCTCCCCCGGGTCCGCGATGCCGGTCACCGGAGTCCACTGGCCGTTATCCGCACGTTTAACTAGCAGCACCTCCGGCACAGCCCACGCGGACTTCGAGTTTGTGTCGCGCAGTACTACGGCGCACACGCTGGGGATCCACATCGGGTCCGTGCCGATCTTTTTTCGCATCTGCACGATGAAATCCGGGATAGGCATTGGCGCATCCTTTCGTCGATATCTGCGGGTGTGCAGCACACCGGAAACTGAGTGTAGTTGGACTAGACTGCACAGCTTATGAGCACCCTCTACCGCGCCCCCGAGGAGCCGGCGCAGCCGGACATCCCGACGCCTGCCCGCCAGCGGTCGGTGCGACGGACGTGGTTGCAGCGCATCCCAACCCCGGCGTTCGTGGCCGGGTACGGGGCGCTGGTGGTTGCGGCTGCGGTCCTGGGCGGGGCACTGGTGAGCTACTCCGGGTCAACGGAGGCGCAGACGCTGAAGCTGGAACAGCCGCGTCGCCCGTTCAACTCGGCACCGGCGGATGCGAGCAATGTGGCCGCGAGCGTGCGCCCCCACCTCATCGAAAACGCCGAGGTGGGCGCCACTGAAACCGGGGTAAAGCTGCGCGGCGACATCGCTGAGGGCGTGGAGTATATGCCGGAGGAGTTCGCGGGCCACGTCTCCCGCCTGCTGGATCAGAACTGCCTGGACACAGCGACCCTCGAGGGCAAAGAGGGCATGCGGCTGAACTTTTGGGGCTTTTGCTTCTCGACGATTCCCCCGACCACCATTCAGGAATTAATGGAACTCGGAGTGGAAGAGCACGCGGATTCCGTCGCGTTTGTTAACTTCCCCCAGCGCAACAACCGCCACGAAGCCCAGGTGAACTGGATGGACGTGGGCGGCACCAAGAAGCTCGACGCACTGGTGAAGTCGTGGCGGAAGGTGGAACTACCGGATGATGTCGACCACCTCACCCTCACCGCCTATGGCGACGAGGAGGTCGTGATGATGGAAAAGGACCGCCGCAGCGGCAACACCATTCAGCGCGGCCCGACCGGCGAGGCATTCCGCGAGCGCTGGGGGCTCTAGGCCCGCGTTGTCGGCTGGGGCCGACCTACCAGCGCTGCGGCACCCATTGCGCGTCCGGGACGGCGTGGCTGATTACCGCCATGAGCTGCTCCACGTTTGAATAGCTCATCAGCTTCGGGTTCTCCATCCCCTCGAAGCACTCCTCACCGGAGCGCCCGGCCTCGGTGCCGGAGACCACCCCGATGATGGTGGCGCGGCCGTTCACCTCGGTGAATACCGGCCCGCCCGAGTCGCCGGAGGCGGCGCACACCGACGCAATATCGCCAAACGTTTCCTGCTCCTGGTCGGTGTTGAGGTTAACTATCTGCACCCGCTGGGTGTCCTCGAATTTACCGCAGGTGTAGCCGGTGGTTGCGCCGGTCTTGCACACCCGCTCCACCGGCCCGATGCCGTCGGCAATACCGGTAGGAATCGGCGAGCCGATGACCTCCATGTAGCGCTGCGTGTCGGTGATCTCGATGATGCCCACATCCACGCCATTCGTCTCCGGCGGGCCCTCGGAATACAGCCCGGAGAAGACGAAGTGCCCCACCTCTTGGGCGTAATCCACCGCGGTTGTGGCGTTGGTGGGCCAAACCAGGTCCCCTTCCCGGCCGCAGTGACCCGCAGTTACGGCGTACGCGCGCCCGTCGGCGCCGGTGAATGAGAAGGCAGCCGTGCAGGACTGCGCGGTAAACTGCTCACCCGGTGCGGGGTGGTGGTCTGTGGACTGGATCTTCGTGCCCGGAGCCCAAGGGGCAAACGCCGGCGCAAGAACATTCGTGGCGTCGGCGGGAGGTGGCGCCTCGCCAGGTACACCACCGGGGGCGTCCCCGGGGGTTTGCACCTCTTCGAGCGCCTCGCGCTGCTCCACCGTGCCCGTGGGCACCTGGGAGGTGTGCAGGCCGAGCCACACCACCATCGCCACGAGGCACAGGGTGGCGATGATAAGTGTGATCCACCCGCCGAGCCTTAAACCGCCGCCGGCGGGTGCGGCGGCGTGCGCTGGGCCTGGCGCGGGGTACGTGTTGCTTTCCGGGAACGCCCACTGCTGGCCGTGCTCCGGCTGATACTTGCGCACCCCGCCTGGGCTGTCAACCGAATGCGGGGTGTTACTGCTTGAGGTCACCCGAGGTGCCTACTCCCCGTTCGCTTGTGGGGTCTCGCCGGCGTCATCGGCCTCGTCTTGGAAGAACTTGTCACCCTTCTTCGCTTCTTCGGCCTTGATCTTCATGTCCCGGATGAACTTCTCCGGGTCGAACTCGGTGTAGTGCTCCGGGCCCGCGAATTGTTCCTGTGCCATGACTCTCGCACCCTTCCCTTACACGTCGGTGTTGTCAATCGCCTCGGCGATGAACTGCTTGACCTTCTCGGCATCGTTCGGCATGTCCGTCACGTGGCGGTCCGCCTCCATGATTCCTGCGAAACGCTCCGGGATCTCCGGGGCCTCGCCGAGGGCTTCCACGATGGTATCGGAGAACTTCACCGGCAGCGCCGTCTCCAGCACCACGATGGGGCTTTCCACCTCGCCTGCCAGGTTCTGCGCCACCTGGATACCGTCGGCCGTGTGCGGGTCGACCAGCACGTCGTATTCGTCCTTGATTCGCTTGATGGTCTCAACACGGTTCTGGTGCGTGGAAGAACCGGAGAGGAACCCGAACTCGTCCCTAATTCGCTCCATCACCTCGGCGCCACCAAGCTCGTCGAGGGAGAACCCGCCTTGCTTCACCTTGTTACCGAAGAGGTCGGCGGTAGTGCGGCCGTCGCGAAGCACTGCGTCGAAAATCATGCGCTCGAAATTCGACGCCTTGGAGATGTCCATCGACGGCGATGACGTCGCATGCGTTTCCGCCGCAGAGCGCGGACGGTAGTCGCCATCGCGGAAAAACTCGTCCAGCACGTCGTTTTCGTTCGTGGCAACGATGAGCTTGTCAATCGGCAGACCCATCTGCTTCGCAACGTGGCCTGCGCAAATGTCGCCGAAGTTGCCTGTGGGCACGGAGAACGACACCAGCTCGTCGTTCGTTTCGGTGACCTTCAGGTAGGAGGAAATGTAGTAGACCACCTGCGCCAGAAGGCGGGCCCAGTTGATGGAGTTCACCGCGCCGATGGAGTATTTCGCTTTGAACGCCGGGTCGGAGTTGACCTCCTTGACAATGTCCTGGCAGTCGTCAAATACGCCGTCCAGGGCGATGTTGAAAATGTTCGGGTCGTCGAGGCCGAACATCTGCGCCTGCTGGAACGGGGTCATGCGCCCCGCCGGGGTGAGCATGAACACGCGGATGTTGTCGCGCCCGCGCATCGCGTACTCGGCGGACGAGCCCGTATCACCGGAGGTTGCGCCCAGGATGTTGATCTCCTCGCCGCGGCGGCCCAGCTCATACTCGAAGAGTTCGCCGAGCAGCTGCATCGCCATATCTTTGAACGCGGCGGTGGGGCCTTCGGAAAGGTGCGCGATATAGAGAGCGTCGTTGAGCTTGGTCACCGGCACGATCTTTTCGTCGGCGAAAACGGGCGTGCGGTACGCCCGTGCGGCGATCGCCTCAAGGTCGGCCTCCGGAATGTCGTCGACGAAGAGCTTCAGCACCTCGGCGGTAAGCGCGGCATACCCTTTAGTGTCGATAAGCTCGCGCCACTGCGAAAGAGTTTCGCTGCTGATCGTCGGGTACACCGCGGGCATGAACAGTCCGCCATCCGGGGAAAGCCCCATAAGCAGGATGTCCGTGAAGGTGTATGCGCTGGCGGAGCTGTCTCGCGTCGAAATGTAATCCACGGCGAATGAGTCTACGGCACGCGCCGCTACTTCCGCGGCGGTTCTTGCCGCCCGGTGAGGATGTCCACCACGGAGCGGATCGCCGCATCCCCAAGCGGCGGCAGCGTGCTGGCGGGGTCGCGTCGCTCACCCGTCTGCGTGGGTGCGGCAGGTGTGCGCTGCTCCGGCTCGACGCGGATGCCCAGCGTCGTGTCCTCTAGCTCAAGGGCAGCTGTGGGCTCGACGCCCGCCACGCGCGCCGCGTCCACGAGCGCAACAAGGTCGGAATAGGTTGCTTCTGCAAGGTCGATGGTGATGTGTACGGCCATGCCCCAAAGCATATTGCTTATCGACGCCTCCCGGCCCCCACCCCGCACGGGTACCACTCCCCGCGGACCCGGGCGCGGCGAAAAGGCGCATTGTAATATCTTTTTCGATTCCAAACACTCACCCGATTGAGAGGTTCGAAATGACAACACCGGGATCCAACGCGGGCTCCACCCCGGAGCCAGAGAACGCGGGCAGCAACAGCCAGGGGGCGGGCGCGCCACAGCCGCAGCAGCCACAGCAGCCGCAGCAGCCGCAGGGCTGGTCGCAGCCGCAGTCGCAGGGTTGGGGGCAGCCGCAGTCGCAGGGTTGGGGGCAGCCGCAAGGCCAGGGCCAGCGGGGCCAGCAGCCGCAGCAGGGCTGGACTCAGTCCTCTACCCCATCCAGCTCAACGAAGCAGAGCATCGACTGGACCGTGTGGTTCTATGGCGGGCTGCTCCTGCTCACGTTCCTCACCAGCTTCCTGCGTGTACGCAGCGTGACAGAGCGCACCGAGGGCGTCGGCTCTATCGGATTCAGCCTGAACTGGTGGGGCAAGGCCAAGGTGCACGGCAGCGGTCTGGGTTCTTGGATTGAGGCGTACCTGCCCCCCGAGGTCACTCGTTCCATCGGCAACACCGCCACTGAGTTCGTGGTGCTGACCGTTGTCGTGCTCGCGCTGCTCGGTGTGGCCACGTACTTCGCATTTTCATCGAAGATGCGCGAAGCCGCGCTGCTGGGCACAATCGCCGCTGGCGTGCAGCTGCTCTACGTCATCTACGCAGCCTTCGCGTTCGACACCCTGGCCTCCATCGGCCTCGGATTTGGCTGGTGGGTCTGGCTGCTCATCGCCCTCGCTGGCCTGGCCATCTCCGTGATGATGCTGACGAAGGGTAAGCAGGGCGTCGAAGCCCAGTTCAACTCCGCTCGCCAAGGCGCACAGAACCGCATTGAGCAGCAGAAGGCCGAACGGGCCCAGAAGGCGCAGCAGGCGCAGCAGAATGAGCAGGCTCAGCAGCAGAATCAGGGCCAGTGGGGCCAGCAGCCGCCGCAGCCGCAGCAGCAACCTCAGAACCCTCAGCAGGGTTGGGCGCAGCCGCTGCAGAACCAGGGCCAGTGGGGCCAGCCCCAGCAGCAGTCGCAGCAGGGCTGGGCACAGCCCGGCCAGCCGGCCCAGCCGCAACCGCAGCAGAACCCTCAGCAGGGTGCCGGTGATACCGACGCCGGCTCGACCGGCGAGGATAAACAGCCGAAGTAAACACTGTGCGGGGCTGGGTGGGTCCCCGCACATCCACTGCGCCACTGCGCGGTAGCGAGGCCGCGCCACAGCACTCCAGCGCAGCGAACAACGCTGCTAGTCGAACTCGCGGGTGGGTTCCTCGCCCCAGAACACCGCCTCCACCACGCGGTGCGCACGGCGTGTGATCCGCAGGTAGTCCTCCAAGAACTCTTGCTGGTCGTCCGGGTCGTATCCGGCGGATCCGGCGACCTGCGCCAACTGCGGGCCCGGCGCGGGCAGTTGGTCGGTACGCTTACCCGTCACCAACACAATCGCGTTGCGAGCGCGGGTGGCGGTGAGCCAGGCGGTGCGCAGCGTACGGGCGTCCTCAGCGCGCAGGACCTCTACGTCGCTGAGTTCGGCGAGGTAGTCCAGTGCATCCAGCGTGGAAGGGGTCCGCAACTCGGGGTGCGAGTGGGCGTGCAGCATTTGGAGGAGCTGCACTGTCCACTCCACATCGGCGAGTGCGCCGCGGCCGAGCTTCGTGTGAGTCGCGCGATCCGCGTTGCGGGGCAAGCGCTCGTCGTCCACGCGGGCTTTGATGCGGCGCACTTCCCGGATATCGGATGGTTTCGCGCCGCCGTCCGGGTAGCGGAAGCCGTCGATAGCCTCGATGAACTGCGCACCGACCTCGCGGTCGCCCGCGATCGTGGTTGCGCGAAGTAGCGCCTGGCGCTCCCACACCTCGCCCCATTCGCGGTAGTAGCGCTCGTAGGAGGAAACGGTGCGCACCACTGCGCCGCTGCGCCCCTCCGGGCGCAGGCCCAGGTCCACCTCCAACGGCGGGTCGCTGGAAGGTTTGGACAGGCGGCCCCGCATCTGGTCGACGATTTTGCCCGCCCAGGCAAGGGCCTCATCTTCTTTGCCGCCATCATCATCCGCGGTGGGTTGGGCCACCACCATCACATCGGCGTCTGAGCCGTACCCCAGCTCCGCACCGCCCAGGCGGCCCATACCGATGACAGCGATGCGCGCCGGTGCCTCCTTAGCCCCACTAGCAGCGAGATCGGCCTGGATCTCGGCATTCAACGCAGCCTCAAGCACCGCCTCCCACACGTAGGTCAGCTCGAGACAAACCTGGCGCGGCTCCATGAGCCCCAGCAGGTCCGCCGAAGCGATGCGGGCGAGCTCCGCGCGACGCAGCGAACGCGCCACCGACACAGCCTTGTCTGGGTTCTCCTGGTGGCGCTTCGCAGAGGCGACGATCGCCTTGTACACCTGGTCCGGTTTCGGCTCCACCAAGCGCGGGCCGTTGGAACCGTCGCCAAGCAGCTTCACCGCCTCGGGCGCAGAGATGATCAGGTCAGACGCGTACGGCGAGGTACCGAGGATGTGCATGAGGCGCTGGGAGGCAATGCCTTCGTCGCGAAGCATGCGCAGGAACCAGCTGCGATCCACCGCCGCTTCGGACAGCTTGCGGTAGTTCAGCAGCCCCTGGCCCGGGTCCGCGGTATCGGCGAGCCAATGCATGAGACTGGGAAGCAGGATGGCCTGCAGCTTCGCCTTGCGCGAAGTGCCCTTCACCAACGCCGAGAGGTGGTCGTAGGCGCGCGCCGGGTGGCGGTAGCCAAGTGCGGCTAGCTGCGCCTTGATCGCATCCGCCGACAGCGACGCCTCACCAACCGACATGTCCGCCACGGAGGCGAGCAGTGGGCGGTAGAAAAGGCGCTCGTGCAGGTTAGACACTTCGTTGCGCACGCCCTTGAGCTGGCGCTGCATGCCGTCTGCGGCGGTGCCGCGAGAATCGGCGGTGAAACCTGCGGTGCGGGCGAGCCAGCGGTTGCGCTTCTCGTCGTCAGGCTCCGGCAATTGGTGGGTGCGCTTGAAGCGTTGCAGTTGCAGGCGGTGCTCGAGCAGGCGCAGGAACTCATAGGCGTCGGTGAGTGCCCGGGTGTCCTCGCGGCCCACATACCCAGCGGAGGCCAACGCCTGCAGCGCCTCGAGGGTGTTTCGCTGCCGCAGCGAGTCGTCGATACGCCCGTGCACGAGCTGGAGCAGCTGGACGGCGAACTCCACGTCGCGAAGGCCCCCGGGGCCGAGCTTCAACTCGCGGTGGCGCATATCTGCGGGCACGTTCTCTAGCACCCGCCGGCGCATGGCCTGCACGTCCTCCACGAAGGAATCGCGCTGGGAGGCCTCCCACACTAACGGCGCGAGCTTTTCGGAGTACGCCTGGCCAAGCTCCATATCGCCCGTCATCGGCCGCGCTTTGAGCAACGCCTGGAACTCCCACGTCTCAGCCCAGCGCTTGTAGTACCTCACGTGCGAATCCAGCGTGCGGGTGAGCGCACCTGAGCTGCCTTCGGGGCGCAGGTTGGCGTCCACGTCGAAGAAGCAGGCGGAGCCGATGCGCATCATCTCGCTCGCCGTGCGTGTGATTTTCGGGGTCACGGGCTCAGACACGAAGATGACGTCCACGTCAGAGATGTAGTTCAGCTCGCCCGCGCCGCATTTGCCCATGGCGATCACGGCGAGCTTCGCGTCCACTTCGTCGTCGCCGTAGACCTCGCGCACCGCCACCGCGAGCGCCGCGGTAAGCGCCGCATCCGCCAGCGCGGTGAGCCGCTCGGTGGTGTAGGCATAGCCCATCGCCTCACCCTCGCCGTGTCCTTTGACCGCGGCGAATGTACCGGCGAGGTCAGCAGCAGCGATGCGCATCATCACATCACGGTGCGTGGAGCGGAGCTTATGCTTTGCGACGGTAGCGTCCGCGCACTCCTGCCCCGCCCTATACAACCCGGGGCCATCGCATGACGCGGGCGCAGCCCCATCGAACGCCGGTACTGCCCCGACGCAGGAGAGCATCTCGGCGTACATCTCCCCCGGCGCTGGCACCTCCTGGGTAAGCAGCCGCCAGTTCTTCGGGTTGGCCACCAGGTGGTCCGAGAGCGCTGTCGAGCCGCCCAGTAGCGCGAAGAGGCGGGTGCGAAACACCGGGGTTGCCAGCAATTCTTCGCGCAGCTCTTCCCACTCGCTCTCCAGGGCGCCGGCAAGACGGTGCACATTGTTCAGTGCGAGGTCCGGATCCCCGGCGCCGGCGAGGGTGTACAGCAGCGCGTTGTCATCAAACCCAAGTTGCTCGAGGTCTTCTGCGGCGCGAGGGGAGGTCAGGCCGAGTTTCGCGGGCTTCATCGTCTACAGGTCCAAACCGTTTTCTACTTCCCAGGGGGTGATCTGGGAGGTGTATTCGTGCCATTCGTCCCACTTGCGCCGCAGGAAGAACTCGAAGACTTGCTCGCCGAGCACCTCCGCCATGAATTCGGAGCGCTCCAGGTGGCGCAACGCCTGATCGAGCGAGCCCGGCAGATCGCGGTACCCCATAGCGCGGCGTTCCCGGCGGGTGAGCGCAAACACGTCGTCGCGCGCAGGCTCGTCCAGCTCGTATCCGCCCTCGATGCCCTTCAGCCCCGCGGCGAGCACCGCCGCAAACGCGAAATAGGGGTTGCACGCCGAATCCAGGGAGCGCACCTCCACCCGGCGCGACTCCGCCTTGTGCAGGCGGTAGGTGGGCACGCGCACCATCGCCGAGCGGTTTGAGATGCCCCAGGTGGCTGCGGTTGGCGCTTCGGAACCAAACTGGAGGCGTTTGTAGGAGTTCACCCACTGGTTGGTCACCGCGGAGATCTCGCCTGCGTGCTCGATGATGCCCGCGACGAACTGGCGGCCGGTCTTGGACAAACTGATCTCGTCGTCCGGGTCGTGGAACGCGTTCGTGTCGCCTTCGAACAGGGAGAAGTGGGTGTGCATCGCCGAACCGTCCAGGTCCGGGAACGGCTTCGGCATGAATGTGGCGTGCACGCCGTTCATTTCCGCGATGGTTTTCACTACGTAGCGGAAGGTGACAATGTTGTCCGCCATCGTCAGCGCGTCAGTGTGGCGCAGGTCGATCTCTTGCTGCCCCGGTGAGCCCTCGTGGTGGGAGAACTCAGTGACAATACCCATGTACTCCAGTGCGCTCACCGCATGGCGTCGCAGCTTCGGCGCCTCGTTGCGCTTCGCCTGGTCGAAGTAGCCGCCCTTATCCGCGGGCACAGGTAGCTCGCCCTCGCCGCCAGGTTTGACCACATAGAACTCGATCTCCGGACTCGCCACGAACTCGAACCCCATGTCGCGCGCCACGCTGAGCTGGCGGCGCAGCACCTCGCGCGGGTCGGCGTAGAGGGGATCGCCGTCCGGCATGGTGATGTCGCAGAACATCCGCGCGGTCTGAATCCCGGAGTTCTCATCGAACGGCAGGGGCTGATACGTCGACGGATCTGGGCGCAAGAGCGTGTCGGATTCGGAGACGCGAGAGAAGCCCTCGATCGAAGAACCGTCGAACCCGACGCCTTCCTCGAATGCGCTCTCCAGTTCCGCCGGCGACATCATGACCGTTTTCAGCGAACCGAAGATGTCGGTGAACCACAGCCGGATGAAAGCGATGTCCTGCTGCTCCACCAATCGCAGCACGTTGTCCGTTTGAGCGTCGGAATGCGAGATCATGCACCTCACTCTAGCGGGCGCCGCGACGCCAAAAAGGCGTGCTGCTGGTCACGGTAGACTCGCCGGTAGTGATGAATTAGAGGAGGAACGTTCACCATGGCTGATTCCAAGCCCGAGAATTTCCTGGAAGTTGAAGTCAAGCTGGCCGTCGACGAGGGCACCGGCATTCCGGACCTCAAGCAGCTGCCGATCGTGGAGCGCATCGTGTCCACCGAGAAGCAGAAGTTGTCGGCGATTTACTACGACACCGCAGATCTGCGGCTCACCCGCTCAAAGATCACGCTGCGTCGCCGCACAGGCGGTAACGACGAGGGCTGGCACATGAAGATTCCGCTGGAGAACGGCCGTCGCGAAATGCGCGTCCCGCTCGAGGACCCGACGGTGGTGCCCGAAACGCTTATCGCTGCTGTGCGCGCGATCGTGCGCAACGAGCCGCTGGTGCCGATTGCGCAGGTGGACAACCGTCGCGTGGAGATCACGCTCGGCGACGCGCAGGACACCCCGGTCGCCGAATTCTGCGACGACCACGTCACCGCCTGGTCGTTGCTTCCCGGCGGCCAGCGCACGAGTTGGCGCGAGTGGGAGCTTGAGCTTGGCGACGCGTACGCGGGCACTGAGGAAGGCGACCGCCTGATCAACCAGGCCACGAGCTTTTTGATCTCGGCGGGTGCCCGCAAATCCTCCTCGCCGTCTAAGTTGTCCACCGCGTTGGGCGACTCGGTGCGCAATGCTCCCCTGCCCCCGCACTTGGAGGCGGAGCGTGCGGCGGCAAAAAAGGATGAGGATTCGCCAGCGGCAGCCGTCGTCAAGGCGTTGCGCACTCAGCGCGACGCAATGGTGGCGTGGGAGCCCAGGGTGCGCGACGACGAGTTCGATTCCGTGCACCAGTTGCGTGTGGCCACGCGCGAGATGCGCTCGCTGCTGGAGACGTTCGAGGGCATTTTGGAAGGCGAGCAGCTCGAGCACCTCCAGGCGGAGCTGAAGTACACCGCCGCGGTGCTCGGCGAGGCGCGCGACGCTGAGGTGGTGGAGGAGCGCTTCACCGACCTGCTCGAGATGGACGAGTCCGGGCTCATCGATGCCACCGCACAGGGCCATATCGCCGGCGACATGCGCCGGGAGTACAACGACGCCCACGCGCGGATTGTGGAGATGCTCGATTCGGAGCGCTTCATGCAGCTTCTCGACGATATCGACGCGCTTTTGGCCGACCCACCCGTCGCCGGCGACGGAGATAATGATGAGGTTGGCGACGAAGACGAAGGTGACGAGGACGAGAAGCCCGAATCGAAGGACGTGCTCTACGACCACCTGAAGCGCGGCTACAAAAAACTGAAGAAGCGCCACGACAAGGTCGACGAGCACTACAACGACACCGACCTGCCGCTACACGAGCGGGAAAACTACGTCCACGACGTGCGCAAAGCCGCGAAGAAACTGCGCTACTCTGCTGTCGCGGCACAGGGCGCAGGTCTGAAGTCGGGTCGGCTTGCCAAGGCGTGCAAGGCGCTACAGTCGCAGCTCGGCGACTTCCAGGACGCGGTGACCTCACGCGACCGCATCGAGCGTCTCGCAGCGGAGGCGCGCGAGCGCGGCGAGGACACGTTCTCCTACGGCATGCTCTACCAGCGCGAGCTGGACCGCGGGCAGCGTGCCCTCGACGGCTACGACGAGACGATCCGCGAGGTGAAGAAGGCCTTCAAGAAGGTCAAGCCGTAGATCCAGCCGGGGTGAGCTGAGAGTTACTTCTCCCAGTCAGCGGGCTCGCCCCAGTTGTCGTCTGCCTCATCCGCGGCGTCGGCGCGCTTGGTGCGCTGCGCCGCGATTTGTAGGGCCTGCTCGGCCTCCTCGCGGGTGTCGTAGGGGCCCATACGGTTATCCCAGGCGGCCTCCTTGCCCTGGGTGACTTCGCCGTTGGAGGGGTTGTAGTAGAACTTCTCGTCGGCCACGGTGTTGTCCTTTCTGCGGGAAATTTTTCTTTGTCCAACCCTACCGACGCGGTTGGTAGGGTGGGGCGCGTCACGGCCCCGCACGGGCCAACCCCCGGTTTGGAATTACCGGCTGAAGAAGAAGGGCGAAGATCCATGGCACGTTACGTCGCACCTGACACCGCGCCCGTTGAGCGCGCCCGCGAAGCACACCGGGCACGCACCGGCGCCGACCCGAAGCGCGTGGCCTCTGCCCCGGGGACTTGGGTGCTCATCGGAGAAAACGTCGATCACTTCGGCGGTGTCACGCTCGCAGGCACAGCTAGCCTGCGCGCGGCAGCGGCCTTCAGCGAACGCGACGACGATGTGATTTCCATCGCGGCGACCAGTTCGCTCGGCGATACCTTCGAAGCGCAGACGACGTTGGCTGAGCTTTCGGACAGCACCCCGCAGGACCCGCTGGCGCGTCGCTGGGCAGGCCTGGTGCAAACCCTCATCCAACGCCAATTGCTCTCGCGCGACACCGCAGGCCTGGATATCACGATCGCTGGCGACGTCCCACTCGGCGCGGGCCTCGGGGCGCTCTACGCCTGCGACTGCGCGATCGCGCTCGCACTCGCTGGTGGCAGCGACGAGGTAGACACGGCGCCGTTTCGCACCCGCCTGGCCGAGGTGTGTTCCCACGCCGTGGCCACGTACTCCTCTCTCGCACTACTGCGCGCCCGGCACACGGTGGCATTGCGTGGTGGCGAGCAGATTTCCGTGGTGGATTACGCTGACGGCTCGCTCACCCAAGCCCCGTCCCCATCGCGTCACGGGGTGCGGGTGTTCTCCCTGGCGACCGAGCTGGGCAGGCCGCACGACCGTCAAAAGGAAGCGATCGCAGCGCGGCGCGACTTCATCGACGCGGCGGCAGCGAATTTCGGCGTCACGTCCCTGCGCCAGCTGCCCGAGAACGTCGAGCGCGTGGTGCAGTGGGTCAACGCCCGCTCCGAAGCAGGCGATGAGACCGCACCTGAGGCGGACGTGGCGCGCAGCTGGGTGCAGTTCTGCGAAACGGAAACGCTGCGCTCGCTCGCTGCCGCGAAGGCGCTGCGTTCCAGGCGCGGCAACGAACTGTTCACGCTTTTGAATTCGCCGTCGGAGCAGCACGACCTCGAAACCCCGGACGCGCTGGTGGCCCTGGCGCGTGAGCGAGGTGCGCAGGCAGCGCGCCCTGCTGCAACGGGCACCTCCGACGCAGTGATCGCCTTCGTCCCCCTAGACGCCGCGGACGACTTCGCTGAACGCATGGCTGCGGAGTTCGAAGTGGTCGAAGTACTGCCCGGTGAGGTGGCCCGAGTAGACGAGGCAGCCCCTTAGTCAGCTGGCCACGCGAACCCCACCTCGCGCGCACCGGGATTGGCCTTAATGAGGGAGAACTTCGTTTCGTGGCCTTCCTCTGGCGTGCCCAGCGACTGAGCGAGCACCGGAGGGTCCACCACGAAGATGCGGGCGCGCTCCTCGTTCGTTTTCAGTGTCACGCCGTCGAAGTTGTGCCCCACCCACGGCTCCAGCACGGTGGCCTCGGTGAGGTGCAGGCAGGCCTTCTCCACGGAGCTCGCCAGCTGGGATGACCTGCCCATCGTCTTGATCACGCGCGGCGCTTCCGCGCGCACCCACTCCGGGACCGGGTCGCCGGAGCAGATGGAAAGGCACACCTCGGTGGCGTAGCGGTCGATGAGTCGGCGCAGTGGCGCGGTGACGTGCGAGTAATACCCGCCGATGCCCGCGTGCACCTCTGGATGCTTTTCTTCCAGGTCGACGTAACCGGAGCCTCGCAACAGCTTCTGCGCTTCTCGCATCACTGCCATACCGCGCGGGGTGTCCGCGTCCACGCCTGCGAGGAATTCTCCGATTTCGCCTGTCACCTCGAAGCCGAGGTTGCGTGCCTCGCGGCGGAACTCGGCCTCTGCGGCTTCGTCGGCAGGCCCAAGCGTGCGCAGGAACCCCACACCCGCGTCAACCATCATTCGGCCCGCAACCATGCCTGTGAGCAGCGAAATTTCGGAGTTGTAGTCCATCGCCGGGTGCCGCGGCTCGATCATCAGCTCGAAGTGCCCGGCCTCATCGCCCACCACACGCACGGACGGCAGGCGTAGGTTGATGGCTTTGCGTCTTAACGACGATCGCTGCCGCAGCTTGCCTACCTCTGGCAGCAGCTCGATCGAGGGGTGCGGACGCCCTGCTTCGAAGTCCTCCTGCACCCCGTCGTAGTCCAGGCGTGCCACCGAGTGCACCAGCGCACGCTCAACGTGTGCGTCTCGGGCCTCGGCCGCGGAGTCCAGGTGGAACGTCCACAAAACGGCGGGCCTGTCGACGTCGGGAAGCAGCGATGCGGATCCTTCGGACAGCTCCGCCGGGTGCAGGCGCGCAGGCTCGTCCGGCAGATAGATGGTTTGGCCACGCTCGAGCGACTCCTCGCGCACCCGGCCTTGCGGTTCCACGAACGCGGCCACGTCGGCGATGGCGTAGCGCACCACGTAGCCGCCGTTACCAGCATCGCCACCGTCACCACGCTCAATATGCACCGCCTGGTCTAAGTCCATGGAACCCGCCGGATCGATGGTGACAAACGGGATGTCCCGGGCGTCGCGACGCTGCCCCGCAAACCTATCCTCCAGCTCTGCAGCCTCCTGGTGCACGGCGGCGTTAAAGCCGCGGGGCACGCTGAACTCGCGGGCGATGTCGCTGAAATCCAGGGGCGCGGCGTAGAGCTTCATGAATGCCCATCGTGCCAAATTTAGGGCGAATGAGTCGGCCTATGAGCCGGATTCTGTGCCCCGTCTCCGGGGCGGCGACCATCCATCTGGACCGTGCGTTGCCGCGCGGCCTCGAGCAGCTACCTTCGGACATGGGCGGGCAGCCTCATCGCGTCCGACGATCCCTGCCACTTACGGCAGGGATTCTTGCCTTGCTCCCGGTGGGGTTTACCTGGCCACACGTGTCACCACGCATGCCGGTGCGCTCTTACCGCACCCTTTCACCCTTACCCCCGGCCGAAACCGGTGGCGGTCTACTTTCTGTTGCACTTTCCCGCGGATCGCTCCGGGTTGCTGTTAGCAACCACCGTGCCCTGTGGAGTCCGGACTTTCCTCGACGCGCGCCTGCCCGCATTCGCGGGTGGTTCGCATACGCCGCGGTCACCCGGCCAGCTCATTCGCGTGTATAAGTGTACGCGTACTAGGGACCTAGCTGCGTGTAGGTAGCCGGGTTTGGGGAAGAACTCCCCAGCGCGCCCTACACCCGGTGGTGCGCCACGTCGTTGAAGCAGCGCACCACCCCGTAGTCGCCGTAAAACTCCACCACGGTGATGCTGGCAAGGTCGAGGAAGAAGTGCTGCAGGCTCTCCGCGTTAGAGCCGAGCGCCTGGCGCACCACCGACTTGATCGGCATCATGTGCGTGACCACCAGCACCGTTTTGCCTTCGTAGCGTTCCTGCAGCTTGAGGCGCGCGCGGGTGACGCGTCGGTGGAAGCTGGTGATGGATTCGCCCTCCGGCGGGGCGTTGTTCGGCGAGCTCTGCCAGTGGTCGAAAGCGTCCGGGTCCTTGGCAATTGCTTCGTCGCGGGTGAGCCCTTCGAATGCGCCGAAGTCGATCTCGCGGAAGTCCTCCACCGTGTCGAAGGTTTCGAAGCCGAGCGCATCGGTCGCGGCCTGCGCGGTTTGCTGCGCGCGCCGACGCGGGGAGGCCACGATAGCGTCGATACCCGCGAACTGCGTCAGTGCCTCGGCCGCGCGCGCTGCCTGCTGCTTGCCGGTTTCGGTGAGCTCCGGATCGGAGGACCCGGAAAACCGCATGTCTTTCGAGTGCTCGGTTTGTCCGTGTCGCAGCAGCACGAACCGGGTGCGGGGCCCTTCGGCCCAGGGCGCCTTCCGCGAGGTCTCTTTCGTGGGCTTGGCTTGCTTATCGACGCCTGCCGGTGCCACCTCTGCCCCCTTCACAACCCCGGTGCCTTCCACGATTCCTGGTGCATCCCCTCGGGCGGCGGCGTCCATCGCGACGTTAGACAGTTCGTCGGCCTTTTTGTTCTTCGCGCGCGGCACCCAGGTGTAGGTGACGTTTCCGAACTCGCCGGCGAGCTTGCGCGCTTCGACTGCGAGCTTTTGCATGTCCGGGTGCTTGATCTTCCAGCGCCCCGTCATCTGCTCGACCACGAGCTTGGAGTCCATGTGCACGTCCACCTCGGTGGCGCCTAAGTCGCGGGCGGCCTCGAGGCCCCGAATGAGGCCGTGGTACTCGGCGACGTTGTTTGAGGCCTTCTTGCCCACCACGTAGGCGACTTCGGCGAGGGTGTCCCCGTGCTCGTCGTAAAGCACTGCGCCCGAGCCGGCGACACCCGGATTGCCGCGCGAGCCACCATCGCAATACAGCTCAACCCGCATTTTTACTGCTCCGTCGGATTCATGGCCGGGTTCACGCGCACGAGCAAGGTGCCGCAGTTCGGGCAGTTGGGCAGCTCGTCTTCCGCCGCGGCGAGCACCTCCTGGCGCTCCGCCGGGGGCAGCTGAATGAAGCACGAGTTGCAGGTGCGGCCGTTGAAACGCGCGACGCCGATGTCGTCGTAGGCCTCGAGTACATCTTCCGGCAGCTTGGCGCGCAGTGCCTCTGTGTCCACCGTCTCTTCCTCCGGCAGCGCAGCAGCCGCCCGGCGCGCCGCCTCAACCTTGCGCTCGATGTCGTCCACGCGGGCGGCGTGCACGTCGCGGTTGTTGCGCAGCGCCTTGACCTCCCCCATCGCCTCTTTCAGCTCGGAGAGCAGGTCGGCGATGCGGGACTTCGCTGCGTAGCGGTCGTGCTCTAAGTCTTTGCGGCGCTCCGGGTCGGTCTCCGCACCGAGCTGGCGCTTGTCGTCCATCTCACGGCGCTTCAGCTTGCGCTCGTCTTCCTGGATACGCAGGATTTCCAGCTCCATGTCGTCTACCGCGAGCTGGGCGGCGGAGGAGGCGGAGATGAGGCGCTCGCGCTCGTCGAGAAGCTTTTGCAACTCTTTTTCCTCGGGTCGTGCGGATTTCGGCTGGCCGGCGGCGCGCTCGGTCTCGGCGAGCTGCAGGAGGACGGGCTGCAAGTCTGGCTGCAGGTGCATAAGTGGTGGCTCCTTTAGCGTTCTGGACGGTCCGGGTGCGCCGAAACCGTCCACGGGTCAGTGCGGATTTCAACGATCTCCGTTGCTACATCTAGACCCGCCACGATACCCGCCGCCTGACGGGTGAAGGGAAACTCGCTGGCCCAGTGCGCGGTGTCCACCACCGCCGGTCCGCCTGCCCGCAGGTGTTCGTCCACCGGGTGGTGGCGCAGGTCGGAGGTGACATAGACGTCGACGCCGAGCTTCGCCACATCGTCCAAGAAGCTGTCGCCCGCGCCGGAGGACACAGCCACCTTTTGCACCATCTGCTCCGGGTCGCCGGCGGCGCGCACGCCCCACACCGTCTCCGGCAGGTTGTCCGCCACTTGCTGGGTGAACTCACGCAGGGTCATCGGCTCCGGCAGCTCGCCTATACGCCCCAGGCCCGTGGCCTGCGAGAGGTCCTCGGTGTCTTCCAGCTGCACCACGTCGAATGCAGGCTCTTCGTAGGGGTGGTTGGCGCGGAGCACGTCGATAAGCGTGCGGCGCAACCTCGTCGGCGCGACGAACTCCACCCGCGTCTCCGCGGCCGTGAAGTGCTCGCCCACCTGCCCGTCGGTGGGGTCGGCGCCGTCGAGCGGAGTGAACTCGCCCGTGCCGTCGATGGAGAACGCGCACTCGCTGTAGTCCCCGATCGCGCCGGCCCCCGACTCGAACAGCGCGAGCTTCAGGCGGCGGGTGTCCTGCGGGGGCACGTGCACACCCCACTTATCGGTGCCACCCAGGGTGACCGGCTTAATCGGGCGGCCCGGGGTAATACCCACCAGCTCAGCGAGGATGTCGGAGACGCCCGGGCGCGCGGAATCCGCGTTCGTGTGCGCGGCGAACAGTGCGCAGCCGCCGGAGATGAGCGTGTGCACCACCTTGCCCTTCGGGGTGTTCGCGGCCACCGAGTGCACCCCGCGCAGCAGCAGCGGGTGGTGCACCACGAGCATCTGGGCACCACACGCCACCGCCGCTTCCGCCACAGCCTGCGTGCAATCCAGCGCAAACGCGACCTTGCCCACCTGCGCCTCCGGGTCCCCGCAGATCAAACCCACGTGGTCCCAACTCTCGGCGAGCTGGGGCGGGTAGGCGGCTTCGAGCTTCTCCACGACATCTTTGACTTGAACCATGGCACCCAGCCTACAAATTTGGAATGGTGGGGAGGCGTGACTACCACCCTGCTTCTCGACGTCGACGGCACCATCATCGACTCATTCCCCGGCATCCGCGAAGGATTCCTCATCGGCCTTGGCGAAGTGGGCTGGGACGTGCCCGACGAGGAATTCATCCGGCGCATCCCCGGGCCACCCATGCGCGAGACAATGCACACCCTCGGCATGGACGAGCCGACAGTCGAGCGCGCCATGCGCGCCTACTCCGACTACATGTCGGACGAGGGTTGGCAACGCTTCACCGTCTTCGAGGGCATGGGCGAGCTGATGGAGCATTTCGCGCTTGACGACGGCTTCGCGGTGTGCACCGCAACCAGCAAAAGCGAGCACTTCACTCGCCTGGCGCTTCAGCGCGCCGGTTTGCTCGACTACGTCGACTTTCTGGGGGCGGCGTCCAACGACGGTGTGCGTTCCAAAAAGGTGGACGTGATCCGCTACGTGCTCGAAGGCTTCGCCCCCGAGCGACCGATTATGGTGGGCGACCGGAAGCACGACTTTGAGGGCGCCGCCACTTTCGACCTTCCCGCGGTAGCCGTCACCTGGGGCTACGGCGCTGCCGAGGAATGGGACCTCGCCCGATTCCGGGCCTCGAACGCCACCGAGCTGGAAAGGATTATCCGTGAGTACTAACTCGCTGCACATCGATTTCGTCTGCACCGGCAACATCTGCCGCTCCCCGATGGCCGAGGTGATCGTGCGCTCCCGCCTCGAAGACGCTGGCCTGCGCGACCAAGTGCGCGTGACGTCCTCCGGCATCGGCGGCTGGCACGTAGGCAACAAGGCGGACGAGCGCGCCCGCGCGGAACTTGCCGCACACGGCTACGACGGGGAAGCTCACCGCGCGGCGCAGTTCGGCGGCGACCGCTTCGACGCGGACCTCATCGTGGCGTTAGACACCAACCACGTCTCGGAGCTGGTGGCCCGGGGCGTCGACGAGGACAAAGTGCGCCTCATCCGTTCGTTCGACCCCGCCGCTGAGGAGGGCGCGGGCGTGGCGGACCCCTACTACGGCGGCCCGGAGGGCTTCACCGTAACGCGCGAGCAGATTGAGTCCGCTGCTGACGGCATTATTGCCTGGGTTCGCGAGCAGCTAAACTAGCCCGGTGTGACGAAGAAGCGCAGCGGTTTCAGGCAGTTTCTCACCCCCGGGTGGGTTATCGCGGCGATTCTCATCGGCGTCTTCTCCTACTACGCCTTCACCTTCCTCGCCCCGTGGCAGCTGGGCAAGAACGAGGCGCTGGTGGAGCGCAACGAGCACATCACCGAGGCGTTCGACAACGCCCCGCGCCCCATCGGCGACGTACTGCGCCCCGACGGCACGCTCGCGCCCGAGGACGAGTGGTCGCGGGTAGCCGCCACCGGCAGATATTCGGACGAAGACGTGCTTCTGCGCATGCGCCCGGTGGACCGCAACCCGGCGTTCCAGGTGCTCACCCCGTTCGCGCTGGATTCCGGCGCGACGATCCTGGTCAACCGCGGCTGGGTGCCTGCCGTCGACGGCACGAAGGTGCCCGACATCACCCCCGCCCCCACCGGCGACGTGACCATTACGGGGCTCATGCTTGCCGACGAGGGCGTCCACCCCTCCGCGCCACTCCACGAGCAGGGCTACGAGATGGTCTACTCCATCAGCCCCGGCCAGGTCGGCGACCTGCTTGGCCAAGACCTGGTCTCCCCTTACCTGCAGCTGCTCTCAGGCGAACCGGGCGAACTCGCCGCGATCCCGCTGCCCCAGCTCGAAACGGGAAACCACCTCTCCTACGGCCTGCAATGGATCCTCTTCGGCATCGCCGCGCCCGCCGGCCTGATCTACTTCATCTTCGCCGAGCAGCGCGAGCGTCGCCGCTTCGCCGAGGAGCAGGAGCAATTGCTTGCCGACGCCACCGCGTCCCCCGCCGGGCCCCCTCCCGAGGACGCGGACGCGGAGGGGCAGGTGGACGTCGTCAAGCAAACTGCTCCCCGGCAACGCTACGGTTCCTCGCGCGCCAACCCGTGGGCGAAGGCCTACGATAAGGAGCGAGAACGCTAAGCCGCACCGCGACGAAGGGGAGTTACGCCATGGCCTACAACCGCGACCTCGCACCGGACCCGAACAGGGTGCGCGAAATCCTAGACGTACTGGTCACCGCGGGTGTCGAGCTCGCCCCAGACGTGGAGCCGGACGATGTGGAAGACGCCATCGCCGACGACCCCACCGCGTTCCCCGACCGGCCCTTCGGCTCACTGCTTACGCTTCGCGACCCCGAAGGCGAAGAGCTGTTTACCCTCATGTCGCCGTACACCGACCTAGAAGCGCGCGCCGCGAAAGCCGCACACGCCGCCGGGCAAAACCTGTGGGAGCTGGCTGTAGTGCCGGACCACTCTGGGGCGAAGACCGGGTCCGCCCGCGTGCGCTTCGGGGAATGGGATGTGGCGGACGTGGACTTCGACAGCGATTCACCGGTGTTTGAACTGGGCATCCTCGCGGCGATCGAAGCGCGGGTGTTGTAGTTCCCTTTTTGCTCGCGCGGCTTCGGGATCCCCCAGGTCAGCGCGACCGAACCAGCGAAGCAAACAACCCCTCCCCGGTTGGGCCGGGAAAGGGTTGTGGTAGTGCGCCATGACGGGCTCGAACCGCCGACCTACTGGGTGTAAACCAGTTGCTCTTCCAGCTGAGCTAACGGCGCGCTTCGGAAAGAGTAACAAACTGCACGCGCTAGACCCAAAACCGGGGCGCTCACCACGCAGACATTTAGCGCTTTGGACTGGTCAGGCAGGATCCCTGCCACCCGCCGAAACGGTCCGCCTTGGTTTGCACGAAGCCAGCGAGCTGCGCCGACTCGGAGATCTCGCCCGGGTGGATGCCGCCGGGCTTGTCCGCGCGCGGGGTGAGCAGCCAGATGCGCCCCTGCCCGCCAAGGTTGCGGGAAGCGTCGACGAGCTCGTCTACCAAGTCACCATCGCCGTCACGGAACCAAAGGAGGACGGTGTCGCAGGGTTCTTGCGCGTCTTCGTCGAGAAGCTCGGCGCCGATGGCGTCCTCGATTGCCTCCGAAATTGCGGAGTCGGCGTCTTCATCCCAGCCGATTTCCTGCACGACATCATCGGGGCTCACGCCGAGTCGGTCGGCGTAGGTGTCCACTCCTGTGGCACTCAAGTCTCTCCATCCTCCAAGAAAGTAAACGTGTTTTCGGGCGGCGTGCCAGGTGGCACATACCCGGCATAGTACTGCGGGAACGGGCCCACGTCGCGTGAACCAAGCAGCTCGGGTGATTAGTGTCACCAAAGATTGCCGACTGCCGGAAACCACACCGGAAACCACGTACCATTGACCCCGACAATGCTCGTATGCACCCGAGGAGGTTTTCGTGGCGGACAACGCTGGAAACACAACCGAACAAGACATGGTGGACGCGCGCGCGAAGAACGCGCAGCAGGTTGACACCAACATCCTTTCCCTGCGCGAGGGAGTGGCTTCCTACCTGCATGACGCGGACCCGGAAGAGACCCAGGAGTGGATGGACTCCCTCGACGGCCTGCTCGACGAGTCCGACCCGGAGCGCGCCCGCTACCTCATGCTGCGCCTGATCGAGCGCGCGAACGCGAAGCGCGTGGACCTGCCGGCGTTGTCGTCGACGGACTTCGTGAACACCATCCCCACGAACCTCGAGCCGGAGTTCCCGGGCGACGAGCAGATTGAGAAGCGTTACCGCCGCTGGATGCGCTGGAACGCGGCCATCATGGTGCACCGTGCGCAGCGCCCCGGCATCAAGGTCGGTGGCCACATCTCCACCTACGCGTCCGCCGCGGCGCTGTACGAGGTTGGCTTCAACCACTTCTTCAAGGGCAAGGATGCCCCCCAGGGCGGCGACCAGATCTTCTTCCAGGGCCACGCTTCGCCGGGTATGTACGCACGCGCGTTCCTCGAGGGCCGTCTGAGCGAGGACGACCTGGACGGCTTCCGCCAGGAGCACTCCCGCGAGCAGGGCGGCCTGCCGTCTTACCCGCACCCGCACGGCATGCCGGCGTTTTGGGAGTTCCCCACCGTGTCGATGGGCCTTGGCCCCATGAACGCGATCTACCAGGCCCGCTTTAACAAGTACCTGCAGGACCGCGGCATCAAGGACACCGACCAGCAGCACGTCTGGGCATTCCTGGGCGACGGCGAGATGGACGAGCCGGAGTCCCGCGGCCTGATCCACATGGCTTCCCTGTACGGCCTGGACAACCTGACCTTCGTGATCAACTGCAACCTGCAGCGTCTCGACGGCCCGGTGCGCGGCAACGGCCAGATCATTCAGGAGCTGGAGAGCTTCTTCGTCGGCGCTGGCTGGAACGTGATCAAGGTGGTCTGGGGCCGCGAGTGGGATGAACTGCTGGAGAAGGATGAGGACGGTGCGCTCGTTCACATCATGAACACCACCAAGGACGGCGACTACCAGACGTTCAAGGCGAACGACGGCGGGTATGTGCGCGAGCACTTCTTCGGCCGCGACGAGCGCACGAAGAAGCTCGTCGAGGACATGACCGACGAGGAAATCTGGGCGCTGCGCCGCGGTGGCCACGATTACCGCAAGGTCTACGCCGCCTACAAGCGTGCACTGGAAACGAAGGGCAAGCCGACGGTCATCCTCGCCCACACCATTAAGGGCTACGGCCTGGGCCACAACTTCGAGGGCCGCAACGCGACCCACCAGATGAAGAACCTGGCGGCCGAGGACCTGAAGCTGTTCCGCGACAAGCAGCAGATCCCGATCTCCGACGAGGAGCTGGAGAAGGATCCGTACATGCCGCCGTACTACCACCCGGGCGAGGACGCGGAGGAGATCAAGTACCTCAAGGCCCGCCGCGAGGAGCTTGGTGGCTACCTGCCGGAGCGTCGCCAGAAGTTCACGCCGCTTGAGCTGCCGGACTTTGAGAAGACGTTTAAGGCCCTGTTCAAGGATTCGGGCAAGCAGGAAGTCGCCTCCACCATGGCGCTGGTGCGCACGTTCAAGGCGCTCATGCGTGACAAGGAGATCGGCAAGCGCATCGTGCCGATCATCCCGGATGAAGCCCGCACCTTCGGCCTGGACTCCTGGTTCCCGACGTTGAAGATCTACAACCCGCACGGCCAGAACTACGTGCCGGTGGACCACGATCTGCAGCTTTCCTACCGTGAGGCTACGGACGGTCAGATCCTGCACGAGGGCATTAACGAGGACGGCTCGTCGGCAAGCTTTATTGCGGCGGCGACCTCGTACGCCACCCACGGCGAGCCGATGATCCCGATGTACATCTTCTACTCGATGTTCGGCTTCCAGCGCACAGGCGACAACTTCTGGGCAGCTGGCGACCAGATGGGCCGCGGCTTCATCATCGGCGCAACCGCTGGCCGCACCACCCTGTTCGGCGAGGGCCTGCAGCACATGGACGGCCACTCCCCGATCCTCGCGTCGACCAACCCGGCCGTGATTCCGTACGACCCGGCGTTCGCCTACGAGATGCCGTACCTGATTTCCAAGGGCATCGAGCGCATGTACGGCGGCGAGGACGGCGGTGAGAACGTGATGTACTACATCACCGTTTACAACCAGCCGCACCACCAGCCGGCTCGCCCGGAGAACCTGGACGTGGAGGGCCTGCACAAGGGCATTTACCTCTACGACGAGGGCAAGGACCTGGACAACAAGGTTTCCCTGCTCGCTTCCGGTGTGGGTATGCAGCAGGCACTGCGCGCGCAGGAGATCCTGCAGGAGGAGTACAACGTTGGCGCCGCGATTTACTCTGTGACGTCTTGGACGGAGCTCGCCCGCGACGGCCAGCGTATTGCCAACGAGCAGCTGCTCAACCCGGGCAAGGACGTGGGCACGGCGTTTGCCACCACCCAGCTGCAGCAGACTGAGGGCCCGTACATCGCTACCAGCGATTTCGCCTCTGACCTGCAGGAGCAGATCCGCCCGTACGTGCCGGGCCAGTACATCGTGCTGGGCGCGGACGGCTTCGGCTTCGCGGATACGCGCGAGGCAGCTCGCCGCTTCTTCAACATCGACGCCGAGTCGATGGTGGTCGCAGCGCTCCTGGGCCTGGCCAACGAGGACAAGATTGACATGGATGTCGCGGCGCAGGCTGCGAAGGATCTGAAGATCGACGACCCGACCGCCGCGAAGCCGAACCAGGCTTCGGACGATGAGGGCGAGGAGAACGCCGTCGAGTAAGAAACATTTGCTTATCGACGTTTCCCCCGGTGCGAGCCGGGGGATTCTCCTTTTCTGTCCCCCTTTTGTTGTGCTGTGGCTAGAACTGCGGAAGGTGCGGCATCGCAACGGCTGCTGCGATGCCGAGGACGGCGAGGACGCCGAAAATCACCGCGAGAGTTTTCAGCGGCGTGGAGCCCGCAACCTGCTCTGGCCCCGGCTGCTGCGGCTCTTCCTCCGGGGCGACCTGCGGCGTGAACACCGCTCCGATGCCGGTGTTGTTTACACGGGCGGTGGTTTCACGCACGGTCCCGTCGCTAAACGTGGTGACAACCCCGAACGCGATGCCGCGGTTTGCGTTTTTCGGCACCGTCGCGGTGATCACGCCGGTGGCCGGGTCTATGCTGGCCCGCCAGTCGGCGCGACCAGCCGGAACCTTCAGCTCCCACTCCGCGTTCTCGGGCAGTCCGATCGACCAACGGTTTTCGGGTGTGAGCTCGATCGGATCACCTGGGTCGGCGGTTCTCGTCTCATACTGTGGCTCGTAGAGCATGTTGTCGGACGGGATGAGCTCGGGCTGGACGTCGAGATATTCCCACGACTCATCCTCGGGGTAGTTCACCCGGACGGTAATCCGCTCACACGTGTTCACTCCAGGTTTGAGCGGGGCGAAGTCAGTGTTAAAAAGTTGCGCACGAAAGTTACCGGTCTCCGGATCTTTCTCGGCCATACAGAAGCCTTTGTAGGTCGAAGCTGATCCTCGTAAGAAGTCCCACGTTGTCCCCTCGGGCACACCCTTGAGCTCGTAAAAAATGGGAGTACTGAAGGAATCGCCGCCCTGGGCGAACACCACCTGCGGCGTGATGTCGAAGTACGGGTCGTACTGATCCGCCATGGTCGCTGCGGTAGCGGCGGGCGCAAGCCCGGCCACGAGGCACACGGCGGCGCCTAGCGAGACAGAAGCGCTACGGATCATTCGGTTTCCTCCTGGTCGGGATCGGGGTCGGGATCGGGGCCGGGATCGAGGCCGGGATCGGGCTCGGGGTTGGTCTCGGATGTGACGCGTTCGATGACGCGGGCGATGGCGCACGTCACGGCCGCGGGCGCGTCGAGAGTCGGCATGTGGCCGGACTCCGGGAGCACCTGATAATAAGCGTCGGGCCAGATTTCCGCCAGCTGGGCCGACTGCTCAAGTGGGGTGACGTTGTCGCGCTCCCCCACCAGGATGTAGCCGGGCAAACCGGCAAGTACACCGGCGGCGGCGCGCTCCGAGTGGTCCTTCAAGTCGTCGAAGTAGCCCGCGTAGGTAGCAAGCGGTGTCTCCTGGATCAACGCCGCGTGGAACTGGATGATCTGGTAGTTCATCGGCCGGAAGTAGAACCAACGGGCAAGTGCGGGCGCGAGCGTCGATGTGATGGCCACCCGCAGGCCCTCTGCGGTGTGCGGCAGTTTCTCCACCATCGCCTCCAGCGCAGAGCCAAACGCGCCGCCGAGTGCGCGCGGCATCCCGCGGGCGGTGAACGGGTCCACGGCACCAGAGACCTGCACGCTGCCCGCCCAGCAAAAGTCGTGGCGGCGCATGAGCGACAGGGAGATGGGCCCGCCGAGGGAGTGTCCGACGGTGACTACGGGAACGTCGATAAGCAAATGCTCCATCACCGCGGCGATGTCGTCTGCGGCGGCGTCGATGGTAAGCAACCCGGGGTCGATGCGGCCGGTTTGGCCGTGTCCGCGAACGTCGACAAGCACTTGCCTCACCCCGAGCGGGCGAAGTGCCTCGACCTGCATGTAGAACTCCTCGGCGGCGATGTTGAAGCCGTGCGCGTAGACCACAGCAAGCGGCGCGTCGACCGGACCAACTTCGTAGTAATACACCTCTACCGCACCGTGTTGCACCGTGCCGTGCCGGTCGTAGCGCAACCCGATCCCCGACTCCCCGCTGTGCAGGCCCCTGCGCGCCTCCGCGAATGTGCGGCGCTTGGCCGGGGTGAGGTCGCGGACGAAATCGACGGGGCTAAGCATTCGCCTATCATAGCTGCATGGAACTTTCGCAGCGGTTGGACCTGGGCAAGCTCGATATCGTCGAGGACGCACCGGAGCAGGCCTCGGCGGACACGTTTTCTCAGCTCGCCGAACTTGTCGAGCGGGTCTCGGGCGCAGAGGTCGAGCGCGCCACCCGGCTCGACGACGCGGGGATCGCGTCGCTGGATCGCATCGAGCTCGCCGTGCGCATCGAGGAGCAGTTCGGGGTGCTTATCGACGAAAACGTGTACCAAGATCACCCCACCGCAGGCGAACTCGCAGATTTCTTGGAGGCGTAGAAACGCAATGATTTCCTACCTCACCGACATGGACGGCGTCCTGCACCGCGAAGGTGACGTGATCCCGGGCGCGCAGGAGTTCATCACGGCGCTGCGCGAACACGACATCGAGTTCATGGTGCTGACGAACAACTCGATGCAAACCCCGCGCGACTTGTCGGCGAAGCTGCGGCGCATGGGGTTAGACATTGAGCCCGAGCGGATCTGGACCTCCGCCACTGCCACCGCGAAGTTCCTCTCGCAGCAGGCCGGCGAGGCATCCGCGTACGTTATCGGCGAGGCGGGCCTGACCACCGCGCTGCACGAGATGGGCTGGATTCTCACCGACGCGGACCCGGACTTTGTGGTGCTGGGAGAGACCCGCACCTACTCCTTTGAGGCGTTGACCACTGCGTCGAACTTGATCCGCGGCGGCTCGCGTTTTATTGCCACGAACCCGGACCTCACCGGGCCGGGGCCGAACGGCGTGGTGCCGGCGACTGGCTCCGTGGCCAGCATGATTACCGCGGTGACCGGGCAGCGACCGTACTACGTGGGCAAGCCCAACCCGGTAATGATGCGCTCAGCGCTGAACAACATCGGCGCCCACTCGGAGCACACGGTGATGATCGGCGACCGGATGGACACCGATGTGAAAGCCGGGTTGGAGGCGGGCCTGCGCACGGTGTTGGTGCGCACCGGCATCTCGGACGACGAGGAGATAGCGAAGTACCCCTTCCGCCCCACAGCGGTAGTGGACTCGGTGGCAGCTTTGGCGGAGCGCGTCCACGACCCGTTCGGCGACGGGTTCTACGCCGACGCCGAAGGGGATTAGGGCCAGACCGCGCGGGGGCTAGAGCTCTTCGCGCAGGAAGCGCTCAATCTCGGCGCTGATCGCCTCGGGGTTGTCAACCGGAGAGTTGTGCGCGGCACCCGGAATCCACCGCAGTGGCAGCCCTTCCTGCTCGGACCACTCGCGGTTGAGCCGCTTCGCTCCTGCGGTGCTGTCGTGCTCGCCGCACAGCAGCATCGCTGGGCAGTTCGCCCCGTAGGGCAGCTCCAGCGCGATTGCCTCGGCGAGTTCCTCGAAGGTGCGCGCGGCGATGGTGAAGTATTCCTCTTTGCCGTACTCGCCGAGCATTTCCCGGGTGGCGGCTTGGCCCTGGGGCGTAGCTGCGGTTTCTTTCGGCGCAGACCGCAGTACTTTCTCAAACGGACGCAGTCGGAGCACAGGACCTGTGCCGCGTAGCGCCACCAGCGCCGGGCCAGACCAAAACTCACGCTTGAGCGGCAACGTGTCTACCCCGATGAACCCCGCCGCGAGCTCCGGGCGCAGCTGCATGAGCCCCTGGGAAACGATGCCGCCGAAGGACTGCCCCACCAGGACCGGCGAGGTGATGTTTTCCGCGGCGAGGATGTCCGCGAGCTCACCAGCCACGCCCAGCACGCTGAGCGCACCGAGCGAGTACGGCCGGGATTCGTTGTGCCCCGGGCTGTCCCACACCAACAGGTTCGCCTGGTCCGCGAAGTGCTCGATCTGGCCATCGAAAAGACGGTGGTCCACCAGCATGCCGTGTAAGAACACGAGCCACGGCTGCTCCGGGTTTGGATTCGGCGTCACCCAGTAGCGCACCACACCGTGCGCCGAGGTGTGCGTGCGCTTCTGCAGTACGTCGGCCACGGGGCTTACACCTTCGAGTCGGACCCAGCGACGTAGAAGCGCTGCTTGTTCACAAACTCGTCCATGCCCAGCGGGCCAAGCTCACGGCCCAGACCGGAGGCCTTCACACCACCGAACGGCAGCTCCGCACCGCGGGCTTGCGGGATGTTCACGTGGATCATGCCGGTGTCGATCTTGGCTGCGACCTTCTTCGCACGCTCCGGGTCGGTCGACATCACGGCGCCGCCAAGGCCGTAACGGGAGTCGTTGGCCAGCTCGACGGCCTCATCCTCGCTGCCCGCCTTGTACACCTCGGCGACAGGCCCGAAGAACTCCTCATAGAAGGAGTCGGTGCCGGCCGGAATGCCGGTGATCACGGCCGGGGTGATGTAGGCACCCTCGCCGGTGACTTCGCCGCCCGTGTGCAGGGTCGCACCCTCGTCCACGGCGACCTTGAGCTGCTGCACGAGCTTCTCGGCGGCGTCGCGGGAGGACAGCGGGTAAAACTCGTTGCCCTCACCCGGGTTGAGCGGGTCACCCTCGGTGTAGCTCTCGGCCAGAGAGACCAGCTCGTCGACGAACTCGTCGTAAATGTCTTCCATCACGATGATCTTCTTGTTGGAGGTGCACGCCTGGCCGGTGTTGCCAATGCGCTTGTCCCAAGCGGTCTTCGCAGCCTCCTTCACGTCGTCGGCGTCGAGGACGATGTATGCGTCGGTGCCGCCGAGCTCAAGCACGCACTTCTTCAGCGCCTTGCCTGCCTGGCCCGCGATCTCGCGCCCGGCGCGCTCGGAGCCGGTGAGGGAAACGCCCTGCACTCGGTCGTCCTCGATCAGCGTGGAGATCTGGCTGTGGGAAGCATAAATGTTGGTAAACAGGCCCTTCGGTGCGCCGGCTGCTTCGAAGATGTCCTGGATGGCCTGCGAGGAGCGCGGGCAGATCTCCGCGTGCTTCACCATCACAACATTGCCCGCCATAATCGCCGGTGCCGCGAAGCGTGCGACCTGGTAATACGGGAAGTTCCACGGCATGATGCCCACGATCACGCCGAGCGGGACCTTGCGCATAATCGCGGTGCCGCCCTGGTTGGTCGGGATCTCCTCGTCCGCTCCGAATTCAGCGCCGTTGTCGGCGTAGTAATTGAAGATCTCTACGCAGTCGTCCACCTCGCCGTCGCCTTCGGCGATGGACTTACCCATCTCCTCGGCGATGATCTTGGTGAGGTCGTCGCGGCGCTCGTCGAAAAGCTGCGCAATCTTGTGCAGCACCTCAGCGCGCTCCTCGAAGGACTTCTCGCGCCACTGCGCGAATGCCTCGTCGGCGGTGGAAAGCGCTTCTTCTAACGCGTCATCGCTAATGTAGTCGAAGGTCTCGACGATTTCGTTCGTTTTCGGGTTTTGTACGCGGTATGGGTTACTCATGCAGCCCACTGTAGGTACGCGCCGAGATCTGTGCCACGAAGTTATGGGTACGCGAGAGCCGCTCCAACTCCTCCGCGAAGGTACCCACCTCGGAGTATGTACCCCGCAGGGTTTCGCGGCACCCGTACGTGCGATCCGGGGCGCGGCGCCAACGCGTGAACCAGACATCGCCGTACTCCTGCGCGGGAGGCAGGAGGAGCAATAGCTTTTCGGCGTCTCCGCGGACCCGCGCTGGCATCGATTCGATACGCAGCGTCCACGTGAGCGTTTCGGCGGGTGCGGCAAGTGTGAGTGTCATTGATCGGGGACCTTCCTTGGCGGGCGGCGCGCTTTCGCCGCTGTGATCCCCGGTGACTAGGCGGGCCCGCCCACGTTGACTAGACGTAGGCGGGTTCTGTGCGGCGGAGCGCGAGACGAGAGGTTCGTCTTCCCCAACGGCCTCATGTAACTCGTGCGACTCGATGCCGATCTTGCGTCACACCCGTCGCAGCAGGCAACCCTCAACCAACACTTGATCCCCCTGTTCATTCGAGTGCGGGTTGAGAGTTAGAGCAGGCGCACCATAAGCACGCCTGCGAAGATGAGCGCGAGCCCGATGATCCGCGGCAGCGTCAACGGGTTCTTCTTCGCACCAAACGCGCCGAAGGATTCCATGATCTGCCCGCCGACGATCGTGCCGGCGTTGAACGCGATGACTGTGGTTGCCGTGCCAATCCGCGGGGAGATCGTGGCGCCAGCCGCAACGTAGATCGCGCCCACAACGCCGCCGAGCCACATCCACCACGGCCCAGGCGTGGGACGCGTGACCAATTGCTTCGGGCTGGTGATCGCGGCGGCGATCAATAACAGAAGCGAACCGACGAACAGGTTGATCACGGATGCGTGCAGCGAGGACCCCGCTATGGTGCCGAGGTACCCGTTCACCGCGGTTTGGGCAGCCGAGCCCGCGCCGATGGCCACCCCGAGAAGACGGTAGAGCCACACTTCAGGCCCGTCCGCCGTACCACCGGAGACCCCTCCACGGCTAGTTACCAGCACGAACGCAATGCCCGCCAACACCACAAGCGCGCCAAGTACACGCGGCAGCGTTACTTCGAGCTGCGGCGAGTTGAACAGGCCGAATTGATCGGTGGCAAGTCCCATCACCACCTGCCCCAAAATGGGCAGCACCACCGTCTGCACCGCACCGAGCTTGGGGAACAACACGATATTGCCGATAACGAAACAGACGCCGAAAAATCCCCCGAGCCAAACCCACCACGTGGCCTGCCCTTCCGGGGCGAACTGCGGCAACGGGTTGCCCTTAAACAGCACCGTCGCCAGGGTGGCGCAGGCAAGCGCGGTGGAAAACGAAATGAGGGCGGGCAGGATTGGGCGGTTGCCCACGCTATAACGTAGCCGGGAGTTCGCGGCAGTTTGGATTGGGATGATCCCGCCCACCGCAAGCGCAATCAAGACAAGCATGGCACGTTACAGCTGAAGTGACTCGATGAACGGGCGGAACTTCTCCGCGTCCTCGTCGTTCAACGGCTCCGTCTTCGGCGGCTGCATCTCAATCACGCTGCCGGAGTAGCGGGAACGAGTCACCGGCTCCTCGTCTTCCGTGCCAAGCTGTTTCGCGGCGTCCGCGATGTCGCCCATGTCGCCCATATCGTCGAGGTCGGCCAGACCGGCGAGACCGCCTTCACCGAAGGCGTCGTCGTACACCGCGTCGCAGCCCACCCACATGCGCTCGCCGATATCGCTGACATCGCCGACCTTGACTTCCTGGCCGCTGACTTCCTGGCCGCTGGCTTCTTCGGTGCCTCCGTTGTCCCCGCCGCCGGCCGCCACGTCGCCGCCGTAGACACACGACGTCAGCGTCGGCGCCGTCAAAGGCGCGATCACCCATCGCTCGCGCGGGTCCCACGAGGTAGTGAATCCGGCGGCGATGCTGTCGTCCGCGTCGGCACCTGATGGAACGAACGCACGCGCCACGAATTCGTCGACCACCACGTCCGCGTTGATCACGTTGGTGCGCACGAGGTCTTCGCCACCAGTGCCATCCAGCGCAACGGCATCCCCGGGCAGCTGAATGCGTGCGCCCATGAGCATCGCCTCGCCCGGGTTTGCCACCGTGACCTCGATTACCTCGAAGCCCTCAGGTGCCTCGACATCGACCTTTTCGGCAGTCAGGCGAACCGGAAGCACCTGCTCCTGGTGTGCCAGGTTGAGCTGCATCTGCGCCTGCTCTTCGCTGTTACTGGCAAGGTCCTCCAGTGCGTTCGAGGTATTCGCGCTGTTCAGGCCCACGGACGCGGTGGCCGCGGCCGCCGCGAGCGCTGAAATCGCGCCCATACCGGTGACGATCCAGGAGGCGATCCGCCCACGCCTAGGTTCCTCTTCGACGTTGACGTGCACCTGCGTGGCGCCGTCGTCGCTTTCCTCTGTCGCCATGTCTACTGCCCCGGTCTCGACGGTTTGATCGGCCTTTGCATCGGTGCCGGGTTTCACCACGGTCTTGCGGAACTTCGGTTTTTCCATACCCAGCAACCTACTGCACGCCACGCCCGTTGGAGTCCCCGGTGGAGCTGCCAGTCGAATCCACATACGCGCGATAGAGCGCCTCTAGAAACTCATCCTGAGTGGCTACGCCGTCCCCAGCCACCTCGTCGAGCTCGCCTACAACGTCCCCGCGCGTGGGGGCGGCCTTACGCGGGGAGACGGGATCCGAGTCCCACTTCTGCTCGTGGCGTTCGCCCCAGCGCTTCAGGCCGCGCGGTGCTGCGTCGGCGAGTTGGCGCTTAACACCGGCAAAGAACTCGTCGATACGCGTGAAGCTATCCGCCCCCGGCACGTACCACCCCGCCCAATATGCCGCCGTGCCGAGCGCAAAGCCCACGAGCGCGGAGACCACAAGGCCCACGGATTCAGCCCCCTGGGCGTAGAAGAGTTGCACGCTTATCGACGCAGCTACCGCCGGCACCACGTAAAACTGCTGGTCCACCAGAATCTTCGGCACCTGTCCGATGAGCACTTCGCGGATGACCATCCCGCCGGTGGCGGTGAGTACGCCCATGAGCACGCAACCAAACCAGCTCGCGTCCGCCCCGATCGCCGTCACGGTGCCGGTGACAGCCCATACGCCCACGATGATCATGTCGCCGTGGAAGCGGAACAGCTCCCACGCCACACCGGCGAGCGGGATGAAGAACGCAACGAGGGCGCCGACGAGCGCGGTGCCGATGTACCAGGGGTTCTGCAGGGCGGTGGCGGGGGTTTCGCCGAGCAGCGCGTCGCGCATCATGCCGCCGGCCATTCCGGAGATGATGGCAAGCAGTACGAACCCCACCGCGTCGAACTTCATCCTGCGCGCCACCAACCCACCCATCAGCGCGTTGAGGAACACACCCAACAGGTCGAGCACGGCGAACGTGAAACCGACAGCGTTGACCAAGTCGTCGAAGTACATGCCGGAAATCGTAAGCGCTCGCCCGACGCGCCCGCCCGTTGGCAGCGAGACCGGTTAGCTCTTCGATTCGGCACGGTGGCGTACCTCGTAGGTGAGTAGGCCTCGCAGCGCGTCGAGAAGCTGTTCGTCCGTGGTCTCCTCGAGGGCCTGCTCCACCTCGTCCGTGCTAACGCCGAGCGCCTCCCCGAGCCTTTCCTCCAGCGGCTTCTCCGGGTGCTCTTCGTCCTGCTTCGGCCGCGAGCTGCGCCAGTACACCAGCATCGAAGCGACCGGGGCAGCAGCTGCCGATGCGAGCATGCCCTGCCACACCAGGCCGAAGTGGTTGAAGCTGAGCATCATGATGGACGCCAAGATTGCCGGGAAGACGTACATCTTCTGCTCGGTGAACAGCCCCGGCACGCGGCGCAACACGACATCGCGCACAAGCGTGCCGCCGACGGAGGTGATCACAGCGAGCAGGATTGCAGCCGGCCACGACATGTCGTTTTCCACCGCACGCAGTGTGCCGCCGACGGCCCACACGCCAATGGTCACTACGTCCGCGTAGAAGCGGAAGTTGTCCCACAGCACACCATGCAGGGGGACAAAGAATGCCACGGCGGCGGCCACCGTTGCGGTGATGAGGTAGCCGGGGTTTTGCAGCGCGAGCGCAGGACCTGCGTTGAGCAGCGCGTCGCGGATCAGGCCGCCGGACAGGGACGAAATGAGCGCGATGAACGCAAAGCCCACCACGTCGAAATTCATGCGTTTCGCCACGGTGCCGCCCACCAGGGCGGCAAGCGCCACGCCGGTGTATTCGAGGACGAAGTACAGGTTGCCTACATTTTCAGAGATTTCCACCCGCGCCAGGCTACCCACCCACGTAAGAGGGACACGCGGGGGTTAGGAAAGCTGCGACCAGATCGCCGTGTTCGTCTCCTGCCACAGCGGCTTCGCCCAGTCTCCAAACTCCCGGTCCGTAAGCGCCACCATCGCCTGCCCGTCGGCGAGCCAGAGGTAGGTGCCGGCCATGCCGAAGTGCCCGACGGTGTCTTCCGGCATGCCGTCGCCGGTCCAGTGCGGGGATTTCTCTCCCTTGATTTCAAAGCCGAGGCCCCACGGGCAGGGTTTTTGCATGCCGTAGCCGGGCACCACGCCGCGCAGGTCGCCGAATTGGTTGGTGAACGCCTCGCCCACGGTGACGTCGGCAAGCAAGCGCGGGTTTGCGAGCTCGCGGGCGAAGAGGAGCAAATCGCTTAACGACGCCCTGCCGCCGTGACCCGCCGAGCCATAGATCTCAGCCGTCTCCATGCCCAGCGGCTCGAACACCGCCTCGCGGGCGTAGTCGGCGAACGCGATGCCGGTGGTCTCCTCCACGTAATCGGCCAACCACTCGTAGCCCGCGGAGGAGTAAATGCGCCGCTCCCCCGGCGCCTTCTGCGGCTCGCGGGAGTCGAACCCGACGCCGGAGGCGTGGGCGAGCATGTGCCGCACGGTGGACCCTTCGGGCCCACACGCGCTATCCAGCTCGAACGCGCCCTCTTCCACCGCCACGAGCACCGCGTAGGCCGACAGCAGCTTCGTCACGCTGGCCAGCTCGTACACCCGGTCCTCGTCGCCAAAGGTGGTTTCCACCTTGCCAGTGAGGCCGGTAAGCCCCGCCGAAACATTGTCCACCGGCCACTCGCCGAGGATCTCCTCCAGGTTGATCTGTGTCACTGTATCCACTCCACATCTACGTTGTAATCCTGCATTGCGGTGCCCGACGTGAGCGCTTTGGCGTGGTTGACCATGAGCTGCTCAGCCTGGCTGCGCGCCCGGTCCAGAAGGCCGTGATCGATGGCCTTCTGCTCGGCGGCGTCCTCGCGGCTGGAGATGAACTCCGTGACATCCGAAACCTTCAGCTGGTTCAGCGGGTTCATTGTCTGGTCCCACACCTGCGCCGACTCCGCGTCCACGTGCGTCTCGAGCACCTCCACCTGGGGCACGCGCACAGTGATCGCACCGGCCTCTTCGTCGACGTCCACGCCGATTCGGCCTGTGTCCTTTATGCCTGCGGTCACCCGGCCCTCGTAGCTGACGAGGAAGTTCTTGTCGGTAAACGGCACACGCGCGCCGAGCAGGCGCAAGCCTTCGTCGTCAAACTTGCCCACCTCGGAAAACACGAACTCCTCCGTGGCCAGTTCCGCGATGTCGCCGAAGCTCGAGCCCAGCGTGGTCGAGTCGATGGTGCGCTCGCCCTGGCTCACCAGCGCCGGGCGCATGAGCAAGAAGACGAGCAGCAAGAGCGCCAGCACCGCGGCGATTGCTCCTCCCAGCACGCACCCACGCCCCGGGCGGAACACCGTGGGACGCGGCACCTGAGGCGTTCCGGCGCGCTTCGGCCGCGCGCTGGCGCTGGAGCGGGTCTCGGATCGCGCTCGCTCGCTTTCGGCCTTAGCGGGTCGCTGGGGTGGCTGGTTGTCGCCGCGTGGTGTGCTCACCTTTGCGGATCTTAGCGGGAACTAGTTGGCGGGGTGCGCAAGATAGAGCCGCTCCAGGACGCCGAAAGCACGGTCGCACAACCCCGCTTGGCCCAAGTCGCCGGTCAGTTCGATCACCCCGGCGAACAACGTGCCCCGGGCCGTGTCGACGTAAGCGGTGCACTCGCCCTCACTCTTGGCCACGGCATACGCCGAGGGCAGCACCTCCGATCGGTGCTCGGGTAGCGCGCCCCAAATCGTCTCGTACACTTCCCGCGACATCGCCATCGTGCCGATTTGTAGCGCGAAATTCAATTGATCCTCGAAGAAGATGGTCGCAATCCGTGCGCCATCCATAATCGCCTCGATCTCGGGCGTGCGCTCCTGGGGCACCGGCAGCCCCGCCGCCTGATACTCCTCCGGGGTGATTTCCAGTTGCGGGTCGAACAGCGCGGCATCGAACCCCAGCGGGTCGTACTGCGCAAACGGCAGCACTCCGCTGGCAAATTCGAAACCCGTTGCCGGGTCGCTGCCCTCCGGCGCAGCCGGCCGGAAGTTTTCGTCCGCCAACGGGACAACGGGGATTACGGGCAGTGGTGCGCCCGCCTCAACTTCGGACTCCGCTACCGGCTCGACTGTTTCGCTCCCGCACGCGCCGAGTGTCAGTGCAGCAGTGCACGCAAGAGCACACATTGCTTTTCGACGATTGCTCCGCATCAAAACCCCCCATTATCAGTTTTCTCTTTGTTTCCTCTCAGTGTGCATTACTTTCCT
This sequence comes from Corynebacterium sp. Marseille-P4321, assembly GCF_903645305.1. GTDB lineage: Bacteria > Actinomycetota > Actinomycetes > Mycobacteriales > Mycobacteriaceae > Corynebacterium. The sequence goes on along the minus strand of NZ_CAHJXO010000001.1, from coordinate 684,595 downwards.
ACACCCGTCCACTCATCCACCCAACGGGCCGCAAATATGCGGAAGAGCAAAATTTCTTCGGCCCGACAGGTAAGCTCACACTGTTTTCTAACCAACCCGAGGAGCAACAGCATGGCCGAATCGTTCACAATCCGACCAGGTGACGGCAAGAAGGTAAGGGAAGATACCGGGAGGACGTCGACAAGCAAAAGCCCCGAAAAGCGCGACGACGACTCCAAGCGCAACAACAAAGGCGGCGTCCTCGGCTGGATCGAGCGCGTAGGCAACAAGCTGCCCGACCCGTTTTGGCTGTTCGTCATCCTCGCGGGCATTACCGCCCTGGCGTCTTGGCTTGGGGCACGCGCCGGAATGCGGGCCGAAAACCCCGGCACCGGTGAGGTTGTTGAGGTGGAGTCGCTGCTCACCGCCGAGAACATCTCGCGGATGGTCACCGACGCGGTGGACAACTTCATCGCTTTCCCGCCGCTGGGCGTGATTGTCACGGTGATGCTCGGCGTCGCAGTGGCGGAGCACTCCGGGCTGCTGTCCGCCATGATTCGCGCGATGGTGGCGAAGGTGGGCCCACGGATGCTCACCTTCATGGTGGCGCTTGCTGGCGTGACCGGCTCCATTGCTTCCGACGCGATCTTTGTCATCATCGTCCCGCTCGGCGCCATGGCCTTCCACGCGGTGGGCCGCTCCCCGCTCGTGGGTACCATGGTCGGCTTCGCCGCCGCAGCCGGTGGCTTCAACGCGTCGCTGATCTTGAACATCACCGACCTGCTCCTCGCGGGCATTTCCACCAGCGGTGCGCAGATTGTGGACCCGGACTACTTCGTCTCCCCTCTGGCGAACATCTTCTTCGTTATCCCGTCGGGGATCGTGCTGGCCATCTTGATCACCGCAATCACCGAGTTCTACGTGGAGAAGCGTGAGCAGTACGAGCTCGACCCAGAGGAGATCAACGAGGAAGCGCTGGACATCGAGGCCGCCACGGGTGGCGACGACGAGGACAACGACGAGGACAACGACGACGAAAACAACGGGGACAACGACGCGGATGAGGCCGACGGCGCCGATGAGCGCAACCGCGATGACTCGCGCGAATCCGAGGGCAATTCAGGCGATGCCGATCTGGACCTCGACCCGATCGAGATGAAGGGCCTGAAGTGGTCCGGCGTCGCGCTGCTCGCCTTCTTCGTGGTCTACTTCATGTTGTTGTTCGTCCCAGCTTCCCCGTTTGCGCGACCGGAGGAAGGCTTCATGGAGTCGCCGCTCATCCGCTCCATCGCGGTGCCGATTGCCATCATGTTCTTCCTCGTCGGCGCTGTCTACGGCTTGGTCACGAAGTCCATCACCGACTGGGCGGACGTCCCGCAGTTCATGACAAAGGGCCTGACCACCCTGGTACCTATCCTCGTGCTGTTTTTCGTAGTCGCTCAATTCCTCGCGTGGTTCGACTGGTCGAACCTGGGCAGCTGGACCGCCATTAAAGGCGCGGAGCTCTTGCAGCGTTGGGATCTGCCCGAGGTCGCGCTGTTCTTCGGCTTCGTCGTAATGGTGGCGCTGGTGAACCTGTTCATCACGTCTGGCTCCGCCCAGTGGGCGCTCATGGCGCCTGTGGTGGTGCCGATGATGATGCTCATCGGCGTCTCGCCCGAAGTCACCCAGATGCTCTTCCGCATCGGCGACTCCGCTTCCTCGATTGTCACCCCGATGTCGCCGTACTTCGCCATGACGCTGACGTTCATGCAGAAGTACTACAAGAAGGCCGGTGTGGGCACGCTGATGTCAATGGCACTTCCGTACTTCTTCACCATCCTGCTCGGCTGGTTTGCCTTCTTCCTGCTGTGGTACTTCCTGGGCATCCCGCTCGGCCCGGGCTCCCCGATGACCTACGAGCTTTAATCTGGCCCGCAAAAAAGGCCTGGGAAGCACCTCACCGTGAGTTGCTTCCCAGGCCCTTTTTCTTGCTTTAGGTTTGCGCCGAGTGTGTTGTATCTAAGCCCGAGCCCCGATCTCTGCCGGAGTGCAGATCGGGGTGCGTCGCATGAACTCCTCCGGCGCGCCCTGGTTGCGCAACTTGATGCCGTTGTAGCAGCCCTGCCTCATGCCGGTGAGCTTCACACCGTCGGTGGGCACCACGGTCCAGCGGTCGCCGACGAAGCGGAAGCGCACGAACCAATCCGTCTGGTTGGCGGAGGCAACCGCCCACTGCCCGTCGCAGTAGTTCACCACCGTGCCCGTGAAATTCGGCCAGCCCGGAACGAGGCGATCGAACTGCGCCGCGTCGCACGACCCACGCTTCTGGTTGCCTGCCGGGCGCGGCGCTGGCTTCTGTGCGGGGCTAGGCCCCACGGGTATGCCGAATTTGCGGGCAGCGTCTGCGACCTGCGGCGGCAGCTTGACCCAGCCCTGCTGCACCGCGAATGCTCCCCCGGCACCCACCGCAGCGAGCACGCCAAGAGTGATCCCTGCGATAGCGCCCGGACTTAGCCCTTCTCCATCCTCAGACGAGGACGACGCCGAAGACAACTCCGAGGACAACGAGGAGGCATCCTCCGTTCCGTCCTGGGCGAGTGCAGAAGGGGCAGTGACGGTGGTGGCGGCGACAGCTGCTGCAACGGTCGCGGCAAGCAGTGGTTTTCTCATGTCTCTACCCTAACCACCACGCCGATATGAGCGCGAGCCTTTTTCGAACGCGTCTTGGAAACCCCCGTTGATCGACGCCCTTCACACTCCATTTTTGCGCGACTAGCTGGCGATTTTGGGATTGTGCACCCCGCGCGCTAGAGTTACACATCGTTGCACAGCGCAACGAACTAAATATTCCTCCATAGCTCAGTTGGCAGAGCATTCGACTGTTAATCGAAGGGTCACTGGTTCGAGCCCAGTTGGAGGAGCAATACCCAGCGCCCCGCTTCTTTCTCGAAGCGGGGCGCTTGCGCGTGTGCGTTGGGGGAACGCACTGCTTGCGGTTTCTCGGACCTTCTGGGACTTGCTCGGACTTTCGAGGAAACCGCCTTCTACTCACTACCAAGATCGCACCCGTGACCCCGTCGCTCTTCCCGGCGTCACGGGGTGGCAAAAATCTGGTGGGGCCAGCGGGGCTCGAACCCGCGACCAACGGATTATGAGTCCGTAGCTCTAACCGACTGAGCTATAGCCCCTTCGCAATCGTTGTGCGCTCTAAGCACTATATCGGGTGAGCCGTCGCGCCTCACATACTGTCCTCCCCTCCCCGCGGCGGGCGGGTATGTAGGCTGGGCCTATGTATCAATTCGTCATCGGAGCCGCCGCCGGCTACGTCTTCGGTACCAAGGCTGGCCGCAAGCGCTACCACCAGATCGTGAACGCAACTCAGACGGTGATCAACTCCCCCGTGACGAAGCAGGTCACCGGTTCCGCGCGTAAGGCGCTGGCGAACAAGATCGATCCGGAGCCGCGCATGCGCGAGGTCAAGGACCTCAACAAGGGCAAGCTGCGGGGCAAAAAGCGCGCGGAGCTCGAGGATCAGATTTTGGAGCCGGACGAGGATTAGGCCGCTAGGGTCGCAGAAGCTTTGCGACGATACCGTCCAGGATGTCCTTCTCGCTGATCACAAAAGCCGACGCAGCCGCCTCGCGCTCGAAGGCGAGCATCATCTGCTCCACCACAGTTGAGCCAGCGGCAATCACGTCCGCTCGCCCCGGGTGCACCACGGGGTTTTCCGCACGCTGGGCCGATGTGGCGGCTCGCAGCGCCTGAGTGACCTCGCGCATGCGGTCAAACGAGATTTCCGACATGTGGATTTGTTCCGGATCGTACGCATCGAGGTTTTGCGCGAGCGCAGAAAGCGTAGTGAACGTACCTGCACACCCGACGAATGTGTTGGCCTCCGCGAGGGGGACGCGCTCGGCGGCCTCGGCTAGGCGATCGTCGATAAATGCTCGCGCTTGAAGCGTCTCCGCTTCGGTAGGCGGATCGGTATGCATGAAGCGTTCGGTAACGCGGACGCAGCCCATCTGCGTCGATACGGCGCTGATTCCGTCCGAGGTTTCCATGACGAATTCGGTGGAGCCACCGCCAAGGTCGATGACGCAAAACGGCCCGCGCGCAGCGTCCATGTCCGCGGTTGCGCCCGCGAAGGAAAGCGATGCTTCCTCCTCGCCGGAAATCACCTCCGCGACCGCCCCCGGCTGGATTTTGCCGAGGAGGTCACGCGTCATGTCAAAGAACACCTCGCGGTTCGATGCGTCGCGGGTGGCCGAAGTGGCGACCATGCGCACACGCGTGACTCGCTCCTGCCCCATCTGCTCAACGTACGCTGCGAGCGCCTCCTGGGTGCGCGCGATGGCGTCGGGATGGAAAGCGCCGGTTTCATCCACGCCCTGGCCAAGACGCACGATGGTGTTTTCCCGAGCGACTTCTCCGGTTTCCGCGTCGTGGATGAGCAAGCGGATCGAGTTCGTGCCGCAATCTACTGCAGCAACGCGCTGCGAAGTATTGGGGGTCACTTCAGCCCCTCCCCCGCCTCCTCGAGCGCGATGCCCAGATCGGTCAGCGTAGGCCAGTCTGCGGGGATGGCGGTGCCGCACAGGTTGCCGTGCTCAGCTGCGAGCGCGACTGCCTCGTCGCCGAAGCGCACGCGGCCAGGACCTTCCGCCAGTGCGTAGGCGATGAGCACGTGGAGGCACTTCACACGCTCGGGCATACCGCCGCCGGAGAAATCGGTGCCCAAGTCTTCGATCGCGTTCCGCTTAGCCAGGTAGTGCTCGTGCGCGGCGAGATAGTCTGCGCGCAGGCGCTCACCCTCCGGAGTATCGGCACTGAGGCGAGCTTCCATCCACTTCATTACCTGCGCCACTTCAAGGCGGGACGACTCAGCGGTAAGACGCGGTTCCGTGAGGTAATACAGCGTGGGAAACGGCGTGCCGTCGTCGAGACGCGGCGCGGTTTTTACTACCGCCGGCTGCCCGTCAGGGGTGGTGTAGGCGATATCCAGCACGCCGCGGGGTGCACGGCCAAGCTGCTCCGCCACGATGGCCAAGGTGTGTTCATCCGGTTGCATGCCAGCCATTGTTCCACGCTCAAGCTACGGGGCGGGCTGAGCCTCCCCGTCCGCGGGCTGATCGGCGGGCAGCGGAGTAGGCTGCTCGCCCGGTGCCTCGGGCGCTTCAGGTGCAGGGGGCTCGGTGGGCGGTTCAACCGGCGCGTCGGGGGCTTCCTGTGGTGACTCCGGAACCTCTCGCAGTGCATCCCACAGCACCTCGGTCACCGCGCGCTCGTCCACGATATCGTCGCGGCTTGTAGTAATGGATTCACCAGCCGTCATGCGCGGGTCGACGATGCGCCACACCGCCTCGCCCTCCTCCACTGCACCCAGGCGGCGGCGGGCCTCCTGTTTGATAAATTCCTCGTTGTCGTACATCGCGATGTCTTCCTCGAGGTCCTGTTTCTGGGCTTCGAGGTGGGCGATGGCGTCCTGGGCACGGGCGATTTCCGCTCGACCCTCGTAGTAGTTGCGAAGCGGCGCCGCGATGGCGAACAACACCAGCAACACCACGGCGAGCAGGATGAGCACGCTGCGCAGGTCCTGCTTCGGGAACGTGATCCCCTTTGCAGGGGAGGTCTTCGCGCCGGCGGCGCGTTCGGCGTCACGGCTCGCTACAGGAACGGTCTTAGGACGCTTTCCGGGGCGCGAAAACACGCGCCGCGACGTTCCTCGTACGGCGCGTGTGTTTTTAGTGTCGCGTGATTCCCGTGGGGCCATGGGGAGAGTGTAGCCCGGAAGTTACACGCGATCGATGATCTCGCGGACCGCGGCGCGGTTCGAGTACCGCTCGCGCAAATCGCGCACAAGCTCCTCGTATCGTTCGAGCGCCGCCGCGTCGTCAGTGACGAACTTGCGGATGTCGCGCAGCTCGGACTCCATGCGCTTGTACGAAGGCAAATCGCCAGCCTCAGCAAAGTGCTCCACCAGGCGGAACATGAGCTCCGTACCCTTCGCACGATCCACGTTCACACCGATGACGGTACCCATCTCGGAAATAAGTTCAGGATCGAGCTCGTCCTTACGCGGGTGCTCCTTGGCTACCTGGTAGCCCAAGTCGAAGTCGTCGAAGTGAATCGCGTGCATGAGCTGCAGGTTGGCACGCAGCCAACTCGGAGCCGACCCGATGACATCGTGAGTAATCTCCGGCGTTACGCCGTCAGTGGCAAGAAGCTCGCGGAAGCCACGCCCCGGGTGGGATTTGGCGAATGCGTGGCGGTATTTCAACAACGTTCCCGGGCCCCAGTAGCGGTCCAGACGGCTAGTCAGAGCCTCCATGGACACACCGGTGCCACCCAAACCCAGGCGTTTCTTCGACACGCGCTCGGTCGCCGCTTCGGTCAACAGCAGGCGTGCGTCGTCCTCACGGTTCCGCTGCTCGTAGAACTCGAGCAACTCATCACCGGTGAGCATCTGCTCCAGCGCAGTGTCGTCGCCACGCAGGCGGGCGATGCCCTCGCGCAGGTACTCCAGTGAGTCGTCGTAGCGGCCGCCACCGTCCTGCTTCTCTACGCGGTGCTCCAGCTCGTCGATAGCCTCAACGTCCAGCCACTCGCCGTAATCTTCCAGGTCCGGCTCGCCGAAACCAGACTCCTCAAACACCAGTGAGGAAATCCACTCCACGACCTCGGGCGGAGTCGGAGGAGCTTGGCGGTACGCCGCGAGGTGCAACAGGATCGCCGTGCGGTACGCATCAGCGAGTACCCCGTATGCGTCGTCAGTGCGCAAAAGCATCTCGCCGATGCCCTGCGTTGCATCCTCAAGCGGCACAACCAGCTGCGCGCCCCAACCCCGGTCGATGCCGACGGCGCACACGTCAAGCAGCTCAAACCATTCTTGCGCCACCTCAGCGGTCAGGCGCGCAGACCAGCCGGGGTTCTTGCGAGACAGGCGAGTCACGCGCTGCGTAAGACGCTGAGCAACAGCCTCCTCTCCGCCACCGTGCAGTGCAGCCGCCAGTTCAAGCGCTAGATCAATGCGGGGCTGGGCCACTCGCAGGTCTCGCACGACCTCTACCAGCTCGTCGTGGCTGATATTCGCGATGAACTCATCCAGCGGATCGTGGGTGACGGCGTTGTGGGCTTCGCGCTCGCGCGTTTTCTCGCTGAAAATCTCGCCCTGCTGGTTAACCAGCTTTAGCGCGGTGGCCACGGCGTGACGGCACCACTCGTGCTGAATGGTGCAGGTACACTCCGCAACTACGTCTGTGCCGTGAAGGTCGAGTATGACGTGATATTCGTGCGGGGCGGTGACGGTTGCGGCGACTCGGGACTCGCTGCGCTCCGTGATGTCCACGCGCTCGGGGTCGATCTTCTGGCCCCGGTCGAAGCTTGCGTGATCAGTGCGTTCAGCGACGTAATCCACCGTCAGATTAAACATGTTTCCAAGTGTAGGGCCAGTCTCGGGCGTTGCATAGCGGAGCGGGATCGACGCATTCGAATTCACGGATCGGATTCTATCCCGCCCAAGTGGTGTGCGCGAGGACAATCCCACCCCTCCGGCGAACCTTTGCCGGAGGGGTGGGATGTAACTAAGGCGCGTTACTTTTTGAAACGCGGGAAAGCGTCACGGCCGGCGTATACGGCAGCGTCGCCAAGAATCTGCTCGATGCGCAGCAGTTGGTTGTACTTCGCCACACGCTCCGAACGCGCCGGGGCACCGGTCTTGATTTGGCCGCAGCCGAGGGCGACGGCGAGGTCGGCAATCGTTGTGTCCTCGGTCTCACCGGAACGGTGCGACATCATGGTGCGGTAGCCATTGCGGTGGGCAAGATCCACCGCGTCGAAGGTTTCGGTGAGAGTACCGATCTGGTTCACCTTCACCAACAGCGCGTTGGCGGCCCCCATCTCAATGCCCTTGGCAAGGCGCTCCGGGTTGGTGACAAAGAAGTCGTCGCCGACGATCTGCACCTTGTCGCCGATGGCCTCGGTGAGCTTGACGTAGCCGTCCCAGTCGTTCTCGTCCAGCGGATCCTCGATGGACACGATCGGGTACTGCTCCACCAGATCCGCGTAGACCTGCGCCATCTCCTCAGCGGAGTGCTGGCCACCCTCGAAGTTGTAGGTGCCGTTTTCGAAGAACTCGCTCGATGCGACATCGAGGGCAAGCGCAATCTCGTCGCCCGCGGTGTAACCCGCCTTCTCAATTGCCTCGACGATGAGGTCGAGGGCTGCCTTCGTGGAGTCAACCGACGGCGCAAAACCGCCCTCGTCGCCCAGGCCGGTGGACAGGCCCTTGGACTTAATCACGCTCTTCAGCGCGTGGTACACCTCGGTACCCATCCGCAGTGCCTCGGAGAAGGTCTCCGCGCCGATCGGGGCGATCATGAACTCTTGTACGTCCACGCCAGAGTCTGCGTGCGCGCCACCGTTGAGGATGTTCATCATCGGCACCGGCAGAAGGTGCGCGTTCGGGCCGCCGATGTAGCGGAACAGCGGCAGCTCGGCCGCGTCCGCAGCGGCCTTCGCCACGGCCATAGACACACCCAAGATCGCGTTCGCGCCCAGGTTCTTCTTGTTCGGGGTGCCGTCAAGGTCGCACATAAGCTTATCGACGACCCGCTGGTCATCTGCCTCCACAGCAATCAACGCGTCCGCGATCTGCTCGTTGACGTTTTCCACAGCCTTGCGCACGCCCTTGCCGCCGTAGCGCTCGTCACCGTCGCGAAGCTCGTGCGCCTCGTGCTCGCCGGTGGACGCGCCGGAAGGAACTGCGGCCTCGCCCACGGAACCGTCGGAAAGCAATGCCTCTACCTCGACGGTCGGATTGCCACGGGAATCCAGGATCTCGCGCGCGAAGATGTGCATGATGTCAGCCATGATTCGTTCAACTCCTTGAGCAGTGAACTTGAGCGGTGAATTGGTACAGCCCCCAAGTGTACGGACCTTTCGCCGCGTAGGCGGGCCCGTTGCTGACACTGTCACGCTAACGGTGCGCCGGCTGCGAGACCGCGTAATTTGCGGCGGCGTCGCGCACCCGCGCCACGTAATCCGAGGAGTGGTTGTAGGAGTAAATGGCTTCCAACCACCCTTCTTCAGTGGAGAGATCGCGCATCTGGGTTCCGGAGTTGCACAAAAGGTTCGCCGCACCAAGCGCTGCGTCGTCGATCTGCTGCGGGTTCGCCACCCCGTCACCGTCCGCATCCCGGCCGAATCGGGCCCAGGATTCCGGAATGAACTGCATCGGGCCGACGGCCCGGTCGTACTCTGGGTCGTTGTCGTAGGCCCCGCCGTCAGTATCCGGCACGTGGGCAAAACCCGTCTCCCCGTCGAGCGCCGGGCCAATGATCGGCGGCTGCGGAAAGCCGTGCTCGTCGAGCCGCGCCGGATCGAAGCTGCGCCCCGTGTAAGTGCCGTGGCGGGTTTCAACCCAGCCGATGCCCGCGAGCGTGTTCCACGTCAGGTGGCACTCCGGCCAGGCCTCCTGGGCGATCAGCGCCGCGTTCGCGTACGCGCGCACCGCCTGGCCGTTGATGTTGATGGCGTTGCCGATCGGCTGGGACCAGTCGAAGAGCTGGTCGGCGGTGCGCCCCGGCGCGTGGATGTCGATTGCCGGCGGGGCCTCCGCCGCAGCTGGGGGAACCGTGTTGGGCACCGGCTCGCGCGACTCAAACTCGAGCGGCGCGCCGAAATAGGACAGCACCCACGCCGCCAACGCAACCACGAGCACTACCGCGGTGGCCGCGGCGAGCAAGGCGACGCAACCGCAGCCCCTTGCAGCGCGGGGGCGGCTGTCCAAGGAGCCGGGCCGGGTGGTTGCCATGGGCGCATAGCCTACCGCGTCGAGCACTCCGGGGAGCGCGAGCCTCGCCTCCGCAGATATGTAACAATTTTCACGCCCGCCACACTATCCTCTCCAATAACAGGTATGGTGTGGAGCTGTCCTATACACCCGTATGCCACCCTCAATGCCCACAAGGAGCGTTTCCATGCGCCGCAACCGTCTCGTCGCCGCAGCTCTCGCGGCCACAACCGCCCTGACCACCCTCGTCGCGCCTGCCGCCCAGGCCGCCCCCACTGCCTCCCAGCTCGCCAGCCTGGTGAAGCTGGCCAACGGCAACATTGCCACCGCCAACTGCGACGTCCTGCGCGTCACCCTCCGCGGCGCAGGCCTTGCGGGCGCAAACACCACCCGCGGCCAGCTGGTGGGCACCCTCAACGACGTCATCGGCCAGGACGCGGCGCTGCGTCTGGTCACCGCTTCCACCGTCGGCGCCCTCGGCGACCGCGCCGTTGCGTGCGGCATTGTGAAGCCGGACCCGGTCACCCCAATGGATCAGGCCATCAAGCTCAGCTCGCAGCTGTCCTCCCAAGCGGGCTTGCCGCAGCTTCGCGACGTCCTGCCGGCTGTACGCTAGCCGCCCTGTATTAACGTCCCCTATTAACTTCCCCGCTTCTCGCGCGCCTTCCCCTCGGCCCACAGCCTGTCTTGTGTGGCTTTGTCCACCGTCCCGGTGGATCCATCAAAGAGGTAGGGGGCGCGCGATCGCATTTTCGCCACAAACGCGGCTGCCACGTCCGCAAAGTCGAACGCGCCACGCTCCGCGGCGATCTCGGCATGGAAGAGTACTTGCAAGAGCAAATCTGAGAGCTCCTTCTTCAACTCCTCGTCCGAGCCGCCGGAGGTAATCACCTCGGCAACCTCCGCGGCCTCCTCCTCTAAGAACGGCAGCAACGATTCGTGCGTCATCGCCCGTTCCCACTCGCCGCGCCGTCGCGCCTCGCCCATCACGCGCACAGCTTCGGCGACCGGGTCGGAAAGGGTGGGGGCGGTGAGAAGCGGAGCTCCGTCGATAAGCAATTGTTCCACCTCAGGCCGCGTAATGTCTGTGGTGACCACCGCCTGCGCCCCGTCAGGTGCGAACAGCCTGCGCACCGAATCTGCGACCTCCTCCGTGCACACCGCGTGGCGCCCCACCCATGCGGCGGGGATAGAGTCAGGAAAGCGGGCGTCGAGCAGCAGCACATTCATCACGCCGGGCCAGGGTAGGGACCGTCAGCCTGTTTCTGGGATGATGGGGCGCATGAACAACATTGGGAACAACATTGTGAACAACATTGTGGAAGCACTCGAAGCCATCAACCCCACCCCGCAGGACGTGCTCGGTGACACCGCCACCTTCTCCCCCATCCGCTGGAAAACCGGCTGGCCGCACCACCTGCGCCGCGTCCCTCCCTTCCGTGACGACGCTACCGCCTCCATCACCCGCTCCGAGGTGTTCGACTTCGCCGCCGACGTTCGCGAATCCGGCTTCGCCCGCGAGCAGATCATCGACTTCCTCGGCGCATGCTTCGGCTACACCGCAGGCCAGAGCAACGACGTCATGCAGCTTCAGGCCCTGCTGCGCAACAAAGGCAAAGCAGCACAGCTTCTCGCCGCAATCCGCAAGCTTGAGGGGCAATCGCCTATCGACGCCTACACGTCCCTGACCAACACCGGCCTCGCACCGAAGTATGCCTCCGCCGTGGCCTACTTCATCGCCGGACAGCAGGAAGAAGGCGAAGCGGACAAGCCGGTGATCATCTGCTCCAAGCGCGCCGAGGCCGCCAGCATCGACACCACCGGAGACTGGAGTGGGGAGCAGTACGGCGAATACCTCAACACGCTGCGCGAGGCCCGTGATGCTTTCGATGCCTCGTTGCCGCTGGACGCGGTGGAGTGGGCCGTGCGCAAGCACGCTGACAACTAACCCTGGGTTTTCGGCTTTGGGTGCGGGCTCAGCGGTTTCCGCGGAACGCCCTGTCGTTAAGCTCCCGGCGCGCCTGCTCGAGCGCGACCAGATCGGAGAAGAGGGCGTTGTACGCTTCCTCGTCGTCCGAGGGGCGCATCCGCTGGAGCTGGGCCTTGAGCTGCGCGATCTGGTCGCCGACGCGCGTTTCCTGCAGGCGGGACAGCACAGAATCGGCGTAAACGTCGAGGTCGTCGGCGTGAATCGGCTCGACCGCGAGCTCCGAGACGAAGTTGCGGCCCGCCACATCGCGCATCTCCCCCGCCACGGCCGCGAGCCACGTCGCTGGCTCGGGGGCCGCCGCCGCACCTCCGGCTTCGGTGATCGCTTCGCGAACTTGGCGGTACGCGTCGTTGGTAAACCCGTCCGGGTTGATGCCGTCGAAGTAGTTGCCTGCCTTCGCCGGGTGCTGCAGCGCGATCTTCAACGCTTCCCGTTGCGGCCACAGCACAGGGTCGTGCGGGTTGGGCGCCACGAGCATCGCTTGCTGGCGCCCAGCGTTTCCGCCGGCTGCCGGATCCGCTTCCCTGATAGAGCGAGCCACGCGTTTTTCCTGCTTCGGCTTCTTCGCCTCGGCGCGCACCTGCTCGAGCACCTCGTCCGGGTTCGGCCAACCAATCCAGCCCGCCAGTCGTCGCGCGTATTCCTGCTGCAGCACCTTGTCTGGAATGGACGCCACCACAGGCACGGTGCGCTTGAGCGCTTGCACGCGCCCCTCCGCGGTGTCCAGTGAGTAATCCTGCAGCAGCGCCTCGATGACGAACTCGTAGACCGGCACGCGCGATGCCACGAGGTCTCGCACAGCCGCGTCACCGCGTGCGAGACGCAAATCGCACGGGTCCATCCCCTCCGGCGCCACCGCGACGAACGACTGCGCCCCGAACTCTGAATCCGTTTTGAAGGCGCGCATTGCGGCCTTCTGCCCCGCCTCGTCGCCGTCGAAGGTGTAGATCAGCTCGCCGCGGAAAAAGTTGTCGTCCAGCATGAGGCGGCGGATCAGGCTCATGTGTTCCTTGCCGAAGGCCGTGCCGCAGGTGGCCACCGCCGTCTTCACCCCGGCCGCGTGCATGGCCATCACGTCGGTGTAGCCCTCCACCACGACGGTTTGGTGGCCTTCGGCGATGTGTTTTTTCGCCTTGTCGATGCCGAAGAGCACCTTGGACTTGTGATACAGCATCGTGTCCTGGGTGTTCATGTACTTACCCATTGGGTCATCGTCGAAAAGCTTGCGCGCGCCGAAGCCGATAGTATTACCTGCCGCGTCCTTGATCGGCCAGATCAAGCGACGCCGGAACTTGTCTATCGGGCCGCGCTTGCCCTGCGAGGATATACCCGCGTCGATGAGCTCCTGGACATCGAAGCCTTTTCGCAGCAAATGCTTCGTCAGCGTGTCCCAGCCGTCCGGGGCATAACCGCACTCAAAATCATGGATGAGCTCCTTCGAAAACCCGCGGCCAAGCAAAAACTCGCGCCCCGGCTGCGCCTGCGGCGTTTCGAGCTGTTCCATGTAGAACTCGTGCGCCGCCTTGTTTACCGCAAGCAAGCGCTGGCGCGTGCCAGGCTTCACGTCGCGCGCACCGGTGGACCCGCCCTGGTAGTTGATGTGGTAGCCGATGTGGTCTGCCACGGCCTCAACCGCTTCGGGGAAGGTGAGCTGTTCCATCTCCATCATGAAGCTGAACACGTCGCCGCCCTTGCCCGTGGAGAAGCAATGGTAGTAGCCGTGCTCGGGGCGGACATGGAACGACGGCGTCTTTTCGTCCTTGAAGGGCGAAAGGCCTTTCAACGAGTCGTATCCGGCAGGTTTGAGCTGCACGTACTCGCCCACGATTTCGTCGAGCGGCGCGCGTTCACGGATCGCCTGGATGTCGCTCTCCGGAATTCTGCCCCTTGCCATGGATGCAACAATAGCGTGTGCAAAGATACGGGCCATGAGACGAGTGCTGGCAGCCGCAGTTGCCTGCCTAATGCTGGGCGGTTGCGCCGCGCCGCAAGGGCCCGCTGCACCGAATGCGTCAAGCTCCAACTCGACGGCTCCAAGCACCCCGGCGAGCAGCTCCGGCTTGCCGGCGTGCACGTCGCTGCCGGCCGAGGCGCACGAGACTATTGAGCGCATCGAGCAGGGCGGGCCGTATCCTTACCCCGATAACGACGACAAGCGGTTCGGCAACTACGAGCAATTGCTTCCCGACGAGCCGTCCGGCTACTACCGCGAATACACCGTAGACACCCCGGGTCTGCACCACCGCGGCGCGCGCCGGATTGTCACCGGCGGCGGTGCCGACGGGGATGTAGACGTTTGGTACTACACCGCCGACCACTACGAGAGCTTCTGCGAGGTGAACGATGCATAGCTACGGCTACGGGCGTAGGCGCAACCCAATCCTCATCACGTCCCCGGTAAGTGACGTCGCTGAGCTAAGCGCCGCGATTTCCGCCGCGGTGTTTGGCCGCGAGCGCCCCGCCCCACGCAACCTCGATGGTCTTGCGGACCTGTTGCGCGAAGTGGGCACGGCGAAAGTAGTGGTCTCGGACTGGTGCATTGACGACGATCGCACGCGCATGGTGCTGCAGGTCTTCGCCGACGTCGGCGTCGAACTCGTGCGCTAGTAGTAGCCGGTGAAGGCGGAAGCTTTCTTCGCGGTGCGCTCGAGGCGCGATTCCGTCATGGACGCAATCTGGTCCACGATCACACGTTCCTGTTCCGCGTCGCTTTCAGCCTGCGCGAACCACTCCTGGAACATGGTGTCCAACGTGCCCGGGGCACCCGCGCGCAGATACTCGTGGACGCGGTAGATGCGGTCGCGTTGCCTATCCTGGCGCGCCAAGTGCGCAGGAACGTCCATGACGTAGAGCACCGCCACCGTTTTCAGTAGGCGCACCTCAGCCTCCATGTCGGAGGGCACAACGAGGGAGCCGTGTTGCCGGCCGAGACCGCCACCAGAGTGCGAACCGTTGCTCAGGACTTGGTTCGCCTCGTCCTCGCGCGTCGCCTGAGTCACCGCGCCGACGTAGCGTCCCACCAGCTGGGAGGTGAGCTGCTTCAACCCAGCCCAACTGCTGAGGGCATAGTCGAAGTCCGCGGCGGCCGCGATGGCGGGCATGGCACGGAGGCGATCGGCGGCGTCGATAAGCGAATCAGCGGTGCCTCCGAAAGCCGCGGCCCCCTTGTCCGCCAGAGCCGCCAACTCCACGAAGTCCCACAACACCTTCAGCGATACACGGCCGGAGACAATGCCGTCTTCGACGTCGTGAACGGAGTAGGCGATGTCGTCGGAGAAGTCCATTACCTGCGCCTCCATCGGCGGGGCGCCGTCGGTGTGGCCCTCGCGAGCCCATGCGAGGATGTGCGCGTCTTCGTCATAGGCCGAATACTTGCGGTTCAGCGAACCGTCCGGGTTGGTGCGAGTAACGGGGTACTTACACGCCGCGTCGAGGGAGGCGCGGGTGAGGTTGAGGCCGTACGAGGAACCGTCGATAAGCACTTTCGGCTCCAACCTCGCCAGAATGCGCAACGTCTGCGCATTGCCCTCAAAGCCATCAGCCGCGACCTCGTTGAGCGCCACCTCGCCGTTGTGGCCATAGGGCGGGTGGCCGATGTCGTGCGTGAGTCCGGCCATCTCGCACAGGTCGGGGTCTAAGCCCAGGCCCGAGCCGATGGAACGGGCGATTTGGGCGACCTCCAGCGAGTGCGTCAGGCGCGTGCGCGGAGTGTCGCCGTCGCGGGGCCCGACCACCTGAGTCTTGTCCGCCAACCGGCGTAACGCGGCCGAGTGCAACACGCGGGCGCGATCGCGCGCGAACGCACCACGGTTGTCTTCACCCGGGGCGACCTGGGCACCTTTCTCGCCCTCGGTGGCGCGGCGGGCAACGTCGGCGGCATCGTAGCTGTACACGTTGACCAAGGGTAAACGCTCCCGCACACAAAACGGCCCAGCGACTGCCCGAAGGGCTACCCTAGGGGACATGAATACGCGCGCATTTCGTCTGCTCGCCGCCGCGCCCCTGGCCGCTGGCGGCTTCGCATTATCGGCCGCACCAGGGGCCGTCGCGACTGTCATCGATAACGCCGACGCCCCGGTGGTGGTCGCCCAGGCAACCGCCACCAAGGTAGGCGTGGAACCCGGCCTGCTCACCCAGCCCGTGACCGACGAGGCTGGGGTGCTGTCCTCCGGCGAGCGCTCGGAGATCGAGACGGCGATTCAGGACTACGGCTCGTCCCATGGCAAGTCCATCCGAGTGGTGTTTTTGAGTTCGTTCGGCGATTACACCCCCGATTCGTGGATGGATAACGCGAAAGGCGCCAACGGGCCGAACACCGCAATCATTGCGATCTCGCCGGACGAGCGGGCGTACAGCGTCGGCGCTGGCGACCAGTGGACGCAGGCCGAGGTGGACCGCATGGATCAGGCCGCCTACGGGCAGTTGACCGACCTGAACTGGTCGCAGGCGGCGCTCAACGCGATCGATGCGGCGGGCAGGTCCGGTTCAGGTTCGGGCTCCGGCGACGGCGGCTCGGGGGCTGGCTGGGCACTCGGCGGCCTAGGCGTTGCCGCGGTTGCAGGTGGCGGCATTTACGCCGCTACCCGCCGCAACTCGAAGCAGACGCAGCAGAAACAGCTGGAGTCCGCGAAGGCGCTCGACCCGGGCGACACGGATTCCCTAGGCCGGCTGCCTACGGCCACGCTCGAGCAGGTGGCTCGCGACGCGCTGGTTTCGGCGGACGAGTCCATCACCCGCGGTAAAGAAGAGTTGGCCCTGGCCTCCAGCGAGTTCGGCGCGGAGCGCGTCCGCCCGTTCACCTCCGCGATGAACCAGGCGACCTCCACCCTGCAGCGCGCGTTCAACACGCACCAGAAGCTTTACGACGCAATCCCGGAAACCGAGCCGGAGAAGCGTGCCATGCTGGTGGACATCATCTCCTCCTCCGGTAAGGCGGAGGAAGCGCTGAACGCGCGGACCCAGGAGTTCAATGAGATGCGCGGCGTGCTCATGCGCGCACCGGAGGAAGTGGACAAGATCCTCGCGCGCACCGTGGACATCCGCGCGCGCCTCGAACCCGCGCAGCACACGCTCGACGGGCTGAAGGCGAACTACGACGCGGAGATGCTCTCCTCCGTCGTGGACAACGTGGATCTCGCCCGCGCGTCCCTCGACGAGGCGGAGAAGGCGCTCGGCGAGGCCCGCCAGATTGCCGCGCAACCGGCCGGGCGACAGGGTGCACTCATCGATATCCTGTCTGGCGCTTCCCACGCAGTGGAGGTCTCTGACACCAACCTGAAGGCCATCGAGCGCGCGGGGGAAAACATCCGTTTGGCGCAGTCCAACTTGCCTGCGCTCATCCGCGAGATTGAGGGCGAGCTGCAGGAAATCGAGCAGGTCAAGACAGCAACGAAGCAGGGCGCGCGTATCGACGTCGCTTCGCTGGATGCCCTCTCCGATCGGGCACGCACCCGCTTGAACGCGATTGGCAACCGCCAGGAGACCGACCCGCTCGCGGTGTACGAGGAGCTCACCGCTCTTGATGCTGAGATCGACGCGGCCCTGGACACGGCCAAGGGAGTGGCTGGCGATCAGTCGCGCGCACTGCAGCTTTTCGACCAGCAGATGCAGGTGGCAACCGCCCAGATTCAGCGTGCTGAGGACCTCATCCGTTCGCGTGGCCGCATCATCGGCTCGCACGCCCGCACGCTGCTCAACGAGGCGAAGCGCCAATACGCGCAGGCCCACCAGCTGCGTGTGCGCGACACCCGCGGCGCGATCGAAATGGCACGCACCGCCACGAACACCGCGCGCCGTGCGGAGAAAGCTGCGGACGACGACGTGCGCCGCTACCAGGCCGCGCGCAACCGCCAGACCGCGGACACGATGGCTCGCGCCATGCTGTGGGGCGCGATCCTCGGCGGCGGCAGAGGCGGCGGCTACGGCGGCGGATTCTCCGGCGGCGGCGGCGGAGGTTTCTCCGGCGGCGGCCCAGCCAACCGCGGCGGCACCTTCTAGCCCTAGACGCGTTGAAAGCCCGGGAGCAAAACTCCCGGGCTTTTGTGCTGCGAAGCCAGCGTTTGAAGGCCTAGTACAGCGTCCGGCGAGAGGGCGTGTCCACAAAGGTCAGCGCCCAGGAAATGAACACCAGGTCCAACGCCACCGGGTCGTCGAAGGCCACGACAGGGCTAAGCTCCAAGTCCCCGGTTGCTTTACCTGCGGTGCGTGCCACGACGGCGCTCGCGTTCGGGTCGGCCGCGATGCCGCCCAGTTCAGCCGCGTCTGGGCTCGGCTCGGTGTGGGCGTAGGTGCCCGGCGCGTTCGTGGCCGAGATGTCGTAATCCGGCCCCGTGCTACCGAACGCTTCAAGGTTCACCGCGCGGATCTCGCGGCGCGAAGAAAAAATGGAGGCGAAAGAATCCGCGATAACGCGGTTCGCAATGTAGGTGCGTTCTCCGCAGTTCGCGGTGTACCGGGTCACCGTGATACTGGTTTTACGCAACGCGTACTCTTCGCCGGTACCGGTGTGCACCGCGCGGTAATGGGTCGGACGGGGCGAGACCACGCGCAGGGTGTGCTCGCCGAAGGTGATCGAATCGTCCGAGGACTCTGCGATGACGGGATGGGAAGCCACGGAGTCGTCGATAAGCGATGTGCCCTGCCAAATCATAGAAGCACCACCGCGACGACAAACAGCGAAAGGAACACCAAAAACCCAATGAGCGCGTTGGAGTTGAGCATCTTGCGGGCCTCCAACACCTCGCGGGTGACCCACGCGAGGCCAGCGACCTGGGTGAGCGGTAAGTCGGTCTCGCCCTCGAACTCCAGAATCGCTTTGCGCACTCCGTTGTGGTCCTGGGTGAACTGAGCGACTTTGTTGCCCGCCGCGTCGTCGACGATCCACTCCTTCGACGTCTCCGGCACAAGTGAGTAGCGCTGGCCCTCGATAACCACCTCGACGGGCTCCGCGCGCGTGAAACGGCCCGTGGCGCGAACGATCTCCTCACCACCACGGGTGGCCACCGCGCCGGAATCCGGAACGGCATTGAGCTCCCAGACCTCGCCGCCGACCTCGGCGCGCTCGTGTGTGAACCGGCCGAGCACCTCAGGCCCGGCCTCCGCGAGCAGCTTCGGCGCGTCGCGGTCCGTGCGGTCCCAGCTGACGTAATGCATTTAGCAGCCCACCAGGCGTGCGGCGAGGTAGCTCTCCAGCTCGGCCAGCGGCACGCGCTCCTGCTCCATCGTGTCGCGCTCGCGGACGGTGACAGCCTGGTCCTCGAGGGTGTCGAAGTCGTAGGTCACGCAGAACGGCGTACCCGTCTCGTCCTGGCGACGGTAGCGGCGACCGATCGCGCCGGAGGTATCGTAATCCACGTTCCAGTGCTTGCGCAGCTGGGCCGCGAGCTCCTCCGCGGGACCGGAAAGCTCCGGCTTCTTCGACAGCGGCAACACCGCAACCTTGACAGGGGCAAGGCGACGGTCCAAACGCAACACGACGCGGGTGTCCGTGCCGCCCTTGGAGTTTGGAACCTCCTCCTCGTCGTACGCGTCGATGAGGAACGCCATCATTGCGCGGCCCAGGCCCGCGGCCGGCTCGATGCAGTACGGGATCCAGCGCTCACCTGCCTCCTGGTCGAAGTAGGACAGATCCTCACCGGAGGCCTCCGCGTGCGTCTTCAGGTCGTAGTCCGTGCGGTTCGCCACGCCCTCCAACTCGCCCCACTTCGAACCAGTGAAGCCGAAGGCGTACTCGATGTCCACGGTGCGCTTGGAGTAGTGCGACAGCTTCTCCTGCGGGTGCTCGTAGAGTCGCAGGTTCTCCGGATCGATGCCCAAGTCGACATACCAGTTAAAGCGGTTGTCAATCCAGTACTGGTGCCACTCTTCGTCCGTGCCAGGCTTGACGAAGAACTCCATCTCCATCTGCTCGAACTCACGGGTGCGGAAGATGAAGTTGCCCGGGGTGATCTCGTTGCGGAAGCTCTTACCGGTGTTCGCGATGCCGAACGGCGGCTTCAAGCGCGCCGAGGTCATCACGTTCTTGAAGTTCACGAAGATGCCCTGGGCGGTCTCCGGGCGCAGGTAGTGCAGGCCTTCCTTGTCGTCTACAGGGCCGAGGTACGTCTTCATCAGGCCGGAGAAGGCGCGCGGCTCGGTCCAGTTGCCCGGCTGGCCCGTCTCCGGGTCGTTGATGTCGGCCAGGCCGTTCGCTGGCGGGTGGCCGTGCTTCTCCTCGTACGCCTCCAGCAGGTGGTCGGCGCGGTAGCGCTTGTGGGTGTACAGCGACTCCACCAGCGGGTCGGTGAACACCGCCACGTGGCCGGATGCCTCCCACACCTTCGGCGGAAGAATGACGGAGGTATCCACGCCGACCGTGTCAGGGCGGGAGGTCACCATGTGCTTCCACCACTGGCGCTTCAGGTTTTCCTTAAGCTCCACGCCCAGCGGGCCGTAGTCCCATGCCGAGCGGGTGCCACCGTAAATCTCGCCCGCAGGATACACCAGACCGCGGCGCTTGCAGAGGTTAACTACGGTATCGATCTTGCTGGCTGGCATCAAAAACTCCTGGGTGTACAACGTGTCGCGGCAAGGGCCGCATTTACGGCACATAGTCTAGCCAATCGCCCCACGCGCACCGCGGGGACACCCACGGTGCGAAACAAAGGGGATCGAGCGGGCAGAACCTAAAAAATCAATTTCTTTCCTGAAAATTTGGACAGAGGTCCGAGCCGGACTGGTTGTTTGGGTATTGTGTGCCATAACCATTACCCACCTGCTCTAACACCGGCCCGCAGGGGAAAGCGAAGGAAGGAAGGCGCCATGAGCGAGCACCCCGCTCTTGCACCCGCCGACCTGAAGCACGCCGCGGAACTGGTGAAGGTGCTCGACTCGCTCACCCGGTTGGAAATCCTGCTGCTGCTTGATTCCGGGGACCGGGTGGTGCACGAACTCGTGGCCGAACTGCGCAAATCGCAACCTTTGATCTCGCAGCATCTGCGTGTACTGCGCAAAGCGGGCCTGGTCTCGGCACACCGCACAGGGCGTGAGGTGACGTATTCGTTGGCGCAGTCGGGCGTGATTGACATCATCCACAGGCTGGCGAAGCTCGAAGAATCTCAGTCGGCAGAGCAGCGCGACGACCTTGAACAGCGCCGAAGCGCCCGCGCAAGCTCGGAAACCAGCGCAGAATCCAGTGTTGCTGGCGCAGCCATCGTAGACCCGCCCGCAGCGTGGCGTCCAGAGACCGACCCCGGGCTCGTCCCGCACACTCCCCGCCCGCAGCGCGATTAGCCACAGCCAAGCGCGACGCTAGACTCTGCCGGTATGAGCACCAACCGTCGCACCCCGCAGCAGCCCCGGCCCGTGCCCAAGCTGGGCCCTCGGATGACCCGCCAGCGCGCGGCGGTGGTTGAGGTCCTGCGCGACATGGACAAGTTCGCCTCGGCGAAAAACATCCACGACGCACTCACACACCGCGACGAGAAAGTCGGCCTCACCACGGTGTACCGCACGTTGCAATCGCTCGCCGACGTCGGCGCCGTCGACGTCCTCCACTCCCCCGATGGAGAAACCCTCTACCGCGACTGCCTCACCGGCCACCACCACCATCACCTCGTGTGCGCGGACTGCGGCCGCAGCGAAGAGATCGAGGGCGGCCCAGTGGAAAAGTGGGCCGAGTTAGTCGCCGAGCGCTTCGGATACGAGCTCATCGGGCACGACGCAGAAGTGTACGGCGTGTGCCGCGCCTGCCAGGCGACGCGGCAAAAAGCACGCGAGCACGCTTAAGAGCTTTCGAACTTATCGACGGCTCCGCCAAAGCGCCTGTCTCTCTTCGCGTACGCCAAGACAGCGTCGAAAAGCTGCTGCTTTCCGAAATCCGGAAACAGTGTGTCCTGGAACACCATCTCCGCGTACGCGGACTGCCACAGCAGGAAGTTCGAGGTGCGCTGCTCGCCGGACGGGCGCAGGAACAGGTCCACATCCGGCATGTCCGGCCGGTAAAGGTAGCGCGCGAATGTTTCTTCGTCGATGGAGGACGGGGTGATGTTGCCCGCCAGGATATCGTCGACAAGCAATCGTGCACCGTCGGCGATCTCCGCACGACCGCCGTAATTCACGCACATGGCGAGTGTGAGCCCGGTGTTGTCGCGCGTGAGTTCCTCCGCAACCTCAAGCTCCTTGATCACGCTCGCCCACAGTCTGGGACGACGCCCCGCCCACACCACCCGAACATTCTTCGCGTGAAGCTCGTCGCGGCGACGGCGTAGCACATCGCGCGAGAACCCCATGAGGAAGTTCACCTCGCTGGGACTGCGGCGCCAGTTCTCCGTGGAAAACGCGTACGCCGACAACCACTCCACACCGCCGAGCTCGATGCAGGCGTCAACGCACTCCATCAGCTTCGCCTCGCCGGCCTTGTGGCCCTCCGTGCGCTTGAGCCCCTGCTGCTGCGCCCACCGGCCGTTGCCATCCATCACCAGCGCGATGTGTTTCGGGATGAACTGCGGGTCGATCTGCGGCACGCGCGGCGAATTCGGCTGGGTCATGCGCCTTATTATGCCTGCTCCATAATCTTGAGCGCCTTGAGACCACTCTCCAGGTTGAACTGCACGTGCGCCGCTGTGAGCCGGTGAATCTGCGCGGCGCGCTCTGCCCCAACCGGATGCCCGTGCTGCAACAGCCACATCTCGTGCAGCGTCTCCGGATCCACGTCCGCACTACCCGGCGGGCGGCAATTCGTGCATACTGCCCCGCCCACGGCCGCGTTGAAGGCCTTGTGCGGGCCCGGGGCCTGGCAGTTCGCGCAATGAAACAGGCTCAACCCCCACCCGGCATGCTCGGTGGCTTTCAGGATGAACGCGTCGAGCACCAGTGTTGGATGCCCGCCGCGCTCCAGTGCGCCGAGCGCCTCGCGCACGAGGGCGAACAGCTCCGGATCGGCCTCCGCGAAGGCGAGCTTCTCGGCCGTTTCCATCACAGCGCAGGCGGCGGTGTAGCGCTCAAAATCGCCCGTGAGCTTGTGCCCGTAGTACGTCACCGTGTCGGCCCCGGTGATGGTGGCCAGCCCGCTCGCCCTGCCCGGGTAAACCTGCACGTCAATGTCTACGAAAGGCTGCAGGCGGGAGCCGAAGCGCGACTTCGCCTTGCGCACGCCCTTTGCCACCCCGCGAACCAGTCCGTGCTCGCGCGTGAGCAGCACGACCACCCTGTCCGCCTCTGCGAAATCGTAGGTGCGCACCACGAATGCGCGGTCGCGCCAACTCGGACGCGACCCCCGGCGCGGGCTAGAAGCCAAGCCTGCCCAACGCCTTCGGGTCTTGCTGCCAGTTCTTTAAAATCTTCACGCGCACATCCAGGTACACGTTCTGGCCGACGAGCTCGATGATCTGGCGGCGCGCCCGGTGCACAATGCCGCTCAGGCGGCGCCCGTCGGGGCCTTCGATGATGCGTTTCTGGCCCGGGCGTTCAAGGTAGAGCACCGCGTAGATCATCATGCGCTCCGGGTTGTCCGGATCCGGGTGCATCTCGTCGATCTGTACGGCGACGGAGTGCGGCAGCTCGTCGCGAAGCCCCTGCAATGCCTCTTCGCGGATGAGCTCAGCGATGCGCGTCTCTAGCTCTTCGTCTGTGGTGTGGCCCTCCGGGTAAAAGCGCGGGCCTTCCGGCAGGTGCTCCACGATGACATCTAAAAGCGTGTCGGTCTGGATTCCCGCCGTCGCGGAAACCGGGACGAGCTCCGAGCCCTCGCCGAGCAGCTCCTGCAGTTCGAGCAGGCGCTCGCCGACGGTGTCCTTCGGCGTCTTATCTAGCTTGGTCACCACACCAATGATCGGCGTGTTCGGCTTCGTAGCCCGGATCTGCTCCAGGATGTAGCGGTCGCCGGGGCCGATCTTCTCGTCCGCCGGCACCGTGAAACCGATGACGTCCACGTCGGCGAAGGTGTCTTTCACCACGTCGTTAAGCCGCTCGCCGAGCAGAGTGCGCGGGCGGTGGATACCGGGCGTGTCCACCACGATCACCTGCGCGTCGTCGCGGTTGATCACGCCGCGGATCGGGTGGCGGGTAGTCTCCGGCTGGTCCGCCATGATCGCGATCTTCTCGCCCACCAGCGCGTTGGTCAGCGTGGACTTGCCCGTGTTCGGGCGGCCGACGAAGCTTACGAAGCCCGACTTAAATCCCTCCGGGGTGGCGGTGAAGCCGCCGGCGTCGGGGCGCGGCTCGCCGTCGGCGAAGGCGTTCGCGTCTGCGGGCAGGTCCGCCTCGTCCGGGAAGTCGGGAAAGTCGGGGAATGCAGCTGGGTCGTTCGCGTCGGTCGGGTTGGTGCTCATGGTGGGCGATTCTACGTGGGCTTGTGAACCAGCCGTATTTAGCGCCGCCGACCGGAACGACGTTGAAACTCCTCTGCTATCAAGTTTGCCGCAGTTGATCCACTCGGCCCGTACGTATCTGGGGGCACACACTTCACATTTGCTGACGCGGTAACGAACGCACCCACTGGGAAGTCTGATGAGATGTGCTTCCGGTTAGCAGTGCAGGCCATCGTTTTCGATTCCCCGCTGGTTTTCTTCGGTTCCGTCCCACACTCCCTCACCCCGTTGCGATGATATCGCGAACCACCGCGGCGAGAGGTTCCGCCGAGACAAACGGCTTCGCGTTATACACGCCCTGCATGTAGCGCCGCTCGACGTTGTTGGATGAACGCACATCGTATTCGTCCAGTGCCACGAGCTCCGAGGCGCCGCCGACCTTTTCCACGAGCCAAGTCTCGTTGGCAGGAACAACCGGCGAAGGATGGTTGCCGAGCACCGTGATGTCGTGCGTGGTGTAAACAATCTGCGCGCCGAGTGTGTTGATCTCGGTGTTGGCGAACAGCTCGATGAGCAGTCTTACTAGATCGGGGTGCAGGCTCGAATCCAACTCGTCGACCAGCAAGACACCACCGCGGGTCAGGCAGTACATTGCGGGAATGACAAGGTCGAGCCAGTTCTTGGTGCCCTCGGATTCCTCGGTCTCAGACAGGCTCATCTCTTCTCCGTCGATCACGTGGACAAATTCGAGTTGGCGGAAGAGTTCTTCGACATCGGAAGAACGGATTACCACCGCGTTGTCGTTGCCAGCGGTCGCTTCCTCGATTTTTCGCATAACCAACCGGACTTCTTCCGGGACCTCGTGCTCGTTGATGCTCAACCCCGCAATGCCTAAGTCCGCGGCCTGGAGAGCAACATGGCTCATCTTGAACCAGCGAGGGTCGTGCGCAATGACATCGACAAGCCAGCGGTGCCGATTCACTCGATCCATTTCCGCAGGAAGGATGGTCATCACTTGCTCTTCCCACCACTGTGCAGCTGCGTAGTAAGGCCCCCGGTTCTTCACGCCGCCCCACGCGGACAGGGTGAGTGTCCACGGCAGAAGGAATTGCTCGATGTTCTCTTGCGCCGGTGCGGGAATTTGGCAGCTGGGGCCGAACTCAATCTCGTTGGCGATGCGCCGGAAAATGAGTTTCCACCGGCCTTTGTCGGCCGCCCGAAGCAACTCGGATTCAACACCCGAGTCGCCCAACACGCATTCCCATTCGTACCGGACCCCCTCGACGACATACTCGACCGAAAAACCAGTCGGCTCCTCCGCAGCAGGCGCGAACGGGTCGCGCAAGATACGCAGATTCTGCTCACGTAATGACCACCGCACCGCCTCGGAGATCAGCGATACAGCCCGAAGAATGTTGCTTTTACCAGCGGCGTTGGGGCCGATGATCGCTGCTTGACGGTGGGTCGCCGCATTCCAGTCCCCGTCTTTCGGGCGCAGAGTCTGAAAAGAGCGCTGTTGCATATCGAGCACAGCCCGGTCGCGAAACGACCTGTAGTTCTCCAGCACGAGAGAAAGTAACATACTTAGATATTAGAATTTGGACCTGCTTTTCGCACAAATTGCGCAAAATTCGCGGTGTAACTACCGCGCGTCCAGATCCCGGAAACGGTTCAGCGCGGCGAGCACCTCGAACCGTCGCGGCGCGGTGAGATGGCCGGGGTGGTCGCGCCGGCTCAGCGCCGCAGGCCCCTCGGCGTGCACAAGGGCACATAGCTTATCGACGGCTCCCGCCAGCGACACCTCTCTCCTTTCCCGCGCCAGTTCCTCCAGCGCCTCAGCAATCGCCGTAACCTGCGCCGCCCCGGCAACCTGGCTGAGCGCTGACAAGTCGATGTCGCTGCGCCCGATGGAGATGGTGTCCGCACCGCGGGGTTTCGGTGCTTTGCGGCGGCCGCGGACCTCCACGGACAAGCAGCTGGGGTTCAGCGTGCGCGTATCGCGGGCGAACGAGGTATCTTCCAACGCCCGCTGTGGGGGCGCGGCGCCGGCCTCCGCAGCGATCTCGTGCGCGCGTTCAGTGACATCGGCAGGCACGTAAGCATCCATGGCGATCACCGTGTCCGCCAGCCCGAGGAACGCCCCGGACCCGCCCGCCACCATCACCGTGGACACTCCGAGTTCGGCGTGCAGCGAGCGCACGCGAGCGGTGAGCGGCGTGATCGGCTCACGGTCCGCTTCGATGAGGCGGCCCATCAGTTCGTCGCGGATGATGAAGTTGGTCGCGGAGGTGTCTTCGTCGATAAGCAATGTGCTCGCCCCGGACTGCACCGCCTCCACCACGTTCGCCGCCTGGGATGTGGAGCCGGACGCGTTAGTGGTGGAAAACGCGGCAGTGTCGGCGCCGGTGGGCAGGTTGGTGATGAACGCGGAGATGTCCTGCGCCGTGACCGGCCTGCCGTCTTCGGCGCGCACGCTCACCGCGTCCGCGCGGGTGATCGCCCACTCGCGGCCGTCGCCCGAAATGTGCGGGTAGACGCCGCGCTCCAGGGCGCGCAGCAGCGTGGACTTGCCGTGGTAGCCGCCGCCGACGATCACGGTCACGCCCTCCGGCACGCCCATGCCGGTGACTCGGCGGCCGCTGGGCAGGTCGAAGGTGGCGCGCAGGTGCTCCGGGGATTGGAAGGCGACGCCGCCCTCAAGCGGCAGGTCGGAATCGCCGGAGCGGCGCGGCAGGTTCGCGCCATCACCGATAAATGCGACGAGGCCGCGGTCGGGCAGCTCAGCGCGCAGCGCCTCCTGGTCGCGCAGCAGTTCCACGGCGTCGCGGACCGAGGTTTCGTCGACAGCGAGCGCGCGGCTGGCCAGCTCCACGGCGTCTTCGAGCACCTCGGCGGCGCGTCGGCCCAGGATGCGTCGTCCCTTCGCAGGCAGGGAGACGAGCAGGCGGAACTCCACGCGGTCTTCGAAAACCTCCACGTTGGTGCGCGGGAGCACCTCCTGGCCGAGCACGCCAATAGAAATATCGCGGTTCCCCTTGGCCTCGGCAGCGAACCGGCGGGCCAGCACGTCGGCCGCGGCGGTGCGGTCGAGGGGCGAGGCAGTAAGCGTTGCGTCGATAGCAAATGCTTCGCGCGGGGCGATCACGCGCACTTTCGACGGCGCGGCGTAGGGGTCCGCCTGGATATGGTCGATGACCAGGCGTAGCGCCCCGTCGCTGTATTCACCGGCGAGCTGCTTGTACGCGCCGTAGCCCTTGCCGTCGAGCGAACGGGCGCGCTGAGCGAGATCATGCGAAGTAGCGGATGCAGTCATGCAGGCCACCGTAGCGTCGTCGCTCGCCTTACTCGAGGACTACAGCGCGCGGGCGCTAAACGACGAGCGCGGGGCCACCAATTCCCCTTGCCGCTCAACCAGCGGCAGCTCGTCTAAGCCGCGCTCGCGGACATCGCTTACCACGTCGAACATGGAGCCAGCGAGGTGCTCCAGCCGCCGCGTGGGGTCCTCGTGCAGCAGTGCGGTGTAGAGCGCCGTGGCGAGGTCGCCCGCGCCCACCACGTTGCCGCCGAGGCGCGGCGTTTCCACCATGAGAGCTTGGTCGGCCGTGACATCGATGAGCCCGATCGTGGCATCGTTGCCAGTGTCCACCGAGGTCACAAGCGCGCGCTCGTTGAGGCCGCGGGCCGCTTCAACCGTTTCCTCGACACTCGGCTGCCGCTCTAGGCCGGCGAGCAGCGCGAGCTCCCACTGGTTCGGCGTGATCGCGTCCGCGAGCGGGATGAGCTCCTCGCGGAACACGTCCGGCATCTCCTCGCCCACAAACGAGCCCACGGTAGCGTTGCCGATCACCGGGTCGCACACGTAGCGCGCATCCGGGTTCGCGTCCTTGATGCGCTCGACCGTGCGCCGCACCACCTCGGCGAGTTCCGGCGAGCCGAGGTAGCCGGTGAGAAACACGTCGACCTGGGGGTAGACCCAGCTCATCGCGTCGAGGATGTCGGCGATGTCGCTCGTGGCGATCACTGGCCCGCGCCAGGCGGGGTACTCGGTGTGGTTGGAGAAGTTCACCGTGTTCACCGGCCACACCTCGTGGCCGAGGCGTTGCATGGCGAACACCGCCGTCGAGTTCCCCACGTGCCCGTAGGCCACCGCCGACTGCAGCGAGATGATGTTCATGGGCTTTACAGCTTCTCGACGATAAATTGCTCCGCCGGGTTGGCGTAAAAGTCTTGCGCCTCAACGAGTTTCAGTTCGGGCGCGTCGGCTTCGTGGGTGATGCGCAGCATGTCGTAGACGGCGCTGGCGGTGCGCGAAAGGGCATCCCTAGCACTTGCGCCGTGCACGATATGACCTGTAAACAGCGCGGCGGTCACGTCGCCGGAGCCGTTGCGCTTGAACGGCAGGCGCGGGGTGCGCACGAGCCAGGCGCCGGTGTCGTCGACGGCGAGCATCTCAACCACTCCCGGCCCGCCGTCCGCGGCGGCATCCGCGGACGGTGCGTCAGGGCGGGTAAGCGACGTCACGAGCACCACGTCGGGGCCCATCTCGCGGGCGGCGTCGACGGCAGCGAGGGTGGAATCCAAGTCGGTGACATCCTGCTCAACCAAGTACCCCAGCTCGAACTGGTTCGGGGTGATTACGTCGGCGACCGGCACGACTTTCTCCCGAAACATCGGCGGCACGGCGTCCGGCACGAAGCAGCCGGACTTCGCGCTACCCATCACCGGGTCGCACGCGTAGATCGCGTTGGGGTTTTCCGCCTTGATGCCCGACACGGCGTCGACGATCACGTCCGCGATGTCCGGGGAGGCCTGGTAGCCGGTGAGGATAGCGTCGATAAGCTCGAATGCCCCGCGCTCCCTGATGCCCTCAATGACCTCGGCGACCTCTGCCGCGGGAATGATCGGGCCCTTCCACGCGCCGTAGCCGGTGTGGTTGGAGTAATTCACCGTGTACACCGGCCAGACCTCGTGGCCGATTCGCTGCAAAGGAAAGACCGCTGCCGAGTTGCCAACATGGCCATACGCGACAGCGGACTGGATTGAAAGAATGTTGCTCATACGAGCAGTGTAAACTCCCCCGGGATTACAGCTCCGGCGACACCAAGATCTTCACGGCGGTCTCGTTGCGGTTGATCAGGGTGTCGAAGCCCTCGTCCACAACGCCGTCGAAACCGATCTTGCCGGTGATGAACGGCTCGAGGTCGATCTTGCCCTCCTCGACCAACTTGATGGTCTGCTCGTGGTCGTGGGCGTAACCGATGATGCCGCGGACGGTGAGCTCCTTCATCACGAGCGCGTGGATGTCGAACTCGGCCTTCTTCGACCAGATGGACTCGACGACCAGGGTGCCCTTGAGCTTCAAGCAGTCGATGAGCTGGTCGAGCACGACGTTGACGGAGGTGCACTCGAATGCGACGTCGGCGCCCTTGCCGTCGGTGATCTTCAGGATCTCTTCCTTGAGATCGGTCGCGGACGGGTCAATGGCGTGGTCGGCGACACCCGCGTCGAGTGCCTTCTGGCGGCGCAGCTCGGACAGCTCGGAGATGACAACAGTGCAGCCATACGCCTTTGCGACGGCTGCCGTGAGCACGCCGATCGGGCCAGCGCCACCGATGAGCGCGACGTCTCCCTTGCCCGCCTCGGAGGCGACGAACGCGTGGTGGGCCACAGACAGCGGCTCAATGAGCGCGGCCTGGTCGAGCGGTACATTGTCCGCGATCGGGTGGACCCAGCGACGCTGGACCGCGACCTTCTCCGACAGGCCGCCGCCACCGCCGGCCAGGCCGATGAAGTTCACGTCCGGGTGCAGGTTGTACGGGCCCGGCTCCTTCGGGTCCACGTCGTCCGGCAGGACGTACGGCTCGACGACGACGTGCTGGCCAACCTCGAGGTCGTCCACGCCCTCGCCAAGCTCCGCGACAACGCCGGAGAACTCGTGGCCGAGGGTGACCGGCGGCTCCTCGCCCGTAATCGGGTGCGGGTGGCCATGGTCCGGAACGAAGATCGGGCCCTCAAGGTACTCGTGCAGGTCGGTGCCGCAAATGCCGCACCAAGCGATGTTGATGAGTACTTCGCCGGGGCCTGCGGTGGGAGCGTCGATCTCCTCGACGCGGATGTCCTTCTGACCGTAGTAACGCACAGCGCGCATTTGGAAAGTGTCCTTCCTGTAGGTGGAATGCCTTACAAGTAACATCTTACGCCGTTTTGCGCAGCTAATCGACGTCTAAAGATTCCTTCGGCTCATCCCCCACCGACACCAGCACCGTCCGGGTTTTCACCCGGCCGCGGCGGTCGCGCCCACCTTCTGCGGTGTAGCGCACGCCGTCGCGCAGAATCGACGAACCCGGCAGCGGCACGCGACCCAACTCGTACGACAACAACCCTGCGACGGTGTCCACGTTGTCCAGAACCTCTTCCGAGTACTCCAGCTCGTAATCGAGGTGGTCGGC
Source organism: Corynebacterium sp. Marseille-P4321 (assembly GCF_903645305.1). Classification (GTDB taxonomy): domain Bacteria; phylum Actinomycetota; class Actinomycetes; order Mycobacteriales; family Mycobacteriaceae; genus Corynebacterium. The sequence continues at coordinate 654,118 of NZ_CAHJXO010000001.1, read as the reverse complement.
GAGGTAATCCACCAGGTCGTCCAGCGGCAGGCGGGCCTGGACGCGGAAGACGCGCGGCTCGATCTCCTCGATCGGCGCCTCCTCGTCCTCGTCGTACTCGTCCGTGATCTCGCCGACAATCTCTTCGAGCAGGTCCTCCATGGTGAGCATGCCGGCGACGTTGCCGTATTCGTCTATAAGCATTGCTATATGCGTGTTCGCCTGCTGCATGCCGGAGAGCAACACGTCGAGCGGCTTCGAGTCCGGGATGAACAAGGGCTCGCGCATCACTTGCGAAAGTGGTGTGTCCGGATCCAGCGGGGCGCCGCGGTCGTCGAACATGTCCTTCAGGTACACCACGCCGATGATCTCGTCGACGCTCTCCCCGATCACGGGCACGCGCGAGTGGCCCGAGCGCACCATGAGCGACGTGGCCTGGCGCACCCGCTTCTCCCCCTCGATCCACACCATCTCCGGGCGCGGCACCATCACCTGACGCGCGTACGTGGAAGCCAAGTCGAAGATGTTTTGGATCATGCGGCCCTCGGTGGTTTCCACCACGCCCTTTTCCTGGGCAACCTCCACCATCTCGCGCAGCTCCACCTCGGTGGCATACGGACCGTCCGCGAAATCCTCGCCCGGGTTGAACAAGTTGCCCACCCAAATCAGCCCGCGGGCAAGCGGGCCAAGGATGACCTGGAACGCACCCAGCCACCGCGCCGACTGAAGCGAGATGGAGTACGGGTTGCGCTTGCCCGCCGTGCGCGCGAACACCCCGATGATGGAGAACTGCAAAAGCGTCACCGCGCCAATCGCAGCGGCAATCGCCCACGCGTCGGAGGAAATGATGTCCATCGCGAACATCGCGGCGAACACCGCCGCCGTGATATCCAACACGGTGCGCAGCAACACGAGCGTGTTCACGTGGTCGGCGCGGCGCGCTACCACCTTCAGCAGCGCGGCGGCACCCGGCACGTCGTCTTTGACCATGCCTTCCACGCGCGCCTTCGAAATCGGGGCGAGCGCAGACTCCACGGACCCGAGCAGGCCCGAAAGCAACAGCGCGACGACCGTGGCCACCGCATACGCGATAGTAAACTCCACTTACGCGTCCCGGCCCTTAGTATCAGTGCCCGTCTCTGCTTCGCGCATGAGCTTGTCCAGCTCGTCGCGGTCCGCAGCCGATGGGAACGCGTGGGCGTTTTCCGGGCGCTCCTGGAACTGCACGCCGCGCGCGGAAAGCGAGTCGTACCAATCCGCCAGGATCTCGTTCTGCAGCGCGAACATCTCGCGCTCGTCCTCCGGCTCGATGTGGTCGTAGCCCAACAGGTGCAGTACGCCGTGGACGGTAAGCAGCGCCATCTCGTGGCCGAGCGAGTGGCCCGCCATCTCCGCCTGCTTCGCGTCGAACGCCGGGCACAAAATGATGTCGCCCAACATCGCCGGCCCCGGCTCAGCCGCATCCGGGCGGCCGCCACCGGGCGAGAGCTCGTCCATGGGGAAGCTCATCACATCCGTCGGGCCCTCCAGGTCCATCCAGCGCACGTGCAGATCCGCCATCGTCGGCTCATCGACCAACGTGATGGTGGCCTCCGTGTCCGGGTGGACATCCATGGTGGAAAGGGCGAACGAGCAGACGTCGATAAGCATTTGCTCATTGACCAACTCGCCCGACTCGTTTAACACCTCGATGCTCACTGCGCGCCCCCTTGCCCGGCTTCCTGCTCGCGCTCCGCCTCAATCTCGCGCTGGCGCTTCTCGTAGCGCGCCGCGTTCTGTGCATCGTGCCGGTCGTAGGCGGCGACGATGCGGGAAATAAGGTGGTGGCGCACCACGTCGTCGCCGGAGAGCTCCTGGAACGAAATGTCGTCGATGTCGCCCAAGATGCGACGCGCCACACGCAGGCCCGACACGGTGCCGCGCGGCAAGTCCACCTGGGACGTATCGCCCGTGACCACCATCTTCGAGCCGAAACCGAGACGCGTGAGGAACATTTTCATCTGCGCGCCGGTGGTGTTTTGCGCCTCGTCCAAAATCACGAACGCATCCGAAAGGGTGCGCCCGCGCATGTAGGCAAGCGGCGCGACCTCGATAATCCCTGCCTCGATAAGCTTCGGGATGACCTCCGGGTCCATCATGTCGCGCAACGCGTCGTAGAGCGGGCGCAGGTACGGGTCGATCTTGTCGCTCAGGGTGCCCGGCAAAAACCCGAGCTTCTCGCCCGCTTCTACGGCCGGGCGGGTCAAAATGATGCGCTTGACCTCTTTGTTCTGCAGTGCTTGCACGGCCTTCGCCACGGCGAGGTACGTCTTACCGGAACCGGCGGGGCCGATGCCGAACGTGATCGTGTTCTCGTCGATCGCGTCCACGTAGCGCCGCTGGCCAGCCGTCTTCGGGCGGATCACCTTGCCGCGGCGCGCCACGATCTCCGCGCCGAGGATGTCCGCGACGGACTCCGGTGCTTCGGCCTCCATAATCTTCGCGGCCTGCACCACCGTCTCCGCGGTTAACGGCACGCCGCGGCGCGCCATGGATTCCAGCTCGTCGACCACACGCAGTGCATGCGCCACGTCTGACGCCTCACCGCGCACGCTGAGTGTCGTACCGCGCGCGTGCAGATCCACCCCGAGGTGCTGGTTGAGTACCCGCAGGTTGTCGTCGTTGAACCCTAGAACGGGCTGCGCGTACGCCGAATCCAGCTCGACTTTGCGCGTGACCACTTCTTCCATGTGGCTCAACCCTACCAGCGCCCGGAAAGCGCCCCGATCGCGCACAACGCCGCAAACGCCGCCGAGGCGGTGCGCAACACCTCCGGGCCCAACTTCACGGCGCGCGCACCGATAACCTCCAGCTCGTCGTCGCCGATGCCTCCCTCCGGCCCGACGATAAGCACCACCTGCTCCGCACCGGCAAAATCGACGTCGCGGATGGACTCCGTGGCGTCCTCGTGCAGCACCAACGCGAGCGCGCCAGAATCGGCGAGCAAGTCGCGCAACTGATTCGTGGTCACCGGCTCGCGCACCTCGGGCACCCACGCGCGCCGCGCCTGCTTCGCGCTCGACAACGCCTGAGAACGCCACTTCTCCACCTGCTTGGCCTGCTTATTCGCTGGCCAGCGCGCGATCGTGCGGTGCGAAATCCACGGGATGATCTCGTCCGCGCCGCCCTGCACCGCCAGGTCCACAGCGAGTTCCGCCCGCTCGCCTTTCGGGATGGCTTGCACGACGGTGACTTGGGGCAGAAGCTTATCGACGAGCTCCGCCCCCACAACCTCACCCTGCACACGCCCCGACGTGACGTCCGTGACCTGGATTTCGGCTTGGGTGCCTTGGCCGTCGATAAGCATGATGCGCTCCCCCGGCGCGATCCGCTTCACGCTGGCGTGCTTCGCCTCGGGGCCCTCGAGCACGCCCGAGCTCGGGTCTTCGGCGAGGAAGTACGGCAGCGACATGTTAGCGGCGGAACTTTCCGCGCATGCGGCTGAAGAAGCCGGTCTCCGCGGCCTCGTCCTCGGTCTGCACCGCGGCCTCGTCCGGGCAGCCGTCGCGCAGATCCTCGAGCGCGGCGCGCTCCTCGTTGCTCAACGCCGTCGGCACGATCACCTGGATGTGGGCCACCATGTCGCCGCGCCCCTCCGCGCGCAGGCGTGGCATGCCCTCGCCCTGGAGCACCACCCGCTCATCCGGCTGGGTGCCCGCGGGGACCTCGATGCGGGTCTGCTCGCCCGCCGGGTTGTCCACAGCGATCTCGGTGCCCAGCGCCGCGTCGTACATCGGCACAGAAAGTCGCAGGTGCAGGTCGTTGCCCTCGCGCACGAACACCGGGTGCGGCTCGACCTGCACCTCGACGTACAAGTCGCCGGCCGGGCCGCCGCCGTGGCCCACCTCGCCCTGGCCCGCCATACGGATGCGCATGCCGGAGGCGATGCCCGCCGGGATGTTCACCACCAGGTCGCGGGTGGCGCGCACGCGGCCGTCGCCGGCGCACTGCTGGCAGGGGTCGGTGATGATCTCGCCGTAGCCGCGGCACTTCGGGCACTCGCGCTGCGTCATCACGTTGCCCAGGAAAGACTGCTGCACCTCCTGGACCGCACCCTGACCACCACACTGATCGCAGGTGACAGGCTTCGACTCGGACTTCGAACCGGTGCCGTGGCACCGCTCGCACAACACTGCCGTATCAACGGTGACGTCTTTCTTCGCGCCGGCGTACGCCTCTTCCAGCGTGATGGTGGTGCGCAAAAGCGCGTCGTTGCCCGGCTGCACGCGCGAGCGCGGCTGGCGCGCCCCTCCGGCACCGCCGCCGAAGAACGCCTCGAAGATGTCGCCCAGGCCCCCGCCGAAACCGGCGCCGCCCCCCATGCCGCCGCCGGCGTCCATCGGGTCGCCGCCACGGTCCACGATGCTGCGCTTCTGCGGGTCCAGCAGCACCTCCTGCGCCAGCGAAATCTCCGCGAACTTCTCAGCCGCCTCCTCAGACGGGTTCACGTCCGGGTGGTACTTGCGCGCAAGCTTGCGGTACGCCTTCTTGATCTCCTGCTCCGTGGCTTCCTGGTCCACGCCCAGGATGCCGTAGTAATCACGAGCCAATGTTCTAACTAACCTTCTTCAACGAGTTTCTTTACGTCTTCTGCACCGTTCCAGGCCGCAAATAGCCCTTACTCGCCCCGCAGGATGCGGCTGATGTAGCGGGCCACGGTGGCAACCTTTTGCATGGTACCGGGGTAGTCCATGTGCGTCGGGCCGACCACCCCGAGACCGCCAAGCGCCTCATCACCTGGGCCATATGCTGTTGTAACAATGCTGGCGCGAGATAATTCCTCGTTCTCGTTCTCGCTGCCGATGCGCACGGAAATGTGCTCCAGCTCCTGCGCGCCCGCGAGCAGCTTGAGCACCACCACCTGGTGCTCAAGCGCATCAATGACCGATTGCAAGCTGCCGCCGGCGGTGAGGTTCGCAGAACCCGCGACGATAAGCCGGTCCGGCGCGGTTTCCACCAGCGTGGAGATCAACACCTCGCTGGCGCGCTCCACGGCGTCCTGGACGTTGTCCATCGCCCTGGTGGTCAGACTGCGCAGCGAATCGCTGGCGTCCTGCATGGTTTTGCCCACCAGCACGTCGTTAAGCAAATCGCGCACCAGCCGCACCCCGTCATCGCCGATCGGTGCTGCGAGGTCCACGTTGCGCTGATCCACCCTGCCGGTGTCGGTGATCAGCACAAGCAGCAGGCGCGTGGGGCTCAGTGACACCACCTCGCAATGCTTCACCCGCGAGACGCTCAAGGTGGGCAGCTGCACCATCGCCGCCTGATTCGTCAGCTGCGCGAGAAGCTGCACGGAGCGGCGCAGCACATCCTCCATGTCCACGCCGGACTCCAAAAATTCCAGGATGGCGTGGCGCTCCACCTGGCTCAGCGGCTTCACATCGTTCAGCGCGTCGACGAAGGCGCGGTAGCCCGCCTCGGTGGGGATGCGGCCAGAGGAGGCGTGCGTCTGCGAGATGTAGCCCTGCTGCTCCAGCACCGCCATGTCGTTGCGGATCGTCGCGGAGCTCACCCCCAGCTTGTGACGCTCCACCAGCGCCTTCGAGCCCACCGGTTCCTGGCTCGCGATGTAGTCGGCCACAATCGCGCGCAGCACCGCCTGCCTGCGTTCGTCCGCTGCAGCCATGCTTGCCTCCTTCCGGCCCCCTTCCGCGGCCTGGTTGTGCACCTACTCGGCAGCCAGGATATCCGTAATAATCCCGTCCGCCAGCAAACGGCCCTTGTCCGTCACGCGCAGCCGCTCGCCATCTTGCAGCAGCCCAGCACGCACATGCTTATCGACGACCCCCCGGGCCCCACCAGCGCGCGCCGCGCCAATAGATGAGGTTGTGGCGGCACTGCCCGCCCGGCTTCGCCCAGTTGGACACCTCGTACCACTCGTAGCCCGCGCCCTCCAGCGTGTCGGCGATGAGCTCGTAACGGTCCGCATAGGCGTCCTCGCTGGGCGCGGGCAGCTCGCCGGTGCGCACCTGGCGGGCCATCCGCGTCCCGTCGGCGACGATGAGGCTGTACGCGCTCACGTGGTCCACGCCTGTGGTGAGGATAGCGTCGAGGGTTTTGCGCACATCGTCGTCAGTTTCCGTCGGCGTGCCGTAGATCATGTCGAGGTTCACGTGCTCAAAGCCAGCGGCAAGCGCCTCCGAGGCCGCCGCCACCGCACGCCCCGGCGTGTGCTGCCGGTCCAACACCTTCAACACTGGCGTAGAAGCGGACTGCATGCCCAACGACACCCGAGTGAACCCATGGCCCAGCAAGCCCTCGAAGTACCCGGGGCTAGTGGACTCCGGATTCGACTCCGTAGTCACCTCCGCCCCCGCCCGCAGCCCGAACGTGTTACGCACCGCAGTAAGAATGCGCCCCAGTCCCTCAGCCCCCAGAAGACTCGGAGTGCCGCCTCCAATAAACACAGTGTCCGCCACCGGCAAACCCTTGGCCGCCGCCAACTCAAGCTCCCTCTCCAGCGCGTCAAGGTAGCTCGCGTGGGAGGCATCCACCTCCGTCGGCGTGTACGTGTTGAAATCGCAATACCCGCACCTCGTGGAACAAAACGGGACGTGGATGTATACGCCGAACTGGTCAGTCATCGCGATGCACCCCCGCCTTATGCGCCGCGGCGGGAGCGCTTCGCCGCCACCTTCGCCACCACGCGGTCAATGCGTGCGCGCTCGTCCAAGAATTCCGGCGGGTTCGACCCACGCATCGTGCGCACGAACGCCGGGTGATCGATGCATACGGTTTCCACCCAGCCCATGACGGCATCTTCGACGATCTCGCCCACTCGGGCGTAGAGGTGCGGCAGGCTCACCACGCCCAGCTCGCGCGCCACCATATCGGTCTGCTCCAGGGTGTAACTGACCACCTCGCCCAGGTGCTGCACCACAAGGTCGGTGCGGCCGGTGAGTGCGTCGTGCATCGTCTGCACGGAAAATGGCGCTTGGAGGGGGAAGAGGTCTTCTAACCCGGAGGCGTCGAGAAGCTCAGGCTCCGGAATGCGCTCCTCGGGCCGCGCTGAAGCCGACAGCACCCCCGCGGCGCGCCCCGAGGTGAGTGCCTGGCGCAAACCGATCAGCTCCGCGACGACGCGGCGGGCATCCTGGCGGGCATCGTCGACGATCTCCACGAACTCCGCGAGGCAATCTTCGGTCAGCTCGCCGTCGTAATCAGCGATCGCCTCGGCGGCGTGCTCGATGTACTCCGCGACCTCGTCGCCGATGTTGTAAATCTCCTGTGTGAGCTCACGGTGCCGCAGCACAGCAGCTGTTTTGTGCACGCGGCACCCCCTTGCATCACAGGAACTTTTGAAACTCCCCGCCGATGCTAGGCCACCCTCCCCGCGGCACCGGGAAGGCGCGCCGGAGTTTAACGCTGGTACAGCTTGTCGATGTCCTCTTGGAAGCGCTGGAAGACCACATTGCGCTTCACCTTCATCGTCGGCGTCATCTCGTCATGCTGCTCAGACAGGTCACGGTCCAGGATGCGGAACTTCTTAATCGCCTCCGCGCGTGAGACGGTCGCGTTCGCCATGTTGATCGCGTCCTGCACCTCCGCGCGCAGCGCCGGGTCCTGCGCCAGCTCGGAGGTCTTGCGCTGCTGCGGGATGTTGTGGTTCGCCTTCCAGCGCTTCAGCTCCTCCTCGTCCAGCGTGACCAACACGCCGATGAACGGCTTGCCGTCGCCGACCACGAGTGCGTTCGAAATCAGCGGGTCCTGGCGGATGATTTCCTCCATCGGCCCCGGCGAAACATTCTTGCCGCCTGCGGTGACGATGAGGTCCTTCTTGCGGCCCGTGATGCGCACGAAACCGTCCTCGTCCACCTCGCCCAAATCGCCTGAGTTGAACCAGCCGTCGTCGAACGCGTCCGCCGTAGCCTCCGGGTTGCCCCAGTACTTCTCAAACACGCCGGGGCCCTTGAATTCGATCTCGCCGTCGTCGTTAATACGCACCGAGTAACCGTTCACCGGCCGCCCCACCGTGCCGATCCGGTTCGCGTTGGCGTTATTCACGCAGCACGCCGCGCAGGTCTCGGTCAGCCCGTACCCCTCGTAGATCGGCAGGCCCATTCCGCGGTAAAAGTGGCTCAAATCCGACGACATCGCCGACCCGCCAGTGATGCCGTACCAAGCAGAACCGCCCACCGCCTCCTTGATCTTCGAGTACACCAGCTTGTCGTACAGCTTCACCTTCGCCTTCTGCACCCGCGTCGGGCCATCAGGAGTATCCAGCGCCTTCGAGTACTCAATGGCGGCCTTCTCCGCCTCGAGGAAGACGCGTTTGCCCACCGCCGAGCCGTCCGCCGCCTTGTTGTAGGCACCGTCGCGCACCTTCTCAAACACGCGCGGCACACCCAGCACCAGGTTCGGGCGGAAACGCTGCAGCTGCACCGTCAGCGTGGACGTATCCGCCCAGTGCGACTGGGTGGAACCGACGATGGTCGACGCAATCGCCACCGCGCGCTGCAACACGTGAGCCAGCGGCAAAAACACGATGATGCGCTGACCCGGGAACGCCACGCGCCCGATCTCGTTCTCCAGCAGCGCGTAGCACTGGTACGCCCAGTTGCCGTGCGTGAGCTCCACGCCCTTCGGCCGACCGGTGGTGCCCGAGGTGTACACGATCGAGCCCAAATGGGAATGCGTGATTGCGTCGCAGCGCTCGTCGATAAGCTCCTGCGGGACACTGCGCCCCTCGAACTTGATGGTCTCCGCACCCGCCGCATTGAACTCGTAAATGCGCTCGAGCTGCGCCGACGAATCGAAGCCACCGCCCGGCAGGAACGGGCTCATCAGCTCCGTGTGATCACGCGTCTCGGTGAACGCGACCTTCGCCCCCGAATCCTCCAAAATCCACTGGATCTGGTGCATCGAACTCGTCGGGTAAATCGGCACGCTCGCCGCGCCGGCCGCCCAAATCGCGAAATCAACCAACTGCCACTCGTAGCGCGTATTCGACAAAATCGCCACGCGATCCCCCGGCTCAACACCCGCCGCAACCAGGCCCTTCGCCACGTCATACACCTCGGCGAGGAACTCCCCGGCCGTAACGTTCACCCACTCGTAATTCCGCGGGCGCGAAAACAGCACGATGTGCGGATTCTCCTCGCACAACCTGATAAGACGGCGCAGACAGTTGTCATCTTCGGCGATAGTGAACCCAAGCTCTGTGGTGAATCCTTTCGACGGCATAGAAGCCAACCCTACCCCGCGCGCCGACGTGACGTCTTTGGCACAATGCTCTTTTGTGACAAACGTGGAACTCCTGCATGCACTCGCCGAGTCCTACGGCTTCGGCACCTCCTACCGCGCCTCCAACGGGCTCATCACCGAGCCGCCCGCCGAAAGCTTCGTGAAATTGTTGCGGGCAATGGGCGTCGCGCTTGACGACGATCCTTCGGACGAAGAACTCGAATTCCACCTCGCCGCCCGCCACGCCTACTGGGCGACACGTCCGTTACCTTTGTGCGTGGTGGCGGAGCAAGGCCAGGAAAAGCACTTCAACGTGCACGTCCACGACGGGCACTGGTCGCACGTGTGGATCGCGCTCGAAGACGGCTCCTCGCGCGACGCCTGGCAGGACGAGAACTGGGCGCCACCATTCGTCGCCGACGACGGCGTGGCCTGGGGCGAGGCAACCTACCACGTGCTCGGCGACCTGCCCTGCGGCTACCACGAGCTGCACCTCGAGTCCGACAACTTGAACGAGACCTGCCCGCTGATCGTCGTACCGGCAACGGTCTCCACCACCACGGACGTGGTAGCCAAGCCTGTATGGGGCGTGATGGCGCAGCTGTACTCCGTGCGCTCCGAGCAGTCCTGGGGCGTCGGCGACTTCGCCGACCTGGCCGCGCTCGCGCGCGAAGTCGGCGCCGTGGGGGCCGACTACCTGCTGATCAACCCCGTGCACGCCGCCGAACCGGTGCCGCCGGTGGAGGATTCGCCGTACCTGCCCACCTCGAGGCGCTTCGTGAACCCCATCTACATCTCCGTGGAGGCTGTGCCGGAATACGCCGCGCTCGACGCCCGCTCGCGCGCCGAAATGGAAGAGTTCGCCGCCCCGCTCAAAGCGCTGAACCGCTCCGCGGAGCCGCTGCAGCGCGACCGCGTCTTCGCGGCCAAGCTGGCGGCGCTGCGCGAACTGTTCCACCTCTCCATGGCCAACGAGGCCCGCCGCGACGACTTCTTCACCTTCGCCGAAGCGGAGGGCGAGGGCCTGCGCGAGTTCGCCCACTGGTGCGCCGCCCAAGCCGCCGAGTCGGAGCACGAAGGCGCCCCGCGCCACGACGCCGGCGACGACATCGAAGAGCTCGTGCAGTACTACATATGGCTGCAGTTCATTGCCGACGAGCAACGCCGCGTCGCGCAGGAGGCCGCGGTGGACGCAGGCATGTCTATCGGGATTATGACGGACCTCGCGGTGGGCATTCACCCTGGTGGCGCTGATGCCGCGACTCTCGGTTCCGTGCTGGTGCCGGACGCATCCGTGGGAGCGCCGCCGGACCAGTACTCGCAGCAGGGCCAGGACTGGTCGCAGCCGCCGTGGAACCCGTTCGGCCTCGCCGCGGAAGGCTACGCGCCGTGGCGCGACCTTTTGCGCACCGTGCTGCGCCACTCCGGCGGCATCCGCGTCGACCACATCCTGGGGCTCTTCCGCCTGTACTGGGTGCCCCGGATGGATTCACCGCTCTACGGCGCGTACATGAACTACGACCACGAGGCCATGGTGGGCATCCTGGCGCTCGAGGCGGAACGCGCCGGCGCAGTAGTGGTTGGCGAGGACCTGGGCACCTTCGAGCCGTGGGTCCAAGACGTGCTGCGCGACAAGGGCATTTTGGGCACCACCGTGCTGTGGTTCGAGTCGGTGCCGCCGGAGCAGGCGCCACGACCGGCGCAGCAGTACCGCAACCTCTCGCTGACTGCGATCGGCACGCACGACCTGCCGCCCACCGCCGGGTACGTCAATGGCGCGCACAACGAGCTGCGCCACGAGCTTGGCCTGGTGGAGGAAACTCTGGACGAGCTCAACGCCGCCGACGCGGTGTGGATCTCCCAAGTGCTCGCCGTCGCGCAGGCGGAAGGCGCGTTCGACGGCACCGCGCTTGCATCGCTCGACTTCACCGACCGCTCGCTCGGCGACTACGAGGACACCGAAGCACTGCTCGAAGGCCTGACTCGCTTCATCGCATCCACCCCGTCGGCGATGACCTGCACGAACCTGGTGGACATGGTGGGCGACACCCGCATCCAGAACCAGCCCGGCACGAACTCCGAGCAGTACTCCAACTGGTGCATTCCGCTTTGCGACGCCTCCGGTGACCCCGTGACCGTCGAAAAGCTTGCGAAACTTCCACTGTTTACGCGTATCGCGGAGGCTTCGCAACGCCCCTAGAGCGAACTGTGGATAACTGGGGTGGCTGGACAAAGTTATCCACAGTTTTCGCAGGCAGGGCTTTACGACGCTTGCGTGTGAGTTTAGCGTGCCGGGCTATGACAGGATTCGACCGCTACCTTAAAACCGGGCCCACCATCGACGCCCTCGACGGGTTCGACCGGCCCACAGCACTCGCCGCCGGGTTCGACCCGGCCGTTGCCACCCAGTGGCAAAAACTCCACGACACCTACTACGGCGAAAAACGCTTCGCCTACAAAGCCACCGAAGCCCGCCGCCTCGCCGCGCAAAGCGCGTTCAGCCTCGACCAACTCCGGCTCATCGAGCGCCGCATCGCCCACATCAAAGACCGCGTCGCGCGCTGGAACCTACGCCTCGAACTCCTCGCCGAGCCCGCCACCTACCGCCAGCTGGAAACCCGCATCGCAAAGGTCGTGCCGGAGAAGAAATTCCACCGCACCAAATCGCTGCGGCTGACCCAATCCTCCAACGGGCTGCGCTCGCTGTTTCTCACCGCCGACGAACGCGACCTCGCCGACTTGGAGCACTACCTGCGCCAAGACATCGACACGACAAAACCCGCAGGGCCGCAAATGCTGCGCCGCTTTTTGAAACTCATCCGCAAAGACGGCGGCGGTATCGCCCACGCACAACCGCGGCCCATTGTGGTGGTGACCCTGGAACAACACATGCGCATCATGGCCAGCGACGGCGACGAGGTCGTGCTTGGGCTTTCCGACGGCACCACCATCACCGGAGCCGAATACCTCGCCATGCGCCCCGAACTTTCCGAAGTGGCACTGTTCCACCCCCACGAAGGCGCAGTCAACCTGTACCGCAGCGCCCGCTACGCCAACGACAAGCAGCGCACACTCGCGAAAATGACCCACACGGTGTGCCCGTGGCCGGGCTGCAAACACGCCTCCGAGTACTGCCAAGTCCACCACGTCACCGCATACTCCCAAGGTGGCGAAACCAACATGTCGAACCTGGCCATGCTGTGCAGCTACCACAACCGCATCAACCACGACAACCCCGCACACAACAACCGCCGCGGCGGAATGCAACGGGTAAACGGCACCACCTGCTGGGTATCGCCCAACGGCACACCCGTACCAAACACCACCCACCCCTACGGCGCCGCACACATCCTCACCAACGCCTAAAAACCCAGCGCCTAGAAACCCAGCGCCTGAAAACCCTGCGTCGAGGAGCCCTGCGCCTAAAACAAGAGCACCGAGCCGCGCACGAAAAGATCCCCGTCGCGCAGGACGCGGGCGGTTACAGCGCGCCGATGACAGCAGCGACGATCACCAGCGCGATGAGCAGCCACATCACCTGCGTTACCCGCGACTGCGGATACTTGCGCTGCTGCTTCGGCAAGCGTTGATCCTGCTTACGCAGCTCCTCTGGATTGGCCATGGCACACAAGCCTAGCGCTTTGCCCTCGCCGGCCGGAAACGGGCTCCGAGACGTAGCGGAGCACCGGTTCACATCGTTGCGTCCACCGCATCGGACGTGTTCGAGGTTCTCGCCGCCACCCAGTCGATCACCCGGAGTAATCCCCACGCGAGTAGCCCACCGACAGGCACCGCCGCGGCCAGGATCAGCGGGACTTGCAGCCAGGGGCTCAGGTCGAAGATGGACACGGGCGCTACGCCTCTTCGCCAGATGCGATGGTGCCGGGCGCGGCAGTATCGGGTGCTGCGGCGCCGGCGAGACCGCGACGCTCCAGCAACGGGCGCACGTCCTTGCCTCGGCCGCGGAACGCCCGGTACGCCGCGGCATAATCGCGCGACGAGCCCTGCGACAGAATCGCGTCGCGGAACTTCTGCCCCGTCGCGCGGTTGATGCCCTCAGCCTCCACCAGCGAGAACCCGTCCGCGTCGAGCGCCTCCGCCCACAGGTAGGAGTAGTAGCCCGCCGAGTAGCCACCTCCGAAAATGTGGTTGAACCAGGTGGATCGATACCGCGGCTCCAGGCCGTCGACGTCTAGGCCGTAATCGCCGAGAACCTCTTGCTCGAAGGCGGCAATGTCCTCGGGCAAGTCCCCCTCCAAAGAGTGCCACGCCAGATCGATCGCGGAAGCGGCGAGGTACTCGGCGGTGTCGAAGCCCTGGCCGAATTGGCGCGCCTCGTTCATGGCACGCAAGAGCTCATCGGGGATCACCTCGCCGGTGTCCACGTGACGGGCGTAGTTGCGCACGATCTCCGGGGCGAAGGCGTAGTTCTCGTTGATCTGCGAGGGAAACTCCACCCAGTCGCGCGGGACGTTCGTGCCGGAATGCGAGGGGTACCGCACATCCGAGAGCAGCCCGTGAAGGGCGTGACCGAACTCGTGGAAGACGGTGGTTACCTCGTCGATAGTGAGTAACGGCGAGGTCACGGACATCACGTTGGTGACTACGGGTTTTGTGCCCGCCAGGTGCGACTGCTCCACAAACGAGCTCATCCACGCGCCGCCGCGTTTGGATTCGCGGGCGTTGTAGTCGGTGAGTAGGAGGCCAAGTCCGGTGCCGTCTTCGTCTTTGATCTCCCAGACGTCAACGTCGTCGCGGTAGCCGTTGAGGTCGTCGCGTTTGGTCACGGTGATGCCGTAGAGGAGGTTGGCGGCGTGGAAGGCGCCGTCGATAAGCACTTGCTCGAGGGGGAAGTATTTGCGCAGTTCGGTTTCGTCGAAGCCGAGTTCTTGTTCGCGGCGTTTGGCTTGCCAGTACGGCCAGTCGGCGCCGTCGAGTTCTTCGCCTGCGAGTTCGCTGGCGAGTTTGCGTTCCGCTTCGGCGTTTGCGGCGGCGGCTGGCGCGAGGTCGGCGATGAGTCCGCGTGCGGCGGCGGCCGTCCTGGCGGTTTCTTCGGCGATGACGAAGTCGGCGTGGGTGTCGAAGCCGAGCAGGCGGGCGCGTTCTTGGCGCAGCTTCACGGTTTCTAGGACGACGTCGGTGTTGGTGTGGGCGCCGCGGGACCGGGAGGCGTCGAAAAGCTTGCGCCGCGATTGCGCGACGTCGAGCTCGGCTTGGAGTGTCTGTGTGGTGGGCAGTTCGATGGGGATAACGTATGCGCCGTCGCGTTCGTAGGCGGCGAGTTGCTCCTCGGAGAGTCCGGCGAGTTCGTCGCGGGTGAAGGTGACGGCGAGTCCGCGTGTGTCGGCGAGCAGGTTGCGGCCGAAGCGTTCGGACAGCTCGGAAAGGCGCCGGTTGATGTCCTGGAGGCGGGTTTTGCCGGTGGCGTCGAGTTCGGCGCCGCGGCGGGTGAAGCGGCGCAGCAGTTCGGCGTGGAGGCGGCGGGAGGCTTCGTCGGCGGGCACACGTACGGCGCGTAGCCGTTGGTAGAGCTCCCCGTTTTGGTAGATGGAGTCGACGTGTGCGGACAGGCGGGGCACTATGCGGTCGGCCACGGCGTCGAAGTCGGCGTTACCGTCGGTGGATTGGAGGTTGAAGAACCAGGCAATCACCCGGTCGAGGTCCGCGCCCGCGAGCTCGAAGGCTTCGACGGTATTTTCCCAGGTGGGGGTTTCGGCGGTGGTGATGTCTGCGATTTCGGCGGCGTGGTTGTGTAGCGCTTGCTCGAATGCTTCCTCGACGTGGTCGAGCCGAATCGCCTGGAAATCCGGCAGGTTGTACGGCAGTGTGGACGGCTCGAGCAACGGGTTTTTCATGCGCGCCATTCTATGTGGATACGCTTCAAGGCATGCACACGGAAGTCACCTGCCCCGCCGGTACCGTCGTGGGCGTGACCCGCGATGGTGCGCGCTGGTTTGAGTCGGTCCCCTACTCCCGCATCGTGGGCGCGTTCGACGACCCGTTGCGGGTCGAGCAGGGCTTGCTTATCGACGCCACCCGGCCCCAACCCGGCACCGCCTCCCTTTCCGTGACCACTCCGGACGGCGCGCGCCCAGGGGATGACCTGCCGGTGGTGGTGTGGATCCACGGCGGCCGCTACGAGGTCGGTGACCATACTGAGACCTTTATGCACCCGGAGGCGTTCGCGCGCGCCGGTGTGGTGCTGGTGAGGGTGGGTTACCGGTTGAAGTTTCCGGGTTTTCTGCCGTTGCACACGGATGCGCCGGGGCATTTCCGGGGCGTGGCGGATTGTGCGGAGGCGCTTGCGTGGCTGCAGCGCAACGTTGAGTCGTTCGGTGGCGATCCGACGAACGTGACGGTGGTGGGCCAGTCTGCTGGCGCGGGCATCGCGTTGTGGCTTGCCCGGCGCGACCATTACAAGGGCGAGTTCCGCCGCGCGCTCGCGCTCTCGCCGGCGTTTCCCCGCAGGCCGTTTTCTGCGCGGAAGTGGGCGGCGCGAGCGGCGCTGTCTACCCCGCTGACCCGTGATGCGCTCAACGCGCTGTACCGCGACAACCCGCAGAAGATGGAGCGCGGATACCAGCGTTTCCGCACGCAGTACATCACGGACTGCGCGGTGGGGCCGCACCCGTTCGACGGCACGGAGCTGGCGCAGGTGGACCTGGTGGTCACCTCTACGCGCGACGAGTTCATCAATCACGGTGCCGCGCTGGACCGGGCGGGGCTAGGCGGCGCGTTTGTGCGCTCCGCCGGTCGCCGTATGGGGCTGAAGAAGGGCACTGCGGGCGAGTACGTTGCGGCGGTCAAGGCGGCGGGCAGGCCGGTGGCTGGGCAGTTCAACTCGGACGCGCTGATTCGACGCTGGGTGGACGAGGCTTGCGAGCACGCCCCGGGCAACGTCTGGCAGGCGGAGTTTCCCGCCGGCACGCACTCGAGTGAGCTCGCCGCGCTCTTCCGCCCCGGCACCGAGCTCAATGATTGGCTGCTCGGCTTTGCCCGTGGTGGTGAGGTGGGCTGGGAGGTGTACCGGAGGCGTCGACAAGCATGGCGTGTCGGGGAGGGCGAAACCCACGACCCTCTCGGCTACCTGCGCGGCTGCTTCTAGTTGTTCAAATTGCCTTTGAAGGTGACGTTGCCGATGGTGAACTCCGCGTCCCACAGGTTGCCCGTGGACACGTCGAAGGGGTACTTCGCGTTCGTGGTCGCACCGGGGCCGAGCGGGTGGTCCACCCCAACCATGTCGATGCCGGCGGCTTCCGCGTCCGGGTTGAAGCGCGCATCCTGCATGGAGTTGCCGTCGTTGTAGCGCAGTTTCACGCTGAGGGTGTCGGCGGGCATGGGCGCATCCGATTCGTTGGTCACGGCCACGACCACAACGGAGCCGTTGGGTGAGTACTCGGTGCCCTGCCATTTGTAGCTCAGGTCCATGGCGGGGTCTTCGACGCGCTCGCCGGTGGTCTCGTCCGTTACTTTCGGGTCTACCTCGTCGACTTCGAAGCGCTCCTCGTCTTCTTCGGCTGGGGTGGTTACCTCGATGTCTTCGCCGGTGGCACCTTGTTCTTCTGCTTCGTCCCCGGTCACGCATGCGGTGAGAGCGAGGGAGGTTGCGAGGGTGGCGGCGAGGGTGAGGCGCTTCATCATGGGTGTGAGTGTAGCGCGGTAGTACCATGCGGAAATCATGCAGTCTTTGACGCGCGTGTTGCGTAGCACCTCCGCTCTGTGGCCGTTCTATATCGGAGTGGTGGTGGTGTCCACGGCGGTGGCGGGGTTGAGTTTGGTGTCGCCGTTTCTCATTAGGGAGGCGACCGACACAATCGTCGCATTTCTTAACGACGGCTCCGCAGCCCCCTCCCCCACCCGCACCGTCACCTGGCTCGCGGTGGCGCTGTTCGCGGCCGAGGCGGGCGCGTCGCTTCTGCGCAACGTTTCGGGATACATGGGCGACGTGATGGTGTCGCGCATCCGGCAGATTTTGTCCACGCGGTATTTCGCGAAGTTGCTGGCGTTGCCGCAGTCGTACTTCGACAAGCAGGTCACAGGCACGATTATCGCGCGGCTGGATCGTTCGATTGCGAACGTCACGCAGTTCATCCAGTCGTTCACGAACAACTTTTTGCCGATGCTTTTGCAGGTGGTGGCGATTTTGGCCATCACGGCCGCCTACTACTGGCCGTTGACGGTGCTGTTGGCGCTGCTGTTTCCGCTCTACACCTGGCTCACCGCGCTTACGTCGAAGCGGTGGCAGGTCTTCGAGCAGGAGAAGAACGCGCACATCGACGAGGCGAACGGGCGCTTCGCCGAGGTGGTCGGCCAGGTGAAGGTGACCAAATCTTACGGCGCGGAGGTGCGCGAGCTGGATTCTTTCGGCCGCCACTACACGTCGGTGGTGGACGTCACGCGGCCCCAGTCGCGCTGGTGGCACTCCATGGACACGTTGCGTGGCGTGGCGATGAACCTCATCTTCTTCGGCATCTACCTCATCGTGTTCACCCGCACCCTGGGCGGGCACTTCAGCGTCGGTGAGATGGTGATGCTCATCCAGATGGTCACCATGGCGCGCCAGCCGGTGACCATGATGAGCTGGATCGTCGATTCCGCCCAGCGTGCCGTGGCTGGTTCGCGCGACTACTTCCGGGTCATGGACTCCCCGGTCGAGCCCACTGCGAACGCCCAGGTGGTCGCGGCGACACAGACGTCGGGCATGCCGGAGCTTTCGCCCGTGCAGCACCCGCCGCTTGCGGTGCGGGAGCCGGTGGTGTCCTTCGACAACGTCAGCTTCGAGTACGTGGCGGGTGAGCCGGTGCTGCACGGCGTGACGTTTTCGGCCCGCGAAGGTGAGAAGATCGCGCTCGTGGGCGAGTCCGGCGGGGGGAAGTCGACCATCGTGAACCTGCTGCTCGGGCTCTACCCCGCCACGGGCGGCCGCCTGGAGGTGTGCGGCGAGGACGTACGCGAGCTCGACGTGGAGAAGCTGCGTGCGACTACGGGCGTGGTGTTCCAGGAGGCGGCGCTGTTTTCGGGCACGGTGCACGACAACATCGCGTACGGCAAGCCGGGGGCGTCGCGTGAGGAGGTGGTGGACGTCGCCAAGCGTGCAAATGCTCACGATTTCATCACGAACTTCGCGGACGGGTACGACACTGTCATCGGCGAGCGGGGCCTGCGTCTTTCCGGCGGGCAGAAGCAGCGCGTTGCGGTGGCGCGCGCCATGTTGAAGGACGCGCCGATACTGGTGCTCGACGAGGCGACGTCCGCGCTGGATACGAAGGCGGAGCGCGCTGTGCAGGCGGGTCTCGACGAGTTGATGGTGGGCCGCACGACGCTGATGATTGCGCATCGCTTGTCGACGATCGCAGGCGTGGACACCATCATCACCCTGCGCGACGGGCACGTCGACGAGATCGGCTCACCCGACGAGCTGGCCACATCAGGCGGGATCTACTCCGAACTGTTGCGCTTAACCGCCTCCTCCTCCGCGGCCGACCGGGAACGGTTGAAAGCTTTCGGCTTTTATACCGGCGAGCCCGACGACGAATAGCTACCGTTACACCCATGCAGTTCCCAGACCCCGCAACGTTGAGAGCCCGCCGCACCCGCAAGTGGACGCAGTACGGCGAGGACGTCATTCCCATGTTCATCGCGGAGAGCGACTTCCCCACCGCACCCGCGGTGAAGGACGCGCTGGTTGCCGCCGCTGAGGCCGAGATGTTCGGCTACTCCCCTGCCCCGCACGCCCACAAGGTGGAAGAGGCGCTGTCAGACTTCTACGACTGGCGCTACGGGTGGCGCCCCGACCCGGAGAAGGTCTTCCTGGTGCCGGATGTGGTGCGCGGCGTGCTGCTGTCCATCATGTACTTCACGCAAGGCCCCGTTATCGTGCCGATGCCGGCGTACTTCCCGTTCGTGCCGATCGCCCAGGCTGCGGGCCGCGAGCGCGTGGCGGTGAGCTCCAACGGCGGCCTGGACATGGCCGAGGTGGGGCAGGCGTTCGCGAACGGGGCGGGCAGCATCATCGTGACCAACCCGTTCAACCCGGGCGGCTGGATGTTCACCGCGGAGGAGCTGGACGAGGTGTGCGAGATCGCTCGTCGCCACGGCGGGCGCGTCATCGTCGACGAGATCCACGCGCCGCTGACCTACGACCGCAAGCACGTCTGCGCCGCGGCGAACAACCCGGACGTGTGCATCACGATCACGGCCACCTCGAAGGCGTGGAACATCGCCGGCTTGAAGTGCGCCCAGATCATCTTCTCCAACGACGAGGACGTCGAGGTGTGGAAGGCGATCTCCCCGCTCATCGTCGATGGGGTGGGCACCCTCGGCATCGCCGGCGCGGAAGCTTGCTACTCGCAGGGCCGCGAGTACCTCGACGAAGAGGTCGAGTTGCTCAAGGCCAACCGCGATTTCCTGCTCGAGGAGCTGCCGAAGGCGGTGCCGGGCATCAAGGTGTTGAAGCCGGAGGCGACCTACCTGCTCTTCCTGGATTTTTCCGAGACCGCGATTTCCAGCGTCACGCCCGCCGCCTGGCTACTCGAGCACGCGAAGGTCGCGCTTTCGGAGGGCAGGGACTTCGGCCCCGGCGGCGAGCACCGCGCGCGAATGAACTTCGCCACCTCGCCGGAGATCCTGCGCGAGGCGGTTGAGCGAATCGCCGCGGCGGTGCGCGCCATCTAATACGCTCGAGGGGCATGAGCAGTGCCCCGAAATCGAGCGATTTTCCCACCCCCGCCCCGGCCGCCGAGCCGTGGCAGCGTCCGGACCCGCAGTGGTACAAGGACGCGGTGTTCTACGAGGTGCTCGTGCGCGCCTTCTACGACCCGCAGGCCACCGGCTCCGGCACGCTCGCCGGCCTGGAGGAGAAGCTGGACTATTTGGAGTGGCTGGGGGTGGACTGCTTGTGGTTGCCGCCGTTTTACGATTCGCCGCTGCGCGACGGCGGCTACGACATCCGCGACTTCCGCAAGGTGCTGCCTGAGTTCGGCACTGTGGAGGACTTCGTTTCGCTTATCGACGCCGCCCACAAGCGCGGTATCAGAATCATCACGGACTTCCCCATTAACCACACGTCGGACACCCACGAGTGGTTCCAAGCGTCCCGCCGCGACCCGGAGGGGCCGTACGGCGACTATTACGTGTGGACGGATGATCCGACGCAGTACGAGGGCACGCGCATCATCTTCATCGACACCGAGGAGTCGAACTGGACGTGGGACCCGGTGCGCAAGCAGTTTTTTTGGCACCGTTTCTTTTCCCACCAGCCGGATCTGAATTACGACAATCCGCGGGTGCAGGAAGAGGTCTTAGACGTGATCCGCTTCTGGCTCGATTTGGGGATGGACGGCATCCGCCTCGACGCGATCCCCTACCTGTTCGAGCGCGAGGGCACGAGCTCCGAGAATTTGCCCGAGACGCACGAGTTCATTAAGCGCGTGCGCACGCTTTTCGACGAGCACTACCCCGGCCGCTTCCTCCTCGCCGAGGCCAACCAGATGCCGGACGAGGTCGTCCAGTACTTCGGTCCGTCCGCCGAAGGAGGCTCGAGCGAGTGCCAGATGGCGTTTCACTTCCCGGTCATGCCGCGTATCTTCATGGCGCTTGAGCAGGAGCTCGCGCAGCCGGTGGTGGACATCCTCGCCCGCACGCCGGAGATCCCTCACGACGCACAGTGGGGCATTTTCCTTCGCAACCACGACGAGCTCACGCTGGAGATGGTCGACGACGAGGAACGCGCGTTTATGTACGACGCTTACGCCACGGATCCGCGGATGCGCGCGAACGTGGGGATCCGGCGCCGCCTCGCCCCGCTGCTCGGCGGCGACCGCGACCGCCTGGAACTCGCCCATGCGCTGCTGCTCAGCCTGCCCGGTTCGCCGTTTTTGTACTACGGCGACGAGATCGGCATGGGCGACAACATCTGGCTGCCGGATCGCGACGGGGTGCGCACCCCGATGCAGTGGTCGAACGATAAAAACGGCGGTTTTTCCGCGGCGGACCCGGAGCGGCTGTACTTGCCGCCGATCCGCAACGACCAGTACGGCACGCACACGGTGAACGTGGAGAGCCAGATGCAGCGGCGCAATTCGCTGCTGCATTGGGTGCGCAGGCTGGTACACATCCGTAAGCAGTACAAGGCGTTTGGGCGGGGGACGTTTGACGTCGTGAAGCATGCGAATCCGCACGTGCTCGCGTTTGTGCGCGAATACACCGACGAACGGGGGCAGACGGAGCGGATCCTGTGCGTGCACAACCTGTCGTCGGTGCCGCAGCCGGTGGAGATGGAGTTGTCGCAGTTCGCGGGTGTGGTGCCTCGCGAGCTTTCCGGCGGCGGCGACTTCCCCGCGATCGGTGAGTTGCCGTGGCTGTGCACGTTGTCCCCGAGCGGTTTCTTCTGGTTCGACATCTCATGCGCATAGAGCAGGAGCGCTTCTACGGCGCGAAATCGGAGCCGGTCGACGCGACGGAGGTTGTCGCCCGCGAGCAGGTGGGCGAGTTTGAGTGGCAGCTTCTCGACGTCACACACGGCGACGTCACCGACACCTACCAAGTGCTCACCGACGGCTCACGCGACGTGCTGGCCACCGACGCCGGCGCCCGGGCGTACGCGCGGCACTTCGCGGGGCTTGACGACGCGCGTCCGCTGGGCGCCGAGCAGTCCAACACCACGCTCGTGGTGGAAGGCGAGCTACTGAAGGTCTACCGGCGCCTCGAGGGCGGGCTGAACCCGGAGATTGAGCTGCTCAGCCGCATCGGTGACTGCCCGCACGTTGCGGCGGTGACGGGCACTATTGAGCGGGGTGGGCGCACGGTGGCGATGCTGCAGGAGCGTATCGACGGGGGCGTGGACGGCTTCGACCTCGCCACCGCGGGAGAAGTGGACGCGGACGATGCCCGGGAGCTCGGTGCCGCGCTGCGGCGGGTGCACGCCGCGTTGAAGGATGCGTTTGGTACGGAGCGGGTGGACGTCGCCAAGCAATTGCTCCGCAACCTGGCAAGCTACGGCGAGGCGGTGGGCGACTACGCCGCGCGCGTTCGCGAGCTGTACGAGGGGTTGGGCGAGGTGGAGGTGCAGCGCGTGCACGGCGATGCGCACCTCGGGCAGACGCTGCGCACCGCGGACCGCTGGTACCTGGTGGATTTCGAGGGCGAGCCCGCGCGGCCGCTTCGGGAACGTCGCCGACCGGACCACGTGCTGCGCGACGTCGCCGGCATGGTGCGCTCCTTCGGTTACGCCCGCGCGGTGGGCGGATTCGACGAGGAGTGGGAGCGCGAGCGCGTCGAGGCGCTGCTGGACGGCTACGGCGCCGAGCATTCAGCGTTGTTGCGCGCGTACGTGGTAGATAAGGCGTGCTACGAGGTAGTTTACGAGCGCAACAACCGCCCCGAGTGGGTGGAAATACCCCTGAATGCGGTTAAAACACTCCTGTAATCGTTCCACTTTGTGAAACGGTTGTCCGTAATGCGACGCGGCTGTTTACACTAAGCCCACTTGAACGCATTGAGGGAGGATTTCCTATGGGCTCGACAGCCGTTACACAGGGCGCGCAGGGCACAGCGGGCACAGCCGGCGGCAAGCGCTCCGGCATGACGCTATTGGTCACATCGCTGGCACTGTTTTCCATGTTCTTCGGCGCGGGCAACCTGATTTTCCCGCCGATGCTCGCCGTGCAAGCCGGTGACAACTTCTGGCCCGCCATCCTGGGCTTCTTGGGCACGGGCGCGCTGCTTCCGGTGCTCGCTGTGATCGCGATTGCACTCTCGGGCGCGAACGTGCGCGACCTCGCGCAGCGCGCCGGTACCGTCTTCGGCATCGTCTTCCCTTTGCTGGCGTACCTGTCCATCGGTGCCTTCTACGCCCTGCCGCGTACCGCCGCGGTGAGCATGGAAACCGCCATCTCGCCGCTGTTCAACGTCTCCGGCACCCTCGCCACCGGCATCTTCTCCGTCATCTTCTTCGGAATTGCGCTGACGCTGAGCTGGAACCCGTCCAGCATCATGGACACCCTGGGCAAGTTCCTGGTGCCGTCGCTGGTGGTGCTGCTGATCATCATGATTGCGGTGTCGCTCACCCGCTGGGACGCGCAGCCGGCCACCCCGGCTGAGGCGTACGCCGACGGCCCGTTCACCACCGGGCTTCTCGAGGGCTACCTCACCATGGACTCCATCGCCGCGCTCGCGTTTGCCATCGTGGTGATCTCCAACCTGCGCAACAAGGGCTACGAGGGCAAGGAGATGGTGAACGGCACCATCATCGCCGGCGTCGGCGCTGGCGTGATGCTCGGGCTGATCTACCTCGGCCTGGGCGGCATCGGCCGCGTCATCCCGGGCGGCGAGAACTTCGATTCCGGGGCTGGCCTGCTCGCGGAGGCCGCGAACCTCACCATGGGCACCGCGGGCCAAGTCGTGTTCTCGCTCGTGGTACTGCTCGCCTGCCTCACCACCGCAGTGGGCCTGATCACCGCCACCGCCGAGTACTTCTCTGAGCAGTTTGCCGGCTCGTATCGCACCTGGGCGATCATCTTCACCATCTGGTCCATGATCTTCGCCACCCAGGGCCTGGAGTTCATCATGACGATCGCGGCGCCGGTGATCGGCTTCCTCTACCCGCCGGCGATCGCGCTGATCTTCGTTATCCTCATCGAGCCCGCGTTCCGCTCCAAGACCCGCTTCACCTGGGCACTCATCCTGCCGGTGTGGACGGCCGTGGTGTGGTCGGCCGTCGAGACGTTCATCGGCCTGGGCTGGGGCGCGGACGCCCTCACCCCGCTGGTGAGCTGGGCGCCGCTGCAGGGCGACGGCCTGGGTTGGGTCGCACCGGTTGTGGTGATGTTCATCATCGGACTGGTCATCGACTTTGCCCGCCCGAAGGCGCCCATGGCCATCGGCACGAACCACACTGTCGAGGGCGACGTGGTGGGAGCCACCGCGTAGGGTGGTGCCCGCGCACTAGCGTACCGTGGGGGCCATGAACACTCCCCTGTCACTTCTGGATTTTTGCACCCGCTACCCCGGCGAATCCGTCGGCGAAGCCATCGCCCGCTCCGTGGACTTCGCGCAGCGCGGCGAGCAGCTCGGGTACTCGCGCGTGTGGTACTCCGAGCACCACAACATGAGCTCGATCGTCTCCTCCTCGCCCGCGGTGCTCATCGCGCACGTCGGCGCGAAGACGGAGAAGATCCGCCTCGGCTCCGGCGGCGTGATGCTGCCGAACCACGCCCCGTACGTGATCGCGGAGCAGTTCGGCATGCTTGAGGAGATGTACCCGGGCCGCATCGACTTAGGTCTGGGGCGCGCCCCCGGCACCGACCAGCAGACGCTCGGCCGGGCACTGCGCCGCGATCCGCGCTCGGCGGAGCGCTTCCCCCAGGACGTCATCGAACTGGAGGCGTGGCTGTCGAACAACCCGCCCATCGACGGCGTGACGGCGATGCCCGGCTACGGCACCGAGGTCCCGCTGACCATCCTTGGCTCTTCCATGTTCGGCGCGCAACTGGCTGCGAAGCTTGGCCTGCCCTACTCTTTCGCCTCGCACTTCGCGCCGACGCACCTGGAGGAGGCCACCACCTACTACAAGGAAAACTACGAGCCTTCCGAGCGTTACCCGGAGCCGTACTGCATCGCCGCGGTGAACGTCACCGCGGCCGACACGGAAGAAGACGCAGCACGCCAGGAGAAGATCGTGCACCGCAACCGGGTCCGCTCCCTCACTGGCAGGCGCGGCGCCCACTTGAGCGAGGACCAGCTGGATGCTGTGGTGGAATCGTTCCAGGGCCGCCAGATCATCGACATGCTGCGCTACACCGCGAAGGGCACCGGCAACCAGGTCGTGGAGTACCTCGAGTGGTTCAAGGAGCACTCAAAGGCGGACGAGCTGATGATCTCGCTGCAGGCTGGCAGCCACGACGAGGCGCTGCACTCCATGGAGATCCTGTCCGAACATTGGACAAAATAGGTAGTCATTTGACGCGTGCGGTAATGTAGGGCTTCGTTCCAGCCGATCGGGGACGTGTGTCGTACACCCCGACCAGTTTTGCAAGTTTAGGAAGTGAGCCCCGCCATGGCACAACTGCCCTCCGGACCGTTGCGTCGCCCCCAGCAGCACGAGGAAATCGCCGATTACCTGCGCGACGAGATCTTCGCGGGCCACATCCCGGCTGGCGAGTCGCTGCCGAGTGAGGTGGAGCTATGCGAGCAGTTCAACACCTCTCGCGGCCCGGTGCGTCAGGCTGTGGCGACGCTGCGCGCAGAAGGCCTGCTTTCCTCCGGCCGCGGCCGCCGCTCCCTGGTGCTGTCGAATACGCGGACTGAGACGTTCGAAGAGATTCTGTCCAACACCTCGTGGATCTACCGCATGGGGAAGAACCCGGGCCAGCGTGTGGACCGTTTCGAAATGGTAACGCTTAACACGGAGGATGCAGCGAAGCTCGGCCTTACCGAGGGCGAGCGCGCGCTGGTGGTCGAGCGCACGCACACCGCGGACGACGAGCCCGTGGTGTACGAGACGTTGTACTTCCACCCGGACCTCGCGGACGCGGTGCGTGAGGTGGACACCGAGGACCAGTCGATCCACCGCGAGCTGGTGCGCGGCGGCGTGGACTTCAACAACATTTCCCGCGCGTTCACCATTGAGCAGGCTGACGCGGCCGTCGCCGAGCGCCTCGAGATCGCCCAGGGCGCGCCGTACCTCAAGGTGGAGATCAAGGCGCTGACGCACAACGGCACGCCCATGGAGTACGCGGTCCACCGCTACCGCGCGGATCAGCTCTCGTTTGGGCTGAACAACGTGCGCGGCCACTCTTCTCCGCTGTGGTTCGAGATCGAGTCGCACATTCACTAGAATTCCGCGAATGAAAAAGTTGGCGGTGGCGGCGCTGCTTTCGGCAGCCTCGCTTTCAGCTGGCGCGTGCGCTTCCCCCACCCCGCGCGAGGCTGTGGTGGTCGCTGCCCCTACCCCGCCTGCGGGGCTCGATTTCACGACGGTGGGCGGCGCGGCCGCGCCCCAAGCGCTCGTGGGCAATGTGTACGAGACGTTGGTGCGCATTGACGACGAAGGCGCGCCCGTGCCACACCTCGCCGAGTCGTGGGACATTGCGGGCAACGAGGTGACGTTCCATCTGCGCGAGGGCGTGACGTTTTCCAACGGCAAGGTTTTCGACGCCGATGACGTCGTGTTTTCCATCGATTACGTGCGCGCATCATGGACGAACGGATTGAAGGCGCAGATGGATCCGGTCGTGGAGGTTGAAGCGGTGGATGCGCGCACGGTGCGCGTGCTTCTCGACGAGGCTCCGCTTCCATGGCTGTGGTCCATGGGCACGCTCACTGGCGCCATGATGACGCCGGATTCTGTGGAGCGCCTGGCCACTGACCCGCTGGGCACGGGGCCGTACACGGTGGAGCGCTTCGACATCGGCGAGGCGCTCAGTTTCTCTGCGCGGGATGATTACTGGGGTGAGCCACCCGCGCGCAACGCGGCGATCCGGTACTTCGCCGACCCGGTCTCCGCCGTCAATGCGCTGCGTGTGGGCGATGCGGACGTGGTGTGGGCGATGCAGGCACCGCAGCTGGTGGACACGCTGCCGGAGGACGTGCGCGTGGAGGTGGGCACCACGAACGGCGAAGTGCTGTTGAGCATGAACAACCGCCGCGCGCCGTTCGACGACCCGGACGTGCGCCGCGCGGTGGCCTACGCGGTGGACCGCGACGCGGTGAACGCGGTGGTCTTCGGCGGCCGCGCAACCGACACGGGCGGCGCCCCGGTACCGCCCACGGACCCGTGGTTTACGGGCCGCGATTACTACCCCTTCGACCCGGATCGGGCCCGCGAGCTGCTCGCCGGGCGAACGCCAGAGGTGACTATCACGGTGCCGAACCTGCCGTACGCGCAGGAGGCGTCGGAGTTGTTGTTCTCGCAGCTGCGCGACGTTGGCTTCAAGGTGCGTCTGGAAACGGTGGAGTTTCCCGCGGTATGGCTTGCGAAGGTGCTCAAAGGCCACGACTACCAGGCGTCGCTCATCTCCCACGTGGAGCCGCGCGATATCCCGATGTTGTTCAGCGAGGATTACTACTTGGGCTACGATTCGCCTCAGGCCCGCGAGCAGATCGCCGCTGGCGAGATGGAAAAGGCAGTGGACACCATCATGGCGGACGCGGCGGCGCTGACCATCGCGAACGCCCCGAACATCGTGCTCTTCGCCCCCGGCGTGAGCGGGCTGGACCCGAACGCGGTGACGGACTCGCTGCCGCTGAACGACATCGAGGTGGTCCGGTGACACGCGCGCTGACAAAGGCACTCGCCCGCTTCGTCCTACTGATGTTCGCGGCCAGTGTGGTGATCTTCCTGCTGCTGCGCGCGGTGCCGGGAGACCCGGCGCGGGTAGCGCTCGGGGTAACCGCCACAGATGAGGACGTCGCGGAGCTATCCGCCCGCCTAGGGCTCGACCGGCCGCTGTACGCGCAGTACTTCGACTGGGTAGGCGGGCTTTTCACCGGCAACTTCGGCATCTCGATGGCCAGCGGCCAGGACATCACAGCGACGGTTTTGGAGCGTGGCGCGGTATCGCTCACGCTCACCATCGCCGCGATGGTGGTCTCGTTCGCGGTGGCGGTGCCGGCGGGTGTGTTCCTCGCGCGGCGCTCCGGCACCGGGGTGGGCACAGTCGGCCGCGCGGTCGTGGGCGGGCTTACACAGCTCGGGATTGCGGTACCAAGCTTCCTGGTGGCCATCCTCGCGGTGGCACTGTTTTCGGTGCGCCTCGGCTGGCTGCCTGCGAACGGGTGGGGTACGCCCGCGCACGCGGTGCTTCCCGTGGCCTCGCTTGCGCTGGTGCAGGCGGCGATCCTCACCCGCTACGTTCGCGCCGCGGTGCTCGAGGAGATGGGGAAGGATTATGTGAGAACGGGACGCTCCCTTGGGGCGTCGATAAGCAATGTGCTCTACTCCTCCGCGCTGCGCAACGCGGCGCTGCCCGTGATCACCGTGGCGGGGATTCAGCTGTCCACCCTGGTGGTGGGTGCGGTGGTGATCGAGCGGGTGTTTACCATCCCGGGGCTGGGCACAATGCTTCTCGACGCGGTGGGCAACCGCGACCTCACCACCGTGCAAACCGTGATGATGCTCGTGGTCGCGTTTACCCTGCTGGTGAACTTGGTGGTCGACCTCACGTACGCGGTGGTGGACCCGCGGATTCGGAGGGCGGCATGAGACGTTTAGGTGGCGCAATCGTCGCCGTGATGGTGCTCGTGGCGTGCCTGTCGCTGTTCTGGACGCCGTACGACCCGCTGCAGGCCGACGTTACTGCGCGGCTTCAGGCTTCGAGCCTGGCGCACCCGATGGGCACTGACCAGTTCGGCCGCGACATCGCCTCGCGCGTGATGGACGGTGCCCGGCTCACGCTCGCCACCGCGCTCGGCGCGACCGCGATCTCCGCGCTCGTCGGGGTACCGCTGGGTGTGCTCGCCGGCATGCGCCGCGGCGCCTCCCGGTTCGTGATGGCGGGCGCGGACCTCCTGCTCGCCTTCCCCGCGCTGCTTTTAGCCATCGTGCTCACCGCGGTCTTCGGCGCGAGCATGTGGATCGTCGTGCTGGCAATCGGCATTGCGGGCATCCCCGGGTTCGTGCGCGTGGCGCGCGCCGGGACGCTGACGGTGATGCAGGCTGACTTCATCGCCGCCGCCCGCATCGCCCGCGTCCCGGGCCCGAAAATCGCGGCGCGACACGTGCTGCCCAACATCTGGCCGCTGGTGGCCACGCAGGTCTCCGTCGCGTTGTCCCTGGCAATTCTCGCCGAAGCCGGCCTGTCGTTTCTGGGCCTCGGCGCGCCGGCGCCCTACGCCTCCTGGGGGCGGATGCTGCAGGCCTCCCAGCCGTATCTGGCCACCGCCCCGCACCTCGCGCTGTGGCCGGGTGCGGCGATCGCATTGACGGTGCTCGGTTTCAACCTGCTCGGGAGTGCCCATGATCGACGTTAAGAGCCTGGAAATCCCCGGCATCCTGCACGGCATTACGTTCTCGGTGGCGCGCGGGCAACGGGTGGGCATCATCGGCGAGTCGGGCTCGGGTAAGTCCGTCACCGCGCTGAGCATCATGGGGCTCAGCGACCTCCCTGCGCGCGGCTCCGTCACCGTCGACGGGGTGGAGATGGTGGGCACGCCCGACCGGGTGCGCCGCAAGGTGCGCGGGCGCAAGGTTGCGATGGTGTTCCAGGAACCGATGACCGCGCTCGACCCGCTGAAGAAGGTGGGGCGCATCGTGCCGCGCAGTTTGCTTATCGACGTCGGCGTGGACCGCCCCGACGCCTACCCGCACGAGCTTTCCGGCGGCCAGCGGCAACGCGTCCTCATCGCGCTGGCGCTTTCACAGAACCCGGACGTGCTCATCTGCGACGAGCCCACCACGGCCCTGGACGCGATCGTGCAGGCGGACATCCTCGACCTGTTGGATCGCCTGGTGGCCGAGCGCGGGATGGGGCTGTTGTTCATCTCCCACGACCTTGCGGTGGTGCGGCGGATGACGGACACGGTGCACGTGTTCAAAGACGGGCGCATCGTGGACGCGGATTCGGAGTATGCCCGCGCGCTCGCCGCGGCGGCGGCCCCGGGCGCGCCTGCGCAGCCCGTGGCGCTGGGTGAGCCGGTGATCCAGCTTGACGGCGTCACGCTCGAGCGCGGCGGCGCCCGCGCCGTGGACGACGTCACGTTGTCGGTGGCGCGCGGCGAGCGGCTCGCGGTGGTGGGCGGTTCCGGCTCCGGCAAGACGAGTCTTTTGCACCTCATCGCGGGGCTTGCGCAGCCGACCGCCGGCACAGTGCGCGTCGACGGCGGGCTGCAGATGGTGTTCCAAGACCCGTATTCCTCACTCGACCCGCGCATGAGCGTGGGCGCATCCATCCGCGAGGCGGGCGTGGGCCAGCCGCGTGCGGAGGAGGTGCTGCGCGCCGTCGGCCTCGAGGGCACTGCCGCGCGAAGGCCCCGGGAGTTCTCCGGCGGGCAGCGCCAGCGCATCTCCATCGCACGCGCCGCCGCCCCACGACCGGACATCCTGCTTGCCGACGAGCCGGTCTCCGCACTCGACACCACCACCCAAGACCTGGTCCTCGACCTGCTGCGCGACACCGTCGGCGACGGAACCTTGGTATTTGTCACGCACGACCTGCAGGTCGCGCGCGAGCTGTGCCCCACCGTTGCGGTGATGTACCGTGGCGCGGTCGTGGAGCACGGGGCAACGGAGGAGATTTGGAACAACCCGCGCCACCCCTACACGCAGCAGCTGCTTCGCGCGGTGCTCACGGCGTAACTGCCCAGTATCTGCTGAGCAGCGGCGCCCCCGAATATACTGGCGCGGCATGAGCCAGGTTGTGGTTGTGGGATCCGTAAACGCCGACATCACCGTCACGGTCGCGCGGCACCCGGTGCCCGGTGAGACACTGCTCGGCGGCGGTGGCGGCACCACACCCGGCGGGAAAGGGGCGAACCAGGCGTGCGCGGCAGCCCGCCTCGGGGCGGACGTAGTACTGGTCGGGGCGGTGGGCCAGGACGCGAACGCCACAGCCGCCACCGAGCTGCTCGCAGAAGCGGGCGTGGACCTTGAGCACGTAGAGCGCCTCGACGCGCCAACCGGGCTGGCTGTGGTCACGGTTGCGGACGGCGGGGAGAACACGGTGTTGGTGGTGCCGGGGGCGAATGGGTTGGTGGGGCGGGAGCTCGTCGATAAGCATTGTGCCCCGATTCAGTCCGCTGACCTGGTGCTGCTGCAAGGCGAAATCCCTGCGGACGGCTTCGCGCGCGCCATCCAGCTGGCGCGAAACCGGGTGGTGGTCAACCTCGCGCCGGTAATCGAGGTACCTCAGGACGCGCTGCTTCAAGCCGATCCGCTGGTGGCCAACGAGCACGAGGCGGGCCTGATCTGCGCGCAGTTCGGCCTGGACACGGACGGCACGCCCGAACAGCTCGCCCTTCGGCTGCGCGGAGCTGGGTTCGCCTCCGTGGTGCTCACGCTCGGCCCGCAGGGCTCGCTCGTCGCCGCAGGTGAGACCGTCACGCACATTGACACCCCCTCGGTTGCGGCGGTGGATACCGTCGGCGCGGGTGATGCGTTCACCGGCGCGCTGTGCGGGAAGCTCGTGCAGGGCGCATCGCTTATCGACGCCTGCCGGTTCGCCTCCCGCGTCGCCGCTTTCAGCGTCACCCGCCCAGGCGCACAGCCCTCCTACCCGCACGCCGGGGATTCGCTCCCCCGGGACACTTCAAACCACTAGCCCTTTTGACGGTTGCAGTGTTAACTCATCCTTATGAAAAAGGAAGAACAGTCAGCCGAATCGAAGGTGCGGCCCGCTGATCGCATGGGTGACCGCATGCGCGTGAAGCGCACCGCGTCAGCGAAGTACCCCGATAACATCCACCCCGGCCTCGTGCCGGGCATTGCGATTGAGGAAAACCGCTACCGCTTCGGCCTGGACAAGGTTGTCTTCGGTGTCACCGCCGTAGCCATCCTCGCCTTCGTGGCGTGGGGCATGACGAACCCGCAGCAGGTCGCCGACGTATCGAGCGAAATGCTCACCTGGGGCCTGCGCCACTTTGGCTGGCTGTTTAACGTGCTGCTCGTGCTCTGCGTCATCCTGATGGTGGTGCTGGCGTTCTCCCGCTTCGGCAACATCAAACTGGGCAAGGACGACGAGGAGCCGGAGTTCTCCCTGTTTTCCTGGGTCGCCATGATGTTCGCCGCTGGCATCGGCGTGGGCATCTTCTTCTTCGGCCCATCCGAGCCGCTGGCGATGTACCTCGACCCGCCGCCTTTGACGGTAGAGGCAGAAACGGAGGAGGCCCTCCACCAAGCCATGGCACAGGCTGGTTTCCACTGGGGCGTAAACCCCTGGGCGCTGTACTCGCTTGTCGGCGGCGCAATGGCATACTCCTGCTACCGTCGCGGCCGCCCGACACTAATGAGCTCGTTGTTTACCCCGATTACCAAGCGCTCAGGCCCGATGGGCACCGTGATTGACATCTTGGCGATTGTGGCCACCTTGTTCGGCACCGCCGCCTCCCTGGGTATCTCGACGCTGCAGATCGGCCAGGGCATTGCGATTATCCGCGGCGGCGAGGAAACCTCAATGGGCATCCTGCTCACCGTGATGGGTGTGCTGACCATCGGGTTTGTCATCTCCGCCGTCTCTGGGGTGGGCAAGGGCATCCGCATTCTGTCCAACATCAACATCTCCTTTACCTTCGGCGCGATCCTGTTCGTCTTCATCTGCGGGCCAACGCTGTTTCTGATCAACCTGCTGCCGTCCGGTTCGCTGGCGTACGTAGACAAGTTCTTCGACATGGCGTCCCGCTCGCTGTCCTGGGGCGAAGAAACGCTCGCGTTCCAGACCGACTGGACCGCTTTCTACTGGGCCTGGTGGATTGCGTGGGCGCCGTTCGTGGGCATGTTTATCGCGAAGATTTCCCGCGGACGCACCCTGCGCCAGTTCGTCACCGTGTCCATCATGGTGCCCACCATCGTGCTCATCTTGGCCTTCACCGTCTTCGGCGGCACTGCGATCACATTCTCGCGAGCGGACATCGACGGCTTCGACGGCTCCGCCACCCCTGAGCAGGTGCTGTTCAACATGTTCGGCGAGCTGCCGCTCGCCTCGATCACTCCATTCATCCTGGTGGGCATCCTGTCGGTATTCTTCATTACTTCCGCCGACTCGGCGTCGGTGGTGATGGGCTCGATGTCGTCGAAGGGTGACCCGGAACCGAACAAGCTGGTCGTGGTGTTCTGGGGCCTGTGCATGATGGGCATCGCCGTCGTCATGCTGCTCACCGGCGGCGAAGATGCGCTCTCCGGCCTGCAGTCCTTGACCATCTTGAGCGCGATGCCGTTTTCCATCGTGGTCATCGTGCTCATGTATTCCTTCGTGCGCGATCTCTCTACAGACCCGATCGCCATCCGCAACGCGTACGCCCGCAACGCGATGAAGTCCGCCGTGATCCGCGGCCTGGAGGAGTACGGCGACGACTTCGAGCTGGCCGTCGAGCCCGCCGAGGAAGGCATGGGCGCCGGCGC
The DNA here is from genome assembly GCF_903645305.1 of Corynebacterium sp. Marseille-P4321. GTDB lineage: Bacteria > Actinomycetota > Actinomycetes > Mycobacteriales > Mycobacteriaceae > Corynebacterium. The sequence goes on along the minus strand of NZ_CAHJXO010000001.1, from coordinate 620,865 downwards.
CACTTTCGACTCCACCGCTGACGACCTCACCGAGTGGTACCGGCGCACCGACGAAGAGGGCAAGCCCGTGGGCTACGACTACAAAACCGGTGAATGGTCCGACGGCTACACGCCGAAGGAGGAAGAAGACGGCGAAGCTGATTCCCAGACCTCCGCAGGCGGCAGCACCAGCGTCAAGGAGATCTACCAAGACACCGCGGTGGACAACCAGGACGAGAAGTAGCTACACTCCGGCCATCTCAAACAGGGTGCCCAGCACTTCGGCCCCGTGCCGGCGCAGGCCGTCGTGCTGGAACTTCGCCGTCTCGAACACTTCGGCGCCAACGCGCCGCGCGGTGTCCAGGCTGAGCTCGCGCGGCACGTAGATATCGTCGGTGTAAACCACCGCGTAGGCGCTGTCGTGCTCGCGCAACCCCGCGTACGGGTCCGGCCAGTCCGACTTCTGGGCGAGCTTTTCCGCCGCGGCTGCGAAGGGGCGCAGCGCCGGGTCCTCATCGAATTGGAACGGGAAGATGTGCTCGCCGGTGAGGAAGAACTCCGCATCGTCGGGCGAAGCGTCCGGGGCAAACCCGTCGAGGCCGCGTGAGGCACGCTCCGCCGCCCACGCCGTCGCGCCCGATGCCACGCCACCGTAGATCGACTCATGGATCGCGGCGTACAGCGGGGCCTTGGCGAAGCTCACCCGTTCCCCCACCTCCGCCATGAAGTCCGTGCGCAGCCGCCCGCTCGGGTGGAACGGCGCCTCGAACAACCGCGCCAGCGCCTCGAAACCGTCCTCGCGCCCCAGTGCGATGCCCACGGTGCGCAGCCTGCGCGGGGTGAGGCGCTCGCCGGTGGGCAGCGTCTCTTCCTCGTTCGCCAGGTGACGACAAACGTCGCGCACCATCCGCTCGGCCTGCGGGTAGCGCTCGGCGAACTGTTCGTGGCGCACGCGCAGCTTCTTAAACGTCGCCCGGTACACCTCGTCAGCCGGGACGCCCGTTGCTGGCAGCCCGCCGGTGAAAAACGCGTTGCGCACCCGCTCCGGGTGGACGGCCAGATAGTGGGTGAGGCAGAAGCCGCCGAAAGACTGGCCCAGCACATCCCACTGCTTCAGCCCCATTCGCTCGCGCAGCGCCTCCGCATCGGCCACGATGTGCTCTTGGCGCAGGTGGGTGAGCACGGTAGCGTCGATAAGCGTAGGCTCCGCCGCATCGATGCGCGTGGAACGGCCCGTGCCACGCTGATCCAACAACACCACCCGGTAGCCGCGCGCAAGGGCCGCGTCGATCCAACCGTGCCGCTCGCGCGGCGCGGCCATGCCCGGACCACCCTGCAGGTACAGCAGCGCAGGTGCGTCCTGCGGCCCCACCACCCGGGCGAAAATGTCGAAGCCGTCGCGTTCAAACTGGACCGTGGCATGCATGCCGAGAATGATAGTTACACTCATTGCCCATGATCGCCCCATACCACCGCCTCGCGCTCACGGAACGCACGCGCGCCTTCAGCGCCTGGCGGCCGGTGATAGAAATCGCCGTCGTGCTCGCCCTGTTCGCGGTCGTGCAGGTGGTGTGGGTGTTCGGCGCCGCGGCCGTGTTCGGCTTCAGCTGGATCGAGTCGGTCGTGCTCGACGCCCCTGTCGACGAGTTCGGCCAAGAGCTGGACAGTAATCCCGCCACCATGGTGTTCACCTACGGCGCCATCGCCGCGACCACCCCGGTGGCGTTCGTCGCGGCCTGGGCGGCGGGGCGCAAACCGCGCTTCATCTGGTCGGTGGAGGGCCGGTGGCGGTGGCGGCCGTTTATCATCGCGCTGCTGGCCACCGGCGGGCCCATCGCCACCATTTTCGCCGCGGACCTGCTCATCTTCGGCGAGGTGCCAGCCGGCGTCGACCGGACCTTCTGGGCCTGCCTCGCCGTCGCGCTGACGGTGATCCCGGTGCAGTGTCTCGCCGAGGAGCTCATCTTCCGCGGCTCGCTCACCCAGTCCATCGGCGCCTGGACGAAAAGTCCCTGGCTCGCCTACGTTTTGCCGGTCCCGTTGTTTATCATCGGCCACCCCTACGACGCCGCCGGGATGCTCAGCGTGGGTCTGTTCGCGCTCGCCGCGTCGTTCTTGGTGCACCGCACCGGCGGCCTAGAATCCGCGGCGGCGGTACACATGGTGAACAACGTTTCCATCTCCTACGGCATGTTCTCCGGCATCACCGCCGAGGAGGGCCCGCGCTACTGGCTGTTCGCAGTAACGGATCTGGCGCTGGTGGCCTCCGTGGTGGGCTTGGCGGTGGCCACCACGGCGAAATCCGTGGTGCAGGTGGTTACTACGGACGCGCAGGTGCGTTCACTGCCCAGCCCAACCGGTGAGCTCGCCGGGCCAGCCGGGGTGCGCGTCGCGGCCCCCTGGGTTGGGCAAAGCTTCGGCGCGGAGCCCGACGGCTGGGCGGCGAACGCGCGCTGGCACACGGTGGGCGACAACCGCGCGCGGCTCACCCGCGATGGCCTCGAGCTGAACCTCTACGCCTCCCCCAGCGCTGTCGAGCTGCGCGTGCGCAACACCTCCCGCAGCCCCCGCCCAATCCAACTCGCGCTGCTCCCCCAGTGGAACCTCACCGCCGACGGCACCGCGTACGGGCTGGAGCGCGAGGTCGCCCCGGGCATCTACACCGCGCAGGGGAGCATTTTGCTTATCGACGCCTCCCGGTCCATCACCCTTTCCCCCACCGACGCCGACCACATCCTCGTGCGCCAGCCCGGCATCGTGGGCCCCGCGCTGCTCGGCGAAGGCGGCGCCGGCGCGGTGCTCGCACCCGGCGAGGAAGCAACCGTGGGCTTCCACGTGGAGGCCACATGAACACCGCAGTGCGGCCGCTGAAGGAACTTGGATGGCTCGCGCTGTGCTGGGTGGCGTTCACCACCGCCGCCTCGCTGCTCATGCAGCCGCCCCACGGCCTGCTTCGCCCGCTTTTGGTGGTGGCGTGCGCGCTGCCGGCGCCGTTCATCGCGGCCCGTGCGGCCGGGCGACACGAACGCGACGTACTCGGGCCGGCGCGGCGCGTGCGCTGGGACGTGCTGACGCGCAGCCTGGTGGTTGCGGCGCTGGTGTACGGGGCGTTGGGATTGTGGAGGTACGGGCAGGGACCGGGCGGCGTCGATAAGCAAATGCTCCTTGTACTCGCCATCGTGCCCCTGCAAGCCGCGGCGGAGGAAGCCGTGTTCCGCGGGGCGTTGCCGCAGATCATCGGCGCGTGGGTGCGCGCGCCTTTGGTGGCCTACGGCCTGCCTGCGCTGTTGTTCTCGCTCGGGCACGGCGACGTGTTGGGCGCGCTGGCGTTCGGCGCGTGTGCCGCGGCGCTTGCGTGGTACACCGGCGGGCTCGAGGCGTCTTTCGCGCTACACGTCGGCGCGAACCTGGCGTTCTACCTGCCGATCTACTCCGGCGCGCCGGTGCACCTAGGCCCAGACACTCTCGCCGCAGTTGTGGCGGCGGGTGGAACCGCGGCGTGGCTTTGGGCGTCTAAAGGCTATGCACAACGGAATGGAAATTGAGCTCGCCGCACCCATCGTTCACCGAAACCAGCTGGTAGGAGGGGTGGAGTACTGTCTCATTAGCCAGCACCACTGCCTTGCAACCCACCATCTGCGCGCTGGTTGGGCTGTAAGCCACGCCGCCGCGCAACACCCAAGGGGCGTTCACTACCCCGCACCCGCCGCAGCCCGCGCCGTCGCGCACGCCCTCGAGCGCGCCACCTGCACAGTCGCCGGGTTTTCCGCCCTGGCGATCTACGGGATGCCGTACCTCGTCGAAGGTGCGGACACTACCCTGCTGGCGCCCGTCGAGCGCAATCAGGCAGCCACTGCCTCCACCCCCGCCCTGATCCGCCCGAGCGGCGCGGTACCTCCTGCCTGGGAGCTGTGGTATCACGGCTCCCCGATCCGGGTAACCCCGCCGGCATTCGCCCTGCTCCAGGCACTCCAACAGGTGAAAACGGGGCTGCACGCGTGGCAGGTCGCGCCGGTGCCTGGGTTGAAGCCCGTTGATGTCCGGGCTGTCCAACTCGTCGACTGCGCGCGCCGCTTCCTCAACCTCACCTGCGCAGAAATCCGATCCGCCGCGAAAGGCCTCATCGACGGCCGCTGGTTGAAACGGGTGCTCAAACAATCCAGCGGTAGCGCGGATTCCCCGAAAGAGACAGAATTGCGCCTGCTGGTGCAGGGGATCGCCGAGAACTATGGGCTCGAACTCAAGGAGCAGGTCATGCTTCACGACGGCGACCGCATCATCACCGTCTTCGACCTCGCCTTACCCGAACTCCGGATCGCGTTAATGTACGACGGCCGCCACCACATGGACTTCAAGCAGAGAGAAAAAGACTCCATCATCGGCTTGACCTCAACCCTGATGGAGTGGACAGTGCTGCGCTGTTACCAGGCCACCATGCACCGCTGCCTGGAGATCTTAGAGCAGCTGATAGTCAAACGCCTCTCCGAGCTTGGGCTGCTGCCGAAATCCTGGCTGCCCGGCTGAAGGATTCCGCACCTGCCCGGAAATCTCCCTGGGAAAATGAAGGATCTGACACGGCAATGCAGAATCCTTCAGTGCGGCGGGCCAAGAAAGGGGGCCCGCCCGAAACGCCCCTACTCCTCGTCGGTGGACAGCGCCGCGACGAACGCCTCCTGCGGCACCGTCACCGAACCGATGGCCTTCATGCGCTTCTTACCGGCCTTCTGCTTCTCCAGCAGCTTGCGCTTACGAGAGATGTCGCCGCCGTAGCACTTCGACAGCACGTCCTTGCGCATCGCGCGGATGTTTTCCCTAGCGATGATCTTGGAGCCGATCGCCGCCTGGACGGGCACCTCGAACTGCTGGCGCGGGATGAGCTCCTTGAGCTTCTTGGTCATCTTGTTGCCGTACCACTGCGCGGAGTCCTTGTGCACGATGGCGGAGAACGCGTCCACGGGCTCGCCTTGCAGCAGAATGTCCACCTTCACCAGGTCGGCGAGCTGCTCGCCGGCCTCCTCGTAGTTCAAGGAGGCGTAGCCCTTCGTGCGGGACTTCAACATGTCGAAGAAGTCGAAGATGATCTCGCCGAGCGGCATGATGTAGCGCAACTCCACGCGGTCCTCGGAGAGGTACTCCATGTTCTTCATCTGGCCGCGTTTGGACTGGCACAGCTCCATGGTCGGGCCGACGAACTCCTGCGGCACGATGATGGTCATGTTCACAATCGGCTCGTAGACCTCGGGGATCTTGCCGCCGGGCCAGTCGGAGGGGTTGTGCACGATCTGCTCCTCGCCGTCCTCGCGCACCACGCGGTAGGTCACGCTCGGCGCGGTGGAGATCAGATCCAGGTCGAACTCGCGCTCCAACCGCGTGCGGGTGATCTCCATGTGCAAAAGCCCCAAAAACCCGCAGCGGAAACCGAAACCCAAGGCGACTGATGTTTCCGGCTCCCAGGTCAGGGATGCGTCGTTAAGCTGCAGCTTCTCCAGGCTCTCGCGCAGCGCCGGGAAGTCCTCCTGGCTCACGGGGAACAGGCCCGAGTACACCATCGGCTTGACGTCCTCGAAGCCCTCCAAAGGTTCGGAAGCGCCGTTGGAAGCCCAGGTGACGGTGTCGCCGACGCGGGTGTCGCGCACGTCTTTCACGCCGGTGATGAGGTAGCCCACCTCACCGGGGCCCAGCCCTTTCGTCTTCTTCATGGTGGGCGAGACGACGCCGATCTCCAGGATTTCCAGCGTCTTGCCGGTGTTCATCATCTGGACTTTTTGGTTCGGCTCGAGGCGGCCGTCCATCATGCGCACGTAGGTCACCACGCCGCGGTAGGTGTCGTAGACGGAGTCGAAGATCAAAGCACGCGCCGGGGCGTCGGTCGCTGCCGCGCCCGACGGGGAGGTCGGAGGTGGAACCATTTCCACTACGCGGTCCAAAAGCTCCGGCACGCCCTCGCCGGTCTTGCCGGAGACGCGCAGAACGTCCTCCGGCTCGCAGCCGATGATGTTGGCAATCTCCAGCGAATACTTCTCCGGGTCGGCCGCCGGCAGGTCGATCTTGTTCAGCACCGGGATGATTTCCAGGTCGTTGTCGATGGCCATGTAGAGGTTGGCCAGGGTTTGGGCCTCGATGCCCTGGGCTGCGTCGACAAGCAAAATTGCCCCCTCGCACGCGTCGAGCGAACGGGCGACCTCGTACGAAAAGTCCACGTGGCCGGGGGTGTCGATCATCTGCAGGACAACCTCGTCGCCGGCGGCGGTGGTCCAGGGCAGGCGCACGTTCTGGGCTTTGATGGTGATGCCGCGTTCGCGCTCGATGTCCATGTTGTCCAGGTACTGGTCGCGCATCTCGCGTTCGTCGACCACCTGGGACAGCTGCAGGATGCGGTCGGCGAGGGTGGACTTGCCGTGATCGATGTGGGCGATAATGCAGAAGTTCCTGATGCGGGAGGGGTCGGTGAACGTCTCTTCCGCGAAATTCTTCTTGGCAGCCATAATTACCGCATCTTACTTGGGCGGGGGCGGGGTGAGGAATTCTTCGCGCCGAAACGACTTGTGGGGCCCTCACCTTTACCTATAGAGTGACCGGAAGAGGCAATCCGGAGGGTTGAGCACATGGCGTTCGAGCGGTTCAAACGGCTCAAGGACCGGCGCAAACCGGGGTCCCTGGAGCAGGGGCTGGCGCTGCTGAACGAGCGCATGAGCAGTCGCCACGAGCCGCAGGTTGTTCGCGCGTCGCGGGTGGATGTGCGCCCCACCGCGTCGATTGCACGCAACATCACGTACGCGCCGGACATGGATGGCGGTGCGGAGCCAGGCGAGGTGGTGTGGCTGACGGTGCCGTCGAATCCGCCGAAGCAGCGCTCGATGTTGATTGTGGGCCGCGAGCGCCACGACGTGTTGGGGCTCCTCATCTCCCCCGATGAGGCGCATGAGCAGGACGAGCGCTGGTTCGAAATCGGCCCGGGCGAGTGGTGCGAGACGGGTCGGCCGTGCTGGGTGCGCCTGGATAAGACGCTGGTAGTGCCGGAATCCGACGTGCACCGCCGCGGCACGACGGTGCCTCCGAGGCGCTTTGAGCGCATTGCGAACAGGTTGCGGGAGCGTTTCGACTGGACCTGATGTAGGGGGCTTTTGCTTATCGACGGCTCCGCTTGCTACTCTTTTCGGGTTGTTCGTACCCGGCCGTTTAACGGGTGCGCTCCGCTGCGCGGGCAGGACCTTGGGTCCGCGTTCTTCTGAAAGCGGGGTGCAAAAGCCCTGGCCGGGTCGTCGACTATGACACTCGATTTGAACCGAAGAGGTATCTGAAGATGGCAAACATTAAGCAGCAGAAGAAGCGCGTGCTGACCAACGAGAAGCGTCGCATGCGCAACAAGTCGGTCCGCTCCGCGGCCCGCACCGAGATCCGCAAGTTCCGCGAGGCTGTGGAGTCCGGCGACAAGGCTGCCGCTGAGGCACAGCTGCGCGTGGCTTCCCGCAAGCTGGACAAGGCCGTGACCAAGGGCGTGTTCCACCGCAACTCCGCGGCGAACAAGAAGTCCAACATGGCTCGCGCCCTGAACAAGATGGAGCAGTCCGCGTAAGCTTTTGCGCCTGCACCATCTGTCGATGAACCGCCCTCAATGCAGGGCGGTTTTTTCGTGCTCAGGCCCGCTCAGCCAGTTTTTCTGGTCCCGCGTGTAACGCCGGGCCGGGTGGTCTACGATTACCCGTTGTGAAAATCTCCCGCCGCGCCGCCGCTGCCGCGCTTGCCGTCAGCCTGCCGCTTTCCACTGTCACCGTTTCCCAGCCCGCCGGGGCCCAGCCCGCCGAGGTGCAGGCGCAGTACGCCGCGCGCCAGGACATTGAGAAGATGTTGCAGCGGTTTATGCCGGTGCTCACCCCTGAGGTGGTGGCCGGGTTGTCCTTGCTGGCGCTGGTTATCGCAGGGCTGATCATCGCGCCGGTGGCGGAGGCGATGGGTTCGTCGTTCGTGCCCAGCTTCGGAGATGTGGACGGCGAAGACCTGCGCGGCGGCAAGCAGTACAAGCGGGGGCTACCCGGCGGCCGCACGTACAACGTCATCCTGCCGGAAGGCTACGAGCACGGGAAGACCTACCCGGTAATCATCGGCTTCGGCGGCTGGCAGCACACCGCCGAGCAGGCTCGCGGCTACCAGCGCCTGGAAGACAACACCCGCGACACAATCGTGGTGTACGCCCAGGGCGAAGACAACGCGTGGGGCGGCGCGCCGTACGCGAGTGCGTCTTTGAACAGCGATATCTCGTACGTGCGCAACGTGATCAACGACGTGGCGTCGAAGTATGGCGGCGATAGAAACCGGGTGGCCGCGGTGGGTCTGTCCAACGGCGGCGGCATGGCGGCAGCGCTCGCCTGCCACGCCCCGGACACGGTTAAGGCGGTGGCCACGGTGGCGGGCGCATTCTACAACCCGACGGTCACCGGCTGCGCCCCCGGCGCGGTGCCCACGCTTATCATCCACGGCACCGCCGACGACATCGTCTCCTACTACGGCGGCACCCGCCACGGCGCGCCGTACCAGTCGGTTAACCAGGTCTTTGACACCTTCCGCACGAAGAACGGTTGCGGCTATACGGTGAGCGACACTGGCTCCTGGAAGGTCACTACCACCACGGCGCAGCGCTGCAACGCCGAGACGGTGCTGCAGACGGTCCACGGCGGCGGCCACACTTGGTTCCCGTCCGCCCCGGTCGCGTCCGAGGAAACCACGAAGTTCCTCTCGCGCCACCTCTAAGGCGACTACAAGGCGAGCGCTCCCCTGACCATCAGGGTGGCGCCCACTACGACGAAAAACACGCCGGCGCCGATGTCGATGTAGGGCCCGGCGCGCAGGAACTTGTGGCGCACCACCTCGGTGGAGATTGTCTGCACCAGTACGGCGAAGAGCGCAAGCGAGCTCAGCCACAGCGCCAGGACGACCAGCACCGCGGTGGCCAGCGAGGGGTTCGGCGGCAGGAGTGGCGCGATCATGGCGGACAGCGCCACCACGATCTTCGGGTTGGCCAGGTTGGTGGCCAGACCGCGCAGGTAGGCGGCTTTGACGGTGCCCAGTCGCCGTTCGGCCTCCGCGAGGTCGAGCGGCGGGTTGTAGCGTTCCGCCACGCCCGAGCGGACGTTTTGCACGCCCATGTAGATCAGTATGGTCCCTCCGACGATCTGGATGTAGGTCAGCGCTTGCGGAAACGCGTTGAGCAGCGCCGTTGCGCCGAACACCGTGAGCGCGCACCATACGAGCACTCCGGTTTGAATACCGAGCGTGCTTGCCCACGCGTGCCTGCGCGAGCGCACCGCGGTGCGTGTCATAAGCACCATGTCGGGGCCGGGCGCGGCGGCGCCGACCAGGTTGAGCCCGACGATTACCGCGAGGTCGCCGGGCGCGATCACTCCATGCGCTCCGCAAGGTCGTCGCGGCCGAACATGCGCGCGGTGTCAATCGCGTTGGGGGTGCCGGCTTTGGGGTCGGCGCCAGCGTCGATAAGCAATGCGGCGACCTCGTCTTCCTTCCTGAAGATCGCGCCCGCTAACGGCGACTGCCCGCGAGCATTTTGCTTATCGACGTCCGCCTGCCGGCCAATCAAACCCCGCACCAATTCCGCGTGCCCGTTGTAGGCGGCAAGCATGAGGAGTGAGTTGCCGTCCTGGTTGGACAGGTCCACGGCGACGCCGTGGTCGACGTAATCGAGCAAGGCCATGTCGCCTGCGCGGGCGAGGTCGAACAGTTTGCCCGCGAAGGCTTGTATGTCGGCGGGCACGTCTTGTGGCACAGTCACGCGCGCAAACTTATCATGCGAGTTCCGCGATGCGGCGCACAGCGTTTTCCACCGCGAATTCCTCGTCCCCGCCCTGGCCTTTCACCTCTGCGTCGAGGTCGGCGACGATGATCACGGCCTGGGATACCGCGTCGCCGGACCACTGCCTGGCGACTTGCATGGTGCGCTTCGCCACGTAGGGGTTCATGCCGGCGGCGCGGGCGATTTGGTCCGGGTTGCCGCGTTGGCCGTACAGTTTGGCGATGTCGCCGACCTTGTGCGCGAGCGCCGCCGCAATCGCGACGGGGCTGGTGCCCAGCTGCAGTGCGCGCCGCGTCGAGGCGAGCGCCCTGTCTGCGCGCCCCGCCACCGCTTGGTCCGCGATGTCGAACCCGGCCACCTCCGCCACGCCCACGTAGTACTGGCGCACGGAGGCGACGGTGATCTCTCCTTCGGTGTCCGCGACGAGTTGGCCGACAGCGGATGAGAGCTCGCGCAGGTCGGATCCCACCGACTCAAGCAACGCGGCAACGACGTCAGGGGTGGGGCGCACGCCGTGGCGGCGGAACTCGTTGGTGACGAAGCTGCGGCGGTCGCCGTCGCGAAGCGGTGTGGCGTCGTGCACCTCGGCGATCTTCTCGAACTTTTTCACCATCGCTTTTTGCCGCCCGCCGCCGGTGTGCTCGATGATGAGCGTCATGCCGGGGGCGGGGTTGACGCAGGCTTCGAGCAGAATCTGGGTGGGTTCCTTACCAGCCAGCTCGGCGTGCTTGACCACCACCACTCGTTCCTCCGCGAACAGCGAGGGACTAGTGGCCATCACCAGCTCTCCTTCGTTGACTTCCCCCGCGCGCAGTGTGGTCACCTCCGCGGCGGGACCAGCCGCTTCGATGATTGCCTTGGTGGCGCGTTCGGCGAGGAATTCTTCTTCGCCAAGCACGAGGTGCACGGGGTGATTCATGGCCGTCATTCTAAAGCCCCTCCAAGTACCTGGGTGCCGTCCGGGTAAACCCGCACGTCGCCGTCGCGGTTGGGAAAGATCACGGGTACTCCTTCCCGGGTGACCACCGGCCGCGAGTGCGGGGCGCCCTCCTCGAGCACCACCACTAGCTGGGTGCCTGCAGGCAGGGGCTCAACCTCGTCGAGCGTGGAAACCACGTGCGCGTCAAGCTGGGACAGGTCGACGGGGCGCGGGTGCGGTCCGGGCAGTACCACCCACGCGAGTACGGCCGCGGTGAGCCCGATGGTGGCACGCGGGCGAGCGCTGAGGAAGCCGAAGATGATCCACCCGTAGGCCACCGCAACAGTTAGGGGCCCAGCCGCTACCGTGGCGCCCGGGAACCCCGCGCCAGCTTCCGCCACCAGCCGCACCCAGCCGGCGAGAGGCTCCACCACCCGCAACACCGGCACGTGCAATCCGCCGGGCAGAAGACTCAGCACTGCTGCCACAAGCCCCAAGACCGTCACAGGCCCGGTCACCGGGGCCACGAGCACGTTCGCGGCCACGGAGACAAGCGAGACGCGCCCCGCCATCATCGCCACCACGGGCATGGTGGAAAGATCCGCCGCCACCGCGACGGCGAGCGCACGAACGAAGATGTCCGGCCACCCGGTAGGTGCCAGCACCCGGTACAGCAGCGGCGTGAGCGCAACAATGCCCGCCGTCGCCGCCACCGAGAGCGCGAAGCCGTAGTGCACCGCGAGGTCTGAATCCACCAGCACCAGCCCGATCACCGAAAGGCACAGCGCGTGCATCGGCTCCGACTGACGGGAGGCGAGCACTGCGGTGAGCCCCACCAGCCCAGTCACCGAGGCGCGCAGCACGCTCGGCTCCGGCCCGACGAGCGCGGCGTAGACCAAAAGCGCCACGGCCGCCGCCGCGATGCGCCCCCGCAGCCCGAGGCCCACCGCCGCCGCAGCCACGGCCGCAAACGCGGTGACGATCGCGATGTTCGCCCCCGACACGGCCGACAAGTGGGACAGGCCAGTATCAATGTAGGCCTGTTGTTCGGCTGGGGCTTGCAAGGAAACGTCGCCAAGCACCATGCCCGGAATGAGCCCGCGCGCACCCTCGCCCACCTGCCGTTCCACCGCGGCGCCGAACGTGACTCGCACGTGCTGCGCGAACGCCGCGATGCCCTCCGGCGGGGCGAGCGCCTCCACCGCCCCGTTGATGGTGAACGGGTTCACGCCGGGTCGGCCCGACTCCCCCACCTGGCCGCGCACGGCCACCCACGCGCCCGGCACCACCTCGGCGTCGAGTTGCTCGGTGAACACCGGCGTGGGCGCAGGCTGGCCCGGCGCCAGCACACGCACGAGGTAGGCCCCGCTCGTGGTGCGTTTGGGCGCACCGCTTACGATGCCCTCCACCACCCCGGCCAACTCCACTGCACGCGCAATCCGCACCCGCACATGCGACGTGACCACCGCGGCGGCACCACACCCTGCCACCAGTACAGCTTGCCCCGCCTCACGCCACACCGCGCACGCCACCGCGGCGGCCGCCACCACAAGCACCCCGGCCCACGCCCCGAACAGGATGCACAACGCCGCCGCTGCCCACACGGTAAGCGCTGCCGGCACCAGGCGAAGCTCCCCCATGGCTAGAGCACCACCAGATCGCGCAACGCTTCGAATTTCGCGGGCCCGATGCCTTTGACGTCCATGAGCTCCTCCACAGTGCCGAAAGGACCGTGGGCTTCGCGGTGCGCCACGATCGCCGCGGCGGTGACGTCGCCGACCCCCGGCAGGCTGGTCAACTCCTGGGCGGTGGCGAGGTTGAGCGAAACGCCGCCGGCGCCGCCCGCTCCACCGCCCGGTGCTGCCATTCCGGGCGGATTGGCCTGCGGGGGCGGTGGTGCGCCGCTGGCTTGAACGTGGATCTGTTGACCGTCGACAAGCAACTGCGCCTGGTTCAGCACAATTGTGTCGGCGTGGGGAAACGGGCGGGCGATGTGCAGCGCGTCGGCGATCCGCGCTCCCTCGTGCAGCGAGATCAACCCCGGGTTTTCCACCTCACCCACCACGGAGACCACCACCACGCCGAGCTGCTCAGTGGGCGCCGCCACCTGCTCCCACTCCACCTCAGTTACCCCCTCCTCGCCCGGAGCATTTCCGCCACGCAGCACCGCCCACCCCAGCACCAGCGCGAGCACGCAACCGGCAGCCGCGACGGCCTGCTTCACCGTCACGTGCACCCGCGGCTCCGGGTACCGCACTTTAAGTAGGTCCTCTTCCCCGGTGGGCCGCGTCAACTCCCCGATACGCTCGATAGCCCTCATGGCGCACACGCTAAACCCCGCGCGCACGTAGCGGAAGACCCCCACCCGAAACCTGTGGATAACGTTGTCGAGACGTCACCTATCTCGCAAGGTTATCCACAGGGGCGTCGCGTTACCCCTGCTCTTGGGCCGAAAACACAACGGACAGTCCGAGGGCCCCAGAGCCGGTATGCACCGCCAATACGGGCGACATCGGCTCGACTAACACGTGGGAGCCCTCCGGCAACTGATCACGTAGAAGCTCGGCGAGCTGCGCTGCCGACTCGGGTGCGTCTGCGTGCTGGATGGCGGCGAACACCGCGTTGCCCGCGGCACGCTCAGCCACCAACTCGCCGAGTTTCGCGAAGGCCTTCGACTGGGTGCGCGTCTTGCCCGCCAACTCCAGCTTGCCGTCGCTGACGTGCAGGATCGGCTTGTTCGCAAGCAGCGCCGCCGACAGCACCGAGGTGCCGGTGGACAGCCTGCCGGACTTGCGCAGGTCGTCGAGCTGGTGCAGATAAAGCCACGTCTCGGAGCGGGCCAGCGTAGATTCCGCCATCGCGACGCACTCGTCTAGGCTGCCGCCCTCGCGCGCCACCGTCGCCGCCGCCATCGCGGCCGCCCCGATCGCCATACCCGCCGTCTGCGTTTCCACCACCCGCACCGTGCCCGGAAACACCGCGGAGGCCGACACCGCCGCCGACCACGTCGAAGACAGCGACTTACCTAAGTGCAGCGCCACTACTCCGTCGTCGCCGCCGCGCTCGAGCTGGCGGGCGTAGCAGGCGGCTAGCTCCAGCGCGCTCAACCCCGAGGTTGTCGCGCTATCAGGCTCGCCCTCCGCACCCGCAGTTCCGACGACGTGCATGTCCGCCACTGTGATCCCCAGCTCCGCGACGATCTCGTCCGTCAACCCGGCGGAGGAGTCCACCACGACGCGCACGGCCATCAGTTCAGCCCCCGGTTCCATGCCTCGAGGTACCACTGCCAACCGGACGGCTCGTCGAGAAGCATCTGCTCCTGCCCGTACCGCGGCATTGCCACCAACCGCGACGTGTTCGCATTGCCCAGCCCCTTGAGCAGCGGGTACTGCGCTACCTCGAGTCCGAGCAGCGAGGACGTCAGCGCCGAAATTGTTCCGCCGTGCGCGACGACGAGCACCGTCGAGTCCTCCCACTGCGCGTAGCTGCGCATGAGCTCATCGACGGCCTCGCGCGCCCGCGCGGCAACATCCACGCGGCTCTCCCCCTCCGGCGGCGCCCAATGCGCATTGTTGCGCCAATGCGCCCGCGCACCCGAATGCGCATTATCCACTTCGTCGTGGGTCAGCCCCTGCCACGTACCAAGGTTCGTTTCGCGCAATCGCTTATCGACGCTCACTTCCAACCCCAAATCATCTCCCACCACCTGCGCCGTGGCATACGCCCGCTGCAAGTCGGAGGAGACGATCTTCCTGATACCGGCGTCACGCAACTCCTCGGCCGCTGCGTGTGCCTGCGCGAGCCCCCGCTCGGAGAGCTCCGTGTCCAGTTGCCCCTGCATCCGGCGCGTGGCGTTGTAGGTCGTCTCGCCGTGGCGCAGCAGGATCAGTCGTCGTCGCATGGTCGTGGGATTACCGGGCGCTTCGCCGCTAGAACTCGTCTTCCGCAGGTGCCGGGCCGTCGCCAGCCAGCGGAAGGTCCTCCAGGTGCTGTGCGGAGCGCGCCTGGGACTCATCGCCGAACGCGGCCGGGCGCCGGTACGCCTCCAGCCCTTCCACCTCGATGACCGGGCAGTCGGCGTAGAGACGGTCCAGGCCGTAGAAGTCGCGCTCCGCCTCGCGCTGCACGTGCACCACGAAGTTGCCGTAATCCAGCAGCACCCAGCGGTTTTCTCGGTTGCCCTCGCGGCGCTGCGGCTCGAGCCCGTTATCTGTCAGCTCGCTTTCCACCTCTTCAACAATCGCCGCCACCTGGCGCTCGCTCTCGGCCGAAGCGATGACGAAGATGTCGGTGATGGCCATAACGTTGGACACGTCGAGCACGGCGATGTTCGCGCCGAGCTTTTCATCTGCGGCCTTCGCCGCGATGGTGGCTTGTTCAATAGAGATGGGCTGAGCTGTCAACTGGGGCAATCCTTACCTTGTGTATTGGGCACGCAGGGTCCCGCACACCACGCGCGGGATAAGACTTCGCCATTGTCCCACGGCAACCCGGCTAAACGCCACCTGTGCGCGTCAGTTCGAGGAATATAGGCGGTTTTTCGCGATGTACTGCACCACCCCGTCAGGCACGAGGTACCACACGGGCCGGTGCTGGCTGGCACGTTCGCGGCAATCGGTGGACGAGATCGCCATCGCCGGGATCTCCACCAGGTGCACCCGCTCCTGAATGTCGGCAGGCAGCATGTCCTCGCTCAGCTCGTAGCCCGGGCGGGTGACGCCAACGAACTCAGCGAGCGTGAACATCTCCTCCCAATCGTGCCAGGACATGATCGAGCTCAACGCGTCCGCACCCGTGATGAAGTACAGGGCTTCCTCCGGGAACTGTTTGCGCAGGTCTTTAAGGGTGTCAATGGTGTATGTCGGCCCGCCGCGGTCGATGTCCACGCGCGAAACGGAAAACCGAGGGTTCGACGCGGTGGCGATCACTGTCATCAGATAGCGGTCCTCCGCCGGGGAGATCGACCGGTCCGCCTTCTGCCACGGTTGGCCGGTGGGCACGAAGATCACCTCATCCAGCGCGAAGCGGTCTGCCACCTCACTCGCCGCAACCAGGTGGCCGTGGTGGATGGGATCGAAGGTGCCGCCCATCACCCCGATGCGCCGGGCATTATCCAGTGACGCCGCGAAATGCTCAGTCATGTTTTCCCTCACCACCGCGGCGGGACGACCCGCACGTTCAACGCGTCGACAAACAGCCAGCCCAGCCCAACCAGCGCTGCGATGATCGCGCCCACAATGCCAACCACGGCGCCGATACCCAGCTCCGACGACGAGGTGTCCTTGTCCACCCAGTTCGGCTGCTCCCCCGCCTGGGCGGCGGAAGAACCAGCGGTCACCGGCATCGGCTGTGAGCTGCCCGGCTTCACCGCGTTGGCAGGCACGGGGTCGGTTCTGCACCGCTGCTTGCCGTCCGGGCCGAGAGCCGGGACCCAGTTGCCCTGGTTGTCACGCAACACGTCGCCGTTTTCATCGACTAACCAGGAGCAGGTCTGCTTCGAAAACGTCTCCGCCTCGCGGACTGCCACGGCGTGAGCCGCAGGAATTGAACCACTTGCGCAGGCCACGACGGTCGTGGCCGCCAAAGCGACCCGGGAAAAGCGGTGCATGAAGGCTCCGAACTGAATAACTCGAAGGGGAAAAACTTAGCGGTATCGTACTTGATCCACGAAGCGGCCGAAAGCATCCGAGACCTGGTTGTCCCAGCGCGACGGCCGGAGGTAGTAGCGGCCGTGGTTGCCGCCCGTTGGGGCGGAGGCAACCAGCGTCTGGATAGACAGGTCGCATACCGCATCTTGCGGCAGGCAGTAATTCACACGGTTGCGGGTGGCCGCGGCGGACTTGGAGTTAAACGGCAGCGCACCCAGCATGCCGCCCGCGCCACCGCCGGGCACGCCCACGGTGGACGGGTCGCGCGGGGCAGTGTTCGGGTTGCCGAAGTACACCACGCCCGCCAGCTGACCGCGGCGCGCAAGTTCGCGTTCGTGCTCCAGCAGGATCATCGCGCCCTGCGAGAAGCCCGAGAGGATGTATTTCGGGCGGCAGCCGGTGGCGCGCTCGTAATCGTTGACCATCTGCATCACGCCGCCGCGGCCTGTCTGCACGGAATCCATGAACTCGTTCGCCGCCCGGCGCGCCTGCATAAACACCGGGCTCGCCCACTGCACCGCAAGGCCTAAGGCCTGCAGCAGCGTGGCCGGGACGGCAATCTCAGGCTTGTCGTACTCCGGGAACGTCGCCGGGTAGTAGCGCGGCTCCAGCCCAATGACTTCGACGTCCTTCATCAGCGAGTTGCCGCCGTGCGTGGCGCGGTAGCGCCCCTCCGCGTGCCGCAGGAACGCGCGGATCGTCTCGCCTTCCCAGCCATTGGACACCCACGGTGCCTCCGGCGCGTAGCGGGTGCGGTACACCTGGGTGTTCTGTCCGGAGCCGCGCGCGGCGATAACCGCCACGGCGGGGCAGCGCGTCTGCGCGTGCGCCTCCGGAGCGGGCGCGACCGGGCTGACCGTCGCGGTAACGGCAGCGATGAAAGCAACGGCGAGCAGCGCGAAACGGCCGCGGAAAGTAGTACGGGGGTTCAGCACGCCCGATACCTTATCCCGCCGGCCCCCGGTTGTCCCATTGGCGGCTACGGACGGGTTTGACCGGTGCCCTCCAAAATCCACTTCGTGGTGGTCAGCTCGGGCAACGCCATCGGCCCGCGCGCATGCAGTTTCTGGGTGGAGATGCCGATCTCCGCGCCGAATCCGTACTGCTCCCCATCCGTGAACGCGGTCGAGGCGTTGAGCATCACCGCAGCAGAGTCCACTTCGTTGGCGAAGCGCTGCAGCACGTACGCGTCGCGCGCGCAGATGGCGTCGGTGTGCCCGCTGGAGTAGCGGCGGATGTGCTCGATCGCGCCGTCCACCCCGTCCACAACCGCCACAGCGATGTCCATCGAGAGGTACTCCTCCTCCCAGTCGGCTTCGGTCGCGGGCACCACACCAGAAGCAGCAAGCTTATCGACGTCTCCGTGCACCACCACCCCGGCATCCTGCAACGCGGTAATCACTTGCAGGCGCGTGCTGGCGGGCAAGGCTTCGTCGAGAAGCGCGCTCTCCGTCGCGTTGCACACGCTCACGCGCCGAGTTTTGCCGTTGAGCAGCACCGCGATGGCTTCCTCGACGTCCGCGGATGCGTCGATGTAGACGTGGCAGTTGCCGGTGCCCGTCTCAATCGCGGGCACGGTCGCGCCGGTGACCACCGCGTCGATAAGCCGCGCACTACCGCGCGGAATGACCACATCCACGAGCCCGCGCGCCGTGATCAAGTCCTGCACCGAGTCGTGGCTGTCGCACGGGAGCAGCTGTACCGCCTCCCGTGGCAGGCCCTGCTGCGCAAGGGTGTCCTGCAGGATGTCCACGAGCTTCTCGTTCGAGTGCCGCGCCGTCTTCGACCCGCGCAGCAGCGCGACGTTTCCCGATTTCAACGCCAGGCCGAACGCGTCCACGGTGACGTTCGGACGCGCCTCATACACCATGCCCATCACACCCAGCGGCACGCGGACCTGCTTCATCTGGATGCCGTTCGGCATCGTGCGGCCGGTGAGCACCTCCCCCACCGGGTCCGGCAGACCCGCCACCTGTAGAAGGCCGCCGGCGATACCCTCGATGCGGCCCTGGTCCAGCGCGAGGCGGTCGAGGAGCGAATCCGCCATGCCCTGCTCGCGGCCGGAGGCGAGGTCCTCCCCGTTCGCCTCCAGGATCTCCTCGGCCCGGCTCAGCAGCGCCTCCGCGGCGGCAACAAGCACCGCGTCTTTCTCGCGCGTGGGCAACGCCGCCAACCTCGGGGCAACTTCCTTCGCTGCGCGCGCCTTCGCCAGGACCTCGTCGCGCTCCGCCTGCCGTGCCTCGGGTGTCTGTGTCATGGTGGTCATGCTGGTCATGCGGGTCATGCGGGCAATAGTAGTTCACCACCCGCTCTGAATTTAGCGCTTCAGCGGCGGGCGCTAGTAGCCAGCCTCCACGTCAACCTCGGTAGCCATCTTCTCGCCAGATTCGTACAGCTCCCAGTTCTTCTGCGTCAGCGCGCCGATGCGCCGCTTCATGTACCGCGGGATGTTCGCAACGTGCGGCGTGATCACGCAATTATCCAGGTCCCACAACGTGTGGTCTGCGGGCAACGGCTCCGGCTCGGTGACGTCCAGGCCCGCTCCACGGATCGCTCCGGATTCCAGCGCCCGGGTCAGCGCGTCGGTGTCCACCAGCGGCCCGCGGCCGACGTTGACCACCACCGCAGAATCCTTCATCCTCCCCAGCGTCTCATCGTTCACCATGCGGCGGGTCTCTTCCGTCAGGGGCGTGAGCAGCACGAAGTAATCGTTTTCCGCCCAGACATCCGCCGCATCATCCATCTTCACCGTGCGGTTCGCGCCCTCCACCTCGTTGCCGGAGCGGTTCACGGCCGTAATATCCATCCCGAAGGGCTCCAAGAAACGGATCAACGTCTTGCCGATGCCACCTGCGCCAATCAGCGCGAGCTTCTTTTCGCCGAAAAGATACTGCTTCTCTTCAAAAAGCTGCAGGTTGTTCCACTCCCGGTCCACGGCCTTCAATCGATGCTCCACCGCAAGCAGGAGGGCGAGAGCAGACTCGGCCACCGTATCGTCGTAAAGCCCGCCCGCATTGGCGAAGCGCACCCCATTCTTCGCATGTTTTTCCAGCGTGCCGTTTTCCAGCAACGCCTCAACTCCGGCGTAAACAATCTGCACGAGCTTCACGCTCTCCGGCAGCGTGTCCGGAAAATCGTCCGGGCCGCCACGGAACAGCAGCACGTCTGGGTCGTCCTCCAGCTGCACGAACTCGTGGCCTTCACCCTCGAGTTCTTCAACCGGCGTGTCCCAGGGCTTCGGCAGAAATGCGAACTTCATGCCCGCCCAGGGTAGCGCCTACAGCCGTGACGCGTAGTTGGACAGGTAATCCGCGTGGACCACCGGGCGGCGCTCGTGCTCCGGCAAATCGGCCGTGGCCTTGCCCAGCATCCCCGCGAGCTCGGCTGCGTCGTAGGCGACCTCGCCGCGGCCGATAGCCTCCGACTCCGGGCCCAGAATCTCCACGATGTCGCCAGCGTGGAACTCACCCTCAATGCCAGTAATGCCCACCGCGAGCAGGCTGGTGCCACCCCGGGTCACAGCGCTCACAGCGCCCGCATCCAATCGCAGCACCCCTTCCGCATCGGCGGCATAAAGAGCCCAGAACTTCCACGCCGAAAGTTTGCGCCCGGGGCGGGTGTGGAAGACGGTGCCCACTTCAGCGCTATCGAGCGCCCGCTCAATATTCGCCGTCGAGGTCAGCAACACCGGCACCCCGCCGCGTGCGGCAAGGCGAGCCGCCGAAACCTTCGCCGCCATGCCGCCGGTGCCGAAGACTCCTCCGTCGCCCGCCTGCACCGCGTCCAAGTCCTTGCCGGTGCGCACCTGCGAAATCAAGCGCGCGCCCGGCTCCGCGGGATTTTTGTCGTACAGCCCGTCCACGTCCGAGAGCAGCACCAAAGCATCCGCGCCGACAAGCGTCGACACGATGGCAGAGAGCCGGTCGTTGTCGCCGAAACGCATCTCGGAGGTGGCCACCGTATCGTTCTCGTTGACAATCGGCACCGTACCCAGCTGGCGCAGCCTGTCAATGGTGCGCTGCGCGTTCCGCGCCCGCTCGCGAACCCCCGCATCCGCCTGGGTGAGCAACACCTGCCCGATCGTGCGCCCATAACGGGCAAACGACTGGCCCCAGGACTGCGCGAGGTGAATCTGCCCCACCGCCGCCGCGGCCTGCTTCGTGGCCAAATCCTTCGGCCGCACCTTCAACCCCAGCCCCGGCATCCCGGCCGCGATTGCGCCGGAGGACACCACAATCACGTCCGTGCCTCGAGCGATACGCGCCTCAATCGCATCGACGATGCGGTCGATTTTGGTTTGGGAGACGGCACCGGAGGCGTCGACAAGCGAGCTCGTGCCAAGCTTAACGACGATCTTGCGCGCCGACGCGATACCGCGTCGAAGCTCGGATTCTGGGATGGGTGTTGCTGTCTCCATGAAGGAGCAGTCTAGCCCTGCCAACGCTCGCGGTCGGGGCCGCGGCCGTCCTCACCGTAGTCGTACTCGTCGATCAAGCCGCGACGGGCCTGGGAGGCGCGCTTGCGCTCTGCGGCCGACGCACGGTCGGTGCCGCCCAGACGCGCATCCTGCCCGCGGCCAGCCAGCGTCGGATCGCCACCGATGGACGGCTCCCAGTCGAAGGACACATCGCCGATAGTCACCGTGTCGCCCTCCTTCGCGCCAATCTGGCGCAGCTGGTCCTCCACGCCCGCCTTGGTCAGACGGTCCGAGAGGTAGCCCACCGCCTCGTCGTTCTCGAAGTCGGTCTGGCGCACCCAGCGCTCCACCTTCTCCCCGGTAACCAGCCAGCCCTCCGGGTACATCGGGTCCTGAATGACCTCGATCCCAGTTGAGCCGTCCTTCGACTCCTCCACAGCGCGCGGGCGAATGACCTGGGGCGCAGCGTCGGCCGCGACCTTCGGGCGCGCTTTGCGGGCGCGCTTGACCACGTCCCACATCGCCCACTTCAGCTCGTCCACGCCCTCGTGCGTGGCCGTGGAGATCTCAAACACCGGCCAACCGAACTTCTCCTCGATATCCGCGCGCAAGAACTCAGCGAGCTCGCGCGCATCCGGGATGTCGATCTTGTTCAGCACAACCAGGCGCGAGCGCTCCCGCAGATCACCCAGGCCGGAATCCATGTCCAAGTCGCCGGCGTACGAGTCCAGTTCCGCCTCGAGCGCCTCGATATCCGAAATCGGGTCGCGTCCCGGCTCCATCGTCGCGCAGTCCACGATGTGGGCGAGCACCGCCGTGCGCTCGATGTGGCGCAGAAAATCCAAACCGAGGCCCTTGCCCTCACTCGCGCCTGGAATGAGCCCCGGCACGTCCGCGATAGTGAACGTGTCGTGACCGACGTTGACCACGCCAAGGTTCGGCGCAAGAGTGGTGAACGGATAATCCGCAATCTTCGGCTTCGCAGCGGACATCACGGAGATCAACGAGCTCTTGCCTGCCGACGGGAACCCCACCAGGCCAACGTCCGCCATCGATTTCAGCTCCAGGATGAGATCGTGTGCCTCACCCGGCTCGCCCTTCAGCGCGAACCCTGGCGCCTTGCGCTTGTGGGTCGCAAGCGCCGCGTTTCCCAGGCCGCCGTAGCCGCCCTCAGCCGCGACAAACTTCGTGCCAGGCACCGTGAGGTCCGCGAGTACCTCACCGTCTTCGCTGCGCACCACCGTGCCGATCGGTACCTCGAGCACCAAATCCTCCCCGCGGGCGCCATTGCGGTGATCGCCCTCGCCGTTGCCACCGCGTTTCGCCTTCACGTGGGGGCGGTACTGGAAGTCAAGCAACGTGTGCACCTGGTCGGACACCAGCAGGATGATGTCGCCGCCGTGGCCACCGTTGCCGCCGTCGGGCCCGCCGAGAGGCTTGAACTTTTCACGGTGCACCGAAGCGCAGCCGTGGCCACCGTCGCCTGCCTGCAGGTGCAGCACGGCGCGGTCTACGAATTGTGCCATGGTGGTTTTCCGCCTTTCATCGGGATGTGTGCGAGCCTACCTGGGGGCCATTGGCGTTGAGGTCGTGTTTCGCGCGGGCTAAAGCCAAAACAGAAGCGCCACCGGGCCTCATAAAGGGACCCAGCGGCGCCGATCACTCAAAGAGTGTTACGCAGTAGCGGTTGCCTCTTCGGCGGTGCCTTCTTCGACAACGCCCGCGGCCTCGGCCTGCTCGAGGACCTCGGAAGCCACGCCAGCGCCGTCGGCCGGAACGATGTTCACAATGCGACGCTTGCGCTTGATGCCGAACTGCACGGAGCCGTCAGCGAGAGCGAACAGCGTGTCGTCGCCGCCGCGGCCGACGTTGTCGCCCGGGTGGAACTTGGTGCCGCGCTGGCGGACGAGGATTTCGCCGGCCTTGACCTGCTGGCCACCGAAGCGCTTCACACCGAGGCGCTTGGACTCAGAGTCACGACCGTTCGCGGAGCTGGATGCACCCTTCTTGTGTGCCATAGTTCAATCTCTCCTAAGTGGGTAAACGGCTTACTTGATGCCGGTGATCTTGATGGTGGTCTGCGGCTGGCGGTGGCCCTGGCGGACCTTGTAGCCGGTCTTGTTCTTGTACTTGAGGATGTCGATCTTCTTGCCCTTGCCGTGCTCGACGATCTCAGCCTCAACGTTCACCTTGGACAGTGCGTCCGCGCCGGCGGTGACATCTGCGCCATCCACGAGAAGGACCGGGGTGAGCTCGACCTTGTCGCCCGCTTCACCCTCAAGCTTCTCGACCTTGACCAGGTCGCCCTCGGCAACCTTGTACTGCTTGCCGCCGGTCTTGACGATCGCGTACATAGAGGGTTACCCCTTATCTCTACTCGCCCGCCCCCGGCATGCCACGGCGACGGTTTGGAACATTGCTTAGCGTTTCGGGGCCTGGTTAGAAGGCCTGCCGTGCCCGCATGCGTAGGCAACGAGGCGGCGCGCCCCGAAACAGCGACTGTGCAAGACTACACCGCGCCCCGCCGCTTTTCCAAACCGTGCCTGGCAGCAGGCCCGCTAGTTGCCGCGGCGGCGGGTTGCGCGCCGCCGTCCGCGCCGTGCGGGTTGTTCGGAGCTGGGCGCTTCTCGACGCTTCGTTGGCTGGCCTTCGCCCTTCCCCGCAGCGCCTCCCTCAGCAGGTGCGTTCCTCGACCCATCCCGGTTAGTGCGCTTCGACTCCTGCGACTGAGCCTGCGTCTTGCGCGTCGCCCGGCGGCGTCCCCTCCTGGAGCCGGTACCGGAAACCACCGCGGTCTTCGGAGCGGACCGCTCGGTGTCGGCTGCCTGGGCCGCGTCGGCCGTCTCGGCCGAGTCGACTGCCTCTGCTGCGTCGGCTGCTTCGGCTGCCTCGAAGTCCTCCTTGCGCGGACGGTGATCCGAGCGCGAGTTGCCACGGGTGCGGTGCTTGCGGCGCGGCGAGTTCTCGAACTCTTCTACCGCCTCTTCGTACGTCTGACCGGAAGCGCGCTCGGTGGTCCGCTCTCCGCTCGGCCGCTCCCGCTGCTCCGAGTCCTGGTTCGTGTCCTGGCCCGAGCTCTGGTCCGAGCCCTGGTTCGACTCCGGGCTCTGGTCCTGTCCGGTGCGACCTCGGCCGCGTGACCCTCCGCGGCGGCCACGGCGACGCGAACGGCGCTTCTCACCGTCCCCGTTTTCCCCTGAGGTCCCAGAGGTCTCGGAGGAATCTTCGGAGAAGATGGAATCGAGCAGGTCGTCCATCTCGTCGTCGTTAAGCGACTGCTTCTTAGCACCCTTGCCGCCCTGCGGCTTCTCCTGGCTGTTGCTGTCGCCCTTGCCGCGGCGCTTGCCCCTGCCCTTGTCACCCTCGGGCTTGTCGAAGAGGCCGGTGCGCGCGGTGTCCTGGTCGACCGGGTCGTCGGTGAGGATCACACCGCGGCCCTCGCAGCATTCGCAACGCGTGGAGAACGTCTCTAGCAGTCCGGTACCCAGGCGCTTGCGCGTCATTTGCACCAGCCCCAGCGAAGTGACCTCGGAAACCTGATGCTTCGTGCGATCGCGGCCGAGGGCCTCGTTGAGTCGGCGCAGCACCAAATCCTGATTCTCCGGCAGGATCATGTCGATGAAGTCGATGATGATCATGCCGCCGATGTCGCGCAGACGGATCTGGCGCACGATTTCCTCCGCCGCCTCGAGGTTGTTCGACGTCACCGTCTCCTCCAGCGAGCCGCCGGAGCCGGTGAACTTGCCGGTGTTGACGTCGATCACCGTCATCGCCTCAGTGCGGTCGATGACCAGCGTGCCACCAGACGGCAGCCACACCACGCGGGAGAGTGCCTTCTGCAGCTGCTCGTCGACGCGGTGCGCCTCGAACGCATCCTTGCCGCCGTGGGCACCGCGGTCGAATTTCTCCAGACGATCCACCAGGTCGGGGGCGACGGACTGGACGTACGCGTGGACGGTGTTCCACGCCTTCTTACCGTCGACCACCAGCGAAGTGAAGTCCTCGTTGAACAGGTCGCGGACCACCTTGACCAGAAGGTTCGGCTCCTCGTAGAGCGTCACCGGCTTCGCGCCCTTGGAGTTTTTCTCCTTCTCCGCCTGCTTTTGGATGGCCGTCCACTGGTTGTGCAGGCGGTTCACGTCTGCGGCAATGGCCTCCTCGGACACGCCTTCTGCTGCGGTGCGGATGATCGCGCCGCCCTTACCCGGGACGACGTTGTTCAGGATCTCCTTGAGACGCTTGCGCTCCGGCCCGGGCAGCTTGCGGGAGATACCCGCGCTGCGGCCGCCCGGAACGTACACCAGGTAGCGTCCTGCGAGCGAGATCTGCGTGGACAGTCGCGCGCCCTTGTGGCCGACCGGATCCTTGGTCACCTGCACCAGCACCTGGTCGCCGGACTTCAATGCGTGCTCGATGCGGCGGGAGCGCCCGCCAAGGCCCGCTGTCTTCCAATCCACCTCGCTGGCGTAGAGCACGCCGTTGCGGCCCTGTCCGATGTCGATGAAGGCCGCCTCCATGCTGGGCAGCACGTTCTGCACGCGGCCGAGGTAGATGTTGCCAATCATCGACGCCTGCGAGTCAGACGTGACGAAGTGCTCCACCAGTAGCCCGTCTTCCAGCACACCAACCTGCGTGATGCGGCCCTGGCCGTCGTGGCGGTCGCGCTCGCGCACCACCATGTGACGGGTGACGGACTCGCGACGTGCCAAAAACTCCGCCTGGCTCACAATTCGGCTGCGCTTGCGCTGCTCTTCGCGTTTCTCCGAGCGGCGGCGGCGCTGCGCCTCGAGTCGCGACGAACCCTTGATCGCCTTCGGCTCTTCAATGGCCTCGACATCTTCCGCAAGGTCGGGCCCATCGGCGGTATCTGCGTCATCAGCGCTGGCGGCAGCATCTGCGCTGGCGTCCACCAGGTCCTCCCCGATGTCCTCACCGACGAGGGTGTCCGCAAGCGCAGGGGTGTCCTCCGGCGCCCGGTTGTCGTCGTTACGGCTGCGGCGGCTCCGGCGGCGGCGGTTGCGCTTCGAGCCGGCGCCCGCCCCCTGCTCTTGGTCCTGCTCGCCGGCCGACGCCGTAGCCTCGCTACGTTCCGCTGCGTCCGCTGCTTTTCCAGCCTTGGACGCTTCCTCAGCCTTGGTCGGCTGTGCAGCGTCGCGCTGCGTGCCGTCCTGCTCTAGCTGTGTGTCGCCGCTGCTGCGGCTCGCCCGGCGACGCTTGCTTCGCTGCGGTGCCTTGAACACCGGGGCACGAGTAGCTGAAACCTCCTCTTCCTCCGGTGCCGGAGTTACCTCCGGCTCAACGTCGGTGAGCAGGTCCGATTGCTTCTCGGAGGTCTCTTCCTGGTCGTCCGCGCCTAGCTCGTCGTCCACCTTCTTCTCAATCTGGTGGATCTCGTTTTCCACATCCTTGCGCACGCGCTGACGGATTTTCTGGTCCGCCTCCTGTTCAGCCTCAGCCGGTTTGGTGGCGGGGGTTGTAGCCGCCAGCGCGTCGAGAAGCTGCTCGCTCTCCGCGCGCGTGAGTGTGGACTGCGCGACCTTCACTAAACCGATATCGGCGAGCGCGACCACCAGTTCCTTCGACGGCACACCAAGCTCTTTAGCAAGGTTGAATACACGCGTTTTGTCTGCAAGCTTCGAGCGGTCGAAGTCTGCGTACGGGTTCGGCGCGGCCTCAACCTGCGGCTCCACCTTGGTGGTTGCGCGCTTCGTAGATTTCTTGGCAGTCTTCTTGGCTGTCTTTTTCGCGCTTTTCTTCGCCGCTTTCTTGGCGGTCTTCTTTACTGCCTTCTTTGTGGCCTTGTGGCTCGCTCGGCGCGAGCCAGCTGCCTGGGCAGTGCCCTTGTCGTCTTTCTCGCCGGCGCCGGCGCTGGCGCTGGCGCTGTCCGTCGCGTTCGCGTTCGCTGCGTCGGTCGTATCCTCTTGCTGAGCCAAAACGGCACTCTCCAATTTTTCTAAGCCGCGGGCATCCGACAAGCACCGGGCGCTGGCGGTCATCGCCGATAGCGGCCGCGCGGTGCACTGTGCGCTCGCGGGAGCGTGAAAAGTTCGTCAGCGTCACCCCACTCAAACCTGCCTGTGCGGGCAAGTCCTCATGCGAGACACTTGCCGCCCATTGTTGCACAGCAAAAGTCCCAATGCCGTAGGCGGGCCGTTTGCTCCTGCCAATCGCGCTTAGTGTTCGGCGAGACGCAGCAGATCCGTCACGGCCGCAACCGGCGCGGTCGGGTGCTCCTCCGTAAGCGCTGTGCCGATGACCATCTGCAGCACCCTTGAGGAGGTAATGCCCTCCACACCTGCGCGGCCCATCATCTCGGTGAGCATCGAGCGCAGCTGAGTCAAAGTGCGTTCCACAAGCTGTTCCACTTCGCCACCCTCGCGCTGCGCGTCGATAAACGCGCTGGATAGCTCACGGGTGCGGTGGGGGCGCCCGCACGAGATGACATCCACCACCGACTCGGCGAATTGCACCGGATCGGTCAAGTCCACCCTCCCGCTCATCGCGTTCTCGTAAGCAACTTGGCGGGTAGCGGCAAGTTGCTCGAAACAGGTAGCGATGAGCTTCTCGCGCGTGGAGTAGTAGTAACCGATCGAGCCGACGGGCACGCCCGCAGCGGAGGCAACTTGTCGGTGTGTGACCCCTTTGAGGCCTTCGGAAAGCAGCAACTCAGTAGCGGCTCGCAGAATCGACTTCCGCTTCTCCACCGCGCGTGACTGCTCCGAGCGCATTTCCACCGTAGTGCTTCCCTTCTCCCCTTATCGCGGGACGGTTACCAAATACATGCAATAAACGTTATACATTATCGTAGGGGCCAAGACCGGCGAAGTGAGGAGCACTCCCCAAAATGCGCGAAACGCCACAGCCCATCCGGGCTGCGGCGCCGTGAATGATGCGCGTGAACTACAGGTTCGGGAACCAGATGGCAATCTCGCGCTCAGCGGATTCCGGGGAATCCGAGCCGTGCACGACGTTCTCGCCGACGGTCAGCGCGAAGTCACCGCGGATGGTGCCCGGGGTGGCCTTCTCCACCGGGTGGGTGCCGCCAGCCAGCTGACGCCATGCAGCGATCGCGGACTCACCCTCGACGATGCCCGCAACCAGCGGAGCGGAGGTAATGAAGTCCACCAGCTCGCCGAAGAACGGCTTGTCGGCGTGCTCAGCGTAATGCTTCTCAGCGGTCTCGCGGTCGGCGGTGCGCAGGTCCATCTCCACCAGTTTGAGGCCCTTGCGCTCGATGCGGGTGATGATTTCACCGACGTGGCCGTTGGCCACACCGTCCGGCTTGATCAGAATCAAAGTACGTTCAGTCATAACGCTGAATCTTACCTACACACTGCAACGCTGACATCCCGGGCTTATCCCGGGCTTATCTGAAGGCGTGCTAAACGTCGCGCACGATGCGTGCCGCGTCCTCCGCCGAGGCGTGCCGCTTCCACATCTGCACCTGCTTGACCGCGAGCTGGAAGTCGCCTTCCTTCTTCATTCGCTTGATCGTCTCGCGTTCCTCGGCGTCGAGCTCCAGCGAGGGTTCTTCCTGGCGCTTGTACTGCTCGTAGAAACCGAGCACGAGGAACAGCCCCGCCACCACGATGGCTACGCCGCCCACCCAGTCGGGCGCCGCTGTTTCCACGTAGGCGAAGTACACCGCCACGAGCGAGAAGATTCCGGCGACGACGAAACACAGGATGCGCATGCCCCGTTTATATCGCATGCCGTACGCTCTAGGCCATGCTTCACCGCAGCCCGTTGCCGGACATTACGCTGCCTGCGGACACCGTGTATGGCACGGTCTTCGGCCCTTCAGCGCACCCCGAGCGCCCCGCCATCACAGAGCTAGATACAGGTCGCAGCGTCACCTACGCACAGTTGCAGTTGCTTATCGACGCTGCCGTGGCCCGCCTTTCCGCCCGTGGCATCGGCCCCGGCTCCGTGGTGGAGCTGCGCCAGCCCAACTCCATCGACTTCGCGGTCGGGTTCATCGCCATTTCGGCAACTGGCGCCGCGGCGTGTTTGATCGGGCCCACGCTTATCGACGCTGAAGCGCGCCACCTCGCCCGCCTCGCCGGAGTGACCGACACAGTGAGAGCCGCCGACCTCGCGGCGCCGGCGGGCGAGACCGAGCCACACCCGGAATTGCCTCCTGTCTCTCCGGATGCGGTGGCGGCCATCCCCTTTTCCTCCGGCACCACCGGCCACCAGAAAGGTGTTGTGCTCACGCATCGCTCCATCACAACCAACGCCGCGCAGTTCAACGCTGCGCTGGCCGCCAGTGGCATCGACGGTGACATCCCGGTGGCCGCTCCCCTGCCGTTTTCGCACATCTACGGACTGAACACGCTGCTGCTGTCTTCGCTTGCCGCGGGGCGCCACGTGTACACCGCGGCCCGCTTCGACCTCCCGCAATTCGTTGAAGCGCACCGAGCGCACGACATCGAACTGACATTTATCGCGCCACCAATCGCTATCGCCCTGGCGAACCACCCTTCGGTGGACCCGGAAGCGTTTACTGCCTCCAAGCACATGGTCTGTGGGGCCGCCCCGCTCGACGAGGAGCTCGCCCGCACCGTGGAACGCCGCCTTACCACCACCATCCTGCAGGGCTACGGCACCACGGAGTCCTCCCCCGTCACCCACGTGGGCATCGCCGGAAAATCCCGCCCCGGCTCCATTGGTTTCGCCGTGCCCAACACCGAATTCCGCGTGGTGGACCTAGACACCGGTGAGGAAGTCGAAGACGGCGAACGCGGCGAGTTGCAGGTACGCGGCCCCCAACTCATGCGCGGATACTTGCGTAATGAGGAAGCCACCGCCCGCGCGCTGCACGGGGGTTGGCTGCGCACGGGCGACATCGCGCGCGTGGCCGAGGACGGCACCGTCTACATCGTCGACCGCGCCAAAGACGTCATCAAATACCACGGGTTCCAGGTCGCGCCGGCCGAGTTAGAGGCACTCCTGCTCACCCACCCGGATATCGACGATGCGGCGGTAGCCGCGTACACCCGCGGCGAGGGATATGGAAAAGAAGACGTGCCCCGGGCCTTCGTCGTCAAGCGCAATGGCTCAAACCTGGATGCAGAAACGATCATGCACTGGGTGGCGGCGCGCGTGACCCCCTATAAGAAAGTCCGCGAAGTCACCTTCGTCGAGGAGATCCCGCGCAACGCCGCGGGCAAGATCCTGCGGCGCAAACTGCGCGACCTGCCGCTTTAAGCATCTCCGGTTCGGCCGGCGTCAGCGCGCCGGGTCCTCTGAGGTGCCCAGGTGCTGGGTGACCAGGTAGCCGTGGCGCATGCGCTGCAGAATCTCGGAGCGCATCTTCACAATCAGGAACCAGACGAACCCGAAGATCACGCCCACCACGGGCACCGACCAGTGCACGAAAAAACCGATGAGCAACGGGATCTGCAGGGCCAGGTCGAGCCACAGGGCCCACGGCTTCTTCTGGAAGAATGTCGCCACCACGTGGGCGAGGCCAACGATCGTCACGTAGACCCAGTTGAAGGTGGTCCAGTACTGCCCGTCGTTGACCTTCAAAATCACCGTGAGGATGAGGAAGATCGTGATGGCCTCCATGATCAGCGTGCCCACAAGCACGCCGTGGAGTCCCTGGATCGGGTCTTTTACCGGTGCTTTGCCGGGGCCGAGCGGGCCCATCTCGGGCTCGGGGCGTCGCGACCTGGGCGAAAAGCGGGAACTCATTGCGGGTCCTTTCCAAATATGGCTCGGGCCTCTCCTGCGGTAACCACCGACCCCGTAACGAGCACACCGGAGCCGGACTGCACCCCCACCTCAGCGAGCGCTTCCTCGGCGAGCTCCACTGCGAGCTCGTAGGCGGAGGGCAGGTGCTCCTCGACGTGCACGCGCTCGTCGCCGAAGACCTCGCGGGCGGTTTCCGCCAGATCGTAGGCGTCGGTGGCGCGCGGGGACGAATTCTGGGTGATGACCACCTCGGTGAGTACGGGTTCGAGCGCCTCGAAAATCCCACGGGCGTCCTTGTCATCCAGCACGCCGAGCACACCGATAAGCCGGGTGAAATCGAAGTCGCGCTCAAGTGCCGCGGCGAGCGCCCTGGCTCCGTGTGGGTTGTGGGTGGCGTCGATGAACGTCGTGGGCGTGGCGCGCACGCGCTCCAGCCGGCCCGGCGACGTCGTCGCCGCGAAGCCCTCCCGGACTGTGTCTATGTCTAAATGGCGTTCTGCGGACGCACCGAGGAACGCCTCGACGGCGGCGAGCGCCACCGCCGCGTTGCGCGCCTGGTGCGGGCCGGACAACGGAAGGAAAATTCCGTCGTACGTGCCAGCGAGTCCGCGCAGCGTCACCGTCTGTCCGCCGACTGCGACCTCGGAAGCCTCCACCGTGAACTCCTGGCCCAAACACGCGACGGCCGCGCCGATTTCCACGGTGCGTTCCAAAATCACCCGCATCGCTTCCGGTTCCTGGTCGGCGATCACTGCCACCGCCTCAGGTCTGCGG
This sequence comes from Corynebacterium sp. Marseille-P4321, assembly GCF_903645305.1. GTDB lineage: Bacteria > Actinomycetota > Actinomycetes > Mycobacteriales > Mycobacteriaceae > Corynebacterium. Next base: position 589,624 of record NZ_CAHJXO010000001.1, on the reverse strand, counting down.
ATGATGCCCGCCTTCTCGCCTGCGATCTCCGCGAGCGTCTCACCGAGGTAGTCGGTGTGATCCAACCCCACCGGCATGATCACGTTCACGTCCGCGTCGACAACGTTCGTCGCGTCCCACGTGCCACCCATGCCGACTTCGACGACGGCGACGTCTACGGGCGCGTCGGCGAACGCCGCGTACGCGATGGCCACCATCACCTCGAAGTAGCTCATGGGTGTGCCGGTTTGCTCGTCCACCATTTGGATGTACGGCTCGATCTCGCGGTAGATGCGCACGAAATCGGCGGGGTGAATCGGCTCGCCGTCAATGCCCACGCGCTCCGTGACCGACTGCAGGTGCGGACTCGTGGTGCGCCCCACCCGGTTGCCGAACGAGCGCAGCAGCGACTCCACCATCCGCACCGTGGACGTCTTGCCGTTGGTGCCCGCGACGTGGATGACCTTGAACGATTTCTGCGGCTCACCCAGGTAGTCCATAAGCAGCTCGATACGCTCAAGGCTCGGATCGATCTTGGTTTCGGGCCATCGCGCACGAAGTTCCGCCTCCACCTGCGCAAGCTGCGCGAGGTCCTGCTCGCTCACGCCGCGCGGGGCCGCGGGTTCCTCCTCACCCTCGCCCGGCGCGCCGAGGTTCAGCGTGAACCCAGAATCCGACTGGGTGATGTCGAACTGCTCGGCGAGCTCCGGCAACTCCGCCAGATCAGGCAGCTCGAGGAACTCGTCCTGGTTGCCGTTGTGGTTGTCCCTGTCGTTGGTGTTGCTGTCCGCCACTAGGCCTCCGGAAGCTGGGCAATGCGCGCGGTGACGCGCTCGAACTCTTCCTGCGCGACCTTCTGGCGGGTCTTGATCTTCTCCACCACGGCCTCCGGCGCGTTGGCCAAGAACTGCTCGTTAGATAGCTTCTTGCCGGTGGTGTCGAGCTCTTTCTCCGCTGCGGCCAGCTCCTTTTCCAGGCGCTTGCGCTCGGCGGCGACGTCGACGGTGCCGGAGGTATCCAGCGCTACGTCCAGGTTGGCCTTGCTCAGGCGCATTTCAATGCTTGCCGACGAGACGAAGTCCTCCCCCGGCGCCTCCACCTTGGCAATCTGGCGCACCAGGTCTTCCTGCGCCTCGAGGCCTGCGGAGGCGAAGTCGATCCGCGCCGGCACCTTCTGGCTCGGCTTCACTCCCTGGTCGGAGCGGAAGCGGCGCAGCTCGGTGATCAGCTTCACGGCGTCTTCGATGCGGCGGCGGGCCTCAACGTCGGTCTCCGCCCCGCCGTTGGTGTCGTCTGCGGTGGGCCAGGCGGCGCGGTTGAGCGTCTCTTCACCGGTGAGCGTGGTCCACAGCACCTCGGTGACGAACGGCATCGTCGGGTGCAACAGACGCAGCACCACGTCGAGCACACGGCCCAGCACAATCTGGGTATTGCGCCCACGGTTGCGGGCTTGCTCCGCGTCGGCTGCACCGGAGGCTTCGGTGTCCGCCTCGCTGCGCGGGATCTGGGTCTTTGCGATCTCCAGGTACCAGTCACACAGCTCGTCCCACGCGAAGTGGTACATCGCCTCGTTCGCCTTTGCGAACTGGTAGTCGTCCAAGTACCGGTCCACCTGTTGGCGTAGTTCCTCCGCGCGGTCCAGGATCCAGCGGTCCGCGTCCGTGAGCTCCTCGCGCGGCGGCAGTTCCCCCACGCCAGCGCCGTTCATCAGCGCAAACTTGGTGGCGTTGAACAGCTTGGTGGCGAAGTTGCGGGCGGCCGTGGCGTTATCCTCGCCGATCGGCAGGTCCACGCCCGGGTTCGCGCCACGTGCGAGTGCGAAGCGCAGGGCGTCGGCGCCGAAGCGGTTCACCCAATCCATCGGGTCGATGCCGTTGCCCAGGGACTTCGACATCTTGCGGCCCTTTTCGTCGCGCACCAAGCCGTGCAGGTAGAGGTGCTCGAACGGAATCTGGGGGCGGCCGTCCTTGCCCTCGCCCAGTACCTCAGGGGTCTGAGTACCGGCGAAGGTACCGAACATCATCATGCGCGCCACCCAGAAGAACAGGATGTCGTAGGCGGTGACCAGCACGGTGGTGGGATAAAACTTCTCCAAATCCGGGGTCTTATCCGGCCAACCCATCGTGGAAAACGGCCACAGCGCAGACGAGAACCAGGTATCCAGCACGTCCGGGTCCTGCTCGTAGCCAGCCGGCGGCTCCTCGTCCGGGCCGCAGCACACCACGTCACGGTTGCCGTTTTCATCCTCCGGGCCGTACCAGATGGGGATGCGGTGGCCCCACCACAGCTGGCGCGAAATCGTCCAATCGTGCATGTTGTCCACCCAGTCGAAGTAGCGCTGCTCCATCGACGCCGGGTGAATCTTCGTGTCGCCTTCGCGCACGGCTTCGCCAGACATGCGGGCGAGCTCGCTCACCTTCACAAACCACTGCAGGGACAGGCGCGGCTCGATCGGCTCGCCGGAGCGCTCCGAGTGCCCCACGGAGTGCGGGTACGGGCGCACCTCCTTGACAATGCGGCCCTGCTCCGCGAGTGCCTCGCGCACCTTCACGCGAGCTTCGAAGCGGTCCATGCCGTCGAACTCGGTGCCCGTGTCGGCGATGTGGCCGGTCTTGTCCATGATGATCGGCATGTCCAGGTTGTGGCGCAGGCCCATCTCATAGTCGTTCGGGTCGTGCGCCGGCGTGATCTTCACGGCACCGGTACCCAGTTCCATATCCACGTAATCGTCCGCAATGACCTTGAGCTTCAAGTCGTCGCGCAGCGGGTGGTCAAACTCCTGGCCCACCAGGTGCGCGTAGCGCTCATCGTCCGGGTGCACCGCGATAGCCACGTCGCCAAGCATTGTTTCGACACGCGTGGTGGCAACCACCAAGTGCGGCTCATCGTCGTTGAGCGAGCCGTAGCGGATGGACACGAACTCGCCGTCGACGTCCTTGTACACCACCTCGATGTCGGAGACTGCGGTCTCCAGCACCGGCGACCAGTTCACCAGGCGGTAGTCCTGGTAGATCATGCCCGCGTCGTAGAGCTGCTTAAAGATGGTCACCACGGCGCGGTTGAGTCCCTCGTCAAGCGTGAAGCGCTCGCGCGACCAGTCCACCGAATCACCAATCGCGCGCATCTGCGTGGTGATGGTGCCGCCGTACTGCTCCTTCCACTCCCAGACGCGGTCGATGAACTCCTCACGGCCGTAGTCGTAGCGGTCCTTGCCCTCTTCGGCCTTCAGCTTCGCCTCGACCTTCGTCTGGGTGGCGATACCGGCGTGATCCATGCCCGGCAGCCACAGGACCTCGTAGCCCTGCATGCGCTTTCGGCGCACCAGGGAATCCATGAGCGTGTGGTCCAGCGCATGCCCCATGTGCAGCTGGCCGGTCACGTTCGGCGGTGGCAGCACGATCGAATACGGCGGTTTGTCGGAGGTGGCGTCGGCGGTGAAGTAGCCGGCGTTCACCCAGCCTTCGTAAAGCGGCTGCTCGTGATCGGACGGCTCCCAGGATTTCGGAAGCGCGTCGGCGCGGTTGGTGCCAATCAGCTCATTCGGTTCAGTCACGCCGAACATCTTAGTCGGCGCCGCGACGCGCTAAAACAGCTTGTCCGCCACCGCGGCTTCGGCGCGCAACGCCTCGATGTTCGCATCGATGCGTTCACGCTGGAAATCGCTGAGTTCAAGGCCTTCCACCACACGCCACTGCCCGTCCTCGGCGGTCGCCGGGAAGCCGAACATCAGGCCTTCATCCACGCCATATTCGCCGGTAGACGGCACCGCCGCCGTCGTCCAGCGCCCGTTCGTGCCCTGCACCCAGTCGCGCATGTGGTCCACCGCCGCCGATGCCGCCGAGGCTGCCGAAGACTTGCCGCGCACCTCAATAATTTCGGCACCGCGCCCAGCGATGCGCGGAATGAACTCGTCGACGTACCAGTTGCGGTCCACCTCCACCGGCTCGCCATCCACCTGCGCGTACGTGAGGTCAGGGAACTGCGTGTCGCCGTGGTTGCCCCACACGCAGAGGCGCTCAATGCTTGTCGACGGCTCCGCGACCTTGCCCGACAGCACCGACACCGCCCGGTTGTGGTCGAGCCGCATCATCGCGTTAAAGCGCTCCGCCGGCACGTCCGGCGCGGCTTTCGCGGCGATGTATGCGTTCGTGTTCGCGGGGTTGCCCACCACAAGCACCCGGATGTCATCCGCGGCGCCGTCGTTAATCGCCCTGCCCTGGCCGATGAAGATCTTGCCGTTGGCTTCCAGCATGTCCGCGCGCGACTCCCCCTTGCCGCGCGGCTTCGCGCCCACCAGAAACGCCGACTGGGCGCCGTCGAAAGCCTTCCGCTCGTCGTCGGTGACATCCACGCTGGCAACAAGCGGCATCGCGGAATCGGCGAGCTCCATCGCAGTGCCCTCCGCTGCGCCGACAGCTGCCGGGATTTCTAGCAGCCTAAGCGCCACCGGCTGTTCGGGGCCGAAAACGTCACCAGCCGCGATGCGCCACAGCAACGAGTACGCGATGTTGCCGGCCCCTCCCGTGACTACGACGTTGACCGGATTGTTCTTAGTGTTCGAAGCCATAGTTGCTTCCCTTCGTTGAGTTCGTGCGCCGGTGCTCGAGCGGGTGCCTGGGCACCGGAGAAGTCTTACCGTTTAAAATCTACTCGCCTACAGGTACACCCGCTCGGTTGGTATATCCCCCCACCTATCGCGCAATATCACCCCCGCCTAGGCGGATTCCTTCGCTTCTGCCACCGCAGCCCTACCTTTCAGGCACGATGAACGGTGGATTGAGTGAAGGAGAAGGCCGTGAGCAGTGCACCGACGAGCGCGCCGTTTGGGGCGACACACGCCCCGGCCGAGCAGGCATCGCCTGACGACGTCGTGCGGGCCGCACTGCATGCGTTTGCCGAGGGCGGCTACGACGGCACCCGCCTTGACGCCCTGGCGAAGGGTACGGGCATGAGCAAGCGCATGATTCACTACCACTTCGGCGACAAAAAAGGCCTGTACGTGCGCGCGCTGCACCTTGCGCTGTCGCAGCTCGCCCCGCCGGAGGACATCATGAACCGCTCGTACGCGGTGCCGGTGGAAGGGATGCGCCGCTTCGCGGACGCGCTCTTTTACGCATTCATGGAGCACCCCGACGCGGTGCGGCTTGTGATCCGGGAGAACGTTGACCCGGTACTGGAGGACGAAGAAGCTGCGCTTCTGCCCGGGGCGAACGACGTCACGCTGCACGTCGAGCGGCTCCTGCTCGCCGGCCAAGACGCCGGCGCCTTTCGCCCTGGTGTAAGCGCGGCCGACCTGCTCATCCTCACCACTTCACTCTGCTTTTTCCGTGTGGGCTCGGGCGTTACCGCGCTACACGTGGGGCGGGTCGACGTGGAAGACACCCGAAACATTGAAGGGATCCGCCGGCTCGTGGTGGACGCAGTACTCGCGTTTTTGACTTCGAACATCCCGAGCGCGGGCTACGACTCCTACGTGCAGCCCGCGTCCGCGCCCGACCCGGATGACGCGGTGCCGCAGAGCGATTTCTCCGACGTCTACGGCGACGGCGGCCGCCTAGTGTGAGCGCAGCTCAGCGTGGGAGGGGCGTGTAGCAGGGGCGTAGCGGCTGGCGTTACGCGGACTGCTGCTCCTTAGCCTCGACGTAGCGTGGCTCATCCTCCCCGCGGGCGGCGGCTTCGTCGATAATGACCTCGGTGACGTGCTCTCTATCCGGCAGCTCGTACATGATCGGCACCAAAAGCTCCTCCATGATCGCGCGCAGGCCGCGAGCACCGGTCTTGCGCTCCGCCGCCTTGTCCGCGATCACGCCGAGAGCCCCGTCCGTGATGGTGAGCTGGGCGCCATCCATCGCGAACAGCCGCGCGTACTGCTTCACAAGCGAGTTCTTCGGCTCGGTGAGTACGCGCTTCATAGAATCGCGATCCAGGTCGTCGACGTGGGCGATGATGGGCAGACGCCCGATGAACTCCGGGATCAACCCGAACTTCACCAAGTCCCCCGGCTGCACCTGTGCCATCAGGTTCGCCTCGTCGCGCTCGTCCTTGGAATCAATCTCCGCGCCGAAACCGATGCCCTTCTTACCCACACGCTCCGCGACCACCTTGTCCAACCCGGCGAACGCGCCAGCCACGATGAACAAGATGTTGGTGGTATCCACCTGAATGAATTCCTGGTTCGGGTGCTTGCGCCCACCCTGCGGCGGCACCGACGCCACGGTGCCCTCCAAGATTTTCAGCAGAGCTTGCTGCACGCCCTCACCGGAAACGTCGCGGGTGATCGAGGGGTTCTCACTCTTGCGCGAGATCTTGTCCACCTCGTCGACGTAGATGATGCCGTGCTGCGCGCGGTTCACATCGAAATCCGCGGCTTGCAGCAGCTTCAACAGGATATTCTCCACGTCTTCGCCCACGTAGCCCGCCTCGGTGAGGCTCGTCGCATCCGCAATTGCGAACGGCACGTTGAGCATGCGCGCTAACGTCTGGGCAAGGTACGTCTTACCGGAACCGGTGGGGCCGAGCAGCAGGATGTTCGATTTGGCAATCTCAACGTCCTCGTCCCGGCTGCGGCTGGACACCACGGACTCCTCGGCCCGCATGCGCTTGTAGTGGTTGTACACCGCAACCGCCAAAGTCTTCTTAGCGGTGTCTTGTCCGATGACGTACTCGTTCAAAAACGCCGTGATTTCTGACGGGCGCGGCAGACGGTCCTCTTCGCCGCCCTTTTCGCGCTGGGAGCCCGCCAGCTCCTCCTCAATAATCTCGTTGCACAGCTCAATGCACTCGTCGCAGATATAGACACCTCCGCCAGCAATGAGCTTGCGCACCTGCTGCTGGCTCTTGCCGCAGAAGGAACACTTCAAAAGACTGGCGCTGTCGTGGGTGCTTGCCATAACCGCGTATCTACTCCTGTTCCGTCAAATGTTGCCCACCAAGTTTAGTAGGCCGACTTTCTCACTAAGGGTCTCCCCCGCCGAGGTTCCCACCACCCTACAACGCGTGCCGACGCATAACCCTTCCCGCATTTTCACGCCACAATGGAAGCTATGACTAACCTTCACACCACCGAACACGGCAACCCAGACGCGGCCAGCACTGTGGTACTGCTCAGCTCCATCGGCACCACCCACGAGACATGGCGCGCCCAGATCCCCGAGCTGGCTAAGACCCATCGCGTGGTCACGGTAGATCACCGCGGGCACGGCGCATCCGAGACCCCTGCAACGAGCCCGCAGGGGGTCGCCGACCTTGGCCGGGATGTCCTGGCCGCACTCGACGCCGCCGGGGTGGACCGCTTCAAGGTCGTTGGCCTTTCACTGGGCGGCGCCATCGCCCAGTGGCTCGCCGCGCACAGCGGCCGCGTGGACAAGGCGGTTTTCTGCGCCACTGCAACGTTCCTCGGCGGTGAGGAAAAGTGGGCTGAAAAGACCACCACCGCGCGTGAGGAGGGCACCCAGGCGCTCGCAGACGGGATGATGCAGAACTGGTTTACCGACGATTTCCGCTCGCAGCACGCAGACGTAGTGGAGTGGGTGCGCGAGATGGTTTGCAGCATTGACGACGAAGGCTACGCGCAAAACGGCGACGCACTAGCTACCTGGGACTTCGAGGGCGACCTTGCGCAGATCACCTGCCCGGTGCTCACGATCGCGGGCGCCTCCGACCCATCGACAGGGCCCGACGAGCTAGCGAAAATCGCTGCTGGAGTGTCAGGCCCAGTTGAATCCGAAGTGATTGATCCTGGGTCCCACCAAGTCGCCGTGGAGAATCCAGAGGCAGTCAATCTGGCGCTGACGCGGTTTCTCGGCGAGTAATGGGATAGCCTGTACACGTTCAACTGTTTGGAAAGGAACCCACCACCCGTGAACCGCAGCCGAGCTCTCACCGCGATCGCCACCGCTGCTCTTTCCGCGTCCCTGTTGACAGGGTGCGGCGGAAGCGACGAGGAAGAGATTCGCATCGCTGAGCCAGTGCTGGATTTCCCCCAAACGAGCACGACCCCGACGCCGACGCCGACCACCACCGCGGCAGATGACGAGGACGAAGAAGACGAAGACGAGGACGAGACCACCACGTCCACCACCACGTCATCTTCAACCTCGTCGTCTACATCCACCACGACGCGGTCGTCGACGCGCACCTCCACGCGGTCGAACTCCGGCTCACGCCCGGGCACCACGACGTACCGCCCCGCGCCGGCTCCCGCACCGGCACCGCAGAATAACAACGCGCGTCCGGAGCAGCCCGGCGCCGCCTGCCCGTGGCCCACGCAGAGCAACCACGGCCCGGACGAGGAGTACAGCACCTTCTGCGACAGGCAGTGGGCCCGCACCGTCACGCCGAGGGACAACCAGGACTTCTACTGGGTCGCCGAGGGTGGCGAGTGGGTGACCATCGACCCGGCTGGCTACCCGGACGGCCCATGCTGGCACCGCGACGATTTCCAGGACGCTCCAGAGGCGATCCGCAACGCCGTGGAGTACTGCCCCTAGCCCCGCGCGAGTCACCGCGGGCTCTCCACGCGGTACGCGAAACGCCCGGCGAAAAGCCGGGCGTTTTCCTTTAGGTGCGGGGTGGGGCACCGGAGGCGTCGATAAGCAATGTGCTCTTAAGCGGCTCTTCGCGTTTTAGAGTGCGTTGATCTTGGGTTGCAGGCCTCCGGAGTGGATCAGGCACCGCAAGATGTAGTGGTTGATGTTGCGGAACCCGAGTGCGATGCCGCGCAGGTGCTCAAGGCGCCCGTTGATGGCTTCGACCGGGCCGTTGGAGGCGCCGATGTCGAAAAATGCGAGGATGTCGGTGCGCCGCTTGTGCAGGCTGCGCCCGAGTTGGGCAAGCTCCGTTAGCCCGGCTTGACGAAGCCCGCGCAGCCTGTCGATTAATCTGCGCATCTTGGTTTTCGCACGCCGCTTATTCGGGTCGTCGTAGCAGTCGATGATCTCTTGGTACACCAGCCATGTTTCTTGCAGCACGGCGTAATCGTCATCGTAGTTGAACAACGCATCCAGGCGATGTTGCTGCTCGCCGGTTAAAAGGTCGATGCGGGTGAGCATGGTGCGACGGTTCTTATACAAGGGGTCGTTGGTTCTACCGCGCCGACCATAGGTTTCACGCTGCAACCGCTGCCTACACGAGGTGACTTTGTCGCCAGCAAGACGCACCACATGAAACGGATCCATCACCCGCGTAGCCTGCGGAAGCGCCTCATCGGCTGCGGTGGCGTAGCCCTGAAACCCATCCATGGTGATCACCTCCACCTGGTCACGGAACGCCTTCGGGCGTTGGTTGATCCACCTGGTGAGCACGTGCGCACTTCTGCCCGGTATGACATCAAGCAACCTGGCGGGTTGACCGGTGTGCTGGTGGGTCATATCCACGATCACGGTGACGAACCCGCCGCCAGCCGCACGCCGGTTGTGGGCCCATTTGTGCTCATCAACCCCGATGATGCGCACCCCAGCCAAATGGTCGGGGTCAGCGACGAGCTCCCTGGCCATAGAAAGAGCCAAATCGCATGTCAACTGCCAGCCGATACCGAGTGCCTTGGCGGTGGCGGCAACACTCATCCGGTCGATCGCTAAACGCTGTAGGATCCAGCGCACCACCCGGTGGGTGACCTTCGAGCGGTCATCAGCACATGCAAGAGAAGCCCGGAAGACCCTCTTCGGGCACACCTGGTTGGTGCACACATACCGCGGCAGGCGCACCCGCAGCTTCGTGGGAAACCCGACGACAGGCAAATCCACCAGTTCACGGTGGGCGTGATCGCGCAGCACACCAGGCCGGTCGCATGCGGGGCACGCGTTGATCGGGGCGAGAGCTTCGCACTCGATGACGGTGCACTCATCGTTGTGCGCGGCATTCGTGATCGCCAGGCCGAGCTCCGCGGTGCGGCAAATGGTGTCGGCGACGATGTTGGAACTAGGCTGCATCGCAGGGTCCTTGTTGTGTTGTGGATTGGCTTGAACACCTACATCCTTAACGCAGCAAGGACCCCCATATCTTGTGCCACACCCCAGGGGCCTAGAAACAACCTACGCACTCCCAATCACGAAGAGCCTCTTAAGCGTTGAGCTTGCGGTAATCGAAGACCTGGTCGATGATGCCGTACTCCACGGCCTCCTGCGCGGTGAGAATCTTGTCGCGGTCCGTGTCAATGCGAACCTGCTCTGCCGTGCGACCGGTGTGGTGCGACAGCGTCTCCTCCATCAGGCGACGCATGCGCTCGATCTCGGCGGCCTGGATCTCCAGGTCAGACACCTGACCCTGCGTGCCCTGGGTGGCCGGCTGGTGGATCAGCACACGCGAGTTTGGCAGCGCCGCACGCTTGCCCTTCGCACCAGCAGCAAGGATCACCGCTGCCGCAGAGGCGGCCTGACCGAGGCAGACCGTCTGCACGTCGGGGCGAACGTACTGCATCGTGTCGTAGATAGCCATCAGCGCAGTAAAAGAGCCGCCCGGCGAATTGATGTACATCGTGATGTCGCGGTCCGGGTCCTGGGACTCCAGCACCAAAAGCTGCGCCATGATGTCGTTAGCGGAAGTGTCGTCCACCTGGGTGCCGAGGAAGACGATGCGCTCCTCAAACAGCTTGCCGTACGGATCGATCTGCTTCGTGCCGAAGCTCGTTTCCTCCAAGAACTGCGGCAGCACGTAGCGGGAGTTGGGCATTTGGAACGTCATAGTGGGGTTTCTCCTTCTCGTGATTGCCTAATTACTCGCCGATGGAGTGCTCGCCCGCCTGGGCTGCGTTCTCAATGACATGGTCAACGATGCCGTAGTCGCGTGCCTCCTGGGCAGTGAACCAACGGTCGCGGTCCGAATCCTTCGTGATCTGCTCGAAGCTCTGACCGGTGTGCTCCGCGATGAGCTCCGCCATCTCGCGCTTCGTGGCCGCAAACTGCTCGGCCTGGATAGCGATGTCTGCCGCGGTGCCGCCAACGCCTGCGGACGGCTGGTGCATCATGATGCGCGCGTGGGGCAGCGCAAAGCGCTTCCCCTTCGTGCCGCCAGAGAGCAGGAACTGGCCCATCGAGGCAGCCAGGCCCATGCCGTAGGTGGCGATGTCGCACGGCGAGTACTTCATCGTGTCGTAAATCGCCATACCCGCAGTGACAGAACCGCCCGGCGAGTTGATGTAAAGGTTGATGTCACGCGTCGGATCCTCAGCGGACAGCAGCAAAATCTGGGCGCACAGCTTGTTGGCGATCTCGTCGTCCACCTGCTGGCCGAGGAAGATAATGCGCTCCCGCAGAAGACGCTCGTAGACCGAGTCGCCCAGGTTCATTCCTTGAGTCGGGGAAGTCATTACAGACGCTCCTTTTCATATCGGTTGTTTTAACCAGTAACGTCCCCACCCTACTTGCCTGTTCCCACAGCAACCCTTTCCGAGCGCCATGTTCGCTACCGGCGTACGGGCACTTCGTGTGTGGGCACGCGGCATGCCCGTCAACCGGGCGAGGGTGGGTGGCGGACCATTCGGTTTTGGCGTCCCACGCAGAAAAACAGCCAGCAACCGATGCGGCTGCTGGCTGGCGTGAAGCCTCTTGGAGGCCTCGGGGGCTTAGTTCTCCTCTGCGGCGGTGTCCTCGAGGTCCTCGAGGTCCTCGAGGTCCTCGTCCTCGATCTCGCCGAAGTACTCGTTCGGATCGATCTCGTTGCCTGCCTCGTCCTTCACAGAGGTGCGCGAGATAGCAATCGCCAGAGCCTTGCCACGGCGCACGTCGGAGAACAGGTTGCCGATCTGGCCGGACTGCTGCAGCTGGGCCACGAACTGGTTCGGGTCCATGCCGTAGGACTGCGCAGTGAACAGGATGTGGTCGGTGAGCTCCTGCTGGGAAACCTCCGGCTGCTCCTGCTCTGCCACAGCGTCGAGGAACAGCTGGGTGCGCACAGACTCCTCGGCCTGCTCGCGGTTCTGCTGGTCAAACTCCTCGCGGGTGGTGCCCTGCGCCTCAAGCAGCTGGGCGAGCGCGTTCTCGTCGTGCGCCATCTGGCCGAGCAGCTGGTGCAGCGTGTTGTGCACCTGCTCGTCCACCACGGACTCCGGCAACGCGAACTCGGAATCAGCCAGCGCGGCCTTGAGCACCTCGTCGCGAATGTCGGCCGCCTGCTTCGCCTTCGCGTTCTCCTCGAGCTGAGCCTTAGCGTTCTCGCGGAGCTCGTCGACAGTGTCGAACTCGGATGCCATCTGCGCGAACTCGTCGTCCAGCTCCGGCAGCTTGCGCTCCTTCGTCTGCTGGACAGTGACCTTCACAGTTGCTTCCTCGCCCTTGTGCTCGCCGAAGGCGATCTCGGTGGTGAACTCAGCATCCTCACCGGTCTTCAGCCCCTTGACCGCCTTGTCCAGGCCGTCCATCAGGTCGTCGGAGCCGATCTGGTAGGTCAGGCCCTCAGCCGAGACCTCATCGATCTTCTCGCCGTCAATGGTCGCCTCGAGGTCGATGACTGCGAAGTCGTTCTTCTTCAGCTTGCGCTTGGTGTCCTTGAGCTCGCCGAAGCGCTCGCGCAGGGTGTCCAGCTCTGCGTCCACGGCCTCGTCGTCAAGCTTCAGCTCCGGAACGGTAACCGCGATCTTGGAGAAGTCCGGCACGGTGATCTCCGGGCGAACATCCATTTCAGCCGTGAACTCAACGACATCGTTGTCCTCAATCTTCGTGATCTCGATGTCGGGCTGGCCGAGCGGGTTCAACTCGTTCTCCTCGAGCGCCTGCTCGTAGCGGGTCGGCAGCATGTCGTTGACAACCTGCTCGAGGATCGGGCCGCGGCCGAAGCGCGCGTCGATAAGCTGACGCGGTGCCTTACCGCGACGGAAGCCCGGGATGGCGACCTGCTGGGCGATGGCCGCGTACGCCTGGTCGATCTCCTTGCCCAGCTCGTCGAACGGCACGCTGACGTTCAGCTTGACGCGGGTGTCGCTGAGCTTTTCGACGGATGTCTTCACGGATTTCTCCTGTACTAGATCTGGTCTTCGTCTTCTTACGTGTTATGCGGCGGGGCCGCTGTTACACGGCCCCGCCTTTGTCGGGGCGACAGGATTTGAACCTGCGACCCCCTGCTCCCAAAGCAGGTGCGCTACCAAGCTGCGCCACGCCCCGTGGGCGGCAAAACCGCCTCGGTGTCAAGCCCCGCGAAGCACTGTATCGACACTGTCGCGCGACTCAAGACAGCCATTGTAGCGGGGCACAAAAACCATCCGACAATTGAGGGCACAAAAACGCCGGCCCCAAGTTTGGGACCGGCGTTGAACTGCGGAAACTTTGGAGGGAATGACGGGAATCGAACCCGCGTCTTCAGCTTGGAAGGCTGAGGTATTAGCCACTATACGACATTCCCAAAACGCGATTTCCGGCCCGCAATGAAGCCGAAATGCTGCACGGAAGTGTAGCCCACCTGCCCGCCCGTGACCAAACAGCTCCAAAGGCCGCGTCGGCGAGACCGTTACACTTGGCGGCATGAGCCTACTTACACTCCTCCTGATCGTGATGGCCGTCGGCGCCTTAATGAGCATGTCCGGTGGCGGTGGCGGCCAAGGGTCGCAGAAGCAAATCCAGCAGCGCGAGCAACTGCAGTTTGAAGACGCACTGGCGGACGCGAAGAGGTGGACCGACCGCCTCGGCTCGCAGGTGCTTAACATCTCGGGCAACGACACCGCCTCGCAGCAGGCGATGGCCGACGCGTCCGAACGCTTCAACGCGGCTTCGGCTGGCCTCGCAGATGCACGCACCGCCAAGCAGGCCATGCTGGCGCGCGAGTCCGCGCTCGAGGGGCTGCACTACGTGAACGCGGCCCGCGAGATTATGGGTATGCCCGCCGGGCCGCAGCTTCCGGAGCTGGAGGGGCAGCGCGAGGCGGGCCGCGTGACTGAGACACGCTCGGTGACACAGGAAGACGGCACCGTGGTCACCGCCTCCCCGCACGCGACTGCGGAAACACCGCACTACTACCCGGGCGGCGCAGTGGCAGGTCGCCCTGTGCCCGCAGGCTGGTACTCCACCGCGTGGTGGGCGCCCGCGATGATGACGGGCATGTGGGCGGCGAGCTCGATGATGTTCTACTCCGCCATGTTTGCGGGCATGGCTGGAACGCCTTCCGCGTCCGAGTTTGAGGCGGGCGATTTCGGTGGAGCTGAAGGCATGGACGGCATGGACGGCATGGGGGATGCCAGCGGCATGGGTGATATGGGCGATATGGGTGGAGACTTCGGCGGGGATTTCGGGGGCGACCTGGGCGGCGGCTTCGACTTCGATTTCGGTTTCTAGCAGCCGAGAGGCTTCCCTGCCTGCAGGCCGCTCTACCGGCGCCTGCAAGCGCGTCGGGGCGGTGCGATAGACTGCGGGTCGATTCCGGCACGTATATCCGGTTGATTTGAACTTGAGTGAGGAGTGGCTGTGCGCATTGCAGTGCTGCTGAAAGAAGTGCCCGACACTTACAGCGACCGCGACATGAACCTGGAGACGGGCTTGACCGACCGCTCAGGCGACGTGGCAGCAGACGAGGTCGGCGAGCGTGCAGTAGAGGCCGCACTGCGTATTGCGGAAGCGCAGGGGCGCGAAAGCGTGCAGGTGGACATTCTTACGGTGGGCCCGGCTTCCGCTGCGGAGGCGGCGCGGCGCGGCATCGCGATGGGTGCGGACGAGGCCTGCGTGGTCACTGACGACGCGCTGGTTGGTGCCGACGTCACACTCACCGCAGAGGTCCTCGCCGCACTCATTCGCCGGCAGCCGTACGACTTGGTGCTCACCGGCGCGATGTCGTCCGACGGTGCATCTGGGGTGATGCCGGCCATGCTCGGCGCGCACCTGGATTGGCCGGCGCTGACCAACCTGACCGAGCTCACCGTGGAAGGTTCCACAGCGCGCGCCACCCAGGCGTCCGACGGAGCCACCGTGAAACTTTCCGCGGAACTGCCCGTCATTGCGGCGGTTTCCGACGAGTTCGCCGACGCCCGCTTCCCTAATTTCAAGGGACTCATGGCTGCGAAGAAGAAAGAGCTTTCCACCTACACGCTTGCGGACCTAGGCATTGACGCGGAGGATTTCACCACGCCACGCGCAATCATGGTGGACATCGCTCGCCGACCCGCCCGTGAGCGCGGGGAGATCATCGATGCCTCGTCCACGTCGGCCGCGCAGCTCGCCGACTTCCTCGCCGAGAAGAACTTGATCTAAGGAGTACAAGGGTCATGCCAGTTTCCAACGCGGTCCTCGTTGTCCCGGACATCTCCTTCGACGGCAGCGTCGACCTTGGCGCCGCCGAGCTGATCGGCGCGGCTTCTGCGGTCGGCACGCCGGTAGTGCTCACCACGAACGCCGCGCATGCCGAGGAACTCGGTCGGCTCGGGGCTGAGGTGGTGGTGACTGTAGACGTCGATAAGCAAGTGCAAAGCATTGCGCTTATCGACGCAACCGTGGCCGCCTTCGACACCTACCACCCAGTCGCAGCCCTGTTCGCGCACACCGTTCGCGGCCGCGATGTGGCGGGGGGCGTCGCAGTGCGCGCCGGGAAGGCGCTGCTCACTGACGCAACTGACGTGCGCCGCGACGACGAGGGCATCGTCACCGACCACCAAAACTACGGCGGCGCCTTTTCCGCCACCGCGGCTGCGACACACTCCGCTCCCGTGATCACCGTGCGCCCCGGCGCCATCGAGCGCCGCGCGGAACCGGCCGCGGGCGCTGTTGGGACGCTCACAGTTGAGCCCTCAGGTCGCCGCGGCGCGACGATCGAGTCCGTCACCCCGGTGGAGCGCACGTCCACCCGCCCTGACCTGGTCACCGCCGAGAAAGTGGTTGCGGGTGGTGTCTCGCTCGGCGATGCCGACATGTTCGAAGACCTCGTGGGCGGGCTTGCCGACGCACTAGGAGCCGCTGTCGGCGCGACGCGCTCCGCGGTTGACGAAGACCAGGTGGGCTACGAAGCACAGATCGGCCAGACCGGCGTGATGGTCAGCCCGAAGCTCTACATCGGCGTGGGGATTTCCGGCGCCGTGCAGCACCTGGTGGGCATGCAGACCTCCGATGTCATCGTGGCGATCAACAACGACGAGGATGCCCCGATCTTCGACATCGCCGACTTCGGAATCATCGGCGATATCTTCGACGTGGTCCCCGACCTAATCAAAGAGATCGAGGCCCGGACCGAGGATGGCATCGAGCCCAGGACCGAACCCGGGAAGGCCCAAAGCTAATGCGCGTTGAGCTGCGCCGGGGGCTGCCCCGGGTGGAGGGCGGCGAACCGTGGCCGCCTGCTGGCACCGTTGAAGTTGAGGGCCCCGCACCGCAGGAGGGCAATGCTGCTGCATCGTCTTCGCCGGTCGCTGCGGCGGTGCCTGCACCAGCTGATCACGGTGCCCGCGTGGAGGTCCCGCTGCGCCGCGGCTTGCCGCGTACGCCCGGCGGTGAGCCGTGGCCACCAGCTGGCAGCACCGCGTGGGTCGACGCGCCAGCGCCGCAGGACCTGCCCCGCGAGGACGAGGACTCCGCAAACGCAGCTACCGCTACACCCGCTGCCTCAGAAACCGATGGTGTCGAGCTCACCGAGGTGCAAGTGCGCCGCGGCCTGCCCCGTACGCCCGGCGGCGAGCCGTGGCCCCCCGCAGGCACCACCGCGCTTGTGCCCGTGGTGCAGGAGACGCCCAGCGTGGAGCCTGAAACCGATCCGGCTTCCGCAGCCCCCACCGCGGCGCTGTCCCCCACCGCGGCGCTGTCCCCCACCGCGGCGCTGTCCCCTACTGCCGAGCCTGCGCCGAAACCGGAGCCTGCGCAGGCGGCGGGAGCCGTCGATAAGCAATCGCGAAACCGTTCGTGGGGCGCGCTGCTCCTCGCGCTCGGGCTGCTGTTGCTGGGAGTGGCGGGTTCGCGCTGGTTCCTGGGCACCGACGCCGGTGCGGACTTCATCGCGCGCTACGACGGCGAGCAGCCGCTGCCGGACGGTGCTCCTGTGGGGCTGCCGGCGTGGTTGAACTGGGCGCACTTTTTCAACATGTTCCTCATGGCGATGATCGTGAAAACAGGCATCGACGTGCGCCGCGAACAACGCCCCGAGGCCTACTGGCAACCGAAACGCGGAGGCAAGAAGATCTCGGTGACACTATGGCTGCACCAGTGCCTCGACGTCGCCTGGGTGGCGCTCGGCGTGATCTTCTACGTGCTGCTGTTCACCACCGGACAGTGGGTGCGCATCGTCCCGACAAGCTGGGAGACAATCCCGAACGCCGTATCCGCAGGGCTGCAGTACCTCTCACTGGACTGGCCCACGGAGAACGGCTGGGTGTTCTACAACGCGCTGCAGGAGCTCGCATACTTCACCACCGTGTTCATCGCCGCGCCACTGGCAATCGTGTCGGGGTTCCGCATGAGCGGGATGTGGCCGAAGGGATGGACCTGGCTCCCGGTGTCCTGGGCCCGGGCGGTGCACTTCCCCACCATGATCTACTTCGTGGTGTTTACCGTGGTGCACGTCTTCCTGGTGCTCACCACCGGGCTGCGTCGCAACATGAACGCGATGTTCGCCGCGCGAGGCGACGTGGACCCCGGCGTGTACGCCGCGGACTGGACTGGCACGCTGATATTCATTCTCGCCGCCGCGGTGACTGCCGCCGGCTGGTGGGCGGCCAAATCCTCTGTGGTCACGCCGGTGGCGCAGGCCACGGGCAAGGTGACGCGCCGCTAGGCCGGCACACCATTTCGGGGTAGCTAGACAAGCCTAAGTTAGGTTAGACTTGCCTGGCTCATACGCGGTGGTTTAGCGTGAGTTCATGTTTCTCGCCGCATTCCTGGTCGGCCTGCGAGAAGGCCTCGAGGCCTCGCTGATCGTCGGCATCCTGCTCGCCGGCCTGGACCGGCGCGATGCCGTCGGCGCCCGTCGCAGCCTCTGGTGGGGTGTCGGGCTCGCGGTGGCCATCTGCGTCGTCCTCGGTGCCCTGTTCACCTTCGGCCGCTACGGCTTAAGCTTCCGCGCCCAGGAGGCCATCGGCGGCACGCTGTCGCTGGTCGCGGTGGCCATGATCACCGGCATGGTGCTGTCCATGTCCAACAAAGACGGCATGGTGCGCAAAGTCCTCGACGCCAAGACGGGCGACGCTGTCGCGGCCGGCGCGAAGGCGATGTTCTGGCTCGCGTTCATCACCGTTGCGCGCGAGGGCCTCGAGCTGACGCTGCTGATGTGGGGGTGGGTGGTGCAGCCGGCGGCGGTCATCGGGGCGTTCCTCGGCATCGGTGTGGCGCTGGTGATGGGCTACGCCATCTACAAGGGCGCGCTGCAGATGAACATGCGCACGTTCATGCAGGTGTCTTCCGCGCTGCTCATTGTCGTGGCCGCAGGCATCCTCGCCTACGCCATCCACGACCTGCAGGAGGCGCAATTCTTGCCGGGGCCGTTCTCCGGCGCACCGATCGCCCCGACGCACCCGCGCACCGGGGAGGTGCTCGTGGGGTTTGCGGCGTACCCGTTCTGGATGGCGTCGTTCCCCTTCGGTTGGGCATTCGATTTCGAGCACGCCATCGACCCCACCGGACCGATCGCCACCTTGGTCAACGCGCTCACCGGGTTCGAGCCGAAGATGAGTTGGCTGCAGGTCATCGGCTGGGCCATCTACATCGCCGTTGTTGTCCCAATTTTTGTGAACCACGTTCGTCGGGACCGGGGGGTGGGGCGGCCGGAGGCCGTCGATACGCACCCTGTTCCCGTAAGAAAGGAAATCTAATGTCACACCGCCGAACCCTCGTTGCCGCGGCCGCACTGCCAGTGACACTAACGCTCACGTCGTGCGTGGAAAACGCCGCCAACGCCGACAGCATCGAAGTCACCTCCGATGCCGAAACCTGCGCCGTGAGCACCGACAGCGCCGAATCCGGCGCGCGCACGTTCAGGATCAACAACACCGGTAGCCAGGTGACGGAGTTTTACCTGCTCGCCAGCGACGGCCTGCGCGTCATCGCCGAGCGCGAGAACATCGCCCCCGGCGAGACGGCCGACCTGACGGTCTCGCTCATGCCGGGCGACTACTTCACCGCTTGCAAGCCGGGCCTGCGCGGCCCGAACGTCGGCCAAAGCGCGTTCACAGTCACCGGCGAGGCCGTGTCCGTCGACGAGTCGGACCAGCAGCGTTTCGACGACGCCGTCGCCTCCTACGTCAACTTTGCCAAAAACGAAGTGGCCGAGTTCGTCCCCCTCGCGGAGGAGTTCGCCGCCGCCTACGCCTCCGGCGACGACGAGAAGGCGCGCGAGCTCTACACCACCTCGCGCGTGCACTACGAGCGCATCGAGCCGATCGCGGAGGCACTGGGCATCCTCGACCCGAAGATCGACTACCGCGAGGTGGACTACATCGCCGAAGCCGACGAGCTGAAGGCGGAAGACCCCTCCTTCGACCAGTGGCGCGGCTTCCACCGCATGGAAAAGGATCTGTGGGTGCCGGAAAAGGACGCCAAGAACGCCGACGGCGCAAACGCCTGGCAGGACTGGGAGCCCTCCACCCCGGCCCAGCGCAAAGAGGTCGCGGAGCTGTTCGTGGCCGACGTCAACCAGCTGTTTGACACGGTCAATGACCCGAACTTCGCCGAGGACCAGCAGCTGACCATCGACTCGGTGTCCAACGGCGCGATCTCGCTTCTGGAAGAGGTGGCCACCACCAAGGTCACGGGCGAAGAGGACTGGTGGAGCCACACCGACCTCTACGACTTCGCGGCGAACATCCAGGGCTCGCGCATCGCGTTCGACCTGGTCGCCCCCATCGCCGCGGACCGCGGGGAAACCGGCGCCAAGCTGGTCCAAGACATCAACGACCGCTACGACGACGTCGAGGAGCTGCTCAAGGAGTACGGCTCGCTCGAGACCGGGTTCGTCTCCTACGACACGGTCGACGCCGCCGCGCAGGCGGAGCTGACCCGGGCGCTCGACGCGTTGCGCGAGCCGCTGTCGCAGCTCACCGGCACCGTGCTGGAGCTGGGCTAATGGTCAGCCGGCGACAGCTTCTCACCCTCGGCGGCCTGGGCACCCTGGGCGCGGCCAGCACGGCCGCCCTCGCCGGGTGCGCGAACGAGGACGGGGCGAAGAAGGAGACGGCAGGTGGGGCCGGGGGTTCGTCGATAAGCGAAGAGCTCATCGTGGACTTTGCCGGCGAGCACCAAGCCGGGATCATCACGCCCATGCAGAACGACCTGCACTTCGCGGCGTTCGACATTTCGAAGAAGGCGGACCGCGAGGACGTGATCGACCTGCTTGAGCGCTGGACCGCGGCGGCGCGCCGGCTCACGCTCGGCGGCGACGTCTCGGCCAAGGGCGCGTTCGGCACCGGCGACAGCTTCCCGCCGGACGACTCGGGCGAGGCGGTCGACCACGGCCCCTCCGGGCTCACGCTCACCTTCGGCTTCGGCCGCTCCTTCTTCCGCGAGCAGCTGGGCACTGCCGGTAAACTCCCCGCCGAGTTCACCGAGATGCCCACGATGACCAACGACTTTTTGCGCCCCGAGTTCTCCGAGGGCGACATCTGCATCCAGGCGTGCGCGAACGACCCGCAGGTGGCAAGCCACGCGATTCGCAACCTCACCCGCCTGGCCGTGCCCACCGCGACGCTGCGCTGGACCCAGCTCGGATTCGGGCGCGCGGGTGCAACCGGCACGGAGCAGGCGACGCCGCGCAACCTGTTCGGCCAGAAGGACGGCACCGCAAACATCCGCGCGGACGAGGACGCGGAGCTAGCGGAGCACGTGTGGATTCCCGCCGACAGCTCCCAGCCGTGGGCCGCGGGCGGGACGTACATGACGGTGCGCCGCATCGCCATGAACATCGAGGTGTGGGACACGCTGCAGCTGCGCGAGCAGGAGCGCGTGACCGGCCGCGACAAGCCGGTCGGCGCTCCGCTGTCCGGCGGCGACGAGTTCACCGAGCCCGATTTCGAGGCGGTCAACGAGCGCGGCAACCCGAAGATCGACCGCGCGTCCCACCTGTTCAACGTGCACCCGGCGCAAAACGACGGCATCCGCATGCTGCGCCGCCCCTTCAACTACGTCGACGGCACGAACGAGCAGGGCCGCATGAACGCGGGTCTGTTCTTCATCGCGTTCACGAAGACACCGGAGCGTTTCGCGCGCGTGCACAAGTCGATGTCGCGGGACGAGATGTTCACCGAGTACCTGAAAACCACCAACACCGGCACCTACCTCATCGTGCCGGGCGTGGGGGACGAGGGCTACATCGGCGAGGGCATGTTCGCTTAACGGCGTCTACAGTGGCCGGCCCATGCCCATCTGGCTGATCTCCGCGGCTTTGGCCACCAACTCGGCGAGCGCGTCCTCGACGCGCCGGGCCGTCTCTTCATCCTCCATAAGGTCCTGGCGGACCTCGAGCATCACCGCGAGTACCTGCGTGTTCTTGTCGTAATCCAGCGGCACGTAAGCACCGGCGAACGGGGTGTTGCGCTCGGTGTTGAACCCGGCGGCGGTGAACACGCGGTCCGCGGTGTCGGCGAGCAGCGCCGGGGTGTGCACGGAGTGCGTGCCGATGCAGATGTCCGGCAGCAGCTTGCCGGGGTGGATCTGGTACTCGTCCGGCTGGTTGTTGTAGGAGTGGATGTCCACGATCACCGCGGCCCCGCAGGCGCGGATCCGCTCGCCCGTGAGCTTCGACACGGCGTCGGCGTACGGGAAGTAGTAGTCGGCCTTGAGGTCGGCCAGGCTCATGTCGGCCGGGCGCAGCGGGTTGCCGTCGGCGAGCTTGGTGAACACGGCGCCGCGCCCGGTGGCCTCGAGGGACTCGCGCTCGTTGGAGAACCGGCCCGGGTCGGCGACGAGGCGCGAGAGGTTGTTCACAATCATCCACGGCTCAACCTGCGTCTTTGCGCGCGCGGCTTCGGCGAGGGTGTCCGTGTAGTCGTCGGTGACCTTGTCCAATTCGTCGGCGATCTGCTCGTCGCTGGCGATGAAGTCGGCCGCCACCTCCTCCGGGATTTCGCGGGAGGCGTGGGGCACGTGCAGGATGACCGGGCAGTCCTCGGAGCCGGGTGTGATGGTGAAGTTCGCAGCCATGTGTGCGAGGGTATTCGCTCTTGGGCTATTGCGCTTGGCGACGGTACGCCCCACCCTCCAACGCGATCGCCCCAGCTCGCTCGAACTCGTCGAGCCAGCCCTCCATGGCGAACACGCCCCACTTTGTGTGGAACCTGTTCGCGTTGTCCACGATGTCGTCCAGGTGCTCCCACGGCGGGGAGGACACCGGGTGCCACTGGTGGAACGCGTGGGCCCCGCCGACCCACAGCAGAGGGATAGAGTGCGCCTCGAGCTGCCAGCCGAAGTCGGTGTCCTCGCCGCCGTAGCCTTCGAAGGTTTCGTCGAAGCCGCCGAAGTCCTCCTCGATGCGCTGCCACGTGGAGGCGGTCATGGCGAACGAAAGCGACCAGAACAGGCTGTAGTTCTCCGCGTCCTCCAGCTCCCCGTCCGCCGGGTTGGGCCGCGCCGGGTGTGGGTCCGGGCGCGTCACCCGCACCTCGTCTTCTGCCATGTAGGTCACCGGGCCTGCGACCACGGCGTCTGGGCGACGATGCAGCGCAGAAACGTAGCGCGGAACCAGCCCGTCGGAAGCCAGGCAGTCCGCGTCTAGAAACACGATCACTTCGGCGCCGCGCTCGATGGCGGTGCGCGCCCCGAAGTTGCGGGCTGCGGCGAGGTTGCGGTGCATGCTTTGCGACGGCGCCTCGACCACGTGACTCTTCGGCACAGCCTTGGCCAGTACTTCTGCGTCGGCGAGCGCGACCGTGACGTGGTCGACGCCCATCGGCATGAGGTCGACCTGGCGGGTGAGGTGCTCGGACCGGTTTGCGTCGGCAAGCGTGACCACGCACGTTTTCGGCTGGCCGGGCTCGCGCGCCACCGCGGCGATCGCCTCCGCAGCCCGGCGCGCCGAGCCCTGCGTCTGCCAACGCTGCCACTGCCCGCCGAGTGCGGCCGCGTCTCGCAGCAACCCAGGCCACGCGTCAGCCGGCGGGAAGGTTTCGCGCACTACCGCCAACCCGGCGTCCGCGAGCACCCGGGCGGCGAGTTTCTGCTCCGTGAACGGGCGCGGCTGTGGCAGGACGACGGCCGGGGTGCGCGTGGCTGCGACATCCGCAATCGAGTTCTGCCCGCCCGCGATCACTGCTACGCCCGCGGTTTGGAGCAGCTCAGTCGGGTCGTCAACGTGGTTGTCGCCGCCGAGGAACGTGAAAGAGTACTGCGGGCAGGCCGCCTGAACCGCTTCCCAGTCCTCGGGCGACCAGGTGGAGCCACCCTTGCCGGCCATCACCAGCACGTGGCGCGGGTCTCGCTCCACGCCCTGGGCTGGGGTGAGCCTGGAGATCCCGCCGACGGCGCGCAGCCGGTCTGCATGCAGCGCGAGGGGCGCGGGAACCTCCACCCAGTCCGGCCACGCCGCAACAATGGCGTCCGCCTGCGCGTAGGCGAGCTGGTGCGGCGCGTCGCCGCGGAAGCCGGGCATGGCGTGCACCACCACGGGCACGCCCATGGTGCGCACGAAGACTGCGACCTCGTTCGACACGTCCACGTAAAACGCCGCCGGGTTGTGCTGGGCCACCCAGGAGGCGATCTGGGAGAAGCGCGTCTGCAGCTGCGGCAGGCCGTACGGCGCGTAGTGCAAGGTGCCGCCCGCTGTCATGGCGCGCCCGTTGCCCTTGCCGTGGGAGGGCTGACCGGGGGCAGGGGCATCGTCGATAAGCGAAATGTCCGCGCCATCCGCCGTGCCGCGCCATCCGCCATCGAAGCCGAGCGAGCGCAATTCTCGCTGGATGGCGCGGCAGCGGTGCATGTGCCCGGAGCCGTGGTGATGCGCGTAGATCCCGATCACGTCCGCGCTCATTCGCACGCCGCCTTCCGTACCCCGTACTGCGCCGCCACGTGCGCGAACACCTCGGTGTAGCGCCGGGCAGTTTCGGTGAGCGAGTGGTTCGCCACCACCCACTGGCGCGCGGCGGCCCGGTCGATGTCTTGGGCTTCGACGATGGCGGCGGCGAGCGCGTTCACATCGTCGGCCGGTGCGAGTACCGCCGGGGCGTCCACCAGCAGCTCGCCCATACCGCCGCGGTTGAACCCGGCAACTGGCGTGCCGCAGGCCAGCGCCTCGAACGCCACGAGGCCGAAGGGCTCCTCCCAGCGCGGCGTGACCACAGCGACCGAGCAGTGCGCCACCAGCTTGCGCAGCTCGGCGTGCGAGCACTCCCCCAGCCAGCGCACCGGCGGGCCACCCGCACGCGCAAGCCGCGGCTCGATCTCCTCACGGAAGTAGTGGTGGTCGCCGTTGCGCCCGGCCAGCACAAGGGGGATGCCGGCGGCCCGGCAGGCGTCGATAGCCAAATGCGCGCCCTTCTCCGGCACAAGCCGGCCGAACCACACCGCCTGCTCGCCGCCCGGGCCGGGTGCCCACTTACGCACGTCGACGCCGTTGGGGATGATCACCGGCTCCGTGGGCAGGCGCCAATCCTGCGCCGTGGTGCGGCTCACCGCGGCAAAACGCCCTGCGGCACGGCCTACGGCGCTCACCGCGTCCTGGATCTCCTCCACAAGCGGGGTGTGCAACGTGGTAAGCATCGGCAACGGCTCGGGGCTGTGCGGGCCAGGGAAGATGAGCGGGTTCAGGCAGTTGTTGTGCACCACGTCGTAGTCTTCGCGCACCAACCGGCGGCGCAGCTCGGCGAACGCGATGTCCTCGCGCTCTTTGCCGCCGGCCGGGTAGGTGGTGTCCGTGGCGTCTTCCGGGTGCTCGCCCCAGTCCACGCCCGGCAGCTCGAAGTCTTTCACGTTGCCGTCGGAACCCTCGGCGGCGTAGAAGTCCACCTCGTGGCCTTGCTCGCGCAGCGCGGCGACCATGGTGTGGCAAAACGCCTCAAGCCCACCGGCGTAGGGTTCGCGCACCGGGTAGCGGGCGGGGCCGATGAAGGCGATGCGTAAACCCGGGGCGCGGTCACAACGCACCGCTGGTTGCGCTACCACCGTCACCTCGCCACCGCCCTTCTGTAGATCTCCTCGTGCGCCTGACGCACCTTCTCCGCCTGCACCGCACGGTCGCCCGCGTACGGCACCGGGCCTAAAGCTGTCAGTTCCGCCGCCGCACGCCCGGCAGCCCGGCCATCTCCTGCGGCGTAGACACGCACCGCCTCGGCAACGTCCGCCTGGCCCGCGTAGCAGCCGGTGTCCGGCACAGCCACGGGTGTGCCGTGGTCGCGGCACATTTCCAACCACCCGGAATGCGTTCCCCGAGTGTACGGCAGGATGCATGCGCGGGCGCGGCCCACAGCTGTAAACAGCTCCGCGTCGCTCATCGGCTCGTGCACATGCAGGTGCAGGTCGCCAGGGCCCGCCTCCAGCGCACGACGCAGCTGCTCCGTCGCTGCCACGTCGTGGACGTAGACATCCAGCGGCACCTCGGCGGCTGCGTCCAGGTAGAACTGCGGGTCCGCCACCACGTTGCCGCGCAGCGACTTCACGAACACCGCCGCACGCTCGCCGCGCTCCACTGCCACGGGCTCGCCGGTGATACGCGGGTGCGGCACGACGTGCACGTCTTGGGCGCCGTAGTCGCGGGAGAGGACCTCGGCGGCGCAATCGGTGAGGGCGATTACGGCGGAAGCTTCGTCGATAAGCAACTGCAACCGCTCGTGGTGCGGCCCCTGATCCTCAAGATGCGGATTATCCAAGTCGTGCACCGTAAGCACGAGCGGCACCGGCAGCGCGCGGGTGAGCTCGGCGATCTCGGCCGGGGTGCGGTGCTCGAAGCCGAAGTGGATGTGCACTATATCCACGTCCCGCGGCTGCTGCCAGTACTCGGCCTCGAGCGCTGGGTGCGGCCACCAGTTGCCGTCGATGTCCGGATCCGGCAAAAACTCCGCGCACGCAGGACGAATCGCCTGCGTGTAGGGGTGTTGCGCGGGGATGGACAGCACCCGCAGCGCGGCCGGATCATTGGTCATTCCACTAATATAAACCCTTTCGCATCTGTAGATTGGTGCGCATGCCAATCCTCACTGTGGTGGGCAACTGCCAGGCCGAATCCACCCGCAAACTGCTCATGAGCACCGGGCATTTTGCCGGCGAACGCATCACCCCCGTCCACGAACTCGAGCAGGCCGACATGGGCTGGTTCACCGAGCTTCTGCGGCGCACTGACGTACTAGTCACCCAACCGATCCGCGACGACTACCGCGGCCTGCCCGTGGGCACCCGCCAGATGCGCGAACTTTTGCCCCGCGGCGCGCGCCACGTGGTGGTGCCGGTGCTGCGCTTCGACGGGCTCATGCCCTACCAGGCGATCATCCGCGACCCGGCGGACACCTCGCTTAACCCGCCGGTGGTGCCGTACCACGACCTGCGCATTCTCGCGGCGGCCGCGCGGGGCCTCGACGCGCCGGTTGAGGCCAATCCAGGGCACGATGCTTTGCGACGAGCTGCCGCCATGTCAGTCGAGCACATCCGCGTACGCGAACGCGCCCACGGGGCGGTGGCCGTCTCCGACTATTTGGAGACCAACCCGGTATGGCACACCGTGAACCACCCGGACAACGCCACGCTGACGTTTCTGGCGTCGCGGGTGCTCGAGGCCCTCCGCCTGGACGGTGAGCCACAGCCGCCGGATTACGAGATGCTCGGCGGCCTCGACGCTCCGGTGGATGCGGACTCCGCGGCGGCGCTCGGCGTTGATCCGGCCAAGGTCGCCGGCCGCGACGCGTGGCGCGACCGCTCCGCCGGCGTGATTGATGCATCCGAGATCGTCTCGGCCCAGCTCGCGCACTACCTTCAGCGCCCCGCGCTCGTGCAGCACGGGCTAGAGCGCCACGCGGAGCGGATAGCCAACCTAGGGTTGCTGGCGTGAAACATCTCATTGTCGGCCCAGACGGCCACGGGGTTACCGAATACGCCCGCGGCCTAGCGCAGGCCACCGGTGCGCAGGTCATCCGCGAGGAAACCTTTGGCACCGGCCCGCTACCCGAAGGGCCCATCCACGTCACGTTCACCGACCACCTCTTCGGCGACGCGGCCGCGCCACTGCTGGAACGCCTTGCTGGCCGGGCGTTTTCGGTGTCGTTGCACGACATCCCGCAGCCGGAGGAAGGCGAAGCACGCTATCGCCGCCGCGCCGAGATCTACCGGCGCGTGGTGGGCGCGGCGCAGCTTTCGGTGGTGAACTCGGAGCACGAAGCACGCTTCTTCACCTCGAACGCGCCAGCGGCCGACGCGCCAGCGGTGATACGCCTGCCCATCCCCGTGGTGAATTCTCACTTCGCCCCGGAGCCCGGCACCGTCGGGGTGCTCGGGTTCCTCTACCCCGGCAAAGGGCACGAGGACGTCATCGAGGCGCTCACCGGCACCGGCCGCACATTGCGGTGCTTAGGAGCCGTGTCGGCGGGCCACGAGGCGTGGGCCGATGAGCTTGTCGCTTCGGCCCGTGAGCGCGGGGTGAACATGGAGGTCACCGGCTGGCTGACCGACGAAGAGCTCGCCAAAGAGATGGGTCGCATCGAGACCCCGGTGTGCGCACACCGGCACTTCTCGGCCTCCGGCTCGCTCATGGCGTGGCTCGGCGCGGGGCGAAACGTGCTGGTGAGCGATTCAGATTACGCACGAGAGATCGACGCGTGGCTGCCCGGCCGCGTGGAGCTGGTGGGGCCGGGTGGGTTGCGCGGAGCCGTCGATAAGCATGTGCCAAAACGCATGGACCCGCCGCACTACGGTTGGGCGGAGGTAGCACAGCAATGGGAGGATGCATGGCGTTCAGCTGGCCTGCAGTAACAGTGGTAATCCCGCACTACAACGCCCCGGAGTCGCTCGCCCGGGTAGTCGAGGCGGTGCGCGGGCAGGACTACGCGGGCGCGGTGGAAATCGTGGTCGCAGACGACGGTTCCGCTGAAGTACCGGTGATCGAGGGCGTCACCGTCGTGCGGCAAGACGACCAGGGCTTCCGGGCGGCGGCGGCGCGCAACCTCGGGGCGCAGGCAGCCAGTGGCGAGGTGCTCGCGTTTATCGACGCCGACACCGTCCCCGAGCCCGGCTACCTCTCCGCGGTCGTGCCGCACATCATGGGCGACAGCCGCGCAGTGGTGATCGGCGCGCGCCTCACCGGTGCGCAGCGCGAAGAGCCGCAATGGCTTATCGACGCCTGGCGGGACACCACCAACCTCCGCGACGCCGACCACACCTCCTGGCGGTTCATCATCTCCGCCGTGCTGAGCTGCTCCACCGAGTTCTTCCGCGAAGTAGGCGGCTTCGACGCCACGATGGTCGGCTACGGCGGCGAAGACTGGGAATTCGGCTTCCGGGCCTGGAACGCCGGCGCCACGTTCGTGCACGAACCCGCGGCCGTTGCGGTGCACGAGGAGGAGGACTTCGGGTCGCGTTACGACGACCCGGCGGAGGCCGTGCGGGTGAAAAACGCCGAGTCGCTCGCGCTGGCGCGCCGCATCACGCACCCGCTCGCGCGCCCCGAGCACGTCGTCTTCGACACCTTCGACATCGCCGTGACCATCCCCGCGTTCGACGAGGAAGGCGTGACCGAGTTCCTCATCGCAGAGTGGGTGAAGATCGGGGCCTACGTGCAGGTGGCGGAGGTGCCGCCGCTGTTTGAGGCCGACCCGCGTGTGGGCGCGTCTGCCGCGGAACCGGACGGGCCTGCAGCGCGGGTGCGTGTGGCGGTGGGGGCGGCGTGGGCGCCTTTAGACGTCGATAAGCTGCTTAGCTTCGAATACGTACTGTGCCCCGACGGGACCATGGTGCGCACCGCGCGGGCAGCCGCGCTGGGGCTCGAGCCGGAATCTGCGCACCCAGAGGACATCGGGCTCACCCCGGTCAATGGGCCGCTGCAGCTCGAGCGCTACTTCGCCGGGTGGTAGGCGATCTACGATCGTGGTTACACATGCCCGCGCTACGCCTGCGGCACCTCGGGGGCGACGCCGGTGTTCTCGTACTCGGAGAGAATGTCGATGCGGCGCTGGTGGCGCTCCTCCTCGCTCCACGGCTGGGCCACGAACGCGTCGACAATCGCGAGTGCTTCTTCCTCGGTGTGCATGCGGCCACCGATGCCGATGAGCTGGGCGTTGTTGTGCTCGCGGGCAAGCTTCGCAGTCTCCTCCGACCATGCGAGCGCGCAGCGCGCACCCTTGACCTTGTTCGCCGCGATCTGCTCGCCGTTGCCGGAACCGCCAAGGACGATGCCCAGCGAACCCGGGTCGTTCACTACCGCCTCAGCTGCGGCGATGCAGAACGCCGGGTAATCGTCCAGCGCGTCGTACTCGTGCGCGCCACAGTCGGTCACCTCATGCCCCTGGGCCTCCAAGTGTGCTTTGATCTGGTTCTTCCGCTCGAATCCGGCGTGGTCTGCTCCAAGATAAATACGCATGCGTCTCACAGTAGTGCACTCGGGCCCTTGCCCTGGGGTGGTACGAGCTGACGCGTGAGGGCCGCCGGGCCGCCGGACCGGGGCGGGTCTACACCTGCGGGTCCTCGGTGCGGGAGCGCTTGAGCTCGAAGAAGTAGTCGAACTGTGCAAGACCCACGGCGTGGTCGAAGAGCTTGCCCGCGTCCTCGCCCTCCGGCACGCGCGTGATCACCGGGCCGAAGAAGGCGGTCTCGCCCAACTTCACCACCGGGGTGCCCACCTCGTCGCCCACGGCCTCCATGGCCTGGGCATGGAAGCCGCGCAGCAGGTCGTCCTCGTCGGAGGTGTTGGCCACCTCCGCGAAAGCCGCCGGCAGGCCCACCTTGTCCAGCGCCTTGGCGATGATGTCGTCGTAGGCGCCGTAGCCTTTCTTGCCGCCTTCGCCGCCCGGGTGGACCATCTCGCCCATCACGGTGTAGAGCTCGTCGACCTTTTCCGGCTCCTGTTCCTTCACCTTGGCGAACACGCGGGCAGGGCCCCAGTTCGCTTCCATCATGGCGGCGTAGTCATCGGGGAGGTCGCGACCGTCGTTAAGCACTGCGAGCGACATTGGCACCCACTCCACCTCGATGTCGCGGACCTTTTCCACCTCCTTCATCCAGCGGGAGGTCTGCCAGCAAAACGGGCAGGACACGTCGAAGTAGAACGTCACTTTTTCACGGTTTGCTTCAGTCATGCCACCCCAGGGTAGCCATTTTGGCCCTTGTACAGTTGGGCCCATGAAAACGAACCTCACCCGCGCAGACGCGCAGAAGCGCGCGAAGCTCATCTCGAACATCCACTACGACATCCACGTCGACATCACCGGGGAGGAGAAGTTCACCTCTACCACCACCATCCGATTCGACGCGCAAGCTGGCGAGACGTTCTTCGACCTCGTTGCGGAGCAGTTCACTGCGACGCTGAACGGCAACGTCCTCGACGGGCGCACGCTGAACCTCAAGGCAGGCTCCCACGAACTGCACGTGCAGGCCACCGAGCCGTACAACCGCACTGGCGAGGGCCTGCACAAGTTCACCGACCCGGTGGACGGCAAGGATTACCTGTACACCCAGTTCGAACCGGCGATGGCGATGAAGGTGTTCGCCGGATTCGACCAGCCGGACCTCAAAGCCACCTACAACGTGCGGGTGACGGCGCCGGAGCGCTACACCGTGATTTTGAACGAGGAGGTCACCCGCGAGGACAACGGCAACGGCACGGCGACCTGGTCCACCGCCATCGACTACCCGCTGTCGACCTACCTCATCTGCATCTGCGCGGGCGAGTTCGAGCGCGTCTCGGACACCTACACCTGCGCGGGCGATGATGGCCAAGAAAGAACGATCGAGCTCGGGCTCTACGCCCGCGCGAGCCTGATCCCCCGCATGGACTCGGAGCGCCTGTTCCGCCAGACGAAGGACGGCTTCGACTTCTACCACGCCAACTTCGGCCGCACCTACCCGTTCGGCGACAAGTACGACCAGGTCTTCTGCCCCGAGTACAACATGGGCGCCATGGAGCACGTGGGGTGCGTGACCTACCGCGACGAGTACGTCTTCACCTCTGCCCCCACCCCGTACCGCCTGGAGCGCCGCAACGACACCATCCTCCACGAGATGGCGCACATGTGGTTCGGCGACCTGGTCACCATGGAGTGGTGGGACGACCTGTGGCTCAACGAGTCCTTCGCCACGTGGTCCGCCGCCACCGCGCAGGTGGGCATCGGTGAGTACCCGGAGGCCTGGACCACCTTCGCCACCGTGGAGAAGGCCTGGGCGTACTCGCAGGACCAGCTGCCGTCGACGCACCCGATCGCCGCGGACGCGCCGGACATCGAGACCGCGGAGCAGAACTTCGACGGCATCACCTACGCCAAGGGCGCGTCCGTGCTGAAGCAGCTCCAGGCCTACGTGGGCTACGACGAGTTCTTCGCCGGTGTGCGCAAGCACTTCGACAACCACGCCTACGGCAACGCCACGTTCGACGATTTGCTCGGGGCACTCGAGGAGGCCTCGGGCCGCGACCTTTCCGGTTGGGCCGAGCAGTGGCTGCGCACCACCGGCGTTTCCGGACTCCGCCCGGAGATCGGTTCGGACGGCACCTTCACGGTGGTTCAGGAGTCGCCGGTGTTGCGCGATCACCGCGTTCGCGTGGGGCTTTATTCGCTTATCGACGGCTCCGTGAAGCGGACCCATCAAGTCGAACTGGATGTCACTGGCGAGCGCACCGAGGTCCCAGAACTCGCGGGTATCGAGCACGACCTCGCGCTGGTCAACGACGACGACCTCACCTACTGCCTCATGGGCCTCGACCCGGCGCAGCAGGAGTTCGCGGTAGCCCACCTCGGCGAGATTGAGGATTCGCTGGCGAAGACCCTGGTGTGGTCCTCGCTGTGGGAGTCCGTCCGCGATGGCCGCTTGCCCGCCCGCGACTACGTGGAGCTGGTGGCCCGCGAAGTGAACCCGGACATGCAGGAGCGCATCGCCGCCCAGGCCACCGAGGCGGTGAAGCGCTACGTCGACCCGGCTTGGCGGGGCACCGGCTTCGACCTGCTCAACGTGGCATTCCGTGGCGCGGAGCCGAAGGCAGTGTTCGACCGGGCGCTGGCCCGCCTCGAGCCGACCGAAGAGACTGTCGCCTACTTCAAGAACCTGCTGGAGCGCACCGAGGACCCGGACGCGCCGGAGCGCAACCAGGAGGTTCGCTGGCTCGCGCTGACCAACCTCATCGCCGCCGGTGAGCTGCCGCTTTCGGCTGCCGAGGATGAGAAGGACGACTCCTCCGAGGGCAGGATCTCCCGCCTACGCGCCCGCGCCACAGTGGATAAGCGCTGGGCTTGGGATCAGCTGGTCAACGAAGATCTGACCAACCTCGAGGCCCGCTACCTCATGGACGGCCTGACCTTCTTTGAAAAGAGTCTCGAGGGGCTTACCGACGAGTACTTCCGCGTAGCACCGGGCCTGTGGGACCGCCTGACCAACGAGATGGCGCAGCGCACGCTGGAGGGGATGTACCCGCGCTGGGATATTGAGCAGGGTGCCATCGATAAGGCGAACGACCTGCTGAACTCGGACGTGCCCGCCGGCTTGAAACGCGTCATCGCCGAGGGGCAAGACCGCGCGGCTCGTGCGCTTCGCAACCGCACCGTGGACGCGGCGTCTGTGGATAACTAGCCCAGTTTTTCGGCGCCGCAACGAAGTTATCCACAGTTTTCCCGGGGGGGTCTTGTGCTTTTGCTGGGCGCGTCTAGGGTTTTGAGGCATGACGTTCGACGAACTCCTCGGCGCATTGCTGGGGGCAGGGCTTGAGGCGCTTGCGGGCTTTGACCGCGACGCCGCGCTGCGTGCGGGCTTGAACCCCACGCAGGTGCGCGCGTGGGAGCGCGTGCACCACGCCTACTACGGTTCAACGAACGCCCCGAAGCAGCAGGCGCGGGCGCTTTCGGAGGCGCTGGAAAGCGGCAAGTCGCTGGACCAGCTGGCCTACATCGAGTCGCGGATCGCGCACGTGGACAATCCGGGCGAGCGGCGCGAGCTGCGCCTTACGCTGCTGCGGGTGCGGGGCAACTTCGACGCGCTGAAGCGGCGCGCCGCCGAGATCGTGCCGAAGCCCGAGCGCAAGGCGCCAGATGATGCGTTGCGCACCTCGAAGTCTTATCAGGGCAAGAGCAGGCTGAGCCTGACCGCCGACGACGACGTCATCGCCGACATGGTCGCCGCCGCGCGCGTCAAGCTGGACTCGCGCGCGCCGGAGTCGAAGCAGATGGCGAAAAACCTGATCGCGGCGTTTTACGCCGGGGGCGTCACCCGCGCCGTCAAGCGGCCGATCGTCGGCGTGCCGCTGCCCGACTGCATCCGGGTGCTGCGCCACGAAGGCGACGAGACCATCTTCGGCCTGGACAACGGCACCACGATGACCGGCGCGGAACTGCTGCCGCTGCTGCTCGGCGACACGCTCGAGTTCGCGCTGTTCCACCCGCAGTCCGGGCCGGTGAACCTGTACCGCGGCAGCCGCCACGCGAATTCGAAGCAGCGCGACCTGGCGCGGATGGCGAACCCGGTCTGCCCGTTCCCCGACTGCGGGCGCGGCGCGATCCACTGCGAGACGCACCACGTGACCGCGTGGAAGCACGGCGGGGAGACCAACGTTGGCAACCTGGTCCCCCTGTGCCGCTACCACAACCGCGTCAACGACGACGACCGCCACCGTCGAAAACGCGGCCACATCGAGATCATCCGCGGGCGCGGCATCTGGGTCTCGCCCCGCGGCACCCCGGTAGCGAACCCGTACCACCCGTACGGGATGATGCAGCTGCTTTTCGACGGCTAACGCGCGCGCCTAAATCTGCGCCAGCGCCTGCTCGAGGTCGGCGATCAGGTCGGCCTCGTCCTCGATGCCCACGGAGATGCGCACCAGCTCGCCCGGCACTTCGAGCGCGGAGCCTGCCACGGAGACGTGGGTCATGGTTGCCGGGTGCTCCACCAGACTCTCCACGCCGCCGAGGGACTCGGCGAGACAGAACAGCTTCGTGGACTTACAGAACGCCTTGGCTTGCTCGGTGGTGTTAAACAGCACGGAGACCATGCCGCCGAAGCGGGTCATCTGTCGCTTCGCCACCTCGTGGCCCGGGTGCGATTCCAGCCCCGGGTAGCACACTCGCGCCACCTGCGGCTGTGCGTCCAGGTAGCGTGCCACCGCCTCGGCGTTGTCGCAGTGGCGATCCATGCGCACCGCGAGTGTCTTCAGGCCGCGGGCGGTGAGGTAGGTGTCGAACGGCGAAGGGATGGGGCCGACCCAGCCGAAGAAGAAGCGAAGGTTCTCCTCGAAAGCGTCGATAAGCTCGTGCTTGCCGCACACCACGCCACCGACCACATCGGAGTGCCCGCCGATGTACTTCGTGGTGGAGTGCAGCACCACGTCCGCGCCGAAGTCGAAGGGTTTCTGCAGGTACGGCGAGGCGAAGGTGTTGTC
This sequence comes from Corynebacterium sp. Marseille-P4321, assembly GCF_903645305.1. GTDB lineage: Bacteria > Actinomycetota > Actinomycetes > Mycobacteriales > Mycobacteriaceae > Corynebacterium. The sequence continues at coordinate 555,280 of NZ_CAHJXO010000001.1, read as the reverse complement.
CACCACCAGCTTCGCGTCACCTTTCACCGCGGCGATGGCGGCGATGTCCACGATGTCCAGCATCGGGTTCGTGGGCGTTTCTACCCAGATCGCCTTGGTGTTGTCTTGTACTGCGGCGGCAACCTCGTCGGCATTCGTCATGTCCACCACGGTGTTCTCCACGCCCCACTGGGTGAAGATCTGCTGGATCAGGCGGTAGGTGCCGCCGTACGCGTCGTTGCTCACCACGATGTGGTCGCCTGGTTTGAGCAGGATGCGCAGCACCGTGTCGACCGCCGCCATACCCGAGGCGTAGGCGACAGCGAAGTCCGCGCCTTCAAGTGCCGCCACGGTTTTCTCCAGCGCGGTCACCGTCGGGTTGCCCACGCGGGTGTACTCGTAGCCGCCGCGCAGCTCCGCCAAGCCATCTTGGGCGAAGGTGGTGGAGGCGTAAATCGGTGTGTTGATCGGCCCGTAGAGGCTGTCCGGCTCGTAGCCGGAGTGGATGGCGTTCGTGGTGAACCCGGGGGTGGAACCGTCGGTCATCTGATGTCCTTTCGGGGTCGGTGCGCGTTTACAAGCGCCGCCGGTGGCGGCGAGTATGGTTGGTGCGCAAAATCGACCCCCACAGTAGACCATGCTGTCCGTTCTGGGTGGGTTTTCCTGGGATTAATATGCACAGCTAGGGCCAATCTGGCTCGCAGGCCGGTCGGCTACACTCATGGCCGTGATGAACCTCGCGCAAACCTTTTCCCACGTCTCTGCCCACGCAGACGCGCTCGTTCTGGCTCAGGACGCTCCCCCCGTCCCCACCGTGGACGAAGCTGTGGACGGCGTCTCGCGCTGGTGGAACGACCCGGCGACTCAAGACCTGTTCATCGCCCGCCCGGCGAAGATCCTGCTGATTATTCTGGTGGCGCTCGCCCTCCACGGCTTTGCCAACCGCATCATCAACCGCGCCGCAAACAAAACGATCGAGAACACGCAGCTGCGCGTTGCGGAGCAGGATGATTCGCCGCAGGCCCGCTCGCAGGAAGCCCGGCGCGTCCAGCGCATCAGGACGCTCGCGAATGTGGGGCGCTCGGCCGCGGCGATTGTGATTTGGGTGTGGGCGGCGCTTGCCATTTTGGACCAGCTCGGCGTGAACGTCGCGCCGTTGATCGCCTCGGCCGGTGTGCTGGGTGTGGCGCTGGGTTTCGGTGCCCAGTCACTGGTGAAGGACTTCCTTACCGGCATCTTCATGCTTATTGAGAACCAGTACGGCGTGGGCGACACCATTCAGGTCGGTGACATCGTGGGCGATGTCGAGGAGATGACGCTTCGTATCACCACCATCCGCGACATCGACGGCACGCTTTGGTACATCCAAAACGGCGACATCTCGCGCCTGGGCAACCATTCCGATCGCTTCTCCATCGCACGTTTGCAGATCCCGGTTTCCCTGCTGGTTGACCCCGCTGATGCTGCCCCGGTGATCGAGCAGGCCGCGATCGACGCTTCCTTCGACCCGGAGGTCCGCGATCTTATCCTCGAGGACCCGGAGTTGCTCGGCGCGAGCGAGTTTAACCCCACGCACATGTCCTTCCGCGTGAGCGTGAAGACCCTTCCGGGCCAGCAGTGGACGGTGGCCCGCCACATTAACCAGCGCATTCTCACTGCCCTGCAGCAGGCGGGCATCGACCCGATGCAGGTGCAGCGCATCGACGGGGGCATCAACGGAGGTAGCAATGACTAGCCCGCACGAGGAGCAATCGCTTTACGACGCCGTGGGTGGCGAACCTTTCTTCCAAAAACTTGTCGCCGGCTTCTACGACCAGGTCAAGCGCGACGACCTCATCGGTCCGATGTACCCGGACGATGATTGGGAGGGCGCAGAAAACCGCTTGCGCTGGTTCCTCATCCAGTACTGGGGCGGGCCCCACACCTACCAGGAGCAGCGCGGCCACCCGATGCTGCGCCGCCGTCACTTCCCCTTCCCCATCGGCGAGCCGGAGGCCGACAGGTGGCTCGAGCTGATGAGCAACTCGCTCGACCAGTTCAGCAGCGAGGAGCTGCCGGAGGGCTACCGCGCGTTGATGTGGAACCACATGCAGCGGGTGGCATACATGGTGATCAACCAGGGCCCGCGCGCCTACTAACTCGCGGCCCCCTGCGGCGGGGCGGAGGGGTTTAAAACAGCAGGTTGAGTTGCTGCGCGCGGTACACGCTTCCGAACGGCGCGTCGAGGCGGGTCCAGCGCCCCGCGGTAGCGACGCGAAGGTAGCGGGGCACCTCGGTGGGAGCCTCAAAGCCCGGAATGAGACCCAGCGCCGTGCACGTGAAGATCATCCGCATGGGGATTTCCACCGGGTCGGCCGACTCCGCGTCCGCTGTGAGTACGACCCCTTCCAGCAGGGATTTCGGCGGGCCCGCGGGTCCAGAAAACTGCCGGGCAAGCGAGCGCCCCTCGTCAGCTAAGCGACGCGCCACCCCAACCGGAACGATGTCTCGCTGCACGAAGCCGTCTACTGGCGGCAACGCGCCCGCCCACGCCGCATCGCGCGCGGTTCCGATCTCAACCTGGCCGCCGCGCAGCGCGGTGAGGGCATCCGCGGCGGCGACGGTGGCGCCGTTGCGGGAGGGGGTGGCACGGACGCGTCGAGAAGCAATGCACTCGAACGGGGTGGTCACAAACACATCCACCGCGTCTTCGCCGACCTGCTGCACGCGGGCGAGCGCCCGGGCGTCGAGGTCCACCGCGCGCCCCAGCAACGTAGTCAAACCGCGGGCGCCAGAAATAATCTCGAGGGACTCCACCTCCTGTGCCCGCTACTCGGCTTGGCCCTCGGCGCTACTCGCCGCGGTCTGCGAAAGAATGCCGATCTCCTTGCTTGTGATCTCACGCGGCGACGTGGTCTGGGTATCCACCGTGACCTGCACGCACTCAATCACGCAGCAAACACGCCCCTGGGCGTCCTTGAGCTCCTGGCGGGTGGTGAACGAAGTGGTGCCAACGTTGGACACCCGCGTTTCCACTGTAACTACCTGGGTATTCGGCAGCAGCGGGCGAACGTAATCAACCTCAAGGCGACGGACGAACACCACGAACTCGTGGCCTTGGGAGTAGAAGTTGTCCTGCGCGAACTTCAGGCGCGCCTCCTGCGCCAACTCGATGTAGGCGGAGTTGGTCACGTGGCCGTAGCGGTCGAAGTCGCCCCAACGGACGGGGATGTTGTGCACGTGGATGTTGCCTGAGAGGTCCTGTTCAGCCATGGTGAACACCCTACCTTCGCATGGCGAAACCCGCCGTCGTACCCGGTGAGGGGTACAGGCGGCGGGTATCTTTAAGCGAAGTAGTCTCGTGGAGTCCTACTGGGCTAGCGGGTGAGCTTGCGGTGCGTTACGCGTGACGGCTTCGCGGCCTCTTCGCCGAGGCGCTCCACCTTGTTCTTCTCGTAGTCGCCGAAGTTACCTTCGAACCAGAACCACTTGCCCTCTTCGATGTTGCCCTCCCAGGCGAGGATGTGGGTGCAAGTACGGTCCAGGAACCAGCGGTCGTGCGAAATCACCACGGCGCAGCCCGGGAAGTTCTGCAGAGCGTTCTCCAGCGAGCCCAGCGTTTCCACGTCCAGGTCGTTGGTCGGCTCATCGAGCAGGATCAGGTTGCCGCCCTGCTTGAGCGTGAGCGCCAGGTTCAAACGGTTGCGCTCACCGCCCGAGAGCACCTTGGACGGCTTCTGCTGGTCCGGACCCTTGAATCCGAACGCCGACAGGTAGGCGCGCGAAGGCATCTCGTTCTGGCCGACCTGGATGTAGTCCAAGCCGCCGGAGACAACCTCCCACACGGTCTGCTCCGGGTCGATGTTCTCGCGGTTCTGGTCCACGTAGGACAGCTGAACGGTCTCACCGACGTCCACGGTGCCGGCATCCGGTTCTTCCAGGCCCACGATGGTCTTGAACAGGGTGGTCTTACCCACGCCGTTCGGGCCGATCACGCCGACGATGCCGTTGCGCGGCAGGGTGAACGACAGGTCCTTGATCAGCACACGGTCGCCGAACCCCTTGACCAGCTCGTTGACCTCCACGACCTTGTTACCCAGGCGTGGCGGGGTGGGGATCTGGATCTCCTCGAAGTCGAGCTTGCGGTACTGCTCGGCCTCGGCTGCCATCTCTTCGTAGCGCTCCAGGCGCGCCTTGTTCTTCGCCTGGCGTGCCTTCGGGGAGGAGCGAACCCAGTCCAGCTCCTTCTTCAGGCGCTTCTGCAGCTTCTGGTCCTTCTTGCCGGCCACCTCAAGGCGCTCGGCCTTCTTCTCCAGGTAGGTGGAGTAGTTGCCCTCGTACGGGTAGAGCTGGCCACGGTCGACCTCACAGATCCACTCCGCGACGTTGTCCAGGAAGTAGCGGTCGTGGGTCACGGCGAGCACGGCACCCGGGTAGTCCTTCAGATGGCGCTCCAGCCACAGCACGCTCTCGGCGTCGAGGTGGTTGGTCGGCTCGTCGAGAAGCAGAAGGTCCGGCTCGGAGAGCAGCAGCTTCGCAAGCGCTACTCGACGGCGCTCACCACCGGACAGGTTGGTCACCGGCGCATCCGACGGTGGGCAGCGCAGCGCCTCCATCGCCTGCTCAATCTTCGAGTCGATCTCCCAGGCATCCGCCGCGTCCAGCTCCTCCTGGAGCTTGCCCATTTCCTCCATGAGCTCGTCGGAGTAATTGGTGGCCATCTCCTCGGCAATTTCCTCGAAACGCTGCTTTTTCTCAAACAGCTCGCCCAGGCCCTCTTCCACGTTGCCGCGGACGGTCTTGTCCTCGTTCAGCGGCGGCTCCTGCAAAAGGATGCCGACGGTTGCGCCCGGCTGCAGGAAGGCCTCGCCGTTGTTGGGCTGGTCGATGCCGGCCATGATCTTCAGCAGCGACGATTTACCGGCGCCGTTCGGGCCCACGACACCAATCTTGGCGCCGGGGTAAAAGGCCATGGTGACGTTGTCCAGAATGACCTTGTCACCGATGGCCCTGCGAACATTCTTCATCGTGTAGATGAACTCAGCCACGTGGGTTCCCCTTTAGATACGAATTAGTAGTCAAATACCGCGTATCAGGGTACATCACGCAGCCAAGCCCCACGCCGTGCCGTTGCCGCCGCTAAAACGGCTTCTTATCTCCCCTTTCACCGGCACCAACCAGGACCGCATTATCGTCTTTCGCGAAAGTGTCTTCGGTGCCGTCAGTCGCATCCTCAGCAGCACCGTCAGCAGCACCGCCGCCGGTCGCCCCGCCGCTTGCCGACGAAGCCGCGAAGTCCTCCGCGCTCACCCGGCGCTCATCCACCCCGTTTTCGGCCGCCGCCTGGCGGGCGAGGGCCTGCTCCACGGTCAAAGGCTCCTCCGGCTCGGCGTTCGCGCCCGTCACCTTTCGAACAGTGACCTGGTAGTTCGACATGTCGAAGCCGATGCGGTTGGCCTTCATCACGTTCTTCGAACGCGTCTCCATCACCGGTTTGCCGAAGTTGTCCTCCCCCACCTTGGTCTCCCAGGTGTCAGTGACCAGCTTGCCTTCAACCAGGACTGGGCTACCTTTCGACAGCGAGGCCGCGGTGTTCAACGCGAGCTGCCCCCAGCACTCCACGTCCATGTACAACGTGTCGGTGTCTTCCCAGACCGGGTTGCCGTTCTGATCAGTCTCCCCAGTCATGCGCCGCCGCGACGACGCGAGGCGGAAACGGGTCACCGCCTTGTTGTCCCCCACTTTTCTAAACACCGGGTCGTTCGTCAGGTTGCCGGAGAAGTTCGTGCTCAAGTGGCTCATGGAAGAGCCCCCCTTTCCAAAATTTGAGGTTGCGCCCGCCGGGTGCGCCGGCTGGCCCGGCGCGGGGTGTTCCCTCGCCGTGCGCATTAGCGTCACACGGTGCGCAACCCTGGAAAAGGGGGCGCGAAAATTGTGGATAGTTTTTTCGAAGTTATCCCCAAATCGCAGCTAGTGGGATTTGTTGTACTGCGCCAACATCTCGTTGTAGCGGCGCCAGTCCTCGTCGTCAGTCTCTTCGGCCCGCTTGTCGGATTCGGTGGTTTCCCTGCGGTCGTCGATAAGCCACTGCCTGAACAACACCCCGAACACGATGACAAGCGGGAACGAGCCGGACGCCCACGCGATGCCACCGCCGACCTTTTGGTCGGCGAGCAGGTCCGGCTCCCACGGCAGCATGAGCGAGGTGTAGAAGTCTTCCGCCATCACGATGTTGAGCTGCATGAGGTAGACACCCATGAACAGGTGCACGGGCATTGAGATCCACAGCCAGGCAAGGCGGATTTTCGCGTCGCGGCGGCCTTCAATGTAATCCGGCCCGATGAGCTCCCAGAAGTAAAAGTAGCCGGAGAGCATGAACAGGGCGTTCATGATCACGTGGCCGGCGTGCTCCGAAATCATCAGCTCATAGAGCGGGATGAACACGTAGAGCGCATAGAAGAAGAAAATGAACTGCGCCAGTGACACCGGCGGGTAGGTGATCACCTTCAAAAACTTCGAGCGCTGGAAGCTTTCCACCCACGCGCGCGGATTGAATTCGCCCGCCGGGTACGCGCGCGCCACCAACGTCAACGGTGCGCCGAGGACGAGGAAGACGGGCACCACCATGGACAGGATCATGTGCACCGTCATGTGGGCGGAGTAGGCGGCGGGCATGTGCATGCCGATTCGCGACGACAACGTGACCACCACCGTCGCGCACCCCAACAGCCACCACACGGTGCGAGACGCCTGCCACCCCTCTACGCGGCGGGTGAGACGCAGGTAATACACGGCCAGCAGCACCGCGATCACGCTGAACAGCAACTCGGGGCGCCACAGGGTGAGCCAGTTGCCCACGGTGAGCGGCTCGTGCAGGTTGTATCCCATCTGCACTTCCATGCGAGTGAGGTCCGGGTCCAGCGGCGGGGGTGGCGGGGTGCGCCCGAGGGTGACGGCTAGCCCGGTCACGGCGGCCATCACGGCGACCTCCACCGCGGCCAACGACGTGAACGCGCGCGGCTCGGTGCCCAGCTTCGGGATGGTGCGCTCGCGGTGGATATAGCCCATCACGCCCAAAACGAGAATGCCGATGGTTTTCACGATGAGCACCCAGCCGTAGGCGTACTGGGTAAGGTCCTCCCAGCGCACCCGGATCGCGGCGTTAATCACACCGGAGAGCGCCATCGCGATGAAGGCGAACAGCGCGATGCGCGAATAGCGTCGCGCCGCGAACCCGAGATCCGGGCCAAGGCGCCGACCGTGCGCGAGCAACGCCATAAGCCCGCCCACCCAGAGCATCATGCACACCAGGTGCCAGATGAACGAGTTCGTGCCGTAGTCGTGGTTGCCGCCGGTTGCGGAGTGGCCGGAAAGCGCCAGCGGCATCGTGGTGGCAATCGCCCCGATGAATAGCGCCACCTGCGGCCACCAGCTATTCGCGACGTACCCACCAATCGCAACCACGGCTGCGAGCGCGGCCACGATGAGCCAGATTTGCGCGTCCGCCACTTGCCCCAGCGCCACCGCCCACATGTCCGGACTGAAGAAGACTGTGGACAGCGGCTGGCCGGAGACGTCGGAAAGCACCAGCGGGATCATCACCAGCCCGATGAGCGCCACGCCGAACGAGGCGTGCGCGCCGGTGCGGGCGGCGATGTGCCCGTCGACGGTCAAGCGCGCGCCGTTGAAATCTTCGCCCGTTCGTTGCGGCGCGATGAGCCAGGCGGAGAACATGAAGGAACCCACCGCTAGCGCCATGAGCATCCAGGCCACGCCGCGCATCGCGGGCAGGCCGAACGTGGTCACCACGCCCGGATCGGGGATGCCGAGGGCAACGAGCGACTCCCCCGCCATCGATTGCGCCACAGCGCCCGCTACCACGGCGGCGATGAGCGCCCCGGCGAGGTAGATGGGCCATCCGGGGGCCGCGCCCCGTTTCGCCGTGGGGTTTCCCGCCGGTTTTTGCGCAACCGTGTCAGTCATGCCCATCACCCTACTTTCGGTGCATTGTTTGCCCTAACCAGCGCTGCGTTACAATATGGTCCGCGTTTTCGGTGCGCATGCTTATCGACGTCCTCCCGGATGCGAAACGTTCGCACCAATCGCTGCCCCCATAGCTCAGTGGATTAGAGCATCCGGTTTCTACCCGGCTGGTCGCGGGTTCGAATCCTGCTGGGGGCGCTTTTTGTGCTCTAAATCACATTTTATGGGGAGGGGTGTGCGTATCATCGGGGCCACGAACGGCAAACCCTTTCAAAAGGAGGCTCCATGACTCGCCCCAACTTCGACGACGCCGAGAAGAAGCCGTCGAGCCCGATCGACGAGGACAGCGTAAACAACCTCTCCGACCCGGACGCGGACGCATCCGTACAGGAAACCGGCGAAGACAACGACTTTGAAAAGGATGGTCGCAACTAATGGCTGATACCAACGAGCAGAACCTGAACCCGGACGCAGGCCAGGCATCCGAGCTGGACAAGCTCCTCGACGCAGCCACTGCCCGCATCGGCAACGCACCGACGAACTTCAGCTCCGTGGATGATTTTGAGAACGCGGAGAACGAGACCCTCGACACGGACTCTGACCACCAGGACGAGCACCCAAACACCGAGCAGCGCACCGACCAGGTGGAGCGCGGCGTCAGCGACGATCGCGCTTAGCTCACCCACTACTTCGACACCGGCCCCCGCATCACGCGGGCGGCCGGTTTTTCATGGCATATCCAGCCAGGAAGCCGTTTGCGACCTCCGATATGAGATTCATATCTCGCATTGTGATACCTTTCTCCTGTTCTACAGAACAGCAGTCCTGCACACTGGAATGAAAGGACGGGAGATGACCGCAGTCGGCAATCACCCCACACCCCCGCCGTCGACCTCGGCGAACCCGGCAGCCATCCGCGAAACGACCCGAGAAGAACGCCGTCGCGTACGCATCGCCTCCACCATCGGCACGACAATCGAGTTTTACGATTTCTACGCCTACGCCACCGCCGCCGTCGCGGTGTTTCCGTTCCTGTTCTTCCCTAAGTCCGAGTCGAGCACGGTAGCGCTTTTGTCGTCGTTCGCCACGTTCGGACTGGCGTTCATCGCCCGCCCGCTCGGCTCGATTTTGTTTGGGCACTTCGGCGACAAGGTGGGCCGCAAGGCCACCCTGGTCGGAGCGCTGCTCACCATGGGCTTGGCGACGTTCATCATCGGCCTGTTGCCCACCTACGCCCAGGCCGGCATCTGGGCCCCGGCACTGCTCGCCCTGATGCGTTTCTGTCAGGGCCTCGGCCTCGGCGGCGAGTGGTCCGGCGCGGCACTACTTTCCACCGAAACCGCCGCGAAGGGCCGCCGCGCATGGGCGGGTATGTGGCCGCAGCTCGGCGCCCCGTTCGGGTTCTTCCTGGCGAACGGCCTCTTCCTCATCCTGGTCACCGTGCTCGGCCACACCTCCGGCGACTTCGAGGGCGCGTTTATGCGCTGGGGCTGGCGCATCCCGTTCCTGCTCTCCATCGTCATGGTGGCCATCGGACTTTGGGTGCGCCTGCAGGTTGAAGAGACCCCGGTGTTCCAGCAGGTGGAGCAGAACGACCAGAAGGCGGCCTCTCCGTTGGCCGAGGTGTTCAAGACGGCCTGGAAGCCGCTTATCCAGGGCACCTTCATCATGGTCGGGTGCTACACGCTGTTCTACATCGTGACCACCTGGTTCCTCTCCTACGGCATCGGCTCCGCCGAGGAGGGTGTCGGCCTGGGTATCGCCTACCCGACGTTCCTCAAACTGCAGCTGGTGTGCATCTTCGGATTCATGGCCGGCATCCCTGTGGCGGCACACCTCGCCGATACCTACGGCCGCCGCCCGGTGCTGGGGCTGACGTCGGTGGCGATCATCGTCTACGGCCTGAGCTTTAAGTGGCTGCTCAACCCGGAGACCTTCACCATGATCTCGCTGGGCATCTTCCTGTTCATCGGCATGATCCTGATGGGCTTCATCTTCGGCCCCATGTCCGCGATCCTGCCGGAGCTGTTCCCCTCCAACGTGCGCTACACCGGCTCGGGCATCGCCTACAACGTCTCCTCCATCCTGGGTGCGGCCATTGCGCCGTTCATCGCAACGGCACTCAATGCGAAGTACGGCCCCCAGGCGGTGGGCATCTACCTCGTCGTAGTCACCGCGATTTCCCTCGTGGCTATCGTCACGGCGCCCGAAACGAAGGATAAGGAGATGCACGAAATCTAGGACCGCCCTTGTTTTCCACTCCGGCAAGTGGCACACTTGGCCATATGGAAAGTAAACAGATTTCGCAAGAGGAGGCCCGCACCGCCCTTGAGTCGGTGGACGGGATCCAGCGAAACGCCGCACCAAAGCCGACGCCCATGTGGACGTACGCTGTACTCGGCATCTCGTTCGGAGCAACGGTCGCAGGGGCGATCATGCAGTGGACGTACTGGTGGGCGCTGTTCGCAGTGGTGATCATTGCGTGCATTGGAATCGCCGTGTGGGAGCACAACCGCAACGTGCGCCCGAGCATGAAGCAGCCGCTTCAGGAGGATCCGAAACCGAACTGGTTCGGCGTGGCCGGACCCGTACTCATCATGCCGCTGATCTGGTTCGTCCCGGAGGGCAGCGTGGTCGGCGCAACGATCGCTGGCATCGTCGCCGCGGCCGTCACCACCGGGCTCATGGCCTACGGGGAGATGCAGCGATGAGCGAACCCGCCGTTGACCCCGCCATTGACCCCGTCATCCACCCGCTCACCCGGCTCAAGATTTGCGCGGCCCTGTACCACGCGGGTGCCGTCGAGAAGCAAACGTCCCGGCACGAAATGCGCTTCGGCGCGCTCGCGGAAACTGCCGCGCTTTCGGATTCGGCGCTGTCGAAGCAGCTGGCCACCCTTGAGGAACACGGCTACGTCACGCGTTTCCGCGAATACGGTTCGTCGCGCGCGAAGGATACCGTGTGGGTGACGCTCACAGAGAAAGGTCGCGCGGCCTACGAGGGGCACATCGCGGCGCTGCGTGAGATTGCCGGCGGGTAGATTCGTACCCATGAGTTTTCCTGGACCGAGCATCGACTCCTACGCGCTGATCACCGGCGCGAGCCAAGGCATCGGCGAAGCTATGGCGCGCGACCTCGCGAAAGCTGGCTACAACCTCATCGTCGTTGCCAGGCGCGAGGAGGTGCTTGCACAGCTTGCCGACGAGCTCTCGCAGGCCCACGGCGTACACATCGAAGTCTTCGCCGCCGATTTGTCGAAGCGCCGCGACCTCGACGCACTCCTTGCACACATCGAAAACCGCACGGTGAGCATCTGTGTGAACTCCGCCGGAATCGCCTCCTTCGGCCCGTTTATGGCGCAGGACTGGGAGTACGAGACGGACCAGTTCAACCTCAACGCGACAGCCGTGTTCCGCATCACCAAGGCCGTTCTTGACCAAATGGTGCCCCGCGGCGAGGGCGCGCTGTGCAACGTCGGTTCCGCCGCGGGCAATATCCCGATTCCGAACAACGCCACCTACGTGCTCACCAAAGCCGGCGTGAACGCGTTCACCGAGGCGCTGCACTACGAGCTCAAAGGTTCCGGGGTGCACGTCACTCTGCTGGCGCCTGGCCCGGTGCGCGAGGCCGTGGTGCCCGAGGACGAGCAGACCATCGTGGACAGGGTTGTGCCGGACGTTTTGTGGACCACCTACGAGTCCTGCTCCGCCACCACCCTGAAAGCCATGCGACGCAACGCCCGCCGCATTGTGCCGGGCCCGATCGGCAAAACCATGGACGTGGTGTCCAACTACGCGCCGCGCGGCGTCCTGCCGCCCGTAATTGGCAAGTTCTACGCGCAGATGGGAGAAGAATAGATGGACGCGCACACCGTAGCAGCCAAGGACGACCGCGTCGTTTGGGTCGATCTGGAGATGACGGGCCTGGACACTTCCCGCCACGTCATCGTCGAGGTTGCCGCGTTGGTCACCGACGCAAACCTGAACATCCTGGACGAAGGCATCGACCTGGTGGTGCACGCCACGGACGCCGAGCTGGCTGAGATGGACGATTTCGTGACCAACATGCACTCCGAAAATGGCCTGCTGGAGGAAATCAAGGCGTCCCCGGTGTCGATTACGGAGGCGGAAGACGCGGTGCTCGCCCTCGTCGAGAAGCACTGCGACCCTGCACACCCGGCGCCGCTAGCCGGAAACTCCATCGCCACCGACCGTTCCTTCATCCGCGCCCAAATGCCGCGCCTCGACGCGGCGCTGCACTACCGCATGATCGACGTCTCCACCGTGAAGGAGCTCTCCCGCCGCTGGTTCCCCAAGGCGTACTACCACCAGCCGGAAAAAGGCATGGCCCACCGCGCGCTGGCCGACATCGTGGAATCTATTCGGGAGCTGGACTACTACCGGCGCAGCGTGTTCGTAAACCTACCCGGGCCCGACTCCGCCGCCGCCGCCCAGGCAAGCAACGAGGCAAGCGACGCCTACCAGCGGTTTTTGTAAACCACAGCCCAGGTATTAAGGTAGATCCCGCTGCAAAAACAGCAGCGAATTACATATGGTGGCTGTAGTTCAGCTGGTAGAGCACTAGGTTGTGATCCTAGGTGTCGCGGGTTCGAGTCCCGTCAGCCACCCCAAAGTTAAAGCCCGGTCTGCATCGTTTCGCAGACCGGGCTTTAGTTCGCAGATAAGCTTCTGCTTACTCGTACAGCGGATCCTCGCTACCGCCGGAGCGCTGCTCCCAATCCAAGTTCCAGTAGCCGAGACCGTCATAGGGGCTCAGCGTCTCGCCGCCGGTGTTACGCACCTCGAAGATGTCGCCGCGCTTGACGTAGTTCATGAACCACTGCGCGTCGGACGGGCTGGCGTTGATGCATCCGTGGGAGACATTGCTGTAGCCCAAGTTGCCAATCGCCCACGGGGCGGAGTGCACGTAGATCCCGGAATAGGACAGTTGCGTAGCGTAATCCACCGGGGTGACGTAGCCGCCGCTCTCCAAACCCAGACCGTACGTGCGCGAATCCATCACAAGGTTGTCGTGGCGGTCGCCCACCACGTAGAAACCGTTCGGCGTGTCAAAGCTGCCGTCAGTGCCCAGCGCCACCGGGAACTCGCGCACGAACTCGTGGTTCTTATACACACGCAGCAGTTTCAGGTTATTGTCCACCACCGCCTCGACCAGGTCGCCGGTGGTAAACGAGGTCTCCGTATCCGCGGCGCCGTACACACCCTCGGCAAGCTTGCGGCCGTACAGGTTCACCTTCACCGTGACCTCGGTGCCCGGCTCCCAGTACTCCTTCGGGCGCCAGCGCAGCTCGTACGGGTCGAGCCAGAAGAACCCGCCCTCAGTGTCGTTGGAAGTCTCCACATCGATGAGCTTCTCCATCGCCTCGGTGTCCTCAATCGGGTAATCGAAGCGGATGGTCACGGCTTGGCCGGCGCCAACCTCCGAACCGTCGATCGGCGACATGTAGGCGTTCACCTGTGCCGAAGGCAAAACGGTGGTAAACGAGCTCTTCATCGTCTGGCCCTCAGTGTCCTTCGCCACGATGCTGTACGTGCGCCCGTAACCAAGCGGCTCCGCGGTGGTCCACTCCGTTTTGTCGTCGTTGAACTCCGACTCGACTTCCTTGCCGTCCTCATTAGTCATGGTGACCTTCTCCAGGCCCGCGGCCGAGGAGACAGTGACAGGTTGGCCGGGCTCCACTTCAGTTGCGCCATTGCTTACCGACGCCTTCGGTGGCCGCGCCACCTCCTCCGGAGCCACTGAGGTATCCGTTTGCGCCATCGGCTCCAATCGCTGCTGGTCAGCCGAGCATGCCACCAATGCGGCTGCTGCGGCCACTGCAACCACGGCCGCGTTAACGCGGCGAACCGCCCCAAACTTGCGCACTCTCTACCCCTCAGATGGTGTATCCATTACCGGCAATACCCCTCTACCCTAGCGGGAATCGCTTAAAAAACCACTATTGGCAACCGCAATGTCGCGCCCCGCTTCAGCACGTGAGAAAACCGCGTTGAACAGGCGATTTCACACCACACCACTGCGGTGTTAAAGTATCTTCTCGTTGCCAACGAGCAACACACAAGAAAATACGCGCCATTAGCTCAATTGGCAGAGCAACTGACTCTTAATCAGTGGGTTCGGGGTTCGATTCCCTGATGGCGCACCAAAAGGCCAGGTCAGAGGGTAAATATTCACTCCCTAACCTGGCCAATTTCCATAAAGTGGCCAAATAATGGCCAGATTGTCAACGGCACTGGTCGAACAGATTTCCCGCGCGCGGCAACTTGAGCCAGAAAGACGGATACCTCTATAACGCGCGCGACCCCCCTTAAACTCGGGGAGAGAGAAAACCTGACTCGGGCTGCCGGGGGTCAGTCAGGGCTGGGGGGTGCCAAAGAATATCGGGGGCCCCACTATTGCGCTACCGAACCCAGCCCTTCGGCATTTTCTTGCCGTCGCCGGCCTCGGGGTCGATGCCGTAGCCAATCTCCATTCGGGGAATCTCTTCACCGCGGTTAAGCGCGTGAAGGGTTGCTTCGGGGTCTTGCCCGTAGGCGGCGATCCATCGTTCACGTTGGCCCGCGCCCGTCTTGCCTAGCCGGATTGCCTGGTCGACCACTTGCTCGGCCGCTAGACGATGCCGCTGCTTCTCGGCTGTCATGCCAACCTTCAGCGAGCGCTGCATGTCCTTCCAGACAACCGGGTCAATGATGACCGGCTGCTCAACGTCGGCGCCGGCCGCCGCGATCTCCGCGCTCTCACTGTCGCCGGTCTTGCTTTCGACGAGCTCGGTGACGGCGGCAAGGACTTCGTCGGTGCCGGCGGTGTCTTCGAGCTCGAGCGCGGCGGTGAGGGTCTCCCACTGCTCGGCGGTGAAGGTGGGCACGTCGACGGTGTCGGCGGCTTCTTCGTCTTGCGGAGCGCTGAGCGTGATTCGTTGGTTCTTGAGATTGAACAGGTTCACGGTAGCTCCTTAGTGGGCGAGACTGATGAGGGCGTCGGTGTTGGCTTCGGCGTCGTCTGCGGCCCATCCAACAACGGTTCCTGTGGTCGCTTTGGTGGCGCGGCCGCCGTCGCCTACCTCGACCGGGTCGCCGGCGGTAAGTGGCGTGTCGGTGGTGACGGTTAGCACGCGGCTTGAGCCACGGGCGACGCCAACGAGGCGGTCGGTGGTTGCGTCGTACTTTGCCACGCCTGCGACTGGTTTTCCGGCGGCTGCGGGGCGCACGGTGATGTTGCCCTTGCGCATTGGGCCGGCGTATGCGACGAAGGTCTTGCCGGTGACGTCGACGGCGGCGACGGCCGTGAGGTCGGTGCCGGGGTTGAACCGGTCACGGGTTTGGTTGGTGTACATCTTCGCTCCTTATGTGTGGTACTCGATGGTTGCGATCGCAGCGGGCATGGTGATGCCCATGACCGGCATGGCGTAGGCCTGCACCCAGGTTTGGCGGTGGTGCTCGTCGCGCCACGTGGTGACGGTGAGCGGCTCCTCGAACTTCACGAAGCCGGCCTTCCCGGGGTCGACGAGATAGCTTCGATCATCCGGCACGAAGGTGGAAGTGATGAGTTCAAGGCCGTAGGTATCGAGCAGCGGTTTGAGGTCCTGGCCGTAGGCGATGCGCATCTCAGCGCGCGTGCGCGGGGAGACGAGCATCTTCGTGTACTGGATTCCCAGCTCCTTGCTCTCGGCGATTGCGAAGAGATTAGCGATCATCGAGATCGGGCGGTCGATCGGTGGAGTGATGAGGTCGCTCGGGCCGTCAATTCGTACGTTCTCCCACGATGCCCCGGTGTGCGCTCCGACGGTTGTTTCACCGGCTGCTTCGGCGGCTTGTACGGTTTCGATTGCTCGCTGGTTCAGCTTGCGGGTGACGGTGTTTGCAAGGACGGTGACGTCGTTGTCGAAGCTGACGTTGTCGTTGCGGCGGCGTGCTTCGTCGGAGACGGCGAACTTGCCGCCGTAGTCTTCGACGCGGGCGAGCTCGGCGGCCGGGCGCTCGCGGTAGACGATGCCGTATTCGTCGCCTGGCTGGCGGGCGGTGACGTCGGTTTCGGTGTAGAAGTTCTTCTCGGTGGTTTTCGAGAAGATGACCGCGCCGCCCTGTACCGGGGTCGAATCGGTTGAGAAGATCGTCTCGACGAGAAGGTCGCGGGCAGCGACTTCGGCGATCCGCTCGGTGATGGTGGTCGGGTTGGTGAGTGCTTCGTCGACGGAGATGACGCCGTCGTTGTAGTCAGCTCGTGCGGGGTAGAAGCTCATGGTTAGTCCTCCTTCGTTTTGTCGGCTGCGGCCTGGCCGGCGACGTAGCCGATGAACCAAGCTGCGAGGTTGGACAGTTCGCGGTACGCGGGGCTTCCCTCGATGCCGGGGAGGGTGAAGGCGTAGCCGTTCGCGCCGCCAGCCTGCGGTTTGATGTTGAGGTCGATCGGACAGTGGCTCATTACGTCGCGAATCGAGATTGGGGCGATCTGTGCCATTGGCTACAGCTCCTTTGCGAGTAGGTCTTGCAGGGAAGGTAGGTCGGTGACGGCGGGCCATGTCGCGCCGAGTAGCGCGAGCCCGGTGATAACGAAGCGGTAGGTGTGGCCGTTGGTTTCGTAGTTGGCGCACGCTTCGATGCTTCGTTGCGGGTAGTGCTTCGCCATGTCGGCGGCGAGCCATTGCGGCACGTCGACGAGGTCTCCGACGAGTGTGTTGCCGCGGTCGGTCACGCGGAGGTTCTCGAGGTGGCCGAGGGCCGGTGAGCCGCCGAAGCGGGGGTCATCGTGGCCAAGTTTGAGAACCGGATGTGGTAGCCGGTGCGACGCCGCGGCAGCGGCCGCCAGGTCGGCGCGGGTGATTTCGACCGGGCCGGTCGAAGCGTGCCACTTGCCGACGCGGGCGAGCTCGACACCGGGGAATGAGCAGAAGCGCTTAGTGTCGGTAGTCCCGGAAGGTTTCGACGTCGTCGCGGTTGAACCGCCACTGGCCGCCATTTTTAACGCCGGGGAGATGTTTTTTCGCGGCGAGTGCACGCACGTTTCGGTCGGTACAACCCAAAAGCGCGGCGGCGGTGGCGGTGTCGATCTGCTCATGTTCGACATGGTCTTCGATCTCGACATACGCGGGTTCCGTAGTTCCGGCGGAGGAAACGAGATCGGTAGCTAGGGAGAGCACCCGCGGCGAGATACGGGCGCCGTGGCGGGCGGCGAGATCGGCGGCAGCGAAGACTGCCACGGCCAATTCGTGCGCATCCGAAGCGGCGATGACAACCGACGGTTCGGGAATTGATACCGGCTTCATTGGTTCGACGCCTTCGTTGCCGGCCGCTTCCCGAAGCGGCGAAGCTCGCCCGCCCACACTCCATCCGCATTCTTCGGCACTCGTATGCCGCACTTGGCGAGAATCGGGCAGCTGCGGCACTGTCCCTGTGCCCACTCGATGCGCTCCGTATAGTCCGCTTGGGTCTCGCCTTCCAGTCGGTCGGTGTCGAAGCGTGGCGCTTGCCCTACGCACCGGCCTGAGCGTAGGTCGTATGCCGGTTGAATGTTCCTGACGAATCGCAGTAGCGCGGGGCCGGGCAGTCGCACCGGTGCCGCGGCGACTTCGGCGCGAGTTGGTAGCGGCGGGCGTGCGGGCTCGTCTCTCATGCGGCACCGCCTTCCATCGCGTCGACGATGCGGTCGGCGAGCTCGTAGGCGTCTGACTGGTTGAGTTCGAGGGTATGTCGGATACCGTCTTTTTTCGTCACAGTGACTATTGCGCGCCGGTGTCCTTCCCTATTGCCAGCTTCGACGGTGACGTTGACGGTGCACCACCATAGCCCGGGCTGTTTAAAGCGTGCCCTCATGCGGCCGCTCCGTTCCGGTAGTAGTTGCCGCGAGAGTCCTGGCGTACAGCTCCGGCGGCAACGAGATCGTCGAGCGCCTTCGCAAGGTGTCGGCCGGGGTTGTGCTTGCCGAGAAGTTTGCCGGGGATGGATGCCTGCACGCGGGCAAGCGACAGCCCTGTGTGCGTGCTGAGCGCTTCAAGAATCGGGTCGCGCAGATCGTCGAGTGCCGGCCCCGTAGTGGCGCGCTTCTCCGCCCATCGGGGCGGATTGTCGGCGCCCTTGTCCCCCGAAGAAGTCGCCGAAGATTCCGCCGAAGGTTCCGAAGGTGCCGAAGATTCCCCAAAAAATGCGCGGGCTTCTTCGGGAACCTTCGCAGTGTCGATCGACCATTCCCAGCCCGAATTCATGCCGCGCTTCTCAGTCTTGACGCCGATTCGCTTACGGGCCTTCTTCACGGCGCCGTCGTTGAGACCGGCGGCACGTGTCGCCTTGAGCACGTCGCTAGCCGGGGCGCTGCCGCCGTTGGCGATGAGGTAGTCGATCACGACGGCTTCGATCTCGTCGCGCTCGTCGTTCGCTTCGTCACGCGGGGCAAGTAGGTCGGCGGCTGAGATGTTGGTCTCCTCACCCCACTCGGCGCGGCCAACTTCAGCGCTGCCGCCCTGGTCGACGTCAACGGTCGCCGAGACGATACGGACTTCCCGCGAGACAGTTGCCGGGGCGAGATTGCCTTTGGTATTCGTCACGACGAGACCGCCATCTTCCTTCGCGGCCACGGAGAGCACGCTTCGGGCGATCTGCGACCAAGCGATCGAACCGAGAATCAGCTTGCCGGGGTCGGCGCTTTCGCGCTTACCGAAGTGGACGAGACCGAGCACCGCGATATCGTGCTTGTCGGCCATGCTCGCGAGCGGTTCGAGGAACTGCCGCACATCGTCGTCGCGGTAGCCGTCGAGCGACCCGTGCATCGCACTCTTTGCCGCGTCGAGCACGACGAGATGCACGTCCTGGTCGACCAGCGCGCGGGCGAGTAGCCCTGTGTCGCCGGGGAGGGTGAGCGAACCCGTACCCCCGGTCTCGGTGGCGACTTCGAAGAAGTAGACGTTTTCGAGGTCGGCGCCGGCGGCTTGCAGGCGGGGCTTCACCGTAATCGAGGGGCTGTCTTCGGTCGCGAGGTAGGCAACCCGCATCGGCGCGCCGGTGAGCTCGCCGCGCGTGGCCTGTGCCGCGATATCGCACGCGATCGTCGACTTGCCAAGCCCTTCGCGACCAGCGAGCAGGGTAAGTGAGCGCTTCGGTATCCAGTTCGGAATGAGCCAGTCGAGCCGTTCGGTCTTCACGCTCGATGCTGGGATGAGGGTGATTCGTCGGGCGTTCGGCCGCTCCGACATAGTGACGAGCTCGTCCGGGCCGTGGCCGATAGCGATGTGATCGGTGAGGTCTTTCCCCTCAGCGGCACGGACGAGAGCGATCTTGTCTTCGGGTTGCCCGATCGCGACGAGGTGGTCGAAGACCTTGCGGGCGCGCTTCTCCCCCGGCTCGTCATTGTCCGTGACGATGACGAGCTCGCGGCCAATGAGCGGCGCCCAATCGGCCTTCTCCGGCCCAGTCTGCGCGCCTTGCGCTTGTGACACCGCGGATGCGCCCCAAAACTTGCGGGCACAGTTGACGTCCTTCTCCCCCTCCACGATGTAGACCGGGCCCGTGTCGCCGACAGTGTCGATGCCGTACAGCGCGCGTACGTCGATGTACTTGCATTCCTCACACCTCGAAGGTGTTTTGTTGTGCTTGCACACCTGGCGGAAGACCTTGTTTGGCAGGCGCCGCACGACGAATCCGTCGGAGTACGGGTAGCGAATTTCGTTGTTGTCGAAGAGGTCGGCCCACGTTAGGCCGAGTTCGCCGAGTAAGCGTTCTTTGACCTCTTTCTCGTCGGGTTCGTCGAAGAAGTGCAACGATACCTGTTCGCCATCGTAGAGCACCGCGCCTCCGAGATCGTTCGCGTGCCGCAGGCTATGCCCCGGTGTCTGGAAACGCGCGCGCCGGCCGCTTTCGGTCTCATTCCAGGCAAGCCCTTCTTCTTCCACGGCGGCACGCAATCTTTCGAAGGCGTTGACGCCGTTCATTCTGGCTGTCACCTGATGATGTCCTTCCATCTTGAGGGGGTATGTCGTGGTTTTTCATTGGTACTCGGGTGACGGCTACCCAGTAGCCGGGCGGGGCTTGCACCCGCCTGCCTGCTTTGTCGGCTTGCCCTGCGTTAGCCGGCTAGGGCGACGGCGTGAACCTGGTCGAGGTTGGCGAGTAGGTCTTCAGCGTCGGCGACGATCAAGGCGTCGGCCTGGTCGAGAAGGTCATTCATCGTCGTTAACCTCGTCCCACGACGAGATGCCGAGCCGGGCGAGTGTGGCATCGTCTTCGGCTAGAAGCTCGTCGAGAAGCTTCGTCACCATTTCGGTGTCGCCGGCACGGTACGCGTCGACGAGTTCGTAATGCATCTCTAGCTCGCGCACGCGACGTTGCTGAGCTTCTTCTGTCTCCTTCTGGCGGCGAAGTCGCTCTTCTTCCTTGCGCTTCTCCTGCTCGGAGTGGGCAACTGCGGCGTCGACACATGCCGGGCAAAGCTGCGCGGATCGCGCTCCGTCGCTCATGTCGAGGTAATCGGCGACGTCGACGAATACAGTTCGACGGTTCTCTTGGAGGATGTCGCACTCGCCCCAGGTGTCCAGGCGTCCGTTCGTTCGGTTCGGTAGGTGGAGTTCGACCGGCTTTGCGGTATCGTTCTTGGCAGAGATGCCCTGTTCAAGCTTCTCCTGTGCCCTGGTGGTCGTTGGCGCGGCCGCCGGGGTTTTATCTTTCGGTGTAGTCATTGGGGTTCTCCTAAGCGACGTAGCCGTCTTCTAGGCCGTCGAAGTAGCGGTCGGCGTCGGCCGAGCGGGTTAAGAGTCGGAAGCCTTCGCCGGGGTGGTTGATGTGTTGCGCGGGCGAGACGAAGGCATGCTTGCCGTCGTTGGCGATGTGCGGCACGACGGTCGACACTGGCATGCCGTTCGAGTAGGCGGCCGGGTCTTCGTTCGCGTCGCGGTGGTGCATGTATTCGCGGCGAATCTGTGCGATCGCTTGCTCGATTACGGCACGAACTTCGTCGAGTTCGTCGGTTTCAGGGCACTCGGCGAGCACGTTGAGAGCAATGTCGAGCGGGTTGCCGTGATGGAGGAATCGCAGGGAATCAACCGGCGAGTAGTCAATACGTGGCGAGTGTGCGGTCTCGAAGGTGCCGGAAGGTTCCCGTTCGTGTGAGTAGGAATCTTCGGCACCTTCGAGGGAATCTTCCGGGGCAAGATCGGCCGAGCGTTGAGCTACGGCATCGAGGGCGTCGCTCCACGATTCGACCTTCACGGTCTCGATGCACTCTTCGTTGGCGTAGATCATGACGATGTAGCCGGCGTTGTCTTTGATCGCGTAGATCTCAAAGCGCTCCGAAAGCGTGGCGGCCATATCGCGAGCGGTGTCGTAATCGAGACCTTCAGCGAAGGTGCGGGGCTCGTCGAGCAAGACGGCGGCGGTAGCGCCGCGCTTCTCGACGGTGGGAATAAAAAGCATGGTGGTTCCTTCCAGTTAGGCGGTTGCGGGGAGCTCGTCCAGGCCGAGCGCGTCGAGAAGCGGCTTCGTCGGCACGACGTACCGGCCGTTGATCTTTAGAACGGGCGTCGGAAACTTGCCTGTGCGCGCGGCTTCGTAGGCGCTGCTGCGGCCGATACCGAGCAGACTCGCAGCTTCAGCGATGTTGAGTGTTGGGCGGGTTGCAGGCATGAAGCAAACCTTTCTATGTTCCTGCGACACATTATGTAACGGATTTGCGCTACAGGAACATACTAACCACATTTGTTTGGACAGCGCAATACGGCGCGGATATTGTGTCTCTATGGCAGAAAATAGAGATTGGGCCGAACGGCTAGCAGCGACAGTCGCCGGAGAGGTTTCCCGGCTTCGAAAAGCAAAGAATCCAAAGTGGTCTATCAAAAGGCTGGCCGACGAAACCGCAAAGCTTGGCTACCCCATCGGGCAATCGGTTCTCTCCAATCTGGAGTATGGCCGCCGGGGCGCAAGGTTGGACGTCGCGGAGCTGCTAGTACTGGCAGCCGCACTCGATGTACCTCCGGCTCGGCTTCTGTGGCCTAACTATCCGGACGGTCTCGTCGAGTACCTTCCGGACTGGCCGGCAACAGCGGAACAAGCTGCCCTCATCTTTACGGGTCGGCTTAAAGCAGACTTCTCCGACAATGCCGACGTGCCTATTGGAGGAAGGCCGGATGAGGTCGATGAGCTTACTGAGGAAAGGCTGCGGTTGAACGAATTTTTTCACGTTGGCAGCCTGGGCCAGGGTGATAATGCGGCGTTCCGGCAAGAGTTCGCGAGGATTATCACGCGACGCGAAGAGATCAACAAGCGGCTGAAAGAGTTGGGCTACACGACTTGGGAGAAACCTGATGCCGAGGGGTAGGCCGGCGCTCGAGCCCGGCACGCACGGCGAGATCAGCTACACCAACCTTGCCGGCGGCAAGGTGCAAGCGCACACGCGCGTTCGACTTCTCAACGGCGAGACGAAGCGCATACGGGTGCGCGGCAAGACGAAAGCGGAAGCCACCCGCAAAGTAAAAGCACAAGCGGCGTCAGCCGTCAGCCTTCGCGACAACGACGAGCTACGCACCAACAGCACCATCGCCGAGCTCGTCGACCACTGGCTCGACCACCACGACGGCGCCGCCGGCACCGTCGACGTCTACCGAAGCACCGCCCGCAACCACATCACACCGAACATCGGACAGCTACGACTCAACGAAGTGCGACCGTCAACGATGCAAACCTTCCTGCACCAACTCGACGAGACACCAGCGACAGCGAAGCGCGCCCGGTC
This sequence comes from Corynebacterium sp. Marseille-P4321, assembly GCF_903645305.1. GTDB lineage: Bacteria > Actinomycetota > Actinomycetes > Mycobacteriales > Mycobacteriaceae > Corynebacterium. The sequence continues at coordinate 532,609 of NZ_CAHJXO010000001.1, read as the reverse complement.
GATACTCTCGTCGGCATTCGGTCTCGCAGTGCGGCAAGACCTCATCGCATCGAACCCGATTCGCGAGACCATCGCACCGAAGCAAAAGCGGGGCGAAGTACGCGCCTTCCAGGGCGACGAGCTCAAGACGTTCCTCGACATGGTTGACTTCTACGCCACCAGCGGCCGCAAAGGTCGCGGTGCCGCCTTCCCCCGCCTGGTGCGCTTCCTCGTCGGCACCGGCGTGCGCCTGTCCGAAGCACTGTCGATTCGCGCGGGCGACGTCGACCTCAACGCCGAGACGCCAACAGCGATCGTGCGGCCGACGAAGGACGGCGGCACTTCAACCCGCGTCGTTCAGCTACCGAAGATCGCGGCCGACGCCGCACGCGATCAACTCGAAGACACCGGCGGCACGTTCGATTGGCTCTTTCCCACTTCCACGGGCACGCACATCTCGAAGTCAACCGCCGAGCGGTGGATACGCGAAGCGCGGCACGAATGGGCGAAGGCCAACGAATCAAAAGGCCAGCCAGATGTGTCGTGGGTGACGTTCCACACGATGCGAAAGCACGTCGCGACGGTGCTGTCGGAGCGCGTCAGTGTCAACGCGGCGACTCAGCAACTTGGCCACGCCGACACAACAGTCACGCAGCACCACTACATATCGCGGCCGAAGGCCGGCCCGGCGGTCGCCCAGGTGCTTAACGATCACTTGTTCCCGTCCGAAAATGGCCAAAAAGTGGCCAAATAGTCGCCAATAACGAGCAACATAAGACGGAACGGTCAGCACGTCTGACGCTATACACTGGGAGTACTCGGCACTAGACCAAAACAGTCAGAAACGCAAACGCCAGGTTTGCCTATCAGTGGGTTCGGGGTTCGATTCCCTGATGGCGCACCAATTGTCCGACCCGGGGAGCATCACGCTCCCCGGGTCGGCCTTTTTCGTACCGTAGCAGAGACAAGCCTCACACCGAACACCCGTCCTCGTCGCTTGTCCGGAACTGAGAGTAAGCTGTCAAACATGAAGACCGCGTTACTTCTTGTGGACGTTCAGAACGACTTTTGCCCCGGCGGAAACTTGGCTACCGCGCGGGGCGACGAAGTCGCTTCGAAAATCGCTGAGCTTGTGTCCGATCCGGATACCCGTGCACGCGAGTACTCCCACATGCTGGCAACGCAAGACTGGCACATCGACCCGGGCGAGCACTTCTCCGACGAGCCGGACTTTGTGGATACTTGGCCCGTGCACTGCGTCGCCGACTCGTACGGGGCGCAGATCCGCGGCCCCGTGGACACGTCGAAGATCGACGTGTTTTTCAAGAAGGGCCACTACTCCGCCGCCTACTCCGGGTTCGAGGGCAAAAACGACGACGGTGTGCTGCTTGCGGATTGGCTGCGTGAAAACGAGGTTCGCACGCTGGACATCTGCGGCATCGCCACCGACCACTGCGTGCGTGCCACAGTGCTCGACGCACTAAAGGAAGGCTTCAAGGTGCGTGTGCTGCGCAGCATGTGTTCCCCGGTGGATGACAAGCGCGGCGCCCAAGCCCTCGAGGAAATGATGAATGCCGGCGCCGAGCTCGTCTAAAACAGAGCTCAAGCCGCCGGCGGAACCGAAGGGTTACAACCCGAAGGGTTATTCGGTCAGATCGGGCGTGTAACCCAGCATCTGCTCCATCTCCGCCATCTCGGCGGTCTGCACCTCGATCATCTGCTTGCCCATCTCGCGCAGCGGCTCGTACCCGCCCGCGGCGACTTCGCCCTGCGTCATGTCGATGACGTACTTGTGGTGGTGGTGCATCCACTCCAAGAACGTGGTGCGCAGCTCGTCGCCGCGGAGCTTCGCGAACTCCTCCAGGTCCGCGGGCATGAACATCCCGTTCGCGACGTGGTTGGAGTGCATCTCCATATCCTCTTCGATGCCCCACTCGTCGGCCCAGGCGCGCATCTGCTCGTTCTCCGCCTCCTGGCCGTCCTTGATGCGTTGGGCCAGGTCGCGCACCTCCGGATCCTCCACGTCGGAATCGAGCAGCACGTCAGACATGTAGATCGCCTGATCGTGGTGCGGAATCATCATCCCAAGGAAATGGACATCGGTGGCGTTGTACGCCTCGTCGCCTGGCGCCTCATCGCCGACGGACGAACCGCGCAGCATCGGCACGAGCGCGGCGACAAGCACCACGATCGCAGCGACGACGGCGAGTCCGATCCACAGCGGCTTTTTGCTGCGCATGGCCTCAAGCTCGGGGTCGCGGTCAGCGTTGGTCATTAAAACTCCTCCTCTAACGGTGCGACCGGAGCGACAGGTGCGACCGGTTCCGCAATTGTGATGATGTTGTCAGCGTACCCCAGCGCACCGCCGACGAACTGCCCTCCGCAGGTGATCAGGACGACGCGGTTGGGCCCGTTCATGTCGTTGACCTCCGGAGGGAAGTCCGAACCCTTCGGCAGGCGGTACGGCGCTTGCGTGACGCGGAAGGTACGCGGTTCACCGTTGATAAGTATGTCGAATTCCTGGTCCAGCTCCAGATTCGCAAACCGGGCCGCGTAGCCCGTGCCCTGACCCTGGTAGTTAATGTGGCCGGTGATCACGGAGGTCCCCACGGGTCCCTCCGCGCCCGGCACGGCGGAGGCCGAGTACCAGCCGAGCCGCTGCACATCCACAGGCGGAATAAGAGAGCCTGTGTCAGTGAGTTGCACTGGGTCCACGGCAGCGACATCGCCGCCAATGCTCATCGCCATACCCTCAAACCCGACGAACTGGCCGGGCGCAGGCTCGTAGGGCACTTCCTGCTCACCGGCGGGGTCGACGTAGCCACCGTCGGTTGGCACCGGCGACTCGGGTGCCGAGGGGTCCTGCGCAGCCGATTCGGCAGCAGTTTCCTGTGGGTTGGTCCCCGAAGCGTCGTCAAGCGGTTGCGAATTCTGGCGCGATGAGAAGATCGCGAACTGCAGCAACACAAGAGCAACCGCCGCCACTGCGAGGATGATCCACAGCGGACGGCGGTTGCGCTCTTGCGCGCGTTCCTCCCCCGCTCTTTCCGGTGGCTCTTGTGGCTCAGGGGTGTCGAAGGAGATGCGCGTAGACATACAGTTGAGTTTAGCGTCGCGCGAGCAGGCGCTGAAGCTCCTTGAGTTCATTCTTGCGCTTGCGGCCGTTGTACGCCTTAATGGCTACCAGCAGCGCGACGCCGGCGGCAATGCCACCGAGCACCTTCTGCACAGTCTCGTCCTGAGCCCAGGCCTTCGCCTGGCCCTTCGCGCTGTCGGCGAGGTTAGACGGGTTGGTGCGGTCCGCGAGCTCGTCCAGTGTGGAGGCGAGCTGGCCGCGGGTGCGCTCGATGTCGCGCTCAATGTCGTGGATGTCACGTGCCATAATGTGATGCTCCTCAGGGGTTCGCTAGTTTCGGTTCAACTTTTACCAGCCTAGTGTAAAACGGAGTGTCATGACTGACACCACACAGCTTGCAGCAGGCGATTCGGCACCTGCATTCACGCTCACGAACGACCGTAACGAGGAAGTCTCACTTTCAGATTTCGCTGGCTCCCGAGTCATCGTTTACTTCTACCCGAAGGCGAACACCCCGGGTTGCACCACTGAGGCATGCGACTTTACCGAGAGCTTCGAGCTTTTCGACGATGCCCGCGTCCGCGTCATCGGCATCAGCCCCGACAAGCCCGAAGCCCTGGCCAAGTTCCGCGCCGACCACGACCTGAAGGTTGAGCTCCTCTCGGACCCGTCGAAGGAAACGCTGTCTGCCTACGGCGCGTTCGGCGAGAAGAAGAATTACGGCAAGGTGGTCCAGGGCGTGATCCGCTCCACGTTCCTGGTTTCAGTGGACGAGGACGGCACCGGCACGATTGAAAAAGCACAGTACAACGTCAAGGCCACCGGACATGTGGGCCGCATCCTGCGCGACTGGGAGATTTAGCGCATCAATTTAAACAAAAACCCACCTCCCGTGCCTTACGGCCGGAAGGTGGGTTTTTGGCGTTAGCGCAGCCGCGTACCGCCTAGATGAAGGCAGGCATCTGCGCGTCGCGGGCGGTACCGCCGGACGGCACCTGCTGAATCACCGAGCGCGGGCTATCCGGCGCGACCGGGTTGCCCTGCGGCTTCGGAGCCGTCGACGTTGCTGGCGCCGGAGCTGGCTTCGAAGGCACCGGCGTCGGTGCCGGCTTCGGAGTCGGCTGTGAGGAGCCGCCACCGCCGCCGATGAGCGCCGGGATCAGGCCGAGGCCCGGGATGAGCAACAACCACCAGAGGTTCGACTCGGAGCTCTGGTTGTCTCCCGGCGTCGGCTGAGTGCCCGGAGTGGTCGTGGTGGTGGTCGGCGGCGTCTGGCCACCGTCCGTCACCACCGTCTGGTAGCTGTCGTTGATGTCCTTGTGCTCAGCGATCTTGTTGCCGCCCTCGTTCGGGGTTTCGTTGCCAAAGCGATCCACCTCAGTGGAGGTGATCGTCTCGAAGGCGACGGCGGCGGCCACCTTTTCACCGTCGTTCAAACCGGTTACCGGGATTTCCACCGTAACCATCCCTGCCGGCTGCGTAGGAATGAAGGTTGCGGTGCCGGTACCCAGCTTGCGACCCGCCTTGTACGGAGCATCGGCGCCGAGACGCTCCATCAGGTCCGCAGTCGCCGTGTACTCCTTACCCGGGACGAGACCCCAGTACTTCACCACGTCGCGGATCACTGCACTGTTGGTCACCTCCGCGCCCTTCGAGAAGTCAGCGTTAGTGGATACACCAGGCGTCTTCACCGAAGGGATACCTTCATCCAAGTCCGGTGTGATCACCGTTTGTGAGGCGTCCTCGATGTTGCGGTGGTCCGCAATGGTGACGGGCACGCGGTTGCCCGGCTCCTGCGGGGTGCCCTTGGCATCGACCTCGGTAGAGGTCAGCGTTTCAAACGCGACTGCAGCATAGACCGGGTTCTTCACCCAGTCCGCCACCGTGATCTCCACGTCAACCGAACCGAAGCCTGCAGCGTCCGCCTTAAACTGCGTGCGCCCCTGGCCGATCACGGCCTGACTGTCCTTTGCCACCAAGTCAGCGGTGAGCGTGTAGGTCTTCCCCGGCACCAGGCCGGAGTACTTCACGGTATCGATGACCTTTTCGCCTGCCACCGTCTGAGCGGAGCCCTCCGCGAAGTTTGCGGTGGTACTGATGTACGGCTCGAACACCTGCGGGGTCCCCGGCACCAGCGGGCTGCGCACCGTCTGATTCAGGTCGTTGATGTTCTTGTGCTCAGTAATCAGGTTGTCGTCCGAGACATCGCCCGGGGTGTCCCCACCAGCGAAGTTCTCCTTACCATTGCGGTCGACCTCGGTGGAGGTCAGCGTCTCAAACGCCACTGCCGCGCGAACCGGCTCTGTGATGCCGTCGATGACCGGGATGTCCACCGTCACCGTGCCCACGCCCGTCTCGGACGCGGTGAACGTGGCGGTGCCGGTGCCGATGACAGCCTCGCCGTAAGCGTTATTGTCAGCCAGGCCGTTGTATACGTCCTTGCTCACAAGCTCAGCGGTCAGCGTGTAGGTCTTGCCCGGAACCAGGCCCTGGTACTTCACCGTATCCACGATGGTGGTACCAGACTTGACTTCCGTTGCACCGCCCGCGAAGTCCGCGTTGGTGCCGATCTGCGGCGTCGGGAACCAGACCAGGCCCGGCACGTCCGGAGTGGTCGTGGTCGGGTTTGGCGGGACAACCGGAACACTCGGCTTCGGCTGAGTGGGCTCAGTCGGCTGCGTCGGCTCAGTCGGCACCGTCGGTTCGGTCGTCGGGGCCACCGGAGTGGTGGTCACCGGGGTCGTGGTCACACAGTGCTCAGGCAGCGTCGTCACCGAAACAGTGGACTCCTCAACCGTCGTACCCGGCACCGTGGTGCCCGGGTTCGTCGTGCCCGGAACCGTGGTACCCGGCGTCTCCGGGCTGCCCGGGTTCGTCGTGCCCGGAACCGTGGTACCCGGCGTCTCCGGGCTGCCCGGGTTCGTCGTGCCCGGAACGGTGGTGCCCGGAACCGTGGACTCCGCAACCGTCGTACCCGGCACCGTGCTCACCGTGGTCACCGGCACGCAGTTATCCGGCGTGGTGGACGGAGCCACCGGCACAGTCGGCGAAGTGGTCGGGGTCTTCTCAACCACGAACGTCTGCGCCTTATCCTTCGGGTCCTTGTGCTCAACAACCTTGCGGTTGTCCTTCGACGGATCCTTCGGCGTGCCGTCAGGGTTCGTCGTCGGCTGGTCGTTCTCGTCGAGCGGGATCGCCCGCTCGTACACCACGTACGTCTCACCAGCGGTCAGCTCGGTCAGCGTACCGAAGTCGACGGTCGCCGTACCCGCGCCGTTCTCCGCAGCCACAACGTCGGTGGACTTCACCTCGGTCACCGAGGTGACCTTGGTAACCTCGCCCGCCTCGTCAAACTCAACGTGCTGCAGCTGGCCCTCGAAACGGTACTTGGCACCCGCAACCAGGCCGGAGTAGGTGATCTCGTCCGTCACCTTCAGGCCGTTGATCACGTCCTGCTCGGTCACGGTCACCGGCTTGCCATCGACGATGGTCTTGCCGTTCACCGTCACCTTGGTGTCGATCTTGCCCTCAGGGTTCGACGGCACCAGCGGCACCACCGGGGTGCTGCTCGGAGCAGTCTCACTTGTCGACGGCTCCGTCACCCGCGTCGTAGTAACCGGCGTCGTGGACGGCTCGGTCACCCCACCCGGAACCGTATTGGTCGGGTCGGTGGTCTCCGGCGTCGTTTCCTCCGAGTTAGTTACTTCGGTGGTTGTCTCCGGCGTCGTGCTTTCGTCCAGCTGGCTGCGAACCGTCTGGGCCTCGTCGCTAATGTCTTCGTGCGTCGCGATCAAGTTATCGTCGGACGAATACTTTGGTGTGTCCGCGCCCTTCGAGCTGTCCTCGCCCTGCGCGTTTACCTCGGTGGAGGTCAGGCGTTCGAACGCAACCGCGGCCTCCACCGGCTCCGTCACTTTCGCGTCTACGGCGATCTCCGCCTTGACAGAGCCGTTCACCAGCTGACCCTCGGTGCCCTCTGCCTTGAAGGTCACCGCACCAGTGCCCAAGACGCGGCTCGCATCTTGCTTATCTACAAGCTTTGCGTTCAGCGTGTAGTTCTTACCTGCAACCAGGCCGTAGTATGACACCGTATCCACCACAGTGGTGCCAGCCTTCACCTGAGACGCGGCATCTTTGAATTCCGCACGCGTACGGATCTCCGGGTTCGGAGTGAAGCCACGCGTGACCGTGGTGGTCTCGTTCGGGAGGGTGATGGTGACAACCGGGGTCGTGGTCAGCGTGGAGGTACCAACCGTCGTTGTCTCAGTTACCTTCCCCTCGGTAACCGTCACAGTCGTACCCGGCGCAGTGGTCGTAGTCGACGGGCCGTCTTCAACCACAGTCGTACCCGGCGCAGTGGTCGTAGTCGACGGGCCGTCTTCAACCACAGTCGTACCCGGCGCAGTGGTCGTAGTCGACGGACCGTCTTCAACCACAGTCGTACCCGGCGCAGTGGTCGTAGTCGACGGACCGTCTTCAACCACAGTCGTACCCGGCGCAGTGGTCGTAGTCGACGGACCATCTTCAACCACAGTCGTACCCGGCGCAGTGGTCGTAGTCGACGGACCATCTTCAACCACAGTCGTACCAGGCGCAGTGGTCGTAGTCGACGGACCATTCTCAACCACAGTCGTACCCGGTACCGTCGTGGTAGACGTCGCAGCCGTCACCGTTGTCGTGGGAGTCACCGTAATGGTTTCGACCGGCACACTTATCGTCGTGGTCAATGGCGGGACCACTTCAGTCGTGCTAGCCCCTCCCGCACCCGTCGTCGGTGGAGTTGTGGTTTGCGAGCTAGGCGGTTCAGGATCACAAGAGAAAGATCCACCGATCTGAATTGTTTGCGCACAGTCAGAAAGGTCGTGGTGAGTTCCAACGGTTTCGCCGTTACGCATGACCTCTACAACGGAAACGTATTGTTTCCCGTCTATTGCCAGCACTCTAGGAAGGTCGTAGGTCAACGACACCTGAAAACCGCCGAGATCGTTTGCGTCGACTGTATAGTTCCGTTTTGCGGTGATGTCGGTCGCCTGGCCCGTTTCTTTGTCGTACAGGGTTCCAATGAATTTGTGTTTGCCGAGTTGAATGTCACCCGAAACGTTTACAGCATCTTTTAAATCGGCGTTCTTGTTCGCTCGCGCTACCTTCTCCGACTTGGAAGTAGCGAGCATCGTGTCGATTTCAACCTTTCTGGCCGGCGGATCGACGATAATTGCATCCTGGCCTTCGGTCTGGTTGTGCCAAATATTGCCCGTTTCTCCGTTCAAGTCAGATGGCAACACAAGGTTGTCGCTGCGAAGAAATTCATAGACCTGTTTGATCTGACGCTCGGTAGCGTTACGGTCATCCCACGTAAACTCCACGCCATCGGTGTAATACTGCACCGCCCCGAGTGTCGCCGCAATCAAAACCCTCGGAGATAAGACCTCATCGACCCCAGCAACACGAGACGCTTCTTGCTGCGACAGGTACGGATAGCTGTTCGCTAAGACTGCGAGAATCCTAGAGTGGTTGTCCAGATTAGCGCTACCGTTGTACTCGGTCGGAGCTTTAATGTCCCCGGGCTCACTTTGAGGGTCACCTTTGAAGTGCTCGATGCAGTAGGCGAAGTATGTATACGACGAGTCCTCGTCCGCGCCGGTCAACTGAAGGAGGTGGAAAGGGATTCGCTTAGGGGTTTCCCCCAAATCAACGTAGTTGGTCTTTTCCAACACTTTGCTCTCTGAAATGTCGTACCCACCGGCAATCGGTGAACCGTACAGCTTCCCTACTTTAATCAATTGTGCATTCGCAGGAGCTGGTGCGACAACCATCGAGACGATCATCGACAGCGCCGTGATTAGAGCAACCAACACCCCCAATCTTGGCTTGTGCTTGACGTTACTGAACACTGCTACCCCTTCCCCGAATCGGAATTTCTAAGGCCCTTTAGGACAGGCATCACCTGACAAACGGATATGACAGGCTGCTACCAGCAAAAAGAGTAGTTTCACAGGGAACGGTTATCAACGGTTGACCTAATCGCTATGAAAAATATGAAAAGTCTTTACGTCGAGCCCGGTATTCCACCGCTGTGATCCGCCTGCGGCCTTTCATGCTTGACCATTTATAAGGGCAGGCAGATTACGGGATCGGCGCTAGGACCAGATCAACGACCCGCTCGATCCGGCAAAGATCGTTTCCAGCCGTAAAAGCATTCCTGATCAAATCTGAAGATAAAAATACCCCCTCCCCTACCCCCCACGCGAGAGAGATTTCGCAGTAAACGCTGTCCAGAGTCACAGCAGACGTTCAAATTGCCCCCAAATGGTGCGCCCGGAGAGACTTGAACTCTCACGCCGTAAGGCACTGGAACCTAAATCCAGCGCGTCTGCCAATTCCGCCACGGGCGCGTAGAAAAGCATCGTACACGCCCACCTGGTGAGCCTTGAAACTGTCTGGCGTTGAATACCCCGCGTACAACTTTCGTTTGGCCTTTAACACATGATTGCTAGAATTAAACCCTGTGAGCAAGGCGAGCGAGACGAGGAGCACGGGCGACACAACGGAGGATACGGTCGCAGCCGACGCACCCCAGAAGCGCGAGCGGGTGAAGGTGCGCTGGTGGCACATCCTCCTTCTCATTGCCGCGGCTGTGACCTGCCTCCTCTTGGCCCGCTGGCAGTGGGAGCGCTACCAATCCGGCACCGGCACATTCCAAAACCTGGGGTATGCCCTGCAGTGGCCGTTCTTCGCCGTGTTCTTTATCTTCGCGTACCGCGCGGGGCTGAAGATGGAAAACGAAAAAATCGACGCGGTGAACTCCGGGGAAGCTTTCGAGGACCTCTACGAAGCTGACCTTGCTAGGTACGGGGCCGACGAGACAGCGCCGGTGACCGAGATTGACGAAGATTTCCTCCCGCAGCGCCCGGAGATGGACGTGGATACGTACAACGAGATGCTCGCGCCGCGTCGCGGTTCAGGTAAAGGCCCCGAAACCAGCCACGAAATCTAGAAGCAGGAAGCTACACCCTATGACTACGCCGAATGAGAACCAGCCGACGCAAACGCGTACCGAGGGAGCTGGGAACCCGGGCCCATCGCCCGCGGCACGCATCCACCCTGAGCGTCAGAAGCGGGTGAAGCAGGCGCTGTCGATGTTCTCCGTCGCCGCCTGGGTGACCGGCGTGCTGCTGCTCTTGCTGTGCCTGCGCATGATTTTGGAGTACGGCTTCGACATGGATGTCTCCGCGCTCGCCTGGGTCGCCCGAGTGCACGGGTTGGCCTACATCGCGTTCCTCATGACATCGCTCAACCTCGGGCTGAAAGCTCGCTGGCCCGCGGCGACGTGGTTGGTCACCGCTATCTCGGGTGTCGTGCCGTTCCTCTCCTTCGTCGTGGAAGCGAAGCGCCGCAAGGAAGTCACGCACGCGTTCCAGCTGGCATAACGTACCTCTCACCCGCACTCAGACAAAACACCCCGGCAGGCTGCCCTGCCGGGGTGCACGTGTCATTGGCGGCGGGCAGCCGCACCGGGTGGCTTACTCGCCAGCCTTGGTTAGCACCATCACGCCAACCTTGTCGGCGGCGTCGTTGTCCGGTGTCAGGGTGAGCGAGTCGCCGTTGAGCTGCGCGGTGTACTCCAGATCCTGGCCGGTCAACGGATCCTCCAGCTTGAACTCCTCGTCGTCGCGCAGGCAGTTGCCCTCGTTGGTCTCGCCGTTGGACTCGGTCAGCTCGAAGGAGCAGTCGCCGCCGTCGACAGTCAACGTCGCGGATCCGCCCTGCTGGTCGGCCTGGGTGGCGGTAACGTCGCCGGACCACGTGCCGTCGAAGTCGCCGGATTGGCCGCATCCAGCAAGGGCAAGCGCCGCAGCTGCAAGCGTGGTGGCAAACACAGTGGATTTCTTCTTCGTTGTCATCATGCCCTCCACTGTAACCCTCTCGGGAGCGCGCGCCACCAGCAATCCAGGGGCGACGAATACCGCTACCGCAACGCAGCGATAAACGGCGCGAGCTCCCTAAGTGCCTTGCCGCGGTGCGACAACGCGTTCTTCTCCTCCGGCGACAGCTCCGCGGAGGATTTCCCGGGTGCGTCTGCCGGGGCGAACAACGGGTCGTAGCCGAAGCCGCCTTTGCCGCGCGGCTCGCGTAACAGCTCGCCTTCCCAGCGCCCTTCCGCGGTGAACTCCTGGCCGTCCGGGGTGGCCAGCACGCAACAGGACACGAATGCGGCGGCGCGGTGCTCGATGTCGGCCATCTGGTTGAGCAGCAGGCGGTTGTTCGCCTCATCGTCGCCGTGGGCGCCGCACCAGCGGGCGGAGAGAATTCCCGGCATGCCGTTGAGCGCCTCGACGGTTAGGCCGGAGTCATCTGCCACGCACGGCAAGCCGGTGGCGGCCGCGCCGGCGTGGGCCTTGATCTCGGCGTTTGCCTTGAACGTCAGGCCGGTCTCTGCTGGCTCGGGGTACTCGTCTACGTCGCGAAGCGAAACTAGCTCGACTCCGTCGATGTCCAAGTCCGCGAGCACCTGCTGCAGTTCGCGTAGCTTGCCCGGGTTCCCAGAGGCAACGAGGACTTTTACCATCCCAGGGCCTCCTTCTGCGCCGCGATGAGCTCGTTGCAGCCCTTCTCCGCCACGTCCAGCATCTGGTTGAGCTCGGTGCGGCCGAAGAGGCCGTGCTCACCTGTGCCCTGGATTTCGACGAAGTTGCCGCCTTCCTGCATGACCACGTTCAGGTCTACTTCTGCGCGGGAGTCCTCTTCGTAGGGCAGGTCGAGGCACACGTTTCCGTCGATAAGCCCTGCGCTCACTGCTGCCACCGGCGCGAGCAGCGGCTCCCCCGGCACAACGCCGGCGTCCTTCAGCACGGCGATCGCGTCCGCGAGCGCCACGTACGCGCCGGTGATGGAGGCAGTGCGCGTGCCGCCGTCGGCCTGCAGCACGTCGCAGTCGAGCTGGATCGTGTTCTCCCCGAGCTGGCTCAAGTCCACCGCGGCGCGCAGCGAACGGCCCACCAGGCGAGAGATCTCGTGCGTGCGGCCCTTCACCTTACCCTTCATGGATTCGCGCGGCATGCGCTCATGCGTGGCGGAAGGCAGCATCGCGTACTCCGCGGTGAGCCAGCCCTCGCCCGAATCCTTCTTAAAGCGCGGCACCCCGACTTCGACGGAGGCGGTGCACATCACGCGGGTCTGGCCAAACTCCACGAGCACGCTGCCCGCCGGGTTGGAGGTGAAGCCGCGGGTGATGCGCACCGGGCGCATCTCGTCCAACGCGCGGCCGTCGGCGCGGGAAAAATCTGGTGCAGTCATGCACACCAGCCTAACCGCTACAGCTGGAACACGGCTCCGGTGGTGCCCACCACCACTTCCCCGTCGAACTCTGCGCGGGCCGCCTCCACGGTGGCCTCCACGTCGGTCCACGGCTGGATGTGCACCAAAACCAGCGTGCCCACCCCGGCCTCGCGGGCAATGCGGCCGGCTTCTGCGCCGGAAAGGTGCATCCCCTCGGCCTTGCCCTCGGAACTCGGGCCCCACGCTGCTTCGCAGAGGAAGAGATCGGCGCCCTTGGCAGCGTCGATAAGCGCGGGCGTGAAGGCGGAATCACCGGAGAAGGTAAGCACTTTGCCGGATGGGGCCTCAACGCGCAGTGCCATGGATTCCTGCGCTGGGTGCACCACCGGGAACGGGGTGATGGTCAGCCCGGAAAGCTCCTCCGCTTCCCCTGGTCGCCACGCGGAAAATTCAAACGTGTCTGAAAAGTCGTTGACCTCGTCCGGCCCGTCGGCGCTCATGCGCCCCAGGTGCACCGGTGCGTAGCTCGGGCCGATCAGGCGGTGCTTGCAATTTGCCGGCGAATGCGGGTGGTAGCGGCGCCACACCAAAAGCGACGGGAAATCCGAACAGTGGTCCGCGTGCAGGTGGCTGAAGATCACGTGCGCCGCCGCAGGATCGAAACGCTCCTGCATCGCGGCGAGTGCCCCGGGCCCGAAGTCCATCACGATGTCCGTCTCACCCGGCACCGAAATGACGTAGGAGGAGGCGGGGTTACCGGGCGCGCCCAGGCTTCCCGAACACCCGAGAATGGTCAACTTCATGAAATCACTGTGCCACGAAACGCACGGAATTTCCCACCGGTTTACGCAAAAGCTGCATACCGCAGGCTAGGCGCCCCGCCCAACGGCATGCACCGGCGGGCGGAGGAAACGCCGCGCCAACTGGTCAAACGTCTCCGGGTCGCCGGTGGATTCGAACACGTGCTGCGGGGTGCGACCCGCATCCGCCAACATGTCCGCCTCCGTGAGCTGGCGCAGCACGTCTTTCGAAGTCTCCTCGGCGGAGGAGACCAACGTGACGTCGTCGCCCACCGCCAGCTGGATCACGCCGGAGAGCAGCGGGTAGTGGGTGCAGCCGAGCACGAGAGTATCCACGCCGGCCGCGCGTAACGGCTCCACGTACCCGCGCGCCACCTCCAGCACCTGCTTGCCGGAGGTAATCCCCCGCTCCACGAACGGCACGAACTTCGGGCACGCCACCGCAGTGACCTCAAGGTCGGGTTTAAGCGAAAACAGGTCCTGGTACGCGCCGGAGCCGATGGTGCCCTGGGTACCGATCACACCGACCTTGTTGTTTCGCGTCGTGGCAATCGCGCGGCGCACCGCCGGCTGGATCACCTCCACCACGGGGATGTCGTAGCGCTCGCGTGCGTCGTGCTTGAAGGCGGCCGTGGCGGTGTTGCAGGCGATGACCAGCATTTTGCAGCCGCGCTCCACCAGATCGTCGGCAATGCGCTGCGAATGCGCGCGCACATCGGCGATTGGCTGCGGGCCGTACGGGCCGTTGGCAGTATCGCCGATGTAAATCAGGGACTCGTCCGGCAGCTGGTCCATCACCGCGCGCGCGACCGTTAGGCCGCCCACGCCCGAATCGAACAGGCCGATAGGCGCGTTGTTATCCATCTTTGGCAAGCTAACGCCCCTGCTTCCGCTGGGCCTTCTCCAGCCGCTTGGTTTCCTTTCGCGCGGCGAGCTCCGGCGGGTCGTCCGACGTAATCACCATGCCCGCAACAAAACCGCCGATGGCGCCGAACAGGTGGGCTTGCCAGGACACGCCTGGGGTGCCCGGCAGCACACCCCAGATCAGGCCGGAGTACATGAACCCGAGCACAAGCCCCATCGTGATCTGCTGGCCGGAGCGGTTGAAAAAGCCGCGCACCAGAAGGTAGGTCAGCCAGCCGTACACCAGGCCGGAGGCGCCGATGTGGTTCGTGCCCACCCCGCCGAAGACCCAGGTGCCTAGGCCGCCGATGATCACCACAAACATGGTCACCTCCCAGAACACACGCTTGCCTGAGTACCCGATGAGGTAGGCAAACAGCGCGCCGGGCAGCGAGTTCGAGATGAGGTGCTCGAAGCTGCCGTGCAGAAGCGGCGAGGTGAAGATGTAGAGCAGCCCGTCGAGCTCCAGCGGGTGGATGCCGAAGTATTGCAGCGGGATCGGCGAGAACAGGCTGATGATGTGCACAGCCCAGATGATCACCAGGTACCCGATTGCAAACCGCAGGCCCGTGTTGCGTTGTTGTTTGCGCTTGGACGCGCGGCTGACCTTCTCAGGCGCGCCGGAGCCGGTGTTGACGTAGGGGTTGACGGGTCCGCCGAACGCGGGCTGCTGGGTTTCCGGGTGTGAGAACGGGCGCTGGAACGGTTTGCCGTAGCCCGGCTGGCCGGTCTCGCCGTAGCCCCAGCCCGGGGGCGTGTGGTGGTTGCTATTCATCGAGGCACGAGTTTAGCCCGGCGTGCCAGCTTCGGCGATGTCGCGCCAGGCGGTCACGCCGTGCGCGGTGTGCGCGTGCGTTACGGCGTCCACGATTGCGGCTTGCACGCATTGCGCGGCGGCCTCGCCAAGAGCAGCAAGCTTATCGACGGCTGCGCTGAGCACCCCCACCTCTTCATCCCGCCCGACACTCACGGCAAACAGCGTGTCACCGTCGAGTGGCGAGTGCGCCGGGCGCACGGCCCGCGCGATGCCGTCGTGGCCGGTCATGGCGAGGCGTTTGAGCTGGGCGACCGTCAAGGGCGCGTCGGTGGCAATTACCCCGATGGTGGTGTTCAGCGCCGAATCGGCGTGCCCCGGCGCGCCGCCCGGCATGGGGCGCTGGAGCTGGTTGAACCGCTCTAGGTCCACCGCGGGTTGCGACGAGTCGCCGTAGAGCAGGCCTGTCTCCGGGTCCACCACGTTGCCAACCGGGTTCGCCACCACATACGCGGCAACGTTGTAGCCTGCGGCGCTGACACTGGCGCGGCCGAACCCGCCCTTGAGCACGCCAGCAGTAGCGCCACAGCCAGCGCCGACGTTGCCGGAGGACGCGTTTTCCGCCTCGGCTTGCGCGTACGCGGCCTCCACGGCCGCTGCCCCGTCCTCCTGGTCCGGCCAGTGGCCTGCGTCGCCGACGGCGAGGTCGAAGATCACCGCGGCCGGGACGATGGGCACGCGCGGCCCGTTAGACACCAAGTCGCCGAACACCGGAAATCCGCCGCCGCGCTTCGCGATGGCGCGCATCGCCCCATCCGCAGCCGCCAGCCCGAACGCGGAGCCTCCGCAGAGCATGATGGCGTGGACCTTTTCCACCGTATTGTGCGGCTCCAAAAGATCCGTCTCGCGCGTGCCGGGGCCGCCGCCGCGCACATCCACCGCGGCGCGCATCCCTTCGCTCTCCCCCGCGCACACCGCGGTAACACCGGTATCGCCCAGGTTGGTGTGCCCGACGAGGACGCCGGCGACGTCGATAAGCAACTGCTCTCCCCTAATCCATCCCTTAATCCGTCATTGCCTGCAGCAGCGAATCCTGGCAGCCTGCGAGCCAATCCAGCAGCAGCTGGCGGTTCTGCTGCGCTTCCTCGCCTCCGGAGGTGTCCTCGGAGACATACAGGCGCATGTCGTTGAGCGCGGCGACGAACTTCGGCGCCTCGGACTCCTCGATGCTCACGTCCACCCCGCCGGTGGGGCCGAGCGCCTCGTTGACCACCTGCAGGTTCATCAGCTTTGCCTTGATGATGTCGTTTTCGTGCAGCGAGCGCAACAGCCCGTTATCGCCCTCGAACTCCTCGTCGTCCGCCCGCTCGAAATCCGGCAGCAAGCGCGCGAGCCGCGGATCCTGCGGCGGCTCGGTGTGCCCGGTGGACACCCCCAGCATCTCCGCGAACTCATCCTTCGGCGCGGACTGCGCACGCTGAATGAGCGCCTCCGACACCGTCGCCGTGAGGTCCCCGATCAGCTCCCGCTCAAGCGGCTCGAAGCGGGTGGTGAACTTTGCGCTCGCGCGCATCAGCCCCTTCTTCCTGCGCCATGGTTGCATCCCAGCTCTTCCCCTTACCCCGCCTGCTGCATCGTGGCCCACAGGCCGTGGGTGTGCAGCTTCTTCACGTCGGTTTCCACCTTGTCTTTCTCGCCGGAGGAAACGACGGCTTTGCCCTCGGTGTGCACCTGCATCATCAGCTCGTTGGCGCGCTTGCGGTCGTACCCCAGCACGGTCTGGAACACGTAGGCGACGTAGCTCATCAGGTTCACCGGGTCGTCCCACACGATGCACATCCACGGCAGATTCTCGCTCGTGGTCACCTCAACATCAATCGCCTCGTCCAGCTCCGGCGTGGCCATCGGCGAACCCATCTGCGGGCGGGCGGCGCGGGCCCGGATCGGGGAATCGGCTGTACCAAACATGTGCCCCACCCTACCTTCTCCGGTCAAGGGGTACGCTGGCTCACCATGAACGACACACAGACCCAGGCCCCCTGCCAGGTGGCCGACACCGAGCGCTCCACCGCGTTCCTCACCGATATGTACGAGCTGACAATGCTCGACGCGGCGATTAAGGACGGCACCGCCGACCGCGAATGCGTCTTCGAGGTCTTTGGCCGCCGCTTGCCTAACGAGCGCCGCTACGGCGTTGTGGCTGGCACCAGGCGCGTCCTCGACGCGATTACGAAGTTCCGCTTCACCGAAGACCAGCTCAAGGTGGCTGACTTTTTATCGGACGAGGCACGCGAGTACCTGTGCAACTTCAAGTTCTCCGGCCAGATCGACGGCTACCGCGAAGGCGAGCTGTATTTCCCCTACTCCCCCATCATGACGGTGCGCGGCACGTTTGCCGAGTGCGTCATCTTGGAGACGGTGCTTTTGTCCATCCTGAACGCCGATTCCGCCGTGGCGTCTGCCGCCTCGCGCATGGTTTCCGCCGCCGATGGCCGGCCGATTATGGAGATGGGTTCCCGCCGCGCCAACGAGCAGGCTGCTGTGTCCGCCGCCCGCGCCGCCTACATCGCGGGCTTTACCTCCACCTCCAACATGGAGGCGTCGCTGCGCTACGGCATCCCGGCAGCCGGCACCGCGGCGCACTCCTGGACGCTTTTGCACGTCGGCGAGGACGGCGTGCCGGATGAGAAGGCCGCGTTCCGGGCGCAGATCGATTCCCTTGGCGTGGACACCACGCTGCTGGTGGACACCTTCGACATCACCAAGGGCGTCGAGCACGCGCTCGAGGTCGCGGGCACCGAGCTGGGCGGAGTGCGCATCGACTCGGGCGATTTGGGCATCGTGTCGCGCCGCGTGCGCCAGCAGCTTGACGACGCGGGCGCGTTCAACACCAAGATCATCGTCTCCTCCGATCTGGATGAGTTCGCCATCGCCGGCCTGCGCGGCGACCCGGTGGACGGCTTCGGCGTGGGCACCTCCGTGGTCACCGGTTCCGGCGCCCCCACCGCGGGTTTGGTGTACAAGCTGGTTGAGGTGGAGGGCACCCCGGTGGCGAAGCGTTCCTCCGGCAAAATCACCCACGGCGGCGGCAAGGCCGCGATGCGCACCTACCGCTCCTCCGGCGTGGCGGTCTCCGAGATCGTGCACCCGCTCGGCCAGGACGTTCCGCGCAAGCCGCACCTTGAGTACCGCGAGCTTACGGTGCCGCTGATCCGCGACGGCGAGATCGTCTCCGACCTGCCAGGCATCGAGGAGGTCCGCGCCACGCACGCCCAGGCCCGCGAGACCCTGCCGTGGGAGGGCCTGTCGCTTGCCCGCGGCGAGGTGGCCATCCCGACGCACTTCATCGGCTTCCCCGAGCCGACCGAGTAACTGGCGGCGTAGGGGTTCGGCGTAGGGGTTTCCGTCGCGCGTCGGCGCCCTCACTAGACTTGCCCGGTATGAGCGACTCCGGCACAAGCGACTCTGGGACTAGTGGCGACGCAACGAAGCGCGACAACGAGCGTGCGCCACGCGACGAACTGCTGAGCCACGCCACCGGCGACCTGCTGGCAGCCGCGGTTGAGGCGCTCGGCGGCGCGGAGCGCCCGGGCCAGGTGAAGATGGCGAATGCGGTTACCAAAGCACTGGATTCGGAGCGTCACCTCGCGGTCCAGGCCGGAACAGGCACGGGCAAGTCGCTCGCCTACCTCGTCCCGGCAATCCGCCACGCGCAACTCAACGACACCACGGTGGTGGTTTCCACCGCCACGATCGCGCTGCAGCGCCAGCTCGTCGAGCGCGACCTGCCGCGTCTCGCCGACGCGTTGGAGCCACTGTTGCCGCAGCGCCCCACGTTCGCCATTCAAAAGGGCCGCAACAACTACGTGTGCTTGCACAAGTTGCTTATCGACGCTGAAGTGCCCGACGCCCTCATCGAAGAAGACGACATCTCCTGGCTGGGCCGCCAAGTCAAGCGCGTCAACGAGTGGGCCCAGGAAACCGAAACCGGCGACCGGGACGACTTAGTCCCCGGCGTGAGCGACCAGGCGTGGGCACAGGTATCGGTGTCCTCGCGTGAGTGCCTGGGAGCGACGCGCTGCCCGCACGGCGAGGACTGCTTCGCCGAGCTTGCGCGCGAGAAGACGAAGGACGTCGACATCGTGGTGACCAACCACGCGCTGCTGGCCATCGACGCGCTTTCGGAAGTAGACGTGCTCCCCGCCCACGACGCCGTGATTATCGACGAGGCCCACGAACTTGACGGCCGGGTGACCTCAGTGGCCACAAACGGCATTTCCAAGCGCTCGCTTTCCATGGCCGCGAAACGGGCGGAGAAACTCGGCGCGAAGAAAGAAACGCTCGAGGACGTTATCGACGATTTCACCGTCGCGCTGGAGCTCGAGCCACCCGGCCGTTGGGAGACAATCTCAGAGCCCGCACGCGGTGCCTTCGTCGCCCTGCGCGACGCGTTGTGGAAGACACGCGCGACCATCTCGGACGCGCCGGAAGGCGAAGCCGATAATGACCCGGAGCGCTTCGCCGAGCGCACGAACCTGAGGAACCACCTGGAGGACCTCCACGACGCGGTGGTGCGCATCCTCACCGTCTTCGACGAGGGCGACCCGGCGAAGCACACCGACGTCGTCTGGCTCGACCGGCACGACCGCTGGGGCGATTCCGTGGCGGTCGCTCCGCTTTCGGTCGCAGGCCTCTTACATGACCAGCTGTTCGGCGACTCCACGGTGGTGCTTACCTCCGCAACCTTGGCACTGGGCGGCAACTTCAACGCGATGGCCGCGAACTGGGGCCTTCCCGAGGGCAGCTGGGACGGACTCGATGCCGGCACACCCTTCGACCCCCGCAAAGCCGGCATCCTCTATTGCGCGCGCCATTTGCCCACACCTGGCCGCGACGGTCTCGCCGCCGAAACCCTCGACGAGATCGCCGAGCTCATCACCGCCGCCGGCGGGCGCACCCTGGGGTTGTTTTCCTCCAAACGCGCCGCCACGCAGGCCGCAGAGGCGATGCGAGAGCGCCTCCCCTTCGACATCCTGCTCCAGGGCGAGGACTCCACCGGTGTGCTCGTCGACGAGTTCTCAAAGAACGAGAACTCCTGCCTGTTTGGCACCCTCACCCTGTGGCAGGGCGTGGACGTGCCGGGCAGCGCCTGCTCCCTGGTTTTGATCGACCGCATCCCCTTCCCCCGCCCTGACGACCCCCTGATGCAGGCCCGCGCCAACGCCGCAGACGCCGCCGGCCGATCCGGATTCATGGAAGTCTCCGCCAACCACGCGGCCCTGCTGATGGCCCAGGGCGCGGGCCGGCTGCTGCGCTCCACCACCGACCGCGGCGTGGTCGCAGTACTGGATAACCGCCTTTCCACGAAACGCTACGGCACTTATCTTCGACGCAGCTTGCCCCCGTTCTGGGAAACCACGGACCCCGCAGTCGTCCGCGGCGCGTTGAAGCGTCTCGTGGCTAAGGGATAGCCACTACGGTGATGGACCCCGGCGCCACTTCCGTAAACCCGGAGTCCTGCACCGGCACGGAATCTTCATGGCGAATTGCGGCCCCGAACGCCTCTCCGCCCACCTCGCGCACGTTCAGCCTGAATCCGTCCATTGCCCACTGCTCGACCCAATCGGGTTCCATCGCAGCAGCAAGCAGCATCGACGCGTGTCCCACCTGCGCGGCCGCCTTCCCTAGCGTCATACCCAGCCGCACATCGACGTAGATTGTAGGTGCTTCCTCATCGATCGGGAGCACCTCTCCGGCCTCCAGGTCGGTCCCCTTGATCTGCAGCTTCGCAATTTCGTGTGGCACATCATCTACCGGGGAAGGCACGAACGCGCGCACGCTCTCCACGGTGACTCCGGGGAGTGCCTGCACGTCGTCCCACGCCTTGTTCCGGGCCCTGCGCGCCACCTTACGGATGCGATGCGAGTACCACGCCTCCAACCGATCCCTCCAGAAGCCTTCTTGCCCCGCCCGCTCGTCGAGGCAGACGGCCACTGCGGCCCGGGCGGCGTCGTTAAGCACCTTGTTCCGGCTCGGCGGATCTTGCTTGGGCAGGTTGATGGCCAACTGCATGGCCTGGACGGTCGACGGATCACCAGGGTTCTCGGTATGCCCGCGGTACTCGCCTCCGACGCGGTGTTGCAGCAAGGCGTGCGCGCGCTGGATGTCATTCACTCGGGCCACGCTACTCCGCGTTGCACGAATCGTGGATTCGGGCCCAAAACTGGCCCGAAAACGGCAAAAATCCCGATTTCTGCAACGGCCGGAATACGGTCGCTTGCCCGGGCATAACAAAACCCCCGCCGGGGCGGGGGTTTGTGTCAGGAGGTTAAAGCGACGCTACTTCGCGGAAGTGGTTGCCATGCCCTCGGACGCGGACAGCTCGTGCGTGGCGCCGGTGGCCGGGCCCGAATCGTTGTGTCCGGTGTGCGCCTCGCGGCGCAGGGTCTCCACCATGTGCGGGTAGTGCAGCTCGAACGCCGGGCGCTCGGAGCGGATACGCGGCAGGGAGGTGAAGTTGTGGCGCGGCGGCGGGCAGGAGGTTGCCCACTCGAGCGAGTTGCCGTAGCCCCACGGATCGTCCACAGTGACGATCTCGCCGTAGCGCCAGGACTTGAACACGTTCCAGATGAACGGCAGGAAGCCGATACCCAGGATGAACGCGCCAACCGTGGAGATCTGGTTCAGCAGCGTGAAGCCGTCGGTGTCCAGGTAGTCGGCGTAGCGGCGCGGCATGCCCATGTTGCCCAGCCAGTGCTGGACCAGGAAGGTCATGTTGAAGCCGATCACCACAAGCCAGAAGTGGATCTTGCCCAGCTTCTCGTCCAGCATGCGGCCGGTCATCTTCGGGAACCAGAAGTACACACCTGCGGTGGAGGCGAACACCACGGTACCGAACAGGGTGTAGTGGAAGTGCGCGACCACGAAGTAGGAGTCGTGCAGGTGGAAGTCCAGCGGCGGGGACGCCAGCATGATGCCGGTCAGACCACCGAAGAGGAAGGTGAACAGGAAGCCCACGGCCCAAAGCATCGGGGTCTCGAACGTGAGGTGGCCGTTCCACATCGTGCCCAGCCAGTTGAAGAACTTCACACCGGTCGGCACCGAAATCAGGAAGGTCATGAAGGAGAAGAACGGCAGCAGGATCGCACCGGTGGCGAACATGTGGTGTGCCCACACAGCCATGGACAGGCCCGCAATAGCCAGGGTTGCGAAGACCAGGCCAATGTAGCCGAAGACCGGCTTACGGGAGAACACCGGGACGATCTCAGAGATCACGCCGAAGAACGGCAGTGCGAGGACGTACACCTCGGGGTGGCCGAAGAACCAGAACAGGTGCTGCCACAAGATGGCGCCGCCGTTCGCGGAATCGTAGATGTGGCCGCCGATGAGGCGGTCGTAGAGGACACCCATAGCAGCTGCGGTCAGCAGCGGGAAGATCATCAGAACGATGATCGAGGTGACGAAGACCGTCCAGGTGAACACCGGCATGCGGAACATCGTCATACCCGGAGCGCGCATCGTGAGCACGGTGGTGATCATGTTGACCGCGGAAGCGATGGTGCCCACACCGGTAGCGCCCACACCGACAACCCAGAGGTTGGCGGAGACGGACGGGGTGTGAACCGCATCAGCCAGCGGCATGTACATGGTCCAACCGAAGTCGGCCGCGCCGCCCGGGGTGAGGAAGCCGGCGAGCATCGCGACGACACCCACGGTGGTCACCCAGAAACCGAACGCGTTCAGACGCGGGAAAGCCACGTCCGGCGCGCCGATCTGCAGCGGCAGCACGTAGTTGGCGAAGCCCCAGACAATCGGCGTACCGAACGCCAGGAGCATCACCGTGCCGTGCATGGTGAACAGCTGGTTGAACTGCTCGTTGGACAGGAACTGCAGGCCCGGGCTGAACAGCTCAGCGCGGATGAGCAGCGCCATCAGGCCGGCCACAAAGAACCAGATGAAGGACATGATGATGTACATGATGCCCAGTTCTTTGTGGTCGGTCGTGGTGATTTGCTTGTAAATCTTGGAGCCTTTACGGGCGTTGCCCGTCGGCTCCGGGCGGGTCGGCGGGACGTAATTGTCCAGCCTAGGTGCCACAGCGGTCATACGATCCTCCTGACTAAAGCGACTGTGCCACCGGCGCGAAAGCGCACTGAGAGCCCAGTTGCCACGAGTGATACCGGATAATCATAACTATCGGTTCATTAAATAGCCAGCTTTTGCAGCTCGACTACAGGTACGAGATTAAGCCCCCTGCACACGGTCCGCGCAATACTCCCCCCGAGCGGGGTCGAACCCCCAATTTGGTGATATTTTCCGCCCTCCGAACAGCAGAACGCCGAATCCGGCACGCCGAGTTCACGCGTTTTGGGCGGTGAAATCGGCGGACCGGACTCGGCGTACTAGGCTCGACGTCCTCAGTGGCGTCCGGAGTTGGTGCTAGAAGTCCCAGTCGTCGTCCTGGGTGTCCTCCGCACGACCAATGACGTAGGAGGAACCGGAGCCGGAGAAGAAGTCGTGGTTCTCATCCGCGTTCGGCGACAGGGACGCCAGGATCGCCGGCGACACCTTCGTCTCGTCAGCGGGGAACAGGCCCTCGTAGCCCAGATTGTTTAGCGCCTTATTCGCGTTATAACGCAGGAAGCGCTTCACGTCCTCGGTCCAGCCGAGCGCGTCGTAGATGTCCTCGGTGTACTGGTTCTCGTTTTCGTACAGGTCGTACAGCAGGTCGAAGGCGTAATCCTTCAGTTCCTCGCGGCGCTCCGGCGTTTCGTCGCGCAGTGCCACCTGGTACTTGTAGCCGATGTAGTAGCCGTGCACCGCCTCGTCGCGGATAATCAGACGGATGATGTCGGCAGTGTTGGTCAGCTTCGAGTGCACCGACCAGTTCAACGGAAGATAGAAGCCGGAGTAGAAGAGGAAAGACTCCAGCATCACGGAGGCGATCTTCTTCTTCAGCGGGTCTTCGCCCTCGTAGTAGCTGAGAATGATCTTTGCCTTGCGCTGCAGGTACTCGTTCTCCTCCGACCAACGGAAGGCGTCGTTGATAGCCGGGGTGTCCGCCAGCGTCATGAAGATGTTGGAGTAGCTCTTCGCATGCACCGACTCCATGAACGCAATGTTGGTCAGCACGGCCTCTTCGTGGAGGGTGCGCGCGTCCGGCAGAAGCGAGACCGCACCGACGGTGCCCTGGATGGTGTCCAGCAGCGTCAGGCCGGTGAACACTCGCATGGTCGCCGTCCGCTCGTCGTCGTTAAGCGTGTTCCAGCTCTGGATGTCGTTGGACACGGGGATCTTTTCCGGCAGCCAGAAGTTGCCGGTCAAGCGCTCCCACACCTCGAGGTCCTTATCGTCGGGGATCTCGTTCCAGTTAATCGCTTTCACCGGCCGAGTGTGGGCCTCAACGTAGCGCTCGTAATCCTCATTCATGGCGACCATCCTACTTCCCACGTCAAGCCCCCGCCCGCGCAGCCGAGTAACCGCCAAATTTCCCCAAAAGGACACACCAAAGTTGTTACGCACCAAAATTGATCGACTAATATATACGCGCATTCAAGTTTTATCGGTCGTTTATAACTGAGGTGAGATTCGTGGCCGCGAGCCGGGAGAAATCGTCCCAAACGCTGCTGTCGTCCGTCCTGGACACGCTTGGAATGGAGATTGTCTCCGGCGCGCAACCCGTCGGTTACACCTTCACCCTGCACGACATTTCTGAGCGCTTCAGCATCTCCCGCACCGTGGCGCGCGAAGCTATGCGCGCGCTCGAGCAGCTCGGCCTGGTCTCCTCATCGCGCCGCGTCGGACTGAAGGTACTGCCGCTGAGCGAGTGGGACGTCTTCGATCACTCCGTAATCTCCTGGCGGTTGCACAGCGAGAACCAGCGCGAGGCGCAAATCGCATCACTGCGCGAGCTTCGCGACGCGATCGAGCCAGCCGCCGCCCGCCTCGCCGCCGCCAACGCCACCCCGGATCAAGCGACGCAGCTCAAGGAACTTGCCGAAACAATCGTACAACTTGCCGACGAAGGAGCGGGCTACACCGAGCCGTTCCTCGAGGCGGACACCACCTTCCACGCACTCATCCTGCAGGCATCCCGCAACGAGATGTTCAGCCGCCTGGCCGCGCCAATCATCGACATGATGCATGGGCGCACCACCTACGGCATGCTGCCGGAAAAGATGTCCATGGAAACCATGCGCCTGCACATCAACCTCGCGGAAGCCATCGCCCAAGGCGACGGCCGCACCGCCGAGGAGACGTCGCGAAGCCTACTCACCGGCGTCAACGACTTCGTGGAGATGTAGGCCCGCACTCAAGCCGGGCCACTCATACGAGAAAGGGCGTGCCCGCCGGACACGCCCTCGTCGTCAAGCAATTGCTCCTTAGAGCATGCAGGACACGCAGCCCTCAATCTCCGTGCCTTCCAGCGCCATCTGACGCAGGCGGATGTAGTACAGCGTCTTGATGCCCTTGCGCCACGCGTAGATCTGGGCCCTGTTGATGTCGCGGGTGGTCACCGAATCCTTGAAGAACAACGTCAGCGACAGGCCCTGGTCGACGTACTTCGTGGCCACAGCGTAGGTATCGATGATCTTCTCGAAGCCGATCTCGTACGCGTCCTGGAAATACTCGATGTTCTCGTTGTCCATGTGCGGCGCCGGGTAGTAAACGCGGCCGATCTTGCCTTCCTTGCGGATCTCAATCTTCGAAGCAATCGGGTGGATCGAGGACGTCGAATTGTTGATGTAGGAAATCGAACCGGTCGGCGGCACAGCCTGCAGGTAACGGTTATAAATGCCGTCGCGCGCAACGTCGGCCTTCAGCTGCGCCCACTCCTCGGCGGTAGGAACCGCGATGTCGTTCGCGTCGAACAGTGCGCGCACCTTCTCCGTCTTCGGCTGGAAATCCGCCGGGTCGTAACGGTCGAAGAACTCCCCTGTCGCGTACTCAGACTCGGCGAAGTCCTCGAATGCCTCGCCCTTCTCCACCGCAATGGCGTGGGACGCGCGGATGGCCTGGTACATCACCGCAGCGAAGTACGCGTTGGTGAAGTCAAGGCCCTCCTCCGAGCCGTATTGGATGTGCTCGCGGCCCAGGTAGCCGTGCAGGTTCATCTGGCCCAGGCCGATCGCGTGGGAAGCGTTATTGCCCTCGCGCACCGGTGGCACCGAGTCGATGGACGTCGAGTCCGCCACAGCCGTGAGGCCACGGATCGCGGTCTCCACCGTGCGGGCGAAATTGTCCGAATCCATCGCCATCGCCACGTTCATCGACCCCAGGTTGCAGGAAATGTCGTGGCCGACGGTGTCATAGGTCAGATCCTCGTTCAGCACAGACGGCGAGTTGACCTGCAGAATCTCCGAGCACAGGTTGGACATGTTGATCCGGCCCGTCTTCACCGGGTTCGCGCGGTTCGCCGTGTCCTCGAACAGGATGTAGGGGTAGCCGGACTCGAACTGGATCTCCGCAATCGTCTGGAAGAACTGGCGCGCCTTGATCTTGGACTTGCGGATGCGCGGGTCCTCCACCATCTCCTCGTACTTCTCCGTAATAGAGATGTCGGCGAACGGCACACCGTAGACGCGCTCCACGTCGTACGGGGAGAACAAGTACATATCGTCGTTGCGCTTCGCCAGCTCGAATGTGATGTCCGGGATGACCACGCCGAGCGAAAGCGTCTTGATGCGGATCTTCTCGTCCGCGTTCTCACGCTTCGTGTCCAAAAAGCGCATGATGTCCGGGTGGTGGGCGTTGAGGTACACCGCTCCCGCGCCCTGGCGCGCGCCGAGCTGGTTGGCGTAGGAGAAAGAGTCCTCGAGCAACTTCATCACGGGGATCACACCGGAGGACTGGTTCTCGATGTGCTTAATCGGCGCACCGGATTCACGGATGTTGGAAAGCAGCAGCGCCACGCCGCCGCCGCGCTTGGACAGCTGCAGCGAGGAGTTAATCGCGCGCCCGATGGACTCCATGTTGTCTTCCACACGCAGCAGGAAGCAGGACACGAGCTCGCCGCGCTGCGCCTTGCCGGCGTTCAAAAACGTCGGGGTGGCTGGCTGGAAGCGGCCGGTCATGATCTCGTCGACCAGTGCGGTGGCCAGATCCTCGTCGCCGCCCGCCAAAAAGAGCGCGGTCATGGACACGCGGTCCTCGAAGCGCTCGAGGTAGCGGCGCCCATCAAACGTCTTCAGCGTGTAGGACGTGTAGTACTTGTACGCGCCGAGGAAGGACTGGAAGCGGAACTTGTAGGAGTAGGCGCGCTTGAACGTGGACTTCACAAAGTCCCAGTCGTACTTCTCAATCGTCTCCGGCTCGTAGTACTTGTTTTCCACCAGGTAGTTCATCTTTTCTTCCAGGTCGTGGAAGTAGACGGTGTTCTGGTTGACGTGCTGGAGGAAGAACTGGTTCGCCGCCTCGCGGTCTTTGTCGAACTGGATCTGCCCGTTGTCGTCGTACAGGTTAAGCAGCGCGTTGAGCGCGTGGTAGTCCAGCTGGTCGTGCTCGTTGACCGGCTCCGGCACGTTTTTACCTAAGGTCTGAGAGGTCACGTTAGCGTCCTTTATATTTGTTCTCGTACTTTTTACGCAGCCGAGCTAGCCGCTCGGCGTTCTCATCAGGGGCTTTTTGCTTCTCGACGTCCCCAGGGTCCAACCCGTCCAACCCTAGCGCTTCCGCATTGGCTATGAGCTGCGAGCGCACCCGCTGCACGTCCTCGGCCGAACCCATCAACTCGAATCGGTACAGGTAGGGCACCTTGCACTTCGCCGCGATGGTTTCCCCCGCCTTGCAATAATCCGCCCCGAAGTTCGAGTTGCCGGCGGCGATCACTCCGCGGATCAGGCCCCGGTTGTGCTCGTTGTTCAGAAATCGGATCACCTGCGGCGGCACCGGCTTGGAGTTCC
The DNA here is from genome assembly GCF_903645305.1 of Corynebacterium sp. Marseille-P4321. Taxonomy (GTDB): domain Bacteria; phylum Actinomycetota; class Actinomycetes; order Mycobacteriales; family Mycobacteriaceae; genus Corynebacterium. The sequence continues at coordinate 504,919 of NZ_CAHJXO010000001.1, read as the reverse complement.
CGCCGGACACCGACACGCCGCCGCCGTAGGTGGGGCAGACGAGGACGTAGGGCTCGTCGATAAGCAAAGGCTCCTCACTGCGCAACAACGGAATACGCCGCGCCGGCAGACCAACCTTTTCCACGAACCGCTTCGTGTTCTCCGTGGCGGATGAGAAGTAGACCAGCATTGCCTCCCCCTCTACTAAACCCAGCTACCTGCACTCAGCTATTCCCCGTTTTTCGGGGATGAGCTGAGTGCAAACAGCTGGGTTTGAGGGCCTGTCGCTCCGGTTACGCTGCCTTCAGGCCACGGATGCGGTCCGGGCGGAAGCCGGACCAGTGCTCACCGTCGACTTCAACAACCGGGGCCTGCACGTAGCCGAGGGCCATCACGTAATCGCGGGCCTCTTCGTCGATGGAGATGTCCACGGTGGTGAACTCCAGCCCCGCCTTGGTCAGTGCCTTCTCGGTGGCCTTGCACTGCATGCACGCCGGCTTGCTGTAAACGGTGATCGACATATCCTCTGCGCTCTTTCTCTACTCGTCCCCGGTGCCCTGCCCGGTGACCGACTTACATCGGTGTTACACGAGAAGACACTATACCTTGGGGGAAATATCGGCAACCACTACTACATGTAGTAGTTACAACGGTGTTATCCCAGGTAAGGTACAGGAAATTACCTACATGTAGTCCGCATATGGCACTCGACTACAAAGCCGCGGCGCAACATCGGTGTAATTCACCGGAAAAATTCAGATCTGTGGGCGGGCTCAGTCGCCGGCCTGTGGTTTCTCGGCGGCCAGGGTTCGGGCAGCACCGGCCCCGATTGCACAAATCGGGATTTTCGGCCCGAAAACGGCCAAAACTGGACCGAAATCCCGATTTCTGCAACGCCCTCGGTGCCCCCGCATCCTCCCGGGCAGAAGAAAACCCGCCACCGTGGGAGGACAACTCCTCCCGCGGTGACGGGTTTTCCTAAGATGCCGCGCTAGCGACTAGCCCTGGCGGGCCTTGAAGCGCGGATCCTTCTTGTTGATCACGTAGACCTTGCCGTGGCGACGCACAACCTGGGCGCCCGGCTTGTTCTTCAGCGACCGAAGCGACTTGCGGACCTTCATCGGGCGCTCCTTTCTGCTCGGGGTTTACCTGCATAGGCGACACGCGGCCGGTGGCCGGGTCGCGACACGTCGATACATGTTACAGTTTCCCGCCCCCGGGACCAAACCCCCGGTCTTCGCCGCAGCCGAAATACCTGGCGCTAGTGGTAGCGCCGCTCCATTTCGCCAGCCACATCCGCGAGGCTGCGACGCTTCGTCTCCGGGACGAAGACCGCCACGAAACCGGCCGCCAGAATCCCCATCAGTACAAAGATGAGGAACGTTGTCGCAGCAGAAAGCGCGGAAACTAACGGCAAGAAGAATTGCGCCACCGCCCAGTTGGCCACCCACAACGCGAGCCCCGCGAGGCCCATGCCGAGACCGCGCACTTGCGCCGGGACTAGCTCCGAGATAAGCAGCCACGTCGTGGGCGACACCGCCGCCTGCTGCGATGCGATGAACGCCGCCATGCACGCAAGCGCCGCCCAGGCGTAGGCCGGGTCGTTCTCCGCGGCGCGGTAGATCACGGACAGCAGGGTGAGGAAGACGACGTTGAGGACGAGGCCGATGAGCAGCAGCCGTTTGCGGCCCACGCGGTCGATGATCTGCAGGCCCACCCAGCAGGCCACCACGGAAAACACTCCGATGACAATCGAGGTGTAGATGGCGTTCTCCGTGGGCATGCCCACCTGGGACATCATCGTGGGTGCGAAGTAGACGATCGCGTTGACGCCGGTGATCTGCTGCGTCACCCCCAGGGCTGCGGCGATGAGCACAGTGATTTGCAGCCACCGGTTGGCCTTCAATGCCCTCCACTCCTGGCCGCGTGTGCTGCGCAGCTTCGCGTCCTGCGCCCAGGTTGCGTCGAGCTCTTCGCGCGAGACCCCTACCCGGGACGCAACACGTGCGGCGTCGGCGTGTTTCCCGCCGCGGGCGAGCCACAGCGGTGTTTCCGGCAGGAAGCACATCCCCAACGCAAGCGCGACGCCCGGCACCGCGGCGAGCCCCAGCATCCAGCGCCAGCTGCCCGTGCTGGCCAGTGCCGAGTTGACCAGGTAGGCGCACAACTGCCCCACCACGATCATCAGTGTGTTCAGCGAAACGAGCTTGCCGCGGATATTCGACGGCGCCATCTCACTGAGGTACATCGGGGTGACGATGGACACCGCGCCCACCGCGAGACCGAGGAAGAAGCGGGCGGCGGTAAGCGAGCCCGGCGCGCCAGCGAGGGCGCACCACACCGATCCCAGCACGAAGATCGCGCCGCCGACGATGAGGGTGCGCCTGCGCCCCAGCGCGTCCGCCACTGCGCCGCCGGTGAGCGCGCCGATGGCGGCGCCGACGAGCAGCATCGCTGTGACGGTGCCCTCCTGTGCGGGAGTCATATCGAACTCTGGCCCCACGAACAGCAGCGCGCCGCTCATCACGCCCGTGTCGTAGCCGAAAAGAAAACCGCCTAAGGCGGCCACCGCGGCGACGGTGCGGGCGTAGCTGGTGCTGCCCTCGTTGCCGCGTGCGCGTGATTGTGTCATGGCACCTAATATGCCCCCGAACTACGATAAACGCCATGAACACCACGCAGTCCGAGATCATCGATGCCCTAGGAGTCAAGCCCACCATCGACCCCGGCGCGGAGATTGAACGCCGTGTGGACTTCTTAGCGCAGTACCTCGAAGCCACCGGCACGAAGGGGTATGTGCTGGGGATTTCCGGCGGGCAGGACTCCACACTGGCGGGCCGGTTGGCGCAGCTCGCCGTGGAACAGCGCCGTGCGGCTGGCGAAGACGCCGCGTTCGTGGCGGTCCGCCTGCCTCACGGCGTGCAGGCGGACGAAGATGACGCCCAGGCAGCGTTGCAGTTCATCCAGCCCGACGAGACGGTGACAGTAGATATCGAGCCCGCCACCACCGCGATGGCGAACGCGGTGGCTGGGGCGCTTGGGGTAAGCGGCCTGGGGGACTTCAACAAGGGCAACGTCAAGGCCCGGATGCGCATGATCGCGCAGTACGCCATCGCCGGCGAGAGGGGCCTTTTAGTGGTGGGCACCGACCACGCGGCGGAAAATGTCACCGGGTTCTTCACCAAGCACGGCGACGGAGCCGCAGACCTGCTGCCACTGGCGGGTCTGAACAAGCGCCAGGGCGCGGCGCTGCTGGAACACCTCGGGGCCGAACCCCGCCTGTGGGAGAAGGTACCCACCGCGGACCTGGAAGAGGACCGCCCCGCGCTTCCCGACGAAGAGGCGCTCGGCGTCACCTACGCCCACATCGACGATTACCTGGAGGGCAAACCCGTGCCAGACGATGCTGCGCAGCGACTCGAGCACCTTTGGCGCGTGGGCCAGCACAAACGCCACCTGCCACCGGGGCCGGACGAGGCGTGGTGGCGCTAGCGCAGATCGCCAAAGGGGTGCAGTACTGTCGCCCCCGCCCGTGAGGCCGCTGCCGCCTGTTTGCGGTCGAGGGTAATGAACGGACACTCCACCCCTACGGCCTTTAAATGCGCCCACGTTCCCACGTGCAGGGCGTCGAGTGCCTTCACTTCACCACTGACCGCTGTTGCGGCGGCGATTGCTTGATCTTCCACTTTCACGAACGAGAGGGTCGACATCACCGAGCGGAGGCGTTCGCTCAACTGCCCCATCCGATGAGCGAAACGAGCCAGTTCCACTTTGGCGATGGCTGAACTTACGGCCTCTTTCCTTGCCAAGACCCCTCTTGCCCACTCGCCGTACGACTCATTGCCGATCGACGCAATAAGTACCGACGAGTCCACGTAGGCAACAGGCCTCCCCCTATTCATCTCCCTTCCCCTCGTCTACCCGAGAGCTGTCCAGGGCGCGAAGGTCCGCCATCACCCGCTCCAGGCGATCCTCCCCGCGCTCACTCTCGAGCAATTCTTCCAGAGTGAAGTCGAGCTGGATGGGTTCCCAGTCCACCTCAAATGGTTTCCCCCTCTGCTCCAGGAGCCCAAGTTCGTCGAGCCGGTCTAACCCCGTTTTCTGGCTCACCGGATGAATTTCCGCAATCGGCCTTCCCCTATCCGTCACCGTCAATGCAATCCCCTCCTTCATCACCCGGTCAATCACCGCACGCGTCTTCTGGTTCAGCTCACGCATTGAAACCGTGGCGATACCAGCATGATCGGTCAACAATTCGCGAAGCCGTTCTTCAACACCCATGCGACACCTCCCGATGTATTACATGTATTACATCGCAGAGTAGCGGGCCCTCAGATCTCCGTCAACCCCTTACCCCACCACCCGCAGGGTCTCCTCCGCCGCGCGCACGAGCGCCGAGCCGTAGGACGGTCCGTGTGTTTTCGCGTGCACTGCCAGCGGGTGCAGTTGGTGAATGGGGATCCGACGCTCCCAATCCGCGCCTAAGGTCCCGCCGGCGTCCAGGTAGGCGTCGATAATTGCGTGCAAATGCGGCGCCCCGAAAAGTTCGAGCATGGCGATGTCGGTGAGCGGGTGCCCGCCGTGTGCCGCCGGGTCGATGAAACGAGGGCCTGTGGTGGAGAACATGAGGTTGCCCGTCCACAGGTCGCCGTGGATGCGAGCGAGCGGTGCGTCCTCGTCCTCCTCAAGCAACGCCTCGCAGGCGCGACGCACCGTTTCCAGACCGTCTTCGTCCAGGTTGCCGCGCCCCACCGCATCTTCGGCGAACGGCATCACGCGCTGCTGGACGTAGAACTCGGCCCAGCGCCGCCTCGGTTCGCACGCCTGGGGCTGGGTGCCGATGAAGTTCGGGCCCTCCCAACCGTCCGCGGGCGCGCCGAAAGCGACGGCGCCCATCGCGTGGATCGCGGCGAGTTCGCGCCCGGCTTCCTTGGCAGCCTGCGGCGTGGGCCTTGCCGTGTCCACCCGCTCAATGGTCACTGTGTTCGCCGCTTCGTCCAGCGCGAGCACCTTCACCACCGCGTCCGACCCCTCCCCCAGCCAACGCAGGTAGGCAGCCTCCGCGGCCGCGGCGCCTGGCGCGCTTCCGTGTTTGACAAACTCAGCCATGTTTCGCCTCCAAATCCAGTAGGAATGTCTTCGCGCGCGCCCCGCCGGCGTAGTTGCCCACGCTCCCGTCGGTGCGCACCACGCGGTGGCAAGGCACGACGATAGGCAAAGGGTTTCTCGCACACGCCGTGCCTGCGGCGCGCACCGCACGCGGGTTACCGGCGGCCGCCGCTAGCTCCGCGTACGTCGCGGTGCGCCCGTAGGGGATGTCCAAAAGCGCCCGTTGCGCCGCCGCTTGGAATCCGCCAGTTGGCAGGTCCAGCGGCAGGTCAAACCGCATGCGCTCGCCAGCGAAGTATTCGAGCAATTGCTTATCAACGTCGGCGTGGTCGGCCAGCGAAGCCTCGTCGATAAGCAATCGCGAAAACTCCACACGAACCAACCCTGCCGGAGAGCACACGCTGGTCAGGATGCCCAACGGAGTGTCATGGTGCGCAAACGTGAAATCCTCCACCTACCCGAGGGTACGCGGAGGACAAAAATTGGTGGAGCTAACGGGATTCGAACCCGTGACCCCCACACTGCCAGTGTGGTGCGCTACCAACTGCGCCATAGCCCCGTGAGCCAAAAGCGGCGACACGAATATGTAGTTATGAAGTGGAGCTAACGGGATTCGAACCCGTGACCCCCACACTGCCAGTGTGGTGCGCTACCAACTGCGCCATAGCCCCTAAAGCCGGAACCGGCTCGAGGTGTTGCCCCTGTGGACAACTCCGCTCAATATACCGGCCCCAAACTAGCCGACCAAATTACTGGTTGGACAGGGTAGTTACCCACTCTTCGCGGCCGGCGCCGAGGTCCTCGGCGTCCTTGCCGTTGATCAGCACGCGCGGGGTCCACGCGTCGCCCGTCTCGTCCTGCTGGTACTGCAAGTTCTTCTCGCTGATCTCCTGAGCTGTGTCGAGATATTTCTCGTCGCGGATGTCCTGGACAGCGTCCTTGGAAGCACCCCAATCCGAAGCCATGTCTGCCAGGGAATCGGAGTCTTCCTGGTTGAACACCTGCTGCTGGTTGGCGAAGAGGTAGTCGCGCAGGGTGAATGCGGCGTCGTTCTCGCCGTTAGCGATCAGCGCGAGGAAGGCCGCCTGGGACCTGGTGGAGTGGCCCACCACGCCGTGGTCCTGGGTGACCATCGGGCGCAGCTCGACGTTGATATCGCCGGCCTTGAGGGCCTCAATCATCTCGGCGTCTGTGGCCACGTGCAGTTCCGCGCAGTAGGTGCAGGAGAAGTCCTCGAACAGGTCGCCCAGCGGGGCGTCGGCGTTGGAACCGGTCAACTTGATCCTGTCGTCGCCCTCAGTCCACTCGACGGTGATTCCGGACATGTCCACCATGTCCTCCTGTGCCGCCTCGGAACGCTGGGTGCGGCCGTTGGACACGATGAGGCCAATCACCAGCGCCGCGATGGCAAGCACGGCCACGATTGCCCAGATAAAGGCGGTGTTGCCCTTCTTGTTCGGATTCTCCACTTTACGAGTGGTCACTGTGTGCTCCTGTTCGGTAACTAATCAATACGACGTGCATCCGACATCTAATGATGTCACGTTTCACCCTACGGGTAAATCGCGAACTTGCTGTACGGACGCCACATCATAAACGCGGTGACGGCGATGAGGAAAACATCGCGCCAGATAGCGGTGAGAAGCTCACCCGGCTGCGGGTCCGCCTCCGCAGGGTCGAAGCAACCGCAGTCGATGACCAAGCCGCGCGCGTGCGCCGAGTACAGGCCCAGGATGAAGATAAACAGCACCACGAGCGAGACCCCGCCCGCCCAGCGGATCTTGATGCCCAGCAATAGGATGAGGCCACCCGCGAGCTCCAGCGGACCAATAGCTTGCGCGACGAGGTCCGACCAGTAGGGCGTAAAGATCTCGTACGCCTCCACCGTCTTCGTCATGTTGATGTGCGGCTCAAGAATCTTCTGCACGCCGGAATAGATCCACATGAACGCCAGCCCGAAGCGGGCCAACGCCGACGCGATATCCAAGGCCAAAGTTGCCGTGCTACGAGGCGCCGGGTGTGCCGCGGCGCCTTCCACGTCATCCCCGCGATCCTGTGCCAAAACAGCTGTAGATGAGCTCACGGATTCGACCCTAGCGCACCCGCGCCCACGCGAGAACCCGGCGCGACCCCCCGGCGCGCCCCAGCGGTGTTGGAACACTCGCCCCTGGCACTTAAGCCCCCTAGGAGCCGAGCACCTCGGAGACCAACTGGACCGCCTCCTCCTGCACCTGCTTGAGGTGGTCTTCACCCTTGAAGGATTCCGCGTAAATCTTGTACTTGTCCTCGGTGCCCGACGGACGAGCCGCGAACCAGGCGTTTTCGGTGGTCACCTTCAGCCCGCCGATGGCCGCGCCGTTGCCGGGCGCCTCCGTGAGCTTCGCTGTGATCGGCTCGCCCGCCAACTCCTCGGCCGTTACCTGCTCCGGCGACATGGCCTTCAGCTTGGCCTTCTCCTCGCGACCCGCCGGGGCGTCGATGCGCGCGTAGGCAGGTGCGCCGTACTCCGCCTCCAACTCGGCGTAGCGCTTAGACGGGGTCTTGCCGGTCACTGCGGTGATCTCCGCGGCGAGCAGGTCCATGATCAGCCCGTCCTTGTCCGTGGACCACACGGTTCCGTCTTTCCGCAGGAAAGACGCGCCGGCGGATTCCTCGCCGCCGAAGCCGATGGAACCGTCGATAAGCCCCGGCACGAACCACTTGAAGCCCACCGGAACCTCAACCAGCTCGCGGCCGAGCGACGCGACCACCCGGTCGATCATGGAAGACGACACGAGCGTCTTACCCACCGCGATGCCATCGGCCCAGCCTTCGCGGTGGCTGAAGAGGTACTCGATGGCCACAGCAAGGTAGTGGTTCGGGTTCATAAGCCCCGCGTCCGGGGTGACAATGCCGTGGCGGTCCGCGTCCGCGTCATTGCCCGTCGCAAGATCAAACTTGTCGCGGCCCTGCACGAGCGAGGCCATAGCGGACGGCGAGGAGCAGTCCATGCGGATCTTGCCGTCCGTATCCAGCGTCATGAACCGCCAGGTGGCGTCCACGTGCGGGTTGACCACCGTCATGTTCAGCCCGTAGCGCTGCGCGATCTCGCCCCAGTAGTCCACCGAAGCACCGCCCATCGGGTCTGCGCCGATGTGCAGGCCGGAAGCCTTGATGGCGTCCATGTCCACGACATTGACTAGGTCCGCAACGTACGTCTCCTTGAAGTCGTAGCGCCCGGCGCGCTCGTCCAGCACGCCGGTGACCGGAGTGCGGCGAACGCCTTCGAGGCCCGCGGCGATGTATTCGTTGGCCCGCGCGGCGATCCAGTCGGTCGCGTCGGCTCCGGCCGGGCCACCGGACGGAGGGTTGTACTTGAAGCCGCCGTCGCGCGGCGGGTTGTGCGAAGGGGTGACCACAATACCGTCGGCGCGCTTCGGATCCGTGCCCGTCACCCCGCCCGCTAGCGCCGCGTTGTGGCGCAGGATGGCGTGCGAAACCGCCGGTGTGGGGGTGTAGCGCCCCGCCGCGTCGACAAGCACCTGCACCTCGTTGGCGATGAGCACCTCCAGCGCCGACAACATCGCCGGCTCCGAAAGTGCATGGGTATCGCGGCCGATGTAGACGGGCCCGCCGATGGCGTTTTCGCGGCGGTAATCCACAATCGCCTGCGTGGTGGCCAAAATGTGTGCCTCGTTAAACGCGTTGTCCAGGCTGGATCCGCGGTGCCCGGAGGTGCCGAAGACGACCTGCTGGTCCGGGTTTTCTGGGTCGATCTCACGCGTGTAGTAGGCGGATACGACCTCCGCGATATCAATGAGGTCCTCGTCGCGGGCTGGTTGCCCTGCACGATCGTGCGCCATGGGGGTGCTCCTTCGGTGTCGTGGTGTGGGTGTTCAAGCTGTTTGCCGCGCCTGCAGCATTCGTACCCACAGGCGTTCCTACACCCTCCATCTTTACCCGTTTGGGTGCATCCCGCGAGGGCGGTTCGCATATCTTGCAATCAATGGGCTAATATGCACCAACATTATCCGTGGCGACTGGTCGCACCTTCGATTCGACAGAGGAAGACACCATGGCAGCAACACTCAACGACATCCTGAGCGCCATCTCCGGCTTCGTGTGGGGCCCGTTCCTACTCATCCCGCTGCTGTTGGGCACCGGCTTGTTCCTCACCATCCGCCTAGGCGGCATCCAGTTCCGCACCCTGGGGCGTTCCGTGCGCCACGCGTTTGTGGACAAAAACGAGGAGGGCGCCGGCGACATCTCCAACTACCAGGCGCTGACCACCGCGCTCGCCGCAACTGTGGGTACCGGCAACATCGTCGGCGTGGCCACCGCAATCTCCATCGGCGGGCCCGGCGCGCTGTTCTGGATCTGGGTGACCGGCATCGTGGGCATGGCGTCGAAGTACTCCGAGGCCTACCTGGGTGTGCGCTTCCGCACCACCGACGCCAAAGGCAAACAAGCCGGCGGGCCCCAGGTGTATCTCAAACGGGCGCTCCCCGGCCGCTGGGGTGTCCTCCTCGCCGGCGCATTCACGCTGTTCACCATCTTCGCGTCCTTCGGCATCGGCAACCTGGCCCAAGGCAACTCCATCGCCGCCGGCCTGGGCGACGCGTTCGGGGTCGACCCGACCGTTTCCGGCATCATCATCTTCTTCTGCGTCGGCGCGGCAGTGCTCGGCGGCATTGAGGGCGTAGGCAAGATCACCGCGGCGTTCGTGCCGCTGATGATCGTCATTTACGTCACCGGCGGCATGGTCGCACTCGTCATGATGGCCGACCGCGTGCCCGCCGCCATCAGCACGATCTTCACCGACGCGTTCACCGGCACCGCCGCCACGGGCGGCTTCGTGGGCTCCGGCATCATGCTGGCCATTCAGTTCGGTGTTGCCCGCGGGATCTTCTCCAACGAGTCCGGCATGGGTTCCGCCGCCATCGCCGCCGCGGCCGCAAAGACACAGCACCCCGTGCGCCAAGCCCTGGTGTCCATGACGCAGACGTTCATCGACACCATCATCGTTGTCACCATCACCGGCCTTGTCATTGTCACCGCCGGCACCTGGGACATGGGCCGCGACGAGGCTGCGATCATGACCGCGAGCGCGTTCAGCCAGGCCCTGCCGGGCGAGTCGGGTAACCTCATCGTCTCCGTGTCCCTGGTGTTCTTCGCGTTCTCCACCATCCTCGGCTGGTCGTACTACGGGGAGCGCGCCACCATCGCGCTGTTCGGCGAGTGGGCGTCGGTGCCGTACCGCATGATCTTCACGGTGATGGCGTTCGTTGGTGCAGTGGCGCACCTGGAACTCGCCTGGACGTTCTCCGACCTCTCCAACGGCCTGATGGCTATCCCGAACCTGATCGGCCTACTCATCTTGTCTTCGTTGGTGGCCAACGAGACGCGCGAGTACCTCAAGTTCGACCCGCTGTTGAAGAAGTCGCCCGATGAGGTCGCGGCCTTCGTCGAGCGTCAGCAGATGGACTGGAAGTAACCCGCCTGCTCGCTACACTGCCTACCCGTGAACGTTGACGCTTCTTCCCCATTTCAAACTGGGTTGCTTGTCGGTCTCGGCGCGGGCGTGGGCGCGGTGGCGCGCACGGCCGTGCTGGCGTTAGCCATCCCGGGTTCGTCGCAGGAGGTCATGCTCATCGCGGCGGTGAACGTGCTGGGCTGCCTGCTTATGGGTTTGCTTTCCCCCGGAGCGTTTCTTGGCACGGGGGTTCTCGGCGGCTTCACCACGTTTTCTGCCGTGACGTTGGCTGCGGTGCGCGGCTCGGCCGCGTTCGCCGTCGCCTACGTGCTTGGCATGTTCGTGCTGTGCGTGGGCGCATGGTGGGTGGGCGACCGGTTGAGGGGGCAGCATGCTTAACGACGCTTCCGTGTCCCACCCCCTCACCATTGTCACCGTCGTCTTCGTCGGCGGGTTCCTCGGCGGCCTGACCCGCTGGGCGCTCACCCGGGCGCTCCCGCGGCGCACCGCCACGTGGGCCGCGAACATGATCGGGGCGAGCGTGGCCGGCTTCGCGGTGACGCTGCCAGAGTTCTGGCAAGTGGCGGTTACGGCCGGGTTCGCTGGCGCCGTATCCACGTTCTCCACGCTGGCGAAGGAACTCGGCGAGCTGCTCAACGCGCGCCGGTGGGCTGATGCCGCGAAGTATTTTGCGGCAACCGCCTTCTTCGGTGCAGCCGCCGCGGGCTTCGGCATGATCTGGGGCTACCCGGCCTAACGCGCGGCTCTCTTAAGGGTGCCGGCTATTCCGCGATCGCGTCGAGCGGCGGCGTCTTCGCCGCCCGCTGCGCCGGCCAGATCGCGGCGACAAGCCCCATCAACACCGAACCGAGCAGCATTGTGGCCACAAGGTTCCACGGGATGACAATGGTGTGCAGGCCCTGGCTTTCCAGCACGGTGAGAAACGCCCACCCCAGGCCCAGGCCCACCATCACACCGAGTACCGCGCCGAAGACGGACATCTGCACCGACTCGAGGAACACCATCGTGCGCACCTGGCCGCGGCGGGCTCCCACGGCACGCAGCATGCCGATCTCTTGGCGCCGCTCAATCACCGACAGTGTCAGCGTGTTCACAATGCCTAACAGCGCCACCACGACAGCAAGGGAGAGCAGCGCGTAGAGGATAAACAGCATCTGATCGATCAGTGCGCCAACCTCGCCCACCATGTCTTCCGTGGAGCGCACCTGCACCACAATGTCGGAGCGCACCTCTTCTTCCAGGCTGGCGCGCAACTCCTCGTCGCTCACCGAGCCGTCGTTGTTCACGCCCACCATGAGGATGGTCCATGCGCCGGACGGGGCGACCTTGGCCACGGCTTCGTCGGAAAGCACGAAGTTCTGCAAAATGTTGGAGCCCTCGAACAAGCCCGCGACCGTGACATCCACCACCTGCGGCGACATACCCGGCGCCGCGACCTCGACGGTGTCGCCGATTTGCCAGCCGCGCTCCGCGGCGATGTCCACCGGTGCGATGAGCGTGTCGCCCTCCAGGCTAGTGGTGCCGTCCACCACGTCCAACGCCACCAGGTCCGCAGGGTCGCCGCGCAGCACGTCTGTCACGCCCACGGGTCCGACTTGGTAGCCGTACTCGCCGTCCACCGTCACCGGGGCCTGGGTGTAGCTGACCACCTTGTCCACGCCGGGCACCTCCGCGGCGCGCTCCGGGATGTCCTGCGGCACGGGGAACGAGCCAACCTCCGGGCCGGTGAGGACAAAATCAGCGCTTACCTCGCTGTCCGCGATGTCGTCCACCGAGCGCTTCATCGACGCCCCGAGCATGCCGATCACCGTAACCAGCGCAATGCCGAGCATGAGCGCGAACGCGGTGGTGGCGGTGCGCCGCGGGTTACGCTGCGTATTTGTGGACGCGAGCTTGCCTATCGCCCCGAACGGCGCACCAACCGCACGTCCCAGCGGCGGCACCACCGGCAAACTCATCGCCGGCCCCGCGAGGAATACACCCGCGATCACCGCGAACGCCGCCACGCCCACCAGCGCGGCGCGTCGACCGGTGGCGCCGTCCGTCCATGCCATGCCCGCCAGTGCCGCGACGATGCCCGCGGCGATGACCACCGCACCCACCACTGTGCGCCCCTTCAACGGCTGCGGCGTGGATGCTTCGCTCGAGCGCATCGCCTCCACCGGGCGTACCTGCCCCGCCCGCCGAGCAGGCGCGAGCGCCGAAAGTACCGTCACGAGCGTGCCCACCACAAGCGGCACCGCAACCGCACCGGCGGACAACCCCAACCCCGTCGCTGGCAGCGCCATCCCGTTCGCGCTCATCACCACGCGAATCAACGTCACCATGCCCATGCCAGCCACCACGCCAATGGCAGAACCGATGAGCCCGACAACCAGCGATTCCAACGACACCGACCGCGTGATCTGCCCACGCGAAGCCCCGAGCGCACGCAGCAGTGCGAACTCCTTCGTGCGCTGCGCTACGATCATGGAGAAAGTGTTCGCGATGAGGAAGGTACCCACGAGCAGCCCCACCAGCCCAAACGCGATGAGGAAGTAGCTGACGAAGCTCAGCGCGTCGCGGATCTGTTCCGAGGTCTCCGCGGCCAGCGCCTGGCCTGTCTCCACACGAAGTTCAGGGAATTGCGCATGCAGCTTATCGACGAGTTCCTGGTCACCCACCCCGTCTACCGCATCAACCGTCACCGCGGGCAACGTGGTCCCGTCGGTGTAGTAGTCCACGTACGTCTCTTCACCCATTGCAAAGCGCAGCGACGTTTCCTGTACGAGCTCGTCCTCGTAGAACCCCACCACGGTGTACGGGTGGCGGCCGTCCTTGTCCACGGCGATGAGCTTCTCGCCGAGGCGAATGCCGTAACGCTCTGCGCCGTTGCCATTGACCAGCACCTCCCCCACGCGAGCGGGGGCGGAACCCTCGATGATGTCGAAGGTGTGCCCCGCGGCCTCGTCTTCCGGGTAGTAGAGGCCAGCCCGCGAGGTACCCATCTGCGTCTGGATGGCAACCTCATCTTCGGTTGCCGCAACGATCGGCAGCTCGGCGAACAGGTTCACCCGCTCAACATCGGGATTGCCCTTGATGCCGTCCACCACGTCTCTTGGGAGCGAACGTTCATCTTCTGCTGGCCGCACCACAGCATCGACGTCGTCGAGCACTGTGCCCACCGCGGAATCAAAGGTATTGGACAGCATGTTGGTGAACATGAGCGCCCCGGAAAGGAACGCGGTGCCAAGAACTACCGCGAGCACGGTGAGCGCGAGACGAAGCTTGTGTGCAGCGATGTTGCGCAGCGAGACCTTCTGCAGTGTGGAGCCCATCTAGCCCTCCATGCGGGACATCACGCTTAGGATCGCGTCCATCTCCGGGTCACGCATTTCGTCGACGATGTTGCCGTCGCGCAAGAAAATGACCCTGTCCGCGTAGGACGCGGCACGGGCGTCGTGGGTGACTATAACGACAGTTTGGTCGTCTTGGTCGACCGCGGTGCGCAGAATGCTTAAGACCTCACGAGAGGAATTGGAGTCCAGGTTCCCCGTCGGCTCGTCGCCGAAGATAATCTCGGGGCGCGACACCAGAGCCCGGGCACAGGCAACGCGCTGCTGCTGCCCACCAGAGAGTTCCGCAGGGCGGTGCCGCAAGCGGTTGGTCAGGCCAAGTCTGTCGGTGACCTCATCGAACCATTGTTTGTCGATTCTCCCGCCGGCAATGTCGGTGGGAAGCGTGATGTTCTCCGCTGCATTGAGTGTGGGCACGAGGTTAAACGACTGGAAGATGAACCCGAGCCGGTCCCTGCGAAGCGCGGTGATTTCCTTGTCGTCTAATTGCGAGAGATCAGTTTCGCCGATGTAGGCCGAGCCTGACGTCGCGGAATCGAGGCCGGCCATGACGTGCATGAGCGTGGACTTCCCGGAGCCGGAGGGGCCCATGATCGCGGTGAACTCGTTGCGGTTGAAATCGACGTTCACCCCATCGAGCGCGACAACCTGGGTGTCTTCCTCCCCGTACGTCTTCACTAGGTCCACGGCCCTTGCTGCGGGTGTGTTCATCGCCGGCGTCAGCTCCCTTCCGCTAAACGGATACTCCCCGATCTTCGAAGTTCTTCGTGTGACTATACGCAGGAAGACGACACGCAGTTTGAACTACCTGAATCCCTCGCATCAGACCGCAACCCTCGGAGAACGAGCGGGCATACCCGCAAAACGAAATTCGGCAAATAGCTTCCGAAATGTGTCACCGGGCGTGATGTCCAAGCCCTCCGGCCTTGTGACCTGGGGGTTTAGCATCTCCGTCGGGGTGCTATGCGCGGTGTTTTTCGGAAAGTATTTTCCAGGGTATGAGAAAACGCCCACCGGTGTGGTGGGCGTTTTCGTGTTTTGAAGTTGTTGGGTCGGCGGTAACCTACTCTCCCACTCCCTCCCGGGAGCAGTACCATCGGCGCGGGCGGGCTTAGCTTCCGGGTTCGGAATGGGACCGGGCGTTTCCCCGCCGCCATCAACCACCGACACACTTATTGGGGCAATGAGTGTGCCACGCGTTGGGCGTAACTGTTCATTTATGTTTGTGGCCACCCCGCGTTGGGGTGGGTGTGTTGTGTCAGATACTGCACAGTGGACGCGAACACGACTGGTTCTCTTTGTTTTGCGTGTTTTGTTGTTGGTGTTTTGCAACACTTCTTTGTTGGTGTTGGTTGTCAATCGGTGTATTAGTACCGGTCGTCTCAGCACCTTACGGTGGGTACAACTCCGGCCTATCAACCCAGTAGTCTGCTGGGAACCTCAATCGAAACCTCATCTTAAAACAGGCTTCCCGCTTAGATGCTTTCAGCGGTTATCCCTTCCGCACGTAGCCAACCAGCGATGCCCCTGGCGGAACAACTGGCACACTAGAGGTACGTCCGTCCCGGTCCTCTCGTACTAGGGACAGCCTTCTTCAAGTTTCACACGCGCGCGGCGGATAGAGACCGAACTGTCTCACGACGTTCTGAACCCAGCTCGCGTGCCGCTTTAATGGGCGAACAGCCCAACCCTTGGGACCTACTCCAGCCCCAGGATGCGACGAGCCGACATCGAGGTGCCAAACCATCCCGTCGATATGGACTCTTGGGGAAGATCAGCCTGTTATCCCCGGGGTACCTTTTATCCGTTGAGCGACACCACATCCACAAGTAGGTGCCGGATCACTAGTCCCGACTTTCGTCCCTGCTCGACTTGTAAGTCTCACAGTCAAGCTCCCTTGTGCACTTACACTCTACACACCTGATTGCCAACCAGGCTGAGGGAACCTTTGGGCGCCTCCGTTACATTTTGGGAGGCAACCGCCCCAGTTAAACTACCCACCAGGCACTGTCCCCAACCCAGATCATGGGCCAAGGTTAGATATCCACTACGGTCAGAGTGGTATTTCAACAACGACTCCACAACCACTAGCGTGGCCGCTTCATAGTCTCCCACCTATCCTACACAAACCGCACCGAATGCCAATACCAAGCTATAGTGAAGGTCCCGGGGTCTTTTCGTCCTGCCGCGCGTAACGAGCATCTTTACTCGTAATGCAATTTCACCGGGCCTGTGGTTGAGACAGCAGAGGAGTCGTTACGCCATTCGTGCAGGTCGGAACTTACCCGACAAGGAATTTCGCTACCTTAGGATGGTTATAGTTACCACCGCCGTTTACTGGGGCTTAAATTCTCCGCTTCGGACAAAAAATGTCCTAACAGGTCCTCTTAACCTTCCAGCACCGGGCAGGCGTCAGTCCGTATACATCAACTTAACCGTCTTCGCACGGACCTGTGTTTTTGATAAACAGTCGCTCCCCTCTCTTCTCTGCGACCCACACCAGCTACCACACGATACGTGTGTCACCAGTGCAGGTCCCCCTTCTCCCGAAGTTACGGGGGCATTTTGCCGAATTCCTTAACCACAGTTCACCCGAGCGCCTTAGTATTCTCTACCTGACTACCTGTGTCGGTTTCGGGTACGGGCCGTACATGCACATCGCTAGAGGCTTTTCTCGGCAGTACAGGATCACCAACTTCACCCAAAAGGGCTTACGCATCACGCCTCACACTATTGACACCCGCATTTGACCATGGTGTCGTGCCACACGCTTGCACCGCAATCCAATAAGCGGCATTGGCTACCAACCTGCGTCACCCCATCACTTTGCTACAACAGATCAGGCCCCACGCATCACCACCAACCACACAACCAAAGGTCGTGTTTGGCCGGCGGGTCAGGGTGGTTAGTATCACCGCTTCGCAATTTGTCGCGCACACACGGGTACGGGAATATCAACCCGTTGACCATCGACTACGCCTGTCGGCCTCGCCTTAGGACCCGACTCACCCTGGGAAGACGAACTTGACCCAGGAACCCTTAGTCATCCGGCGGGCAAGATTCTCACTTGCCATTCGTTACTCATGCCTGCATTCTCACTCGCATGCAGTCCACCGCTCCTTACGATACGGCTTCACCCCACACACGACGCTCCCCTACCCAACACAAAACAAGTGTTGCCGCGGCTTCGGCGGTGTGCTTGAGCCCCACTGAATTGTCGGCGCAGAACCACTCGACCAGTGAGCTATTACGCACTCTTTCAAGGATGGCTGCTTCTAAGCCAACCTCCTGGCTGTCTTCGCGATCCCACATCCTTTTCCACTTAGCACACCCTTAGGGGCCTTAACCGGCGATCTGGGCTGTTTCCCTCTCGACTATGAAGCTTATCCCCCACAGTCTCACTGCAATGCAACACTATAACCGGCATTCGGAGTTTGGCTGACGTCGCTAAGATGATAGTCCCGCTCAACCAACCAGTAGCTCTACCTCCGGCAAGCTCACATCACGCTGCACCTAAATGCATTTCGGGGAGAACCAGCTATCACGGAGTTTGATTGGCCTTTCACCCCTACCCACAACTCATCCCCTCAGTTTTCAACCTAAGTGGGTTCGCGCCTCCACAACCTCTTACAGCTGCTTCACACTGGCCATGGGTAGATCACCCCGCTTCGGGTCCAGGACATGCCACTAAAAAAACACCCCATTAGGATTCGCTTTCGCTACGACTACCCCACATACGGGTTAACCTCGCGACATGCCGCTGACTCGCAGGCTCATTCTGCAAAAGGCACGCCATCACACCACAAAACGGTGCTCTGACGGATTGTAAGCGCATGGTTTCAGGAACTCTTTCACTCCCCTCCCGGGGTACTTTTCACCATTCCCTCACGGTACTATCCACTATCGGTCACACTGAGTATTCAGGCTTACCGGGTGGTCCCGGCAGATTCACAGCAGATTCCACGAGCCCGCTGCTACTCGGGGATTACGGGTAACACATCTTGCGGTGCCTACACGTACGGGGCTCATCACCCACTCCGGCGTGCCATCCCAGACACTTCCGCTCACACCGCAACACATGCGCACAGCTGGTAGACCATACACACCCGCACCCCACAACACCGCATGCGCAACCCCTACCAAGTATCACACACACACGGTTTAGCCATCATCCGCTTTCGCTCGCCACTACACACGGAATCACAATTGTTTTCTTCTCCTGCGGGTACTGAGATGTTTCACTTCCCCGCGTACACCCCCACACCGGCTATGTATTCACCAGCAGGTAACCGCACACAACCACGGCTAGGTTTCCCCATTCGGACACCCTCGGATCAACGCTTTGTTGACAACTCCCCGAGGCTTAACGCAGTCTCACACGTCCTTCATCGGCTCAGCATGCCAAGGCATCCACCATACGCCCGTAACAAAACAACCATCACAGACAAAAACAGGTACAAAACACCAAAACACAAACAAAAAATAAAAAGAAAGATGCTCGCGTCCACTCTACAGTTCTCACACAACACACCCCCACACACCACACACGCATGCAACACACACGCATGCAGCACATGGAAGCCACAAGGAACAAAACACATCACGTGCTGCCCCAGACACCCAACAGCGCACCAACACACACTTGCTTGCAGGAAAGCTCAACGCGCACACCACAAAAGCAACCAACCCATGGCCGCCGGCGTGTGTCCACCCGGACAATTTTTCCAAAACAAAAAAGGCGGCAGCCATTCGTTCGACGACTCAACCACCAACCCACACCACAAAACGTGTGGGCACACCCGCAACTGCGGGCACAAAAACAAATAAGCTCCTTAGAAAGGAGGTGATCCAGCCGCACCTTCCGGTACGGCTACCTTGTTACGACTTCGTCCCAATCGCCGATCCCACCTTCGACAGCTCCCATTACAGGCCACTGGCTTCGGGTGTTACCAACTTTCATGACGTGACGGGCGGTGTGTACAAGGCCCGGGAACGTATTCACCGCAGCGTTGCTGATCTGCGATTACTAGCGACTCCGACTTCATGGGGTCGAGTTGCAGACCCCAATCCGAACTACGACCGGCTTTCAGCGATTCGCTCACCCTCACAGGCTCGCCGCGCGTTGTACCGACCATTGTAGCATGTGTGAAGCCCTGGACATAAGGGGCATGATGATTTGACGTCATCCCCACCTTCCTCCGAGTTAACCCCGGCAGTCTCTCATGAGTCCCCAACCAAATGCTGGCAACACAAGACAAGGGTTGCGCTCGTTGCGGGACTTAACCCAACATCTCACGACACGAGCTGACGACAACCATGCACCACCTGTACACCAGCCACAAAGGGAAACTACATCTCTGCAGCGATCTGGTGTATGTCAAGCCCAGGTAAGGTTCTTCGCGTTGCATCGAATTAATCCACATGCTCCGCCGCTTGTGCGGGCCCCCGTCAATTCCTTTGAGTTTTAGCCTTGCGGCCGTACTCCCCAGGCGGGGCGCTTAATGCGTTAGCTACGGCACGAACCCCGTGGAAGGGACTCACACCTAGCGCCCACCGTTTACGGCATGGACTACCAGGGTATCTAATCCTGTTCGCTCCCCATGCTTTCGCTCCTCAGCGTCAGTTACTGCCCAGAGACCTGCCTTCGCCATCGGTGTTCCTCCTGATATCTGCGCATTCCACCGCTACACCAGGAATTCCAGTCTCCCCTACAGCACTCAAGTTATGCCCGTATCGCCTGCAGTCCCGCAGTTAAGCTACGGACTTACACAAACGACGCGACAAACCACCTACGAGCTCTTTACGCCCAGTAATTCCGGACAACGCTCGCACCCTACGTATTACCGCGGCTGCTGGCACGTAGTTAGCCGGTGCTTCTTCTCCAAGTACCGTCACTTAAAGCTTCGTCCTTGGCGAAAGGAGTTTACAACCCGAAGGCCGTCATCCCCCACGCGGCGTCGCTGCATCAGGATTGCGCCCATTGTGCAATATTCCCCACTGCTGCCTCCCGTAGGAGTCTGGGCCGTATCTCAGTCCCAATGTGGCCGTACACCCTCTCAGGCCAGCTACCCTTCGACGCCTTGGCAGGCCATTACCCCACCAACAAGCTGATAGGCCGCGAGCTCATCCCACACCGAAAAAACTTTCCACCACAACCTCCAAGAAGTGGTCCTATCCGGTATTAGACCCAGTTTCCCAGGCTTATCCCGAAGTGCAGGGCAGATCACCCACGTGTTACTCACCCGTTCGCCACTCGAGCACCCCAGCAAGCTAGGGCCTTTCCGTTCGACTTGCATGTGTTAAGCACGCCGCCAGCGTTCATCCTGAGCCAGGATCAAACTCTCCACAAAAAAGGCCGTGAAAAGCCCAACCAAACTGGCAAAAAACAAACCAACCAACACCCCACACCCAAAACCAAAAACAGTTCCAAGAGCAAAAAGGTGCCGGACTGGCAATCCTCAAATTACTGCTGCAAAAAATCACAACACATGGCACCTGCGCATCCGACGAGGAAAAACCACAAGCACCACAAACATGAACCAGTTCACGATCCACCAGAAACAATCATTGCCATCAAAGGTTCACAACAACTGCAACCGGCACACACCAACCACACCAAAAACGATGCAGCACAGCGCACACGCAACCAACCCACAAACAAAAAATATGCATTGGCACACTATCGAGTTCTCAAACAACACCAGCACACCACAACCAACCCCACAAACAAGGGCTAGCCGAAAGAAGCTGAAGGATTTTATTTCCGCCAACGATTGTTTTCCTGCCCGCCACACAAACCAGAAGCAAAAACCTTGCTCTCTAGCGGGGCGTTGTCGGTCTCGCTGACTCGATATAAGTTACACACACCCCACACACAACACAAACCCCCAGCACAACCAACGTTTTCTGAGGGTTTTATCGTTGTTAAAGGCGCGCTTATTGGGCGGCTACGCGCTCGACGTTCGCGCCGAGACTATTCATCTGCTCCACGAAGGACGGGTAGCCGCGGTCGATGTGGTGCACCTCGTGCACGGTGGTCTGGCCATCGGCAACCAAGCCGGCCAGAACGAGGCCGGCGCCAGCGCGGATGTCGGAAGACCACACGTCGGTCGAGGAAAGCTGCTCCACGCCACGGAGCACAACGTGGTGTCCGTCCACTGTGGCGTCGGCACCCAAGCGCTGCATCTCGTCCACAAAGCGGAAGCGCGCCTCAAAGACGTTCTCGGTGATCACCGAGACGCCGTCGGCGATGGTTGAGATTGCGATTGCCATCGGCTGCAGGTCCGTGGGAAAGCCCGGGAACGGCAGCGTCTGGTAATCCACGGCTTTGGGGCACTGGTGCATCTGCACGCGGAAGCCGCTCGGGTACGTCTCGATGTCGGCGCCGGCGAGCTTCAGCTTCGACAGCGCGAGGTGGAGGTGGCCCGGTGCAGCACCGGTAACCGTGATGTCGCCCTGCGTCATCGCTGCGGCGTACGCCCAGGTGCCGGCAACGATGCGGTCGCCGATCACGGTGTGCTCGGTGGGGCGCAGCGAGTCCACGCCGTCGACAGTGATGCTGGACGTGCCCGCACCCTCGATGCGCGCGCCCATGGAATTGAGCATGTTGCACAGGTCGACGATTTCCGGCTCGCGCGCAGCGTTATCCAAAGTGGTGCGCCCCTGCGCGAGCACAGCGGCGGTGATGATGTTCTCCGTCGCGCCGACGGACGGGAAGTCCAGCTTGATTGGGGCTCCGGTGAGCTGCTCGGCCCGGGCAACCACCGCACCGTGCTCGATGTGGGTTGTCGCACCGAGCTTCTCCAGACCAGACTGGTGCATGTCGAGCGGACGCGAGCCAATTGCGTCGCCACCGGGAAGTGCGACGCGCGCCTCGTGGCAGCGCGCCACCAAGGGCCCAAGCACGGCGACGGAAGCGCGGAACTGCCGGACCGCTTCGAAATCGGCGTGCGGAGAGACATCGGCAGGCGTGTGGATCTGCACCACATCACCTTCGATCTCCACGTCGCACCCGAGACCGACTAGCACGTCGCGCATAAGCGGGACGTCGAGGATTTCGGGACAGTTCCGCAACGTGGTCGTCCCCTCAGCGAGCAGCGCAGCTGCCATGAGCTTCAGCACACTATTCTTCGCGCCGCCGACGTTCACCACGCCTTCGAGCCGGGTACCACCAGTGACAAGGAAACGTTCTTTCACGCGAACCACAGTACCGAACTCGTCGCTGCGCTTCGCGGGGCTCTTCGGGCGGCGACGGGTAGTCACCGGGAGGACGTCGTCAAGGCGCCGTTGCCCCCACCTTTAAGGCAGGGCACCGATGCGGCGGGCAGCGTTGACCGCCTCGTAACGGGTGTGGGCGCCCAGCTTGCGCATGACGCTGCGAAGGTAGGACTTCACCGTCTCGGCGCCGATACCCATTTCTTCGGCCGCCTCGACATTGGTGTGCCCGAGGGCGACGCAGCTCAGCACGTCGAGCTCGCGGGCGGACAGCTTGGTCGTCTGCTTCACGCGCACCGGCGAGACCATCTGCTCGCAGATCTGCTCGAGCTCCTTGCGCAGGTCGTCGTCCTGCACGCGGTTCGTCAGCATGCGCAGCTTCGAGTGGGTGGCGCGGACCTGCTCCCACTCGGCGCCGTTCATTGTGCGGCCAGCCTTTGCGCCTGCCTGGTTGGCGCCGCCGTCGGCGGAGCGCATCGCGGAGTTCACGGCCAAGTCCTGCTCGAGAGTGCGGGCGGTCATGGTGACCTCTTCAATCACCTTGTCACCCAGGCGCACCGGGGAGTGCACGCCAACGTAGAGCACACCGCGGATCTCGCGCTGCACAATCACAGGCACGGCAACCAGGGAGTGCAAGCCCTCGTCCTGGATCTGCTTGTCGTACTCGTGGGAGATGACGTTGGCGCGGGTGTAGTCCGAGATGCCCACCGCGCGGCGAGTGGTTACTACCCTGCCGCCCACGCCGGCACCAGCGTCGACCACCAGATTCTGCAGGGCCGGGGTGCGCAGCCCGATCCACTGCGTAATTTGCAACCGGTTGTCCGGCAGCAAGGTGCCGTACATGGCCACCGGGATCCCCGTCGCTGTTTTCAGCGCCGTGAGTGCCGCGCGGATCGCATCGTCATCATCCTTGACCTGCTGCGGGTCCATCGTCATGTAAGTCGCCTTTCACGGTGCCGGTTGCCCCTATTGGGTGCACCCGGTGTTGAACTTGGCCGGAAAATACCCTCACTATATCGCCCGCGCGGGGGTAGCCAAACTTCACCCCATGGGGTGTCGTTCGACAAAAACGGGGCACCTGCGGTATCGAACCCAACATTCGCCCATCAACGAACCATGCGGTCTACTACGCTAAAACCACTCGGTCTACAATTAGGTGTATAGTGCGGTACCAGCACGACGCAGAACATCAAAGCGATAGTGAGAAGGAGCATCATGGCGAAGATCGCGAACAACGTACTTGAGCTCGTCGGCGGCACCCCGCTGGTTGAGCTGCACGACATTACTGAGGCGTACGGCGCAAAGGCCCGCGTGCTGGCAAAGCTGGAGTACTACAACCCGGCGAACAGCGTGAAGGACCGCATTGGCAAGGCCATCGTGGAGGCGGCTGAGGAATCCGGCGAGCTGAAGCCGGGCGGCACGATTGTGGAGGCCACCTCGGGCAACACCGGCATTGCGCTTGCACTGGCGGGCGCGGCGAAGGGCTACAAGGTCATCCTCACCATGCCAGAGACCATGTCCACCGAGCGTCGCGTGCTGCTGCGTGCGTACGGCGCGGAGATCGTGCTCACCCCGGGCGCCGCAGGCATGAAGGGCGCCGTGGAGAAGGCCAACGAGATCGTGGAGCAGAACGAGGGCGCGATCCTGGCCCGCCAGTTTGAGAACGAGGCGAACCCGCGCATCCACTACCAAACCACCGGCCCGGAGATCTGGGAAGACACCGACGGCAACGTGGACATCATCGTCGCAGGTGTGGGCACGGGTGGCACCATCTCGGGCGCTGGCAAGTACCTCAAGGAGCAGAAGCCGGACCTGAAGGCCGTTGCAGTCGAGCCGGCCGCTTCCCCGCTGCTGTCCAAGGGTGAGGCTGGCCCGCACAAGATCCAGGGTCTGGGCGCGAACTTTGTGCCGGGCACGCTGGACCGCACGATCGTCGATGAGATCATCGCCGTCACCAACGAGGATGCCGTGGACACCTCGCGCGAGCTCGCGGTCAAGGACGGCGTGCTCGGCGGCATCTCCGCCGGCGCGAACGTGAAGGCCGCGCTTGAGGTCGCAGCTCGTGATGAGAACGAGGGTAAGACCATCGTGGTTATCATCCCGGACTTCGGCGAGCGCTACGTCTCGACTGTTCTGTACGAGGACATCCGCGACTAGGTAGGCGTCGATAAGCAATGTGCTTATCGACGAGCTGTCGCCAGCCCCCGCCTCCCACCCAAGGGAGCGCGGGGGTTACCCATGTAAGCTCCCCAACATGCTGTTCAAGGTGATTTCCACTGTCCGCGAGGACCTGCAGAACGCCCGCGCGCACGACCCGGCGGCCCGCGGCGACGTAGAGAACGCGATTGTGTACTCCGGCCTGCACGCCATCTGGATTCACCGCGCGTGCCACGCCATGTGGAACCGCGGGTGGAAAGCGCCGGCGCGCATTCTGGCGCAATTCAACCGTTTCCTCACCGGCATTGAAATTCACCCCGGCGCGACGATCGGCCGCAGGTTCTTCATCGACCACGGCATGGGCATCGTCATCGGGGAGACTGCGGAGATTGGCGACGGGGTGATGCTCTACCACGGCGTGACACTCGGCGGGCAGGTGCTCACGCAGACGAAGCGGCACCCCACCATCGGCGATAACGTCACTATCGGCGCCGGCGCGAAAGTGCTCGGCCCGGTACTCATTGGCGCCGGCTCCGCCATCGGCGCCAACGCCGTTGTAACCAAGGACGTGCCAGAGAACTCCATCGCGGTGGGCATTCCGGCGAAGGTGCGCCCACGCAAGTCGGAGGAATGCTTGAAGCTGGTCGACCCGGACAACTACGTGGATCCGGGCAGCTACATCATCTAACAGCTACGCAAGCAGGTCTGAATACTCCGAGTGCTTCTCGATGTAGCCGGCAACCGCGGAGCACGCCGGGTTGACCTTGAGGCCGTCCGCGCGAGCGTCGTCAAGCGCGAACTTAATCAGCGGCCCAGACAAGCCCTGGCCGCGGTAGCGCGGCTCGACCACGGTGTGCGGCATAGTGCGCACCCCGTCCCGGTCAACGTAATCGGCGAACCCCGCCACGTCTGAGCCGATGCGTATTTCGTAACGGCCCTCGCCCTTTACTAGCTCATAATCCTTGGAATCCATGGACGCGATGATACCCGCGCACGAAAAAGGCCCCTCCGCGTTTGCGAAGGGGCCTTCATCCTTGGTGTGGCTAGAGCCAGGATCGAACTGGCGACCCCACACTTTTCAGGCGTGTGCTCTACCGACTGAGCTATCTAGCCGCGACCCTGACGGGACTTGAACCCGCGACCTCCGCCGTGACAGGGCGGCGCGCTAACCAACTGCGCCACAGGGCCATATTCTCTTATTTTTTGTGCCCCTCCAGCGCTTTCGCACTGTCGCTTGCACGAGTTGATACCTTACACAGACCCTTGAACCGGAAACAAATCAGCAGGCAAGCGGGCATTGTGCGGCCGCATCAGCCACCGCGCGGAGTGCGGGAGTGCAGCGGTCGGCCAGTCCGCGCGGCAGCGTTCGGAGAACGGCTGCAGCGACCTTTGGGCAGGCGTATTCGTCGCAAAGCAAAAAGCCCGAGGCGAACCTCGAGCTCGGAGCGACCCTGACGGGACTTGAACCCGCGACCTCCGCCGTGACAGGGCGGCGCGCTAACCAACTGCGCCACAGGGCCGTACCCCCAACGGGATTCGAACCCGTGTTGCCGCCGTGAAAGGGCGGAGTCCTAGGCCTCTAGACGATGGGGGCGCTGTACGACAGCTTTGACAGCATAGAACAGCCCCCTGCCCCAAACCAAACGGGCACTTCAGCACAGCGCATCGCTGAAGCGGAACTTCACGGCGCAACCCCGTCCCCCACCAAGGATGAACCGGTTAAACGGTACTCGAGCATCGGGAGGCAGGAGGGCTCGGACCGGGCGAAGGTGCGCGCCGAAGTGTGGAAGTTGGCAGCGTTAGCGCACGACCGGCGCGTAGCCGGCGCGGCTGTCGTTCGAGCTGACGATCCGGGAACCGAACGGGAAGCAGGTCACCGGGATCATCTTCAGGTTTGCCCACGCCAGCGGCAGGCCGACGATGGTGAGCGCCTGCACGGTGGCGGTGGCGATGTGCCCGATGGCCAGCCACAGGCCCGCCACCACGAACCAGAGGACGTTGCCCAGCATGCCGAGGGCGCCGGTATTGCCCTGCACCACCTCGCGCCCGAACGGCCAGATCACGTAGCCGGCAATGCGGAACGACGCCATCCCGAACGGGATGGTGACAATGAGCAGGCACGCCAGGATCCCGGCGAGGGTGTAAGCGATGCAGAGCCAGATTCCAGCGGTGAGCAGCCAGATGATGTTGAGGATGAACCGGATGAGTCGCATGCGTTCAGCGTAGACGCGGCCGGGTCTTTGTGCGCGGCCTTCGCCGCTTACCCGGGAAGCAGCAGCAGGCTCGCCGCCATCACGGCCATCCCGACGACCATGCCGTAGATGGCGGTGTGGTGGCGCCCCGTCTCAATCGCAGTGGGCAGCAGTTTGTCCAGGCTGACAAACACCATCACCCCCGCGATGGCGGCGAAGGTGTAGCCCAGCGTCTCCGGCCCAAGGAACGGCCGCAGAAGCGCGAACCCGATCACGGCGCCGAGCGGTTCCGCAAGCCCCGACAGCGTCGCCCAGCCGGCCGCTTTCCATTTTGAGCCGGTGGCTTCGCGCAGTGGCACTGCGATCGCCACGCCCTCAGGGACGTTGTGGATGGCGATCGCCACAGCCAGCGGGAGCGCCAAGGCCGGGTCCGCCAGCGCCACCGCGAACGTGGCGAAGCCTTCGGGGAAATTGTGGATCGCAATCGCGACCGCGCTGAGCACCCCGACATTGCGCATCCGGGCGCGGGTTATTCCGGAAGCGTGCGGCTCCTCGTGCGGGTTGATGTCCTCGGGCACGAACCGGTCGATCAGCGCAATCAGCGCGATTCCGGCGAAGAAGGCGACGGCGCCCCACAGGTCCGGGTTCGCGTTTCCGGCCTCTTCCAGCCCGTTAAGACCTTCTGGCAGCAGTTCCACGAAGGAGATGTACACCATCACCCCGGCGGAAAAGCCGAGCGTGCCGGACAGGAAGGCTGGCCCGGGCGAGCGGCGCAGCACGACAACGAGCCCGCCGAAGCCGGTGGCTAAACCGGCGAGAAGCGAGATGCCGAGCGCGATAGCAACCGCGCTGGGGGTGACCGTCCCTACGTCCATGGCTCCACCTAGCAGCAAACTTCATTGAGGCGCAACTATTTTTTCAGTGTCGTGAACTTTTTGGGTGTAGGGTGCTACCCATGACTCCGAGAGAGGGCATCCCCGACCGCCTCCCCCACCTCACGCAGGACTACCTGAAAGCGATTTTCCAGCTCAGCGAGTGGGACAAGGAACCGGTCACCGCAACCCGGATCTCGAGCGAGTTAGGACTGAAACCGTCCACCACCACAGAAGGGCTCAAACGCCTGGAATCGCAGGGGCTCATCCGCCGCGAGCCATACAAACCCATCGAACTAACCAACGACGGCAGGAAAGCCGCGGTGGAGATGGTGCGGCGCCACCGGCTCATCGAGACCTTCCTGGTGCGCTCCCTCGGCTACAGCTGGGACGAAGTCCACGACGAGGCCGAGCGCCTCGAGCACGCCGTCTCCCCCACGTTCGTCGAGCGCATTGCCGACGCCTTGGGCAACCCCGACCGGGACCCGCACGGCGACCCCATCCCGGACGCGAAGGGGCGCATCGCAACGGCCTCAGTGCACAGCCTCGCCATCGTCGCAACCGGCGAGGATGTCGTGGTGGAGCGCATCAGCGACCGCGACCCGGAACTTCTGCGCTACCTGGAAGCGCACGGCATCGTCCCCGGCGCGGGTGTCGCCGTGGCCGAGCGCCCCTACCCGTCCATGCTGCACGTCGCCGTGGCCGACGCAATCGTCCCGATCAGCGCGGAATCCGCGGAGCTGGTGCGGATTCGGAACAAGGTCTGAGAAGGCAGGCGTCGATAAGCGAAATGCCCCGGCCGAAACGGCCGAGGCATACGGTGGGCCCTCCGGGGCTCGAACCCGGGACCTGCGGATTAAAAGTCCGTAGCTCTACCAACTGAGCTAAAGGCCCGTGGGACTAATCGTAGCCCGAGGCCCGCGGCGGTTGAAAATCACCCCGTTAGAGGCCAGAAGCCCCGGCGCAACGAGGGTGCGGCGGCCGGGGCCTCAGCGCACTATCGGGGACTAGTCCTCCGACTTCGCCATCGTGCCCGTCGCTTCGATGCGGCGGTGGAAGTCGAAGGCGTGCTCGAGGTTGTGCGGCGTCTGCTGGTACTTGCACTTGGAGGCGAGCTCCACGTACTCCTCCAGCAGCGGGCGGTAGCTCGGGTGGGCAATGGAGATCATCTTCGCCACGCGGTCGCGCGGGGCCAGGCCGCGCAGGTCGGCCACGCCGTACTCGGTGATGAACACCATCGCGTCGTGCTCGGTGTGGTCCACGTGGGACACCATCGGCACGATCGCGGAGATCGCGCCGTCCTTCGCAATCGACGGGGAGATGAAGGACGAGATGTAGGCGTTGCGGGTGAAGTCGCCGGAACCGCCCAGGGCGTTCATCAGGCGGGAGCCGTTGATGTGGGTGGAGTTGGCGTTGCCGTAGATGTCAGCCTCGATCATGCCGTTGGAGGCGATCAGGCCGGTGCGGCGGATAACCTCCGGGTGGTTCGAGATGCTCTGCGGGCGCAGGATGATGCTCTCGCGGTAACGCGACGCCTCCTCGTTCATCTTCTCCGCGTACTCAGGCGACAGGGAGAAGGAGGTGGCGGACGCGACGGTCATCTTGCCGGCGTCGATGAGGTCGACCATGCCATCCTGGATCACCTCGGTGTAGGCCTCGATCTTCTCGAACTTCGAGTCCATCAGGCCCGCCATCACGGCGTTCGGCACGTTGCCCACGCCGGACTGCATGACGTAGCCGTCGTACGCGAGGCGGCCGGCCTTCACCTCGTTCTCCAGGAAATCGAGGAAGTTGCCGGCGATCTGCTCGGACACCTCGTCCGGAGCCTTGAACGGGGCGTTGCGGTCCGGCTCGTTCGTCTGCACCACAGCGACGACCTTCTCCGGGTCGATCTCGATGTAGGTCTTACCGATGCGGTCGCCTGCCTTCGTGATCGGGATCGGGATACGGTTCGGCAGTGCCGGAACGGTCCAGATGTCGTGCATGCCCTCCAGCTCGAGGGACTGCCACTCGTTGACCTCGATGATGATCTTCTTCGCGGCGTTGAGGAACTCCACGGAGTTGCCCACGGAGGAGGACGGGACGATGTTGCCCTCCTCGGTGATGCGCACAGCCTCCACGATGGCGAGGTCAATGTCGCCGAAGAAGCCCTGCTCAACCATCATGCCGGAATGAGATAGGTGGATGTCCTGGAACTTCATGGAACCGGCGTTGATGGCGTTGCGCATCTGCGGATCCGACTGGTACGGCATGCGGTAGCGCAGCGCGTTCGCCTCCGCGAGCACGCCGTCGCACTCCGGCGCAGTGGACGCACCGGTGAACAGGTCGATGGAGTAATCCTGGCCCTTGTCGTGGGCCGCCTTGGCCTTTTCCGCGATGGCGGAAGGCATGGCCTTCGGGTAGCCGGCGCCGGTGAAGCCGGAGATGCCGACCTTGTCGCCGTGGTTGACAAACTGCGCAGCCTCTTCGGCGGACATGACCTTGTCCGCGAGTTTGGCGTTGGCGATGCGCTCACTCATGGTGTGCTTCCTTTCCTTCGGGCATGTAACAGGCACCACTGTATTGTGACGTAGCGCTCACTGCACGTGTTTGGTGAAAAGCGGCTGCGTAAACGTCGATAAGCAAATGCCCCACAGCTCGCCCCCACCCCCGAATGGGCGTATTTCCGCCGATTGGACTTGAGCAACTGCCTGCGGGAACAATGGTGGCCACTATGACAGCACCCGCGACGCACCAACCCGCGCTAACCATCGGCGGCATCGACCTGGATTCACCCGTGATCCTGGCGCCGATGGCTGGCGTGACCAACATGCCGTTTCGAGTGCTGTGCCGCGAGATCGAGCAGGAACTGACCGGCACCGCCTCCGGGCTCTACGTCTGCGAGATGATCACCGCGCGCGCCATGGTGGCCCGCAACGCGAAAACGCTGCACATGACCACTTTTGCCGCCAGCGAGACGCCGCGCTCCATGCAGCTGTACACCGTGGACCCGAAGTTCACGTACGAGGCGGTGCGCATGATCGTGGAGGAAGACATCGCGGACCACGTTGACATGAACTTCGGCTGCCCGGTGCCGAAGGTCACCCGCAAGGGCGGCGGCTGCGCGATCCCGTACAAGCGGCGCCTGTACGGCAACATCGTGGAAGCGGCTGTGCGCGCGGCGGAGGGCTCCGGAGTCCCGATCACGGTGAAGTTTCGCATTGGCATTGACGACGAGCACCACACCCACCTCGACGCCGGCCGCATCGCC
Organism: Corynebacterium sp. Marseille-P4321; assembly: GCF_903645305.1. Taxonomy (GTDB): domain Bacteria; phylum Actinomycetota; class Actinomycetes; order Mycobacteriales; family Mycobacteriaceae; genus Corynebacterium. Next base: position 474,338 of record NZ_CAHJXO010000001.1, on the reverse strand, counting down.
GCCGACGCCGGCGCGGCGGGCGTGGCCCTGCACGCGCGCACCGGCGCCCAGCGCTATTCCGGCACCGCCCACTGGGACGAGATCGGCCGCTTGGTGGAGCACATGGACGGCACGGGCGTGCCGGTGATCGGCAACGGCGACATCTTCGCCGCCGACGACGCCGCCAAGATGATGGCGCAAACCGGCTGCCACGGCGTGGAGGTCGGGCGCGGATGCCTCGGCCGGCCTTGGCTGTTCGCACAGCTCGGGGCGCAGCTGCGCGGCGAGGAGATCCCGCCGGAGCCGACGCTCGGCGAGGTCGCGCGGATCATCTACCGCCACGCCGAGCTGCTGGCAGCGCACGACGGCGAGGAGCACGCGTGCCGCGACATCCGCAAGCACACCGGCTGGTACCTGCGTGGCTTCCCGGTTGGCGGGGAGTTCCGCAAGTCTCTTGCGCAGGTATCCACGCTCGCGGAGCTGCGTGAGCGCCTCGCCCCCATCGCTGGCTCGGAGGAGCTAGCCGACCACGCCGACGACGCCCGCGGGCGACAAGGCGGCTCCGCGAAGCTCGCGCTGCCAGAGGGTTGGCTCGACGACCCAGAGGACGACACGGTGCCAGTCGGCGCCGAGATTGAGAACAACGGCGGGTAGGTCACATGCTCAGAGCCGCGTACCGCGAATTCCTCGAGGAATTCAACAGTGACTTGTTGGACATGTGCGACCGGGTCACCGGCATCATGTCGCACGCATCGAAGGCATTGTTGGAGCAATCGCTTGACGACGCTGAAGAGGCGCTGACCTCAACCGATTCGCTCACCGAGATCCGCCAGCGCTGCGAGGACCGCGCGATGCGTCTGCTTGCACTGCAAAACCCGGTGGCCTCGGAGCTGCGCCAGGTGATCTCTTCGATCTACATCGTGGAAAACTTGAACCGCATGGGCGCGCTGGCGAAGAACGTGGCTTTGCTCGCTCGCCAGCGCCACCCGGCTTCCGTGTACCCGGAAGCTCTGCACGGCTACGTTGCCGAGCTGGCTCGTCTGGTGGACGAGATGGGCTCGATCGTGCGAGCACTTCTGATGGACCCCGACCCGGATGTGGCCGTCGACCTGCACACCGTGGACGAGGGCGTGGACGATATGAAGGCCTACCTGTCCACGCTGGTGACTGACCGCGAGTGGGAGTACACCACCCGCCAAGCCGTCGACCTTGCGATGCTGACCAGGTACTACGAGCGCTACGCAGACCGCTGCGTGGCCGCCGCCGGCCGCGTGGTGTTCCTTGTCACGGGCCAGACGCCGGAGGATTACCTGCGGCAGCGCGACAAGGCGAACTACGAGCCCGATCTAAAGTTCGCCGAAATCGAGCGGCGCTTCCGCGCCCAGCAGCAATAACCGGCGGGGTGAGACAGGCTAGACCGGCTCGGCATACCGCGGTTTGCCCTCGCCAACCCAGCATCCAAACCGCGCGACGCACAGCGCGATGTGGACCGCGAGTAAGCCGAGCAGTGCGGCGCTGACCGTATCGAACCACACCCAGCTAGTCGATTCAGCCAGCATGTGCACGCCCAGGCTCAAGGTGCCTACCGGGAAGGTCGAACCCCACCAGCCCGGCCCGTAATCGGCCCAGCGCGCCACTGAACGGGCGAAGCGAACCGCGGCGAACGCTACGGGTCCCGCCCCCATCACCACCATGAACAGGCTGTAATACACGCCCGGTTTGCCCTCGAAGAGCAGCTGGGCCGCAGCCGTTGATTGGCCCACCACCCCGAGCGGAATCCAGGTGGTGCCGCCGAGCTTGTCCGGGATGTCCATTCGCCCGTGAAAGAACTCGTTGTAGCAATATCCGAACACCGGGATCGCGGTACACAGGGTGAGCAAAAACGACGCTATACCCGCTGCTGTGTAGAACTCGCCGTCGAGCTGGGCCGCGTTCGTCGCCGCCACCATCGGTGCCACGAGCGCAAGCCCCCACTGGAACGTCGGCTCACCGGGGAAGTTGCGCAACTGTTTGACGCACACCACCCACGCAAGCGGTGCACCCACCCACCATGCTGCGAGCTGCCATACGCCTTGGCCGGTGACGGAAGTGGCTGCTGAACCCAGCGACATGACCCCCATAGACATCATGCCCCACGGTGCCATCGCATCCGCATCCCACCCCGGTTCGCGCCGCAGCGCCCAACCAGCCGTCAGAACCAGCAGCACAACAGTGGCGAACGCCAGCGCAGCAACCGCGAAAGAGAACAGCCCGTGAGCTTCGCATAACGTGGCCAGGATGGACGTGCCCATCAGGGAACCGGCCCACGCCGGACCCGGCGGGGGCAGCTTCTCCTGGTTTTTGTGGGCCATGCTGCAACAGTATCGGCCGCGGCGACGAAAAGGGCGACGAAAAGGGCGACGAAAAGGGCACCGCCCAACCCCGGTGTGATTTGGGGTGGGCGGTGCGCCAGGAACTCGTCGAGAAGCTATGGCTCCTTAGCCGAAGCGGCCGGAGATGTAGTCCTCGGTCTCCTTCTCGGAGGGGTTCTCGAAGATCGTGGTCGTGTCCGCGAACTCCACGAGGTGGCCCGGCTTACCGGTGGCCTCGAGGGAGAAGAACGCGGTCTTGTCGGACACACGGGCTGCCTGCTGCATGTTGTGGGTCACGATCACGATGGTGTAGTCGTCCTTGAGCTCGTGGATGAGGTCCTCCACGGCGAGGGTCGAGATCGGGTCGAGCGCGGAGCAGGGCTCGTCCATGAGCAGGACCTGCGGGCGCACCGCGATCGCGCGGGCGATGCAGAGACGCTGCTGCTGACCACCGGAAAGGCCGCCGCCCGGCTTGTCCAAACGGTCCTTCACCTCGTCCCACAGGTTCGCGCCACGCAGGGACTGCTCAGTGATCTCTGCGAGCTTCTTCTTGTCCTTCTCGCCCTGCAGGGTCAGGCCGGCGACAACGTTCTCCTCGATGGACATGGTCGGGAACGGGTTCGCCTTCTGGAACACCATGCCCACGGTGTTGCGCACGGCCACCGGGTCGACGTCCTTGCCGTAGATGTTGTTGCCGTCGAGCAGGATCTCACCGGTCACCGAGGCGTTCGGGATGACCTCGTGCATGCGGTTGAGGGTGCGCAGCACGGTGGACTTACCGCAACCGGACGGGCCGATGAACGCGGTCACGGCCTGGGCAGGAATGTCCATGTCGACGTTCTGGACAGCGTGGAAGTCGCCGTAGTAGATGTTGACGTCGTTCAAAAGGAGCTTGGTAGACATCTTGTTTTTCTCCTGAATGTGTTGGGGCGGGGTTGCTTACTTCTTGACCGAGAACTTGCTTGCGATGAAGCGAGCGAGGAGGTTCAGCGTGACGACAAGGATCACAAGCGTCAGTGCCGCGCCCCAGAGGCGGTCGTTTGCCGGGCCGGTGGCGCCGGACTTCCACATATCCAGCATGAACAGCGGCAGCGAGGACTGCGGCTGCTGGAACATGTTGAACCAGTTCACAGCCGGGGTCGAGCCGACGAGGATCAGCACCGGAGCGGACTCACCCATCACGCGGGCGACAGCCAGCATGATGCCGGTGACGATGCCGGACAGTGCAGTCGGAAGCACGATACGGGCGATGGTCTTCCACTTGGGCACACCCAGCGCGTAGGTGGCTTCGCGCAGATCCATCGGGACCACGCGGAGCATCTCTTCGGTGTTACGCACCACGACCGGGATCATGAGCAGGATGAGCGAGAGCGACACGGCAAAACCGGAGCGCTGCTGGCCCAGGATCGTGATCCACAGTGCGTAAACGAACAGAGCGGCAACGATGGAAGGCACACCCGACAGGATGTCCACCATGAAGGTGGTCAACTTGCCCAGCTTGTTGCCGTTGGAGTACTCCACCAGGTAGATGGCGGTGAACACACCAATCGGGATGGAGATCAGCGAAGCGATCAGCGTCTGCATCAAGGTACCAGCGATGGCGTGCAGTGCACCGCCGCCCTCCTTGGATGCGCGGACGCCGACCATATCCTGGGTCCACCACGCGCCATCCGCGATTGCGGGGAAGCCGCGGGCGATAACGGTGATCAGCAGCCACAGCAGCGGGATCAGCGCCAGGATCATGCACAGCCACATCAGGCCGCCCATGAAGCTGTTCAGGTTCTTACGGCCGGAGGAGATGTCGGTGAACGGGTTGTCGCCGGTGCGGGCCGGCTGTGTAGCGGTCTGCGTCGCGGCAGTCGAGGTCGTGGTCGTGGTGGTGGTCACCTTGGTCGACTCGTTGCCGGCGCCGTTGGAAGGTACTGCGGTAGACATGTTCTACTTAGCTCCCCTCTTACTTGTTAACGATCGCGCGGGCGATCGAGTTGACGACGAAGGTCAGCAGGAACAGCACCAGACCGGCTGCGATGTACGCACCTGCGGAGACCGGGTTGTTGAACTCGGCGGACGCGTTCGCAATCGCGGTTGCGAAGGTAGTGCCGCCGTCGAATAGCGAGCCGCGGAAGTCGTTCGCCGGAGCCACGGCCATGTAGAGCGCCATGGTCTCGCCGAGCGCGCGGCCGAGGCCCAGCATGGAACCGGCGATGAAGCCGGACATACCGAACGGGATCACCGTCATGCGGATAACTTCCCAGCGGGTCGCGCCAAGTGCGAGGGCGGACTCGATCTGGCCGGGAGGGGTCTGCACGAAGATCTCGCGGGCGGTTGCGGCGATGATCGGCAGAATCATAATCGCCAGCACGATGCCACCGGTCATCATGTTTCGGCCGGTAGCGAACGGCGGGGAGTTTTGGTACGTGGCGAACATGAAGAAGTCGCCACCCCAGGAGTTCACCCAGCTGTAGAACTTACCCAGCAGCGGGCCGAGCACCTGCGCGCCCCAAAGGCCGTACACAATCGACGGCACCGCGGCGAGCATGTCCACGATGGTGGCCAGCGGGCGCACAAGGTTCTTCGGGGCGTAGTTGGACAGGAACAGTGCGACGCCGAGTGCGACCGGCATCGCGATTACCAGAGCGATCAAGGAGATCGCGATGGTGGCGAAGAACAGGTTCGGAATACCGAACTTCATGTTGTCCAGGTCGGAGGTCGACCACTGGCCGCCGTAGGTAAAGAAGCCCAGCAAGCCGCCCTCGTTACGCGCCAGCGGCGGGGTGGCCTGGATGAGCAGGAAGATACCGATCGCCGCGACAAGCACGGTGATCAGGGTTGCGGAGATGGTGGAGAGTGCCTCGAAGACGCGGTCGCCCGGGCGCTTCACGCCGGCGCCGCCGCCGGTGGCCGGGGTACCCTCGGTTGCGGGGTCCTGGCCCTTCGAAACCGGGGAGCCCGTGGAATCTGCAACCACCGGGTCGGACTTCGTCGCAGGGCCTGCGCCGCGGTCGTCGTGTTCGGTAGCAGGCAATTCGTTGTCAGCCATGTTCTACGAATCCTTTTGAATAAAACTGGTTTGAAACGACGGTGACACTGTGCACAGACCGCGCCCCCGCATAGGTAGACCCCCCGGCACGACAATGTCAGGTCAGGGGGTCTGCCGTCCCGCGCGCTTCATGCGCGCGCCGGACCGAAAGTGGCTTTCGCCTTACTGGATGGCGTTCACAGCCTCGCGCAGGCGGTCAGCGTGAGCACCGGAGACCGGGATGAAGCCCTCGTCTGCGAGCTCCTGGTCCTGAGCGTCGAGTGCAACGTTCAGGAAGTCCTTGACCAGGTTGGAGGTCTCCTCGTCGTAGCCGGCGGAGCAGACAATCTCGTAGGTGGTCAGAACCAGCGGGTAAGCGCCGCCCTCGTGGGAAGCGAACAGAGCCTCAGAGTCGACGACCATGTTGTGGCCCTCGGTCTTGAACTCCATGTTGTCCAGAGCCTTACCAACGGTCTCCTCGTTCAGCTCGACCGGGCCAGCACCGAAGTCGATGTTGGCGGTCTTGTCGGCGAAGCCAGCCTCGACGTAGGTGATAGCGCCCGGGGTCGCGGAGACCTCCTGAGCCACACCGGAGGAGCCGTTCGCGCCGGTACCGACAGCGTTCGGGAACGCCTTACCGGTGGACTCCCACTTGCCGTCCGAAGCGGCAGCCAGGAACTTCTGGAAGTTGTCGGAGGTACCAGACTCGTCGGAGCGGTAGAAGACGTTGATCGGCTGGTCCGGCAGCTCTGCGTCCGGGTTGGCCTCGGCGATAGCCGGGTCGTTCCAGTTGGTGATGTTGCCCTGGAAGATCTCAACGATGTTGTCAACGGTCAGGTTGAGCTCGTCCACACCGTCCAGGTTGTAGGCGATAGCAACCGGGCCGATGACGAACGGCAGGTGCCAAGCCTCGTTGCCACCGCAACGCTCAGCCGCCTGCTCGACCTCGTCGTCCTTCAGCGGGGAGTCGGAGCCAGCGAACACAGCCTGGTTCGCGATGAAGTTCTTGATGCCGGAGCCGGAGCCGGACGGGGTGTATGCGAGCTGCGCGCCCGGAACCTCGGAAGCGTAGACGGACGCGAAGTAGTCCATTGCGTTCTGCTGGGAGGACGCGCCCTCAGCAACCAGGGTGCCGGTCTGGCCGGTCAGCTCGTAGTCGCCAGCAGCGGCAGCGTCGTCAGCTGCGTCGGTCTCGGTTTCGACGTTGGTCTCGGTCGCGGTCTCGACCTCGGTAGCCGCGTTGTCGTCTGCGGAGTCGCCACAAGCGACGAGGGAAACGGAAGATGCTGCAACGACGCCAACGATGGCGGCGGTGCGCTTGAAGTTACGGATCACGGGATACCTTTCCGGTGCTTAACAGTTCAATGTCGAGTTCCGACTGCGGGGCTTACACCTCAGCCGGATTACTCACGGCAGTCAAAGTACGGAACGCTGGTTAATGCCTGGTAGCCAATTAGATGAATAACTGGTGAACTCGCGCATATTGGCCTATTTCCGCAGGTGAAACCATAAAGTGACCTGCGTTACGCATACACCGCGTGGCGTTCACGCACCTCGAAGCCAAGACGCTCGTACAGCCCGACAGCCGCCTCATTGTCAGACTCCACATACAGAATGACCTGCGCAGATCCGGTCTCACGAAGAAACTCCAGTCCCGCCAGTAACAGCGGTACCCCAATCCCTCCCCGGTACTTCGAGGCCAACCCCACGACATATACCTCCCCGTGCCGTCCGGGTGCCGCTTCGTCCAGTGGAACCCCGCCAGGTCCTCACCGCGGTACAAAAGCTGCACTCCATCCGCGTCGAACCACTCCGCCTCCATCGCACGTTGCAACCGCGCCAGGTCCCACCCACCCTGCTCGGGGTGCCAAGAGAAAGCGTCGTTGTTCACATCGAGCAATTGCTTATCGACGAGCTCCCGCCCGTACCGCCCCACCGCCTCGCTATACGCCACCACGTCGTAGCCGTCGGGCGCGCCTTCAAACCGCGGCACCGCGTCCACGTCAACCCCCATCACCAAGAGCTCGCGCGTTTTCTCCAGGCCGAGCTTGGCGGCGAGCGCACGTGCCGGCCCAAGGTCCCCATGCGCCCAGCACCCTGCCTGCGGGTTCCGCTCGCGCACCGCGTTCACCAGCGCCGTACCCACGCCTTTTCGGCGGTGGCCCGGGTGCACCACCAGTTCTGCCGAGCCATCAGCTGCGAGTGCGGCCGCGCCCACCGCTTCGCCATCGTTGTCTTCTGCGATGAGGTGGGTGTGGTCCACGCGAACGTCGTCAAGCCCCTGCTCAAACTCCTCCGAGAATGCGGCGACGCCGTCCACTTCCTTTGCGGCGGCGAGAAGGGGACGCACACGGGCGGCGGGCAACTGGGCGTTTACGATGTTGGAAGTCATACGTCAAGGGTACGGGAGGCGGATTGTGCGACGTGGCGTGAAGCTTTTCGCAGCGCTGGCCGCGGTGCTGGCGGTCGCGTTTACCGCCGACACGGTGGCGGGCTCGCGTGCCGAAAGCCAGCTCGCCCACCCCGGCGAGCAGGCCTATATTTCCGGGTTCCCGTACGCGCTCGGCGCGCTTACAGGCGAGGTGCCGCGGGTGAGCGTGGAACGCCTCGACGCGCAGCTGCCCGGGCTGGATTCGAACGGCGTGGGCACAGTAGGCACTGTGGGCACTGTGGGCACTGTGGGCACTGTGGGGGTGGACGTGGTGGATTACGTTGCCGACACCCCCGGCTCCTTCACTACTGGCACGGCGGACGTGGTGCGCAGGCGCGTGCGGCTCGACGGCGTGGGCTTCGGAGAGCTGCTGGACATCGCCGACCTGGACATTGCGAACCCTTACGACATCTCCCCCGCCGGCGGCAGCGCGGCCGAAGCGCAGCTCACAGGAACCCCGCCCGGCGCGCAAGAGCCCGCCACGGTGGTGGCCACGCTCCGGCTGGAAAACGGCAAGTTCTACCTGCGCCCGAGCCGCGTACTCAACGCCCCCGACGGCGCCGACGCCGCCGTTGAGGCATTCACCTTGGAGCTCAACACCACCTCGCTCCCGCTGGACGGGCCAGCCGACCACGTGCAACTAGTCGGCGGGTCTATCGAGTTCTCGCGCGACCGCGTGAACACCCTCGTCACACCGGAGGACTTTCGCCCCATCTACGGCTGACGGTCTACCCTTGGGTGCCATGTCTGACAACGAACAGCAAACCCCCGCCCCACTCAACGGCAACGACGCGGTGAACTTGGCCGCGGAGCAGTCCAAGCAGACCGCGCACCGCAACCTGCCGGCGCTCGGTTTTGAGGATTTCCCGCTCGAGGACGACACGGCGAACCTGCGCTACGGCCCTTCGCTTCACGACGGGCTCCTCGCCTTGCTGCCGCTCGTTGGCGTGTGGTCCGGCTCCGGGCAGGCCAACGACGGTGGTGACGAGTACGCCTTCGGCCAGCAGCTCATCTTCTCCCACGACGGCGAGAATTACCTGAAGTTCGAGTCCCGCATCTGGCGCCTCGACGAAAACGGCGAATCTACGGGCCCCGACCAGCGCGAAGTGGGATTTTGGCGCATCTCGGAAAAGGACGAAATCGAGGTAACCTCCACGAACTCCCGCGGCCTGGTGGAAGTGATGTACGGCGGCCCGGTCGGCGAGCGCGCCTGGCAGGTCGTTTCGGCCTCCACCATCGCGACGGAAACCGGCCCGGAAAACCACGGTCCCGGCAAGCGCATGTACGGTTTGATGCCGAACAACAACCTGGGATGGGTGGACGAGCGCGCGGTGGACGGCGAGATGGTGCCGTACATGTCGGCGGAGCTCAAGCGCGTCGCCGGCTAGCGCCCCGGGCAAGCGCCCACCCCGGCAAGCGCCTAACGAACGCGCCTACTTCAGCGCGTCGAAAATCAGCTCGCGAATTTCGGCCTCGTTGCCGGGTGCCGCGAGCTTTTTGCTGTCCAGGCGCTTCACGCGCGTGGCGATACGGGTCGACGAGACGAGCCACACCGATTCCGCCTTGAGCAGCTCTTCGAGGTAGATATCCTTCGCCTTGCACTTGTAGCCGCGCTTTTCGCCCGCCGCGAAGATGGCGGCCTGCGTGGTGCCGGCCAGTACGCCGGGCCCGGGCGCCGGGGTGCGCAGCCGGCCGCCCTTCTTCACCATCAGCACCGAGCTCGTCGCACCCTCGAGCACGCGCCCGGAGTCCGGGTCGACGTAAATCACGTCGTCGTAGCCGCCTTCCTTCGCCCAGCGCAGCGCGGCCATAGACGCGGAGTAGTTCAGCGTTTTCGCCCCCTGCACCATCCACTCCGCTTCGCCGGTGACGGTGTAGCCGCGCGGCGTGGTCACGACGCTCACGCCGTCCTCGCGCTGGCGCAGCACCTCCTGGTCGATGGGGCGCACGGTGAGCCACGCGGTGGGCACGCCGGTGGTTTCGCGGCCACGGGTGAGCGTCCACACGCATTTCGCCTCCACCTCGCTGGGCTCGAGCGCCCCCGCGCGTTCCCGGGTGTAATCCGCAACCGCCTCAAGCGTCGCGCGCTCCCAGTGTTCGTGGCCCGGTTCCGGCAGGCCGAGCAGTGCGGCGGAGCGGGCGAAACGCTCGAGGTGGCGCTTCAGGTTCTTCGGCTTACCGCCTCGCACCAGAATGGTCTCGAACACCCCGTCGCCGCGGGTGACCGCCGCATCGTCCCAGAACACGTGCGGCATGTTCGGGTTTTGTCTACGCACCGATCCGCCGAACGGCTCAACCAGGTAGATCACGGGCGCCGGGGAAAGGTGGGAGTGCTCCATAATCTCCCTATGATAGGCGGTCATGGGTTACTCATCGCCTCTTCTGTCCACTCCTGGCGCGGTCGCGCTCCAGGAGCAGTCGCTTCTCGACGCCACCGGGGTCGCCTGGCACTACGGCAACCCCATCGGCGAGCAGCGGGCAGCCCAGGAACACACGGTGGCTGTCGACCGGTCGCACCGCGCGGTGGTCGCGGTCTCCGGGCCGGACGCGGCGGAGTTTTTAAACAACTTGTTGTCGCAAAAGCTTATCGACGTCGCCTCCGGCTTCACCGCCTCCGCCCTCGACCTCGACGCGCAGGGCAGGCTGTTGCACCACGTCGATGTGGCCTACGCCGACGGCGTGTTCTACCTGGACATGCCCTCCTACCAACAGGAAAGCTTCGTGGACTTCCTGCGCAAGATGGTGTTCTGGTCGCAGGTGGACATCGAGGAAACCGATCTGGCCATACTTACGCTGCTCGGTCCGAACGTGGAGCAGCCCGAGGTAGGTCAGGTGTTCACCCGTCGCGTTGAGCCGTGGACCGACCTGCAGCGCGTGGACATCGCGGTGCCCCGCTCCGAGCTGCGCGCCGCGGCCGCGAACTACAAGCTTGCCGGCCTGCAGGCGTTCACCGCCCAGCGGGTACGCGCCGGCGAGCCGGAGCTGCGCGCCGACTTGGACGGCAAATCCATCCCCCACGAAGCGCCCCGCCTCATCGCGCGCGGCGACAACCCTGGTGCCGTACACCTGGAGAAGGGTTGCTACCGCGGCCAAGAAACGGTGGCTCGGGTGGAGAACCTGGGCCGCTCCCCCAGGCTCCTCGTACTGCTGCAGCTCGACGGTTCCGCCCCCACCGAGCCGGAGCTCGGCGCCGAGATCACCGCGGGCGGGCGCAAGGTGGGCCGGTTGGGCACCTACGTCCACGACGCGGACGAAGGTCCGATCGCGCTCGCCCTCGTGAAGCGCTCCGCGCTGCAGGCACAGCTGACAGTGGGCGACTGCGCGGCCGTGGTGGATCCTGCGTCCCTACCTACCGATGAGGGTGAGCATGCGGGCAGGCGGGCCGTCGATAAGCTAAAGTCCCAGCTCAACCCTTAGAAAGGGCATTTTGTCGCGGCGCAAGCTATAGTGTCTGTCTAGGAAAATATTGCATAGATGAGGCCGCCTGTTATAGGCCGCCCGAAAACCACCTCAAGGGGGTCACGCCATGGGCCGCGGACGCGCAAAAGCCAAGCAGACCAAGGTAGCTCGCCAGCTGAAGTACAACACGCCTGACATGGATTTGGATTCTCTGCAGCGCGAACTCGCAGGGAACAAGCCGCAGCGCGACTGGGACGACGAGGACGAATACGAGGTGGACGACCAGTACGCGGATTACGCAGACTGGGGCGAGGACGACGAGGACGAAGCCGTCAACCGCTAGCACCTCACGCAGCAACCGACAAAAGAGAGGCGCCCTGAGCTGGGCGCCTCTCTTTCAGCGTGCCCGCAGGTTGGAGGACCCGGCTCGCCTAGTACTGCGGGTGGGAGCCCTCGAGCGCTGCGCGTGCGGAGTCGCCCTCTTCGGCCGCGCGGACCTCGCCGATGACCCACGCGTCCACGTGGCGCGCGGCGAGGATGGCCAGGGCGCGGTCGCGGTCCTCCGGCGCAACGATCGCGGTCATGCCGACGCCCATGTTGAAGGTCTTCTCCATCTCCGCATCCGGTACTTGGCCGACGGACTTGATGGTGCGGAAGATCGGGCCGGGCGTCCAGGTGGAGCGGCGCATCTGTGCCACCAGGCCTTCGGGGATGATGCGCTCCATGTTGCCCGCCAGGCCGCCGCCGGTGACGTGGCAGAACGTGCGGACCTCGCATTCGGCGGCCAGCTCCAGGCAGTCGAGTGCGTAGATCCGGGTCGGCTCGAGGAGCTCCTCGCCGAGGGTGCGGCCGAGCTCTTCGATTTCCTCGTCGAGCGGCAGGCCAGCGCGCTCGAGCAGCACGTGGCGGGCCAACGAGTAACCGTTGGAGTGCAGACCGGACGAAGCCATAGCGATAATGACGTCGCCTTCGCGCACGCGATCCGGGCCGAGCAGCTTGTCGGCCTCAACGACGCCCACGGCGGTGGCGGAGACGTCGTAGTCGTCCGGTTCCATCACACCAGGGTGCTCGGCGGTCTCGCCGCCCAGCAGTGCACAGCCTGCCTGCACGCAGCCCTCGGCGATACCACCGACGATGTCAGCCACCTTCTCCGGGACAACCTTGCCGATGGCGATGTAGTCCTGCAAAAACAGCGGCTCCGCGCCGCAAACCACGAGGTCGTCGACGCACATGGCAACCAGGTCGATGCCGATGGTGTCGTGCTTATCCATCGCCTGCGCCACGGCCAGCTTGGTGCCCACGCCGTCGGAGCCGGCAGCCAGCAGCGGCTCCTTGTACTTGCCCAGTGCGAACAGGCCGGCGAAGCCGCCTAGGCCGCCGCGGACCTCAGGGCGTGTGGCGCGCTTGGCGTGGTCCTTGAACAGCTCGACGGCCTTGTCGCCGGCCTCGATGGACACACCTGCGGCCTCGTAAGAAACGGGGTTGTGCTCGGTCATGATGATCTACGCGTCTTTCTGAATGCGGCGGACAAGGTCTGCGTTGGGGTTACCGTCCGGCAGGCCCAACGGGTAGGTGCCGGAGAAGCATGCCGCGCAGAGGTTTTCTGCCGGCTGGTTGGAAGCTGCGATCGTGTCCTCCAGCGGCACGAACGCGAGCGAGTCAGCCCCGATCATGGTGCGGATGGATTCCGAGATCGCCTCGTCCGAATCCGTGCGGCCGTGGTTGGCGATGAGCTCGCCGGGGCTAGCGAAGTCAATGCCGTAGAAGCACGGCCACTTCACCGGCGGGGACGCGATGCGCACGTGCACGCTCGCCGCGCCTGCTTCGCGCAGCATGCGGATAAGCTTGCGCTGGGTGTTGCCGCGCACGATGGAATCGTCCACCACCACGAGGTCCTTGCCCTCGATCACCTCGCGCACCGGGTTGAGTTTCAGGCGCAGACCCAGCTGGCGCAACGTGTCCGAGGGCTGGATGAAGGTGCGGCCCACGTACGCGTTTTTCATCAGGCCCTGCTTGAACGGGATGCCGGAGGCCTCCGCGTAGCCGATCGCGGCCGGGGTGCCGGACTCCGGCACCGGCATGACCAGGTCCGCCTCGACCGGGTTCACCTTGGACAGGCGGCGGCCGATCTCAATGCGGGATTCGTTGACGCTGCGTCCCTCAATCACCGAATCCGGGCGCGCCACGTAGACGTACTCGAACACGCAGTGCGCGCGCGGCGTCTCGGCGAAGCGCTCGGAGCGCACCCCGGATTCGTCGATAGCCACCATCTCGCCCGGCTCGATGTCGCGCACGAACGACGCGCCCACGATGTCCAGCGCGCACGTCTCGGAGGCCACCACCCAGCCGCCGTCGAGGCGACCCAGTGACAGCGGGCGCACGCCGTGCGGGTCGCGCGCGGCGTACAGCGTGCGCCCGTCGGTGACCATGAAGCAGAACGCGCCTTGGACGCGCGGGAGGAGCTCACGGGCCGCGTCGGCAAGCGTGCGCCCCTCCGTCATCAGATCCGCCAGCAACGCCGACACCACAGCCGTGTCAGAGGACGAGCCCTGCCCCTTCACCCCGTTTGCGGAGATGAGCTTCTTCTCAATCGCCTCGCGCTGCAGCTCCATGTAGTTGGTCAAGTTGCCGTTGTGCGCGAGCGCGATGTCCGTGCCGTTCGGCGCGGTGCGGAACATCGGCTGAACGTTTTCCCACTCGTTGCCCCCGGCCGTGGAGTAGCGCGTGTGCCCAATCGCCACGTCCCCCTGCAGCGCTTCCAGAACCGGTTCGTCGAACACCTGGCTCACCAGGCCCGTGTCCTTGAACACCACCAGGTTGTCCCGGTCGCCCACCGCAATACCGGCACCCTCCTGGCCACGGTGCTGCAGGGCGAACAGGCCGAAGTACGTCATTTTCGAGACGTCTTCGCCCGGTGCCCAGATGCCGAAGACGCCGCATTCTTCGCGCGGGGTATCCCGCTCAAGATCCATTTGCACGCCCCTTACTGTATCGGAGAACGCCTACGTCAGGGCAATCACGGGAAGGCCCGCAGCTATCTCGCCCGCCCGCGATCCGGACGCATCCACTGCCCCGTTTTTCACCGCTTCGTCGAAGTTGAGCTGGCCCGTTGCAAGCGCGAGCCACGTGCGCGAATCAGTCTCCACCACGTTGGGAGGGGTGCCGCGGGTGTGCCGGGGACCGTCGATAAGCTGCACTGCGACAAAAGGCGGCACGCGCAACTCCACCGAATGCCCCGGCAGCTCAGCCGCGAGTGTGCGCGCGGTGGTACGCACCGCTAGGGCGAGCTCGCTTCTCGACGGCTCCGCTGCCCCCTCTCCTCCCCTAATCCACCCCTCGACCGCCTTGACGGCGCTGCGGGTGGCGGCTGGATCGATCTGCTGCTTCGGTGCCATGCCCGCCCATATTATGGTGTGCCCCATGGCTGATACCCCCGAAACCGCCCCAGCTGCGACTGTGGCTGAAGAACGCTCCCCGCAACTGACCCTGCGCTTCATGGCCTCGCCCACCGACGTGCTCACCGCCGGCTCCCACGGCGTGTCCGGCGGGCGCGTGCTCGAATGGATCGACAAAGCCGCCTACGCCTGTGCAGCGCAATGGTCCGGCACCTACTGCGTGACCGCCTACGTGGGGCACATCCACTTCACCCGCCCCATCCCGTCGGGCCACATCGTTGAGGTGCGATCCCGTATCGCCATGACCGGGCGGACCTCCATGCACATCGTCAACGAGGTGCTCTCCGCCGACCCGCGCGAAGGCGTATTCACCCGCGCCTGCGACTGCCTTGTGGTCTTCGTGGCCAAGGACCCGGAAACCGGCGCGCCGACCCCGGTACCCTCGTTCCACCCCACGGACTCCGAGGAGATCCGCGTCGCCGAAGCCGCCAAATCCCGCATCGGACTGCGCAAGGCCATCGAAGAGGAGATGCTCAGCCAGACCTACACCGACGATTCCACCGCGCCCCGCATCATCCACCGCTTCATGGCAAAGCCCACGGACGTGAACTGGGGAGGCAACGTCCACGGCGGCACCGCCATGGAATGGATCGACGAAGCCGGCCTGGCCTGCACCATGGAATGGTCCGGCGAGCGCACCGTGGCCGTCTACGCGGGCGGCATCCGCTTCTACAAACCGGTGCACATCGGCGACCTCATCGAAGTTGACGCGCGCCTGACCCGCACCGATTCACGCTCCAACCACGTCTCGGTGCACCTGCGCGCCGGCGACCCGCGCGGCGGGCGCGACGCGTTGGAGAACGCGATCCACGCCACGTTCACCTACATCGGTATCGACGTGGACGGCAACCCGCTGCCCGCCCGCCAGTTCACCCCGGTCACCGACGAGGACAAGCGCCTCTGGGAGCACACCCAGACGCTGAAAGACCTGCGCGGACAGTACGAGCCGGTGCCGCTGGTGGAGCCGCAGCCGGCCGCGCAGCGGTTGGATTAGGTCGGCTGTAGTGACAAAAATCTGAGCTCTTGTTTCCCATCGCGGGGAACAAGAGCTCAGACGTTTAGTTGGGTCAAGCAGCGAGTTAGACCGCGGCGTTGGGTGCCGTGGCGGTGCCGAACTCCTTAGGCATGGTTGCTGCCCAGGCGCCCGCGAGCTCGCTTACCGCAACCTCGTCGTCGCCGAAGCGGATGATGCCGTCCTGCGTGGTCCGACCAACCACAGCTGCCGGGATCCCGGCGGCTACAGCGCGTTCCACAGCGGTATCTGCACGCTCCGCAGTGACTGCGATGAGCACGCGGGACGCAGACTCTGCGAACAGCGCGGTGAACGCGTCATCGTGCACGGCCTCGAGGCTGAGCTCCGCACCCTTGTCGGAGCCGAGCAGCATCTCGAACACCGCCTGCGATAGTCCGCCTTCAGACAGGTCGTGCGCAGCGGAAACACCGGTCTGCGCAGCGGGGCTGGAAGTGAAGAACTCGGCCAAGCGCTCCTCGTTTGCGAGGTCGACCTGCGGCGGCAAGCCCGCGAGACCCTGGCCGGAAATGTCCTGCCACACGGAGCCGCCGAACTCCGGCTTCGTCTCGCCGAGGAGAATCAGGGTGTAATCCTCATCCCCCGCCGGCAGTGCGTGCGGGATCGCGTCGGCGACGTTCTCGATCACGCCGAGGACGCCGACCACCGGGGTCGGCAGGATAGCCGTGTCGCCGGTCTGGTTGTAGAAGGACACGTTTCCGCCGGAAACCGGGATGGTTAGCTCCGCGGCGCCGTCGGCAAGCCCGTGCACCGCTTCGCGGAACTGCCACATCACGCCCGGGTCCTCCGGGGAGCCGAAGTTCAGGCAGTTCGTCACTGCCACCGGGCGGGCGCCGGTAACGGCGACGTTGCGGTACGCCTCCGCAAGCGCGAGACGCGCGCCCGTGTTCGGGTCGAGGTAGGTGTAGCGGCCGGACGCGTCAGCGGACACCGCGACGCCGCGGCCGGACTCCTCGTTGATGCGCAGCACGCCCGAGTTGGCGTACTTCGCCTGCACGGTGTTGCCGCGCACGTAGCGGTCGTACTGCTCGGTGATGAAGTCGCGCGAGCACAGTGCTGGCGACGCCACCATGTCCAGCCAGGTGCTCTTCAAATCCGCACCCGTGTTGATCTCGGTGTTGGCCTGTACAGCGTCGAGCCACTCCGGACGCTCGAAGGGGCGCTCGTAGACCGGGCCTTCGTCGATAGTGCTCGGCGGAGCATCTACGACGATCTCTCCGTTGTGGTACACGAGCAGGCGATCTGCGTCGGAGGTGACCTCGCCGATTACCGCGGCGTTGACGTCCCACTTCGCGCAGATTTCCATGAACTTGTCCACGTTCTCCGGGGTGACCACAGCGCACATACGCTCCTGGGACTCGGAAGCGAGGATCTCCGCGGCAGACATGTTCTCTGCGCGCAACGGCACGGCATCGAGGTTGACCGTCATACCGCCGTCGCCCGCCGCTGCGAGCTCAGAGGTGGCGCAGGACAGGCCGCCGCCACCGAGATCCTGGATGCCCACGACAACGCCAGCGGCGTACAGCTCGAGGCAGCACTCGATGAGCACCTTCTCGGCGAACGGATCGCCAACCTGCACGGCCGGAAGCTTGCGCTCTTCGCCCTCCTCGAACGTGGCGGATCCCAGCACGGACACGCCGCCGATGCCGTCGAGGCCGGTGCGGGAGCCGAACAGGATCACCTTGTTGCCGGTACCGGACGCGAACGCAAGGTGGAGGTCCTCAACCTTCAACGTGCCGACACACAGCGCGTTGACCAGCGGGTTACCTGCGTACGCCGCATCGAAGACCGTTTCGCCGCCGATGTTGGGCAGGCCGAGGCAGTTGCCGTAGCCGCCGATGCCGTGCACCACGCCCGGCAGGACACGCTTCGTATCATCCGCGTCAAGCGGGCCGAAGCGCAGCTGGTCCATCACCGCAATCGGGCGAGCACCCATGGCCATAATGTCGCGGACGATGCCGCCGACACCCGTGGCCGCACCCTGGTACGGCTCCACAAAGGATGGGTGGTTGTGGCTCTCCACACGAAAGGTCACCGCGTCGCCCTCACCGATGTCCACCACGCCGGCGTTCTCACCGATGCCGGCGAGCAGCTTGGAGGCCATCTCGTCGGTCATGGTCTGACCGAAGTAGCGCAGGTGCACCTTGGAAGACTTGTAGGAGCAGTGCTCCGACCACATCACCGAGTACACGGTGAGCTCCGCGTCCGTCGGGCGGCGGCCCAGAATGGCCTTGATCTTCTCGTACTCGTCCGTCTTCAGCCCCAGCTCGGCGTAAGGCTGCTCGAGCTCCGGGGTGTCAAACGCGTTTTCAACAGTGTCGTTATGCACGGTCATGGTGTTTTACGCTCCGATCTTCGAGATGGCGGCGATAACAGAGTCGAATAGGCCAAGCCCGTCGGTGGACGGGCCGGTGAGCGTCTCGATGGCATGTTCCGGGTGCGGCATGAGACCAACCACGCGGCCGGTCTCGTTGGTCACGCCTGCAATCGAGTTGATAGAGCCGTTGAAGTTGTCCGTGTAGCGGAACACCACGCGGCCTTCCTTCTCCAGCGCCTCGATGGTCTCCGGCGCAGCCTGGAAGCGGCCCTCGCCGTGCTTGGCGGGCACGTAGATGCGCTCCCCCAGCTGTCTCGTCCACGCCGTATCATGGTTCGCCACCTCGAGGTAGGTATCCACACAGTGGAAGTCCAGGTTCTGGTTGCGAGTCAAAGCGCCCGGTAGCAGGCCAGCCTCGGTGAGAATCTGGAAACCGTTGCAGATGCCCAGCACCGGCATGCCTTTGCCCGCAGCCTCAACCACGGCACCCATCATGGGCGCCTGGGCCGCGATGGCGCCGGAGCGCAGGTAGTCGCCGTAGGAGAACCCACCCGGCACAACAACCGCGTCCACGCCAGTCAGATCATTGTCCGCGTGCCACAGGGGCTTCGCCTCCGCCCCGGCGAGACGGACGGCACGCAACGCGTCAACGTCGTCAAGCGTGCCCGGGAAAGTAATTACGCCGATGGTTGCGCTCATCGAACAACCTCGAAGTCCTCGATCACGGTGTTCGTCAGCAGCGTTTCGGCCATGCGCTCGAGCTCAGCGTCGGTGACAGAATCGTCCACCTCAATCTCGAACCGCTTGCCTTGACGCACGTCCGCGACGCCGTCGACTCCGATACGCCCCAGTGCGCGCAGCACCGCCTGACCCTGCGGATCAAGAATTTCGGCCTTGGGCATGACATTAACCACGACACGTGCCATGAGAATCCTTCATTTCGTCAGAGGTGGAAAGACGTCAGTGAGTATATCGGACACCCCGACACGGCCTGAAACCTTGATCACCTGTATGGATCACAATTGAAATCCGTTTTCATTAGTGGTTTGATTGTTGCTTGCGAGGCGATTACGCCCGTGGAACTGCTTGATCCAACCGATTGGAATTCTCGATGAAATCCCACCAACTTCTCCGCCTAATAGGTGTTACAACGGTCACCGTTCTCACCACCTCTGCGCTGGCAGCTTGCTCTTCCGACAGCTCGGGGGCCGATCAGCATGAAGCACCCCAAGAAGCAACACAGATCGTGGCCACCACCGGAGTGTGGGCTGATGTCGCATCGGCGGTGACGGGCAATGAGGTGGAGGCGATCATTTCCGATAGGTCCATCGACCCGCACCACTTCGAACCGAGCGCGAAGGACCTCGCGCGGGTTCGCGGGGCAGAGACGGTCGTTGCGAACGGCGGTCACTACGACGCCTCGCTGTACACCGTCGCCGAGCAGGACCGCATCATCCACGCGGCGCCATTGCTCATGGACGGCACCGCGCACGACCACGACCACGCCCACTCCGCGACCCCCGAGTCCTTGGACGAGCTCGAGCACATCTGGTTCTCGCCGGAGAAGGTCAAGGAAGTCGCCCTACAGATTCAGGACCGCGTCGGCGGCGACGCCACCAAGGTGACGGAACGCATGGGCGACGTCGAGACCCGCCTGAAGTCGCTTGAGCACGCCCACCTCGCGATGACGGAGCCAATCGCCGCACCGCTGGTGTGGGGCACTGAGCTGCACGACATCACACCGGAGGGTTACATGCACGCGGCGTTGAACCACTCAGAGCCCTCCGTGTCCGACATCGCGCAAATGATGGAGCTGATTGAAAGCGGCACGCTGGACCTGCTCGTGGTGAATCCGCAAAGCACCAACGGCGCCACGGAGCGCCTGGCCAAGGCGGCGCAGGACAACGACGTGCCGGTCGTGGAGATCCGCGAGACCCTGCCGGAGGGTGTGGACTTCCTGGACTATTTTGAGCAGATTATCGACGAGATCGAGGCGACCGTTCAGAAAGCAGATCCGCTCCCGGATACTGAACTGCCGCAGCCGAAGAATTAGACTCCCTCAAGTGATTCTGCAGTTCAACAACGCGGCGGTGGATCCGCTGTGGTCAGGCCTTAGCCTGGCCGTCGAGCGCGGCGAGTTCATCGCGGTGCTCGGGCCCAACGGGGTGGGCAAGTCGACGCTGCTCCACACCATTTTGGGCACGCGTCGCCTCACCCGCGGCACCGTCGATGTTCGCGGGCGCGTGGGGTTCATTCCGCAGCAGTCCATGTTCCCGCCGGATCTGCCTGTGCGCGGGCGCGATTTGGTTTCCCTGGCGATGGCGCCGAGGTCAAGGGGGAAGGTGGCGCGCGAAGCCGTCGATAAGCTACTTGCTCTTGTGGGGGCAGAAGGGTTTGCGGACCGGCGCGCGGGCCTACTTTCGGGCGGGCAGCAGCAGCTCATCCGCCAAGCACAGGCGTTTGCGCAGGAACCGGAGCTTTTGCTTGCCGACGAGCCCCTCCTCTCACTCGACCTCGCCCGCGAGCGCGAAACCGTCTCCCGGCTCGCCGAAAGCGATGCCGCCGTGATGTGCGTGACTCACTCCATCAACCCGTTCCTCGGTGTGGTGGACCGCGTGCTTTACCTCGGCCCGAAAGGCCACGTGGTGGGCACCGTGGGCGAAGTGATGCGCTCGGAGGTGCTCAGCGAGCTCTACGGTACGCGCGTTGACGTGGTGGAAGTCGATGGACGGATGGTGGTCCTATGAGCTGGCTCGCCTCCGCGTGGGACACCACGACAGAACTTCTGACACTCGACTTCGTGCAGGTCACCCTTGTCGCTTGCGTGCTGCTGGGCATTCTTTCCGGCGTGATGGCGCCGCTGATCGTGCTACGGCAAATGTCGTTTTCGGTGCACGCGACCTCAGAGCTCGCGCTCATGGGAGCCTCGGCCGCCCTGCTGTTCGGCCTGAATGTGGGGCTCGGTGCGGTGGCCGGTGCAATCGTGGCCGCTGTCGTGCTCGCCGCCTTGGGGTTCCGGGGCCAGCAGGACTCCGCGGTGGGCGTGGTAATGAGCTTCGGCATGGGACTGTCCGTGCTGTTCATCCACCTCTACCCTGGCAATTCCAACCGGGCGCTTTCCCTGCTCACAGGCCAGATCGTGGGCGTGTCCGGGCAGAACCTAATCATGCTGGCTGTCACCGCTCTACTCGTGGTGGCCGCGGTGGTGGTGCTGTGGCGACCGATGCTGTTCGCCTCCGCTGACCCCGTGATGGCCGCCGCGTGCGGGGTGCGCGTGCGCACCATGTCGCTCATCTTCGCGGTGCTGGTGGGCATAGCGTCCGCCCAATCCGTGCAGATTGTGGGCGCCCTTTTGGTGATGTCCTTGCTCATCACCCCCGGCGCGGCCGCCGCCCAGATCACCGCAAACCCGGTGCACGCGGTGTGGTGGTCGGTACTGTTCGCGGAAGTCTCCGCGGTCGGCGGCATGATCCTCTCCCTCGCGCCCGGAGTGCCGGTGAGCGTGTTCGTCGCGTTCATCTCCTTCGGCATCTACCTGGTGTGCCGCCTGATTGGCCGCGTGCGTGGTCGGCGGATTCGCGTGGCTGCGGGCCGGTCGGGTGCTGGGGGTGGTGCGGGCCAGTCGGGTGCGGGGACGCTGTAGCCGCGCCTAGCGGTACTCCCGGTAATCCGCAGGTGTAGCCCCCGCAGACGCCGCGGCCTCCGCCGCCGCCAGGAAATCGCGGCGCACCTTCTTCTCCCCCAGCTCGCGCCCAGATACCGACAAGCGGATCGTGTTGCCCTTCTCCGCGCCGCGCTCAGCAGCTTTGATCACGTTACGGCGCCACCACTTCGCGGCACCGTAGCCCTCGCCCACCGAAAGGTTGCGCGCCTGGGCGAACTCGCCGTGCGCCAACTGGTAGATCCCCTTCGTCGAGGCCGCAACTCGGAAACCGAACTCCGGCAGTACTGCGAGCGTGCCGTCGGACATGCGCCAGCGGGGTGGCGCGAACATGTCTAGTTCGAAGCCTTGCGCCTTCATCTGGCGGGTTGCGCCTTTCAACCGCAGCCTAGCTTCATGGTCGCCGAGGTTCGCGAACTCGGACCGGCGCCCCTGCACCGGCTGATCGAACCCGTTGAGCATCAGCGCACGCCGCTCAGCCTGCTCCAAAAGCCAATTTTTGGTCTTTTTGTCGCTGGCCAGGTGCCACTTCTTGTCGATGTGGGGTGCCACCAACAGTGACACCGGCACCCCCTCGCGGTCGAGGTCGCGGGTGAGGCTGGAAACGTCGCCGAGCGTGGCGTCGAAAATCGAGGAAATCGAGACGAGCAGGCGACCAGGCATGACAAACATTGTCGCACAGCGCAGGGGATCCCGCGCTGCGTGTGGGGTGGCGGTGGGGCGCGGAGCTCGTCGATAAGCAAATTGCTCGAACGGGTGTTCTAGTCAAGAAAAGTTGCGTCTTTGCGTGTTCTATATTGATTCCAACAAGTTCGTAAGAAGCGCAAACACCGAGGTAAGGAGGTGAAAATGAGCACCGCAATCAACCAGTCCGTAGACAAGATCGCCGACGGTTTGAGCGAGCTTGCGAGCCACCTCTCGCAGCCCGACGCCCTCCACCTGCTCGGCACGCACCAGGCGATGGAGCGCCTCCATGAGGTACTGCCACTGCTTTCCAACATCAACGTTGCGTTTGCGTACGTTTGCGAGCGCGATAAAGCCGGAACCCTCGTGGGCGCCAACCACGCCGTGGAATACCTCACCGAGCGCCTCGGGATGTCGCGCAGCCAGGCCTTCAACCTGCTGGAACAAGCCCGCCTGATCTGGGGCAAGCCCAACGTGCCGGAGCCTGAGCCGGCCGAAGACGCAGACGAGGCCGAACGCAAGCGCCAGGAGGAAGAAGCAGCCCGACGCCGCCGCGAAGCGGAGGAGGCTCAAGAACGGGCCCGGCGCGCCGCCGCCCAGGCGAGCGAGGAGAAGAAACGCATCATCACCCAAGCGCTCAAGCAGCTCAACGAGCACGCCGACCCCGGCGCCGAAACGATCATGGCCCAAGCGCTCGAAGCCGCCGACACCATGACACCGGAAGAACTGCGCAAGTATGTGACCAACCTCGTCTCGCGCGCCAACAAGAAGGGCAAGGATTACGAGGGGAAGAAGGATCCGCTCGCGGCCTGGAAGAAGCGCGGCATCTGGCTCGGCGCTCCCGACGCCGACGGGGGATCCGAACTCAAGGGATACCTCGATGCCGCGTCCCGCGCGCTTCTCGAAGCCGCCCTCGCGGCCGGCGATCACCTCGGCTCAAACATGGATGGCGCCGACGCCGCCGACCGCGACACCCGGCGCAAGCACCAGCGCCGCTGCGACCAGCTCGATGAAATCCTGCGTCGCTACGGCAGCGCATCTTCGGCGGCGCGGGGCGGGGTGGGCACCGTGGTGATCACGTTGACGCTCGAGGACCTCCTCGGGGCCGATGCCTACACCCAATTCACCACGAACACCTCAGTGTCCCTCACGCCTATAGACATCGTCCGCCTCGGGCTGGCCGGAGACAGCTTCCTCCTTCAGCTCGACTCTGCAACAGGCGTGCCGCTGTCCCTCGGCCGCGCCCGTTTCGCCTCTGTCGGCCAGCGTCTCGCGCGGCATCGCCATGCAGGGAGTGTGCGCCTGGAACGGCTGCACCAAGCCCGGTGTGGAGCTGGAGGCACACCACCTCGAATCGTTCCTCAGAGGCGGGCTCACCAGCATCGACAACATGATCCTCCTGTGTCGCGAACACCACATGTGCAACAACGACGCAAGAAACGGCGAAGGCAACAAAGGCTACTTCGACCGGGATCCAGACTCCGGCGACGTGATATACCAACCCGCCGGCGGCGGGCCACCTCGGCGCCCCACCACCTACCAGTACCAGGAATCACCAGGTCAGCGACATGCCGCGAAGGCAAGGGCGAAGCACCCGCCCACCGAGCGCCACCGACCCGACCCCGTGCTGTTCGAATGTAAGCCGCGGCCCTAAACCGGGGTTGGGGCCGGGCGGCCTGCTGGGTTGGTGGGGCTGGGTCGGGTGGGGCTAGGCAGGGTGGCTACTTGCCGGTTTCCATGTTGCCCGAATTCACCGCGCCCGAATTCACCGCGCCCGGCTCCACCGCGCCCGGCTCCACCGCGCCCGGCTCCACCGCGCCCGGCTCCACCGCGCCCGACTTCACAAGCGTCCAGGCGTACTCGAACCCGGTCTGCTTCCACTTCGCGTACCTGCCGGAAACGCCCCCGTGCCCAGCGGACATCTCCGTCTTCAGCAGGATCTCGCCGCCGGTGGCCACTTCGCGTAGCTTCGCCACCCACTTCGCGGGCTCGACGTACAGCACGCGGGTGTCGTTCAGGCTGGTCACGGCAAGGATATCCGGGTAATCCTGCGCCACGACGTTTTCATACGGCGCGTAGCCCGACATGTAGTCGTAGACCTCCGCGTCGTGGTACGGGTCGCCCCACTCCTCCCACTCACCGACGGTGAGCGGCAGCTCCGGCTTCAAAATAGAGGTCAGTGGGTCGACGAACGGCACGATCGCCTGGATGCCCGCGAACTTCTCGGGCGCCAGGTTCGCCACGGCGCCCATGAGCAGCCCGCCAGCCGATCCGCCCTCGGCCACGAGCTGGTCGTAACTGGTCAGCCCCAGCTCCACCAAGCGGTCGGCGGCGGCGATGAAATCGGTGAACGTGTTTTTCTTGTGCAGCATCTTGCCGTGGTCGTACCAGGTGCGGCCCATTTCGCCGCCGCCGCGCACGTGCGCACACGCCCACACCATCCCGCGGTCCAGCAGCGACAGCCGCGCCACGGAGAAGTAGGGGTCGGTCGACGCTTCGTAGGAGCCGTACCCGTAGAGCAGTGCAGGAGCATGCTTATCGACGCCCACTCGGCGCACCACACTCACCGGCACCTCCGTGCCGTCCTCGGCGGTGGCCCATACGCGGAACGCCTCATAGTCGTCCGGGTTGTAACCGCCTTGCACCTCCTGTTCTTTCAGCAACGTGAATTCGCCGGTAGCTACGCGGTAGTTCAACACCTGCGACGGTTGGGTGAACGACGTGTAGCCGACCCGCACCACGGGCGCGTCCCACTCCGGGTTGCCGCCCAAGCCTGCGGAGTAGAGCTCTTCGGAGAACTCGAGTTCTGTAAACGGCGCGAACTCGCCGCCGGTGAGGTCTGACACCGCGATGCGGGGGATGCCGCCGCGACGGTATCCCATGAACATGAAGTCGCGGTAGGTGTCGATGCCTTCGATGCGCATCGTGTCGGAATGCGGCACGAGTACGTTCGCGTCACGCAGGTCCGGCAGGGGGCCCTCAACCGGAACTGCGGAGACGGCGAAGTTCGGCCCGCGCGTGTTGTGCGTGACCACCCAGAACTCCTCTTCCCCGCCGTTTTCGCCCGCGAGGACCGCGAGGTCCGGGTGGTACTCCACTCCCGGTTCGCGCTGCCAGAGCACCTCGAACTCCGCCGTGGGATCGGCAAGCGGCGCGACGCGGTATTCGCTGGTCAAAGAGGACGATGCGACGATCATCAGGTAGCGCTCCGAGCGGTCCGCCCCTACGCCAACGCCGAACTTCTCGTCGTCCTCCTGGTGCACCAGCACGTCCTCATCCGCGGCGGTGCCCACCTTGTGGCGCCACACCTGGAACGGCCGCCACGCGTCATCCACGCGCACGTAGAACAGGTAGTCCTCCCCTGCCCAAGTGGCGCCGTAGAAGATGCCGTCGAGCTGGTCGTCGAGCAACTCGCCGGTTTCCAGGTTCTTGATGCGCAGCGTGAAGCGCTCGTCGCCTTCCGTGTCGTAGGAGTACGCCAAGAGCCGGCCCGAGGTAGACACAGAGGACGCGCCGAGCGAAAAGAAGTCGTGCCCCTCGGCGAGCACGTTGACGTCGAGAAGCACCTGCTCCTGCGGCATCGAATCGGTGACCTCCGGCGGCGCCCACGGGTCCGAGCCCTCCTCAACCGGCACGCGACACGAGATGCCGTAGCTCTTGCCCTCGATCGTGCGGCCGTAGTACCACCAGTCGCCCTGGCGCTGTGGCACGGACATGTCCGTTTCCTTGATGCGGCCTTTGATCTCGGCGTAGATGTCGTCCGCCAGCGGCTGGAAGCTGGCGGTGCGCTCGTTGGTGTAGGCGTTTTCCGCCTCGAGGTACGCGACAGTTTCCGGATTTTCCTTATCGCGCAACCACTCGTAGTCGTCCACGAACTCGCGGCCGTGGAACGTGCGGGTAATCGGATGTTTTGCTGCCTTGGGTGCGTCCATGGGACGCCAGCCTACGCGCTAGCCTCGGCAAGCCTCCGCGAACCTCCGCTCCGTTACGCGCCAACCCCCGGCCAGTCTGCGAAGCGCCGCCCCGAGAGTCGCTCGTAGGCCTCGATGTAGCGTTCGCGGGTGGCCTCCACCACGGAGCCTGGCAGCTCCGGCGGCTGGGTGCCCTCGTCCGGGTCCCAACCTGATTTCGGGCTGGTGAGCCAGTCGCGCACGTACTGCTTGTCAAAGCTCGGCTGCGTTTTGCCCTCCTCGTACTCATCCGCTGGCCAGTAACGCGAGGAATCCGGGGTGAGCACCTCGTCCGCCAGCACGATGTTGCCTTCGGCGTCGCGGCCGAACTCCAGCTTCGTGTCGGCCAGGATGATGCCGCGCGAGGCCGCGTACTCCGCGGCGCGGCTGTAGATCTCCAGGGTGCGGTCGCGCAGTTCACCGGCCAGCTCGGCTCCGAGCTTGCCAGCCATCTGCTCGAAGGTGACGTTGATGTCGTGGTCGCCTTGCTCCGCCTTCGTCGCGGGGGTGAAGATCGGCTCGGGTAGCTTCGACGCTTCGGTGAGCCCCTCCGGCAGCTTTACGCCGCACACCATCCCGGCGGCGTCGTACTCTTTCTTGCCGCTTCCGGTGAGGTAGCCGCGCGCCACGCATTCGAACGGCACCATGTCCAGCTTCTGCACCACGATCGCGCGGCCGAGCACTTCCTCGGGGATGCGTGGGTCATCGATCGGCCCGGCGAGGTGGTTCGGGATGTCTTCGAGCAGCTCGAAGAAGAACATCGCGGTCGCGGTGAGAATCCGCCCCTTGTCCGGGATGGCGGGCTCAAGCGAGTAGTCGTAGGCCGAGATACGGTCGGTGGCCACCATGAGCAGGGTCTTGTCGTCCACCTCGTAGATCTCGCGGACTTTGCCGCCGGAGAGGTGGGTGTAATCAGAAAGCTCTGGACGCATGCGCGTTAGTATATTCGCCATGCGAAAGCGCGCGACCGCCGTCCTCCTGCCCGTGGCCCTATGGCTTGCGGCGTGCGCGCCCGCCAGCGATTTCACGGGCGAAATGCCGGAGTTCAGCGAGACGAAGGACGGCGCCACGCTGAGGTTCGGGCAGGTGGCGAAGGTGGTCACGGAGGATGTCGCGCATCACGTGCCGGTGCAGTGGGAAGTGAAGGTTGAAAAGCCGAAGCTTATCGACGCCCCCAGGTCCGCCGCCCAAACAAAGCAGTTCATCTGTTTCCCCGTGGAGCTCACCCCGGTGGCGGTGGGCGTGTTCAGCACGGATGTCACCGTCGCGCTGCCGGAGCTGAAGCCTATCGACGGCTCCCGCTACGCCAACCTCGCCGACCCCGCCTACTGCGCCGAAGCAGCCGAAGCAGCCGACGAAGCACCTGACGGAGGCTCAGAGCTGGTGCCGCTGAGCGGCTACACCGGCGACCTCGTCGCAGGCGAGCCGCAGCGCACGTACGTGGCTTCCTGGGTGGGCACCGCCAACCCGGGCATCGAGGGCACCGGGGTGGAGCTGAGCACCCAGGACACCAGCTTTAGCTGGCGCTAGAGGATGTCGCCGGGGGTGTAGGCGGCGGCGTCCGGGTGAGCGTCGATAAGCTTCTGCACCCTGTCCAACACACGATCCACCTGCGACTCGGCGGCTCCGATGAACGCGTGGCGGTCCTCAAGGGCCTCGTTGAGTGCGTCAGCGCTCAACGGCAGGCGCTCGTCGGCGGCGAGGCGCTCCACCAGGTTCTGCTCCGCGCCGTTTTCGCGCATGTCCAGCGCCATGGCCACCGCGTTTTCCTTGATCACCTCGTGTGCCGTTTCGCGGCCCACGCCCGCGCGTACCGACGCCATGAGGATGCGCGTGGTGGCCAAGAAAGGCAGGTAACGGTCGAGCTCGCGGTTGATCATGGCGGGGAACGCCCCGAACTCGTCGAGCACGGTGAGCATGGTTTCCAGCTGGCCGTCGATGGCGAAGAACGCATCCGGCAGCGCCACGCGGCGGACCACGGAGCAGAACACGTCGCCCTCGTTCCACTGCTGTCCGGCGAGGTCCGCCACCATGGTGAGGTAGCCTCGCAGGATGACCTGGAAGCCGCCGACGCGTTCGCAGGAGCGCGCGTTCATCTTGTGCGGCATCGCGGAGGAACCGACCTGGCCTTCCTTGAATCCCTCGGTCACCGTTTCATTGCCTGCCATGAGGCGGATGGTGGTGGCCAGCGACGACGGGCCCGCGCCCAGCTGCACCAGCGCGCTCACTGCGTCGAAGTCGAGGGAGCGGGGGTAGACCTGGCCCACCGAGTCGAAGACGCGGTCGAAGCCCAGCCCGCGCGCGATCTCCGTCTCCAGTGCAGCCAGCTTCTCTTCATCGCCGCCCATGAGGTCCAGCATGTCCTGGGCGGTGCCCATCGGGCCCTTGATGCCTCGCAGCGGGTAGCGGCCGAGCAGCTCCTCGATGCTTTCTACCGCCACCAGGATCTCGTCCGCAGCTGAGGCGAAGCGCTTGCCCAGGGTGGTGGCCTGGGCGGCCACGTTGTGGGAGCGGCCCGCCATCACAAGCGACTTGTACTCGCCCGCACGGTTGCCCACGGCCTTGAGCAGGGCGATGGCCTTGTCACGCGTAAGCTCCAGCGAGCGGTAGATCTGCAGCTGCTCCACGTTTTCGGTGAGGTCGCGCGAGGTCATCCCCTTGTGGATTTCCTCGAAGCCCGCGAGCGCATTGAACTCCTCGATCCGAGCCTTCACGTCGTGGCGGGTGACCTTCTCGCGCTCCGCGATGGAGGTCAGGTCCACCTGGTCGATGACGCGCTCGTAGGCCTCAATGGCGCCTTCGGCTACCTCGACGCCGAGCTCCTTCTGGGCGCGCAGCACGGCGATCCACAGCTGGCGCTCCAGGATGATCTTGTGGTCCGCGCTCCACAACGTAGCCATTTCTGGGGAGGCGTACCGGTTGGACAGGACATTCGCGTTGTTCGGTTTCACGCGCTCAATCATAGGGAGATAGCTCCCTCGATCGCGGGGCGGGCGATGTCTTTGCGGTAGAACGAGCCCGGCAGGCCGATCTTTTCAATCACCTTGTAGGCGTCCGCGACCGCCTCTTCAAGCGTGGCACCCCGGCCGATGGCGTTCAGCACGCGCCCGCCTGTGGCCACTAGCTGCCCGCCCTGGGTACCGGTGCCGGCGTGCAGCACCGTTGCCGGATCATCCACCGGGCCCGTGATCGCCCCGCCGGTCTTCGCGGCCTGCGGGTAGCCTTCGGCGGCGAGCACCACGGTGGCGGCGTATCCGTCGCGCCACTTCAGCTCCCCCGACTGCGCGATGTAGTCCGCCAAGCGGCCTTGCGCCACCGCCTGCAGCACTTCCGCCAGCGGGCTTTCCAGCAGCGCGAGCACAGCTTGGGTCTCCGGGTCGCCGAAGCGCGCGTTGAACTCCACCACGGCCGGGCCTTCCGGGCCCCACGCCGCACCGATGTACAACAGCCCCTGGTAGGGCACGCCCCGATTCACCATTTCGCGGGCAACCGGTCGCGCGATGTCGTCGACAAGCACCTGCACCCCGCCCTCGGGCAACCACGGCAACGGGGTGTAGGCGCCCATGCCGCCGGTGTTGGGGCCCTCGTCGCCGTCGTAGGCGCGCTTGTGGTCCTGCGCGGGCTGAAGCGGCACGACCATTTCGCCGTCCACCAGGCAAAACAGGCTCACCTCGGGGCCCTCGAGGAAGGATTCGAAGAGCACCGGGTTGCCCGCGGCGATAACGGCTTCGGCATGGGCAGCAGCTTCTCGACGATCCTCCGTAACCACCACGCCCTTCCCACCGGCCAGCCCGTCGTCTTTGACCACGTAGCGCGGGCCATACTCATCGAGCGCCGCCTCGATTTCAGCGGCTGCTTCTACCCGCGTGGCGGAGGCGGTGCGCACCCCGGCCGCGGCCATGACTTCCTTAGCAAACGCCTTCGACCCCTCCAGCGCCGCGGCCGCCTGGCTAGGGCCGAACACGTCGATACCAGCCTCGCGCAGCGCATCCGCGGCACCCGCCACAAGCGGAATCTCCGGGCCGATGACCACCAGGTCCGCGGCGAGCTCCCGCGCCAGCGCCACGATGGCGGCCGGGTCGTTCACGTCCACCGCATGCACCTCGGCCACATTCGCCATGCCGGCGTTGCCCGGCGCGACGAAAAGCTCGTTGCCCTGCATTGCGTTGAGAAGGGCGTGTTCGCGGCCGCCCGAACCGATCACTAGTACGCGCATGGCCACTAATTTACCGGTAGCGTTTTAAGGCATGGCTACTGTATTCAGCAAGATCATTGCAGGCGAGATCCCCGGGCGCATCGTGTACCAGGACGACACGGTCGCGGCCTTCCTCACCATCGAGCCGGTCGCCTACGGCCACACCCTGGTGGTGCCGGTAGAAGAGGTGGATAAGTGGACCGATCTTTCGCCTGAGCTGTGGGCGCACATGAACGAGGTGGCCCAGGCAATCGGCCAGGTGATTGTGCGTGAGTTCGGCGCGTCGCGCGCGGGCTACCTCATTGCCGGCTTCGAGGTGCCGCACGCCCACATCCACGTCTTCCCGGCCGACGACATGTCCGGCTACGACCTCTCGCGCGCAATGAGCCCGGATTCCACCGACGACGCGAAGATGGACGCAGCAGCGGAAACCATCCGCAAGGGGCTCACGCAGCCGGAAGCGAAATAGTAAACGTCGAGCCCTCGCCCTCGACTGTGGCGACCGTGATCGTGCCGCCGTGCGCCTCCACAAGTGACTTGGTGATGGCCAGGCCCAGCCCCGAGCCGCCTCCCGAGGCGCGGGTGCGCGACGTGTCTGCGCGGTAGAAACGCTCGAAGATGTGCTCCGCGTCCTTCTGCGGCATGCCGCACCCGTTGTCGGCCACATCAACCACCACGCGGTCGAGGTTGCGGCGGATAGTCACCGTCACTTCTGCTTCCGGGCCCGCGTGTTTGAACGCGTTGCTGGTGAGGTTCACCAGCACCTGGTGCAGCCGCGAAGAATCGCCCTCCACCACCGGCACGCCGTCCGAATCGTTCACCACGGTGAACACGCGCTCCGGGAACGCCGCATGCAGCGAGTCTTTCACCGATAGCGCAAGCTCCAGCACGTCCACCGGCTTCTTCTCCAGCCGCGACCCCTCCGCGCGGGTGAGCGCGAGCAGGTCCTCGACGAGCAGCTGCATGCGCGCCGATTCCTCGTCGATCTTGCCCAGCACCATGTCCGGGTCCTTCGCCATGCCTTTGGAGTACAGCTCGGTGTAACCACGGATGCTGGTCAGTGGCGTACGCAGCTCGTGGGAGGCGTCTCCCACAAAGCGACGCATCTGTTCCTCCTGCGTCCGCGCGGTTTCCAGGGACTCCTGCAGTCGGCTGACCATGGTGTTCATGGCGTAGGAGAGCTTTCCCACCTCGGTCTCGCGCGACCACGCCGGCACACGGCGGTCGATATCGCCTTCTGCAATCGCGAGCGCGGTGTTCTCCACGGTTTTCAACGGGGCGAGCGCGCGGCCCACGAAGTGGTTGCTCGCCCACCCGATGCCGATGAGCGCCAGGATGCCAGCCGAGGCCTCTACCCACGCCAGCGCCACGAGCATCTTGCGTTCTGACTCAAGCGACTTCGCCACGTACTGAATGTCGCCATTGGTGTCCTGGTGGGCGATCACGCGCCAGCGTTTGTCCTGCTCAGACCCTGGCACTGAAGGCACGGTTTGGGGCTTATCCAGCGCCTCAACCTGGGCGTAGTCCGGCGGGCTACCGCCGGCAGATGCGCCTGACCACCATCCCTGCGACGGGTAGTAGGTGCTCTGCGTGAACTCACTCGGCAGGCTCCACAGGTTGAACTGCCACGCAGGGCCTTGGTGCGCCCAGGTTTGCTGCCCCTCGCGTAGCTGGTCGTCCGCCCTGTCGATGAGCAGGCTGCGCATCACGAAGTAGATGATCAGAGAGCTGGCCAGGGTGCCGATGATGGAAATGAGCATCACCAGCCCAACCAGCTGCCGCTTGAGGGGCTTTCTCGACGATCCGGCGGGAAGAAACCGCATCACGTGTAGCGCCTGCGGGGTTTACTGGCGCGGGGTGCGCAGCACGTAGCCGACACCGCGGACAGTGTGGATGAGCGGAACGTCGCCAGTGTCCACCTTGCGGCGCAGGTAGGAGATGTAGGACTCCACCACGTTGCCGTCGCCGCCGAAGTCGTAGTGCCACACGTTGTCCAGGATCTTTGCCTTGGGCACCACTACCTCGGCGTTGAGCATCAGGTAGCGCAGCAGGTTGAACTCTGTGGGGGAAAGCTCCACGATCTCCCCCGCCTTGGTCACCTCGTGCGTCTCGTCGTTAAGCGTGAGGTCGGCGTAACGCAACGTGGTGTCTTCGCCCGCTTCCTCCGTGACATTTCCGCGACGCAGGATCACGCGCAGGCGGGTGATCACCTCTTCCAGCGAAAACGGCTTCGTCACATAATCGTCCGCGCCGATAGTCAGGCCATGAATGCGGTCCTCCACGGCATCCTTCGCGGTGAGGAACAGGACCGGGCCATCCAAACCCTCAGAGCGCAGGTTGCCCAGCAGCTCAAACCCGTCCATCTCCGGCATCATCACGTCCAGGATGTAGGCGTCCGGCTTGAAGGAGCGCGCCAGCTCGATAGCCTCCGCCCCCGAGTTCGCGCTTTCGACCTCGAAACCCTGAAACTTCAGCGACACAGTGAGCAGTTCGACGATATTCGGCTCGTCGTCAACGACAAGCACCTTCACATTCTGGTCAGCCATTGTTTGCTCCGTTCACACTTTCATCATTTCGCAGCGGTTGAGCTGCGCGTTTTTCCAGCGGGAGCGCACCTTTCCGGGCACGCGTTTCACGCCGGTTGTTTCCATAGGTGATTAAACAACATCCCGCTGGGCGTTTCCTGTGCGTTGGCTTCCAGGCACCATTCGACTTGCGAGGGATTCGCCTATGCGCAGTGCCCTGTCCCCTGCCCCCTGCCCCTTGTCCCCTGCCCCCACAAACAGATGTAGACCCCAGAGTTTTATGTGCACATTCCACCTTGGGCGATGACGCACAATCTCTCAGATTGAGGCGCTGAGATCTACTACACCCCGTGCAAGCAACACCCGAAAAGAATTGGAGCTGGAGACGAGACTTGAACTCGCAACCTACGGTTTACAAGACCGTTGCGCTACCGATTGCGCCACTCCAGCAATGGGCCAAAGTTTACACACCGCCTATCGGTGCGCGAAAAGAGCTCAACCGATACTCTGTCGGTGTGCCAAACGGGATGAACACTTTGTGGGAGAAGATCAGCGGTTCCCGCCAGCGCGTCGCGACGATCGACGACGCACGCACGTCCCCGCCGCCGTCGGTCCTCGCCCCGGTGAACCTGACTGACCCGGCCGAGGTCGCCGCGGTGATGAACCTCGCGGCCCGCATCGGCGAGATCCTCATCGCCAACGCGACCACCTCATCGGATGCGATCAAGTACATGCACTCGGTGTGTTCGTCGTACGGCCTGCACTATGTGCACATCAACATCGTGGTGAACACCATTACGCTGAACACGATTATCGGGGTGGATAAGCGCCCCCCGGTGAACGTGTTCCGTGTTGTCACCATGATCAGCGAGAACTACGCGAAGTTGCAGGAGGTCGACCGCCTCATCAGGTCGATCCGCTCTGGCGCGACGCCGCCGGAGATGGCCGAGAAGATCCTCAACGACATCGACACGATGCCGATTCCGCACCGCAACACCCGCAACCTGCTGGGTTGGGCCGTGATGGGCATGTTCGTGGCGATGCTTTTGGGCGGCGACTGGTTGATGATGATCGTCGGCGGCATCACGGCGTTTCTCATCATGGGCTTCAACAAGCTCCTCTCCCGCGGCGGGCTGCCGGCGTTTTTCCACAACGTCATCGGCGGGTTCCTCGCCACAGTGCCAGCGGCGATTTTCTACGATTTCTCGGCGTCCATCGGCCATACGATCGTGCCGAGTCAGCTCATCGCTACAGGCATCATCGTGCTGCTTGCAGGTTTGACGTTGGTGCAATCGCTTCTCGACGGCGTCACCGGCTCCTCCATCAACGCCGCCGCGAGATTCTTCTCGGCGATGCTGAACACCGGCGGCATTGTCGCGGGTGTGGCAACCGGTGTGGCGGTCTCTGAGCTGGTTGGTATGCCTCTTCCCCCGGTTGAGATGCTGCCCGGCTCTTCGGCGTACAGCAGCATCTTCCTCACGGTGCTCGGCGGCGCGATGGCGGCGGCGTCGTTTGCGGTGACGTGTTTCGCGGAGCGCCAGGCGGTGGTGCTGTCGTTTATCACCGGGGCTTTCGGTTCGGTGATGTTCTACGTGATCATCCAGCCCCTCGGCGCGGGTCGATTGCTGGCTACCACGGTGTGCGCGATCGTGGTGGGCCTTGTTGGTGGTTTGATCTCCCGCCGTTTTTTAATCAACCCGGTGATCACAGCGGTGGCGGGCGTGACGCCGTTTCTGCCCGGTTCGTGGATTTACCGTGGCATGTACGCGATCATGAACGAGCAGATCCTGCTGGGCATGATGAACCTGTTTACCGCCATCGGCACCTGCATGGCGCTCGCGGGCGGTGTGGTGTTTGGTGAGTGGATCGCACGCAAGATTCGCGCGCCGCAGCTCTACGCGCCGTACCGGGCGTTCCGCCGTGCGGGCCGGGCTACCTTCGAGCAGATCCGGAAGGTGCGCCTGCGCCGGTAGCGTGTAGAATCGGCTGCCTGTAGGTTGACCCGTTTCTTTTGTTTCCAGGAGGATCCTTCAAGTGCCACCGAAGATCACCGATTCCCGCCCCTCCGCCGAGGCCACGCATGCCGTGGAGGAGCAGACCGCGTCGGGCGCTCGTCGGATTGTGGCCACGTACGCGGAGGATTTCCTCGACGGTGTGACGCTGATGTCCATGCTGGGCGTGGCTCCGAAGGGCTTTGCGTACAAGCGCTACGTGGAAGACCTGGAAAAGCAGGAGGAAGAGGCGCCGAAGAAGGCGACCAAGAAGGCAGCAAAGAAGGTCGCGAAGAAGAAGGCCACCAAGAAGAAGGCGACGAAGAAGGCCGCAAAGAAGGCCACCAAGAAAGCTACGAAGAAGGCCACTAAGAAGTCGACGAAGAAGGCCGCAAAGAAGGCCTAAATGGGCGACAACGAGTTCGTCGTTGTGGCGAACCGCCTGCCCGTAGACAAGGTGGGCGACGCCTTCCAGGTCTCTCCCGGTGGCTTGGTTGCTGCGCTGGCGCCGGTACTGAAGCGCCGCGGCGGGTCCTGGGTGGGCTGGATTGGCGACACTGCAGACCCCGTAGAGACTGATTCCGCGCTCGATCCGTTCGAGTTCGACGGCATTTCGCTCGTGCCGGTCCCCCTCGACGGGGAGGATTTTGAAGGGTTCTACGAGGGGTTTTCGAACTCCACGCTGTGGCCGCTCTACCACGACCTGATTGTCACCCCGGAGTATCACCAGCAGTGGTGGGAGCGCTACGTGGCGGTCAACGAGCGCTTCGCACGCGCCGCCGCCGACACCGCGGCCCAGGGAGCAACGGTGTGGGTGCAGGATTACCAGCTCCAGCTCGTCCCCGGAATCCTGAAGCGCCTGCGGCCGGACGTGAAGATCGGCTTCTTTTTGCACATCCCCTTCCCCGCCCCGGCGTTGTTTAAGCAGTTGCCGTGGCGCGAGGAGATCCTGGATGGCCTTTCCGGCTGCGACCTCATCGGCTTCCAGCGGGAGGCGGATGAGGTGAATTTCCGCCTGCTGGGTCGCGACATCCGCACGGGCACGTTCCCCATCTCGATAGATCCTGAGGCGGTGGGGGTGGCACCGGAGGCGTCGATAAGCGAACTGCGTGCGCGCCTCGGCAACCCTTCCCGCATCATGTTGGGCGTCGACCGCATGGATTACACCAAGGGCATCTTGCAGCGCCTGCTTGCGGTAGAGGAGCTGCTTGAGGAGCATTCGCTTAACGACGTCGCCGTGGTCCAACTCGCAACCCCCTCCCGCGAACGCCTGAGCCACTACCGCCAGACCCGCAGGGATGTGGAGGAGGCCGTCGGGCGCATCAACGGGCGCTTCGGAGAGGTGGGCCGCCCGGTGGTGCATTACGTGCACCGTGGCGTGCCGCGCGGGGAGCTGGCCACCTACTACGCCGCTGCGGATCTCATGTTGGTCACACCGTTCAAGGACGGCATGAACCTGGTGGCGAAAGAGTACGTGGCGGCGCACCCGGACGGCTCCGGCGCGTTGGTGCTCTCTGAGTTCGCGGGCGCCGCGGTGGAGCTCGACCAGGCGTACCTGTGCAACCCGTTTGACGTGGCGTCGATAAAGCACGCGATCATGCAGGCGATGGACCCGGAGCCTGCGCGTATGCGGGCGATGCACGACTGGGTGCTCACCCACGACGTTGCTGCCTGGGCCGAGGCGTTTATGGGGGCCCTGTGAGAAACACCGTGAAACGGTTCGCTTTACCCGTTATAGCAGCAGCGCTCGTGCTTTCCGCCTGCGCGCGCGAGGAGACGTGGCAGGTGGTCGCCGTGTACACCGACCCGGACACCCCCGGCGCGCTGCCCGTGGACGCCGCGGGCGCGGTGAACGTGGCCGTCGACGGTTCGTCGTTCCGCGGCACCACTGGGTGCGCCGAGATGAGCGGGACGTACGCCATCGATAAGGGCGTACTGACGGTGACGGACGTGGATATGCCGGACGCGGGCGGTTGCGTCGGCGGGGCGCGCCGCACCCACGATCAGCTCGCGGGGCTGCTTTCCCCAGGAGCCCGTTTCGACGTGCACCAGCTGTCGGACTACGAAGTGGTGCTCACCGCCGTCGTGGAGGCCATCGAGCCACCATCGTTAAGGCTGATGTTGTTGTGATCGACCAAGCCCGCGCTGAAACGCTTCTGGTGTGCCTGGATTTCGACGGCACGCTCGCAGAGCTCAACCCGGACCCTTACGCCGTGGCCATGCACCCGGCGGCGGACGACGCGCTGCGCCGCCTGGCGGGCGTGCCGGGCACCGAGGTAGCCATCCTCACCGGCCGGCACCTCGACGGATTGCGTCGCGTGCTGCCCCACGGGTTGCCCGCCACGCTCGTCGGCTCCCACGGCGCGGAGCCTGGCCCGGCGCTCACCGCGGAGGACGAGGCGTACCTCGACGACATCGGCCGCCAGCTTGAGGCCATCGTCCGGGACGGCGCGTACGTGGAGGTCAAGCCCTACCAACGCGTGCTGCACGTCGCGCCGGTGGCCGACCGCCCCGCCGCGCAGCGCATGCTTGCAAAAGCCCTGGCTATCAACACCACCCGCCCCGTCACCCCCGGACATAACGTGGTGGAATTTTCCGCCGTGGACATCACGAAGGGCTCCTGGCTGGCTCGCCACAAGCACGCCTTCGCCGCCACGGTGTTCGCCGGCGACGACGACACGGACGAAACCGCCATGGCGGTGCTGGGGCCGGCTGATCTTGGGGGGAAGGTGGGCGGCAAGCCGTCGATAAGCAATGTGCGCGTCGGCGGCGTGGACGAAATGGCCGATTTCCTGCAAGAACTCGCGGGAGAAAGGGAGCGATGGAACGCCGCGAACTGACACACGATGCACGCACGCGCACCTGGCTCGAGGTGCCGGGTAAGCGCGACACGCTGCTGATGGTGCTGCACGGCTCACTGCAATCGGGAAGCGTGATGCGCAACTTCACCTCCCGCCAGTTCGAGGAGCTCGGGCCTACTGTGGTCTACCCGGACGGGGTGAGCAGGCACTTCAACGACCTGCGCACCGGGCTCGCCGAGGAGACGCGGCGCCTTGGCATCGACGACGTCGGCTTCCTACGCAAGCTGGTGGAGCACTACGCCGCGGAGCGGGTCATCGGCATCGGATTCTCCAACGGCGGACAGATGGTGCTTCGCATGCTTTTCGACGCCCCCGGGGTGCTCACCGGCGCCGCCCTCTTCGGCGCGTCCATGCCTACCGAGGACAACACGGCGGTGGATACCTCGGAGTTTGTGCCCACCCCGGTGGTGAGCGTGCAGGGCACCGCCGATCCTTTGGTGCCGTATAAGGGTGGCATGGCGGGCATCAATAACAACAACCGCGGCGAGACACGTTCCGCGCTGGGCTCCGCCGAGTACCTCGCGCAGCTCAATGGCTGCACCGGGCATTCCGCCCAGGAGCACCGCGGCTACCGGGTGGACGCTTGGTCGGGTGAGGCCCCGGTGGAACTTTGGAGCATCGCAGACTTCGGCCACATGGTTCCCGGGCGCACCGATCTAGATCCCCGCATCGGCCCCGGCACGGAGTTGGTCACCGGCGCGGAGATCGTCGGCGGCTTCTTTAGCCTGTAACGCGGCGCTGGCGGGCGAACTCGCTGAGCACCACACCGGCCGCCACAGAGGCGTTGAGGGACTCCACCCAGTCCGTCATCGGCACGCTCATGATCACGTCGCAGTGCTCGCGCACCAGGCGTGAAATGCCCTTGCCTTCGCTTCCCACCACGATGACCACCGGCTCGGTGGCCTGGTCGAACGTGTCCAGGGTGTGCTCGCCGCCCGCGTCCAGGCCGACCACGGTGTAGCCGTTGTCCTTGAACTGTTCCACCGTGCGCGTCACATTCGTCACCCGCGCCACCGGCAGGCGCGCGGCCGTGCCGGCCGAGGTGCGCCACGCCACGCCTGTGACTTGCGCAGAGCGGCGCTCCGGGATGATCACGCCGTTGCCGCCGAAGGCCGCCGTGGAACGGATCACCGCGCCTAGATTGCGCGGGTCCGTGATGTTGTCCAGCACCACGAACATGCCCGGCGCGTCCGCTTCTGCCGTGGCCTCAAGCAGGTCTTGGAAGTCCGCGTACTTGAACGGCTGGATCTTCAGTCCCACGCCCTGGTGCATGCCGTTGCCGGTCATCGCGTCGAGTTGCTGGCGCGGCACTTCCTGCACCGGCAGGTTGCGCGCATTCGCAATCGCCACCGCCTCGCTCAACCTGTCGTCGTGGCCGGTGCCCTGGGCGACGAACAACGCCTCGGACGGCACCTTCGCCTTGAGACACTCCACCACCGGGTTGCGGCCCACCACCAGATCCGCCACCTCGCGGTCGTGGCGGCCCTGGTCGCGGCGCTTCTGTTCCACCTTGCGCTTGTGCGCCGAGTGGTAGACGCGGTCTTCAGCCTTCGGGGTCGCGCCCTTGCCCTTCAGGCCGCGGCGGCGCTGCCCGCCGGAGCCCTTCGTCGGGCCCTTCTTGTTCTTCTTCTGCACGTCGCGGCGCTGGTACGGCTTCGCCATGTCGTTTTACTCCTTGATCTCCCAGGTCGGCCCGTCGGCCGTATCCGTCACCTCGATACCGGCTGCGGCAAGCCGGTCGCGCACCTCGTCCGCGGTCGCCCAATCCTTCTCCGCGCGTGCGGTCGTGCGGCGTTCGAGTTCCGCTTCAACCAGCACCGCGAGCGCGGCGTTCGTGCCCGTCTGGGACTCGGCGGCGCTGCCCCACTCCCCGGGGTCCACGCCCAGCACGGCCGCCATGGCGCGCACCTGGCCAGCAATCTCGGCGGCGCGCTCGGGGTGCTTGTTGCCCTCGCGCACAGCGTTGTGGATTTCTGCCAGGGCTTTGGGCACCGCGAAATCGTCGTCAAGCGCCTGCTGGAACCCCTCCGTCCACGTAGTGGGCTTCGGCGTGCCTGCCTTGCGCACGAAATCCTCAATGCGGCGATAGCCCGCCGCGGCCTCCCTGAGCGCCTCCGGCGAGTACTCCAGCACGCTGCGGTAATGCGCCGAGCCTAGGTAGTAACGCAGCTCCACCGGGCGCACTTCTTCGAGCATGTTGTCGATGGAGAGCACGTTGCCCAGCGACTTGGACATTTTCTCACCCGCCATGGTCACCCAGTGGTTGTGCATCCAGTACTGCGCGAAACCGTCGCCGGCGGCGTGCGACTGCGCCTGCTCGTTCTCGTGGTGCGGAAACTGCAGATCCAGCCCGCCGCCGTGGATGTCGAAGCTCTCGCCCAGGTACCAGGTGGACATCGCGGAGCACTCGAGGTGCCAACCCGGGCGACCGTCGCCCCACGGGGTGGGCCAGGACGGCTCGCCCGGCTTCGCGGCCTTCCACAACGCAAAGTCACGCGCGCCGCGCTTGCCGCGGTTATCCGTCTCGCCCTGCTCCATATCCTCGACCCGGTTGCCTGAGATCGAACCGTAGTCGCCGCCTGCGCGCACCCACGCATCCACGTCGAAGTACACCGAGCCGTCCGCGGCGTAGGCGAAGCCCGCGTCGATGAGCCGTTGCATGTAGTCCACCATCTGGGTCACGTGCCCCGTGGCGCGCGGCTCCACCGACGGCGGGAGCACGCCGAGCGTGTCGTAGGCGCGGGTGAACTCACGCTCGTACGTGGACACCCACTCCCACCAGGGGCGGCCATGCTCCGCGGCCTTTGTGAGGATCTTGTCGTCGATGTCAGTGACGTTGCGCACGAACGCGACGTCGAAGCCCTTGGCCGCAAACCAGCGGCGCACGATGTCGAAGGCCACGCCCGAGCGCAGGTGGCCGATGTGCGGCTTCGCCTGCGGGGTCGCGCCACACAAATAAATGGACACGCTCCCTTCGCGCAACGGCTCGAAGTCGCGCAACGTGCGGGTCTTGGTGTCAAAGATGCGTTGAGTCACGGTGATTAGTCTACGGACCCGCCCGACACTTCCACGAGCGCCGTCGCAATCGCCGCCCTACCTTTGCCTTCGCCGGTGAAACCCATGTGGTCGGTGGTGGTGGCCGACACGCTCACCGGCGCTCCGAGCGCCTCGCTGAGCACTCGCTCCGCCTCCTCGCGCACGGGCGACATCTTCGGGGTTTGGCCCACGAGTTGCGCCGACACGTTCACCACCCGGTGGCCGTGGCGCGCAACCAGCTCGCGCAGTTCGCGGAGCAGCTCCACGCCTTTCACCCCGCCGTACTCCGGACGGTCCACCCCCACGAACGACCCGAGGTCACCCAAGCCCGCGGCGGAGAGCACCGCGTCCACCACCGCGTGGCTGACCACGTCCCCGTCGGAATGGCCCTCGCACCCGTCTTGGCCCTCGTGCAGGATGCCGGCGATCCAGCACTCCTTCCCCGCCTCGATCTGGTGCGCGTCGAACGCAGTGCCTACTCGCAGCTCACTCATG
Organism: Corynebacterium sp. Marseille-P4321; assembly: GCF_903645305.1. Taxonomy (GTDB): domain Bacteria; phylum Actinomycetota; class Actinomycetes; order Mycobacteriales; family Mycobacteriaceae; genus Corynebacterium. Next base: position 432,959 of record NZ_CAHJXO010000001.1, on the reverse strand, counting down.
TGGCCAACCCTAGCCGCTACACTCCCCAGTCGATGATGTCGTGTGCTTCCACCACCAGCTCCGAGTAGCGGGCCTCCGGCACGCTGAAGGTGTACGGTCTCCCGGTGGCGGCCCAACGCTGGTCCCTGCCGCAGAGCACGTCCTGGGCATCGCCGTCCAACATCACGAACCCCCACACCAGACGCCCCTGCGTCTGCGGGTCGAGCAGGTAGGGCCCGACCTTCTGGTTGAACGCCCAGCTGATCTCGCGGACGTAATTCCAACCGTAGGAGCGCGACACATTCTTCACCAAGTCGCCCTTGGGTGTGAACGTGCCGGAAACCTCGAGGGTCTGCACCCGTTTCTCCTTCACCGTGTGGGTCACCGGAATCGTCTCCTCGGTGAAGTTTGAGACGCTGGCCGCGTCCGTCTGCTTGAACCAGCGCCGGCGCGCCGAAACGTAGGTGTCTTTCAGCCCCGGCGTTGCGCAGCGGCTGCCGGGAGCGAGATCCTCGTTCCAGCGCTGCGGAAGCTCGAACTCGTAGCCCGCCGGCTGCGTTGCCGCGGCGGCCTCGGGCGCATTCGCGCCTCCCACGACGAGCGCCGCGCTGAAGGCTGCGGCGAGAACTGCGTTGGCGTTTTTCCGGATGCGCATTTACGCGCCCCAGTCGATGTTGTCGCGGGTGCTCACACGCACGTGACGCTCCTTCGGCATGGTTGCGGTGAACGTGGCGCCGCTCGGCCGCCAGGTGCGGTCGGCCGCGCAGACAGTCTCTTGGCCCTCGAAGTCGGACACGATCCACCCAGCCTGGAGCACTGCGGTTTTGCCCGGCGCGACGTTGTACGGGCCGATCTGCTCGCCCACAGAGTAGGACTGGGAATCGGTGTAGCTGGTGGAGAACGTGAATTGGATCAGTTTCGCCACATCGAAGCTCAAGCCCGCGGTGACGTTCCACGTCTTCGTCTTGGTTTCGGTGATCGTGCGGGTGATGGGCAGAGGTTCGTCGTTGTAGTTCGACACCGTCCACGTGCCCGCGGAGCCGTCGAAGTAGCTGCGCACGATTCGCACGGTCTGACCGCGCTCGCCCGGGTTCGAGCAGGTGGCGCCAATGGTGGTCGGGTTCGTCGGCGCGACGGTGCGCTTCTGCGCGGCCTCCGCCGTCGGCGCGAGCGCCGCGAGGGCGAGGGACGTTGCGAGGATGGTGGAAAGTGTGCGTTTCATGGTGGTGTCCTTACATCGTGAAAGAAACTGGTTAGAGGGTGCTCTGAGTGGCGACGGGCAGGGTGCGGAACGCGTCTGGTGTGACGTCCTCGGTGCGCTTTGTGCCATCAGGGGCGGTGATCACAGCCTCGGCCCAAAAGCCGCTCGGCGCGCTGGCCTGCGGGTGCTGCGTCACGCGGCTGTACGTTCCGTCGCGGCCCGCCGAAAGCTCGCGGTAGTTGATTCGGGTCATGGTGGTGCCGTACTCCACGCGCACGCGCTCCCCGGGGGCGAGCCGGACCGGCTTCAGCTCGGTGCCCACGGGCATGTAGGCGCGCAAAACCGCGCCCACCGATTCAAGCCACCCCGAGGGCAACCTGTTGTTGTTGCCCATCCAGTTCAGATACCCGTTGTATTCGGCGCCGACGACGTAGTCGGTGACCGGGGTGTATGTGTATTCGCCCTTTGTCCAGTTGAGAAAGTCCACCGAGTACCCCGGTTTGCGGTAGGTCGGTGCTACAGCGGTGATGTCGTACGGGTAGTAGGACTTATCCCCCCGCCGCGCCTTTTGGCCCAAGGTGGGCCACTGGGGATCGCGCTGGAACAGCGCGTCCGGCTCGACGATCGTATCCTGCGGGCTGGCGATTTCCTCCAGGCTGGGCCCTGAGACCGCGGTGTAGGTGTCGCCTACCGGGCGCGAATTCGCCCCCGGGCTGCGCGACGGGATCTCAAGCGCCACGTCCGAGACGGTGCCGTCCGCTTTGATGATGTAGGCGAACGCGTAGCGCTCCGCCGGCCCGGTGCCGCGGATGACATTCGCGCCGGGGGCATTGCGCAGCACCCCGTTGTCGCACGTCATGAACATGGAGATGAAGTCTTTCTCCAGTACGCCGTAGTCGACGCGGAAGGACTCGCCCGGGCCGAGCTTGATGGGTCCGAAGGTTTCGCCCTCAATCCAGCCGTTCGTCTCCTTCAGCCCGATATCCGTCTTGGCTGTGGTGTCCCAGCCGCTCGGGAGGGTGGCCTTCGAGTTCGCCTTGATGGCGTGGTTGGTGCCGGTCTCCACCGTCGCGGAGTACGGGACGACCTGGTCGGTGCGGTTGGTGAATTGGAGGCTGCCGTCGGAGAGGTACCTGCGTCCGATTTCGCCGTAGCGCCATTGCGGGCCGTTCGGCTGCGTGTCCGCGGCGCAGGCAGTGCCGTAGCCGGGGACCGGGTATCCCTGCGGCATGGCGGGGACGGCCACTGCGGGAACCGCAGAAGCCGTCAACGCTACCGCGACAGCCGTGGCGGTGATCACTCGTCGAAATTGCATGATCGAACAATAACTGAATTTTGTCTAAGTGTCAGCTAGTGCAGAGGTAAAAGTTATTCAACAATTGTCGTGGAGGCCGCATCGGTGAGCGCGGTCGCGAGCTGCAAGTCGATGGGCGTGGTGATCTTGAACGCCAGCGGATCGCCCGGGACCGTCACCACGGGAGCGCCAAACCACTCCATCAGCGACGCATCGTCGGTCGCCTCAAATCCCGCCGCTCCCGCGAAATATGCCTCGTTAGCCTCCCGCAGCGCCCGCAGGTCGAACCCCTGCGGTGTTTGCGCCGCCCGCAGCGCGGAACGCTCCGGGGTGTCGCGCACCACGTCCCCCTCAACGCGCTTCAAGGTGTCGGCCACGGGGACGACAGGCACCACCGCTGGCGCCCCCGCCAGCACGCGCTGTGCGACCCTGACGATCATCCCCGGCGGTGTGAGCGCGCGGGCCGCGTCGTGGATGAGCACGCAAGCGTCGTCAAGCTCAATGCTCTGCAATGCGGCATAAATTGAGTCGGCGCGCTCCGCTCCCCCGTGGACAAACCGCACATCGTGGCGCTCGAGGTAGCGGCGCGCCAGCGGCTCCATCGACGGGCTGACCACCACCACAATCTCGTCGACCATCTCGGAGTTCTCCATCGCGGAGACCGAGTGCTCAAGCAGCGTGCGGCCCTGCAGCGGCACGTAGGCCTTGGGCACGTTGGCCCCCAAACGGGCACCCTTGCCCGCGGCAGCGACGACGGCGACTACGCGGCGATCCAATTAGCTTTCGTCGTCCTCGTCGTCGAAGCTGAGCTCGTCGAGATCGACGTCGTCTTCGTCGTCCACCACACCCGGGTCCGCGACGATTCCGGCCTTGACCTGCTCGTCGATGATGCGCTGGATTTCCTTATCCATCTCATCGACCTTCGCCTCATCCACCGGCTCCGCCAACGCGAGCTCGCCGACCAGGATCTGGCGCGCCTTGCCTAGCATGCGCTTCTCACCCGCGGACAGGCCCTTGCCCTGGTCGCGGCGCCACAGGTCGCGCACCACCTCGGCAACCTTGTTGATGTCGCCCGAGGCTAGCCGCTCCTGGTTCGCCTTGTAACGCCGCGACCAGTTGCCGGCTTCCTCCACGTCCGTTTCGCGCAGCACTGAGAAAACCTTCTGCAGGCCTTCCTCGTTCACCACGTCGCGCACGCCCACCAACTCGGCGTTCTTCACCGGCACCCGGACCTCCAAGTCGGAGTGGAGAATCTGCAGCACGAGGTAATCGAGTTTCTCGCCCTTCATCTCCCGCTGCTCGATATCGGCGATACGAGCCGCGCCGTGGTGCGGGTACACCACGACCTCCCCGACCTTGAATTCCATTGCAGCTCCTTGCTTGATGCCCTACCTTGAGCACATTCTCGAGCACGGTTTCTAGCACGGTCTCGAGCGCGCTTGAACGAAAGATTGACCCCACAACCCTAACAGAGCATTTGCTTATCGACGCCCACAGGGCAGCCACCGATTAGGGGTAGAAAGTGGGAAAAGTGAGCCGACAACCGCTAAAGTAATGCGGAGATAACCCCGAGATGATCAAACGATGGAGGACCCCTCGTGAAGTCCCTGAAAGCTGCTGGCGTAGCACTCGCCGCAGGTGCCGCCCTGGCTCTCACCGGCTGCTCGGCCGGTCAGATCACGCAGACCTCGGACCAGGTCGCCGCAGTTGACGGCGCTTCCGGCGCAACCGAAAACGGCGAAGTTGCCGTGCAGGACGTCACCGTCGTCCTGGCGGAGGACGGTACCGCGGCGCTGAAATTCACCGCCACCAACCAGGACACCTCCATGAAGGATCACACCCTGCAGAACGTCGCGGTCGATGGCCAGACGGTGCAGCTGGAAAACTCCGGCGCGATCAAGTACAACTGCGCTCTGGTGGCTGACTCGGCCGAGGGCCTGGAGCGCATGCCGCAGGACGACGACAACTGCATCGTCTACACCGAGACCGCGCTGAACAACGAGGGCTTCGCGTACGGCGGCAACCTGCCGGTGAAGTTCACCTTCGACACCGGCACCGTGGATGTCACCGCGACGGTGTCCGCCCCCACCCTGCCGTCCGGTCAGGTGAACCGCGAGACGGGCGACGGCGGGAACGCCGACCACTAAGCGCTCGCTTGAATTGACGAAACCGCTGGCTTGACCAGCGGTTTTTTCGTCCCCAAAGTTCGCGTCGGAGCGTGGTATACGGTTTCTACCCATGGCGAAGAAACAACGCGTGATCCACACCTGCTCCGAATGCGGCTACTCCTCCCCGAAGTGGCTCGGCCGCTGCCCGGAGTGCGGCTCCTGGGGCACCCTGCAGGAGGAGACCCCGGTGGCCGCTTCCAGCTCGGGTCCGGTGAAAACTTCCGCGCTTACTCCTACCTCGCCCGCCACCCCGATTACTAAGATCAACGCGGCAGCCACCCACACCGTGAAGTCCGGGATCGGGGAGCTGGACCGGGTTCTCGGCTCCGGCGTGGTGCCGGGCTCCGTGGTGCTCATGGCGGGTGAGCCGGGCGTGGGCAAGTCCACGCTGCTGCTCGAAGTGGCGTCGCGCTGGGCCTCGCTGGGCCGCAAGGCCCTGTACGTCACGGCGGAAGAATCGGCAGGCCAGGTGCGGACCCGCGCCGAGCGCACCGGGGCGCTTAAAGACTCGTTGTACCTCGCAGCCGAGTCGAACCTGGATGTGGTCTTCGGCCACGTTGAGCAGCTGAAACCTTCGTTGCTCATCGTGGACTCGGTGCAGACGATGCACGCCGCGGGTGTCGAGGGCGTCGCAGGCGGCGTGGCCCAGTCCCGCGCCGTGACGGCAGCGCTGACTTCGCTTGCCAAGACCACGAACATGCCGGTGCTCCTGGTCGGCCACGTGACCAAGGACGGCAACGTGGCGGGCCCGCGCGTGCTTGAACATTTGGTGGACGTGGTGTTGAACTTCGAGGGCGACCGGCAGTCGTCGCTAAGAATGCTCCGCGGCATTAAGAACCGCTTCGGCGCGACGGACGAGGTGGGTTGCTTCGAGCAAACCGCCGACGGGATCCGCGAGGTGCCGGACCCAAGTGGCCTGTTTCTTTCGCACCGTGGGCGCACCCCGGACGGCTCCGCGGTAACTGTGGCGATGGACGGTGTGCGCCCCATCCTCGCCGAGGTGCAGGCGCTCACGGTGGACCCGGTGAACAAGAGCCCGCGGCGCGTGGTCACGGGCCTCGACTTCAATAGGGTTCCCATGGTGCTGGCCGTGCTCCAGGCCCGCTGCGGTGAACGCACCAACGACAAGGACGCCTACGTGGCCACGGTGGGCGGGGTGCGAATTACGGAGACTGCGACGGATCTCGCGGTTGCGCTCGCCACCTGGTCGTCGCTGCACGAAACGCCGCTACCAGCGAAAACCGTGGTGATCGGCGAGGTGGGGCTCGCGGGCGAACTCCGGCGCGTACCCAACCTCGGCCGCCGCCTGCAGGAAGCCGCGCGCCTAGGCTACGAGCAGGCCATTGTGCCCGCCGGGGAGCAGGTGCTTATCGACGGCCTGACGGTCCACCAAGCCTCCACCCTCGGCCAAGCCATCGCGCTGCTGAAGGAACGCGGCTAGGTGATGTTGAACGGCGACGCGTCCGAGGCGTTATCCCCGATCACCGCGTGCAGGAAGTAGGAGCCGGGCTCCACCGCCGGGCGGTTGCTGCACTGGCCGGGCTGCGAGGCAGTGGCGGACCAGCGGGCCTCCCAGCCGCGCTTGTCGCCCGCCTTGAACGTCTCCGAGCCCGTGGCCACCGGCTCGTAGCAGTCCGTATCTGCCCAGATGCGCTCGTTGGAGGCCATGTCGTAGACCTCGAAGCGCAGCAGGTTTTCGTCCAGGTCGATCTCGCAGTCCGTGTCGGTGGGGTTTTGAACCTCCATGTAGAACATCGGCTGCGTGCCCTTGGGGAAGGACGGCTGGCTCGGAATCGCGGTGACCACCAAGTCTTTCAGTTCGCACACGCCGGAGCGAGCCGGTGCGGCCGCGGTCTCCTCCGCATCCTCGCTCTTGGTCACCTGGGTTGTCACGGTGGCGGTGGAGCTGCCCGTAGTTTCGGTGGTCTCCGTCTCCTCGCCCGGGGCGGGCACCGTCGGCTCGGTGGCCGGGTTCGACGTAGGGGTTTGCTCCGCGGTTGCCTCGGCGGTGGTTTCGGAGACCCCGTCTGCGCCGTCGTCGCCCCCGCCGCTGCGGGCCCAGGCGGTCAAGCCCCACACAAGCAGCGCCACGACCACCAAGAGAATGACGAGTGCCGCCACGCGGCGGCGCATGTAGATCTCCGGGGGAAGGGGGCGCTGGTTCGACATGCCTTTAACTTAGTTGCCGAAGTTTTCGTACGTGGTCTCGACACGGCTGTCGGAGAGGCGGTAGCGCCCACCGACCACGCCGACGGTGCCGGCCTGCAAGCCCTTCACCACGGAAGGGATGCGGGCGGCGAGGTGCTCCGCACCGTTGCGCGCGTGCGCCTGTTCCACCTGCTCGCCGCGGGCGTTGGCCTCCACCACGGAGGGGGCAATCTTTTCCACGAACACGCGGGTCAGTCCTGCCGGGATTTCGCCCGAATCCAGCGCTTTGGTGGCCGCGCCGACCGCACCGCAGGACTCGTGCGCCAGGAAGAGCACGAGCTTTACACCCAGTCCGTCTACTGCGAACTCTACAGACGCGGAAACTGCGGAATCGACGATGCCGCCAGCCGTGCGGATGACGAATACGTCGCCGAACCCAGCGTCGAAAAGCAGCTCCACCGGAACACGCGAATCGGAGCAGCTCACGATGCATACGGCGGGGTTTTGTCCGGAGGTGAGCTGCTGGCGGTACTCGGCGTCGCGGTGGGCGCCAGTGTCTTCGCCCGCTGCGAAACGCTCATTGCCGGCCCGCAGGCGCTCCCAAGCGTCGCGGGGCGAGGTTGCTGAGAGGAGATCGGTGTCAGAAGGAGTAGTCATACGCACTATTGTTGCAAACATTGTGCTCGACTCGAACGAAATCATCGCCTGGTTCCGCGACAACGCCCGCCCGCTGCCGTGGCGCGCACCCGGCACGTCGCCGTGGGGCATCCTGCTCAGCGAGGTGATGAGCCACCAGACGCAGGTAGAGCGCGTCGCCCCCATCTGGGAGGAGTGGATGCGGCGTTGGCCCACCCCGGAAGCGTTCGCGGCCGCCGGCACGGACAAGGTGCTGCGCGCCTGGGGCTCACTCGGCTACCCCCGCAGAGCGCTGCGGCTGAAAGAGTGCGCGCAGGTGATCGTGGACAAACACGGTGGCGAGGTGCCCCGCGACGTCGATGAGCTCCTCGCGCTTCCCGGCATCGGCGATTACACGGCCCGCGCCGTGGCGTGTTTCGCGTTCGGCAAGAACGTGCCGGTGGTGGACACGAACGTCCGCCGCGTCGTCGCGCGCGCTGAACGCGGGCGCCCGGTTGGGGTGGCGGGGAAAGGTGAGCTGGGAGCCGTCGATAAGCTACTGCCCCCAACAAGCGGCCCGGAGTTTTCCGCCGGCCTGATGGAGCTCGGCGCGCTGGTATGCACGGCGAAAGCGCCGAAGTGCGGGCAGTGCCCCGTGACGCGATGCGAGTGGGTGGCCGCCGGGAAGCCCGCGCCGAGCGAGGACGAGTTGAAGTCGCGCCGCACGCAAAAGTTCGCGGGCACGGACAGGCAGGTACGCGGCAAAATCATGCGCCTGTTGCGCGAGGCGGATTCGCCGGTGGAGCAATCGCTTATCGACGCCACCTGGCCCGACCAAGCCCAACTTTCCCGCGCACTATTTTCACTGCTTGACGACGGCCTCGCCGTCCAAGACTCCCGCGGCTACTTCCACTTGCCGCGGTAGTGCAGCCCGCCGGGCAGCTTCACAGATACGCGCCCGCGCGAGTTCACGGTGACCGGCCCGATCTTCTTCGACGCGGAGACCCCCGAGCCGGAGAAGTTCAGCCAGCTGTCCTTGCTGATCTTTTTGCGCTTCCGATACTGGTAACCCATGCGCAGCAGCCTACACTTCTTATTTATGCCCAAAAGTCGTGTTGTGCTGCTCATCATGGCAGCTTCACTACTTGCACGCAACAAAAAGCGCCAGCGAAGCATCCACGCTTCGCTGGCGCTTTTCTAGCCGTTACTGGCGCTAACCGCTAGACCGGCTCGGGGCCTTCGCCCTCGTTGCCCTGGCCGTCACGGCCCTCACCCGGGTTTTCGTCGGGGCGCTCCGGGTCGGTGTCGCGCTCGTCCGGGAACTCGGACGCCTCAGTCTCGTCCTCGCGGTTGCCCGGCTCGATGTCGCGGATCTCCTCCTCCAGCTCGACTTCCTCCTCATCGAAGGTGTCGGCCGGGAGCGGCTTCGGGCGCGGGGTGAACGTGAACTCCGCATCCGGGGCAGCCTTGCCGCGGTCCTTGCGGGCGGTCTCCACGTCGCCGTCCCAGCCTTGGACGTCCACGGTGATGATCTCGCCGGCGCCGATCTCGCCGAAGAGGATCTTTTCCGAGAGAATGTCTTCGATCTCGCGCTGAATCGTGCGGCGCAGCGGGCGCGCACCCAGCACCGGGTCGAAGCCGCGGACTGCGAGCAGGTTCTTCGCGTTTTCGGTGAGCTCGATGCCCATGTCCTGGGCGGCGAGGTTCTTGTCCACGCGGGAGATAAGCAGGTCCACCATCTCGACGATCTCGCCCTGGGTGAGCTGCTTGAACACCACGATCTCGTCGATACGGTTCAAAAACTCGGGGCGGAAGTGCTTCTTCAGCTCGTCGTTAACCTTGCCCTTCATGCGCTCGTACTGCGCTTCGGAGTCAACCGCGGTGTCACCCGTGAAGCCCAGGCCGACCGGCTTGGAGATGTCACCGGTACCCAGGTTCGACGTGAAGATAAGCACGGTGTTCTTGAAGTCAACGTTGCGGCCCTGGCCGTCGGTGACGTGGCCTTCTTCGAGCACCTGCAGGAGCGTGTTGTAGATCTCCTTGTGCGCCTTCTCGATCTCGTCGAAAAGCACGACGCTAAACGGCTTGCGACGCACCTTCTCGGTGAGCTGGCCACCCTCCTCGTAGCCCACGTACCCCGGAGGGGCACCGAACAGGCGCGAGGCGGTGAACCGGTCGTGGAACTCGCCCATGTCCACCTGGATCAGCGAGTCGTCGTCGCCGAAGAGGAACTCTGCAAGCGCCTTCGACAGCTCGGTCTTACCCACACCGGACGGACCGGCGAAGATGAAGGAACCGGACGGACGGTTCGGGTCCTTCAGGCCAGCGCGGGTGCGGCGGATGGAACGGGACACGGCTTTCACAGCCTCGTCCTGGCCAATGATGCGCTTGTGCAGCTCGTCTTCCATGTTGAGCAGGCGAGAAGACTCGCTCTCGGTGAGCTTGAACACCGGGATACCGGTCCAGTTCGCCAGTACGTCGGCAATCTGGTCCTCGCCGACCTCGGCGATGTCCTCCAGGTCGTCGGAGCGCCACTTCTTTTCCTTCTCGGAGCGCTCCTCGCCCAACTTGCGCTCGGTGTCGCGCAGGCCAGCAGCCTTCTCGAAGTCCTGGGCGTCGATCGCCGCTTCCTTTTCCTTCCGCACCTCGGCGATGCGGTCGTCGACCTCGCGAAGCTCCTCCGGAGCGGTCATGCGCTTAATGCGCATGCGGGCACCGGCCTCATCGAGCAAGTCCACTGCCTTATCCGGCAAGAAACGGTCGTTGATGTAGCGGTCCGAGAGCGTAGCGGCGGCCTTGAGCGCGTCGTCGGTGTAGGACACGCGGTGGTGCGCTTCGTAGCGGTCGCGCAGACCCTTGAGGATCTGCACGGTGTCCTCCACGCTCGGCTCGTCCACCTGCACCGGCTGGAAACGACGCTCCAGAGCGGCGTCCTTCTCAATGTGCTTGCGGTACTCATCCAGCGTCGTCGCACCGATGGTCTGCAGCTCGCCGCGGGCCAGCTTCGGCTTGAGCAGCGAAGCCGCGTCGATAGCACCCTCTGCTGCACCTGCGCCGACGAGCGTGTGAATCTCGTCGATGAACAGGATGATGTCGCCGCGCTGGTTGATCTCCTTGAGTACCTTCTTCAGGCGCTCCTCGAAGTCGCCGCGGTAGCGCGAGCCGGCCACCAGCGAGCCGAGGTCCAGCGAGTAGACCTGCTTGTCTTTCAGCGTTTCCGGAACCTTACCGTTGGCGATGTCCAAGGCGAGGCCCTCTACCACCGCGGTTTTACCCACGCCGGGCTCACCGATGAGCACCGGGTTGTTCTTGGTACGACGCGACAGCACCTGCATTACGCGCTCGATTTCCTTGTCGCGGCCGACAACCGGGTCGAGTTTGCCTTCCTTCGCCGCCGCGGTGAGGTTACGGCCGAACTGGTCGAGCACGAGCGAGTTGGAACGCTCGCCGCCCTGCGGGCCACGCTGGCCGCCGCCCGCACCCGGGCCAGCACCAGCGCCAGCGAAACCGCCGCCGCCCTGCTGCGGGGACTCCGGGTTCTGGCCCTCGCCGCCCTCGTAGCCGGAGAGCAGCTGAATCACCTGCTGGCGCACGCGCGGCAGGTCGGCGCCGAGCTTGATCAGCACCTGCGCCGCAACGCCTTCACCCTCGCGGATGAGGCCGAGCAGCAGGAACTCGGTGCCGATGTACTTGTGCCCCATCTGCAGGCCCTCGCGCAGCGAAAGCTCAAGCACCTTCTTCGCGCGCGGGGTGAACGGGATGTGGCCGGTGGCCGGCTGGGAGCCATGGCCGATGATGTCGATGACCTCGCGACGCACGTCCTCCAGGTTGATGCCCATGGATTCGAGCGCCTTCGCGGCGACACCCTCGCCCTCTTTAATCAGGCCGAGCAGGATGTGCTCTGTGCCCATGTAGTTGTGGTTGAGCTCGCGCGCCTCCTCCTGCGCCAGGACGATAACGCGACGGGCCCTGTCCGTAAACCGCTCGAACATGTGGCTTGCCCCTTCCTAAACCAAAAATTGTTGTCCACCACCATAACGTCGGCCGCCGACACCTCTTCCCGCCTTCGCCACCCGGCCGTCGTTAAGCGATGCAATTGCGCAGGTCGGGCGGGGTGTTCGCCCGTAGCGAACAGGGCTGCAGAGCATGCTTATCGACGGCTCAATAGCGCGTAGCGGAAGCCCACCGAAACGTCGAGCACCACCCCGTCGATATCCGTCCCCGTCACCACGGTCTGCTTGCCCTGGAGAAGCGGCACCGTCGGCAACTCCTCCGCCAGTTCGCGCTGCACCGTGGCCAGTTCCTCAACGCGCGCCGCCTCGTCTTGTTCGTGGGACGACTTGTTCAGCTCGTCGGTAATTGCGGTGTTCTCGAAGTGGTTGTTCAAGAAGTTGCTGCCTGGGGCGAACAACGGCGTGAGGTAGTTGTCCGGGTCCGGGAAGTCCGCGAACCAACCGAGCTGGTACACGGGGTAAGCGTCGGCGACGCGGTTCTTCTGGTACTGGACCCACTCGGTGGACTGCAGGTCGACGGTGAACAGGCCCGTTCCCTCCAGCTGCGCCTTGATCGCGGCGTACTCGTCGCCCGAAGACGGCCCGTAGTGGTCGGGGTTGTACTGGACGTTCAGCTCCACCGGCGTAGTCACACCGGCGGCCTCGAGAATGTCGCGCGCCTTGCCGGCGTCCGGCTTGCCGTCGTCGGCGAGGTAAAGCTCCTTCAGCGGCTCCGTGGCACCGAGCAGCCCGTCCGCAACGTGGGAGTACAGCGGGGAGTAGGTGTCACGGTAGACATCTTTGGCCAGCGCATCGCGGTCGATCGACGCCGCAACCGCTTGGCGCACAGCCTTCGCCTTCTCCTCGTCGGCCTCGGGCGTGGTGGCGCCGTAGGGCTGAGTGTTCAGGTTGAAGGTGAGGTAGCGGATCTCGCCGCCCTGCCCCTCCACGACCGTGACGTTGTCGTCCTTGCGCAGGTCGTCGATATCGGTTGCGGTGAGCGAGCGGTGCGCGACGTCGATGTTGTTCTGCTGGATATCCAGCTTGAGGTTCGACGCGTCCGCGTAGTACTTCACGTCCACGCCCTCGTTGCGCGCCTGACCGAGCACGCCCTTGTACTCGGGGTTCTTCGCGTAGGTCACCTGCTCGTTCTCCCGGTACGTTTCCAGCACATACGGGCCGGCGAAGGCGCCGGATTCCGCGATTTCCTGGCTATCCAGCACCGAGTCCGCCGGGAACACTTCCTCGTCCACGATCGGCGCCGCCGGCGAGCTGAGCACGGACGCGAAAGTCTGGTCATTCGAGTCGCTCAGCTTGAACACCACCGTCAGATCGTCAGGCGCCTCCACCGATTCCAGGTTCACGAGGAGCGATGCCGGCCCGTTCGGGTCGTCGATAGCCTTCTGGCGGTCGAAGGTGAACTTCACGTCCGACGAGGTCAGCTCGTTGCCGTTCGCGAACGCGAGGTCCGGTTTCAGCTTGACGGTGTACTCGTCCGGGGCAGTGAACTCGGCGGATTCCGCAAGCGACGGCGTGATCGCGGTGTCCTCCGCACCCGGCTCCACCAGAAAGCCGTACACCTGGCGCATCACGTCGAAGGATCCCTTGTCGTAGGCCCCGGCCGGGTCGATACGCGTGATCTTGTCGGTGGTGCCGATCGTGATGTAGTCCCCGCCTGCCGCGCCGTTTGCGGCGCTTTCGGTGTTTGCGGTCTTTGCGTCGTTTGCGGCGGAGTCGCTTTCCGTCGTCGCACATGCCGCGAGCGAAACGACGGTAGCTACGGCGAGAACAGGCGCGAGGATCGCGCGCGTGCGGTCTTGCATGATTGTCAGCTCGATTCCGATGAGTGAGTGGACTTGTACGTGTCAACACAAACTATCCCGAGCCGGCAGCAACCAAACAATCTCCGCCATACAGCCCTGTCTACTTTCACTAGCTTATCGACGATTCCCCCTGCACAACGCCCTCCAATCCAAATCGTTAGCGCGAATAAAAATATGTACCGTCCTGTTCATTGCGCGCGATCTTAGACAGCGACGCCCGCGCCGGACTCCGCATTGCGGACAAATGGGTGCCGACCAACCATTTGGAGCAGAAGCACCGCCTGACCCGGCCGGACCCCGCATTGCGGACAAGTTGGTGCCGACCAACTAGTTGGAGCGGAGGCACCGCAAGCCCCGACCGAACTCCGCATTGCGGACAAGTGGGTGCGGGCCAACTAATCCGCAATGCGCTTGCTACCCCCACCCCCGAGACCGCACGACGCGCAACGCCTAAAGCAAATCCCGCAGCACCGGGTCGGCCAGAGCGAGCACAGCTTCACGGGCGTCGTGGGCGGTGCGGGCGTCGACAGCGAAGTTCGCCATCTGACGGCACGTGTCGAAGTCGTGCATCCGCAGCGCGGCGCGCACGGCGCGAACCTTACCCGGGGCCATGGAGAGGCTCTTCACGCCGAGGCCGACGAGCACGAGCGCCATGAGCGGGTCGCCACCAGCTTCACCACACACGCCGATGGGCTTGCCGGTGGCGTCGCCGCCGCGGCAGGTCTCGCGGATCATCGACAGCAGCGCCGGCTGCCAGGGGCTGAGCAGGTCGGCGAGCTCGCCCTGCATTCGGTCGGCGGCCATCGTGTACTGCGACAGGTCGTTGGTGCCGATGGAGGCGAAGTCCACCTCCTCCATGATCTGTTTCGAGCGGATTGCGGCTGCGGGGGTCTCCACCATCACGCCCACCTTCGGCAGGCCGAACGAGCGGGCGCGTTGGGCGAACCAGTGAGCTTCTTCGACCGTGGCAACCATAGGCGCCATGACCCACAGGTCGGCGCCGTCTACCTTTGCGTTGGCCTGCGCCAGCGCCTCGAGCTGGGCGTCCAGGAGGTCCTCGCGCGCCTGGGAGAGACGCAGCCCGCGGCGGCCGAGTGCGGGGTTTTCCTCCTCGCCGAGGTCCGCGAACGACAGCGGCTTGTCGGCGCCAGCGTCGAGGGTGCGCACGACGACGCGGCGGCCGTCGAAAGCCTCAAGCACCTTCGTGTAGGTCTCGGCTTGCTCCTCCACGCTCGGGGCGGCGTCGCGGTCAAGGAAAAGGAACTCGGAGCGGAACAACCCGGAGCCTTCCAGGTCGTACTTCGCTGCCTTCTCGGCGTCGTCGGCGGTGCCGATGTTGGCCAGCAACTTCACGCGGGTGCCGTCGCGGGTCGCGCCTTCGCCGGAGGAACCGGCCAGGGCGGCGGCGCGCCGCTTCGAGCGCTCGGCGAGTTCGGAGACATCCGATTCGCTCGGTGCCACGATGACTTCGCCGACGCCGCCGTCGAGGGCAACCAACGGAGCGTCGATAATAGCCTGCGAAATGCCCCTCACCTGCACAGCCGCGGGGATTCCAAGCTGCGCGGCGAGGATCGCGGTGTGCGATGTCGCGCCGCCCGCCTCGGTGATGATGCCGAGGACCTGCTCCGGGTTCAACGTGGCGGTCTCCGCAGGGGCGAGATCGTGCGCGACCAGCACAGACGGCTCCGAGAGATCCGGCACGCCCGGCTCGGGCAGGTTGCGCACACGCGCGGTGGCGCGGTCGCGGATGTCGTAGAGGTCGGTCACCCGCTCCGCCATGTAGCCGCCGAGTTTGCGTAGCTTGGCGGCGTACACCTCGACGGCGTCGTGGATCGCCTTCGTTACGCCTGTGCCTTTCTTGAGCTCCTTGTCAATGCCGCGGATCAGCCCCTTGTCGGTGGCCAGCGCCGCGGTGGCCTCGAGCACGGCCTTGGACGACTTGGAGTTCGCGTGGGCGGCGCGGGCGCCCAGCGAATCGGCAACCTCGCCGAGTGCTTCGCGCACGCGCTGGCCGTCGGCCTCCGGGTCAACGGAGGCGGGTTCGTGCTCGTCGATACCCACTGCAGGCGTGACGACGGCTACCGGCCCGGATGCTGTACCAGCGGAGACTCCGATGCCGTGGAGGACGGTGCGGTTCGACATGTTCAGATCCTTTCTTGGCGGGTGGCTTACTTCACGGCCTCGAGCACGGGCTGGCCTGCGGTGACGGTGCCTTCGGCCACGTCGTTCACGCTTGCGAGCTTCTTCGAGTTCACCACCGTGGTGATGACGGTGGTGTCCACGCCCGCGGCGGCGATGGAGGCGAAATCCACCTCCGCCAGCGCGTCGCCAGCCTCAACCCGCTGCTTCTTCTCCACCAGCGGCGTAAAGCCTGCACCTTCGAGCTTCACGGTGTCGATGCCGATGTGCACGAGCAGCTCCACGCCGTTGTCGGTCTTGATGCCGTAGGCGTGGTTCGTCTTCGCCACGGAAATCACCTTGCCCGCGACAGGTGCGAGCACCTTCAGCGTCGCGTTCGCCGGCACGACACCCACGGCTTGGCCGAGCGCGCCGGACGCGAACGCGGCGTCGCTTAGCGCGCCCATTGCGATCACTTCGCCGCCGACCGGCGCGAGCACCTCAGTGGTTACCGGCTCAGCGGCGGATTCGGCGGGTTCAGCGGCAGCAGGAGCAGTTTGCTTTGCGACGGGCTCCCGCGCCGGATCCTCCTCAGCCACGACCTCCTCCTCAACCATTTCAGCCTCGACGCCCTCGGATGCCTCGCGGGCAGCCGCGGCGCGCGCCAAGGCTTCCGCCTTCTCCTCCGGGGTGCGGTAGTCGGTGACCAGGATGATGAAGAAGGAGGTGAAGAACGCCACCGCGATGGCGATCATGTAGACCCACATCGGGTCGAACACGAACATGGTGGGGATGGAGGTGAACACGAACGCGTTCGTCTTCACGCCGCCGAACGGGGTGCCCAGGATGGCGATGGTGAGGCCGCCGGCGAAGCAGCCCACCAGCATGCGCGGGTAGATCTTCTTGTAGCGCAGGTGGATGCCGTACAGCGACGGTTCGGAGATACCGCCGAGCAGGCCCGCGGCAAGCGCGGAGCCGGAAGTCTGGCGCATCAGCGGATCTTTATCGCGCATGGAGATTGCCAGCACCGCTGCGGTGGCGCCGAAGCAGGCGAAGTTCCAGGCACCCATCGGGCCCTGGATGAAGTCGTAGCCGAGGGTGTTGATGTTCACCAGCATCAGCGCGTTGAGCGGCCAGTGCAGGCCCAGCGGCACGAGGAACGGGTACAGCATCGGGATGAGCACGGCGAAGATGAACGGAGCGTTGCTGTTCATCCAGGCCAGCCCGGTGCCGATCCAGGCGCCGAGCAGGTAGCCGAACGGACCGATGAGAAACGCGGTGACCGGGATCATCACCAGAAGCGTCAGGAACGGCACGAAGACCATGTGCACCGCAGACGGGATGATCTTCTGCAGGGCCTTGTACAACAGCGCCGCCACGGCAGCCATGATCAGCGGCACGAACACGTTGCCGTTGTAGGGGTTCAGAATCATCGGTAGGCCGAAGACGTCGATGACGTTCGTCGGCGCGCCGAACAATTCCACCACCCGGGCCTCCGGGTGATCGGTGAGGTTCATGTAATCCGGGGTGAACAGGGCCAGCATCACCGCGGCGGGCACCCACGGGTCGATGTCCAGCTTCTTGCCCGCGTTGTAGGCCACCGCGACCGGCAGGAAGAAGAACACCGAGCCCCACATGGCGTCCACGAACTGCCAGCCCGGTGTCTTGACTTCCGCGCGGAAGTCCACCAGGTTAAACGCGTCGAGCACCGCGGCGAACGCGATGATCAGCGAGGCGCCCAGCAGCACGCCCAGGATCGGGCGGAAGGAGTCGGAGAGGTACTCGAAGAAGGTGTCCAGCCAGGGCATCTTGCCCTTCGCCTTGTCGCGCTGCTGCTTTTTCAGGTCGTCGTTCGACACCGCGGCGCGGTCTGCCATCTCGGGCAGGCGGTTGATCTCGTTGTACACGGTGGCCACGTCGCCGCCGACAATCACCTGGTAGTGGCTACCGCCTTGGGGAACGGCGCCCATCACCTTCGGGTTCGCCTCGAGGCGGTCTTTGTCGGCCAAGGAAGCGTCGTGAAGCTCGAAGCGCAAACGGGTGGCGCAGTGCGTCAGCGACGAGATGTTGTCGGCGCCGCCCACCCCTTCGAGGATGTCCGCGGCCTGCGACTGCAGGTCCGCCTTTGTGGTTGCCATCTTTGAACTCCTTTCGCATGGCAACGAAAAAGACCCGGGACGGGCGTAGAAATCTACGCGTGTGTCCCGGGTCTCACACAACTGTCGTGTTGCATGGTACTCACATTAGTTCTCGCCAAAGGTAGCAGCAAAGCGCCCTAGTAGTAGTCAGGCAGCGTCCACACCGGTGGCGGGTCGAGCTGGCCGTCGGTGACAATCGTGCCGTCCGGCTCGATGGTGAAGGTGTTGCCGCGCGAACGGCAGCGCAGCGTGTCGTCCGTTGGGTACCAGCAGGAGTTTTCCTCCACGGTGATGGACTGGCCTGCCTCCACGCGGCCTTGCGAGGGGCCCACGCCCTCGAAGACGGTGAAGTGCATGCCGTCGTCGCCCGTGTAGATCGCGTCGGCCTTGCGCGGCGGCAGCGGCACCGCGGTGACCGTCGGTGCGTCCGCCGGCGTGCGGCCCTGGCAGGTCGCGCCGTGCGGAGAGATCGCGCAGGTGCCGGAGTACGAGCCCAGGTCATAGGTGAACACGCTCATCCCGGCGCGCTCGTAGGCGGCAGGGTTGACCGGCACGTCCGGCCCGCGCGTGGCGGAAGGCTTGCGCGAGGTGGTCTCCTTGGCCTTCGTGCCCGACTCCTTGCCCTTGGAATCCTTGCCCTTGGATTCCTTGGTCTTGGTGCCTTCTTCCCCGTCCTCGGAGTCCTCGTCAGAGTCCTCGTCTTCCTCGGCTTCCTCCGTCTTCGACTCGGCCTCGGCCCCCGCCGTTTCGTCGGGAATGCTGGTGAAGGCGGGGGCTTGCGGCTCCGCCACGTCCTGGGCGGCGCAGCCCGTCAATGCCGCGCCCAGGCCCAGCGCCGCGCATACCGCCACCATTGTCTCTCGCTTCAACCGCATGGTGAATCATGTTAGCGCTCCGCGATAGAATTCATCGCGTGCTGCCTATAGGACATTTGCTTGTCGACGATTTGGTGGGCAACCGCTACCACCTCACCCCGGACGATTCCGTCATGCTCGGCCGCGCCGGCACCATCCCGATCGGCGAGGACGACCCGGCAATGCACCGCAGGTTCCTGCAGATTTGGAAGCACCACGGCGCGTGGTACATCCACAACGCTGGAGAAACGCTTACCGCCCGCATCATCGCGCGGGGCCGCAACCAGTTCACCCCGCTGAGGCTCAGCCCGAACACCACGCTGCCGCTGCCGCCGGGCGAGGTGGCCGTGACGTTCGAGACGAAACACATGGCCTACGAGATCGCCCTGTTCAACGCGGTGCCCCAGCCGGCTGCGGACCGCACCCCTCCCCCGGACGGCGCGTTCACCGCCGAAGGCTTCGAGCCGAACGCGGAGCAGCTGCGGTTGCTGCGGGCGCTCGCGGATCCGCTGTGGCAGGACCCGTCGGCGGAACCGCATCGGGTGACACCGAGCGTCGATAAGCTTGCTGCCCAACTCAACTGGACGCAGAAACAAACGAACCAGCGCATGCAGCGCATTGTCGACGCCCTGGAGCGCGCCGGCGTGCCCGAGTTCCAAAAAGGCCCCACGCAGGTGCCGTGGCGCATCCAGCTGGCGAAGTACGCCGCTGAGCACTACCGGCCGCAGTAGGGGCGATGATGGAGCACGGTTTTTCCTCGCACCAATGGGACGGGCTGGTCGAGCACCTCACTTCGCAGGGTTACGAGCTCGGCGAGGTGGCGGGCCGCGGCGGCATGGGCGTGGTGCTGAAAGCCCGCGACATGCACCTCGGCCGCGACGTGGCAATCAAGGCGATTAACACCAACCTCATCGGCGAGCAGCGCTCCATCGACCGCTTCAACAAGGAAATGCAGACGATGGCGCAGCTGCGCCACCCGGCAATCGTGCAGGTCTACCAGGGCCAAGTCGCGCCGGGCGGCGTGCCGTACTTCGCCATGGAGTACTGCCCCGGGCCCACGCTTGCCGACGCGCTCGATCGCACCACGCAGCGCTACTCCGTGGCCCAGACGGTGAAAATCCTGACGCCGATCGCCTCGGCGCTGGATTACCTGCACAACCCCGACGACCCGGGGCGCGCTGGCGGGTCGCTCACTGAGCCGATCGTGCACCGCGACATCAAGCCCGCGAACATCATCCTCCAGCCGCGCGGGGCGATGCTCACGGATTTCGGGGTCTCGCACGTTGCGGACAACCCGCGCGTGACCCAGGAGGGGCATTTCGTGGGCACACCGCGCTACATGGCGCCGGAGATGTTCAAACCGGGCGAGGATTTGCTCGCCCCGGAGCCCACGCCAGCCTCAGACAACTACGCGTTTGCCCTGGTTGCGTTGGAGATGGTGTCGCGCCAGCAGCTGGCCAACACGATGAGCGATGTGGCGTGGCGCGGCGACCGCCCGCTGGACTATTTGGAGCGCGTGCCCGCCTCCGAGGTATTCACCCGCGCGCTGGACAACGACCCGGCGAAGCGCTTCCCCACCGCCGGGGCGTTTCTTGAGGCATTGGAGCAATCGCGCTTATCGACGGCTCCGCGCACCGACCCCGAACCCAACCGAACACCCGACCAGGCACCCGACCAGGCACCCGACCAGGCACCCGACACCCCCACGCCACGCCGCCGCGGTTGGAAGAAGCCGGTGGTGGCCACCGTGACCGTCGCCGCGCTCGCGGCCGCCGGTGGGCTGTACGTGTTCGGCGGCGAACAACCTTGGGCAGCGCCGGAAGCACCCATCGCCGCGGCGTTCCCCCAGCTGGTGGCCGAGCACCAGGGCGGCGCCGGGTGGGCGGGCACCACCTGCACCGCCGGCGAGCCCGAGGGAGCTCAGCGCGCGAAGGTGTCCTGCACCGGCCCGGGCGTGTCCTTCGTGGTGGCGGACTACGGCTCCGGTGGGCAGCGCGCCGCCGCCGTGCCCGCGGACGGCCTGGAGGAGTTCACCTCGGCGCGCTGCACCATCCGCTCCGGCCAGCTGCCCGGCGCGTCCGATAACGCGTACGCCGTGGTGCTGGAGGCGCCGCGCGACCGCTACGCCATCTTGGTGGCGGGCCCGGACGCGCAGCGCGACCGGCTTAACCTGCCGGTGTGCTAGGCGCTAGCAGATTGGCAGACGCAGACGCATCTGCTCCGCGTCATTGCCGTTGACCAGGAAGGAGTACACGCCGAGCTCCTCGCCCTCCGGGGCGACGTAGTAGGCGGGCAGGTCCTGGCCCTCCATCTTCACGCTGCGGATCTGACAGGACTCACTGCCGAAGTGCTCCGCTTTCTCTAGGCCCGGGATGGCCTTGTCGCGCGCCTCGACGTTTTCGTACTTCACAATGCTCACGCCAGCATCCGCGTCGGCGCAACGGACCTTGCCTTTCTCATCGCCCGCAACTTCGCCGGCGTGGCAAGTCAGGCCCTGGAAGCCGGTGCCCTCCGCTTCGTCGGAGACGATGTCCGGGAACTGCTCCGCGATCTCCGCGTTCACGCCCGTCCACGGCTCAGTCTGCGGGTTCTGGGTGTACCACCAGTAGCCGCCAGCGCCAGCGCCACCGAGCAGCAGCACGCCGGCGAGCACCCACGGCCACGCCTTTCGCTTCTTCTGCGGCTCCTGGTAGGGCTGCTGGTAATCCGCGTAGCCGTACTGCGCAGTGCCACCGACCGGCTCCATGCCCGGGTCCGTGTCCGGGAAGTACTGCTGCGGGCGGGGGACTTCCGGCTCCGGCGGGGGCGGCGGCAGGATCGATTCCGTCTCCGGCTCGGGCTGCGGCGCCGGTTCCGGCTGCGGCTCCCAGTACTGCGGCTCCGGGGTAGGCGCCGCTGCCGGCGGGGCCTGTGGAGCCGGCGGCCGGACCACAGACAGCAGGTAGTCGGTGGCGCTGTTGGTGTTCTCCAGCGCCTCCTCATCCACCTCTGCGCCGGTCATCTCCGCGAGGATCTCGGCGAAGGCGCGGCGGTTCTTGTTCTCGGACGCCAGACCCGCCCCTGCGGTGGGGCCAACCAGCGACAGCTTCAGCGGTACTGGACCGCCCTGCTGCACGAGCAGGTGGTCAGTGTCGATGGAACGCGACAGGAAGTTTGCGCGGCCCGCGGAGTTGTAGTGGTCGATAGCCTGGGCGACAGGGCCCAAGAGCTGCTCGGCTTCCTGGTTGGAAAAGGGTGTGCCCCAGGTGGCGCGACCGTCGATAAGCGAGCGAAGCGGTGTGCCCTGCGGCTCCTCACGCAGCACGTACAGGCGGCTGTCCTCGGTGAGCCCGCAATCGCGGACCGTAAACACCGCGTTGTTCTCCAGCCAGCCCAGGGAGCCAGCGACATTCGCCAGCTCCTCCGCGGCGGCCTCCGGCACCGGGTCGTTGAAGTACTCCACCTCAACCGTGGAGGTGCCCCACGTGTTTGTGGCGGTGTACAGGGTGGAAATGTCGGTGCTGGCCTTCTCGGACCCGTTGGACAAGGCGTACTTGTCGTTCAGGATCTTGGCGAGCTGGGAGTCAACCATGGTGTTCCTTCTGGGTTGCGGGCGGTCAGGGGGTTAGAAGAGCGAGTAGATATCGGACAGCTCGGAATCGATGTCCGGAAGGCCTTCCTCGAGGTAACCGACCTTGGCCTTACCACCCTCGATAAATGCGATCACCATGCCGCCAGCGCCGCTGCCGTTGGAGTTATTGACCTGAACGAAGTATGCCTCATCCATACCCAACCGGCTGAGACCACGGTAGTACGCGTCCTCATCGTAGCGGCTGTAAATCTTCGCGAAGTCCTTGAAGTTCATCACCTCGCCGGCCTTCGGCTCAGACGCACCGAAGTAGTTGTCTACGCCGGTGTAGCCGTCGCCCACCTCAAGTTCGTCGATGATTGCAGCACGTGATTCGCCTGCCGCGTTGTCGATGAGCCAGCGCTCCGTCTCCTCGTTTGTGCGCAACTGCAGGAACTCGTTCGTAATGGCCTTCGCCTTGCGCTCGCCGGAATCGCCGCCGAACGCGGCGAACAGGCCCCAGATAAGCAGCATAACCAGCGCGGTGGCGATCGCGGTGGCTGCGATGATGCCCTTGGAGGAACGCGCGTACTCGGCGCGGGTCTTCTCCATCGCCGGCGTGAGGTTCTCCTTCGCCTTGTTGAAGCTCTCGCGG
The DNA here is from genome assembly GCF_903645305.1 of Corynebacterium sp. Marseille-P4321. Taxonomy (GTDB): domain Bacteria; phylum Actinomycetota; class Actinomycetes; order Mycobacteriales; family Mycobacteriaceae; genus Corynebacterium. Next base: position 410,427 of record NZ_CAHJXO010000001.1, on the reverse strand, counting down.
CCGCGGTCGAGTGCGCTCGGGCCCTTCTCGCCGTCGCCTGCCGGGGAGACCTTCACGCTGGTGGCGCCGTCCTGACCGCCACCCGGGAAAGCAGCACCTGCGGCGGCACCGGCCGGCGCACCCGCCGGAGCGCCTGCCTGTGCTCCACCGAAGTCAGCGTTAGCCAGGTCGCGCAGCGCGGCAATGTTGATGTCGGGCGCGTTCGTGTCCGCCAGCTTCTGATCGTAGAGGGTGCGGCGCTGAGCGTCGCCAAGAATGCCTCGGGCGATCTTCAGCTCCTCCATACCACCGGGGTTGGTGGCCACACCGGAGTTGATGCGCTCATCCAACTCAGCCGCCAACGTTGCCGGGTCCTTCGAGCGGTCCAGGCCGATGGAGTTATACAGGTCGTAGTGTGCCATGGTGCACCTTTCTCAGTCGTGTGTCGCGTTCCGTCACAGCGTAAACGTTAAAACGGTCCCGCACACGGCAACGCGGGGAGCATTCCCCCAGGGCACCGAGAAACGGGAAAACAATGCAAACAAGTTAATATCATGGCAAAAGCATTGTGGGAATGCTTTATTAACCCCTGTGGGGAATGTTCCCCGGCTGCCACACGCAGCCGGGGCATTACCTTGCATACTGCACCGCGTATCCCACGTTGTTGTTTCCCAAGGAGCTTTCAGCACTATGTCCACCCCGAACAATCCCGGCGGCTACGACTGGGGCGCGCCCGCCCCACAGCCGGAACCCGCAGGCAGCACCGCATACAATGCACAGCCCACGACACAATCCACGACACAGACGTGGTCGCAGCCGTCTCAGCAGCCTGAGCCGCAGCGGCAGCCGTCGGAAAGCGCGGGGCTGCCGAACCCGGTGAAGATCCTGCTAGCGATTCTTGCCGTCATCGCGCTCCTGCTCGGCGGGCTGTTCATCTTCCAGAAGGTGCGCTCCACCCCGCTCGGACCGCTGGGCTGGGATGAGGCGACGCTGGAATCCAAGCTGGACGGCGGCAAGATCACGAATTGCGATCTGGGCCAGGATTTCTACGACTCTGTCGGCGTGACCGACGTGCGCGTCGAGGAAGGCTACTGCACCGGCGTGGCAAAGACCGCGGACGGCAAGGACATCCGCGTGACCCTGTACACCGAAATCGGCCCGGAGGGCGAGGCCACCAGCCCGAACGACCCGGAGCTTATCGGCTGGAAGCAGACGAAGGACCCGACCGAGGGCATTCCGGAATCGCTTGACGATCTGCCGAACTCCGACGGTTCCGGCTACCGCTGCCAGATGTACAGCTCGCAGCCAATGCTCAAGGGCACCTGGATGTCCGCGTCCGCGCCGTGCGAGGTGCTTTACCCGATGGCGCGCCAGCTGCACAACCTGCAGGAACAGTACGACTTCTCCCGCAAAGACCACGGGCTGTTCGACTTCTCGCGCCCGAACTACCTCGACGTTGAGCCGGTCACCCCGACGGTGCAGGCGGACCTGTTCAAGGAAGCCGTCGACGCCGCTGTGCCGCTCGGCGAGGGCATGCCTGTGGATTCGGTCTACCACGACGGCTCCATGATGGCCGTGGACGGCGGCTCGGTTGAAGACGCGGAAGATGGCGACGGAAAGCGCGTGTGCATCACCACCAGCTTCACGCTCGGCGAGCGGTCACAGAGCTACGTGCCCTACTTCGAGACCCCGGACACCTACGTGGCTATCTTCCCGAGCGGTCAGCGCGTTGAGCTGCTTGAGGAGTACGGCAGGATCTCCCTGCACCCGGGCGACACCCGCAGCGACCTGCAATACTGCAGCAACTTCACCCCGGGCATCACCTCCGATTCCTTCGTGGCCTACATCGCCGACGAGGAGGGTTGGATGACCTGGGTCGTTGGCGACGCACCGGCACCCGCCCCGGCTGGCGAAGATGAGGGCGACGCAGAGGGCACCGAGGACGTGTAGCTGCGTATACTATCGGCAGTTTTTTCACCTCGAGCATGCAGAGAAGATGCAGAAAACGGAGTTTGATATGTCGCGCAACCACCGCGCTGCCCTGGCTGGCGTGATCGCCGCCACCGCTCTCGCCGCGACGGCGTGCAGCAACGAAGCACAAGAGCCGGAGGTGAGCGAGCCGTCGTTCTCCGCGGTGGAGACCACCAGCTCGGAGGCCACCACCAGCGCGGAGACCACCACCTCGGAGGCCACCAGCTCTGAGACATCGAGCGCGGAGACCAGCTCCACCACAAGCGCGAAGCAGGAAGGCAGCGGCTCCTTCAACGATGAGTTGGACAACGGTGACGGCACCTACCTGCTGTCCACCCAGCCGCCCGGCGGCGGCACCGCCCGCGACGTGAAGGCGACGTACACTAACCTGCCGGAACAGGGCTTCTCCAGCGTCGAGGTCATCGCACCGGCCAGCTACATGAACGGCAACATGCAATATGTGCTCGCCGCAGGCTACGACTCGAACTTCGCGAAAGAACTCGAGCTCACCCTCAATGCGGTTGATTTGGACAAGCGCGAACTCGGTTCGAACGACACCTGCCGCATCGACATGGAGCTTCTCGACGAGCACGGCCAGCCGATGACGCTGGCCAGCGAGGACAGCGTCCGCGGCGGCTGCGACGCAGTGTTCGCGTGGGACCTGGACTTCACCGGTGAATACACGATGGTGGCAAAGGTGTACCAGCCCGGCTTCGAGCCGCTGGTGATCAAGCAGCCGATCCGCATCTTCGATTAACATGACCGCCCCGGCCCAGCCCACTCCGCCAGCCCAGCCAGCCCAGCCAGCCCAGCCGGCCCAACCGGCCCAGCCCCAGCGCCAAGGCCTACCCGGCGTCGTCCGTGGTTTCCTCATCCTCCTCGCGGTGGTGGCGCTGCTGCTGGCCGCACTCTGGGCGTTCAAGGCGTTCCGGCCCGCGCCGACGGGCCCGCTGGGATGGGACGACGAAACGATCGCGTCCAAGTTGGATGCCGGCCGCCTGCGCGACTGCGACCTGGGCGAGGATTTCTACGCTTCCGCCGGCATCCACGACGTGACCAAAGAGGACCAGGCCTGCTCCGGCTTTGTCACCACCGCCGACGGCGACGAAGTGCGTGTGGAACTGCGCACCACCAAAACGCAGCTTCCGGATCCCACCGCCACCGGCGACGGGGAGCTGATCGGCTGGAAGGAAACCAAGGACCCGGAGAAGTTCGAATCGGTCGATGATCAGGTCTTCCCGCAGGCTTCGAACGGGATGGCGTGCTTCATGACGTCGTCAAGCCCCATGATGTCCGAAGCATGGCTGCGCGCAGCTGGCCCCTGCGAGACGCTCTACCCGCTCGCGCGCCAGCTGCAGAACATGCAGACGCAGTACGACTTCTCCCGCACCAACCACGGTCTTTTCGACTTCTCCAAACCGGAGTTCCTCGAGGTCCAACCCGCCTCCCCCGCCGTCACCGCGAAACTCTTCGCCGACGCGCAGGGCAAGGCGAAGGCGCCGGGCGAGCAATTGCTTGTCGACGATGACCGCTTCGACAACTCCACCCTCACCCTCAAAAGCACCGACCTGCAGCGCGACGGCGACGCTTCCGCGCGGGCGTGCGCGGTCATGGACTTCACCCTGGGTACGCGAAACGGCTACGCCAACCGTTTCCAGATCCCCGGCCCGCTCTACGCCATCTTCCCCAACGGCCAGACAGTTGAGATGCGCATGACGGAAACCGGCGGCTACACGCTCGAAGAGGGCGAGACCGCCGCCATCGAGTTCTGCGGCGACTTCGAGCCGGAGATGCGCTCCGAGCGCTTCCTGGTGCACGTGGCCCAGGTGGACGGCGAGGACGCCACCTGGAAGCAGTCCTAGCCGCTAGTGCTGCACTAGTTCTGTGGCTCCTGCCCCGGGCCGTACTCGCCGCAGATCGCTTCCTGCTTAATCAGCTCGCCGGGCACACCCAGGTCCTCGAGCTTTTCGCGGTTGTGGCAGGGGCGCTGCATGCCCATGCCGTCCCAGATGCCGTCGGGTTCGACAAGCTCCCAGTGCTTCCCGTTCCACCAGGCCAGCGCGATCACGCCGGAGTTCGGCACGCCGGGGCGGGCGAAGTTGCCGCGGCAGCCGTCGTGAAACGCGAAGCGCTCGAACCCGGGCGAGGCCTGCAGTGCGGCATCCGTGCAGTCCGGGGGCGCGGGTGCGTCTTCATCTTCATCCTCTTCGGGTTCCTCGGCCTCATCTTCGGGAGCCTCGGTTTCGGCTGCCTCATCTTCCGGCTCTTCGGTCTCGGCCTCTGATTCCGAGTCGCCGTCAGCGGCAGCGACGGGCGTGGGCTCAGGTAGCTCCTCGCGCTCGCCGCGCTCTGGGGTGCAACCGGCCGCAGCAAACGCGGCGAGTACTGCGGCGGCCGCGCAGCCGCGTTTCAGTGTTGTGCGCATACCGGGATGGTAGCGAACTAGCAGGGGTCTACGTACTCGCTTCGGTTACTCAGCACGCGCCCGTTGCCGCCCTGGGCGGCCTTCGCGGCGCACATTCCGTCCACGTCGGAGCCGAAGTCGAGGTACACGGGGTAGATGTCGTTGCCGTCCAGCTGCGCGCGGAGCGACGGGCAGTGCCCCGGCGCCATGAAGCGACGCGGCTTGCCACTCGGGTCCGCGAACATCACCAGGTCCGCGATGCGGTTGATGGTGTCACTGCGGTCGCCGTAATCGATGATCGAGTCCAGAATCAGGATGTTTCGCCCGTCGCACGCCGGCGTAGAGACTTCCTCCACCCACTCGCCGCGCCCGGCGGCATCGATGTAGCGGCCAGTGTTCAGGCCGGTATTTGGTGCGGTGCTAGAGCTCGGGCTCGGGCTTGCGCTTGTCGACGACTCCTTGGCCGACGTGGTTTCCTCGGCCTTCGTTGCCGGTTTCTTCGCCTGCGTGGCAGACGACTCCGTGGCCGACGCCTCCGCCTCCGCCGACGCCGACGTCACCGACGTAAACACCGGCTGCGCCTGCTCTGCCAGCTCGTCCCCCTCGGTGCCGCAACCGGCTACCGTTGCCGCGGTTGCGAGTGCGGCCGCGGCGATTACAACACCCCGCTTCACTTACGCCTCCGGCTTCACCATCGGGAAGAGCACGGTCTCGCGGATGCCCAGGCCGGTCAGTGCCATCAGCAGGCGGTCGACGCCCATGCCGCAGCCGGCTGTCGGGGGCATGCCCTGCTCCATGGCGGCGAGGAAGTCCTCGTCGAGCACCATCGCCTCGTCGTCGCCGGCGCTGGCCAAGCGCGCCTGGTCCTCGAAGCGCTCGCGCTGGATCACCGGGTCAACCAGCTCCGAGTAGCCGGTGGCCAGCTCGAAGCCGCGGACGTAGAGGTCCCACTTCTCGGTCACGCCGGGCTTCTCGCGGTGGTCGCGGGTCAGCGGGGAGGTCTCAACCGGGAAGTTGATCACAAACGTCGGCTCGTAAAGCTGGTCGGAGCACAGTTCTTCCCAGATCTCCTCCACCAGCTTGCCGTGCAGCCAGCCGGCGTTCTCCGGCACCTTCAGGCCGATCGCCTCGGCGATGCCCTTGAGCTCCTCCACCGAGGAATCCACGGTGACCTCAGGCTGGCCGGGGAACTTGCGCTGCAGCGCCTCGTTCAGGCTCGGGTACATCTCCAGCACCTGCCACTCGCCGGAGAAGTCGTACGTGGAACCGTCGGGAAGCTCGACCTGCTCCGAGCCGAACACCTCGCGCGCGCAGAACTGCACGAGCCCCTTCATCATCTCGGCGCCGTCTTTGTAGGTGCCCCACGCCTGGTACGTCTCCAGCATGGTGAACTCCGGCGAGTGCGAGGAATCCACGCCCTCGTTGCGGAAGTTACGGTTGATCTCAAAGACGCGCTCAATGCCGCCGACGACCGCGCGCTTCAGGTACAGCTCCGGGGCGATGCGCAGGTACAGGTCGATGTCCAGAGCGTTGGAGCGGGTGACGAACGGCCGCGCAGCCGCGCCGCCGTGCAGCGTCTGCAGCATCGGGGTCTCAATCTCCACGAAATCCAGCCCCGTGAGGTACTTGCGCACCGCCGCGATCACCTTGATGCGCGTCATTGCGTTCTTGCGTGCATCCTCGCGCATGATCAGGTCGGTGTAGCGGCGGCGCACACGCTGCTCTTCGTTCATGTCCGCGAACGCCACAGGCAGCGGGGAGAGCGCCTTCGACGCCATGTGCCAGGACTGCGCCATGACGGAGAGCTCGCCGCGCTTCGAGCAGATCACGCGCCCGCGCACGGAGACGATATCGCCCAGGTCGGTGTCGGCCTTCCACTGCGCCAGCGCTTCCTCGCCCACCTCGGCGAGCGAGAGCATGACCTGCAGCTGGGTGCCGTCGCCTTCCTGCAGGGTGGCGAAGCAGAGTTTGCCGGTGTTGCGCTGGAACATGATGCGCCCGGCAACCGCGACAATATCCTGGGTCTCATCCCCCGCCTCGAGGGCGCCGTCGTACTTCGCGCGCAGCTCGCGGAGCGACACGGTACGGTCGACTTCTACGGGGTAGGCGTCGCGCCCTTCGTCGATAAGCCTTTGCCGCTTCTCGCGGCGGATGGTTTGCTGCTCTGAAAGATCCTGCGTACTCACGCCGAGTAAGCTTAGCTTACTCACACACCGGCAGGTCGAGACGCTGGTTCTCAGACTCGAAGCCGTTGATGATGAACAGGTATTCCGGCTTGTCCTGCGGCGTCATCACGAACGCCGGCGGCTGCGCGTCCGGCAGCACATAGGAGTTGATGGTGCACTCGCCGCTGCCCAGCACGGTTGCGTCCTCGGGCCCCGGCACCGCGGCGTCGCGGTCGAACTCGTCGGCGTACTTCACCACGGAAAGCCCGAGGTTTTCGTCGGCGCAGCGGATCTTGCCCTCCTGGTCGGCGTCCGGCGTGCCGTACTCGCACTTCAGGTCCTTCCATCCGTCGAGGCCCTCGCGGCTGGACACGATGTTGGGGTACGTCTCGGCGATCTGCGCCTCCGCGCCCGCCCATTCCTCGCCGCGGTTCGCCCACCAGTACCACAGCGCGCCAAGTGCCACGAGCAGAGCCACCAGAAGCGCAATCACCCATACCCACGGGTTGCGCTGCTTCTTCGCCTCCGTGGGGCGCGCGTATTGGCCGTCCGGGCCGTACGCGTAGGGCTCCGGCGGCTTGCGGTAGCCGTCCTCCGGGCGCGGGGCGACAGCGGAGGCTTCGGGCACATGCTTATCGACGGGCTCCGCCCCCAACACCTCCGCACACGTTTTCACGCCGTCCCGCGGCGGCTGGCCCGTCATGAGCGAGACCACCGCTGCGAACTTCTGCACGTTCGCTGCCGCGATATCCAGCTCCCCCACCTGCGCCGCGGCGTCCAGGCTCGGGCCCACAAGCGTCATCTTCACCGGCGTGGTGGACCACTGCGGCTGCACCAAGAGGCGCTCCGGCGACAGCGAGCGGGTGACAAAGCCGGACAGGCCCTTCAAGTCGTAATCATCCACCGCTTCCGCGATGGGGCCCAGCAGCGCCTGCACCTCGTCCGGGGTAAACGTGGGCCCCTTTTGCTCGATGAGCTCGGCTAGCGGGGTGCCCGTGGGCGCCTCGCGCAGCACGAACAGCTGGTTGTCGCCGGTGGTGCCCACGCTGCGCGGCTGGAACGCCCCCGGGTGCGCCGCGAGCGCCAAGCGCTGGTTCAGCGTGTTCACGTCCTCCGACACCGAGCCGTCCACCGGCGCGTCGAAGACCTCCACCTCAACCGCGTGGCCTTTATCGTCGGCAGCGGTGTACAGCGTGGAGGTTTCAGTGCGCCCGGTTTCTTGCACCTGGTCGGCGGTAAACGAAAACCCGAAGCGTTCGGCGAGCAGATCGGCGATGGGGGCTGCAGACATGGTTAAGCAGTCTACCCGCTCGCCCTACTCGATGTTCTTGAAGCCGATCCCCAGCGGCAGCCCCACGTTGTCAATCAGGCGCACCCCGCCGACGTGCACAGCGGCGAGTAGCCGGGCGTCGCCCTCCGCGGGCGCCGAGCGCATGGCCAGGTCGCGAAGCTCTAAGTATTCCGGTTCAAGCCCCGCGGCGGCGAGCACCCCACGCACCGTCTCCAGCACGGTCTCGGCTCCGTGCTCGGCCGCGTGGGCGCCCGCGGTCAGCGCCGCGGACAGCGCCAGCGCAGCTTCGCGGTCGCCGTCGGCGACGTGCGCGTTGCGCAGCGAGACCGCCAGCCCATCCGGCGTGCGCACCGTGGGCACGCTGTGCAGCTTGACCTCCATGCGCAGCCCAGAGACCGCGTACTGCGTGGCAACCAGCACCTCGAAGTCCTTCTCCCCCAGCACAATATCGGTCGCGTGCGTGGCATTTATGGCGGCAATATGCTTTGCGACGGCACGCTGCACCTCATCCGCGGGCTCCAAAGGGTCCACGCCAGCGTCGATAAGCACCCGCGTGCGCAACTCGCCGTGAAAGACGAGGTCAACCTGCTCGCGCGCGAACACCTCCGGCACCTGCGTGCCGGAGAACGTGACCACCACATACGAGCCGAGCAGCGACTTCGCGGCGCGGATGAGCTCTACGTGGCCTGCGTGGATGTCGGAGCCAACTGGCACCACCACCACACTCTTTCCGATCTTGCGGAACGCGCGACCGTACGTGGCCAACAGCGCCTCGTCGGTAACCACCGTGGCCTGGCCTGGTTCGAATGCCATGTCTCAAGCTCCCTCGTACTTCTCGATTACCCACAACAAGGTATCGGTATCTTGCGCCAACTCCGCACGGCGGCGCTGCAAATCCACGAACAGCCGCCGCACCCCAGCCTTCGGCAGCGCGTTTACGAGTCGCTCAAGGTCGTCCCGGCCAGCTGCGCGGTAGGATGCCGGCGGCGCGGCAAGGAACGCGTCAGCCACCGCGTCGAAATCCGGCAGCACCTTCGCCATCAGCTCGAGGGCGTCGTCGCGCACCGTGGATTCCAGCGCGCGCAATTCCTGGGCGGCCGCGATGGTGGCGCGGTGCGCGTCATCGATACGCAGGCTCGTGCCGCCGACCTCGGCGAGCAGCAGGCCCACCACCGTCTCACCGACCTCGTCAGCGGCGGAGGTGACCCACACGTTAGAGAAAATGTTGTGGGCGCACATGACGATGGCCTGGGCGGTCTCCACGTCGTCGAGAAGCTGCGGGCCCTCTTCGAGCGCGGTGTGCAAGAACATTTGCCGCGGGCGCGCGTACGGGGCGAGCGCGGTAGCGGCTTTGGGGATGGCTTCCGGTGGGCCGTCGAGCAGCACGAGGTCGACGTGGGCGATTAGCCCTGGGTCCCCCTCGACGTCGATGGGACGAACGGTGTGCCCGGCGCGCTCGAGCTCCACCGAAAACGGCGTGGTGCCGAACACCGCGCCCACCATGAGGCGTGGCGGCATTTAGTGCTCCTCTGCGGCGCGGCGGGCGAGCAGCTCCGCCACGGACACAGCACCTTCGCCGCGCTCGTCGCGGCGGCGGCGGCCAGAGCGGGGCTCAGGCTCGGGTGTTGGCGCTGGCTCAGGCTGGGGTGCGGGCTCAGGCTGTGGCGTCGGCTCGGGAGCCGGCGCCGGTTCTGGCTGTGGTGCCGGTTCTGGCTGCGCCTCCTGCTCCGCGGTGCGCTCGCTGATCAGGTCCGACAGCGGGTTGCGCGCGGGCCGCGACGGCTGGGAGCCAAGTCGGCCCGCAATCGCGTCCGAGCTCGGGGCGCCAGAGGGGCGCACCTTCGCAATCCGCACTGTGTCGTCCTTGGAGGGGCCGGCCGCAGGCTCCGGCGCGGGCTCAGGCTCAGACACCGGCTCCGGGGCGGGCTCAGTTTCTGGTTCGGGCGCGGGCGCGGGCTCAGGCTCGCGCACCGCCTCGATCTCCGAGATACGCCGTGCGGAAGCACGCACCGCGGCCGGCTCGTACTCGAAGACCTTGCCGGAGAGTTCCTCCAGCTGCTCGCGCAGCGCGGAGATCTCCTGCTGCAGTTGGCGCAGCGCTTCCATGTCCACGCTCGGTGCGGCGGCGGGCTGTGGTTGGGCGGCCGGGAGTGCGTCGATAGCCTCAAGCACCTCGCGGTCTGCCTGGTAGCGCTGCAGCTGCTCGGCCGCGCGCTGTTCCGCGATGCGGGCCTGCTCGGCGGCGGATTCGCGCTCGCGGCGCACGCGGGCGTTGACGATCAGCCCGGCGGCGCCCGCCCACAGCGCGAAGATCAGCGCGACCTTCAGCGCGTTGGCGGAGTTGGTGAACAGCATCACCACGGTGCCGATCACCGCGACCACAAACGGAAGGATCACCCAAAGGCTGGCGCGGTCTCGGGAGGTGTTTTCGGCACTCATGCCCCACACTTTAGCTGGCGCCTTCTCCCTCGCCGGGTGGCGACACCTCGCACACCTTCTCCAGCGCCAGCCCGGCCACGCACAACACCAGCCCGCCAAGGGTGCCTACGGCCAGCGGCGGCACGTCCTCGGCCGCGGCCGCGAGCACCCCCAGCTTCGGCACCACGTACACCAGCGCGCCGAGGTACGCCCCGCCGCACACCGCGCCAGCCCACGCGCAGGCTTTGCCGAAGACCATGAAGTTCGCCACCATCATGGGGTTGAGCTGCGTCCGATCCAGCCCGATCTTGCCTTCGTCGCGCCGCTTCTTCACCACCCACGCGATCCACCCGGCGACCGCCGCAATCACCCACAGCGACAGCGGCACCACCATGTTCAGCGATTCCAGCAGCCAGTAAAACCGCCGCACCAGGATCACCGCGGCTGCGGCGAAGAATCCGGCGGCGATGATGAGGCCGTCGATAGGCGTGCGCTTCACAGCTTGCGCACCCCCTGGTCCTCCAACTCATCGAGCACATTGCTTATCGACGCGCCCCCCAACCGCGCCCCCGGATCAATCTCCGCCCAGGGCTCCAGCACGAAGCGCCGCAGATGCGCGCGCGGGTGCGGGACGGTGAGCTCCGGATCATCCGACTCGTAGCCTTCGATCCACACGATGTCCACGTCCAAGGTGCGCGGGCCCCAGCGGCGCTCGCGGACCCGGTCGGCGCGGCCCTCCAGGTCCTGGCAGCGGGCTAAGAGTTCTTTGGGGGACGCGGCGACGTCGATAAGCAATGCCTGATTCAAAAAGTCCGGCTGATCCGTCACACCCCACGGCGCGGTGGCGTAGATCGAGCTTTGCGCGACGAGCTCGTCGGCGAATTCGTCCACCACCGACTGCAGGTGGGCGCGCGCGTCGCCCATGTTGGAGCCTGTGGAGAGCACCGCGCGCATCGGATCACATCCTCTTCCGCGAGCGGCGGGCAACCACCGCGACGTCGTCGAACACCGCCGGGATCGGCGCGTGCGGCTTGTGCAGCGTGACCTCCACAGCGTGCAGCGCGTCGAAGCGGCGCATGGCGGTCTCGGCGACCTCAACCGCAACCGTCTCGATGAGCTGGCGCGGAGTGCCCGCCGCGATGTCGAGGGCCAGTTGCGCCAGCTCGGCGTAGTTCACCGTCTGCGTTAGGTCGTCGCTATCGTTGAACTCCAGCCAGCACACGATGTCCAGCGAAAAGGACTGGCCAAACTCGGTCTCGTGCGCGAGCACCCCGTGGTTGGCGTGGAACGTAAGCCCTTTGAGTTCAATGCGGTCAGCCATTGCGCCACCTCGCCGCCACGTCCACGGCGTCGCGCGAGACAGCCACCTCGTGGACGCGCACGCACCACGCCCCCATGTGCGCGGCGAGCGCGGTGACGGCGGCGGTGGCCGGGTCGGCGTCGATAGGCGTGTGCTCCATCCCGCGCGACTCGCGCACCGCCATGAGGAAGCGCTTGCGGCTCGCACCCACTAGCACCGGGAACTCGCCCGCGACGAACTCGGGCAGGGCGTTGAGAAGCGCCCAGTTGTCCTCCGCGGTCTTCGCGAAGCCTAAGCCCGGGTCGAGCGTGATCTGCTCTTTCGCCACGCCCGCGCGCATCGCATTATCGACGAGCTCCGCCAACACCGCCCGCACATCCGCCACCACGTCTCCCCCGTGGTCCGCCGCGCCCGAGGCGTCGCCGAACGCGGCCGCGCGCCAATGCATGAGGCACACCGGCAGGCCCGTTTCCGCCATGACGTTGTACATGTTCTCGTCCGCGAGCCCGCCGGAGACGTCGTTGATCAGGTCCACGCCTTCCTCCGCCGCGGCGAGCGCGGTGGCGGCGCGCATCGTGTCCACGGAGGTGCGGATGCCCTCCTCGTGCAGGGCGCGGATCACCGGGCGGACGCGCTGCGCCTCCAGCTCTGCCGGCACGCGGGTGGCGCCGGGGCGGGTGGATTCCGCGCCCACGTCGATAATGTCCGCGCCCTGGCGCACCAATTCGCGCGCGTGCGCGATCGCGTTGTCGGTGTCGACGTACTTTCCGCCGTCCGAAAACGAATCCACCGTGACGTTGACGATGCCCATCACCGTCGTGCGCCCCGGCACCGTCAGCTCCGCGACCGTGGTCATGCCCCGCCTACCCCCTGATCAGGCTCAAGACTTCGGCGCGCGAGGCCGCGTTGTTCTGGAAGCCCCCGCGCACCGCGGAGGTTGTGGTGGTGGCCCCCGGCTTACGGATGCCGCGCATCGCCATGCACAGGTGCTCGCATTCAATGACCACAATCACGGCAGAAGCATCAAGCTTCTCGACGATCGCGTCCGCCACCTGACCCGTCAACCTCTCCTGCACCTGTGGCCGGCGCGCGTACATGTCCACCAGGCGCGCCAACTTGGAAAGCCCCGTGACCTTCCCGTCCGGGCCCGGGATGTAGCCGATGTGCGCCTTGCCGTAGAACGGCACCAAGTGGTGTTCGCACGTGGAGTAGATCGGGATATCGCGCACCAACACCAGCTCGCGGTGGTTCTCCGCGAACGACTTGTCCAGCACCTCGGTCGGGTCCGTGTGCAGGCCCGCAAAGACCTCCTCGTAGGCGCGCGCCACACGCGCCGGCGTTTCCACCAGGCCCTCGCGGTCCGGGTCCTCGCCCACCGCGATGAGCAGCTCACGCACCGCGGCCTCTGCGCGCTCGCGGTCGAAGTGGTTACCTGCTTCAGTCATCGTCTTCCACCTTCCTGTGCTTCGGCAGTTGCGTGGTCTCGCCCTCCGGGTCCGGCATCGGTGGTTCCTTAGCCGGGGTGGTCTCCGGCTCCGGCCCGCGCGCGGCGTGGTCCGGGCGCTCGTGCTCCGGCAGGCGGAACCCGATCTGCTCCTCCGGCTGCGCCGGGTAATTCTGGGTGCCGGGGTGTGCCTGCTGGCCCGGGTTCGGGTCCTGCTGCTCCTGGCTTGGGCCCTGCTGCTGGCCCGGGTTCGGGTCCTGTTGCTGGCCCGGGTAGCTCCACCCCTGCGGCGGCTTCGGCCCGCCGTACTCCGGGTGCTTGTTCGCCTTCGGTGGCTGCCAGCGCGACGAGCCCTTCGCGGTGCCTTGTTGCTGCGCCTCGCGCTCCTTGCGGCGGCGCTCGCGCGTCGCCTGCGACGCCTCCAGGATGGAGAACCGCTTCGGCGGCTCCTCGCCACGCTCCTTCGCGATCTCCACCGGCGTCTTCACCGGCTCCCGGCCCGCCTGGCGGCCGAAGCGCTCGTCGTGCGCCGGCAGCTCCGGGCGCACCGGCTCGATGCCTTCGAACAGTGCCTCCAAATCGGGGCGGCGCAGCGTTTCCTTCTCCAGCAGCTTGGAGGCAAGCGCGTCCAACTCGTCGCGGTACTTCTCAAGGTTGGAGTACGCGACCTTGTGCGCTTCGTCGAGAAGCCATTGCATCTCCTCGTCGATCTTCGCCGCAACCGCCGGCGAATACTCCAGCGCGCCGCCCCCGCCGCGGCCGGAGAACGGATCGCCCTGCTCCTGGCCGTACTTCACCGGGCCGAGCGCTGAGGTCATGCCGTACTCGGTGACCATCGCGCGGGCGATCTTCGTCGCCTGCTCGATATCGTTGGACGCACCCGTAGTCGGCGCGCCGAAGACGAGTTCCTCCGCGCTGCGGCCGCCCATCGCGAACACCATGCGGGCGAACAGCTCGTCGCGGTTGTACATGCCCTTGTCGTCCTCGTCCGCCGTCATGGCGAAGCCGCCGGTACGCCCGCGGGCGAGGATGGTCACCTTGTACACGCGCTCGATGTCTTTCAGTGCCCAAGCCGACAAGGTGTGGCCGCCCTCATGGTAGGCGGTGACCTTCTTCTCCTGCTCGGAGATCACCTTCGTGGAGCGGCGCGGGCCACCGATCACGCGGTCGGTCGCCTCCTCCAGCGCGTCGGCGGTGATGACGTTGCCGCCGATACGCGCGGTGAGCAGCGCCGCCTCGTTCAGCACGTTCGCCAGGTCCGCACCACTCATGCCGGCGGTGCGTTTCGCCAGGGCGTCGAGCGAGACGTCGTCGGCAAGCGGCTTGTTCTTCGCGTGCACCTTCAGAATCTGCGCGCGGCCGGCGAGGTCCGGATTCGTCACCGGAATCTGGCGATCGAAGCGGCCGGGGCGCAGCAGCGCCGGGTCCAGGATGTCCGGGCGGTTCGTCGCGGCGATAAGGATTACGCCCTCGCGGCCGTCGAAGCCGTCCATCTCCACCAGCAGCTGGTTCAGCGTCTGCTCACGCTCGTCGTGGCCGCCGCCCATGCCGGAGCCGCGCTGGCGACCCACCGCGTCGATCTCGTCGACGAAGATGATGCACGGCGCGTTCTCGCGGGCCGTCTTGAACAGGTCACGCACGCGCGAGGCACCCACACCGACGAACATCTCCACGAAGTCCGAACCGGAAATGGTGTAGAACGGCACACCCGCCTCACCCGCAACCGCGCGGGCGAGCAACGTCTTACCGGTGCCCGGCGGGCCGTAAAGCAGCACACCGCGCGGGATCTTCGCGCCGAGTTTCTCATACGCGCTCGGGTCGGTGAGGAAGTCCACCACCTCGTGCAGCTCATCCACCGCCTCGTCGGCACCAGCGACGTCCGCGAACGTGTTCGTCGGATTGTCCTTCGTCAGCTGCTTCGCCTTCGAGCCGCCGATGCCGAACATGCCGCCGCCCGCCTGCATGCGGTACATGAAGAAGAACAACAGGCCGAAGATGAGGACCATCGGCAGCATGAAGCCCAACATGGACATCAGGAACGAATCCTGCGTCACGTTCGTCTCGTAGCTCTCCGCGTTCGAGTCCCGCACCGCCTTGAAGATTTCCGGCGAAGTGCGGGCCGGGTACTGGGCGGAGATGGATTCCACGCCCTCGCGCTCGTCGACAGTGATCGGCTCGCGCAGATCAATACGGACGCGTTGCTCCCGATCGTCGATCTGCACTTCTTCCGCGTTACCGTCGTTAAGCTGCTGCATTGCAACCGACGTGTCCACGTGCTGGTACGCGCGAGAATCGTCCCCAATCAGCGTAAGCAAATAGAGGACGATCAATGCGATGGCGGCAATCGAGCCCCACCGCAACACATTATTGTTTTTGCTCATAAACCCTTGAAAGAACTCTAGAAAGAACTCTAGAAAGCTAGTTCTGGCCCGAATACACGCGCGGGTGCAACGTGCCCACGTACGGCAGGTCACGATACCGCTCGGCGTAGTCCAACCCGTAACCGATCACGAACTCATTCGGGATGTCGAAACCGATATCCAGCAGATCGATCTTCGCCGTCTGCACCTCCGGCTTACGCAGCAGCGTAACCACCTCAAGCGACTTCGGGCCGCGACCTTTAAGGTTCCTCAACAGCCACGACAGCGTCAGACCCGAATCAATGATGTCCTCCACCACCAACACATCGCGGCCCGCAATCTCCTTATCCAGGTCTTTCAGAATGCGCACCACGCCCGAGCTGGTCGTCGAGTTCCCGTACGAAGAGACCGCCATGAACTCCATCTCCGCCGGAATGGACAGCTTGCGGGCAAAATCCGTGAGGAACAGCACCGCGCCCTTGAGCACGCACACCAAAATGAGGTCTTCCTCGGTGTCCTTGTACTTCTCCGAGACCATATCGGCCAGCTCCTGGATGCGTGCCTGCAGCGCATCTTCGCTGATCAGGATAGCCTCCACGTCCTCCCCGTAGCGGTTCGGCGGAACGTTGAAATCCTTGGTGTCGTGCAGCTCGGTCATCGGGTGGGTTCCTTCGTCTTGTTCACCTGCGCGTAACTTGCCCCATCTTGCCACCTTTCGGTTGAGTGGGACAACCAATCGGGAGGTCGTGGGGTATCGGCTCTGCAGGCGTTGGCAGCCAGCCGCGATTCCGCAGGGCGGGGGGCGGCCCAGAACCGCATTCATGGTGCTGGGTTGGGTGGCCGCGGCCAATCGCGGAAGTCGTAAGTTGACGTCGAATTCGCCGTTCAAACAGCGGGCGGGAGGAGCGGAGGGAGCGGGCGCGGCCGGTCTCACCGCAGCCGAAGCTGCCCTCCCTCGCGCACGACCACCCGGCCGCCGGCCACGTCGACCGGCCCTTGGCCGTGCCAGTTCGTCACCAGGGCGTCGATCGCGGCGAGCTGGTCGCCCTGGACTGGCACGTTGTTGTCGTGGAGCCAGCTTGCTAATCGACGGCTCCGCACCACCGCCTCGTCTCGGAGAAGTTCCGCGCAGTCAGTCGTCGGCGCGAGCTGCGCCTGAGCGGCGATGAACGCCTCATCAGCGGCAATGCGGTCTGCGGCCGCAGCCAAGGCCGGCACAGCGTCGCCCCCGAGCAGCTCACTGAGCGCCGGGACGATCTGCGTGCGCACAGCCACCCGCCGAAACGCAGGATCCGAGTTCATCGGGTCGTGCCACGGCTCGATGGCGAGCTCCTCGCAGGCCCCGGCGGTGTCGGCGCGGCGCACGCCGAGCAGCGGGCGCACAAGTCGCCCGGCGCGCGGGGCCATACCCGCAGGATTGCCGCGCAGGGCGCCGAGCAGAAACGTCTCCGCCTGGTCGTCGGCGGTGTGGGCGACCCACACGTCGGCGCCCTGGTACCGGTCGGCCGCGGCGAAAAGCGCAGCGTACCGCGCTTCGCGGGCGGCGGCCTCCACGTTGCCTTCGGGCACCTCCACCGCGACGACCTCCGCCGCGAGACCAAAACTGCGGACCTGGTCAGCCGCGCGCTGGGCAACCGCAGCCGAGCCTTCCTGGAGTTGGTGGTCCACCACCACGGCGCGCGCATCCACCCCTTCGGCGGCAGCGGCCGCGGCGAGCGCCAACGAGTCCGCGCCGCCGGAGACACCAATCACCACCGGGCCAGCGGCGCACGAATGCGCCGCCCGCGCCTCCCGTGCCGCGGATACCGCACGCACCGCGCGGCGGCACTTCAGGAAGTGCGGGGAGCGGCGCGGCCAGAACGGTTCCGTTGGCGTGCCCATCACAACCATCACAACCCCTGCCCTAGAACTGCCGCAGGGCGGAGGTGAACTCGTCCATGCCGCGGCGCGCCTCGAGCACGTCGGCGTCGTTGCAGATCAGCGCGAACGTGTACACGTTGCCGTTTACGCTGGTCACGGTGCCAGCGAGCGCGGCCGTACCGTCGAGTGTGCCGGTCTTCGCGCGCACCCAGCCGCGGCCGGGCAGGTCTTCGTAACGGTCCACCAGCGTGCCCTCGCCAGCGGCGACCGGCAGGGTGGAAAGCAGGGGTCGCAGGGTGGGTTCGGCGGCGGCGTTGGCAAGGATGGCGTCGATAAGCTGCGGCGGAATGCGGTTCAACGTGGACAGGCCGGAGTTGTCGGCGAGCGTCACCCCGGCGGCGTCGAAGCCGTGCTCGCCGAGAATCGTCAGCGTCGCGGCGGGCGCGTCCTGGGTGCCCCGCGAAAGGGCGACCTCGCGGCCGATGGCTTCGGCGTAGACGTTGTCGGACTGCTTCATCATCACGTCGAGTCGCTCCACCAGCGTCGGCGACTCCACGGACGCAACGACCTCCGCTTCCGGGGGCGCGTCGGTCTCCCCCACCACAATCGCGCCGACCCGGTCCGCGAGTGCCTGCGCCACATCCAACGCCGGGGTGTGTGAGCGCGGCACGTCGCCGCTGGTGGCGCCGTCGAGGCGCCCGCCGGACAGCATGGCCGGCTGAAGCGGCGCGACGTAGCCGCCGTCAATGTCCACGGGATCCCAGCCGTTAATCATCTCCGGCATGCCGGCCCACGCGGAGGTGTCGATGAACACTTCCTGCGCCTGCCCCACTTGCGCCGCCAGCTCGTCGAGGGCTTCCGCGTCGAGCCACACGTCGCCGGCCGCTTTGATCACCACGCGGTCCGGGTTCACGCCGCGCACCACTTCGGTCGTCACGGTGTCCTCGGCGCCGAGCTGAAGGATTGCGGCGGCCGCGGTGAGCACCTTCGTCACCGACGCCGGCTGGAGGGCCTCCCCCGCCAGGCGGTCGAACACGACGTCCCCGGTGGTGGCGTCGGAGACGCGCGCGTGGAACTCGCCGAGCCCGGGGTTTTCGGCCAGTTGGGTGAGGGTGGCGTGGAGCGCGGAGCCGTCGATGGGCATTGGCTCTGCGGGCTCAAGCGGGAAACCGGCGCTTTCAAGCACGAATGGCGGGTCGTGTTCGATCCGCGAGAGCTCCTGCTGCGCCACAACGCCGAACACCGCCACCCCGCTAACGGCGGCGAGAGCGAGCGCGCCAGCGACCCATGTCCATACCTTCATCGGGCGATAAGCCTAGTCCACGTAAGATGGCGGGCGGATTATCCCCGAAAAGAAGGAGTCACCATGTCTATTGAGGTCATCATCGAGATCCCGAAGGGTTCCCGCAACAAGTACGAGGTAGACCACGAAACTGGTCGCATCTTCCTCGACCGTTACCTGTTCACCCCGATGGCCTACCCGGCTGACTACGGCTTCATCGACAACACGCTTGCTGACGACGGCGATCCGCTCGACGCCCTCGTCATCTGCCCGGAGCCTGTGTTCCCTGGCGTGACCGTGATTGCTCGTCCGGTCGGCGTGTTCAAAATGACCGATGAGGCTGGCGGTGACGACAAGCTGCTCTGCGTCATCGACGACGTGCGCTACGAGAACTACAAGGACATCTCGGACGTTTCCGACTTTGTGAAGGACGAGATCGAGCACTTCTTCGTGCACTACAAGGATCTCGAGCCGAACAAGGAGGTCACCGGTTCGGGTTGGGGCGACCGCGCCGAGGCGGAGAAGATCCTGCAGGCTGCGCTGGATGAGTACGAGCGCGTCGGCGACAACTCCCGAGAGGGTCTCGAGGACGAGAAGGAAGAAAAGACCGTCAATTAGGGGCTTTTCGCTTATCGACGTCCTCCCGGTGCCCTCCGCCCGCCCGTAAGCGAGCCGCGGCGCACTGGGTGGCTCGTACCGGCTCACATCGGCTCACATCTGTGCGCGGCCACTGTCGCGGGCCGATACACACTCGAAAAACGGAAACTCGCAACTATTTTCGTGTTTCCGTTTTTCTATGCATTTTCCACCATGGATTGCGCTAAATCGCCAGCTCAATGCCCATTTTCATAGCATGCACCTTGGCGCAACGAAGGCGAAATTATTTTCACCGTGCTGCGGGGACTTTACGCAATGCGGCCTAGACGAACTTCGCGACGGCCCAGCCCGACCCAATTACCGCGAGCAACGCGGCAATCACCGACACCGCGATAACAACGGGCGATGTTCCAGACGCCTTTTCCGCCGTTGCGGAAACAGTGGACGTTGCGGACTCCGAAGGCTTCGCGGGTTGCGAAGAGGCGGTCGAAGCTTCCGCGGACTCCGTTGTCTTTTCCGCCGTTGTGGAAACAGTGGACGTTGCGGAACTAACAACCGTCTTCGCAGTGGTGAGCCGCGGCGCAGTCAAGGATGTCACCGGTGCCGGGACGTGAGTCGTGCTCGCTTTAGCGCTCGTGGTCAGAGGTGCCTTCTTCGTCGGTGTCTCGGTGATCGTCGTGACCACCGTCGTGGTTACGGGCGACGGCCCGTCGGCTTCCGTAGTAAACGATTCCGCAACGGAAGTTACCGCAACGGGCGCTTCCGTGATGGCCGGCTCAGCGGTCAGCGTCTCATTTGGGTGCGCGGCACGGTACGCGGCGAGATTGGCTTCGGCGTTTTGGAGCGCCACCCAGGCGTCGTCGGCGGCGCGGTCTGCGGCTTCCCGGTCGATGCCTAGGTTGTCGGCGTCGCGGGCACGTTCGTCGGCCTCGATGTATGCGCGCTCGGCGGCCTCCTTTGCGGCGATCGCTTCCGCGAGGCTGGTCGGCGTGGGGGCTGCCGGGGTCGCTTCGGTCGGAGTTTCGGTCGGAGCTTCGGAGGACGGTTCGGAGGACGGTTCGGGCTGCTCGGTGACGGTGATGATCACCACCGGCGGCTCGGTGGGCGCATCAGTCGGCGCAACCGGCGCGGGCTCCACCGGCGCCGGGGCGAAGGCGGCGAGCACCCCTTCGGCGGCGCGGACTGCGGACTCCGCGTTCGCCACACGCTGGGCCGCGCTGTCCGCTTCGCGCTCGAGGCGAGAACGGTTGTAGAACTTCGCGTTCGCGAGGGCGTGCTCGGCGTCGGCAAGCGCGGCCTTGGCAGCAGCGAGGTTGCGCTCGGCGAGACGCAGTGCCACGCGAGCCTCGTCCTCGGTCTGCGGGTTGGTGTTCACCTGCGGTGGGACGGAAATCGTCGGGGTGGATTCGGAAAGAGAAGGAGCAGGCGCGGGCTTATCGACGCTCGGCTGGACCGGCTGAACCGGCTGAACCGGCTGAACCGGCTGAACCGGCTGAACCGGCGGGACCGGCTGGACCGGCTGAACCGGCTGAACCGGCCGGCCGGCGTACTGCTTGAGGTTGTTGTGCTGGATGAGCACCTGGACGTCGAGCGGCTGCGGCGTGTGGGCGAGCTTGCCGCGGTTGGTGCCGTCCTTCATCAGGGCGCCGTCGCAAGAATGTGCAAGGCCCATGGCGTGGCCGAGCTCGTGGGCGATGGTCATGACCAGGCTGTCGATGTAGCCGTTGCGTAGCATCGCGGGCTCGAGGAGCAGCTGCATGTTGTGTACGTTGCCGGTCACTCGGCCGACGGCACTGCCGAGCGACGCCTCACTCACCGTGACCACCTTGTAGCCCGGCTGGTCGACGAATTCGAAGCGCATCAGCCCGCCGGTGGCCTTCGACCACATGTCGGTGGCCTGGCGGATGTACGGCTTGTAACGCTCGGGGCTGTTGATGCGGAGGGTGTTGCCGTCGATGGCGTTTTCGGCGTCGCTAAGCACAAAGTTCGAAAGGCCAGGGATGGGCTGGCCTAGCTTCGCCGCGGCGGTGGCCGCCTTGCATTCCTTGCCGAGGGGATCAATACGCGCGGCAGCATCAGCGGGGGCGGCTACAACGCCGCTGAACACGGCAGCCGCAGTGGCGGCTGCCAGCAGTTTCCGGTTATTCACCCGCGAGATATTACCAGCCGGAAAATGTTAGACCAGCTGGCGACGGCCGTACGCGAAGGCGGCGGCGCCAAGCACGGAGGCGATAAGCAGGCCCGCGAGTACGCGCATGAGCGTGTTGGAGCCGGTTTCTGCGGCGATGCCGCGGGTCGCGTCGGCTGCGGTGGCGGCGGCAACCTCGGCGGCGCCGGTGACGGCGTTAGCGGTACCCGCAGCGTCGGCGGCCGGGGCCTCGCCCGCGTTGTACTCCACCTCGGCGACGGCGGGAGCTTCGCCGGCGGCGCGGGCGGCCTCGAGGGCTTGGCGGCCAACCTCGGACTCGTTCTCGCGCACGAGCTTCTCAGAGGCGGCGACCTCCTCCGGCGTGGGCATCTCGGCCACGCGTGCCATGTCAGTGATGTAAGTGCGGCCGTCGGCGGTGAGGAAGTAGATCGTGTCGCCAAGGGTGAGCACCGGCGGGAACTTCACGTTGCCACCAGCCGCCGGGGCCGGGTCTGCCGGGTTCACGTCGGAAGGGCCGATCGGCTTTTCCGCCGGAGCTCCCGAGGGAGCGCCCGCCGGAGCAGGCGCGGGGGCGGGGGCCGCTTCAGGCTGGTTGGTGGGTTGGTCGCGGATTACGCCGGCGTCGATAAGCCCTGCGATTGCCGCATTGCCCACCTCGACCGCCCGCTCCTTTTGCCCGGCGTCAAGCTGGGCGTAAGGCTTGGCCGCCTCCTGTAGGTCGCGGACGTAGTGCGTGCGCTCCTCGTTGAGGAAGTAGGTCTCACCGCGCGCGTCGGTGGTCCGCTCGGGCAGATCTTGGGCCGCAGCGGAGGGGATCGCGGCGAACGCGATGGCGCCCGCTGCTGCGGCGGCGAGGATGCGGTTCATGGTTTCTCCTGGGTCGCGGGGGTTATGTAACTCTCAAGTATAGGTTAAGAGTTTGGGCATTGCTTATCGACGCGCTCCCGCTACACCAGGAACCTGCGCCCCGCCACAAACGCAGCAGCGCCAAGCATGGTGGCGAGCGCGAGGGCGAACAGAGTGCGGGCGACCGTGTTGGAGCCGGTCTCCGCGGCGATGCCGCGGGCGTCGGACGCCTGCTCAACCTGCTGCGCGGCGATCTCCGCGGCGTGCTCGGCGCGCAGGCGGTCGGACTCAGCGCGCTCCTGTGGCGTCGGCTCCGCGTTCACGCGTTCCTGGCTGGGCACCAGGGTCTGGCCGTCCTTGTTCAGCCAGTACGCGATGCCACCGATGATCAGCGGCACAGCAACGGCGGCGCCCGCGATACCCGCGATCTGGCCCGGGGTAAGGCCCTCCGGGGTAGCAACAGGCATACCCTCGATGAACGCGCACTGGTCCTTCACGGCCTCCATTTCGGCCGCGGTGCGCACCTGGGTCTTATCCTTCGGCAGCGCGCCGTTCACGCGGGCCTGGTCGGTGACGTAGTGCTTGCCGTCGCCGGTGCGGTACCAAATGGTCTCGCCGCATCGCATGTTCAGCGCGGGCATGGAAACCGGAGCCTCCTCCGCCTCAAGCGCAGCCGGGTCGGTAGCCGGGGCGGGATTCTCCGGGAACAGGTTCGTGCCGTCTTCAAACACAACCTCGCCGTCGGCGTTCAAGGTGAACTTCGGCGCGGCGGCGGCCTCGGGCGCGTCTGCTGGGATCTCGGTCTTCACGTAGTCGCCGTTCACCAGGCGCCAGACATCACCCAGCTGGTCCTGGATGAGCTCCGGCGGATTCTGCAGGAACTCGATGGCACGCGGGTCGATGGCGCCGACTTGAGCGGGCTCTGCGACGGGCG
The DNA here is from genome assembly GCF_903645305.1 of Corynebacterium sp. Marseille-P4321. GTDB lineage: Bacteria > Actinomycetota > Actinomycetes > Mycobacteriales > Mycobacteriaceae > Corynebacterium. The sequence goes on along the minus strand of NZ_CAHJXO010000001.1, from coordinate 387,427 downwards.
CTGCGGCAGGCCCTTCGGCCTGGGCGCCGGCCTGCGGCACCGCCGCGAATGCGAGGGCGCCGACCATCGTGGCCGCGGTGAGGGTGGTGGCGAAGCGCTTCATTGGATTCTCCTGACAACTACTGGGAAGTGTTATGTCATGAGAGTAAACAAGTTTCACAAAAGTCTCAAGAGTTACTTGAGGCTTTTGTCGCCACAAAGCTACCGCGCAGCGCCACGCGGCTACCGCGGCTCGAAGGCTGTGCGCACATCCTCCCACGTCACTGTGCCGGCGAACTGCCACCCCACCACGGCGTTCTTCACCGAATCCGCGAGCAGGTTCGCGGGCTGGATGCAGCTGATCGTGAGCAGCCGGCCGGGGGTGGGCCCGGTCCCCCAGATCTCCGGGTCGTCCGAAAGGGCGGTCTTCTCTGGGTCGTGCAGGTCGGTGGCGGTGTATTTCAGCCAGTCGTCGCCCGAGGTCTCCGTGCGCAGGTAGAGGCTGTCGCCGGTGTGGACGCGGTGTTCTTCGCGGGAGCCGTCGTAAAGCTCGTTGAACACCGCGTTCACCCCTGCCGCCGTGTGCCCCGCCACCACCACGATGTCTTCGGCGTCGGTGCCGGGCAGCGAGTACGGCTTGTCGTCGGCCGTGTACGCGCACGCCTTATCCATGGTCTTCGGGTCCAGCGCGCCGTCCACCACGCGGCAGTCCGCGTCCTCGAAGTCGGCGCGCAGCCCCAGCACGGGCACCATCATTTCCACGGGTCGCGAGGTCGGGATAGAGCTTTGCGCTTCTCGACGCTCCGTTGTCACCACCACCTCAGTTTCGGGCGCGGGAGGGGTTTCGGTTGGCTCCGCGGAGCCGTCGATAAGCTTCGTGCACCTCACCAGCCCCCACAGCAACAATGCGAGCAACGCGAGCGCAACGATGCGCCGCGCCCAGAACACCCACTCGGGAGGGCGCTGCGGGCGCGGGGCGCGCGTGTGCTCGGGCGGGGTGCGGGGAACGTAATCGGCGCTCACGGCCGTTATCATACGAGGAATGAAGGAAATTGAACCCACCGCCGTGCCCAAGGGCGCACAGCTTATCGACGTTCGCGAGCCCGACGAATTCGACTCCGGACGCGCAGCTGGCGCCGTGAACATCCCCCTGTCCGTGTTCGTCGCGCGCGCCGACGAGATCGACCCGGACCAGGACATCTACCTCATCTGCCACGCGGGTTCGCGCTCCGCGCAGGCTGGCGAGTACCTGGAAATGGCGCGCGGCTACGACGGCGTGCACAACGTCTCCGGCGGGATGATCGCGTGGGTGGACGCGGGCATGCCCACCGAAATTTAGCTGCTTTCAGCCAACCGACGAATTCGCAGGTTTCGGCGGCCGTAGAATAGGTGTCATGTCGACGCTTCCCGAACTTCCCAACGCGCTGGCGAAGTCCCCCTCATTCCAAATCGAGCGGGTCCGCCGCCACACCAAAGATGAGGTGGAACGCACGCTCGCTCGCCACGACTGCAGCATGCGCGAATTCTGGATTCTCACCTGCGTCGCCGACACTCCCATGTCGCAACGCCAGCTCGCGGAGCTTCTGATCGTCGACGCCTCCGACATGGTCCGCCTCCTCGACTCGCTCGAAGACCACGGCTGGGTCAAGCGCGAACGCGACCCGGACGACCGGCGGCGGCAAATTGTCACCGCCACGAAGAAGGGCGTCAAAGCCCTGGACACACTGGCGGATGACGTGACCGAGGCCGAGGACCGTGCGCTCGAGGAAGCGTCGCAGAAGCAGCTGAAGAGCATTAAGAAGCTGTCGCAGGCGATCCTCTCCGACGAGTCGGACTAAGGCGATGCGGCCCTAGCCAGCCGCCTCCGGGCCCGCAACCCCTTCGAACTGCCAGCCCACCACAGCGTTTCTCACCGACTGCGCAAAGAACGGCGGCTGGATACAGCTGATGGTGAGCAGCCGCCCCGGTGTCGCGCCGTCGCCCCAGATCGACGCGTCGCTGCGCAGCGACTCCTTCACCGGGTCGTGCAGGTCCGTCGCCGTGTACTTCAGCCACGCCTCCCCGGAAGCCTCTGTGCGCAGGTACAACGCGTCGCCGATTTTTACGGTGTGGTGGTCGGAGGAGCCGTCGTAAAGCTTGTCGAAGACTGCTTCCACGCCCGAACCCGTGTGGCCGGCAACCACCACCAAATCCTGCGCGTCCGACCCCGGCAGCGCGTACGGGCGATCCGGCGCAGTGTACGCGCAGGCGAGGTCCAGCGTGGCCGGGTCGATCGTACCGTCGTGCGCGCGGCAATCGCCCTGCTCGAAGCCGGCGACCAACCCGATCGCCGGGATGCGCATCTCCACCGGGCGACTCTCAGGGATGTAGGCAGTAGACGGCGACACCGGGGCCTGCGCCGCTTGTGGCGGGGCAGGCGCTTGAACATCGCGCGTCTCGCTCACCCAGTACGCGCCAGCGAGCGCAAGCATGACGACGGCGGCCGCGCCCAGCACACCCCCACCCCCGCGACGACCGGCCATGGAGGCCTCCTCTCCTACCTTGATCAGAGTGATGCTAGCGGCGACGATGGCGGACCCGGAATTATCCCGGCCGCAGCCGCCGAGAACGCAAAAACCGGAACCGGGCGACTTGAAGTCCCCTGGTTCCGGTTAGGGCTACACCGTTCGCGTTTAGACGAGCTGGCGGCGGCCGAACACGAAGGCGGCGGCGCCGAGCACGGACGCGAGCAGCAGGCTGAGCAGCGCGGCCGGGATCTTGTTCACGCCGGTGGAAGCGCCGATACCGCGCTCACCGCCGTCGACCGGCTGGCCGGTGGCCGGGTCGATGCCGACCTGCTGAGCAACCTCATCGACGTTCTCGCCCACGATCTTCTCGGTGTTGGCGGCGTCTTCCGGCTTCGACGGCTCGTTGACCTTGTCCGGGTCAGTGACCAGGTTGCCGTCCTTGTTCACCCAGTAGTTCACGCCGGCGATGACCAGGCCGAGACCAGCCAGGCCGCCAAGCACACCGAGGACGACCGGAAGGGCGTCCTTCTCGGTGGTCTCGCCGGGCTTGCGCTCCACGGATGCCGGACGCAGGCCCTCGACCACCTTGCCATTGCGAACCGGCTCGCCATTTGCGTTCGTCTCAAGGTAGAACTGGGCCTTGTTCTCGTCCTCGAAAAGGACCAGAGTCTTGTCACCTTCCTTCTTGGTGATTACGTGACCATGCGGGAAGGTTTCGCCAGCTTCAGCGGTGCGGGTGGTCGTCGACGGGGTTCCCTCAACCGTGGTCTCGACAACGAGAGCCGCCTCAGGCCGGTTAGCCGCAGGGTCGTTCCCTTCGACGTAGGATTCAGCTGGACCTGTCTTGGGGTTCGCGGAATCGGTGTCAAAGATCTCAGTTGTGGCGTCGTTGGTGCTGTCAGCCGCACGCTGTGTCTCGTACGTGGTTGTGGTCGGCTGCGCGCCGGCCATCGGGACGATGCCGAAGCCGAGTGCGCCAGCAGTTGCCAGCGCGATGGCGGTCTTGTTCGTACGCTTCATATTTTTCTCCTTCGAAAATGCGACGCGCTCCGCCTGCCCCTGACGCAAACGCCAAAAGACTGCGAAGCACCTACGCGGACACCGTACCACTAGCCGGCAAAAATTACAGAAACAAAAGATTCATATTTTAACTTCTGCCACATGCGTAACGGAAAACGGAGGTCCGAGTAGAAGTATTCGGTTTACATCAAGGACATCGTCCTAAAGCCTGAAAGCGTTACGTATTTCAACCCGCGGCGGGAAGGATCGGCGGCGGCGCGTCCGCGCCAGGCCCCGGACCGGCGATTCCGGCGAACTGCCACCCCACCACCGCGTTGCGCACGGACGGCGCGAATGCGGGCTGGATGCAACTAATCGTCAACAACCTCCCGGGGGTGGCCCCCTCGCCCCACACGGAGGCATCGCCAGCCAGACCGCTCTTTTCCGGGCTGTGCAAATCGGTCGCGGTGTATTTCAACCAATTCTCGCCGGAGGTTTCGGTGCGAATATAGAGGACGTCGCCGACCCGCACGTTGTGATGATCGGCGTTCGGGTTATACATCGGGTCGAAGACAGCGGCCGTGCCGGCGCCCGCGTGCCCCGCGATTACTACGATGTCGTCGGCGTTCGAGCCGGGAAGCCGATACGGGCGATCCGGTGCCGTGTACGCGCACGCCAGGTCAAGGCTCACGGGGTCGATGAAGCCGTCGACAAGCCTGCAGCTTCCTTGCTCGAACCCTGCAACCAGACCGATGGCCGGGACGTACATCTCGAGAGGGCGGCTGCTGGGGATGATGCGGGAGTCGTCCGGCGCAGGTGCGGGCGCTTGCTTCTCGACGCTCACCGGCGCCGCCTCCTCCCCCGAATTCCCCGGTGCAGTCAGGCCGCTCACGAACGGGAGCAAGGCACCGACGAGCACGCCGACGGCGAGCGCGGTCGCCCCCTGGCGGTTGCGTGCTGGGGGCAGTTGCGGTGCCGACGAATGCATCGCTTTAGCGTACGTCCTGAAGTTCGCTGGGCGAAATGGACTTGAGAGGATGCAGCGCCTGCCGGACCAACGAGTGCACCACCGCGTATTTTGCACCTTTGAATGGCGGTCCGGCAGGCGAGTTTCTGGACAAGCTGGTATTAGGACGACTCCGGTAAAAGTGGCTGGAGGGGCTGGGGGACACCAATCTCACCCTGCGGGCGAAGTCGTCGAATTTCGCTGAGGGCTGCGGGCCAATGGCTGTCTGAGAGCGGAGTCCAATTCGCAAGATCCCCCAAGTAACTGCTGGAGAGGGTGAAATTGATTGCCTGCCGCTCGGACTTGGTGAGGTCGCGTTTCGACTCGACGGCGGACGCACATGCGAGGAGCGCCAACGAATCCTGGATGTGCCGCTCCTTATACGCACCGGTTTGCCGAAGCGCTCGCCCCTTGATCGCTAGCGATGACCAAACGTTGGGAACCCTAACGTTTTGCTCGCCACCGAGGTCGACATCAACGACGGGTTTCGGTGAGCCATCAGAGAAAACACCCAATGCCGATTTAGATCCGGGGCACTGCACAACCTTGTAACCGAACCACTTCCGGGGCGTTAAGCTGCTGTCCCTGCCCATTACATCGACCACCAACCCGTCCTCTCGGCGAAAACGGTGGAGTGCCCCTTCGCCATCTGGGAGCTCGACCTTTTCAAAACCGTTGTGCTCAAGGCGGGCGGCCACTGCGTAGAGAGTGGATCCATTGACCGGGTCAACCACGAGGTCGACGTCGGTAGTCGGGCGCTCGTAGGTGATGCCGTGCAATGCGCAATGAACCTGCGTCATCGCACCACCTACCAGTAGCCAATCCTCTCCCTCGAGGATTCCGGCCACTTCGGCGACGTGCGGGAAGATACCCTCTTGCATAGTTAGGCAGCAGTACTCGAGGAGGAATCTATGCGCTTCCGGACTGCGGCTTGAATACGAGCATCGCCGAGCATGTACGCGTCCGCGAGAGCTTGCATCTCGCTAGTGTCTTCGTGGCGGATTAGAAATCCGAGATTCGTCATCTCGTTGGTCAGGTAGGTGAGACCGGCAGCGTGAAGTTGGTCAACGCTGCGCGCCTGGTAGTACTCGCGGCCACCGGGCGCGATACCGAGATTCTCGCGACCCAACAGGCTTATCCCCGCGCGCGTGAACCCAGAACAGCCCGCCACCCCGGGTTGGACAAAGACCAGTTGCGAGCCGGGGAGGTTTACAGACGAGCCGAAGAGGTCCGTGAACTCGTCAGAGACGTACCTCGCGACGGCCTGGGCGAGAAGGTGATGGAGTGTGCCATCGGCGTCGAGGGTGACCAACTGTTGGTCAACGACGTTTCGGATCGACGACTCTTCGACGCGAAAGCCGACCGCAATCTGCTCGATTGTCAATCGCACTTGGCTCCTCCTCCCCTGTGGCGGAACGAACGGATGCAAGTTTAATTGTTGGCGCGCGCGGGTTCCAGCCCCTGCGGGGTGTTACCCGATACCCACCCGGGCGTTACCCGACACTCACCGCACCGTTACTGAACACGTGGTCTAAACACTTGGGTAAACGGCGCGCGCACCGCCACTTTGTCCACGGCCCACCAGTAGTCGTCGTTGCCGCCGAGGTAGCTAAACGTCACCTGCATAGTTGTCGCGCCTTCCGGTACCGCGAGCTCGTAGTACTCGTGGGAGGAGTAGCGGTTGCTGGTCAGCCTATCGACGACATCCGGTTCCCCACCATCGAACCTCACCGCAACCAGTGCGGTTTGCCCCTTCTTGCCCTGGCGGTAGTGCTGGTCGAACTCGAGGGCGACCTTGGTCTGCCCGCTCACGTTGATCGGCTCGGTGGTCATGCGCGCGTCCATTGAGTCGCGCTCAGCCAGCCGCTGCTGCTTCGAATCGATGATGGCGAACTGATCGTGTCCCTGCGTGAAGTAGTGGCGCTCGTCAGTGCCGGACGCCCACGTCCAGTGCCGCGCGTCGGAGATGGTCCAGCCGTTCCAGCGGGCCTCGCCCGAGGTCACGCCCTTGACGTCTTGCGACAAGCCGTCCGGCAGGTTTTGCGTGAAGTGTGCGGGGTTGTCCACCCCGTCGAAGCTCTGGAAGTACAGGTATGGACGGGTGGATTCGGGGAACGCCTCCGGCTGGGCGGCGCTAGCGGGTACGGCGGCGATGGCGGCGGCGAAAATGGCAGCGGTGGTGGCGGCGAGTGCGCGGCGGGACATTATGCGTCAAAAATTAGCGCTACCTGAGAGATCTCGCAGCGCGAACTTGGTCCGGGCCCGCTGCTGACAATAGTCTTGCGCGACAAAAAGGCCCGGCCCAATCAATCTCAATTGAGCCGGGCCCTTTCTGTGCGCATTTAGAGCGGGCTCCAGCGCTTAGGCTGCGACCTTGCGCCTCCCCATCAAAGCGCCCGCGGCGATCAGGGCGCCGCCGAGCAGAATCGGCAGCTGGACGCCTACGCCACCGGTGTGGGGCAACTCGCCGCGCCGGACGTCGGTGACCTTCAACAACCGCAAGTTCGGGTCTCCAACAGCGTCTACGGCAACGACATTTGACACTGTTCCGGAATCCTGGATCTGCAACTCGTACGAACCGTCTGTTTGGCGAGTGATCGTGAACGTCACCGGCGCAGGCAGGAGCTCATATCCCACCGGAGCTTCGGTCTCAACCAGCTGGTACTGAGTGCCTGGCTCGAGCTCAAGATCAGCCGTGAGGTATCCGCCGTTCTCGGAGTCCGAAAACTTCGTCAGCTGCGTCACTACTTCCCCGCTTCGGATTTCGAAGCCATAGCTATTTCCGCTCGCTGGATCACCCAGGTTCTTTAGTCCTGAACCATCGTCACCCCATTTTTCAACGCCAATCTTGAACGTCGGAGTGGGATCTGGGCCGTCTAAGCAAGCAACAGCGTCCCTGGTTTGTGCGCCGGATTTCACCGTTGCAGTGTTGCGTAACCCACCAGTGCCACCATTGCTTTCACACTTGAGGGCCGACACGTTCGTAAGCCCTTCGAGCTTGTACCGAATCTTTACCTCATACTGATGCTGAGTTCCTGGTGCGATCACCTGCGGAGCCGACTCTGGCACGACCTCGATAGGCAACGTTCCAGAGTTAATCTGCTTTTCCGAGAAATTGCTAACTCCACTCCGAGCTGAGACAGTCCAACCGGTCACGGTCGCAGCTTCAGGGAAGCTCGGCTGATCAGTCAACGAGTACACCAGGTTCTTGTTGATAGCGGTGTACCCCTCACGCTGGATGTTCGTCCTGTTCCTGACCGTCAGTAAGTACGTCGCTTCGTATTCACCATCACCGATGGGCTCAACCTGCTTTCCCACCTTTAGGATCTCGGGCACCTCCGGCTCAGCACATGCGCTGGCGTTTTGTGAGTCGAGCCCTTCGGGTGTCAGCGATGCGGTGTTGAGGAATCCGCCCGGCTCCGGGACGCCATTGGTAAACACGCACGCACGTCCTGCAGGATAAGCTGTCCCCTGCTCAAGCGAAGCGATCACGGTAACGCGGTAGCGGTGGAGCGAGCTACTTTCAACCACGTCATCCTGAGCGAGAGCCGCAGTCTTGTTCGAACCTAGGTTCGTCCAACGCCCCTGATTGACTGGTGTGCTGTTCGTACCCTCAAACTTCCTCCATGTTGCTTCCTCAGGGTTCAGACCTTGTCCGTAGCGAAGTTCGTCATTCAACGAGTACTTAACGTCTGTGTCACCAGAATTTGTAACCGTAACGTCGTAATCGATTTGCCACTTCCCTGCATTATCTCCAGTAGAAAGCTGCTTGTAGTCGACAACCTGCTTATTCAGGTCGACCTTCGGTGCCGATTTCTGGTTTCGGACTAAACAGTCCCAATTTTCCTCAAGCGCAATCTCTCCGAGTTCAATACGTCCGGAGCTCAACTCGGAGATCGTCTTCTCTTGTTTCACTTTCCCATTGAGATCAGTTCGTTTACACACCGCTTCGCGGAATTTGTAACCGGCCTTTTCTTCTTCAGAGAGATACGCCGTGGCCCGAGCATCAGCGGTGGATTCGGTGTTGAAATTGACACCCCACGTTGCGGTACCGTTGGCTTTAGTATCTTGTTGCACCTCGCGGCCAGCATCCGGCGTATTCACCACTCGGATGTTTCCGTTGCTGACGTTCGACTTACCTGCCACGTCATTCAAACCGGCAGTGAAGCCCCAATCAGCGCCATCGGCAATCTTCTCACCCTGCTCGTTGACAATCTCTTTAGTAACTGTGATCTTGCCCTGGCAGGACACACCGCGGACGATCGACGAGACACTTTCAGCCAGCTGGTCCCAGTTGTGGTTGAAGTAGTCGACATTCTCCTTCTGACCAGAAATGAGGCGAAGATTCTCCGGAGTGTTTTGTCCTTCCCGGCCTACAGCAACGGCAACTACCCGGGTTCCTTCGGCCTTAAGCTCGTTGGCAGCGTAGACACCGCCTTCTAGGGCCTTTAACGAAACGTCGTTTCCTGCCGGGCGGTACTCCTGCGAACCGGTGGTGTTCGGGTTTCCATCCGTGATAAACAGGACGAGATCGTACCTTTTTCGATCAGGCCGAGCGGGGTCATTAATATTCTTCCCTCCTTCGTAGGCGGCAGCTAAGCCTTGGTTCCAGTTGGTGCGGCCCCCTCGATTCATTCTGTCGTTAATAATCTTCTTGGCCAGGTCCGGATTCGTATCGACATTCACCAAATCGGAGTAATTTCTAATTGATTGGTTGTTTTCAGATGGAGAGCCCCAACTGAAGGTGTAAGCAGACAGGGAAGAATTCGTGCCTGCGAGTTTGTCCACGAGTCCGCCCTGGCCGGTCAATGCGTTCTGGTACGTGCGCATTTCGTCTTCGGAGATTGACGCGGACAGATCCATAACCAGGGCGATTTTCGGACCAGGATTGCAAGTCGGTGGCAAGTTGGGATTGTCCAATGCTTGAACTGCGGCACCAAACGATTGTTCACGGTCGTTGCCCGTTAAGGAAGCGTTGTAGGTCTTGCCATCCTTGAGCGGATCTGTGTACCCGATGGTGCGAGTAGTTTTCTCAGGGCCGTCGTAGTCGCCAGTTTTGATTTCGTTACCCCAGTAGGCACCATCCGCTGCCTTTGTCTGAACCACCCATACGCGTTTGCCTACATATTCGGTAGATCTACCGTTGACGGTGGTGGGCACGCGTAGATCACAGAACCCATTGTCTGCAATGGTGCATGTTGCTTCCGGGCGGTTAATCCGCGTCACCGGCCCACTCGTGGTGCTATTCCGATCGCCAAGCCACAACTCAAAGGTTGCGCCCTTCGTGTACCGAAGATCGTTCGACGCAATAGCTGAGTCATTTGACGAGTGAACGTTGGGGTTAAACGCCCGCGCGTACTGTCGAATAGTCGCATAACCACCGACACCTTCGGACTCGGTTTCTTTATTTGTGCCATCACCGGAACCCTGTAGAGGTGCCCACTCGTAGGCCGGAGGAACCTTGCCACCCTCGCACGTTTTGCCCACGAATAGAAGCTCGATGTTATCAGGCTTCATCGCACGCGCCGCAGCGTCGATTGGCCCATGAGTAAGGAATTTCACCTGCACTTCGGCACCGTCTGGCAAAGCAGGAGGGTTATAAAAATTGAGTACGAAGTCAGAACCCGAATCGTCGGACCAGTTACCGCTGACGGTGAAATCCTCGCCACCCACATAAGTGACAAGCCCCTCGTCATCGGGGAGCGTTACTTCCACAACGAAATAGCCCTGATTTCCTCCCTGAGCAGAAACGCTCTTTACGATATTTTGGCCGGATTTAACGCCAAACTCAATACTTTCGAGTCGCACGGGTCGCGCAAGAGGCCGCGAGGCCCACCCGGCGGGAATCTGGTTAGTCTGAGTGAAGTTGCCTGTACCGGTCGAAACAGGGTCGTTAGTGTTTGCTTCTGTAGTCGTACATACGTCGTCCGGAGCGGCAGTTTTGGGCTGGTTGTCGCTGGGACAAGCCAGACCGTCTGCAATGATGACCGGTTTTGCTGCGCTCGGCCGACCGTTGAAATAGGTGTGAATAACCATTCGCTGCGAAGCTTTCACACGGACCGGCTCATTGAAAGTGAGAGTGGCACTACGGGGATTATTCTGAATCAGCTGGAAATCATTGCCACTGTTATAAACTTGGCCAGCAATATCAACCGACCAGTCGGTGAACTTGTAGTTGAAATCCACCGAAGACGTAATATTCAAATTTACGAGCGTTGTTTTCCCCGTTATGTTCCCGAAATCAGACTGAATAGCAGCAGTAGTACGGGTTCCAGGGCCAGCGAAAACGTTGGCGATGGGAATGCTCACCTCCGTGCAGTTTGCTTCCGTACCGGGCGATTCTTCAGTAGCTGCGTAAGTGGCTAACCGTGGCAAATTCACGGAATCCGTTTCGGCGAATTCCGGATCAAGACTTTCCTCGACGGGGAGGGCAGGGCCTTGATCGATGCTATCTTCGTTCACAGTTTGCGCCGACGCAATAGCCATACGGCTAATCGGAAAGACCATCACACCGAGGATAAGTACCAGCACTCCGACGAAGGCTGAGATGTTAAGCAGCGCACGTTTGTTCATTGCTCTACTTCCTAACGAGAACGGTCGATTTTCCTGTTTCTGATCGGCTAGGCGGCTATTCATTGCTGTCCTCCCTGCGGCGCGTTGCCAGGAAGATTCCGGCAAGCACCAGTACCGCACCCACTCCAGCAGCCCATAGAACGTCAGCGCCGGTGGAGGCCAACGGTCCGGAGCGGCGCGGGTCGTCGCTGCCGGGTATACCAGTAACCGTCACGTTCTCTCGGGAATTAGCTTCCCGAACATTCGTCACGGTAACGCGCTCACCAGTACCCACTTCCCGGGTAATTGACTCGTTCGGGATCGTGGTCTTGCGAGTCGAGGTAACTGTCGAGGGCTCGTCGCTTGGCGGGGGTACCGGCGTAAACACGGATGTTGTCGGCTCGGTGGACGTCACGCTGGTTGGCGTCGGTGTCTTGGAAGGCTCATTGCCCGGATCCGAATCTTCCACGATTGTGGTCACCTCGTTCGAGGGCACGCCCTGGCGAGGTTTGCCGGAGTCGAACTCTGGGTAACCCTCGGTGAGCAAGTATGAAGTGTTGCGGATCACGTGGTCATCGGGATCGCGGGCGATTCGCGTAGTAAAGCTAAGGGTCACTTGCGCGGCTGGATTTCCCAGACGGATCGCAGCGAGTTTTTCACGGCCCCGCTCATTCAATTGCATTCTCACGATCCGCCCTTCGATTGCCTCAACGCGGTAGTTGGAACCCGGCAAGATCTCTTGCTTGCCGTGACCGTCTGTGAGGGTTACCTCGGGGTTGCCGATGTACGTGAGATCAGACTGGAGCGGATCCACGATTTCGTAGCGGTGGATCTTCCCGTCGGCTTGCGGCGCTGGTGAGGTCGCAGACATCGTGTAGCGGATCTCGTCGCCAACAATGCCTCGCTCACGGTCACGCGCTTTATTAATCTGCAGGCGTTGGTCCTTGGCGTTCACGGTGACGTCGTAAAGCCACCGCTCCCTGGTGGCGGGATCGGTGCCAGGCACCGAAACGATGAACGGGCGGATCAGAGAGAGTGACCTGTCTTGGCCCACAGTCGGGAGTTCCGAGACGTAGTAAAAGCCCAATGGCAAGTCGTCGAATCTCGCGTTTCCGTTCGCGTCGGTGCTCGCCACCCGCTTCTCGCCGAGCTGCTTCTCGCGGGCGCCTCCGGCGAAGAAGTCTTCGATGTTGGTTTTGGCGTAGTCGCGCCAACCCTTGTTGCTCGACACATCGAGGCTAGTCACCCGTCGGATTTCGAACGGGATGCCCTCGAGTGGCGCACGTTCCGCAGTTGCTCCGCCTCTCGACGGATCGCCATACTGCGTGAACGGGTCCCCCTCAGACTTGTGGATGGTAAGCGAACCGGTGCGCGCTGCGTCAATGGTGGAGGCGTTTTGCGCCTGGGCCACAGGCAGACCGAGAACCATCAGGAAAGCGATAAGTAATACCGCCGGCCAGGGAAGGAGCCGTAATTGTTTCATTGCTATACCTCGGCCTTTCCTGACCGTTGCTTGCTCTTGCGTCGCAGGTACGTAATCAGCATGAACAGGAGGATCGCGGTTACTGCGACGAGCACCCATGTCATCCAGTTTTGCCAAGGAGTAAGCGGCTGTGTGAACACCTGCTCGCCCTCAGCATCCATCGGCACCCGGTGCGCCTCCACCAGGAGGCGGTGCGAGTTGATGCCGTAAGGGGTGCAGGTAACCAGAGTGAGTTTGTCCGCACCCGGCTCAGGGTGAAGGGACTGAGTTTCCTCCGGGAGGACAACCTTGGAGCCATCCACCTGGTACTTCATCTTTTCCAAGCCGACCTGGATATACACAGCATCGCCGGGTTTGACGTCTGCGAGGTTGTCCCAGAGCGTCGCGCGTGTGAGGCCTGTGTGTCCAGTCAGCACCGCGTGAGTCCCCTCACCGCCTACCGGCAGCGAGGTACCGAAAAGGTGACCGATGCCCTTCTCCAGCACTTCTTCGGTGGTGCCGTGGTAAATGGGCAAGTCCGAGTGGATCGACGGGATGACCACGCGAGCCATCGCGTCCGTACCGAAGTCCAACTGCTTGAGGTACTCCATGTACGCCGCGTTGTCTTCGCGAATGCGGGCAAGCCAGGGATCGAGAATCGGTCCACCGACACTGTCTGCGTTGTACCTTTTCGCCGCGCCGATAATGGCGTCGTTTTGTTCCTGCGAGATTTGTGAAGTTGTATCCGTGTACACCTGGGACACCACGGACTGGTTCCGGTTTGCCATGTAGGTGGCAACCACCGGGTACAACAGCACCAGGATCCCAGCGAGAACGAGGAGCAGCGGCACAATCTTCGACTGTTTCTTCCGCCGCGGAGCATCCGCCTGAGGGACGGGCCCTTGAGCTGGTGGCTCGACAAGAGCTGTGGACACCACTGCTCCCCTTTCCGTGTACGAAGTTTGGTCGCTGCCCGCACGGATCGCGGGCAGCGTGCGGTTACACCGCGAATTGCTTACGCGTTACGACGCTGTGCGTAGGAGTAAGCACCGCCAGCTGCGACGAGGATCGCGCCGATGGCGAGAACAAACCAGATGCCGTTGCCACCGGTAAGCGGCAGGTTCAGCCTGGTGTTGTCCGTCAGGTTTTGGTCGGTGGTGAGGTTGACAGCCTTCACGGTGCCACCCTTGCCTGCGGCATCCTGGCCCTCGACGAGGATCTGGAAATCGATCGGCTGGGCAAGAAGCTCGTAGCCCGGGGCTGCCTGCGACTCGACGAGGCAGTAGCTCTTCGGAGTCGTCTGGGTCTCCCCCGTCGCTGCATCGTTCTCGAAGTTGTTGACGTGCAGGCCGAGGAAGTCTGCGCGGCCGTCGTCGCCAGTAGTCGCCGTCATCAACGCCGTGGTGGAGGTGTCTACGGTGGAGCAGGCGCCACCGTAGACCGAGAACTGCGCACCCTTAATCGCGGTCTTGGCGGAGGCGTCTTTCTTCGTCAGGTACGCGTTGCCGAAGTAGGAGTTCGGGTTGTGCTCCGGGGTGTCCGGCGGGGTATCTGTCGGCGGCTCCCACGGGGTGTCCGGCGGGGTGTCGGTCGGCGGGGTCGGCGGGTTGGTCGCGTTGCCTGGGACCGGGTAGGTCTCGAGCTCGTTCTCGACAGAACCGAGTTCCTCGCCGGCAACAGCCTTGACCCTGAACTGGAAGTTGATCTCAACGGTGTCATTGGCCTTGAGCTGATCGACTCGAGACTTGGAGAAGGTCACAACCGGGTTGCCGGCATTGTCGAGCTGAACGAAGTAGTCAGTGCCCGCGGTCAGAGCCGTTCCGTTCACCGTGACATCTTTAACAGCGCTGGCCGCGTCGTTCGCAGTCGGTAGCTCCAAACGATCCTGCGGAACCACATCTCGAACTGCGTAGTATGCAAAACCGTTGGCGCGGGTGTCGGCAGTGTTCGGCAGCACCTGCGAGACCGGGTACTCAATGATCTCGCCAGCGTGCTTATTCGCATCCACGACCGTCTTGGTCGGCCTGCTGGTTTCCTCCGGGCCCTGGTTCTTCGGGTAGACGTACACGTCGCGCATCCACTGAGAGCGGTTGGACGGGTCCGTCATCGGAAGCGAGACGTAGAAGGGGTTGGATTTGGCGGTGTAACCCTCCGGGACCGTTTCAACCACCTTGTAGAAGCCGATCGGCAGCTCTGCGGTTGCCAGACCATCTGCGTCAGTAGTGACCTCGGTCTTTGTGCCCTCCGTGACCCCTTCCGGTAGAGCACCGTTGTTGTTCAGGGTGTTGAAGGTGGCGAACTTCTGCCAGTCCGAGTTCTTGCGCACATCGAGGCCATCGAGCTTGATGATGGAGTACTTCACGCCCTGCATCGGGCGCCCGAGCTTCGACGTGTCGTCGATTTTCTCGCCGTTGCCCGCAGTACCCGAGGTCGCGTTCTCGAACTTGTTGATGTAAAGGTTGCCGGTGGTCCAGTCGGACGGGATGTTTTGCGTACCCGTGAACGCAGACGTCGCTGCGGCCGGTTGAGCCAGAGCTTCCGTGGCTGCCATACCGGCGGCGCCGGAGATGGCGAAACCTGCAGCGATAGCGATCGCCGCGGTTTTCTTTAGGGCTACTGCCATGAGTGTGTTCCTTTCGGATGTGGTGGTCGCTGGGCCGTTCAGGTCAGCGATTGAGGGCTCCGGGATTCTGGGAATCACCCCTGGGAGACCTAGCCCAGCTTGGGCACAGATAGGAATGTACTACTAACTCACAGAGGCGTCGATTCTGCCCAAACATGCAGCTTAAGGGTGTTCAGGAAAGACATATGTCGCGAAAATTACGCCTGTCGCCGCCTTGGTTCGCGTCTGTCACGACCCCCGATACCCCCATGTCATGGCGCTGTGTAAGCGCATCTCGAATTTTCCGGCAGTCATGCCACCCACACGTCGACCAACTTAAAGGAGTGGGGTCATACAGGATCCTCTTAGGTCGGGGGTGTTGATCGGGGGTGGCGTTTGACACTACAAATTGCAGCCCGCTTTCGTTTCTGGTTCTCGAGAGCCGACTCCGAGCTGCTTGCCAACTAACGCGTGCCGGTAAAAGCTGTTCTACCGGTTACCTGCACTGCTCAGCACGAGCTGCGAGGTCATCCCTGCGGTAGCGGGAAGAGCACGTCATTGCCACTCCGGCCCCGCTTTTCTGACCCCAGTTCGGAATGCCAGTGGCTTGGGGTAAGTATTCACCGCGAAGACTAATTGCGCGCCTGAGACACTCCAACTGCCAATCTCGGCGTGATCCTCGTCTACCCACTCGGTTGGACGCCCCAACGGGACAAGCTAGATGAATGGAAAAACCGCCACGGGATGGGGTCCCGTGGCGGTGGTGACGATGCCGTCGCTAAGCGATGTGCCCCTAGTCCCCGATCTGGTCGCGGCCGCGCTTCTTGTCGTTGGACTTGATGGTGATCCAAGGCGACTCGTCGGTGTCCGTATAGCGAAACTGCTCCTCCTTGGCGCGGGTGTAATCGTCCCACTTGTCCAGGGAGGTGCACTGAACCGACGCAGGATGCGAAGGGCCTGCTGCCGCCCCGTTGACGCTGGCTGCAGTCGTGGACAGCCGCGGCAACAGGGGCGACTGGCAGGAGTTAGTTGATGGGATAGCCGGCGACTGGGCCTTCGGTGTTCGGCTGCCAGCCCAGCGCAGGGGCGACGTGAGTGGCGAAATTTTCCAAGATCTTCACGTTGACGTCCACGCCCATGCCGGTGGGGATGGTGATGAGCAGGGTATCGGCGGACATGACGGCGGGGTCGGCCTTGAGCTGCTCAATGAGCTTGTCCGGCTCGGCGGCGTAGGTGCGTCCGAAGGTGGTGGAGCCGACATCAGGCAGCGCGCCCACCTGGTCGGAACCGGAGGCCTGCATGCCGAACATCTGCATGTCCGCGCCGTCGACGATGGGGAAGACGGAGCGGGACACCGACACGCGCGGCGTCCAAGCGTGACCTGCCTCTTTCCACGCGGCGCGGTAGCGGCTGATCTGGTCGGCCTGGATTTCGCCCAGCGTTTCGGCGGTGGTCTCGGAGACCAGGGTGGACGACATCAGGTTCAACCCGTCCTTCGCAGTTTGTTCAGCCGAGGTGTGGGTGCCGGAGCCGTAAAAGATGTGTTTGCGCAGATCGGGCGCCATGGGAAAGACCGGCAGGGCGGAGCCGGGCTGGAACATGTTGGGGTACTGCCGGTCCAGCGGAGCGGCGACGGCGAACCCGTTGCCGTCCATCGCGGCCATGAACGCCTCGAGGTGGCTGCGTGCCACGTCCGCACCGTTGGGCGCTTCGCCCTTGTAGCCGAAGGCCTCCCAGCCGCGGTCAGCCACCTCCGGGGCACCGCGCGAGACGCCCAAGGCCACGCGGCCACCGGAAATCTGGTACAGCGACGCGGCCTCTTCGGCCAGGTAGAGCGGGTTTTCGTAGCGCATGTCGATGACGCCGGTGCCCACTTCGATGTGTTTGGTGGTGGCCGCGACAGCACCAAGCAGCGGCATCGGCGCGGAGGCCTGCGGCACGAAGTGGTGGACACGGAAGGACGCGTTGTTCACCCCGATTTCGTCCGCGGCCTGGGCGATCTCCAGGTGGATCTTGGCGACCTGTTCCGCGGACGGGCCACGCTTGCCGTCGATGGCGTAGTGCCCGAAGCTCAAGAATCCGAAGGCTTTCATTGGTTAACACTCCTTTTGTCGATGTATCAAGAATTAGGGCGGCATTCCGCTCTAAAATGTCCCGGGTGGCGGCGGGGTTAACGCCCTAGTCAAAGACCTGCTCGAGTCGTTTGTCAACGCTCCATTGAGCTATCACCTCTCTACCCCCAAGATGGTGCCAACGGGGAAAGTCGTGTGCAGCGAAAGCGCTCGGGCCAATCATTGATGATCAGAGCCGAACCCTTGTGCGTCGCTTAGCGACGCGTTAGGCCGGAACCTTGCGCGAGCCCGGCGAGGCCCCTCCCCTACCGCCGCCAGAAGCTCCGAACGACCACTGCCACCAAGAGCAACGCACTCAGCAGGGTGAGCACCACCAGGTACGGCTTGCTTCCCGTGGCGGGAAGCGGCAGCAGCGGGATGACCTGGGACGCGCTGACGGCGGTGAGGGTCACCAGGGCGTCGGCACGCTGGCCCTCGGCAGCGGTGACCGAGGCTCCCGCGAACGTCCACTCGTACTTCCCCGGAGCGGGAAGGGTGCTCGCGGTCGCGGTGAAGGTGCACACGTTGCCCACGGGGACCGCCAGCACGCCCGGGCTTCCGGGAAGGCCGAGCTGGGCTGCGGTCACGCCAGCGGGGGGTTGAACGGCTGAAACGGGAAGTGCGGTTGGCCCAGACCCGACGTTGACCGTGCCGCGAAGCTGCACCGTGGCACCACCGATGGTGCGGGTTCCGCAGTCGAAGGCAACGGGGCTGGACGCGCCGACGAGACCAGCGGCGTCGGCGGGTGCGACCACGTTGCGTCGCACGGAGGCTGACGTGAGGATCGGGAAATACCGGTTGATGGCTGTCACGGTTTTCGGCGCGGCCGCCGCCACCACGGTCACGGTGGGCGCGGGGACTTCCGCACCGTTATCCACGCGCCAGGCGAGGGTGTGGGTAGTACCAGGCTGGTTTGTGGCGGTCTCGGAGAAGGTGCAGCTGCTTCCCACCGGCGCGTAGATGGGCACGGCGGGCTCACCCGCCCGCACGGTCAGCGGAACGGTGATCCGGTTCTGCGGATCAACGGGGACGCCGAAGGCCTGGGTGTAGCGCCGCGGGTCCACGCCGGTCGGCAGGGCACATACGGCGGTGATGGTGAATGGGGTCTGGGCGAGGGGGCCGGAGGCGTCGCCAAGCAGTTGCTTGGATAGGTTGAGCTGTCCTTGCGTGATCCACGCCGGCCATTGCACCTCGCAGTGGTAGTCGCCGGGCCCGGTGGTGGTGATGGAAGCGACCGAACCGGTGGTCAGGCCGCCTTCGGTTTCCGGTACCACCGTCGGCGTGATCGGGGTGCGTGCGGTGCCGGCCTGGCTGTAGCAGGTCCACCGCGGCTGGCCGTAGCGTGCGGCGCGGTTGAGGCGGTCGTCGGACGCCGCGATGCGGGAGGTGAAGCGTAGGACGGGCGATGAGCCGTCGTAAAGGTAGGTGCTCTTCTTCGTCTCCACAGGCTGGTTGGCCCGCTGGGTGGCGTTGATGAGCGGGGCTTCGTCCGCGGCCGTGCCGTTCAGCTCGGCACGCTGGACGTCCATGGTGAAGGTGGTGTCGTCCCGGGTGCCGGTATCGGGCAGCGTGACGGCCTCGACCTTCTGCTGCTCCTCAACGGCACTGGTACCCAGCCCGATTGCGAAGCCCTGCGCGCCGTTCGTGCGCCAAATGGCCGCTTCGACGGTCTTGGGTGACAGCGCTTGGGCGAGGTAGAAGGCGGATGCGCCGCTGCCGCCGCCCACGCAGTTGAAAAAGCCGTTCGTACCACTGGTGCCAAACTGCGGCAGCCGCGAAGATCCAGAGCACACCCGGTTGCTTCCGGGCGGGTTGACCAACGCGAGCGAGTTCACTGCGGTGTCGGCGACCATGCCGATCTCTTCGCCGTTGTTCACCGACTCCGCATCCGCCATGACGAAGGAGTAGTCGCGGGTCAGCGGCACGCCGTCTTCGTAGATGGTGATGTCGTCGAAGCGGAACACCACGGGTTCTGCGATCCTGGACGCTCCGATGATCGGGCGGGCCGATTGCGCGCTCGGATCGGTGGCCAGGTAGTACCCCGGGTTCTTCGCGGGGTTGCCCCAGAACTGCTGGTTCCACAGCACGTTGGAGTACGCGCCGATCCTGGTGAGGGTGTCGCGGGAGAACGTGGTGCCGTCGGCAAGCTGTTGCTTGTTGGTATCGTTCGCGGCAACCGTCTGCACCTTCAAGTTGAACGTGAGCTGCACGTTGCGGGGCCCGCCCACGTTGACCAACACGGGTTGCCCGGCGGAGGTCGCAGCCGGCGCGAGATTCGGCAGGCGCGTTCCGCCAGGTTGTGCATTGCCGCCGGTTGCCGCGCCGCTGAAGATCGGGCCGAAGTCCAACCAGCAGATGTTGTTGGCGTACGGGCCCTGTTCGCTATCGGCGCCCGAACGGTAATCGCACTTGGTCACAATCTGGTTCGCCTGCGGGGCCAGCGCGGCAAACGGAGCCACCACACGCGCCGTGGTGGTGGGTGTGGACATCGGCGACGAGGGCGTTGGCGCGGCGGCAACAGTGGTCGGCGCTGTAGTCGACGTGCTGACCGGGGTGGTGGTGGTTGTGGGAGGGGTGGTCACGGAGGCGTCGATAAGCGAAGGCTCCGGCTGCGGCTGAGTGGTGGTCTGCGCGGACGCGAACGCGGGCACGGTGAGAAGCGCCGCGGCGGTGAGCGCGGACGCAAGGCGCTTAAGCATCCTCATGTTCTTCATCCTTCCTGCGCCACAGAAGCAGCGGAATAAGTAGTAGCAGCAGAACAAGCAGGGCAAACCCGACGGAGAGCCACATCCACCACTGCCAGCCGATGATCGTGTTCGAGGTCTGCGGGCTCGGCGCCTCCTCGTCCATGGGCACCCGCACCGCGTCGACCACGAGGCGGTTGAAGTTCAGCCCGTACGGCGTGCAGGTGATCAGGTAGAGGTGGTCGCCCGGCTCGCCGGGCAGCGGGATCGCGTCCAGCGAGTCCGGCGGCACCACCTTCGAGCTCACCATTTGGTATCGCAGCGTGCGCCCGAGAACGTGGATGTAGATGTCCTCGCCCTTCTTCAGTTTTGGCAGGTTGTCGAACATCGACGCGTTGACCAGCCCCGTGTGCGCGGAGATCGCCGTGTTCGACCCCTCCCCTCCCGTGGGGAAGGTGGTGCCGAACAGGTGGCCCGCACCCTTCGTCAGCACGCGATCGGACGTGCCGTGGTACACCGGCAGCGCGATCCCGACAGAGGGGATCACCACCTGCGCGAGCTGATCCTGGCCCGGCGCCAGCCCGGTGTCCAGGTAGCGGCGGTAGTCGGGTGAGGAGTGGTCGCCGCCGATGCTCAGCTCAGAGACCGGGCGTGCGGTGATGTCCCGGTTGTACGCCAGCATCTCCTCCCACAGCCTGTTGCGCTCGTGGTCCGGCAGTTGCGCCGTCTCCGCGCGGGTGCGCTCTGCGATGATCGAGTGGTAGCGGTTGTTCACCAGCGTCGAGGTCACCGGGTACAGCATCCCCAGCAGGCCGAGAATCAGCGCCAGCGCCCAGAACACATCTTTCCAGGAGCGCTTTTGCTTATCGACGACCTCCGGCTCCCCCGCCACGGCCCTCCTCACCCGACCGGCCTACGCCGTGCGGTTACGGCGTGCGAAGTACAGCGCGGCCAGCAGTGCCAGCAGGCCACCGCCGATTACCGCGAATAGGGTGCCGCGCTCACCCGTGGTGGGCAGGTTGATGGCCGTGTTGTCCTTCACGTTGGTGATTCTCACCGCGTTCGTACGGTTGGCATCCGTGATGGACGCCGCCACCGGCTGCGGGTTCAACGCGTAGCCGCGCGGCGCCTGGGTCTCCACCACGCAGTAGTCGAAGCTGTCATCCTGCGAGGCGCTGTTGTAGAAGTCCTCCACCTGGATCGCGGGCAGCGTGACCGAACCGTCATTGCCCGTGGTCCACGTGTCGGTGCCGTTGACCGTGATCGGGCCCGCGTTGGTCTGGGTGGTGCCCGGGTTGCAGCGGTAGAGCTGGAACTTCGCACCCGCGAGGGCGGCGTCGTTCTCGCCCACCTTATTGATCGTGATCTGACCCAGCACCGTCTTCACCGCCGGCACGTCGATCGGGGTGACGTTACGGTCGGGGTTGTCCACGTCGATCACGCCGCGGGTGAACTGGGCATTGGTGTTCGCGGTATTCGGCGGGTAGATCTGGGCCGAGTTCGTCGCCTCGCCGGAGGTCGCGCCGTCCTTGAGCTTCGCCTCGTAAGCGAGCACCACGCGGGTCTGCTCCCCGTTGGCCTTCCGCGCCGTCACCAACTTCTCCAGGCCGCTCTTGGTCAGCGACACACCGAACTTCCCGTTGCCCTGCACCACCCGGTAATCGGTGCCGCTGTCCAGGGTGGTGCCACCCGTGAGCGTCACGGCGATGGTGTTGTCCACGACGTCGAGGCGGGTCTCGTCGAAGTCGTCCACGATGTCGTAGCCGTCGAACGTGTTCGTGGCGGGCACCGCCGGAACGGAGCCGCTCACTGTGTACTTGATGTTCTCGCCGGCGTACACGCGCGAGTCATCCACCGTCTTCTCACCCGTGACTTGCTGGTTCTTCGGGTACACGTGCACTTCCCGGTTCCACCCGGTCACCACCTGGTCCGCGCCCTCACCTGAGGTCAGCGGCAGCGGCAGCGCGATGTAGAACGGGGCCACCGCCGTCGCGCCGGCCGGCGTCACCGTCTCCTCGACGTAGTACACACCCACCGGGAAGTTGCCCGTAGCCACGCCGTTCGCCGTGGTCAGGGTGGTCGCAGGCCCCAGGTCGGCCGCAGCCGGCGTGGTGGCGTTACGCAGCTGCGAGTACTGCTGCCAACCCGCCACGGTGGTGAGGTCGATGTTGTTCACCCGGCGCACGGTGAACTCCACCCCGTTTGCCGGGGTCAGCCCATCCGCGGCGTTATTGGCCTGGCCACCGGTGTACTCCGGCTGGGTGGCCACCGGGTCGCCGATGTACTTGTGCAGGTTCAGGGCCACCGGGTTTGCACCCTGGGAAGCCACGTTGGCGATGAGCTGCTGCACATCCGTGTTCGACACGGTCACAGCGTTGCCGAAGTCGGTACCCGCGTCAGCCGCGAGTGCGAGCGGCAGTGGCGTCGCGGCACCCGCTGCGAGAGCAACTGCGAGAGAAATACCAGCTACGCGGCTGGAGATGGTGCGGGTCATGCGGTCCCCTTCTCGGATCAAGATTCAAACCTTCCGAGAATGGAGTAGCACATGTTTATATGTCACGCAAAAACCGAAGTGGTGCGCATTGGCGGGGATGCCCTCTGCAGTAACGATCGACACATCATCGGCCGGGTCGACAGAAAATCCCAGGTCGTGGATGAGGGCCATGTCGATCCTTACAGGAGCCGGCTGGCTACCGGGGGCGGCGTCGAACTTGGGGCCAGAAAAACCGCCGCGGCGGGGTGGCCGTGGCGGTTGTAAGCGGATCGTCGCTAAGCGATGTGCCCCTAGTCCCCGATCTGGTCGCGGCCGCGCTTCACATTGAGCGGGTCTAAAGCTCCTCTGCAATATCCTCAATGAGGAGCTCGACTGGCCCATCAATCGAACCAAAATGGCGAACTGCCTGCTCGATGTCAGCGGGAGTTGACAGACCCAGGTATCGAGCCAGAATCACGGCGTCCTCGAAATCTTGGTCCGCCTGGCGGGTTGCGATCAATTTAGTAAAAAGTAGAAACTCCGCCGATGCAATTATTAAGGTCAGGTTGGGGCCGATTACCATCCGTTCCGCCTGGGTATCGCGCTCCAGCGGTAACCCAAGATCATGGACCTGCGAATTAACCCAGTTTCGAGGCAGACCGCGACGATCCGCAACCGCATCGATCGCTCGCCGAACAACCCCGTACTGGTCAAAGAGTGAATCGACATCAGCGGTCGACCGGTTTTCGTTGTATTTCAACGCGATGGCCGCGCCCCCGATCACGTGCAGCACCGCTTTAACACCCATGCCTGCGAGTTCAGCGTCGAGCTCACCGAGAGCCTCGAGAAGTTGGTCCCGGTTCAGTTCCATGGCCGGTCATGGTCCTTAGCTGTGCGCAGATTTCCTTCGCCGATACACACACGGCGACGAGCGAACGGCGCTGGGGTCCTCTCCAGGTTGAAGGCGAAACGGGACGGCCGACTTGTTGGATAGAACCATTCCGAAGGTGCGCGCTCCACCTCGATCGACCAAGGTGGAGCCTCTCCGGGGAACCTGGATGAGAAAGTCATCTCCGCCGCAGCGCGGACGACCCTGTCCCAATCTGCGCTCCCCGTCGGCCCCGGTTGGGCGTGAGCACTGAGGAATCCTTCCTCATCAGGAATGTCGCGGATGTCCGACACCGTGTGTTTGAGCACACGCACGATGAACGCTGGATCGTTCGCCCCATCCAGCTCCTCCCGGACCCAGCTGGCGAAACGGGGATAGGTGTAAAACCGTTCCACTGTGGCTCCTTTCCGGTGGTGACCGAGGCGTCGATAAGCAAAAAGCCCCTAGTCCCCGATCTGGTCGCGGCCGCGCTTCACGATGAGCGGATCCGGCTCACCGACAACCTCGTGGTCCTTGTTCGTGTACTCGAACTTGGAGAGAATGTAACGCATGGCGTTCAGGCGGGCGCGCTTCTTGTCGTTGGACTTGATGGTGATCCACGGCGACTCGTCGGTATCCGTGTAGCGGAACTGCTCCTCCTTGGCGCGGGTGTAATCGTCCCACTTATCCAGGGAAGCCAAGTCCATCGGCGAAAGCTTCCACTGGCGCACCGGGTCCACCTGGCGGATGGCGAAGCGGGTGCGCTGCTCCTTCTGCGTCACGGAGAACCAGAACTTCGTCAGGGAGATGCCGGAGCCGAGAATCATGTTCTCCAGCATAGGGACCTCGCGGAGGAACTCGGCGTGCTGGGACTCGGTGCAGAAGCCCATCACGCGCTCCACGCCGGAGCGGTTGTACCAGGAACGGTCGAAGAAGACGATCTCGCCGGCGGCCGGGAAGTGCTCGATGTAGCGCTGGAAGTACCAGGAGGTGCTTTCGCGTGGCGACGGCTTCTCCAACGCCACCGTGCGGGCACCACGCGGGTTCAAGTGCTCGTTGAAGCGCTTGATGGTGCCGCCCTTGCCGGCGGCGTCGCGGCCCTCGAAGAGGATGATGTGGCGCTGGCCCGTGTCCTTGGTCCAGTTCTGCCACTTCAGCAGCTCGATCTGCAGCGCGCGCTTTTCCTTTTCGTACTCGTCGCGGGAAAGGCGCTCGTCGTACGGGTAGTTCTCGCGCCACGTCTGGATCGGCGTGCCGTCCGGCATGAGGAGCACCGGGTCGTCCTCATCGGTGTCGTCCACAACCCAGCCTTCGGTTGCGGCGAGGTCGATCATCGGCAGTTCGTCGTCTTTTTGGTCAGCCATAATGACCATCCTATTCCGGTTTTGCGGGCAGCGCTGGGAAAGTCGGCGCGACGGCGGGCAGACGGGAGGGCACACAAAAGGTCCCCGCCGCGTGCGCGGCGGGGACCTTGAAAGCCGTCGGCTTCTGGCGCGTTACTTACGCGATCAGGCCGATGAGCTTGGCCAGGTTGCCGGCGAGCTCGCCGAGGTCTTTGAGCAGCTCGAGAAGAGCGTACGGGATCTGGGTCGGGCCTTCGAACTTGACGCCAGCGGGAACCTTCACAGCGTCGTTACCGGAAGAAAGGGCTACCCACTGGTAGATCGGGTTGAGGTCCATCGTTAAGTCTCCTATTTCTCTCTACGTCTTACTAGTTTTGGAGCGACTTCTGCACCGTGTTGGCGAAAGTCTGGATAGCTTCCGGCAGGCCCTGGAAGATCTTCACCAAGTTCTCAGCGAAAGTGGAGAAGTCATTGAGAGCCTTCTGGACTGCCTTGAGGTCGATCGGCATATCGATTCCCTTTCCGATGGGTGCCAGTGCATCTGGCCTTGATGTGATATGTACTGACACCCTCAGCGGGCGCCACACGGCGTATTTTGCCACAGACTGCCGGAGCGTCAAGAGTGCGCTGAAAATTTCTTTAAAAGGGGCGCAGCCGGCGCCCAGCTCGCCGACGGCAACCCGGAACAACGTCTTTACGTTTTACAGGCGCTGAGCTGCTACTCCGAAACGTGCGGCGCCCAACCCGGAACACGCCCGAGGGCAATTCGTAACGGGCCGCTCGCCCGCCGGGCCAGTAGCCACACCAATTCGGGGGCAGGCGAAGCGGGCGCCGAAAAGCAGACGAGAAGCAGCCGAGAAGCAAATGCCCAATAAAAAACGCGCCCCGAAGGGCGCGTGTGCAGGTCAGGGGCGATTTACATCATGCCCATGGCCTCCGGGTCCATGCCGGCGCCAGCGCCAGCCGGCTCCGGCTTGTCGGCCACAACAGCCTCGGTGGTGAGGAAGAGCGCGGCGATAGACGCAGCGTTCTGCAGTGCGGAACGAGTGACCTTGGCCGGGTCGTTGATGCCAGCCTCCATCATGTTCACGTACTCGCCGGTCGCGGCGTTGAGGCCCTCGCCGTCCGGCAGGTTGCCAACCTTGTCGGCCACCACGCCCGGCTCCAAGCCAGCGTTCAGCGCGATCTGCTTCAGCGGGGCGGACAGCGCCTCGCGGACGATCTTCACGCCGGTCGCCTCATCGCCCTCCAGGCCGAGGTCGCCTTCGAGCTCCTTCGCGGCCTGCAGGAGTGCCACGCCACCGCCGGCGACGATGCCCTCCTCCACAGCAGCCTTCGCGTTGCGCACAGCGTCCTCGATGCGCAGCTTCTGCTCCTTGAGCTCCACCTCGGTGGCGGCACCAACCTTGATCACGGCAACGCCGCCGGCAAGCTTTGCCAGACGCTCGTTGAGCTTCTCGCGGTCGTAGTCCGAGTCGGAGTTGTCGATCTCAGCGCGGATCTGGCGCACGCGACCCTCGATCTGCTCCTGGTCGCCAGCGCCCTGGACAATGGTGGTTTCGTCCTTGGTAATCACAGCCTTGCGGGCCTGGCCCAGCAGCGCGATGTCGGCGGTCTCAAGGGAGAGGCCGACCTCCTCGGAGATAACCTGGCCGCCGGTGAGGATAGCCAGGTCCTGCAGCATGGCCTTGCGGCGGTCACCGAAGCCCGGGGCCTTCACGGCGACGGACTTGAAGGTGCCGCGGATCTTGTTCACCACGAGGGTGGACAGGGCCTCGCCCTCAACGTCCTCGGCGATGATCAGCAGCGGCTTGCCCGTCTGCATCACCTGCTCGAGCACCGGCACGAGCTCCTTGACGTTGGAGATCTTGGAGGAGACCAGCAAGATGTACGGGTCTTCCAGCACAGCCTCGCCGCGCTCCATGTCGGTGGCGAAGTACGCGGAGATGAAGCCCTTGTCAAAGCGCATGCCCTCGGTGACCTCGAGGTCCACGCCGAAGGTGTTGGATTCCTCAACCGTGATCACGGATTCCTTGTTCACGGCACCGTTGCCCACGGCGTACATCGCCTCGGCGATCTTCTTGCCAATCTCCGGGTCGGACGCCGAGATGCCAGCAGTGGAAGCGATCTGCTCCTGGGTCTCCACTTCCTTCGCGGAATCCAGCAGGTGCTTCGTCACCTTGTCGGTCGCGGCCTGGATGCCGCGCTTGATGCCCATCGGGTTCGAGCCAGCCGCAACGTTGCGCAGGCCCTCGCGCACGAGCGCCTGGGCGAGCACGGTTGCGGTGGTGGTGCCGTCGCCAGCAACGTCGTCAGTCTTCTTCGCGACTTCCTTGACCAGCTCCGCACCGATCTTCTCGTAGGGATCCTCGAGGTCGATCTCCTTAGCGATGGTCACACCGTCGTTCGTAATCGTCGGCGCGCCCCAGCTCTTCTCCAGCACCACGTTGCGACCCTTGGGGCCGAGGGTGACCTTCACGGCATCTGCCAGGGTGTTCAGGCCGTTTTCCAGGCTTCGACGTGCTTCCTCGTCGAAGGCAATCATCTTTGCCATGTGAGTGTGTCTCTCCTTATTTATAGAGGTATTCGTTGACGGTCACTCAGGCCGCGGATTAGCAGGCGCCCGCGACGGCACGGCTGACGAGTGGCATCAGCCTCACCCGCTTCGTTCGTTTATTTGGCACTTGGGGTCTCCGAGTGCCAAGGCCATTTTTAGCACTCAGGGAAGTTGAGTGCAAGACGCGCATGGCTGCTGTCTGGCGCGGTGATACCGTGGCGAGAAGACAACGTTCCCTTGAGCCGTTCGCCCGAGCCGGAGGAAAACTCATGCTCCCACCGCACCCCAGCGCCAAGGAATCCCCTAGACACCAGAATCCTTTTATCTCGCTCCACGAGATGGTCACGGACGCGGATGCCAACATCGACCTGGAGTTGCCGGCCCGCGAGCTAGATGAGTGGACCACCAAGGAACTCTGACCAGTAGCCGCAACCCTGTCAGGGATTGTCGCCCCGCCGCTCGTCCGCCTGCCGTTACCATTGGGCCCATGAGCGATTTCAAACTGAACCCCGACCGGGAACGCATTTTCAACGAACTGCACGAGATCATCTCCTACCACTCCCCGCACTCCACGCCGGAGTTGGCGGAGGAACATGAGAAGGCTGCTCAGTGGTGCGTCGATAAGCTTGAAGCCCTTGGACTCGATGTCACCCGACACGAAACCGTCGACGATGCCGACACCATCATCGGGCTGAAGGAGCCCGTGGGCGACGCGCCGACCGTGCTTTTGTACTCCCACTACGACGTCGTGCCGGCGCAGAATCCCGCAGCGTGGACGCACGACCCGCTTGACCTGCAGGAACGCGACGGGCGTTGGTACGGTCGCGGCGCCTCCGACTGCAAGGGCAACATCGTCATGCACCTCGAGGCCCTGCGCATGGTGCAGGAAAACGGCGGCACCGACTTAGGGCTCAAGGTCGTGCTCGAAGGCTCCGAGGAGCTCGGTGGTGAGGACGGGCTGGGCAAGCTTATCGACGCAAACCCCGACCTGTTTACGGCCGACGTCATCATGATCGGCGACGGCGGCAATGTGGCCGTCGGCGTACCCACCCTGACCACCCACCTGCGCGGCGGCGCCCAGGTGTTCATCGACGTGGAGACGCTCAGCGGCCCCGTACACTCCGGCGGCTTCGGCGGCGCAGCCCCGGACGCGGCACACGCGCTGATCCGCATCATCGACTCGCTATTCGACGAGCACGGCCGCACCACCATCGACGGCGTCGACTGCACCGCCAAGTGGGACGGCGACCCCTACGACCGCGAGGCATTCCGCGCCGACGCCAAGGTGCTCGACGGCGTGCAGCTTCTGGGCACCGTCGACGACGAGCCGGCCGACATGGTCTGGGCACGCCCCGCCATCACCGTCATCGGGTTTACTTCGGTGCCGGTCTCCGAGGCGTCGAACATTGTCAACCCCACCGCCTCCGCTGTGCTCAACCTGCGCGTCCCCGCGCCGCAGGACGCCGCCGAGGTGGCCGATAAGGTCCGCGAGCATGTGCTTTCGCACACCCCGTGGGGCGCCAAGGTTGAGGTGGACATCAAGGGCATCAACCAGCCGTTCATGACCGACTCCGAGGGCCCCGCACTCGAGGCGTTCGGGCAAGCGCTTGTCGACGCCTACGCCGACGAAGGCGCCAAGGAAATCACCATCGTTGGCACCGGTGGCTCCATCCCGCTGACCGTCACGCTGCAGAAGCACTTCCCGGAGGCCGAGTTCGCCCTCTACGGCGTCGCCGATCCGCAGGCCGGCATCCACGGCGTTGACGAGTCCGTCGACCCGACCGAGATTGAGAACGTCGCCATCGCCGAGGCGAAGTTCCTGCTCACCTACGGCAAGTAGGCCGTTTTCGGAGGTGGGGCGTCTTCGGCCGGCTTCTGCCGCCCCGACTTGTGTTGCACATCACTGTGACTGCGGTTACACTGACACACGTGATTCAGAACACTCTCCTTGCACAGCAGGTACAGCGAGTACTCAGGGCTACGTACCCCGCCGCGTAAACCGACCCCGCGGCGCGTGGAAGTAGTCGTTAGCTCCCCAGTACCAGGGTCGAGACCCACCACTTCCCAGCAAGGAGCCCCGCCGTGTTCACCCAAACCCAAACCCAAACCGAAATCCAAACCCAGCCCCCGAAGACCGCCGCTGACTACAACGCGACGTTCAACTCGGAATCCGAAGCACCCATCCGGTCCCGTGCGCTGCACCGCGCGCCGCAGCCGGCCGCGCCGGAGTACGCGGAGCTGCCGGACGACCTGCGGCGCATCGAGATCGACCGAGCATTGCCACGCGAGCTTCGCGACGGCGCCCGCGACATGAGCTGGGGCCTGTTCATCGCCACCTACGCCCCTGAGCCGACCCTGAAGGTCACGCTCGAGGCGGAGGAGAAACTGAACTGGATGCTCAACGAGTATCACTTCGACGTCCACGCGATGCCGAAGACGCGGGCCGCCCGCCACCGCTCTGAGACCGTCGAGGCGTCGGGGCCTGTCCGCGCGATCGGCGAGGTGCTCAGCCGCCACAACCGCTATGTGGAGATCCTGTCGTTCCACCAGGCGGAGGTTTTTGGCCGGTCGCTGACCATGCTGAAGGTCGGGCACTCGGAGCGCCACCTGCGCGTGTACTGGGCGATTGGGTTCGGTGCGACGCCGGCGGAGTCGGCGGCTGCGGCGATGTCGGCGGGTGCGCAGCGCGTCCACGGCAACCTCTAGGGCAACCTCTAGGTCGCCCTCCTGCTCACCGCCCACGACACAAGGGCGTCCGCTGATACTCAGCCGGTGAACACCGAAATACCGCGACCGGCGTGAATTCTGTAACATGTCTTTTCGTTGGCCGCGCCTCTGACACTGCTACCTCCGTTGTTCGCGTATCCACGCCGTTAGCGCAGGTGGCACCGTGGACACTGACGCGCCTTATTAATTTGTTTGTGTGTAGCGCAAGTTAGAGCAAGTTAAATACGGTGTAGTTCACTTCCTGCCCGGGCAGTTCGCCTTGGTGCGCGTTTGCTGGTTCGGCCCGCCACCGACCGCCTACGCATGAAGGAGGGCTGCAGACTGTGCTGACGCTGCTGATCGCACTCGTCGCCGCCACGCTTATCGCACCTGTGCTGCTCCGGACGGTCGGCCGCGCCGGGTTCGCGCTGTTGGCGCTGGTGCCTCTCGCCGGGTTTATCTGGATCGTCTCGCTGTTCCAGCGGGGGGTGTTCCGTACGGGCGGGGAGATTGTCGCCACGTATGTGTGGATGCCCTCGGTGAACTTGAATTTGGAGTTCCGTCTCGACGCGCTGGCCGGGTTGTTCAGCCTGATCATCTTGGGTGTGGGCGCGCTGGTGCTGTTTTATTGCTGGGGGTATTTCGACTCGAACCCGCGCAGGTTGGCGAAGTTCGCGTGTGAGCTGACCATGTTCGCCACCGTGATGTACGGCCTGGTCATCGCGGATAACTTCCTGCTGATGTATGTATTCTGGGAGCTCACCTCGGTGCTGTCGTACTTGTTGGTGTCGTACTACGGGGAGCGGGCGTCGTCGAGGCGCTCGGCGATGCAGGCGTTGATGGTCACCACATTCGGTGGTCTTGCGATGCTGGTGGGTATTAACCTGCTTGGCTTCCAGGCGGGTATTTGGAAGCTGTCTGAGATTTCGCAGGTGGTGGATATTGAGGCCACGCCGGCGATCTCGGCGGCGATCGTGCTGATCATGCTGGGCGCGCTGACGAAGTCGGCGCAGGCGCCGTGGCACTTCTGGCTGCCGGGTGCGATGGCGGCTCCGACGCCGGTGTCGGCGTACCTGCACTCAGCGGCGATGGTGAAGGCCGGCATTTACCTGGTCGCGCGCCTCGCGCCGGATATGTCGGCGGTGAACACGTGGCACTTGGTGGTGCTGTCCACCGGCGGGTTCACGATGCTGCTGGGCGGCTGGATGGCGCTCAAGCAGCGCGACCTGAAGCTGATTTTGGCGTACGGCACGGTGAGCCAGCTGGGCTTCATCACCACGGTGATCGGCATCGGGTCGCGTGAGGCGATGATGGCGGGCCTGGCCATTACGTTCGCGCACTCGCTGTTCAAGGCGGCGTTGTTCATGATCGTCGGCGCGATCGACCACGCCACCGGCACGCGCGACATCCACGAGCTGTCGGGGTTGGGCCGCAAACAGCCATTGCTTGCATGCTTAGCGACGATCTCCGCTGCGTCCATGGCCGGTATCCCTCCCCTGTTCGGTTTTGTGGCGAAGGAAACCGCGCTGGATGCGGTGCTGCACGAGGAGTTGCTCACGGGCATGCCAGGCAACATCACGCTTGTGGTGCTGGTGGTCGGTTCGATTCTCACCATGGCGTACTCGCTGTACTTCGTCTTCGGCGCGTTCGCCACGAAGCGCGAGCACGACGGCGAGATGAGCGAGGCGGTGCGCGAGATGCACCACGTGGGTCCCACACTGTGGCTCTCGCCGGCGGTGCTCACGGTGGGCACGCTGTTCTTCGGCGTGATGCCGCGCTGGCTGTCCGAGGCGATCAACCTGCACCTGGCGGTGCGCTTCCCGGACGTGGAGTCTTCCGAGCTTGAGCTGTGGCACGGCATTACGGTGCCGCTCATCCTCACCGTGGTCATCGTCGCTGCGGGCAGCATTATGCACTGGCAGCGCGATCTGGTGCGCAAGGCGCAGTTCGATCGCCCTGCGCTTGGCGACGCGAACGAGCTCTGGGACAACATCTTGAAAACCTTGCGCACCCTGTCGCTTCGCTTGACGGCGTCGACGCAGCGCGGTTCTCTGGTGATCAACTTGGCCGTGATTTTCGCGGTGCTCATGGTGGTGCCGCTGGCGTACCTGGTTTTGGGCGAGAACTCCACGATCCACATGATTGTGTGGGACAACGTGTGGCAGGGGCTCATCGTGATCATCATGGTGGGCATGGCGTTCTTCGCCACGATCCAGCGCAACCGTCTCTCCGCAGTGGTGATGGTGGGTCTGACCGGATACTGCCTGGCCATGATCTTCGCGCTGCACGGCGCGCCGGATTTGGCGTTGACCCAGGCGCTGGTGGAAACCATCGTGATGGTGGTGTTCATGCTGGTGCTGCGCAAGATGCCCACGGAGGTGGAGCCGCGTAACGAGGACAACCGCCTGCGCGCGTGGCTGGCCATCGGCACCGGTGTGTCGGTGGTGACGGTGGCGATGTCTGCGATGTCGGCACGTACAGCGCGGCCGATCTCGGAGCAGATGCCGGACCTGGCGTACGAGATCGGCCACGGCCGCAACACCGTCAACGTGCTGCTGGTGGACCTGCGTGCCGCCGATACTTTCGGCGAGTCGATCGTGCTGGTGATCGCGGCTACCGGTGTGGCTAGCCTGATCTTCGGCACCGGCCGCTTCGGGCGAACCTCGCGCCGCCCGACGCTACAGACCACGAAGCCGCGGTGGCTGGCTTCGGGCGTGCAGTCGGAGACGGCGCAGAACCGTTCCATCATGGTCAATGTGGCCACCCGCATCCTGTTCCCGTCCATGATGCTTTTGTCCATGTTCTTCTTCTTCTCCGGCCACAACGCCCCGGGCGGCGGGTTCGCCGGCGGCCTGGTGGCGGCGCTCGCGCTCACGCTGCGCTACCTCGCGGGCGGGCGCCGCGAGATTCAGGAGACGCTGCCGATCGACCCGGCAAAGATTCTGGGCACCGGCATCGTGGTCGCCTCGATAGCCGCGGTGTTCCCCATGTTCTTCGGGTACCCGCCGCTGATGAGCGATTACGCCACGGTCACGCTGCCGCTCATCGGCGAGTTCGACATCCCGTCGGCGCTGGTATTCGACGCGGGCGTGTACCTCATCGTGGTGGGGCTGATCATGCACGTGCTCACCTCCATGGGCGCGTACCTCGACCGCGAAGAGGACACCCGCAAGGAGCGCGCCCGCGACCGCGCGCGCGAGCTGCAGGCCAAGAACGAGCAGCGTCGCCGCCAGCAGGCGCAGACGCGCAGAGACCGCTTCGACAAACGTGTTGCAGTGGCAAACACTGGGTCTTCGGTGGTGGGGGGAGACACGGAAGCGTCGATAAGCAATAGCCCCCAAGAAAGGAGCGAGTAAGTGGACGCCAACCTGTTTTTGCTCATTGGCTCCGGCGTGCTCATCGCGTGTGGCGTGTACCTCATGCTCGACCGGGCGATGACCCGGATGATCTTGGGCGTGGTGCTCATCGGCAACGGCGCCAACCTGCTCATCCTCCAATCCGGGGGCCAGGCGGGCTCGCCGCCGATTCTGGAGCGCGAATCAGAGGCCGCCGATGCCATGTCGGACCCGCTGGCGCAGGCGATGATCCTCACCGCGATCGTGATCTCCATGGCCATGACGGCGTTCATGCTCGCGCTCGCCTACAGGCAGTACCGCTACCGCACTGACGACGTGATCGAACGCGACGAGGAGGACCGCGCAATTGCCACGCGACGCTCGAATCCGACCGCCGCGCCGGACCACGACCGTTCCGACGACATCTCCGGCAAGGCGTCGGTGAGCGGCGATAACTTCGGGCCCACCCCCTTCGAGAAACCCGTGAAGGAGGCCGACGATGCGCGATAGCCTCATGGAATTCGCATCCTGGGCCTTGCCTGCGATGCCGTACCTGACGGTCATGCCGATCCTGCTGCCCGCCATCGCCGCCGCTCTCATCCTGCTCACCGGCCGGCACGTGAACCTGCAGCGCACCATCGCGCTCGGCACGCTTGCGGTGCTGGCGGTGATCTCCGGCGCGATGATCATCATCGTGGACATCCACGGCATTCAAACCGTGGAGATGGGCGGCTGGGAAGCGCCGATTGGCATCACCTTGGTGGCGGACCGGCTGTCCACCATTATGCTGTTCGTCTCCTCCATCGTGCTGTTCGCCGTGCAGTGGTACGGCATTTCGCAGGGGCTTCGCGACGGCGACGAGGACGACCCGGTGGCCGTCTTCCTCCCCGTCTACATGCTGCTTTCCATGGGCGTGAATCTGTCGTTTTTGGCGGGCGACCTGTTCAACCTCTACGTCGGCTTCGAGGTGTTCCTCGTCGCCTCCTACGTGCTGCTCACCCTGGGTGCCTCCCCGCAGCGCGTGCGCGCCGGCATTGGCTACGTGATGGTCTCCATGGCGTCGTCCATGATCTTCCTGTTCGCCCTCGCGTTGGTGTACGCCTCCGTGGGCACGGTGAACATGGCGCAGGCAGGGCTGCGCATGGAGGAGGTGCCCGACGGCACCCGCGCCGCCATCTTCGCCACCTTGGTGGTTGCCTTCGGCATCAAGGCGGCGGTGTTCCCGCTCGACGCTTGGCTGCCGGACTCCTACCCCACCGCCGCCTCGCTGGTAACAGCCGTGTTCGCGGGCCTTTTGACCAAGGTGGGCGTGTACGCGATTATCCGCGTGCGCTCCACCGTGTTCACCGACGGCTCGCTGGACACTCTGTTCATGTGGGTGGCGCTTTTAACCATGATCATCGGCGTGATGGGCGCACTGGCCCAAAACGACATCAAACGCCTCATGTCGTTTACCCTGGTGTCCCACATCGGGTACATGATCTTCGGCATCGCGCTGGGCTCTGTGACCGGGCTTTCCGGCGCCATCTTCTACGCGGTGCACCACATTCTGGTGCAGACCTCCCTGTTCCTCGTGGTGGGCCTTGTTGAGCGCCAGGCCGGCTCCGCGCAGCTGCGCAGACTGGGCTCGCTGATGTACACCGCGCCTTTGATCGCGCTGTTGTACTTCATCCCTGCGCTGAACCTGGGCGGCATCCCGCCATTTTCGGGCTTTTTGGGCAAGGTGATGCTCATCCAGGCGGGTGCCAAGGACGGCTCCTGGCTGGCGTGGGTGCTCATCGCCGGCGCGGTGATCACCTCGCTGCTTACCCTGTACGCCCTGATGAACGTGTGGTCCAAGGCCTTCCTGCGCGACCGTGCCGACGCACCCGAGGGCGACGTGGCGCTCGCGCGTCCGTCCACCCTGGCGGACCGCGGCGAGACTGTCGCCGTGCACGAGCGCACCGACGTGGGCCGCGTGCCCGCCGGCATGTTCTTCTCCACCGCGCTGCTGGTCGTGGTGTCCACCTCGATCACGTTCCTCGCTGGCCCGATTTCGAACATCACGGACCGCGCGGCCCAGTCGGCACAAGACCTGTCCATCTACCGCACCGCGGTGTTGGGCGATAACTGGGAGAACCCCACCCGCGACCCGGACTCCTTCACCAGCGAGGCCGACACCGGCGGCGGCCACGACGCGCTGGACAGGCGCGACTCGGTGCGCTCCAGCGAAGTGATCACCACCGGTGTGACCACCGAGCGGGTGCCCGCGCCCGTGGACGCGGAATCGAACGAGGTGGACGAGCAAGATGAGGGCGGTGAAGAGTAATGCTGCAAGGCCTGAAAAACCGCTTCCGCCCCTGGTTCGTGGCGTGGCTGACGTTCATGTGGATCTTGCTCATGGGCGAGGTGTCCTGGGGCAACTTCTTCGCTGGGCTCGGGCTTGCCGTGCTCATCGTGCTGGCGTTGCCGCTGCCGCAGGTGCCCCGCTCTGAGTACAAGATCCGCTGGAACAAGCTGATCATGTTCGTCGGCGAATGGACCTGGGACCTTTTGGTGGCGTCGGCGAAGGTGGCCTGGATCGCGTTGCGCCCCCAGGAGCAGCCCAAAAACGCGATCCTGCAGGTGCCCATGCGCGTGTCGAACGAGCTGGTGTTATACCTCGCCACCTGCGCGTACAACTTGCAGCCGGGCGGGTCGGTGACCGACATCGACCTGGCCAACCGCGAATGGACCATCCACGTGCTAGACGCCAGCAGCAAGGAAGCCATTGAAAACGAGATTGCGAACGTGGCGAAGCTGGAGCGCCAGATGATCGACATCTTCGAGACGAGGAGCTGACCCCATGGACCCCACCCTGTACAACTTCTTCCTCGCCATCGCCGCGGTGCTGCTCATCGCCGGGTTCTTCATGCTGGCCTGGCGAGTGTTCGTCGGCCCGGACTCCATGGACCGGGTGCTGGGCAACGACGCGATCACCGCCTCCCTGCAGTGCGCACTTGCCCTGTACATCTGCTGGAGTTTGGACACCACGGTGGTCAACGTGATGATTGTCATCGCGCTGCTCGGCTTCATCGCCTCCCTGTCCGTCGCACGCTTTAGGAAGAGGGACGGTTCCCTATGACAAGCATCAACTGGTCGCTGCTCGCAGACATCGTTTCACTTTTGTTCATCCTGCCCGGCGCGTTCATGGTGTTCTCCGCCGCGGTGGGCACAGTGCGCTTCAACTCCACGCTCGCACGCGTGCACGCCATTACGAAGCCGCAGACCACCGGCCTGGTGCTCATGATCACTGGCACCATCATCCGCGTTACCACCGCAGACGACTTCGGCCCGCACGAAAAGGGCGACATCGGCATGATGCTGCTGCTCGTGGTGTTCGCGCTGATGACCAACCCGGTCACCGCTCAGCGCCTGGGCCGCATCGCGCGCCGCGAGGGCCTCTACGGCGGCGAGGAGCAGCTCACGGTCAATGAGCGCCCCGCCAACTACCACCCCCGCCGCGTGAATCCCCGCAACGCGGAAGAGGTGGACCGCCCCACGCTCTAGGGGTTCATCTCCCACAGCTCCGCGGCGGTGGCGTCAACCACCTTCACCCAGTCGCCGGTGCGGGTGTAGATGTTGCGTTGGCGCTGGTATCCGGCGCCGTTGTCCAGGATTTCGTCGATAAGCTTGAGCTCCTCGACACACTCTAAGTCAGCCGCAACGGGCATGAGCTTATCGACGAGCTCCCGCACCTCATCTGCAATCCACCTCTGATCCCCCTCCCTATCGACGATCACGCAGCCCTCAAGGCCGAAGCGCGCGCCGCGCCACTTGTTGTCCGCGTTGTACCAAGGCTGGAGATCGGGCAGCTCCTCCCCGGCCTCCAGCATCCTGTCGTAGTGGACGATGAGGCAGTGTGTGAACGCGACAATCGCCGCGAGCTCACGCAAATTCGACGGGGAATCCGCGATACGCACCTCGATCGTGCCCCACTTCGCGGCTGGGCGTACATCGAAGTGCATGTAGCCGAACTGGCTGATCACATCCGCCTTCTCCTGGTCGGACATGAACGACACCCACTCGTCCCACGTATCGAAGTGGTACGGCATACCCGCCGTGGGCAGCTGCTGGTACATCATCGTGCGGTTCGAGGCGTAGCCCGTATCCAGGCCGTTCCACCCCGGGCTGGAGGCGGAGACGGCGAGGATGTGCATGTAGTTTGTCATCACCGCGTTGATGATCGGCCAGACCTTATCCTCGTGGCTGATACCCACGTGGCAGTGCACACCCCACAGCAGCATCTGCTGGCCCCAGAACTGCGTGCGGTCGAAGATCTCCTGATACGTGATCTTCGGGGTGAGCGGCTGCTCGCGGTAATCCGAAAACGGGTGGCCGCCGGAGCTCCACAGCGTCAGACCCGCATCGTCCGTGACCTCCTTCAGCTTGTACAAGCTGTCCTTGAGGTTCGCCACCGCCTCGCCCGCGTTCTTGCACACGGGCGTAACCAGCTCCACGGTGTTCTGCAGGAACTCGCGCTCCAGATGCGTATCCGGGTAGCGCTTTTGCATCTCGTCGATGATCTTCGCGGCGTGCGGCACCAAGTCGCGGGAATGCGTGTCTAGAAGACCCAGCTCCCATTCGACGCCCAAGGTGGGCTTAGCCGACCGGTTGAATTCTTTGTACGAGTTGGCACTTGCCATGTTCTAAAAACCTGTTGCCTTGTATTAATTGGTAGTAGCACTGAATTTACCGGGTCGAGTCTTTGCCTGGAGCACCATGCCGAGATAGTAAACAATCCCTGCCGCTGCCAGCGACTGCAGAGCCGGAATACCCATCGGGTTCGTGTACTGCGTGTAGTACCCCACCGCGATCCCCACCATGGTGGAGGCAGTGGCCACCCAGTTCCAGCCGGGGATGGACACCCACTGCTGCTTGCGAATGACAAAGAAGTCCACCATCACTACCGCTGCAATCGCCGGGTAGACCAGCGAGGTGAAGTAGAGGAAGTCCATGAAGTAGTCCAGGATGCCACCAATGGCCAGCAACAGGCCTACCAGCGTTCCGGCCAGAGTGAGCCACTGGCGGCCGCGGCTGGTATCCACGTTGACAAGATTCGACAGCGCAAGGCCCATTGAGTAGTTGTTCACCAGCTGGCTCGTCCACGTGGCGAGCCAGAGGATGAGGAAGCCCCAAAACGGGAAGCCGAGCTCCACCATCACCGCAACGATGTCCGCCTCACCCACGCCGACCGCCATGAACGCGCCGACGATGAACAGCGGGATACCCACGGAGAGGATGCCCCAGGGGATGAGGATGTTGTCCTTCCACGAGGGTTGCGCGTAGCGGGTGTAGTCGGTGCTGATAACCCACTGGGACGCGTTCACGCCGACCACCAGGCTGATCGCGGCAATGAGAGACATGCTCGGCTCAGGATCCCAATCGCGGATCTGCTCCCAGCCGGTGTTTTGCAGCGCGAAGTAGATTCCCGCGGCGATAAGTAGCAAGCCAGCGGGCACCGCGATGTAATCGGTCCACTTCATGCTGGAGTAGCCGATAATCGACGGGATCGCGAACGTGATGCCCGCAACCGCGGTAATCAATGCCCACGTGCCCCACTGGGTCTCCGGGTCGATGCCGAACATCGCGCTGATCGCGTTACCCGCGACCGCCGTCTGCAACGCCCACCAACCGAGGGAGGATAAGAAGATGGTCCCGGCCGCGACGAGTTTGGCCTGGGCTTCGCCGAAGCTGTTGTTCGCCAGCACCGTCGATGGCAAGCCGGTTTTCGCGCCGACGTAGCCGCTCACCGCGTTGCCGGGCCACTGGATGAGCAACATGGTGAGGATGACGATGAGCGCCACCGCGCCGAGGCTGAAAGAAGACGCGAGGGTGGCACCGACCATAAGCACCGGAATGGTGAATTCAAGGCCACCGAAAATGATGGCTGGGGTGAGCCAGTGCTGCCGCTTTCCCAGCGGCACAGGGTCGAGCGGATTGTCAGTAGAGAAGGCGGTTGTTGCGTCCTTCTGGGTCATCATGGGTCCTTAGGAAAATTCAATCAGGGGTATTGATAAATCTCGGCTGCGTCCGCGGCTGAAATCAGCCCGTTCGCAACGTCATCCGCTACTGCCTCCGCGGAGCGTTCCGCGGGGTCGCCGTAGCCTGCGCCATTTGCGGTGCGGATCCGGATTACATCGCCTTCGTTGACAATCTCGTTCGAAACGACCGAGCGCCTTTCGCTCGTCCCATCGGCCCGAATGATCTCAACGGCGTTACCGGAACCGTCGCGGCCGCCTTCCAGCGGCCAGGGCGTATGGTGAGCGCGGGTGTACGCAGCTGTGACGAAGCAGTTGTCGTTCCTCACTTCGTAGTCCAGCACGATGCCGCGCCCTCCCCTGAATTTTCCTTCCCCGCCAAGTTCGTCGTTAAGCCGCAGCTGGTTGACGTACAGGCCGTAGCGCAGCTCCGCGATCTCAGCCGGGCAGTTGTAGGTCTCCCCGTGGAAGCCGGAGAACAGAGCGGAGTTGCCGTCGCCCTCTTTACTTCCACCCCAGCCGCCGACCTGCGGTTCAACGATGGTGAAGTGCTTGCCCGTGTCCGGGTGCGTACCACCGATGAATGTGCCGCAGATACTGGCGAAGTGGCCGGCGGGCAGCTGGCCGCCTAACTCCGGGGCCAGGCAGCGCCAGATGAGGTCGAACAGGCGGATCTCCACCTCGTAGTAGATGGAGAATGCCGCGGGCTCCTCCGCGTCGAACACAGTGCCCGGGGTGGTAAGCAGCTCGATTGGCCGGAAGCTACCGGCGTTCGCCGGACCGTACGGGTCGGTGAGCGACTTGAACATCATCTGGGCGGAAACCATGCACCCGTCGCGGTTGCAGTTGTTCGGGCCGTTGTCTTGAGCGGGATTGTCGCGCAGGTCGACGACGAACTTGTCCTCGGTGATCTCCACGACCACGTTGTACGTCTCGCCGCTGTCCTGCTCCTCCGACAGCTCGAAACGGCCGTGCGGCAGCTCGGCGAGACCTCTGCGGGCCACGCGCTCGCCGTGCTCCATGAACTCGTCCAATGCGGTTTCGAAAGTATCCACGCCGTACTTCCCGGCGAGCGCCTGGAGACGTTTGGCACCGATGCGCACCGCGGCCACTGCCGCCCACAGGTCACCCAGCAGCGTCTCGGAAAGCCGTGAATTAACCTCGATGACACGCATGAGCGGCTCAATCGGCTGGCCAGCGTCGAAAAGCTTCACTGCAGGCAGCCTGATACCCTCCTGGAAGATCTCAGTCGCCTCCGCCGAGACACCGCCCGGCATCATGCCCGACAGGTCCGGCCAGTGCGCGATGTTCGCGGTCCAGGCGACGAGACGGTCGTCGGCGAAGACCGGCATGGCGAGCACCACGTCGTTGAGGTGGGTCACGCCGCCGTAGAACGGGTCGTTCGTGACAAAGATGTCCCCCGGGCGCATCGTTTCTGCGTCGTTGAGCTCCAGGATGCGCATGACTGCTTTATCCAGCACGCCGATGAACGCCGGAATGCCTGCGCCTGACGACGCCAGCTGGCCGCGCCCGTCCGTAATTCCGGTACCCATGTCGAGCACCTCGTAAATGATCGGGCTCATCGCTGTCTTCTTCATCGCCGCGAACATCTCGTCGGCGATTGCCTGCAGACTGCTCTGAATGATCTCCAGAGTGAAGGGATCGGTCCTAGTCACCGTTGCGCTCCTTCGCGTTGATCGTGATGTGGAGGTTGCCGTAGTCGTCGACGATGGTGTCGTTGCGGGGCGGGATCACTGCGGTAGTTCCGCGGTATTCCACGATCGCTGGTCCGACAAATTCCATGCCGGGTTCCAGCTTTTGCCCGTCGATAATCTGCGCCTCATGCACACCATGCTCGAGGAAGTCCACCTCACGGCTGGCTTTGCGCGCCTCCTTTATCGTGGCACCAGTGCGGTCGAGGCGCTGCGGCTCGAGCTTGCCCACATCCGCCATCGCGATCAGGTGCAGGCCCACGAACTCCACGGGAGCGTCGAGCCGGTACGTGTACTCGCGCTCGTACTCAGCGTGGAAGTGCTCAAGCAGCTGCTCCAGCGTGCTTGAACCGACCTCACTCGGCAGCTCCACCTCGACGGAGTGCTCCTGATTGACGTAGCGCAGTTCGGCGAAGCGCTTGAACGACACCGCCTCGCCAGCGACATCGTCCGCCTCGAACTCATTGCGCATCTGCGCTTCCGAATCGGCGATGAGCTGCTCAATCGCACCCATGTTCTCGCTGATCAGGGGCAGCAGGCGCGTGAGGAACAGGTCGCGGCGCAGGTCGCCCATCAGCATGCCCCACGCGCTGAACACCTCCGCGGCATTCGGCACGATCACCTTCTTCATGCCCAGCTCAGCGGCGAGATCGCACGCGTGCATCGCACCGCCGCCACCAAACGCCACGAGTGTGAAATCGCGCGGGTCGTGGCCGCGGTTGAGCGAAACAAGCTTCAGCGCATTAATCATGTTGTTGTTCGCGATGCGGACAATGCCGCGGGCGACATCGTCGTTGCTCATCTCAAGCTGGGCAGCAAGGGAAGCAAGCGCCTTATCGACGCTTGCGAGATCCGCCTCTACCTCTCCACCGACGAAATACTCCGCATTGATCCGCCCGAGGGCGAGGTTGGCGTCGGTGGTGGTGGCATCCTTGCCGCTTTTGCCATACGCGGCTGGCCCCGGGGTGGAACCCGCGGACTGCGGCCCGACGTGAAGCTTGCCAAAGTCGTCGACCCAGCCGATCGACCCGCCGCCGTTACCGATCTCCACGAGATCAATCACCGGCACCATGATCGGGTAGCCCGCTGAGGTGCGGGAGCGCTCGATCCAGTAGTCCGTCATCACCTTGACCAGGCCATCTTCAATGAGCGAGCACTTCGCGGTCGTGCCACCGATGTCAAGCGCGAGCACGTTTGGTTCCCCGACCAGCTGTCCCAGCGCAGCGGCGCCGAGGAAGCCACTGGCCGGCCCCGATTCCACCATGGTGATCGGGATCTGCTTGGTGTGCGAAACCTTGTCCACGCCTCCGTTGGACTGCATGACATACAAACTGCCGTCAAAGCCTGCCGACGCAAGCCCGTCCTCCAGTTTGGTGAGGTACTTCTCCGCCGTCGGCTGCACGAACGCCGAGAGCACCGCTGTCGACGAGCGCTCGTACTCCCGCCACTGGCGCGTGATCTGGTGCGACGCCACAATCGTGCCTTCCGGCCACGCCTCGCGCAGCGCGTCTACCACCGCGATCTCGTGCTCCGGGTTTGCGTACGAGTGCAAAAGGCACACAGCCACGGCCTCGATTCCGCCGTCGCGAAGCGCCTGTGCAATCTCGGGGATCCGGCTCACGTCAAGAGGGATGCGTTCTTCCCCGTCGGGAGTGAGCCTGCCGGGCACCTCGAAGCGGAATTTCCGGGGAACGAACGGCTGCGGCTTGCGGTAGTGCAGGTTGAAGAAATCCGGGCGGTTGCCGCGGGCGATCTCCAGCACGTCGCGGAAGCCTTCCGTCGTAATCAGCGCTGTTTTTGCACCTTTGCGCTCGGTGAGCGCGTTGATGACCACCGTGGTGCCGTGCGCCAGCGTCGAAACGTCGCCGAGGTCCACCCCGGCCTTCTCAATCACGCGGAGCACACCCTGCTCGAAGTTCGGCGGCGTGGTGTCGGACTTCGCGGTGATCGCCGTTTGCTCACCAGAATCCGGGTCCGTATAAAAAGCGACGAGATCCGTGAAGGTGCCGCCCACATCTGTAGCGATCCGGACCGATCGGTGCTTCGACATAACTTCCCCTAGCTTCAGCTTTTACTTTAGAGAGCAAGGATAACGGCTCCCCGGATGAAAATTATCTTTTACGCGAATAATTTTCATAGCGCTAGGATCTATCGCGCTAAAAAGCTCCACCCGGCGGGTGCAGGGTGGAGCTTCAGTATTCGGGCTTGAGTTCGCCCGGGCTTTCAGCCTGGGGTTCGGCCGGGCTTCAGCCTGGGGGCTAGCCTGCCATCACGACTGTGATCGCGTTGCGGTTACCAGCCGCCTCCT
Source organism: Corynebacterium sp. Marseille-P4321 (assembly GCF_903645305.1). Classification (GTDB taxonomy): domain Bacteria; phylum Actinomycetota; class Actinomycetes; order Mycobacteriales; family Mycobacteriaceae; genus Corynebacterium. Next base: position 344,224 of record NZ_CAHJXO010000001.1, on the reverse strand, counting down.
GCGGAAGGCCGACCGCGCCCTCCGGGATGTCGCCGATCGCGCGGGCGGTACCGCCGACACGACCTGCGATGTCCGCCGCAACCTGCTCAGCGCCCGCCACGCGCGGATCGAAGAAGACGTAGGTTTCCGGGAAGATGCCGTACTGCTGCTCAGGCATGTTCATCGAGCCGTCGTTCGCTTCGTTGACCACGTTGAACTGGCCCTGCAGGCGGTTCGCGGTGTCGCCCGCCAGGTCCGGCACGCCAGAGTTGTTGTACACGTAGACCTGCGCGTTCTGCGCGGTGAGCCCCTGGCCCGGCGCCGGTGCAGGTGCGGCCGGGTTCGCGGGGTCATCCTGCCCGTTCGGGTTAGCCGGGTCGTTGGGGTTCGTCGGGTTGTTCGGGTCGTCCTGCTTGCCCTGGTTGTTCGGGTCGTTCTGCCCGTTCGGGCTAGCCGGGTCGTTGGGATTTGCCGGGTCGTTCTGGCCATTCGGATTGGCTGGATCGTTCGGGTTCGGCTGCCCGTCGGCCGGCGCCGCGTTCGGATCCTGCTGGCCTGCCGGTGCAGGGTCCTGGTTCTGGGCCGGGGCGGCGTCGTCGCCAGTGTTGCTGTTCTGCGTCATTGCCCAGATGCCCCAGAGCAGGAGCAGTGCAGCGACGGCGATGAGGATCATCGCGAGGCCGCGCTTCGGAACGCCACCGCTGGCGACGGCGGTCGAGCCAGCACCGGCCGCCGCGTAGTCGTCGCGATCGTCGGCATTCTCATCGCGGCGACGGTGCGCACCGCGGTACTCCCCCGCTGTCGCGGCCGTTCCAGCAGCTGCCGCGGGTGCGACCTGGTCGGCGGGGTCTTCCAGGTACTCGGTCTCGACGTACTCGACGTCGTCGTAGCGCGCGTCGCCGTAGCGGGCATCGTCGTAATCCGCGTCGATGTACTCGGTGTCCGGGTACTCAGCGTCCGGGTACTCGGTGTCCGGGTACTCAGCGTCCTGGAACTCGGCATCTTCGTACTCGGCGTCGATGTATTCAGTCTCCGGGTAGAAGTCTTCGCCCGGGTGGCCGTTCGCGATGTCGCGGGGGTCTCGAGGGTCGTTGCCATTGTATTTGCTAGTCACAAACGAAACTCTAACCACACGTGCCACTTACGCTGCGCTGCAACACACCGATGGACGGTCGTCGGAATGGCTGGAAACGGCACTGGAGACAAATGAGGAGTTAGCCAGGCCGAGTTAAGTACCTGAACCCGGTGGACTCGGCGTGCCGGACTCCACGCTTGCGCCTGTAGGCCCCAGCTGTAGATTCCAGAGACCCCCGCCGCCGGACAGATCTTGTCACCTGTGTCCGGCACCAGGGGAAATACACCCCGGTTGGACAGATCGCGTCAACTTTGTCCGCGCGCACCGGACAGATCTGGTCCACTTTGTCAGGCGCGACGAGCTGGCGTCTACAAGAGCCTGCTCTCATCCGTGGCGCAAGCCCCGCGGCTCAACCCCCGGCACGAACACAAGGACAAGGCTTAGCGACGATGCCCCGCCTGCCAGCACCCCCAGAACCAAACCGAAAAGGCTAGAAGGAGCCCCCGTCGCGAAGCCTTTGCAATCTGCGCACCAGCTGGGGCTCGGCGGCGAGCGCATCGGGCGAGTCCAAAAGCACGTTCAACCGTTGGTAGTAGCGCACCGGCGTGATCCCCAGCTCAGAGCGCACCAGGTCTTCGCGCGCGCCGATGGAGCGGGGTGCGCGGGCGGCGAAGCGGAGTACCAAGAGGTCGTCGTCGGTAAGCATGCTTAATATATTGGCATGACAATCCGACCCATCGTTATCTATGGCGACCCTGTTCTGCACGAGCCCACGAAGGAAGTCACTCAGCCGGTTGAGGAGCTGCAGGAGCTCATCGCGGATATGCACGAGACCATGGACGCGGCGAACGGCGTTGGCCTGGCCGCGAACCAGATTGGTGTGCCGCTGCGCCTGTTCGTCTACCACTGCCCGGACGGCGACACGATGCGTCGTGGCACGGTGATTAATCCGGTGCTGGAGACCAGTGAGATCCCGAAGACGATGCCGGCGGATGACGGCTCGGATGAGGAGGGCTGCCTGTCGGTGCCGGGGTACGGCTGGCCGACGGGCCGCGCGGACTGGGCGAAGGTGACTGGCCTGGACGAGAACGGCAACGAGATTGAGGTGGAAGGCACCGGTTTCTTCGCTCGCTGCCTGCAGCACGAGACGGGTCACTTGGACGGTTACGTCTACACGGATGTGCTCACGGGCCGGTACAAGAAGGAGGCGAAGCGCGCGGTGCGCGACGAGGGTTGGAACACCGCGGGCAACACATGGCTTCCGGGGACGGATGAAGATCCCTTCGGTCACGACGAGTAGGCAGGCTATAGTGGCTTTTATCTGTCTTTAGCCTCCGGAGGACCCCATGCGTTTGCCCGCTCTCACCGTCGCTGCCGCGCTGACGCTCGCGGCGGCGTCGCCAGCAATTGCCGCGACCACCACGGTTTCTGCGCCTGCGCCGATTGAGCAATTGCTTATCGACGTCTCCGTGTTGCACGCAGACTCCCTCAAAGCCCTGAAGAAGGCTGAGGATAACGAGGACGCTGTGCGCGACGTGTTGGATGAGTGGCGTTTGGCGCTCATTGATGCCGAGGACGAGCTGGCGGAGCTGCGCGAGGACGCCCGCGACCTGGACGGCAAGCTGACGAAGGCGCAGGCTGCAGAGTTCGACGAGGCGCGCGAGACGATCCGCGAGGAGCGCGCCGAGGTGCGCGAGCTGCGCGTGGAGCTTTTGCCTGCCGACGAGACGGTGTACGTCCCGGAGGCCGTACGCGTGCTCGGCGGGCTTTTGGATGTTGTGGCCGTTGACGCGGTGGAGCGCTCCGCCGAGGGCAAGAACATTGTCTACGGGCTGCCGGGCGTGGATGGTGTCGCGGGCGTGGAAGGCGCTGGCGCTGGTACCGCTGCTGCTTCCGCGGCAGGCACCGCCGCAGCCGCACCGGCCACCACCGCCACGAAGCCGACGGAACCCGCGGCCGCGCTAACCCCGGCAGCGCCCGCGCCGGCTGCACCGGCCGCACCTGCACCGACGAGCGTGCGCTACACCGCCGAGCGCATGACGGGCGAGACCACCACCGAAACGGAGACCACCACGAACGGCACGGAAACCAACACGGAGTCCAACACCGCCACCACGACCACCACCGGCGAGACCACCACCTCCTCGACAACGTCGGAGACCACCACGGCGCCGACGTCGATCATGGAGAACCGCCGCACCTCGGCTTCCACCACCACGACACCGACGACGTCCAGCACCTACTCGTCCACGTCCACCACGCCGACCACCACGTCCACGTGGGACGACGACGATGAGCGCGACGACGACCTCGCCGAGACCGGCTCCCCGATGCTCAGCCTCATCGTGCTTGGCGCGCTGGCTACCCTGGCGGGCCTGGTGCTCATGCGCCGCCCGGCGTAGCGGAAGCGCCGGAGGCCCTGAGTCACCGTGTCGCGGATTTTCCGCTCTGACGCCGTCGCCGTCGGCGACCGCGTGGTGGTGCGCCAGCGCCGCGGCGAGCTGGCCAGCGACATCATCGGCCACGTCACCGCGCTCGAGCCGCTGACCATCCGCCCGCAAAAGGTCGGCGGGTTCCCGTCGGATGAGGCGGAGGTGGTGGTGGATGAGGTGCACATCATCAAGAAGCTGTCCCCGCGAACTGTCCGCAATTCCGACATCCGCGCCGTTGAGGCGGCGACAGCCCGCGCGTTTCCCGGCCAGGAGCAATTGCTTATCGACGGCTGGCTTGCCCGCGCCGGGGCAGAAATTGCCGAGCGTTCGAATTCGGCGACTCCGGTGGGGCACGGGGCGTCGTTAAGCAATGTGCCCCTTGATGCCATCGTGGAGTTTTACCGCGAGCGCGACATGCCGGTGCAGCTGTGCATCCCGGAGCGCATCGGCAAGCCAGCGCTGAAGCTCGTGCAGGCGCAGCCGGACGCGTGGGAACTGGGCGAGGAGATCGTGGTGATGACGTGCCCGCTCGCAGGCAGCGCCGACCCGCAGGTGCGCATCGACGACGCGCCAGACGACGAGTGGCTCGCCATGTACCACTACCGCGGCCAGGCGCTGCCCGAGGGCGCGGTGCGGGACCTGGCGCGAAAGATTGACGGCCGCATCGGGTTCGCCAGGCTTATCTGCGACTCCCGCACCGTCGCCGTCACCCGCGCCACCGTCACCGAATCCGACGACGGGCGACGCTGGCTGGGGTACTCGGCGGTGGAGGTTGCACCCGAGTACCGCCGCCAAGGCTTGGGCACGAGACTGACACGCGCCGTGCAGCACTGGGGCGAGCAACAGGGCGCCGACCAGGCGTACCTGCAGGTCAGGGCGACCAACACCGCGGCGCTGGGGCTGTACGCGAAAACCGGGTTCATCGAACACCACCGCCACCGCTACGCCCGCTTGCGTTAGGGTGTTACGCATGCGAATTGCCACCTGGAACGTCAACTCCGTGCGCACGCGCGCCGAACGCGTCGCCGCGTTCCTTGAGCGTCACGACGTGGACGTGCTGGCGATGCAGGAAACCAAAACCGCGGACGCGAAGTTCCCCTACGCCACCTTCGAAGCCGCAGGCTACGAAGTGGCGCACGTGGGCACCAACCAGTGGAACGGCGTGGCCATCGCCTCGCGCGTGGGCCTGGACAACGTCCGCGACCACTTCGAACGCCAGCCCGAGTTCAACGACGCCCGCGAGGCCCGCGCGGTCGGCGCGACCTGCGGCGGGGTAGACATCTGGAGCTTGTACGTACCCAACGGCCGCGAAATCGGCGACCCGCACTACGACTACAAGCTGCAGTTCCTCTGGTCGCTCGCCGACCAGGTCAACCCGGCCGCGCCCGAGCTGTACATGGGCGACTTCAACGTGGCACCCCGCGACAAAGACGTGTGGGACATCGCCTGGTTCGAGGGCAAAACGCACGTCACGGAACCCGAACGCGCCGCTTTCCAAATGCTCATCGAGGCCGGACTGACGGAAGTCACGCACGACAACCCCTACTCGTTCTGGGACTACAAGGCCATGCGCTTTCAAAAGAACGAGGGGATGTTGATTGATTTTCAGCTGGCTACGGCGTCGATAAGCAATGTGCTCCAAAACGCCTGGGTGGACGTCGACGAACGCACCGGCAAAGGCGCATCCGACCACGCGCCGGTGGTGGCGGACTACGACACGCACGCGCTCAGCCTCGACCAGGTGAGATAGGCGCCGATGACGGACCTTTCCACCTGGCAGCTCATCGGCCTGATCGTGGACTACACGATCAAATTCATCATGATCGGCATCGTGCCGGGCAACCGCAAACCATCATCCGCCAACGCCTGGCTGCTGCTCATCCTGCTGCTGCCTGTCGTGGGGCTGCCGCTTTACCTGCTGATGGGCTCGACCGTGGTGTCGCGGCGCCGCCACCGCATCCAACAGGAGGCAAACCGGGAGGTAGAAAACGTCCACCACGCCGTCGAGGACTACCCCTCCGACAGCGAACTCGGCGAAGAAGTCGCCTCGCTCGTGCACCTCAACCGTGAGCTGACCGGCTTCCCCGCCGTCTACGGCCGCGTGCCGTACATGTGGACGGATTACCACAAAACGATGCGCAGGATCGCAGAGCTTATCGACGCCTCCGTGTCCCACGTACACATCGAAATCTACGCCGTAGCCTGGGACGAAACGACCCACGTGGTCTTCCAAGCCATCGAGCGGGCCGTGGCTCGAGGGGTGCATGTGCGGCTTTTGTTCGACCACATCGGCTCGCAGAAATACCCCGGGTTCCGGCGGCTGAAGCGGCGCCTGACCGACATTGGCGTGGACTGGCACCTCATGCTGCCGCTCGACCCCCTGCACGGGAGGTGGCGTCGCCCCGACCTGCGCAACCACCGCAAACTGGTGATCATCGACTCCGAGGTCGCGTTCTTGGGCTCGTTCAACCTCATCGACCGCGGCTACCTCATGCCCGGCCACGTCCGCGCTGGCCGCGAATGGGTGGACACCTTCGTGGAGCTGAGCGGCCCCATCGTCACCTCGGTGGAGTCGATGTTCTCCGTGGATTGGTACACCGAATCCGGCGAGGTGATCAAGCTGCACGCGCCGCAGAAGGTCGTGCCGGGTGTGGTCACGGCGGGCGCTGGCGGGGCTGGCATAGCTGGCGCGGCTCCGGGCGCAGCTGCCGGGGCGGCCCCCTCCGACGTGAACCTCCTCCAGCTCGTCCCCTCCGGCCCCGGTTACACCACCGAGCCGAACCTGCGCATGTTCAACGCCATGGTCCACCACGCGAAGGAATCGTTGGTGTTGTGCTCCCCGTACTTCGTGCCGGAGGACTCGCTTCTCGAGGCCATCACATCCGCCTGCTACCGCGGCGTCCGCGTCGACCTCCTCGTCGGTGAAAAGGCGGACCAGTTCATGGTGCAGCACGCACAGTCCTCCTACTATGAGCAGCTGTTACGCGCCGGCGTTCACATCTGGGAGTTCCCCGCCCCGTTTGTGCTGCACTCGAAGTTCGCGCTCGCCGACGCCGGAACCCCCGGAGCCGTCGGCGTCGTCGGCTCGTCCAACATGGATATCCGCTCGTTCTCCCTGAACTACGAGTCGTCCCTCTTCGTCGCCGGGGGCTCATTGCTGCCCGCGCTCGAGGACCTGTCGGAGTACTACCTTGCCGTCTCCCACCAGCTCACCTTGACCGAGTGGGAGAAGCGGCCCTGGTACCGCCGCTACGTGGACAACGTGATGAAGCTGACCTCGGCGCTGCAGTAGGCGGCCCGGCCACCGCGGCTGGGGCGCCTGGCACCGCCTGCCCCGGCCGGTCTTACCCCGCCCGCGAAGGCCTGTCGGCAGAGAACTCAGCTAGTTGGAATCGCAACTTCATCGTTTTTCGGCGAAGTTGCCTGTCCTTCTAGCTGAGTTTGGCGGGACAGCAGCCTGCCCCGGCCCGTCAGCCCGCGCGAATGGACAAACATCGTTAACTTTGTCCGGCACCTGGGAAAATACAGCCTCATGGACAGATCTCGTATTTTCTGTCCGACATCACGGGACAAATTTGACCAACATTGTCCGCTTCCTGGGGTTTTAGGTCGCATCTGGACAGATCCGCTTTGTGTCAAGTGGTTGTTAACTTTGTCCGGACACCGCTGGACTGACATCTACAGGAGAATGACGTCGACACGAGCCACCCCAGCCGTGTGCCACAGCTGACCACCGTGGCTACAAACACCCGGTACGGCACCCGCCGAGTGTCATCCGCGGCACGCCCGAGCCGCCCCGGCCCGCCAGAACCGGCCCGGCTAGGCGTCGCGGGTCTCCAGAAGAATCACGCCGATGATCCACACGGCCACCGCCCACACGGCCGCGATGGCCAGGGAGACGCCCACGCCGAAGTGCTGGGTGGGCTGGTTCGTCATGAATGCCATGAGGTTGCCGAAGGGGAGGTACTTGGCCACGTCGGCGCCGATGCGCGGGATCATGCCCACGATGGATTCCACGATGAGCAGAAGCGCCATGCCGGTGACCACGCTGCCTGCGGTGTTGCGTGCGATCCAGCCGACGCCCTGCATGAGCACGGTGACCACCACCATTCCGAGCGGCACGGCCCACAGAGCGCGGTGGGCGGCGCCGTTGGAGGTCCAGCCGGCGGGGACGAGGGCGGTGAGGTCGCCGAGAACGAACGCGACGACCAGGGCGAGAAGTGTGGTCACGAAGGCGAGCACCGCCCCAAGCAGCACCTTCGCCAGCGCGAGTTGCCAGCGTTTGGGGGCGACGCGGAAGTTGGTCTCGGGTACGCCGAAGCGGTACTCGGTGGTGACCATCATGGAGGCCTGCACGATCACCACGATTGCGGCGGTGAGCGCGACGGACGCGATGACGGTGAGCGGGATGTAGGGCATGCCGGACAGTCGCGAGGTCCAGCCGAACAGCGCGCCGTACAGGGCGCCGATGGCGATGAGGATGGCGCTTGTCCACCAGAAGGAGGCGGTGCTGCGCAGCTTGGTCCACTCGGCGGGGATGAAGTTAAGCATTGCGGGCCTCCGGGGCAGCAGGGGCAGGGGCAGAAACAGAAGAACCAGAAGGCGCCGACGCGTATTGGGCGTGGCCTTCGGTGGAGCGGATGTAGGCGTCCTCGAGGGAGGCGTGGCGCTCGGAGAGTTCGGCGAGCGGTACGCCGGCGGTAAACGCGATGGCGCCGATTTCGTCGCTGGTGCGGTCCGGCACTTCGAGGGTTTCGCGCCCTTCGGCGTCCACGGTGCGGTTCGCGGTGATGGTGGCGCGGGTGAGGGCATCGGCAAGCTTATCGACGGCTCCCGCTCGCTCCTCCCCCTCCCCAGCAACACGCACGATGGTGGTCACCCCGGAGTTTTCGCGGATGAATTCCGCCACGGTGGTGTCTGCGACCAGGCGGCCGCGGCCGATGATGATCAGGCGGTCCGCGGTCTGCGCCATCTCCGCGAGCATGTGGGAGGACACGAGTACGGTGCGGCCTTCGGAAGCGAGGCGCTGCAGAAGGCCGCGGACCCAGCGGATGCCTTCGGGGTCGAGGCCGTTGACTGGCTCGTCGAGGATGAGGTACTCCGGGTCGCCGAGCAGCGCACCCGCGATGCCGAGGCGCTGGCCCATGCCAAGCGAGAAGCCGCCGACGCGCTTGTCGGCCACGTCGGTGAGGCCCACGAGGCGGAGCACCTCGTCCACCCGCGAGGCCTCGATGCCCGCGGCTTGGGCCTGCCACTTCAGGGTGGCGCGGGCGGAGCGGTTGGGGTGGATGCCTTGAGCGTCGAGAAGCGCGCCGACTTTGCGTGTGGGGTTGGGAAGGTCGCGGTAGGCGGAGCCGTCGATAAGCGCACTTCCCGCCGTGGGCTTATCAAGCCCCAAAATCATGCGCATTGTTGTGGACTTGCCCGCGCCGTTCGGCCCGAGGAAGCCCGTGACCACGCCGGGTTTGACGGTGAACGTGAGGTCTTCGACCGCTTGGACCGGGCCGTAGCGTTTACTCAGCCCCTGTACTTCAATCATGCGTGACAGTATGCCCCATGACCCGCTCGAGCGAACCCGCGAACCCCGGATGCAGATCGAACTCACGCACGCGTGACAGCTCAACCCAACGAAGTTCCTCGGATTCCTCGTTCGCCTGCACCTCAAGCGGGGCGTCGCAGCGGGCAAGCACGGTGGTGTAGCTCCACCCGGGAAATTCGGCGGTGACCATGGTGTCCACCACCTCCACCTGCGCGGGGTCGATGGCGCACTCCTCCACCGTTTCGCGCACGGCGGCTTCGGCGGCGGTTTCGTGGCTGTCGATTGCCCCGCCCGGGATGCCCCAGGTGCCGCCCTGCGCGGTCCATTTCGCGCGGTGTTGCAGGAGCACTTGCTTTTCGACGCCCTCTTGGCCGGTCTCTCGGCCTGTCTCACCTGCCTGACCTCCATCCGCCACGAGGAACAGTCCCGCCGCGCCGTACTTGCCCCACAGCTTCATGCCGCTGGGGGCGACGACCCATCCGTTTCCGTCTCCAAGCATGCCCCCACTGTAGGTGCGAACAGTTATTATTGCGGAATGGAGACGCGCGCCACATCGACGCTTGCCGCGGCCGAGGCTGATGGCCCCGCGAGCGCTGCTGGCTCTGCTGACTCTGCGGGCGCTGACAGCGCTGGAGGCTCTGCGGGCGATGACGCCTGGCTCGACGAGCTGGCCGCCGCCCCGCGCGACGGCGCCCTGACGCGCGTGGTGCGCGGGCCCTTGAGGGGCCCAGCGCGGATGCGTCGGCGCGGCAAGGCGTTCGCGGCCACTACCCCTGGGCAAATCGTGGCGATGATGCTGGTGCTCACCATCATGCTGCTCGCCGCCGGGTTTTCCATGAGCCAGTCCATGTCGCAGCGCAACCGTGCGCTGGAGACGGTGCTGGACGCCGCGGAACCGATGAGCGCGTCGGCGCACCTTTTATCCACGTCGCTTCTGCAGGCCGACACCGTGGCTGCGGGCGGGTTCGTGCAGGCCGGGCCATTGACGCGCGAGGACGTGGCGGTGTACGTGGCGTCCGTCGACCAGGCGGTTACGGCAGCCGCGGATATTCACGCGGGTGCGGTGGAGGCGGACACGCCGTCGTCGAGACGCATCGCGCAGCTGGTCACCGAAGTGGTGCGCGACTTGCCCGTGTACACGGGGCTCAACGAGCGCGCGAAGGTGAACCAGCGCATGGGCAACCCGGTGGGCGTGGCGTACATGTCGGAGGCGTCCGGCATTATGCGCGAGCGGATGCTGGTGGCGGCCGAGGAAATCAACGAGCTGACCCGCAAAGTGGTGGCCGACGAGATGCGCCGGCTTTCCCAGCCGCAGTGGGTGCCGCTGTCCGGCTTGCTTGCCGCGCTGGTGCTGCTTCTGGTGGCGCAGTGGTGGCTGTGGCGCATCTTCCGCCGCAGGCTGAACCGCGGGTTTTTGGCCGCCACGCTCGCGGTAGTGGTGGCTATCGCGTGGGTGGGCGTGTCGAACTACCAGTCCTGGCGCTCAGGTTCCGTGGAGTACGCCAGCGCGGCGCAGCCGTGGGAGGAGCTCACCGCGGCGCGCATCGACGCGTTGGAGACCCGCACCGACGAGACGTTCGCGTTGCTGCGCCGCCAGAGCGTCGCGCAGTCTGCGCAGGGCTTTGACGACATGTACGGCGGGGTGCGCGCGGCCCTGCAGACTGCGGAGAGCTACGGCGGCGCGGACGAGGAGGTGGCGCGCGCCCGCGAGCACCTCGACGGCTGGGCGGCGGAGCACCGGGAGCTGACCACCGCCTTGAACTCGGGATCCTACGACCAGGCCGCGCGCCTTTTGGACACCCGCGACGCCGGCCCGCAGGACGCTTCGCCGTACCGCCAGTTGGACGAGGACCTCTCCGAGCTGATCACCGCCTCACGCGAGGCCACGCGCGCCTACATCGACGATTCGCTGGACGCCACCCGGGCGGTCTCGGCGGCGGTGGCGTTGCTTTCCGTCGTCGCCGTCGCCTGCATTTGGGTGGGCATCCGTCGCCGTTTGGGGGAGTACCTGTGAGGAGCACATTGCTTATCGACGCCTCCCGGTTGCCCACCATCACCCTCATGGTCACCCTCGCGGTGGCGCTCGGGCTTGCGCTTTCCGCGTGCGCGCCGCAGCCTTCGCCGCCCGACGAGCCCGGTCCTGCCGACGACATCCCCGTCGCCCCCGCCACCAACGTGCGCCGCGACATGCCGTTGCCGCCCGGCGCGGAGCTGGACGAGGCGCACCACACCCCGGCTGACGGGTGGCAACCCCAGGAGCTGGACTGGGAGGGTTCCCTGCGCCCGGTGAGCGTCGCCGCGCCGAACGCGGATGAGCCGACGCCCACGCTTGATGCGATCCGGAAGCGCGGCCGCCTGATTGTGGGCATCGACCAGTCGCTCAACCTGCTGTCGTTCCGCGACACCGCAAGCGGGCAGTTGCGCGGCTTCGAGGTGGACCTGGCGCACGAGATTGCCAACGACATCTTTAAGGGCGTGGACCCCGACGGCCGCCCGGGCGAGACCGGCTGGGTGGACTTCCGCTTCGTGGATTCGGCGGCGCGCTCCGGCCTTTTGCAGTCCGGGGAGGTGGACGTGGTGATCCGCACGATGTCGATCACGCCGGAGCGGGCGAAGGAGATCGAATTTTCCACCCCGTACCTCACCTCGCGCGTGCGGGTGTTGGCGCCGAGGGACCGCGGCATCGAGACCGTGGAAGGCCTCGCGGGCAGAACCGTGTGCATCGTGGACGGCACGAACCTTCTGCAGATGGCCAGCCACTTCGCGCCGGATTCGCAGGTGCTGCGCACCCGCACCTGGTCGGACTGTTTGATGGCCACGCAGCAGTTCCAGGCGGACGCAATCATGGCCGACGACGTCATCCTTGCCGGCATCGCCGCCCAGGACCCATACGCCCAGATCCTGCCCGGCACACTGTCCAATCAGTACTACGGCGTTGGCCTGCCGAAGGGCCAGGAGGACCTAGTGCGGCAGGTGAACGCCACGCTAGAGCGCGTGCGTAGCGACGGCACCTGGTACCGCTTGTACTCCGAGTGGCTCGCGGGCGCGATCACCGATTCCACCCCGCCGCCGCTGATGTACCGGGAGGAGGAACAGTGAGCGACCCGCAAGAGCACCAGGCCCCGCAGGACCCGCAGGACCCGGAGGAGGTGGGCACCGAGGCGGTGCCCTTCGATCCGTTCGCCGACGACCCCGACGACGCAGACGACACCAGCACCGAGGCCGTGGCGTTCGACCCGTTCGCCGACGACGACGGAGAGGATTCAGACGAGCTCTTCGCCGACTCCGGCTCCTTCGGCGAGATGGCGGGCCTACTCAAAGACCTGAATAAGCTGCGCAAGGGCGGGGCGAAGGAGGATACGTCGCAACGCTCGCGCCGCATTGCCCTGGATACCTTCCGCGAGCGGCGCGGCACCCGGCGCGCCAGCCGCACCGTGGCCGACGGCATGGTGGAGCTGCCCTGGGTCGAACCCATCGAGCCGAAGGATGCGCTTATTGATCCGACCCGGGCCGTGACCCAAAAGGGCATCAAGGCGCCGGTGCTGCAGCGCGGCGACATCGTGGCCGGCCAGTACGAGATCATGGGGGTTATCGCCCACGGCGGCATGGGCTGGATCTACCTCGCCCAAGACCATTACGTGGCCGAGCGCGTGGTGGTGCTCAAAGGTCTGCACAGCGAAAAGAACCCGGACGAAGCGCTCGCCGCGGCCGCGGAGCGCGAGTTCCTCGCGGACATCACCCACCCCGGCATTGTGAAGATCTTCAACTTCATCGACGATCCCCGGGTGCCCGGTGGGTTTACGGTGATGGAGTACGTCGGTGGGCCGTCGTTAAGAGCCCGGCGCAACGCCGCGGAAGGCGGAAGGCTGGAGCCCGACGTGGCGATCGCCTACATCCTCGAAGTGCTGCCCGCGCTGGACTACCTGCACTCACGCGGGGTGGTGTACAACGACTTAAAGCCGGACAACATCATCGTCACCGAAGACCAGGTAAAACTCATCGACCTAGGTGCGGTTTCCGGCATCGGCGCCTACGGCTTCATCTACGGCACGAAAGGCTTCCAAGCCCCGGAGGTCGCCCGCGAAGGGCCGAGTGTGGCCAGTGATGTGTATACGGTTGGGCGCACTTTAGCGTCGTTAATGGTGCACCTCCCCCAAACCGACTGGGTGTACGACCTGGAGCTGCCCACCCCCACCGACGAGCCGCTGTTCCGCCGCTACACCTCCCTGTACCGCCTCATCGCGCGCTGCTGCCACGAGGACCCGGCGCGCCGCTTCCCCACCGTGCGCGCCCTGGAAAGCCAGCTGCTCGGCGTGCTGCGCGAGGTCATCGCGGTGCGCGACGGCCGCACCTACCCCGCGCAGCATTCGCTGTTTTCGCCGCAGCGCACCACGTTTGGCACCAAACACCTGGTGTTTCGCACCGACCAGCTCATCGACGGCATCTCCCGCACCGTAGAAATCACCCCGCAGGAAGTCGTCGCCGCGCTGCCCACGCCGCTCATTGACCGCGACGACGTCGGCGCCGCCATGCTCCAAGGCTCCTCCTACGCCGAGCCGCGCGAAACGCTGGAGTCGCTGCGCCAAGCGATGGCCAGCCCGCAGTACGAAGAATCGCGCGAGATCCCGTTCATGGTGGTGCGCACCATGCTCGACCTGGGGCTTACCGACCAAGCCCGCACCTGGCTGCGCTCTTTAGCGGACAAACTTGGCGGGACGTGGCGCTACTCGTGGTACTCCGGCGTGGTGGAAACGCTGCTCGGCGACTTCAAATCCGCGCAAGCCTCGTTCACCGAAGTGCTCATGGTGCTGCCCGGCGAGGCGGCGCCGAAGCTCGCCATCGCCGCCGTGAGCGAGTTGCTGTTGCAGCAACTTGGGGTGCATGAGCATGTGCTTCTCGACGCCACCGTCACCCGCGCCGCCTCCGGACTCGCTGGCCAACTGCACGAGCTTCCCGACGACGTGTTCACCCGCTGGGTGGACGACGGCCTCACCGACCGAGAGTGGTCCACCGCTGCGGCCGCGCCAAAAGTCCTGCGCTTCCACGCGATCCGCCTGTACTCCCTGGTGTGGCTGACCAACCCCACCACCGTCTCCTCCGCCTTCGGCCTCGCCCGCGAGCTGATGCGCGAAGGCCAGGTGGAGCTGGCGATCGAGGCGCTCGACCGCGTGCCGAACTCGTCGCGCCACGACCGCATGGCGAAGCTGACGGCCATTTTGTGCCTGGTCACCCCGGTTGCCGACGGATCCGTCACCGAGGCCCGCATCCGCCGCGCCGCCCGCCGCCTGGAGAAGATCCCCTCCACCGAGCCGCGCTACATGCAGATCAAGGTGGCCGTCATCCAGGCTGGCCTGAACTTCCTGCGGGACGAAGAGCCCGCGTCGCGCTCCCCTCTTTTCGAGTACCCCTTCACCATGCGCGGCCTCCGCCGCGGCCTGGCCATCACCCTGCGCGAGCAGGCCCGCGTGGCGCCGTACCCCCAGCACCGCTACGCGCTGGTGGACATGGCGAACAAGGTCCGCCCGCCACCTGGTTCTAGATTGCCCGGGCCACCCAGACCGCCCAGGTCACCCAGGCCAGGCTGGGCGCCCAGCCGACCGAGGCCCTAGCGCAGGAGACCCATCGCGTCCGCGGCCACCGCACCCATGCCCAGCACCGCGAGCAGGGCGACTACCACGCCGACGATGATGCCGGCGTTGGCCGACGACCCAGACGGTTCACCAGGCTTCGCCGTGACCGTCACCTGGCCGGCGTCGTCGCGTTGGGTGGGCCGTGGGTTCACCGTAGAGGTGGTCGCTGCGGGCAGCCCGGTCACCGCGGGCCGCGTGGTGGGCGGTGCGATGGTGTTGTTGCCGGTGGTGGGCATCGGCGTGGGCTTGGTTGGTGTGGGCTTCGCGGGGTCTGTGGCGCCGACGGTGTTGTTGAAGTCGTCGATAAGCGAAGAGTTCTTCTCCTTCAACTCGCGGCGCAGCTCCTCGACCTCCTCGTCGGTGAGGTTGAGCACCGAGTAGTTCAGCGTCTCGTTAGCTACTAGCTTGCCGTCGCGGTTGTACACGCGGAACTGCACCGGCATGGTGGCGTCGGTGTAGTTTCCAGTTTCGCGGATGGGCACGTCGATGGCGAGCTTTGAGTTGCGGCTCAGCGCGCCCTCGATGGGGTACGTCTCCTTGAAGCTGCCGCCCGGGTAGTTCACCTTCAGGGTGAAGTCGTGGATGTCTAGTCCCAGGTTGGAGATTTCCACCTTCACCTTGGAGTCCGTGCGGTTGGCCATGATCGGGGTTACGTCCTGGTTCAGCGCGCGGAAGCCGGCCTGGCCGTTGTTGTCCTCGGCGGCCATGACCACCAGCTCGTCAGTGTCCGGGTGGTTGTGGCCGGAGGTGTTCGGGGGGTCGTCCACGCCCACGGCACCACCAGTTTTGCCAATCTCGCCGTTAATTAGGTCCAGGTTCGTCCAGTCCGGGGAAATGTTGTACGTGCCGTTGTAGCAGGACACGGTGTTGTTGCGGCAGGCCTCCGGCAGTGGCTTTTTGGGGTCGTACTTGGATTCGTGGTCGGAGTAATCGGCGTGACTGAACTGGTAGAGGTAGTTCATCACCGACTCGTAGTTCGGGACGTAGTTCGACGGCGGGTTGGTCGTGGAGTTGGCGGGGCCAGAGTGGGTGAGGCCTAAGTTGTGGCCGAACTCGTGCAGGATGGTGTTGCGCAGCTGTTCCTGCGATGTCAAGAGGTAGTTGTTGGCTACGTAGAACGCGCCGTCGGAGAGCAGGCTGTTGCCGGAGGACATCACACCAGGGGCTTGGGTATCGCCGATGATGCCCACACGGAAGATTGCCCGGCGGTCGCCGAGCAGACGCACCTTATCCTGCCTGAGGCGCACGCCGGGTTCTACGCCTTCGAAGTAGTACGGCTCGTAGTTGAGGGTGGGCCCGCCGTGGGTTTCGGTGTAGCCGGGGATGTTGTTGAAGTAGCTGCCCGCGTCGATGTGCAGGTTGATGCCGCGGCGGTTGAAGATTTCCACCAGGTCGAGCAGGGTGGCGCGCGACGGGCGGTAGACGTTCACGTTTGCGTTGGCGCATTCGAGGAACTGTGCGAAGTCTTCCTCGGTGGGTGCGTACTTGCGTTTCTCCGAGCACTTCAGGGTTTCCCACTCGGATTTCATCCAGTTCAGTTGCAGGAACAGGTCGGGCTTCTCGGGGTCTGCGCCCCAGCGGTGGAGCGGGAATTCTTTGCCGCGCTCGTCGGTGAAGCCGTGGCGTTCCCAGGCGTCGGGGAAGCCGTCGCCGTCTGAGTCGACCAGCTCGGTGGATGAGTCGCCGAGCACGCTCACGCGCGCGCTGAGTGCTTCGCCCGGGGCGACGGTTTTTTCCCAGGTGGCGGATTGGAAGCGGGAGTTTTCCTTCAGTTCGCCACCGACGGCTGCCGGTTGGGTGCCACCGGTACCGGACTTCACGGCGCCGTCGTAACGCGTCTGCATTTTGTAGCGCCCGCCGACGCTGAGGTCGAAGCCGGAGCCTTGGCGCTCGGCGGTGATCTCGTAATCGTAGAGCAGCAGGCCGGTGCTTAGGTCCAGCTTCAGGTCTTTCGCTGCGGTGCCGGTGTTGCGCAGCTGCACCGCGATGTCGATTTGCTTCGACGTGACGGTGAACGTGCGCACGAGCTCTACGCCGAGGGCGGGGTCGGTGTGACGCATTGTCACTGTGTCCACGCCGCCTGTGGTGGAGGTGCTCACCTGAGTCGCATCTCCGGCGAAGCCAATGCGGTTGCCGTTTGTGAATGCGTCGAGGTAGAAGGCGGTGGGCATGGTGCCGTAGGTGCGGCTGTTGTACATCAGCCAGGACACGCGGCCCTTGTTTACTTCGGCGGTGGCGAAGCCGAAGGGGTCGCCTGTGGTCACGTCGACGGAGAAGCCGCGGGCGGTGATTTCGGCGTGCGCGGGCACGGTGGTGCCGCCCGCGGCGAGGGCGAGGGCGGTCGCGCCGGCGATGAGTGCGTTGCGTGTCTTCATAGCGTTATGTCCACCACACGAGGAAGTTTTGGAAATACTCTTGGTAGTTGTAAATGAACACGTTGATGCCGCCGATGAGCGCTAGCACGCCGACCACAATGGCGGCGATGATCGCCTCTTGGGGCACATTGCTTATCGACGATCCACTGCTCCCCGAACTGCCCCCATTCACCTTCCCCTGCTCCGGCGCGGGTGAGACTTTCACGGTCACCGGCATGTGGCCGACGGAGTTGTCCTCGAACGCCACGTCCACAGGGATGACCACGGTCTGGCCTTCGGCGTCGGAGGGGATGCTGACGGTGAGGGCGCCGTCGTCGCTAAGCTGCACGTCCCAGCCCGGCGCGTCGAACTCGCCGAGGGTGAACGGGCGGGCCTTCGAGCCGACCGGGCGGGTGATCACGTAGCCCACCTCGGATGAGCGGTTGGCCAGCAGCGTGAAACCGGTCAGCCCCGCTTCTTCGGCGAGGGTGGTGGCGCCGGAAAGGGTGCGCACGTCGAGCGCCACGCCGATCACGCGGGTGGTGCCGTCGGCGAACGCGGCCTCCACCTCGAGGCGGCGCATACCTGGGAACGTGTTCGGAAGGGCGGCGACGGTGAGTTCGCCGGTGCGCTCGTTAATGCTCGTGTTTACGCCCTCGAGCGGTCGGCGCAGCGAGTAGCGCACGGGTGCCGCCGTGTTGCCGGGCTGCGGTGTCACGTGCAGCGTCTGGCCGTTTTTCACCACTGTCTCCGGGTACGCGACTTCGCTCGTGGCGGCGAGGCCGCGCACCGCGAACGCGCGCACCGGCACGAGGCGCTCGGAGCCGTCCGGGTAGGACACCACCACCGGCACCGTCGCCGACGTGGTCGCGCTCGCACCACCTGGGCGCGCGACGGTGAGCGCGCCGGTGACCGGGTCGATGGAGCCCTCCCAGCCCGGCGCGTTGAACTGCGCGGACAGCGCGTAGCGCGCGCCTTCGGAGACGGATGTAGGCCGCACCGTGACGGGGTTTCCGCCCTCGGGCACGTTCACCGGCGGCCAGGACACCGCGCACTTCGAGGCCTGCGACTGCGTGACCACGGGTGCCGAGATTTCGCGGACGGACCCGTCCGGGAACGTCATCACAACACCGACGTCGAACGCGGCGCCAGCGGGTGCGTTCTTCGGGATGGATACGGTGATTTCGCCTGTGGCTTCGTCGATAAGCACTGGCAATGCTGTGTGCCCGACAGGGGCGAACGTGGTGCCCGCGGGCAGCTCCGCGTTGGGTTTGATGATCAGGTTGCCGTCCTCGTTGACAAACGGCTGGCTGTAGTTGAACTGCGGCACTTCCTGCGACTCGGTAAAGCCCGTGAGCACGCCGACGGTCGCGGTAATTGTCTCGAACGTGCCGTCGGAGTAGGTGACGAAGATGTCCACCGTCACCGGGCCTTCCGCATCCGCCGGGGCCGTCGCGCGCAGGGCACCGGTGTTGATGTCCACGATGAAGTCCCAGTCGCGTTGCAGCATGTTGTCGATGTTGCGCTGCGTCTCCGCGAGTGTGAACTCGGTGTGCGCGGGCAGCCCGTCGGTGAGCTGGCGCACCGTCGCCGTGCGTCCCTGCTCCACCGCGCGGCCCTGCTCGTACGCCGGCTGGTACAGCTCGTTGTAGAACCCGCTGATCACCTCGAACTCGGCCGTCGCGTCGCCCGTGGAGCCGTCCGGGAACGTCATGCGCACCGGCACCTCGAGCTTCGAGCCCGGCTGCGCGTCGAGGGGAGCATTGAGCTTGACGACGCCATCCGGCCCCACCTCAGCCCCCTCCACATCCGTAGCGAATGTGGTGCCCTTCGGGATCGGCTGACCGGCGTACTGCAGCCCATTGCGCGTGATGGTGGACACCGGCACCTGGCCCGTACCCGTAGCACCCGCGCGCACGTACGCCAGGCGGTACTCCGGCACGATCGCCTCGCCCGCCTTCACAGGCTCGGTGACCACGATGGTGATCGTGTCTTCCTCACCCGCGTACGTGACCACCTCGAAGGTGTAGGTGCCCGGCTTCGTCTCGCGCAGCGGGTTCGCGTGCACCTGGCCCAGGCGGTCGATGCTCACCCAATCCGGCATCGCACCGTTAGGCACCACACCCGGGGCATCCGGGCCCTCGTTCGCGCGGGTGGGGTTGGCCACGACCTGCTCGCCAGCGCGAACCGTGATGGTGGGCCACTCGAAGTCGTCGGGGATCGGGTCCGGATCGGGGTCTGGGTCTGGATCCGGATCGGGGTCCGGATCCGGGGTGGGTCTGGATCCGGGGTGGGGTCCGTGGGTTCGGGCGTCGTGTCGTCCGGCTGGTAGGTCACAGTGGCCGTAAAGTCTTGGTGGAACCATCGCCGAAGGTGGCGAACACCGCGATCTCCTGCTTCGGGGTGAAGCCTTCAGCCTTATCGTTCACCACGCTTGCGGTGACCACACCGGTCTGGCCGTTGACCGTCACGCTCCAACCAGGTTGGACGGTCATGTTTACGCTGGCGCGGTACTCGTTTGGCCCGATGCCGCTACCGCGCGGCACCATCCGGGCCTCACCACCCGGGCGGACCGTGGCGTCCCGGTAGCTGAACTCAGTTTGTTCGGCTTCGGAACGGGGCTTGTCGGCCTCCTCCTGGGCCGTCGCCACAGGGGGCACGGCCTGGGTGCCAGAGAGCAGCAGGCTCACGCCGAGCGCGCCAGCCGCGAGCGCGCTCCCCCGGCGACGACGCTGTGCTGGTGCCGCCGGCGCCGCCGGTGCCTTCCGTGATTGGGACATGCTGCTCCCCTGCGTAAAAAGTTGGAATGTATAGCCTTCACCAATCTATCGGTTTCCCTGCGGCGACACAACGCACCGATGCGGTTGTGTGACCGGGTTGGCACGGCAAAGCCCCTCCGCCACCAGTGCGGTGCAGCGGGGCGGAAGGGCAGGTGGGCCGGAACTCAGGCGGGCGCCGGGTAGTCGCCGGGGAGCGCCGGGTAGTCACCGGGTAGCGCCCGGGAGCTGTTAAGCCTCGCGGGCGGCGACGGCAGCGGCTTTCTGCGCGATGGCCAGCTCCTCGTTCGTCGGGACGACGAGGACCTTCGTCTTGGACTCGTCGGTGGAGATGATGCGCGGGCCGTCGTTCGGCAGGTCGTTCTTCTCCGGGTCGATCTCGATGCCGTACATCTTCAGGTTGTCCAGCGCGTCTGCGCGGACGAACTTGTCGTTCTCACCCACACCGGCAGTGAAGGTGATGGCGTCCACGCGGCCAAGCTCGATCATGTAGGAGCCGATGAAGCGGCGCAGCTGGTTGATGTACACGTTGTACGCCAACCAGGCGTTTTCATCCTCGTTCTCAATCATGGTGCGCAGCTCGCGGAAGTCGTTCACGCCCGACAGGCCCTTCACGCCGGACTGGCGGTTGAGCAGCGCATCGATCTCGTCGATAGACAGCCCGCCCTGGCGGTACAGGTGGAAGATGATGCCCGGGTCGATGTCGCCCGAACGGGTACCCATGACCAGGCCAGCGAGCGGGGTGAGACCCATCGAGGTGTCAATCGGGTGGCCGTTTTCCACAGCCGAGGCGGACGCACCGTTGCCCAGGTGCAGCACGATCTGGCGGGTGTGCAGCGGGTCCCGGCCGATGAGCTCCGGCACCTGCGAGGAGACGAACTCGTGGGAGGTGCCGTGGAAACCGTAGCGGCGAATCAGGTTCTGCGACGCCACCTCAGCGTTGATGGCGTACAGCGCGGCGGCCGGCGGCAGGTCGCGGAAGAAACCGGTATCGAACACGGCGACGTGCGGGATGTTCGGCAGCAGCTTACGCGCCACCTCGATGCCGTCGATGTTCGCCGGGTTGTGCAGCGGCGCCAGCGGGATGAGGTCGCGGATCTGCTCCACCACCGGGTCCACGATCAGCTCCGGCTCGGAGAAGATCATGCCGCCGTGGACCACGCGGTGGCCAGCGGCGATGATGTCGAGTTGGGTGGGGCCGATGCCTTTAGCGTCGAGAAGCTTGAATGTCTCCTGCAGACCGATACCGTGCGTGGGCACCGCCTTCTGCACCACATACTTCTGGCCGTCATGCTTGACGGTGATGCGACCGGTCGGTTCGCCGATCTGCTCGACAAGACCGGAGACGAACGGGTCCTGCGACGCGTCCGCGGTCGGGTCGACGATCTGGAATTTGATCGAGGACGAACCCGAGTTAATGACGAGAACGTAGGACATTTACTTCACTCCTGCCTGAATAGCGGTGATGGCGACGGTGTTCACGATGTCCGGCACGGTCGCGCCGCGCGAGAGGTCGTTGACCGGCTTGTTCAGGCCCTGCAGCACCGGGCCGATGGCAAGAGCGCCGCCGGTGCGCTGCGCGATCTTGTAGCCCGCGTTGCCAGCCTCCAGGTCCGGGAAGATGTACACGGTGGCCTCGCCCGCAACCGGGGAATCCGGGGCCTTCTTCTTGCCCACGCCCGGGTCGCACGCCGCGTCGAACTGCAGCGGGCCGTCGATGGCCACGTCCGGTGCGAGCTCCTTCGCCTTCGCGGTGGCCTCAACCGCACGGTCCACGTCCGGGCCAGTGCCCGAGGTGCCCGTGGAGTAGGACAGGACGGCCACCTTCGGGTCGATGCCGAACTGCGCCGCCGTCTTCGCCGACACCGCTGCGATCTCGCCGATCTGCTCCGCGGTCGGGTTCGGGTTCACCGCACAGTCGCCGAACGCCCACAGGCGGTCCTGCATCACCATGAGGAAGATGGAGGACACCACGGAAGCGCCCGGGGCGGTCTTGATGATCTGGAACGAAGGCTTAATCGTGTGCGCCGTCGTGTGGGCCGCGCCGGACACCATGCCGTCGGCAATGCCCTTGTGCACCATCATCGTGCCGAAGTAGGAGACGTCCTTCATGGTCTCGCGCGCCTCGTCGATGGTCACGCCCTTCTTCTTGCGCAGCTCGGCGAAGTCCGCCGCGAACTCCTCCAGCAGCTCCGACTCGAGGTGGTTGACCAGGTGCGCCTTACTGAGGTCCAGGCCAAGGTCGGCCGCGCGACGGTTCATGTCGTCCACGTCGCCCAGGATGGTGATCTCCGCAACGTCGCCCTTGAGCAGCTGGTCAGCGGCCTGCAGGATACGGTCGTCCTCGCCCTCCGGCAGGACGATGTGCGAGCCGGCGGCCTTCGCCTGCTCGATGAGCTGGCGCTCGAACACCGTCGGGCTCATCACCTGGCGCGCCTCGGCGCCCTGCAGCTGCGCGGTATCGATGTTCTCCAGCTCCGCATCCGTCACCGTTGCGGCAACAGTTGCGCCCTGCTGCTCGATGCGGCGCTGCGCCAGCTTCGCCACCTCGGCGTCGCCCGCCACCACAAGCACCGGGGCGCCGAGGGCAGCCGCGAGCTCCGCGTCGAAGTTGTAATCGCCGGTACCCACAATCAGCGCCGCGTCCTGCGAGATCTGGCCCGAGTTGTACACCTCCGCCACATTGTCACCCTCAACGCGAGTAAGCGGGAGGTTCAAGCGGCCAGCCAGGCCGTCCAGGTCCAGACCGTCGAACGTGCGGTTCGCCAGGGTTACTAACAGGGATTGAGACATTGCGTCACCTTTCGTAAACAGTTGCGTCGAAGAGCGTTCGGCAAAACAGTGACCATTGTACCGGCGTGAAAACTGCCCCGCGCGCCGAAAAATGTGGCCTAGATCAAGCGGACCGTGCATTCGCGACAGTCCTAAACACTATGCTGCTCACCTGGTCCGCGTTGCGCTCGGCACGGACTAGGTGGGGCCGCCCGCCCCTTTGTCGGGCAAGAGCTCAAAGCGAAACAAGAGCTCAAGAAAAATTGCGACCTGGCCTTTTACAGCCCCTGGTGCGCTGAGCTCTTGTTCGCCAGCGCAAATATGCGGTACTCCAGCATCGAGGTCTACCGCAGCATCGAGGTCTAGCGCCACAAAGCAACCCGGTAGACCTCGATTGCTTGTCTGTACATCCAAACTGGGAAAACAGCAGTAGCTATCCCGGTTTCTTGCATCGGGGTCTAGTGAGACAACGCGGGCCGGTAGACCCCGATTCGGGCTGGCATGGTTGAGAGGGGTAGCCAGCCCGAACACAGGGGACTGCAGTCGAAAATGCGCCATCAACCACCCGCCCAGCGCACAACCACCCGACCAGCGCACAATCAGCCGCGCAGCGCACAACCAGCCCTACCCCAGGGCCGCGGCAGCACGGGCCGCCCGCTCGCGCGCCTCCTCCGTCGTGTCCGCGGTGGATAGGATCACTGTGGCGTCCGGGATCATGCGCACCTGCGTTTCCTCCACGGCCAGGGCCGCGGCGAGCGCATCCCTCGGCACGGCACCGGTGCGCGGGACGATGAGGGCGGCGCCGGGGGAGGTGAGGGTGACGTCGATAGGCAATTGCATCGACGCCCTCGCGTGCAGCGCGAACTGATCCAACCGCTGGGTAGCGAGCTTGACCATGCCCAGGCGCGAGGGGCGCGGGATGACCTGGGAGAAGTAGACCTCCTCGCCGTCGACGAACAGCTCGATGGCGTGTGCGCCGCAGCAATCCAGCGCGCCGGTGATGCGCGCGGCGATGGAGCGGGCGTTATCCATGGCGGCTTCGGAGATGGGCGCGGGCTGCCAGGCCTCCACAAGCCGGCCGCGCTCGTGGCGGGTGCCGATGGGCTCGCAGAACCACGTGGCCAGCCGTCCGGTCGCGGGGTCGATGGAGCGCGCGGTGATGATGGTGATCTCCTGGTCCGCCTCCAGGTAGCGCTCCACCACCCCGCCGTCCTGCTGGTCGGCGTTGCGCGCCGCGCCCCAGGCTTCGGCGAGGTCTTGCGTGGAGCGGATCACCGTCTGTCCCACCCCGTTCGAGGATTGCAACGGCTTGAACACGCACGGGTACCCGATGCGCTCAATCGCCGCCTCCAGCTCCGCCGGTGTGCGCACGAATTCGTGCTCGAGGGTGGGAAGGCCCAGCTCTTCGGTGGCTTTGGTGCGGATGGTCTCGCGGTTGGTGGTGATTTCGCATGCGCTTATCGACGGCACCACAACCGCACCCGACTCCTCCCCCGCCACCACCAGCCGGTCTACCGGCGCGGAAGCATCAGTGGTGACGATAGCCGCCGGCCGCAGCTCCGCTGCATCTTCGAGGGTGCCCAGCACCGGTTCGAGCCCCAGGTGCCGGTAGGCGTCTGCCAGCTCCTCGGCCACCGTGCCCTCGCCGAGGATGAGCACGCGCCGATTCGTAGGTTCGGTCATGACCTTGGATTATCGCACATTTGCTTCACGACGCACGAACGCCGCCGCCCCCTCCCCTCACCGGGGAAGCAGGCGGCGGCGCCATACCCGCTCGCACGGGCCGCTGCGGGTGCCGGGCTAGAACGGCAGCTGGCCGCCGTTGCTGTACCACCAGCCGAAGCCGGTGGCCACGGCGCCGCCGGCAGAAACGCCAAGCTGAGTGGGTGACCGCAGATCAGCGAAATGCCCCCTCCTCCACGTAGGAGGAAGGGGCATTAAGCGGGGAGGCTAGCTGTTATCGGACGAACCGAAGGCCTCGCTCAGACCGCCTGGGGTGCAGCCATTCGCGATGCTGAACGCACCACCGACAGCCAGCGGGATCAGCAGGAGGATGCCGGCGCCCGTGAGCAGGTTCATGCCGACCTGCTTGAGCTGGGCGTTGACCTCCGCAGCCTGGCGGGCCATCTCCGGGTTGAAGATGCCCAGCTGACGCTGCAGCGAGGTGTTCGCGTCCTCGATGACCTTGTTGAACTGCTTGATCTGCGGCTCCAGACCCGGCAGGCCAACGGTGATCGCCAGACCCAGCGGGATCAGCGCGAGCAGCGGGAGACCGAAGCCAACGCTGGAGGCGATGCACTTGCCGACGTTCACCTTGCCAACGATGCGAACCCTGGCATCGCCAAGATCGACACCCGGGAAGACGATTCGGCCCCAGATTGCATCTCCATCCGGCTGGATGTAGTTGTCCGGCACGGTAACGGAAACATTGCCGTTCTCATCAACTTCAACCTTGGACCCCGGAATACCTTCAATCGTTCCAGTGGTACCGGCGGGAAGGTTAACCTTGCCCACAATGTGCGGTTCACCGTCGGCGACAACATTCTTACCGTTGCCCTCGAACTGCAAGGTTGCCTGCGGGCCAAACGGGTTCGGAGTGTTCTTCGACCAATCCACACCGTCGCCGAACAGTTCGTCAAAGTTGCTCTTACCGTCGCCGTCGAAGTCGCCGTTCGGGTCGAAGATGGACTTGCCGTCCTGACCAATCAGGTCGAAGCCGGCGGTCGCCGTCTCGTCGCCACGGTTACCCGGGAAGTCGAACGTCACATCGACATCCGGCTGGCCGGTGTTCTTGAAGCGCTTGACGAAGTCGTTCCAGTCCTTCGGCTGGTTGTTCTTGAACTCGCGGTCGAACAGCTGACGCAGCTCGTCGGTCTTCGGCGCAGTACCGGTGACAACACCAGTCTTCTCATCGACCTCGAACTTCCAGCCGCCCTTCGAAGCGTCGCCGTCGGTGATCGTCGCCTTGTCGATCTTGACGTCCTTGCCCTGGAACGGGTCACGGCTCGTGCCCTTGCCGTCAGGCTTGACCTCGGTGCGCTGACCGCCGAAGTTCGGCTTCGCATCCGAGAAGTTATCGTCGCGGCCGTCAGCGTGGCCCTCAACCGGAACCACAATGGTGCGCTGGCCGCCCGGCAGGTTCGGATCCTTCACAATCACCGTCACCGGACCATCAACGTCAATGTCATTGCCGTCGGAATCCTTCGTCGGGTTCACGCTGATCTTGCCGTCACCATCAATCTCGACGAAGACATCGTTGCCGTCCTCATCCTTCGCCTCGACCGTGGTCTTGTCGGTCGGGTTCTTTACGACGATGCCGGTGTCCTGCGACGAATCATCATTCGGATCAAGCGTGTTGACGTTGGAATCATCCACCGAAACCGGGTTGGTGCCCGGGTTGCCGTTTCCGTTGTCGTCCTTGTTCTCCTCGTGACCAACAACCGGGACCTTCACCTCGGTCTGGCCGCCAGGCAGGGACGGATCCTTCACGATAACCGTGATCGGACCATCGACATCGGTGCCCGGGATGACCAGAACGTTGCCGTCCTCATCGATGCGGACCGGAATCTTCTTGCCGTCCTCGTCGAACGCATCGACTTCGGTCTCTTGGGTCGGGTTGTTGACCTTCACGCCGGTGTTCTGCTCGTCGTCGGTCCGCTGAACCTCGTTCACGTTCGACGAATCCACAGAGGTGTTGGAGTCGTTATCGTCGCGACCCTCCTCGTGGCCCTCGACAGGCACAAGGATCTCAGCCTTGCCGCCCGGCAGGTCCGGATCAGTGATCACAACCGTAATCGGGCCATCGACACCCTCACCCGGGGTGACGAAAACCTTGCCGTCATCATCGATGCGGACCGGAATGTTGTTGCCGTCCTCATCGGTTGCGGTGATCTTCGTATCACCGTCCTTATCGTTGACCTTGATGCCAGTCGGCTGCTCGTCGTCAGTCGGCTTCACAGTCTCAACACTCGACTCATCAACAGACGTCGGCTTCTTCGCGGTGTCGTTGTTAGTGTTGTCACCGGTGTTGCCGTCCCCACCGTTGTTGTTGCCGTCGGTGTTTCCGGGGGTTGCCGGGGTCAGCTTGGTTGCTGGAATCGAATTCTTGTTCTTCGGATTCGAACCGGCCTTCTCCTCGTCCTCGTCGGAGACACCGTCGTTATCATCGTCGTCGTCCTCGACATCCGGGATGCCGTCGCCGTCGGTGTCGAGCTGGAAGACCACCTCGACCCTCTCAGACGTACCATCCGGGTAGGTCACCACGACCGGCACCTTGACCTCTTCAGCCGTATCCGCCGTCGGCTTCTCCGGTGCAGTCACGGTGACCTTACCGGTCTGCGGATCCACCACAACGGTGTAGCCCTCAGGCACCTCAAACTCGTCAGCCGGCGCGAACGTGGTGCCCTCCGGCGTGTTGCCCGGGTGCGCAACCTCGGACTTACCCGGCTTGATCGTCTTCGGCTCCCCGTACGACGGGTCGAACTGATCGGCCTGGTTCGTCACGTTCACACGCGCCACAACCTCATCGGTCGAACCATCCTGGTACGTCACCGTCACCGGCACATCGATACGGTCACCAGTCTTAGCACCCTCCGGCACCGTGACCTTCACCTCACCCGTATCCGGGTTGACAGTGACCTTCGCACCGCTGACCTCCCCAGGCGCGGAGAACTTCGCACCCGGGTTGTCCACAGCCTGACCAGGTGTGCGCGAATCAGTAAACTCCGGCGCCGCGATCGTCACCTCGCCACCGGCACGACCATCAGCCGGGGTGTACCGCGGCTCGTAGAGACCACGCTCCTTGAAATCCTTCGGATCCTTCGGGTTCGTGCCGTCGATGGCCTCCTGGCCATCGGGCACACCATCGTTATCGTCGTCGTCGTCCTCGACATCCGGGATACCATCACCGTCGGTGTCGAGCTGCACCCGGGCATTCGCCTCATCAGTCGACCCATCGTCGTAGGTGATCACCACCGGCACATCGAACTGCTCAACCGTGTCAGCCGTCGCGTTAGCAGGGGTGGTCACCGTGACCACACCCGTCTTGGGATCAACCTTGACGGTGTAGCCCTCAGGCGCGGTGAACGGGTCACCATTTTCATCCGCCTTCAACGCGAACTTGGAACGATCCGGCACATTAACCTTCTTGCCGTCGCGTTCAGTCACCACCGGATCAATCGTCACCTCTTGATCCGGCTCGGCAACCTTCGCGTCGTACGCGAGGTCGTAGCGGTCCGTCAACTTGTTCTGCAGGAACAAATCAACCCACACCCGGTCCTCAGACCCGTCCTTGTAGGTGACAATCACCGGCACCTGCGCAGACGCACCACCAAGCTTCTCCTTCAACTCGGCACGCTTACCCGCATCAGCCGCATCGTTGGTCACGCCCTGCGCACCAGGGATAAACGTCACCCAACCGTCGTTTCGCACCGAGACATCGCCCGGCTGGCTAACCTGCCCGTCTGCCTTGACGTTCCAGTTCGCCGGGATCTGCTCATCCCCGACCATCCAGAACTCAGGCAAGTTGTCCACGTCGATCCTAAACGGGGCGACCTCAACACCATTGTCGTTCTTCTCCTGCGCCAGCTGCGCCTGATTCCGCGCAACCTCGACGCGGTTGCCGCTTTCGTCGACAACCGGGTTGCCGTCCGCGTCCGACTTGTAGAACTTCGGACGCAACTGGTTACCGTCAGCATCAGTGCTGGACTTACTCCATGTACCCTCGCTGCTCGGGAACGGGTAGATGTAGCCCGGGTACTCCGGTGCGAAATCATTCGCCACACCCAGGTAGTAAATCGTCGCGTCGTCGATGAACTCCTCGGTCTTCTCGTACTGAGGGTTCTGCGAGTTATCCAGCGGGATCTTGTTGCCGTCCTCGTCGAGCTTATCGACCAGACGGTACACCTCCACGGTGTAGCGGTCCCCGTCATTGGTGCTCAACGCATCCGCCGGGGTGAACGTGATATCACCGGTCTTCTCATCCCACGTCAGGTACTGCTCCGGGTCGGTGATCTCGTTGCCGTCTTTATCCTTCAGCACAAACACCGGCGGCTCCGGCAAGCCCTGCGGCGTCTTCGCCCGGTCATTGGCCTTCTCACCGATGTTCGGAAGCGTCACTGCATCCTTACCCGGGGTCTGGCGGGTATCACCCCACGCCGGGCCCTCAATGACCACCACGAACGAATCCGCCGCGATCTCGTTCGCGCCGTTGGTCAACACCGCGGTAAAGAACTTACCCGTCCGGTTGACATCATCAGGCACCCTAAACCAATCGCACCCGTTCAAATCCGCGTCAGCGGTACCCGGAGGCGTCACCGCGCAACGCTTCAACACACGGTTATTCGCATCGCGCCACTCGATGAAGTTATCCGTCTTCGGCAAATCACCCTTCAACTTCAACCGCGCCACACTACCCGGCTTCGCCGGACGCTCAAGCGTGTCGTAGTTGGTGATCTCCAACTCAATGTCGGTATTCGGCACCACCGCGAAATTCACACTGTCAAAACGCGAACGCGAAAACGCGTTGTTGTGGCGCGGATCCACCGTCGGGGCCCACTGCAGGTTGTTGCGCGGGTTCTGGAACACCGGCTGAGTGAATGTGGAGTAGGTCGGCACCACCTTCTCGTTCTCATCCTCAACCCACATGTACAGGTGGTTTTGGAACTCGTCCGAAAGCGCAGCCTCGAAGTTGTTGGCGAAAATCGCCTCCGGGAACCGCAGCGTGTACTCGCCGTTATCAGCCACCGGGCCAGACACCGTACCCGCAAGGAACTGCGGGTTACGCTCGATAAACGCCTTCGTCGCCTCATCACGTTGATCAGGCGGCAACGTGCCCACCTCAGCGTCGTACTGCTTCGCACCCTCATCCGTCAACGCCGACGCGAACACCCGGTAGCCCTTCGCCGGCGCATTCCCCGTCGCCGTCGCACCGCTAAACAGCTGGCGCTCGTTGCCGTTTTCCAACCACACCTTGCCAGACACCGTGCGCTTAACGATCTGGCCTGCATACGGCGTATCCGCACCGAACGTCTGGTTCATGTGCGCCGTCGGGTTCTTAATCGGGCCCTGGTTATCCTCGTAGAACCGCTCACCCGTAGCCAGCATGTAGTTCTCGTTACCGGCCTTACCTGACGTCGGCAGCTCGTACGCCCACACCGCCGTCTTCGTCATATTGCCGTTGAGGTTCACGGCGCCACCGAACTCACCGAGCAGGTCGCCGTTACCGGTGTTCGAGAACGCCTGGGGCACCATACCCGGAGCGTTACGCAACGGCACAAGCTTATTGCCCGTATCCGGGTTGACATCCGGCTCGAACCAGATGCGGAACTTCTGCCCCAACGCCGCCCTAAACCGGTGCTTCTTACCGGTTGCGTCAATCCACTGCGGCACCGCAAACGCATACGCACCACCCTGGGCACCAAGCCCAGGCAGATCGTGCGTTTGCGCCGTGTACACCGGAGAGACCGCACCATCGTCGTCAATCCACTGGAACCGCACCGGGATATTATCCGGAATCGACTCAAACCCCGGGTACACCGCCGTCAACTGGCCGCCGAAACGCGGATTGACAATCGTTGCACGACCCGACACCACGTCATAGCCCGCGCCAGTCCACGTAGTCAGCTGCCCGCCGCGCGTGATCTGGCCCGACGCAATCGCGTCGACATCATAGGTGCCATCCTCAAGCAACTTCGGCTGAGTCGGGCCTTGCTGCTTGCCCGGCACCCAGTACGCGTGGGTCCACCCCGACGGGTTCGTCTTCGGGTCATAATCATCCAACGTACCCTCATCAAGGGTGTCAGCCTGCGCCTTCTTATCCGGGTCGGTCTGCTCCGGCGTCGCAGCGTCTGCAGCTTCAACCGTGCCAGCCCCCCCGTTCTCCTGCGCACCAGCCACCGGAGACGCAAACGGCGCCACCAACGCAAACGACAACGCCGCAGCAGCAACAGAAGTGCCGCGGCGACGCGCGATGTAATTCTTCTTCACGAAAATTTCCTCCGAGAAAATTCCAAGACATATGGACGCTCCGCTCCAGCGAACCGCAATGTTGAACAATCTGATCCAATCCGACGCGGAGCGAATACCTACAGAGTAGACAGGCAGCCCAGGGAGCTCAACGATAAAAATCACATGAGAGCTGCACAGTTGGACAGATGCAAGAAATTTCGCAGGTTCTGAAAGGCGTGTTTAACTGCGCAAACGGGCGCTGAACTAGGCTGAAAAGGGACGAAGTTGGGCACCTTTGTTCACATTCGTCAAAGAGAAGTACGTAGAGGAAGATCCTTTTAGCGCCAAAATTAACCCTTAGGCGACGCCAGAGACGGCGAATTGCGGCGGGATTTCCGCCCGATTGTTCAACGATCCCCCGCCACGCCCGCAAGCAGGGGTTTTGAGGTGGCCGGCAAAAAGTGCGCAGGAAGCGCTCTGGCAGACAAGGCGCCGCGATAGTGGCACAGCACACAGGGAGAGTTAGTGCCAGCCCACGAATGGCAGCCCGAGTGGCAGAAAGAAATACTTTTGTGGAATTAGTCACGCAGGATTGGATTCAGGGTTTTCTGAGGGTTTGGGGGCAACCGGGGCGTCGATAAGCGAACGCCCCTTACTCCCGCACTGGGAGATAGCGGCACGTGCCGCCTAGCGAACTAGTTGCCCTGAAAACGTCGATCCCAAGAGCCCCACGGGGGCGGGCAGCGGTTGTGTTCACGGTAGGGGACGGGGAAACGTCGATAAGCAAAAGCGCCAAAGGCCGCCACCCCGCGAACGGGGCGACGGCCTTAGAGCGCCTTACCGGTTACTGCCGCGGAGTGGAGGAACCCTCCGTGCGGGCGCTCGAGCTGAACCAGGTCGGGCCGCCCGGCTTGCAGCTGTCGTAGATGACGGTGCCGGCGAGGATGCCGGCGGCGAGCATCGCCAGACCAGCGCCGACTTGAGCCACACTCAGGCCCACCTTGCGCAGCTGCGCGTTCATCTCCGCAACCTGCGACGCCGTCTGCGGGTTGAAGATGCCCAGCTGACGCTGGATGTTCGCGTTCACCTGCTCAAGCTGCACCGAGAACTGCTCCACCACCGGTGTCAGACCCGGGATGGCCATCTGGGTGGCCAAGCCGATCGGAAGCAGCGCCAGCAGCGGCAAACCGAAGCCGAGGGAAGCGGCGATGCAACGGCCTTCGTCGATACCCTTCGCCACGTTGAAGTTCACGTCCGAGGACACTGTCTCCGTCGTGCCCGCAGGGGTCGCGCGCTTCGCGGTGATCGTCACCGTGAACTGGCCCTCCGTCTTCGGAGTGCCCGTAATGCGGCCGGTGGTCTTGCCGTTCTCCGTCTTGATGTCGGTGACCTCAAGACCTTCCGGCAGGCCCTTCACATCGTCCTTGGTGAACTCACCGTTCGTCTCGATCGTGATCGGAGCAATTTGCTTGCCGACGATCCCCGTGTAGTCCTTCCCCACAACCAGCGTGAGCTTGTTGTTGAAGGAGCCGTTGTCCAGCGGGTCGGTGCCGTCGAGCTTCTCTTGGCCGTCGGTGACGCCGTCGCCGTCGGTGTCCGGGTTGTTCGGGTCGGTGCCGTCGATGATCTCCTGGCCGTCGGTGACGCCGTCGCCGTCCGTGTCCGCCTTGTTCGGGTCGGTCGGGGCGCCGTTGGGCTCGCCGTCCCCCTTCGGGTTGGAGGTCTTGGAGCCGTCCGGGTTGACCGTCGGCTCGCCCCACGGGTTCTTCGAGCCGGAGTTCTCCTCGTTGTCCGTCAGGCCGTCGTCGTCCGAGTCCTTCTTGTTGTCCTTCGGATCCAGCGGGTCCGTGCCGTCGCGCTGCTCCTGGCCGTCCGAGATACCGTCGCCGTCGGTGTCCGGGTTGTTCGGATCCGTCGGCGCCAGGTTGCCGTCCTTGTCCTTGCGGGTCAGCTCCTCGCCGTCCGAAATGCCGTCACCGTCGGAGTCGCGGTTGCCCGGGTCGGTCGGGGCACCATTGGGCTCGTCGTCCTTCTTCGGGTTCGAGGTCTTGGTGCCGTCGGGGTTCTCGGTCGGCGGACCGAACGGGTTGAGGGTGCCGTCGTTTTCTTCCTTGTCGGAGAGACCGTCGCGGTCGGAGTCCTCGCCCTTGTAGTCCTTCGGATCCAGCGGGTCGGTGCCGTCGCGCTGCTCCTGGCCGTCGGTGC
Organism: Corynebacterium sp. Marseille-P4321; assembly: GCF_903645305.1. Classification (GTDB taxonomy): domain Bacteria; phylum Actinomycetota; class Actinomycetes; order Mycobacteriales; family Mycobacteriaceae; genus Corynebacterium. The sequence continues at coordinate 311,514 of NZ_CAHJXO010000001.1, read as the reverse complement.
GGCCGTCGCCGTCGGTGTCCGGGTTGTTGGGATCGGTCGGGGCCGGGTTGCCGTCCTTGTCCGTGCGGTTGACCTCGTCGCCGTCGTTCACGCCGTCGCCGTCGGTATCAGCCTTGGTCGGGTCGGTTGGCTTGCCGTCGAACGTGTTGCCTTCACCGGTGACCTCATCCTTGTCATTGATGCCGTCGCCGTCGGTGTCAGCCTTCGTCGGGTCGGTCGGGGTGAAGGTGATGTCGTTTCCATCGCCGTCCTTCACCGGGTCGAGGTTATCGTCGGTCAACGTGCCCTTGACCTCGTCGCCGTCTTTCAGGCCGTCGCCGTCGGTGTCAGCCTCGTTCGGATCGGTGCCTACCTGATTCTCCTCGAAGTCGGTGAGGCCGTCGCCGTCGGTGTCCGGGTTCTTCGGATCAGTTGGTGCCGGGTTCCCCTGGTCGTCCGTGCGGTTGACTTCCTCACCATCCGTCACACCGTCGCCGTCGGTGTCCGGGTTCCTCGGATCAGTGCCGTACTTCTCCTCATCGTCGTCCGAAAGACCGTCACCGTCTAGGTCGTTGACATCGGCGGTGATAACCCGAATGAGGAACTGCTGCGTTTCCTTCATCTCGCTACCCTTGCCAGCGGTAACCGTCACAGTAACGGTGCTCTCACCCAGCTCCGTCGGGGTACCTTCAATTTGGCGGGTGTCGGGGTTGTACGCCAAACCGTCCGGCAACCCATCCACCGTGATCTTGACCGTGTCAACCAGCTCCGGTGTGTCAGGGTCAACTTCGACCAGCATGTAGACCGGCTTGATCGGCTTGTTCACCGTGGTCACGACGTCGCGCTGCGGGTGCACGTGAACCGATCCCTGCGCCGTGGCGTCCACCACAGCGAAAGGTGCGTTGATGGTATCCGTGGTGCCGTCCGCGTAAGCCACCACCACCGGAATGGAAACGATGGAGTTCGGCTCTGCGTCGTCCGCCGGGATGAGGGTGATCTCGCCGGTTTCCGGATCCAGGTAGAAGTCGCCAGGGGCCTCTACCTCGTCAACGGAATCCTTGGAAAGGTAACCGTCAGGAAGGTCACCGCCAACCTCGTACGGGTCGGTGTTCTTCAGCGAAGGATCCACTCGTTATCGTTTGCATCAGTGAAAACCGGTTTACCCGACTTCGTCGGCTTGCCCTTCGGGGTGCTCACCGTGTCGTACCCAGGGTCGTAGCTGTCCGACTGGCCAACGTAGCGGACAGTGACGCGGTCGAACTCCTTGTTTCCGTTGCGAGCGATGATCTCGAACTCATCGCCGGCCTTGATACCCAGCGCCGGGTTCGGCAAGAACGCAATCGAGCCGCCGTCAGCTTCACCCGGGTTCGGGCCGAGGTAGATCATGTAGTCGCTGTCGTCTGTCGGCGCCTGCGAGGCATTGCTCGGCACGGGCTTGCTGCCGTACGCGGGGCGGAGCGTCTCCCCGTTGCGCTGCACTTCGAAGACCAGGTTCGCCGGCCAATTCCACGCCTGCCCGTCAGGCACAGCGTTCGGAATCGGAACGATGAGCTCCTCAAAACTGTTACCCTTCGGCACCGGGCGCTTCACGTCGTTCCAGAACGGGTATTCCTCGCGAATCACAAACGAATCCGCCGAGATGACCGAGTTTCCGGTGACCAGCTGGACCTGCACCACGTCACCCTGCTTCGCGTCAGCCGGGATATCGAAGGTCTCGCAGCCCTTGAGATCGGCCGAGCTATCGATGTCGCAGCTCTTCTTCTCACTGCCGTTGACGCGCCACACAACCTTGGTGTTGCCCGGCGTGAAGTCGCCCGTGATCGCAGCCTGAGCAGGGGCACCACCTACGAATGCGGGATTGTCGGTGGTGTTGTAGTTCGTGATTGTGATGTCGGCCCGGAAGTCCGGCATCACTGCGAAGTTCCAGTTGTACACGCGGTTCGGGAACCCGAGATCGGGCCCGGGAGTGGCACCCGACGCCCATTGCTGCGAGTCCATCCAGTACCCGAAGACCGGTTCAAACTGGTTCGTGTGGGTGGTCACGATTTCACCGGTCGGCGACTCAACCCACGAATAGATGTAGGACTTGCGGTAGGCGTCGATACCGTACTTTGCAGCATCAAAGATGTCGCTTGGCACCTTCTGGGTGTAGTAGCCGTCCTTGTTGGTTTCAGCCACTGCGGTGAAGGCAACCGCGTCGGGGTTCTGCTCGATGAATTCCTTCGTCAGCTTGGAACGAGTCTGCGCGGGTTCATTACGGATCCTCTTGAAATCGGCGATGTACTTCGGGTCGGTGAACGATGTGTAGACCTTGTACCCTGCCGCACCAGGTTCCGCCGTATCGAACGGGCCCTGGAGGAGGGCAGGGTTCTGGTTGGTTTCCAACCACACTCGGCCAGATACCGGTTTGAAATCGCCAGCAAGATTTTGCGACGCAGGCCGCGCGAGCACATCATCCGGACCAGTTTGGGTGATCTTCGCCGGATCCTGGGCCAGCATATAGCGGTCCTCGCCGGGCAGCTGCTTTTCCATAACCCACACAGCGTTGCGCTGAACGTTGCCGTTGGTGCCGACTGCGCCCGGGAACTGGCCCGTGCCGTCACCAGACCCAAAAGCGTAGCGTCGCTGCGCAACGCCAGGAGAAACGCGCATCGGGACCATCCGGTTTCCGGTTTCCGGGTGGTCGAACGGCTCGGTCCAAATGCGGTACCGCTGTCCCGTCAGAGCCCTGTAGTGGTGTTCTTTGCCAGCACCGTCGGTCCACTTGGGAAGCCTGAACGCGAAGATGCCGTCTCCACCAGTGCCAGCAATACCGGGGACGCCGTTGTGAGACTGGGTGACGTAGATCGGAGAGACCGCGCCGTCAGTGTCGTACCACTGCAGGTATACCTTTTGGCCTTCCGGGGGTGCGGGGCATCCGTCGTACGTCGCGGTGAGCTGACCGGCCGGAAGTTTAACCAGCTGGTTGTAGCGACCGGAGATCACATCTTTCGCGATACCCTGTGCGGACGACAACTGGTTCGCGTTTTGGATCGCGTTTTGGCCATAAAGCGCTTCGTCGAAAGCGTCGACGTTGATGGCGTTGTTCTGGTTGTTCGTCTCGTCGTCAGCCGAACCCGCTGCCGGCTGGGTAACCGCATTCGGCGTGTCCGCCGCAAACGCAACCGGTTGCGCGAACGGGGCGATAAGCGCAATGGAAAGTGCCGCTGCGGCTACGGAGGTACCGCGCCGGCGGGCGATGTAGTTCTTCTTCAAGGCAGTTCCCTTCGAGAAAGTGTGGAAAAGAAGAGGGGCGGCAGTTCTTCCACAACCACATTGTTGAACAACTGTCGCAGAAGTCTGACAGGCAAAACACTACGCCTGTCAAAGAGTTGTGACAATGCCTGGGATTTCCTTTAATCGACATCCGTTAAAGAAATACGCAGAAATGCTACACCCGCACGGAAATGCCTCCGAACTGGGTTTATTCAAACGACAAACAGCAACCCTCTGCCCTCGCCGCCCGGATTGATGAGATTTCACTGAGCGGGCGCCCGCGCACACCCCGCGCTCAACCGCGACGATTCACGGCCGCAACACCCGCCAAGCGCGAGACGCTGCGGCCTCTCGAACGGGACAGCCGCCGCCAAAAATCGTTCAACAATCTCGCACGTGAGCTGCCCCGACCCGTCACCACCCCGCGGAGGCGGTCGCAGAACCCCGCCGCCACGCTCCACCCCGAACTGACTGTTACCCTGCGCAAGCCCCTCAACGAGGCCTGGGCACACCCCGGTTACCTGAGCTGAAAATGTGAGTCCGCAGGGCACCCCATTTCACCCCACATCGGGGTTAAAGGCGGCTCGCCCGCAGCGTCCGGGGTCCACGTGGGGCAAGGAGCCGTCGATAAGCAAAAGCCCCGATCCCCGGCGCAATCCCGAACTACCGCTCCATCACGTCCTGGCGCACGATGGCCTGATCGCGGCCAGGGCCGACGCCGATGTAGGAAATCGGCGCGCCCGAGAGCTCCTCAAGCCGCAGCACGTAATCCTGCGCCTTGGCGGGCAGGTCCTCGAAGGTGCGGCATTCGGTGATGTTCTCGTCCCAGGCTGGCATCGTCTCGTAGATCGGCACCGCGTGGTGGAAGTCGGTTTGGGAACAACCCGAAAAGTACCTATCGACAAGCGTCGCTTGCCAAGCCATAATCGAGACAACCGGCGATAAGTCCTCCAGGGGAGGACTTCCCTGCTAGGCAGGGATAGCCGGTTTTCTCTTTCCAAGCTCAGGTTCGCCCCAAGGCTTAAACGTTGTTTCCAGGGTTGGAGCAATACACGGATCGAACCAGGTGCAGCGCTTTCCCTCGACTATGCGCTGGGTTGCCCAGATACACCTTAGCCATCCCTACCGCTCCATCACATCCTGGCGCACGATGGTCTGATCTCGGCCCGGGCCCACGCCGATGTAGCTAATCGGGGCCCCGGAGAGCTCCTCGAGGCGCAGCACGTAATCCTGCGCCTTCTGCGGCAGGTCCTCGAACTCGCGACACTCGGTGATGTCCTCGTCCCAGGCAGGCATCGTCTCGTAGATGGGTGTGGCGTGATGGAAGTCGGTCTGGGTCAGCGGCATCTCGTCGAAGCGCTTGCCGTCCACGTCGTAGGCCACGCAGATGGGGATCTCGCCGATGCCGGTGAGCACGTCCAGCTTGGTCAAGAACAGGTCGGTGAAGCCGTTGACGCGGCTGGCGTAGCGCGCGATCACGCTGTCGTACCAGCCGGTGCGGCGAGTGCGGCCGGTGTTCACACCAACCTCGCCGCCAGTGACCTGCAGGAACTCGCCCCACTTGTCGAAGAGCTCGGTGGGGAACGGGCCCGCGCCCACGCGGGTGGTGTACGCCTTGACAATGCCCAAGCTGGCGGTGATGCGCGTCGGGCCGATGCCGGAGCCCACGCACGCGCCGCCGGCGGTCGGGTTGGAGGAAGTGACGAATGGGTAGGTGCCGTGGTCCACGTCCAGCATGGTGGCCTGGCCGCCCTCCATGAGCACGTGCTTGCCTTCGTCCAGCGCGCGGTTGAGCTCCAGCTCCGCCTCGATCACCATCGGGGTAAGGCGCTCGCCGTAGCGGCCGAAGTAGTCCATGGTCTCTTCGACGCTGATGGCGCGGCGGTTGTACATCTTCACCAGCATCTGGTTTTTTACGTCCAGGGCGGATTCGATTTTCTGTCGGAGGATGGACTCGTCGAAAATGTCTTGCACGCGAAGCCCCACGCGCGCAACCTTGTCCGCATAGGTGGGGCCGATGCCGCGACCGGTGGTGCCAATCGCGCGTTTGCCCAGGAAGCGCTCCTGCACGCGGTCCAGCGTCTGGTGGTACGGCGCCACCAGGTGCGCGTTCGAGCTCACGCGCAGGCGCGAAGCGTTGGCGCCGCGGGCCTCCAGCCCGTCGATCTCCTCGAACAGCGCCTCCAGGTTGATCACCACGCCGTTGCCCAGGATCGGGGTGGCGTTCTCGCTGAGCACACCGGCCGGCAGCAGCTTCAGCTCGTACTTCTCCCCGCCCACCACAACGGTGTGCCCGGCGTTGTTGCCGCCGTTGGGTTTCACCACGTAATCAACCTGCCCGCCGAGGATGTCGGTGGCCTTGCCTTTCCCCTCGTCCCCCCACTGGGCGCCGACGATAATGATCGCGGACATCACATGCTCCTTATATATAGGGCCTTGAACGGGCATATTGTAGCGTGAGCCGCATGAAACTTATTCATTGTGCGTGCGGTTCAGGGGTTTCCATCCCGGGGGTTGAGGAGCATTTGCTTATCGACGAGCCCCCGCAACGCGACCTCAAATTCCTCGACACCGCCGCCCGCGGAGCCCTTCCGGTCGATCCGACACCGTCACTGGACGAAATTCAACGCATGCCGGACGTCGCCCACATGGGCGCCCCGGACTTTGCGCCGCAGCAGCCTGAGGAGCCGCTGCGCGTGATCGTCTCCGGTACCGACCGCGCGCTGGGGCTGGTTTTGACGCGACTCATGCGCGCGGACAACATGTGGATCGAGGTGGCGTACGTGCCCGTGGACCCCTCCTCGCCGGCTGCGCTGATCTGGGGCGCCGAGTCCGTTTCTTTGGCCATGTCCGGTGACGTGCGCCCGATCCCCTGCGTGCGCACGGATTTCGGCGAGGTGGTGGCCGGTTCCGCGGAGCTCACCCGCGCCGGCGGCGGCGAGTACGTCGGCGAAGTGATCGTGGATTCCGAGACGCTTCTGTACTCCTCCGGGCGCGGCGCACGCCTCGTTCCGCTCGTCGACGCTCCGGGTATGGCCGCCGCAGCGCTGGTCAAACGCCCCTTCCGCAAGGTTGCCGTCGACGACTCACGCGTACTCACCGGCCGAGCCGTGCAATCCGGCGGCGAGGACATCGCAGTGCTTATCGACGGCTCCGCCCGCCCACGCCCCGTCAACCGCGTCACCTTCTACCGCCATTTGCGCGACATTCAGGCCGTGCGGGGCTCGTAGTTCGGCCGCGCGCGCTTCTCAGGAACCCGGGTGTGTTTTATATCACATCGGCAATTTTTGGGGCGTTTTCCGCGCGTTCCGTTATGCGCATGAGATAAGGGCGGGCCGCACACTGGGCCGTCGCTAGCAATTCCGCTCAATATTTGCGCTGGTCATGGGGTGCCGTGCCGGGCTACCGGAAACTCTCCGCGCTTGCAGCAATAAATCCGGCCGAACCTTAAAGTTGGACGGTCGTTCAGACGTTGTGTGGTGTGGGTCATTACGTTAGGTGATGTTCCAGCAAACAGAACATGCAAGGAGATTTAGAACCATGGCTGATTACAACCGCATTGAGGACCTGGCAAACGCCACCGCTGTCGACGTTGACGGCGAGAAGGTCGGCGCCGTCAAGGACGTGTACGTGAACGACACCACCGGCCAGCCGGACTTCGTTTCCGTCGACGCTGGCTTCGGCTCCGGCGACTCCATCGTTCCGCTGCGCGGCCACACCCTGCGCGACGGCGAGCTGCGCCTGGCCTTCCCGAAGGAGCGCATCAACGACGCTCCGGATCTGGACGAGAACGGCCACCTCACCACCGAGGACCAGGAGGCGTTCTACCGCCACTACGGCCTGACCGAGACCCAGGACGTCACCACCTACGAGACCAACCAGCGTGGTGCCGCTCCGGCCGCAGGCGCTGCTGGCGCTGGCTACGCTGCTGGCGAGCGTGTTGAGACCGACCGCGCTGAGGCTCCGCGCGACGAGAACGGCGAGATCATCCGTTCCGAGGAGCAGCTCAACGTCTCCAAGGACCGTGTTGAGACCGGCCAGGTGAACCTGCGCAAGTACGTCGTGAACGAGACCGAGACCGTTGAGGTTCCGGTTGAGCGTGAAGAGGTCCGCGTTGTTCGCGAGCCGATCACCGACGCTGACCGCGCTAACTACGACGGCAACATCGGCGAGCAGGAGGCTTCCGTGACCCTGCACGAGGACCGCGTGAACGTTTCCAAGGAGTCCGTGCCGGTGGAGAAGGTCTCCTTGGAGAAGGACACCGTTCAGGACACCGAGCGTGTTTCCGAGGAGGTCCGCAAGGAGCGCTTCGAGACCGACGGCATCGTCGAGGGCGAGGCTGGCCGCGACATCCGCGACAACCGCTAAGCACTAGCCGCTAGAGCTTCTCTCTAGTAGCGGTCGCAAGGCTTCGAGCCCCGGCTGGGATTGATTCCCAGCCGGGGTTCTTTCGTGTGCGCTTCGCTATCCGCTCTCCCCTCGCGCTGCCCCGCCTCGCGCGCTGCCCCGCGCGCTCGCGCCGACCGGCTCCCCTTACGCTTGCGCCGTTCGGCTTTCCTCGCGCCAAGAACACTCACTCAGATTTTTGGAACCGGAACATATTTTCCGGATTCCATTTTGCGACACCTCCACCTTTCCAAAAATCACTCTGACCAGCATCTTCGTCGTTTCGCATGCGCAGATCGGCCCTCAAGCTTTACGCAACTATTTTCCGAGCCCCCAACGGCCTCCGGCGGCCCCGCACGCGCCACTTCCCGCAGGCGTCGAACGGCCCTTTCCACGGGTCGGGCAGCCAGGCGCGGGGGCGGAGGGACGCACCGCACGGGCGCGGGGCCCGTGCACGCGCTAGTCGAAGTCGAAGGACTCCGGCTTGTAGCGCGGCGTGGTGGAGGTCGGTGCCAGCGCCGCCAGTGCGGACTCCCGCGACATACCGCACACCTGCAGCAGGTCCACGATCAGGGACCGGGTCTGCGCGAGGATCGCGTACGCGGAGAGCACTGGGTCGGCACCGTCGGGGGTGTTGGGGTTGTCGGTCACCACGTCCATGCCGGCGCGCTGGGCCGCTGCGCGCAGATCGTTCACGCACTGCGGGATCACCTGGGCTTGGGCTTGCCGAGAGTTGACGTCGTAGACCTCGGAAAGCTCGAGGCATACGTGGGCCAGGCTGTCCAGGATTTCGACTTGGGTGTCGGAGACGGTGTCGTTATCCTCCACAAGCACACGCGCCCTGCGCGCCAGCACGCGGGTGGTGCGCACGGAGTTATCCACCGGCGGGATCACCCGCGAAAGCGACTGCATGTAGCGCCGCTGCCCCCACAGAAACGGCGAGACCGTAGAGGCCTCCTCGCCGGACTTCACGGCGGCCGCCAAATCATCGATGCCGGTCTGGGAGCCGCGGATGAGATCGAGTGCTTCGTCGATGATTTTGGGGTCGCGGTCGCGCAGGCCGTCGGCGACGTCGTCAAGCACTGAAGACATAATGCCCATCACCTTCGACACCTCTGCGCGCGCGGAAGCCAGCGGCGCCTGCGGGATGAGCGCAATCGTGGCGATCGCCACCGCGCAGCCGATGAACGCATCCACGGTGCGGTCGATGCCCGTGACCTCGGCGTCCGGCGGCATGATCGTGGCGATGAGGATCGCGCCGATCGCCGCCTGGTTATTCACCAGGACCGACTTGGAGAAGAACGACGCGATCAAAAGCGACCCGGCGACAATCACCGCGATCTGCCAACCGCCGTCGCCCAGCCGGTAGAACAACAAGTCGCCCACCAGCACGCCCAGGATGCAACCGAGCGCCATGTCCAACGACTTCGTCAGCCTGTCGCCGCCGGACATGCCGACGATGATCACCACCGAAATCGGCGCGAAAAACGGCTGCGGGTGCCCCACTACCGAATGCGCCAGCCAGTACGCCAGCCCAGCGGCAAGGCCCGTCTGCAAAATGGGCAGCAGCCGTTTGCGCACACGCTTGAACCGCGACTGCAGCGACTTATCCACCTGCTGCAGCCGCTCGCGCGTGCTCATGCGCTGCTTGCCGGTCTGCTTTTTCTGCGTAGCCATGATTCAGCTCAGTCTAGGCGTGAAAAAAGGTGCCGGGGTGCGGCACCTTTAGTCGTCGATAAGCAAATGCCTACTTGGACACGGACTTACCCACCGAGTGCAGGTCCTGGCACGCCTCCACGACGCGCTCGGACATGCCGGCCTCCGCCTTCTTCAGGTAAGAGCGCGGGTCGTAGACCTTCTTGTTGCCCACGTTGCCGTCAATCTTGAACACGCCGTCGTAGTTCTCGAACATGTGCGCCGCGACCGGGCGGGTGAACGCGTACTGGGTGTCGGTGTCCACGTTCATCTTCACCACGCCGTAGCGCAGCGCCTCCTCGATCTTCTCCTTCTCGGAGCCGGAGCCGCCGTGGAAGACGAAGTCGAACGGCTGCGCGCCGTCTTCCAAGCCGAGCTTCTTCGCGGCAACCTTCTGGCCCAGGTCGAGCACCTCCGGGCGCAGCTTCACGTTGCCCGGCTTGTACACGCCGTGCACGTTGCCGAAGGTGGCGGCCAGCAGGTAGCGGCCGTTCTCGCCGGTGCCGAGTGCGTCGATCGTCTTCTCGAAGTCCGCCTCGTCGGTGTACAGGTTCGCGCCGGCCTTCGCCTCAACGCCGTCCTCCTCGCCGCCGACGACGCCGATCTCAACCTCAAGGATGATGTTCGCCGCGTTCGCTTTCGCCAGCAGCTCTTGAGCGATCTCCAAGTTCTCGTCGATCGGGATAGCGGAGCCGTCCCACATGTGCGACTGGAACAGCGGCAGCTCGCCGGCGTTCACACGCTCCTGCGAGATCTCGATCAGCGGGCGGACGTACTCGTCGAGCACCTCCTTCTGGCAGTGGTCGGTGTGCAGCGCGATGTTCACGTCGTAGTGCTCCGCGACCTCATGCGCAAACGCCGCGAGCGCGCGGGCGCCTGCGACCTTGTTCTTCACACCAAGGCCAGAGCCGAACTCCGCGCCACCGGTGGAGAACTGGATGATGCCGTCCGACTCAGCCTCCGCGAAACCCTTGATCGCGGCGTTGATCGTTTCGGAGCTGGTGCAGTTGATCGCCGGGAACGCGAAACCGCCCTTCTTGGCGGTGTCCAGCATCTGGTTGTAAACCTCGGGGGTTGCGATGGGCATGAAAGTGCCTCCTGCTTTCGGGATCAGTTACGCCTTCAAGTATGCCCGCTTTGCTGGCTGGTTGCAGGTGTGCGGCGGGGCGTCGCAAGGGGCGTCGCTGTGCGCGGGGCGGGACTCAGCGTCGCGCTCTACTGTTCGTTCAGGGCGGCTTCCACGCGCGCCGCTGCTTCCAGCAGCATCCAGCCGGAAAGCTGCACGGAAAGGTCGCGTTCATCGATGCGCACCAGCCCAACCGCTTCGCTTATCGACGATGGCCCTATCCCAAAGTTATGCGGCAACTTTGCATCCTCAGTCCACTCCGCGGCGAAGACCGGAAGCCCGTCCACTTCGAGGCGGTGCGACCACAGCGACTCGGCCGACTGCAGCACCATGCGCGCCGCGATCTTCTTCGTCGCGATGTTCTGGCGGCTATCCTCCGGCATGCGAATCGCCACGTCCGCGAGGTAGCGCGCCAAGATGCCTTTGAATAAGCCGCCGTCGCCCTCCCCGGATTCGTGCTTGGGGCTTATGAGCACTCCCTGGGGCGTCGCCAAGTGCAATGCAACTGCTTTGACCGTGGAGCGGATGTGCGTGATGTAGAACATCGACGCGTCCGCGCGCTCGGAATACTCGAAGCTGTCGATCGGCTCGTCCAGGGCCAAGCCGACGTCCTCGCGCAGCGCAAGCGCGATCTCCAGGCTCGCGCCGATGGCGGTGCCCTGGTTGTACGTGTAGATCTTCGGGTTCGTCTCCGGGCCGTGCATGCGCATCCGGATGCCGTCTTGGAGCAGACCGTTTTCGGAGATCAGGTTGTCGAAGGTCCAGTCCATGATCTCGCGGGCCTTATCCAAGCGGCCCGTGCGCGCGAAAATGATCGCGGCCGGCGCGTTCGACGGCACGTTGTAGTACGTCTCGTCCTTGCGCCACGGAAGCACGCCCGTCACCGGGTCGATGCCCGCAAGCAGGTCGAATTCCAGCGCGCTGAGCTTGCGCGAGTGCTTGAGCACCCCGAGGTCCACCGCGCGGTTCCACGCGAGGGTGAGCCACGCCTTGTCGTCGTAGTGCTTATTGTTCGTCAGGCGCCCGCGGTTGCGACGCTCGATGCCGCGCACCGTGTCCGCGATGCGGCGCTTGCGTGCCTTCGTGGCCCGGCGCGACGCCGCATCCACCAAGCAGTCCAGGTACTGCGCCTGCCACCAGTAGTGCCAGTGCCAGAACAGCTTGTCCTTCAGCCCCGGCGGCCAGGTGACCACGGCGAGGTTCGTCTTCGGCTGCAGCCAGAGTTTCTGCGCGTGGCGCTCTTGCACCGCCGACTCAGCCAGGTCAGCTCTGTGCGCCCACGTATCCGGCACTGGCACTCCTTTGTGTTGTTCCCGTGACTATATTGCCACGGCACAGCCGCGCGTTACCACGACTTTGAAAGGTCCGCGTGCTGGCGCACCCACGCATGCATCGCGATGCCCGCGGCCACGCCCGCGTTGATGGAGCGCGTCGACCCGAACTGTGCAATCGAGCACGTCATTACCGCCGCCTGTTGCGCCGCCTGCGTCACGCCGGGGCCTTCCTGGCCGAACAGCAGCACGCACTCGCGCGGCAACTCAGCCGTCTCCAGCGGCACGGAGCCGGGCGTGTTATCGATGGCCACGACCGCCAAGCCTTCGCTTTCGGCCCACTTGATGAGGCTGGCGACGTCTTCGTGGTGGCGGATGTGCTGGTAACGGTCCGTCACCATCGCCCCGCGCCGGTTCCAGCGCTTGCGACCCACGATGTGCACCTCGCGCGCCAAAAACGCGTTCGCAGTGCGCACCACGGTGCCGATGTTCATGTCGTTTTCGAAGTTCTCGATCGCGACATGGAACGGGTGGCGCCGCTGGTCCAAGTCACTCACGATGGCGTCGAGGGACCAGTACCGGTACGCGTCCACCACGTTGCGTCTGTCGCCCTCGCGGAGAAACTCCGGGTCCAGGCGCGGGTCATCGGGCCACGGCCCTTCCCAGGGGCCAACGCCGTGGCGGCCCTCGTTCCACTCAGTGGGGCCGCGGCCGGGCGCGAGCTCGGGTGTGGATTCTTGGTTAGGCAAGCCCGAGGTCCTCGAGGCCGAGGAGGAAACGGTACTCCAGGCCGGCGTCGCGAAGCACCTGCTCCGCACCCGTCGCGCGGTCCACAACCGTGGCCACCGCAACCACCTCGGCGCCCTCCTCGCGGCACGCTTCGACGGCCGTGAGCGGCGAGTTGCCGGTGGTGGTCGTGTCCTCAACTACGAGCACCTTCTTGCCTTTAATCGACGGGCCCTCGATGCGGCGCTGCATCCCGTGCTTCTTCGCCTCCTTACGCACCACGAACGCGTCGATCGGGCGGCCGTCGGCGTGCATCACGGCCGTTGCCACCGGGTCGGCGCCCAGGGTAAGGCCGCCGACAGCGTCGAACTCGAGGTCGTCGGTAAGCTCGCGCAGCAGCTGCCCGATCAGCGGGGATGCCTCGTGGTGCAGCGTCGCGCGGCGCAGGTCGACGTAGTAATCCGCCTCCTTGCCCGAGGACAGCGTCACCTTCCCGTGCACCACTGCCAGCTCTTTCACCAGCTCGGCGAGACGTTCTTTACTCATGTGTGTCCTCCTCATCAAAAATGGACGGCGGCTTCTGCTGCCGCCGCACGCGGTTCAAATCCGTGCGGTGCTCGGTGCCGGCGATGGTTTCCACGTCGTCGTCGCCCAGCTCGCGGTCCTCGAAGTCGCCGCGCGCGGCGCCGGTGCGCCGCGTGGGCAGCTCCACCGGGTTTTCGGGGCGCTGCAGCGGGGCGGCCTGCGCAGCATGATCAGCGTCGGTGTGCGCGTCCGGTTCCGGCAGCTCCGGGAACGGCTCGTCTTCCTCCGGCGGCAACGTGCGCGCGGCGTCCGCCACCAGCGCGAGCGGGGCAAGCACGTCCTCCCACGCCTGCGTGCCGGGCTGGTCCAGCTCGGCGAGCACCCACTCGCCCTCACACCACACCGCGGCCACCGCGGCGGGCAGCTCGGTGAGCGCAGTGAGCACTCGCTTATCGACGAACCTCCGCACCGCCCCCGGCATCGTCCCAAACACCTCAAAACCCGCGGCGTCCGTGACCTTGGCAAGGTCCGAACCGGTTCCGACGCCTACCTCTTCACCCGGCTGCGCGTCGGGGCTGGCATCGGGGTTTGCGCGGCGCATGTCCACCACCACTGGGGAAACCGCCCCCGTGGTCATGGCGATCACCGTCGTGCCACCAAGATCTACGATGCGGGTGTCGTGCCCGTAGGCCGAGCCCGCAAGCACGTCGCGCGGCGCCGCCCCACTAGCCGCCGCGCCGCGGTGCCACTCGCCCGCCAGCAAGTCGTCCGTCTTAGAGAACGTAAACCCGTGGCTTTCCGCCCACGCCTTACGCTCGCGGCGCTGCCCGCCGGGAAGGGACGCGGGCAAGGAAGCTGAGCGCGATTTGGCGCGCTGCGCTGAGCGCGATTCCGAGCGCTGCGCTGGTGTTTGCGTTGGGGCTTGCGTTGGCGCTTGCGCGGGGGTTTGCGTTGCAGCTTCGCGGGCCCGCTCCGGCTGAGAATCCTGCTGCGGTTCCTGCCCAGCGGCCGGGCCCGCGACCTGCCCTGCATCCTGCCCCGAGTCCCCGGCCTGCGCGGAGCGTTCCCGCGAATCCGCGACAAACAGCGCCACCCCGCCGCCGAAGGCGAGGAGGGCGAGAAGAAAAAGTAGGGCAACCATCGAGAACAGATGTTACAAGCCCGCCCGACGAAATTTCGGCGCGGCGTGGCCGCACCGGCCCTACCAGTCGAAACAGGCTCTTAGAGCTGCGTGCTCACCGGGTTTTCCGGGTCCGCGCTCCACTGCGACCAGCCGCCCACATAGTGGCGTAGCACCGGCAGGCCCGCGTGCTCCATCGCGGCGAGCAGCAGCGCCGAGTGGTTGCCCGAGCCGGAGTACGTGATCGCGTCATCCGGCGAAGAGTTGTGCGTAATCCCCACCTGGGCGAAACGGTCGCGGATGTAGTCGTCGTCCTTCACGCGGTGCGTCTCAGCGTCGAAGAAGTCCTCCACCGGCAAATTCAGCGCGCCCGGGATGTGGCCAGCGCGTAGATCGAGGACTTCGCGGCGGCCTTGGAAGCGGCGTTGCCCGCGAGCGTCGATAAGCATGCCGCTAAAACTCTTCACCTCATCGATGCTTGCTGTGGGCAGTTTGCCCTGCTCAAGCTCCATGCCGCGCGGCACAACCATGCCGCCCGGGCCCGCAACCGTGGGGTAGCCGTTTGCATCCCAGTTGGCGAAGCCGCCGTCGAGGATCTGCACGTCCTCCACGCCCGCCCAGCGCAGCACCCACCACAGGCGCGCGGCGAAGAGGCCGTTGCCGCCGTCGTAGACAAAGGTCGGGCGGCCTTCCTCGATGCCCCATTCGGCCACCGCCTTCTCCACCACATCGAACGGCGGCAGCGGGTTACGGCCGTTCTTGCGCCCCGGCAAGCCCGCGAGCTGCGACGACGGGTCGCAGAACAGCGCGGTGGGAATGTGCTCGGACTGGAACTTTGACCAGGCCTTGCCCTCTTTCGGCTCCCACAACGCGGCGATGACGGTGTGCTTGTGGCCGGACTGAATCGTGTCGAACAACTCGGCAGCGGAGACAAAGACGCTCATGGGCGCCAGTGTATAGGCGGTGCTGGCACACCGCAGGGGCCAGGGCCTTACGCCATGTAGCCCGGCGCGACCTGAATCACGCCGTCGCGCGCCAGGCCATCGAGCCATTCTGTGATGCCTTCGCGGGGGCAGTCCGCGCCTATCGACGCCGCGAGCATCCCACCCGGGCCCAACTCCACCCTGCAGCCAAAGGCGAGCAGCGTCTCCGCGATATCGTCCGCCGCGGCGTTAGGCATCCCCGGGCCAGCGTCCGGGTCCGCGTCCTCCGGCAGCACGCGCACTGTCGACGCGCCGCCGCGCACCAGCACGCGGTCCACGTGGAACTGCCCACCAACGGTCACGCATTCCACGATGTCGCCGAGCGCCAGCGTGGTGTCCACGAACGGCACGCTGGCCACCACGAAGTGGTTGTTGCCGATCTGGTGCGCCTCGAGCTGTTCGCTCTCCACGCCGGGGATGGCAACGCGGGTGAGGATCGTCGTAGTCGGCTGCATGCTTGGCAGTCTAAACCCTCCGCCGACGCGCGGGCAGTGTTACGGGGGTTGGGCGCGGTTTGTGGTGGTGGGGGCGGTACTTCGACGGCCGCCTCTGGTCGCGCGAACAGGCGTAGGTGTACCTGTTACTTTTCACTCCAGGTATGTCGTGAAACCAACGGGGCATTCTCCCGAGCCGGATGCCGGTGAGCCAACTTCGAGCATCGCAGCGCCGACTCATTGGAAGCGAAACGAGGGCCTTGCAAGCGATTACGCTTCAGCAAGACCCTCACCGTCGACGACGTTGAAAACCAAGCCATTCAGACGGTCTGCGCGTGATTATAGCGAGAGTCGAACTTTTTTGGGGAATTAGCGGGGGTAACGACAAGATGCGCAGAGACATCGCATGGGTTTCGCAGCAACGGCTTGAACCCTACATCGACCAGACAGGGGGCAATCAATCTCTCGCTTGGGGGCGAATCTCCAACTAACAGCGATACGAATTACCCGATTTTGCACACCCAGGAAGGGCGCGGGTCAGCATTCGTATAGCAGACTCGCTACCTCAGTCTGAACTCTCTACGAGGGGCGCATCAAACGGGCGATCTGCTTTGACGTCTCCCGTATTCCGGAGTCAAGACTGCCGCAACTTCACGAACTACCGACCCGCGCCAGCGATTGAAAGCTCTTACTCGCCCCAGACGTCCGGGAACGCGGTGCCCTTGCCCACCACGTTGCCCTGCTCGTCGTATTTGTAGAAGCCCTCGCCGTCGCCGAGGCCACCCTTGCCGGCCTTCACGGCCTCGCCCGCGGCGGCAGCCCATTCGCGCAGCTTCGGGTCTTCCTCATTCGCCCACGCGTAGGCGAGGAGCGGGAAGCCGACAGTGTCGGCGACCTCGATCATGCCGGTCGGGTACTGCAGGGCCACCTTGAACGAGTCGTTGATGTCCTCGTAGCTGGCCACACCGTTGGCGTACAGGGTCACCGCGTTGCGCAGCAGCGGCACGAGCTGAGCGTTGAGGATGTAGCCGCGGACCTCCTTGAGCACCCTGAACGGGCGGAGGTTGATCTCCTTGGCAAACTGCTCGATGGCGTCCAGCGTCTCGGGTGCGGTGGAATCGCAGCCCATGATCTCGCCGTTGTTGCCCTTCCACACCTTGTTCGCGAAGTGCAAGGCGCCGAAGCGCTCAGGCTTCTCAACGGCCGGCGCCATCTCGCTCGGCAGCAAGTACGACGAGTTCGTCGCCACGATGCAATCGTCGGAGACGTAGCCCGAGAGCTCCTTGTACACTTTGTGCTTCAGGTCGATGTTCTCCGGCACCGATTCGATGACGATGTCGGCGTTTTCCGTCGCGGCTTTCAGGTCCGTCGTCGGGGTAATGCGCGCGATCGCCTCGTCGAACTTCTCTTCCGTGAAGTCCTCCAGGTCGTTGCGGTAGAACCCGCGCATCCACTCCCAACGGTCCGGCAGCTTCGCCAACACTTCGTCCGAAATGTCGTACGCCGCGACGTTCTTGCCGGCGTAGGCAGCCTGCATGATGATCTGCGAGCCCAGCGTTCCAGTGCCGAGCACTGCCACATTGTTGAAGTCGCTCACCGAAATGTCCTTTCTCATCGAAGGTAAGACGACTTCAATGCTACGCCCGCTTATCGACGCCTGCCGGTGCCTAACGCGCCTCCGCTTAACGCGACTCTGCCTACCGCGCCTGAACCGAGAGCGCCTCGCCGCCGTCGGCGACGTCCACGTGCACTGTGTCGCCGTCGCGGATCTCGCCGGCGAGCAGCTTCTTCGCCAAGCGGTCGCCGATCGCCTGCTGGATCAGGCGGCGTAGGGGGCGGGCGCCGTACGCCGGGTCGTAGCCGCGCTCTGCAAGCCAGGACCTGGCGGAGTCGGAGACGTCGAGCGTGAGCCGTCGAGAAGCGAGTCGCTGTGCGAGCCCCTCGAGCTGAATGTCGACGATGCCCACCAGCTGCTCCTGGCTCAGCGGCTCGAAGACCACCACGTCGTCGAGACGGTTGATGAACTCCGGCTTGAAGTGGTGCTTCACCGCGTTCATGATCTGCTCGCGGTCGCCGCCCGCGCCCAGGTTCGAGGTGAGGATGACCACGGTGTTCTTGAAGTCCACGTGGCGGCCCTGGCCGTCGGTCAAGCGGCCCTCGTCGAGCACCTGCAGCAACACGTCGAAGACATCCGGGTGGGCTTTCTCGACCTCGTCGAAAAGCACCAGCGAGTACGGGCGACGGCGCACAGCCTCGGTGAGCTGGCCGCCCGCGTCGTAGCCGACGTACCCCGGAGGGGCACCGACCAGGCGGGCCACCGAGTGCTTCTCGCCGTACTCCGACATGTCGATGCGAATCATCGCCGACTCATCGTCGAAGAGGAACTCGCTCAACGCCTTCGCCAGCTCCGTCTTACCCACACCCGTCGGGCCGAGGAACAGGAAGGAACCGATCGGGCGGTTCGGATCCGCCACACCGGCGCGGGCGCGGCGCCCCGCGTCCGAGACCGCAACCACCGCGTCCTTCTGGCCCACGACGCGCTCGCCGAGCACCGACTCCATGTTCAGCAGCTTCTCGGTCTCGCCCTGCAGCATCTTGCCGGCCGGGATGCCGGTCCAGGAGGAAACCACATCCGCGATCACATCCGGGGTGACCTCCTCTTCCAGCATCGTCTTGCTGCCGGCCTGCGACTCAGCCTCCGCGACCTGCTTCTCCAGCTCCGGGATACGGCCGTAGCGCAGCTCCGAGACCTTCGCGTAGTCGCCCTCGCGCTCCGCGATCTCGGACTCGTTGCGCAGCCGCTCGAGCTCCTCCTTCGCGGACTGGATGCGGTTGACCTCACCCTTCTCGTTCTCCCAGCGGGCCTTCATCTCGCCGAGTTTCTCGCGCTGGTCCGCTAGCTCCTCGCGCAGGTGCTCCAGGCGCTGCTGCGAGGCCGCGTCGGACTCCTTCTCCAGCGCGATCTCCTCGATCTCCAGGCGGCGCACGATGCGCTCCAGCTCGTCGATCTCCTGCGGGGAAGAATCGATCTGCATGCGCAGGCGCGAGCCCGCCTCATCCACCAAGTCGATGGCCTTGTCCGGCAGGAAACGGTTCGTGATGTAGCGGTTCGACAGCTCCGCCGCACTTACCAGCGCCGAGTCCTGGATGCGCACGCCGTGGTGCACCTCGTAGCGGTCCTTCAGGCCACGCAGGATGCCGATGGTGTCCTCCACCGTCGGCTCACCCACGTACACCTGCTGGAAGCGGCGCTCAAGCGCGGCGTCCTTCTCGATGTACTGCCGGTACTCATCCAACGTCGTCGCACCAACCAGTCGCAGCTCGCCGCGCGCGAGCATCGGCTTGATCATGTTGCCAGCGTCCATCGCCGAATCACCGGTCGCGCCGGCGCCGACTATGGTGTGCAGCTCATCGATAAACGTGATGATCTGCCCGTTCGACTCCTTAATCTCGTCCAGCACCGCCTTCAGGCGCTCCTCGAACTCGCCGCGGAACTTCGCGCCCGCAACCATCGAGCCCAGATCCAGGCTGATCAGCGTCTTGCCTTTCAGGGACTCCGGCACGTCACCGGCCACGATGCGGCGCGCAAGCCCCTCGACGATCGCAGTCTTGCCCACACCCGGCTCACCAATGAGCACCGGGTTGTTCTTCGTGCGGCGCGAAAGCACCTGCACCACGCGGCGGATCTCCGAGTCGCGCCCGATCACCGGGTCGATCTTGCCCTCCCGGGCGCGCGCGGTGAGATCGGTGGAGTACTTCGAAAGCGCCTGGAACTGGTCCTCCGGGTTCTCCGTGGTGACGGTCTTGCCGCCGCGCACCGCCGGGAAGGCCTCCTTGAGCGCCTCGTACGTCGCGCCGCGCTTGGTCAGCAGCTCGGCGGCGTCGTCGCCGCCCTTCGCGATGGCTGCGAGCAGCACGTCCGCGGAGACGAAATCGTCGCCCATCTCCCCCGCAAGGTCCTGCGCGTTCGCGAGCGCCGTCTGCAGGTCCCTGTTCACGCCCGGGTTCGCCATGTTTTGGCCGGACGCGGTTGGGTAGCCGTCGATAAGCTGCGATGCTTCCTGCGCCACCGTCTCCGGGTCCACACCGGTGGCCTTGAGCACCGGCGCGGCGATGCCGTCCTCCTGCGTGAGCAGCGCCTCGAGCACGTGCGCCGGGCGCATCTCCGGGTTGCCAGCGGCCGACGCGCGCATCTGCGCCTGCTGCAGGGCCTCCCGCGTCTTGTTCGTGTGTTTCTGTGCCATGAGCACTACCTTTCCGTGTCTAAGTTGATTTCGCACTAGGTGTAACGCGCGGGAAGTTGAGTCTGTTCCTGTCAAGTCCAGCTTTTGCGAAAATTTTTGCAGGAAGTTGCGCGGGGTGCGCTCATAACTTATCGACGGCCCAGGTCAGCGGCCTAAACAGAAGACACGCTCGCAAAATAAAATCTGGCAAATAGTTTCCCCAATACCTACGAAAATATTTTCCGCAATTTCCCCTCTTCCCTTTCCCCATTTCCCCTGGTAAAAGGGTACATATCGCACACCGGGGGGCTATCACGAAACTATTTTCCGCTTCCCCAAACGCGACACACCACACAAAAATCCCGGGGGAAACACATGCCAAAGAAATACACACCGCCAGCGCTGCGCGGCATCCGCCTCATTCAGCTCATGCAGTGGGGCCGCCAGTACGAAGCCCGCGAGATCAAAGACGAGCTGGGCATCGAGGCGCGATCGCTACACAACTACATCACGCAGCTGCGCGAAGCGGGCTACAAGATTGAGAGCAAGCGCGGCGCGCAGGGGGCGTACTGGCTCGAGGCAGGCGAGGAAATGCACCCGCTCAGCTTCGAGCCGGAGGAGCTAAAAACGCTGGTGGTCGCGCTCGCAACGCTTCACACGACCGCGCCGGAGGACGATCCGCTGTACGCCAGCGCGCGGAAGCTCTACAACATGATCACGTACATGATGCTTCCTGCGGCGGTCGAAGAGTGCCGGGCGGAGGAGCGCGCCATCACCAGGGAGTTAATGATGATGCGCGCCGTGTGGACCGTGCACCAGCAGAAGAAAAGCTAAGGGCACATTGCTTATCGACGGCTACCCCGCCGCCTGCGCCTCCTGCACCCTATCGCGCACCGGGATCCACTTCATGGCGAAGGCCAGCACGACGACACCGGCGGCGATGATAAAGGCGGCCCAGCCGAGGCCCGTCGTAAAGCCTGCGATCACTGCGATCGGCGCGAGGATTGTCATGCCGATCTCGAACGGGGCGAAGCCCACGTAGGCCACGCCGTACTCGTTGAGCGTGCCGGACTTCAGCTTCGGGTCCACCATCTTCAACAGCGCGATACCCGTGGCCACCGCGGCGGTTGCCCAGCCCCAGCCGAACAGGCCGCGCTCAAGCCACTGCTCGCCGAAGAAGCGCGGGCCGGCCCACACCATCCACACCACGCAGAACACGGCGCCCAGGACGAACAGCAAGACGAGTGCCTGCCAGTAGTCGGCGAGTGCCGCGGGGACGATGGAGGCGATGCCGAACGCGATCATGAAGTCCGTGGCGGCGCCGGAGATGGAGTTCACGGTTTCGCCGTCGAGGTAGTTCGGGCGGCCGGCGAGTTTGAGCAGAAGGCGCCCGACGAGGCCGACGACGAAGGACATGGCAAACAGCGGGATGGACACATTCGGCCACTGGCCCTTGATGGCGCCGTTGAGCAGGTACGCCACGAGCACCGTGAACACGAGGAAGCCGGCGTGCAGCGCGAGCGGCTCGATGGACGACGGGTTCGTGGTGGCGCGGCCGATGGAGGGGCGCTCGGCTTCGTTGTCGATGTAGCCGGTGCGCAGGTCGCTGGGCAGGTCGCCGGCGAGCTGGGAGGCCTTGCCGCGGCGGATGCCGATGTTGGCCATGATCACGCCGCCCACAATCGCCACCAAGGTGCCCACGGTGGCGGAGGTGAACCCGAGCGACGACGCGCCCTCAATGCCGATCTCCTCCAGCGCGGAGCCCACGGCGGCGGCGGTGCCGAAGCCGCCGACGAAGCCGACGGGCAGCATCATGCCGAACCAGGGCTCGGTGCCGAAGACGGGCGCGAACAGGTAGATGCCGAGGAGGATGAACAGGCCCCATTGGCCCATGAACATGGCTGTGGAGTAGCCCCACATGTTGCGCGCGCCGGAGGCGACGGAGCCGCCGAGTTCCATGGAGTAGGCCATGGAGGCGAACACCACGGCGATGAGCAGTGTGGTGTAGGTGCCTACCTGGTCGGACCACTCGATGACGCCGAGGACTTCCTGGCCGAGGATGAGTCCGAGGATTCCGGCGGTGATGGGGGCCGGCAGCAGAAGCTTCTGCAGGATGAGCAGCCGGTTGCGCAGCACGTTGCCGATGATCAGCAGGATGGAGATCCAGCCGATGTCGGTGAGCAGCGTGTAAGGGGTGAACTCCATCGCGGCACCTTTCTCTTTGTGATTTTTGTCTGTCACAATATCCCACGTGGTGTACGCGGCAGAATCGTTACCCTTGGGCCATGGCTTTGGAGAATAACCCGGGGTTGCGCGCGGCGTGGTTTGAGAGGTTTGTGGGGACGTTCCCGCAGGCGGGCGGCATGTTCCCGCCCGGCGCGTCGCAGATGCCGAGCATGCTTATCGACGCTGCCGTGTCCACCCTCGCCGCCTCCAACGGCCCCGATCTGCCCGCGGACGTGGTGCAGCGCTTGGAGGCGTTGGCGCTGGATTTGCGCCGCACCGGTTTCCCCTCGCAGGAGTACCCAAAGGCGGCCGAAACGCTCATCGAAGCGGCCGGGGCCTACGGGCTGACGGATCAGGACGCCGGGGTGCTGCGCGCCGCGGGCGAGGTGATGGCGCGCGCCGCCTCCGCCGCCGACACCGCTGGCGTGCCCCCGGCCACCGCGGCGCAGGTGACTAGCGTGGACTTCCGCGGCCCGGTGGCGGTGGTGCGCGCGGAGGCGGGAAACGAGGTGGCCTACCTCCCCGGCCAGACCGTACCGGTGATGAACGCCGCGCACCCGGGTATCTGGCGTGCGCTCGCCCCCGCGTTGCCGGCGAATGCGTTGGGACAGCTGGAGTTTCACATCGATACCCGCGAAACCGGCGCGGATTGGGCGCCCGAGGTGGGCGGCTACCTCACGCTGGGTCAGGGCCGCGGCCCGGTGGCGCGGGTGGACAAGCCCGCGTTGATCGTGGCGCCCGGTACCGGCTTGGCGGCAGCGAAGGCGGTGGTGTTCGACCTCGTGGAGCGCGAGGAACGCGTGGACGTGCGCCTCATCGTCGGCGCGGAGCACACCGAAGACGTCTACGACGTGCACACCTTCGCCGCATTGGCCGCCGCGCACAGCTGGTTGGACGTGACGTGGGTGGTGGAGCGCGGCGGCGCGAACGAGTGGGCGGCCGCCGGGTTGCCGGAACACGTGCGCCACCTGCACGCTCCGCTTGCGCAGGTGGCGGCGGGCCCCGGCGCGTGGTGGGGCCGGGAAGTTTACGTTTGCGGCGGCGCCGAAGAGGTGGGCGTGGTTGCTGAGGGGGTGCGCGGGGCGGGAGCGGAGCTCGTCGTCAAGCTTGCTCTCGCTTAACCCAGCTCTGCGCTCAAGCTCATCGCCGCGAGCGGAAGCGTGCGGCGCATCTCGGCGACCTGGCTGATGTCGATGTCCACGATGAGCGTCTCCGGGCCGTAGCCCGCCTCCGCCACCCGCGTGCCATCCGGGGCGACCACCACGGAGTGCCCGATGCCGGTGGGGCCGGACTCCTCGCCCGCCTTGTGCTCGTGGTCCGGGCGGGCCTGGCCGCACGCGGCGACGAACGCGCCGGTGTCCAGCGCGCGGGCGGCGGCGAGCAGGCGCCACTGCTCCAGCTTGCCCGGCCCGTCCGCCCAGCTTGTGGGCACCACGATCACCTCAGCGCCGCGCTTCGCCAACTCCTTGAACTGCTCGGGGAAGCGGATGTCGAAGCAGATGGCCACGCCCACCGTCGCCCCCTCGTGCGTGAACGTGACCAGGGTGTTTCCGGGCTTGACGGTGTCGGATTCCTTGAAATTGAACGCGTCGTAGATGTGGATCTTGTCGTAGCCCTTGTGCACGCCGTCGCCGGTGATCAGCGCGGTGTTGTACACGCGGTTGACCTTCTTTTGCCCGTCACCGGTGTCGATGGTGTTGGTGTCAGCCGGGCGGAACATGCCGGCCACGATGGTCACTTCGAGCTCGTCTGCCAGCTCGCGCAAGCCCGTGGCGAAAGGCCCGTCGAGCTCCTCGGCTTGGGTGTCAAGTCTGCCCTGCTCAAAGCCCTGACTTGCGGCCTCGGGCAGCACGATCAGCGTGGCGCCGGCCGCCGCGGCCTCGCGGATGAGCGGGATGAAAAGGGCCAAGTTTTCCAGTTTGTCGGCTCCGGTGGCCTGTTGCAAGAGGGCGAGCTTCATGTGGATAACTTTAGGGTGCGCGGGAGGGGTTTATCCACAGATTTGCGCGCAGGGGTTGATTCGGACGTTTCGTTCGCGCACGCTTCGCCGCATGACGTATCTCGCACTTTCCACACGCACCGCCCCCACCGCCCGCGCCCACATCCCGCTTGCCGCGCCGCTTCCCGCAGCCACGCTGAGCGCCTCCCGGTCCGCCGCCGCGCTCGCCTCGTGGCAGGGCAGGGAGCACATGCTTATCGACGCCACCACGTCCTCCCTCACCTCCCACCTCGAAGCCGTGGCCTCCTTCGCCGACCGCGTGGTTGCACTGGACGCCTCCCTCGGTGATGCGTTGGGAGGTTCCTTATGAGCGCGTATTGCCCGACCTTGGACGCGGGCGAGCTCACGCAGGCGGCCGCCGCGCTGCGCCTCGCCGCCGCCAGCGTGGGTGCGCGGGCGCGCGAGGCCGCGGGCGCCCAGGAGGCTGTGGACGCGACGGGGTTTGCTGGGGTGGCGGCGGAGGCGTCGAGAAGCACTGTGCTCGCACTTGGCAGCGACCTGGACGCGCACGCGGCACAGCTGCGCACGGCGGCCGGGCTGCTCGACGCGGCGGCCGCGGCACAACGCACGCTGGACCAGGCGGCGCTGTGGTTTCCCGGCCCGCGCATGCACGCGCGCATGGTGGCGTGGCTGAACGCCATGTCGCGACTGCTGGACGTGCGCCTCGCACAGGCGCTGCTGGGCCTGGACGACCTCGGCGTGCTGGAGCAGGACTACGAGCCGCTTTTCGCCCACCCAGACCAGGACTTCGCAGCGCTACACGCCGGGTACACGAAGACGGTTCCGGCGGCGACAGTGGAGCTGGTCGAAGCCCACGGCGGCCAGATTGTGGAGGCCGGCCCAGCCAGCACCACCGTGTACCTCGGCGACGCGGTGAACCCGTCGCGCGTGATCACCATGGTCGCCGGTGCGACGACGGGCAAGCCGGAGCAGCTCGCCCGGGAGCTGGAGAAGGCGCAGCTCATCGCGGAACGTACCGGCGCCGCGGTGGTGGTGTGGCAGGGCTACGCACCGCCCGCCTCGGTGCCGCGGGCGCTGTCTCCCCTTCCGGCCGGGGCGGGCGCGGACGATCTCTCCATGTTCCAAGCGGCGCTCGAGGAGCGCTTCCCCACCGCCCAGAAGACCGTGGTCGCGCACTCCTACGGCACGCTTCTGGCCACGCGGGCGGCGCACGAGCACGGGCTGCTTGTCGACGATCTCTGGCTCCTCGGCAGCGCAGGAGTCGCCGGTAACTCCGTCGACGACCTCACCCTTGCGGGGCCGAATTCCACCGTGCACGTGGTGGACGCGCACGCCGACCCGATCCGCCTGCTGCGCCACGGACCGAACGCCGCCCTGGGCGCCTCACCTGCGCACCCCGACTACGGCGCGCAACGGGTAGACGGGGTGCGCGGGCGGCATTCGGACCACTTCACATCCCCTGCGTTCCTGTCTGCCCTAGCACAGCACGACGGCGCGCGGGCCGAAACGTAGCTACCATGGCTCCCGTTGAATGAACACACCTTTATAAAAGGAGCTGACAAGTGAATTTCGCAGAACAAATGGTCGAGCATCTCGAGCGTCTCGGCGTCAAGCGCATTTACGGCCTGGTGGGCGACTCGCTCAACCCGCTATCTGACGCAGTGCGCCAATCCGACATCGAGTGGATCCACGTGCGCAACGAGGAGGCCGCAGCCTTCGCCGCGGGTGCGGACGCGCTAGCCAACGACGAGCTCGCCGTCTGCGGCGGTTCCTGCGGCCCCGGCAACGCCCACTTCGTGCAGGGCCTGTTCGAGTCGCACCGCAACGGCTCGAAGCTGCTCGCCATCGCCTCCCACATCCCGACGGAAGAGATCGGCTCCAGCTTCTTCCAGGAGACCCACCCGGAGCTTCTGTTCCAGGAGTGCTCCGGTTACCTGGAGATGGTGCACACCGCCGACCAGGGCATGCGCGTGATGCACAACGCTATCCAGTCCACCCTGGCCGGCAACGGCGTATCCGTGCTTGTGGTGCCGGGCGACATCTTCGCAGCCGACGTTGCGGACGGCCCGCACACCGCCGACAGTGTCTACGCCACCGGTGCTGGCGCGCGCACCTTCCCGGACCCGGGTGAGGCCGCCCGCCTGGTGGATGCGATTAACAAGGCCGATAAGGTCACCCTGTTCTGCGGCTGGGGCGCCCAGGATGCCCGCGACGAGGTCTTCGCGCTCGCGGAGAAGATCAAGGCGCCGGTGGGCCACTCCTTCCGCGGCAAGATGTTCTTCGAGTACGACAACCCCTACGACGTCGGCATGTCCGGCCTGCTCGGCTACGGCGCCTGCCTGGACGCGGCGAAGGAAGCCGACCTGTTCATCATGATCGGCACAGACTTCCCGTACACCGACTGGCTGCCGGACGACAACGTCGCGCAGATTGATATCGACGGCTCCGTAATCGGCCGCCGCACCCCAGTGAAGTACCCGGTGGTGGGCGACGTTAGAAGCGTGATTGAGAACATCCTGCCCTCCATCGAGGAGAAAAAGTCGCGGAAGTTCCTGGACAAGATGCTCAAGCGCCACTACGAGCTTCTGGATTCCGTGGTGAAGAAGTACACCAACAAGGCAGCCGAGGCGAAG
Source organism: Corynebacterium sp. Marseille-P4321 (assembly GCF_903645305.1). Classification (GTDB taxonomy): domain Bacteria; phylum Actinomycetota; class Actinomycetes; order Mycobacteriales; family Mycobacteriaceae; genus Corynebacterium. The sequence continues at coordinate 284,972 of NZ_CAHJXO010000001.1, read as the reverse complement.
AAGCCGATCCACCCGGAGCTCGCCGCATCCGCACTGGACAAGATCGCCGCCGACGATGCGTACTTCACCGTGGACACCGGCATGTGCAACGTGTGGTCCTCGCGCTACCTCACCCCGAACGGCAAGCGCGACGAGGCGGCGTCGTTCCGCCACGGCACCATGGCCAACGCCCTGCCGATGGCGATTGGCGTGCAAGCCTCCCAGCCGGACCGCCAGGTTGTCGCCTGGTGCGGCGACGGCGGCCTGGGCATGCTCATGGGCGAGCTGCTCACCGTGAAGCTGCACCAGCTGCCGATCAAGATCGTGGTATTCAACAACTCCTCGCTCGGCATGGTGAAGCTGGAGATGATGGTGGCTGGCATGCCGTACTTCGGCACCGACCACGAGGAAGCGAACTTCGCCGAGATTGCCAACGGCGTAGGCATCAAGTCCATCCGCATCGAGGAGCCGGACGACCTGGAGCCGAAGCTGAAGGAGGCCTTCGAGTACGACGGCCCGGTGCTGGTGGACATCGTCACCGACCCGGAGGCGCTCTCCCTTCCGCCGGACGTGACCTGGGACATGATCAAGGGCTTCTCCCAGTCCGCGGCGCGCACCGCGTTCGTTGAGGGTGGCGTGGGCCGCCTGTTCAATCTGGCGAAGTCCAACATCCGCCACCTCGGCGGCGCAGCGCAGATCGAGCTCGGCTAGTTCTACGCCTGGGCTGATCACCGCCCCGCTTTGCCCGAACTTTCGCGGCAGCGGGGCGGTTTTCGCGTCTGTGGGTCCCCTCCGCCATCTCAGCTCCCAAATGTGAACCAACAGATGCAGTCCAGCCAGGTCACGAATCTAGGTACCCGCGCGATCACTCGGTTGGTCTGCACCTGTTGGTACACATTTGCTGGCTCACATTCGTTGGTTCACATCTGGCGGCGGGAGGTAGCGACACCGGGACCGTTTCCATACCGAACCGTTATTCAACCGAAACCCAATTAGTCGTACCTGTGCAGTAACGTTGCGGAAGTTGCCAAAATATGGCGAAAGACTTATAGAAAGGGTCTACACTTTTATGACTTCTCCGAACAACGGAAAGCAGGTCCGCAAGACCACTACCACCCGTCGCACTGCTGCACCGCAGACGACTGCCGCTACGACCAGCACCGCCGTGCGCACCGAATCCCAGGATGACGAGCACATCGGCCAGGAAGCCTGGATCGGCACCAACTCCACCGAGGTTTCGGACGGCAACGTCTCCTGGGGCGCCATCTTCGCTGGCGTGGTCACCTTCATCGCAATCATGATCCTGCTCGGTGTCGGTGCCGCAGCTATGGGTCTGCAGGGTTCCACCGGCGCTGCAACCGGCATTTTCGCTGTGATCGCGCTGGTCATCGCCTTCGCCGCCGCCGGCTACGTGTCCGGCGCACTCGGCGTGCGTGCTGGCCTGTTCCACGGTCTGGGCACCTGGGCGACCTCCCTGATCGCCACCGTGATCCTCGCTGGCTGGCTCGGCGCTTCCGTGCTCGGCGGCCTGGGCTCCATCCTGGGCACCGCCGCTACCGCGACCGGTTCCGCTGTTGGTGGTGCCGCTAACGCTGCTGGCCAGTACGCTTCCGAGAACGTGACCGAGCAGGAGGCTCGCGACGCCGCTAACCAGGCCGAGGACGCCATCAACGACGCCCGCGACCAGGTCACCCAGGAAGACATCGACAACGCGAAGCAGCAGGCCAACGAGGCTTGGGACGACGCGAAGCGCACCGCTGACGAGGTTTCCGACGACGCCGCCGTTGGCACCTGGTGGACCTTCGCCGGCCTGATCATCGGCGCTGTGGTTTCCGCCCTCGCCGGTGCCGCTGGTTCCCGCTCCGTGCTGAACCGCAACCAGCGCTAATTCAGCTCGGGTTCTTTAACCCACAACGCCCCGCTACCTCTTGGAGGTACGGGGCGTTTTTCGTGCTCGGGCGGGTTGGCCTGTAAGGATCGACAAACCCCGTTCGCTGACCTGGGGTTTTGTCTTTGATCGTGGGGACGCGCTTTGTGTCAAGTGGTTGTGAACGGGTTCGGGTGTTAGATCGTGATGGGTTGTGGGGGTGGGGCGGTTTGAGTGGTGGTGCGGATGATGCTGACTTCTGCCGGAAGGCCTGTGCCGGCTTTGGTGTCCGGTAGTTGTGTGATGGTGCCTTCGCTTAGTGTGGTTCGCATCGCTTCTTCTCGTTTGTGCTGCAGGTGTATCCAGGTGCCGTCGAGGACTGCTTGTGGTGGGTAGTAGTTGATCCCACTGTGTGGGGTGGCGTTGTAGGCCGGCACCCAAGCGCTGACCCAGGCGTTGGCTTCGCCCAGCGTGGTAAAGGTTTTCGGATAGTAAGTCCTGGTCTTTAGGGTGTGAAACACCGACTCGGCGTGCGGGTTGTCGTTGCTGGTGTGCGGCCGGTTCAACGAGCGGGCCACACCGTGTTCGGCGAACAGCTTGCCGAGTCGTTTGCTGGTCATCGCAGCACCGTTGTCGGAGTGCACGGTGTGCACATCGGGAAAACGAGTGAAGATGTCGGCGAACATCGCTGCTGCAAGTTGGCTGTTTTCTCGTTCGGCGACGACGAACCCGACGATGGCACGCGAGTACAGATCGATCACCATGTGCAACGCGAAGGTGTGCCCGTAGTACTGGCCAGGCAAAAACGTAATGTCCCAGCACAACACCTGTCCGGGGGCGGTGGCGTGCACATGCGGCGGCGCGGCGGTGTGGCGGCGTGTAGCTTGTCTGGCTTTGGTGTTGTGGCGTTGGTGCAACAGTTTGCCATGGGCTTTGGCCACCCGGTAAAAGCTGCGCAGACTCGCCAGATAGATCCCATTGTTCAACGCGGCGTAAAACACCTGGTCCACCCCGCAATGCGGATTGTCATCCAGTATTTCCACGATGCGTTTCACAGTGGCATCCGGCAACCGGTTGATCCGGCGTTGGTGATGCGGAATCGGATTGTCGGTACGTGGGCGCGGATTGGTTTCGTAGAAGACCCGGCTGCGCGACACGCCGATAATGCCCATTGCCTTCGTTTTGGAGTAACCGACGGAAACAAGCTGGTTGATCAGCGTTTCTTCCGCTTGCCGTCCTTGCTCGTAGAGACGTTGTTGGGCGTCGGTGAGGACTTTTCCTCCGCGTCTGAGTCCACGCCAGGTGCTCCTGGCAGAGAGTGTCCGATTGTTTGTGTGCGGGGCTTGGTTTACAAGTAGTCCGCGAACCGGTCAGGGTACGCCACGGCTAGCTGGTTGATGGCTTCTTTCCAGCCGGTGGCTTTCGCTCCTTCAATATAGCCGTTGCATTCCGTTGCCCGCTTCGCCTTCCGTGCACGTTGGGCGGCACGCTTGTCCTCGATATTGCAGATCATCAACCACAGCGTCTTCAGCGCCGCGGCATCACTTGGAAACTGTCCCCGGTTACGGGTTGCTTTGCGAAGCTCGGCGTTTAGCGACTCGATCGAGTTCGTGGTGTAGAGCACCCGCCTCGCAGCTGGCGGGAACTGCAAGAACGGGATGAAGCGCTCCCACGCATCGCGCCAGACCTTCACCGACTGTGGGTACTTGCGCCCCAAAGCGGAGTCGGCGAACGCCTCCAGGGCTGCAGAGGCGGTGTCTTCATTCGGCGCAGTATAGACGTCTCGCAGGGCAGCTGAGACTTGGCGGCGATCCGCGTAGGACACCCACCTGTTGGCCGCTCGGATCAGGTGCACGATGCAGGTCTGCACCATCGATCCAGGCCAGGTCGCTTCTACCGCTTCCGGCAGGCCCTTAAGCCCGTCGCAGCAGACGATGAAGACATCTTGCACCCCGCGGTTAGCAAGATCCGCGCAGACGGAAGCCCAAAAGCTCGCGCCTTCATTGTCGGCGATCCACAACCCCAGGATGTGCTTGATGCCGTCCATATCCACCCCGACCGCCATGTAGCAGGCCTTGTTGATCACCCGGTGTCCGTCGCGGATCTTCACGCGCAGCGCGTCGAGGAAAATCACCGGGTAGAACTCGTCGAGTTGACGGTTCTGCCAGATCATTACCTCGTCTAACACCGCGTCGGTGATCGTGCTGATCGTATCCGGGCTCATCTCCACCCCAAGGGTGGTGGCGAGGTGGTGCTGGATGTCACGCACAGTCATCCCACCGGCGTAGAGCGAGATGATCATGTCGTCGAGCTCGGTCAAACGGCGTGAGCCTTTCGGCACCATCTGCGGGGTGAACGTGCCCGCGCGATCACGCGGCATCGTGACCTCAATTGGGCCGTAACCGGAATCGACGGTTTTGGTGTACGACCCGTTTCGGTGGTTCGTATCCTCCCCGGACTCAGCTTTCGCTTTGCGATCCGAGTGCTGGTAGCCGAGGTGGTTGTCCATCTCTGCCTGCAGGCCAGCGTTAATCGATGCCTGCAGCAATCCTCGTACCAGGTCGCTGGCATCGTCTGCGGAGGTCGATAACTCGCCGATGAGCTTGGCGAGCTCGGGATTATCCATCAGCTTCTCGCTGATCTCGTTGACCCTGGTCGGGTCATGGTTTTTCTTCGGTGACACCGTAGTCATTATCGGTGAAACTCCCTCTGGATCAGAGCCTCACACACAAACTTCCTGACACTCCCTCCTGGCATGGACGCTAAAGCTTTTCCCAACACGTCAGTGGCCAACTCAGCCCGCTCTGCCCTTTCCGTGGCCTTATCCAGGGCACGCTGCATTGCTTCTTCCCGGCGTTTCGCGTCGAGTTCCAGCTTGCGTTTGTCCTGCGTTAGCGCGGAGATTTCCTTGCGCAGCTGCTGAATTTCAGCGCATTCATCCATTGTCAACGTTCCAACCCTCCTTGGCCTTGTGCGTGTCGGCAGATCACCGTCAGCCACCATTGCTGTCCAGCGTCGCACGGTGTGCAAAGCAAGTCCATGCGCAACCAACCACGCTTCTTTCTGGCCATGCGGTACTAACCCGTACTCGACAACCACCTCACGGATGTATTCCGCACTAGGTCTGCCCAGGTAGGCAGCATCAACCAAGCGTTTGGCACGCTCGGCACCGTCAAGGCCGTCATCAGTGGTTTTCGACTTCTGCAATGCGCGGGCCCAACGCTTGATATTGACGTATTGAATTCCCTGCCGAGCACACCACAGGCCCTTCGTCCCATAGGGCAACACGTTGTAAATCGTGATCATCTGCCGCTGCTGTGCTGGATGAAACCAACTACCAGAACCGGTAACACGATACGGGGAGAACACGAACACCACCGCCTCAGGCGACGCCAACGTCTCCTCATCGAGCACTTCCCCCGCCCCCAGCACACGCGGCGGCACCGCCAAGATCTCCTCGACTTCCTCACGCAACGTCTTAGGCTTGACCTTCCGGGTAGCCACCGGGACCTCAACAGCCGGAGCCGACGTCAACACCGACGGCACCAACTGAGGCAACTGCGAATCGGTCATGAACAAAACCTCCTACGGTTCGTCGTTCACAACCACCCTGGCACTAAGGGACGGATATCGATTTTTACAGGGCCAGCGCCCGGCCGGACCCGACAGACCTGGCTAAGTCCTCAATCATCAGACTTAGCCGGTGGGTTCTAGAAACTGGGCATCCCGTTCGCAGTGACCCAGCCCCATGCCGCGAGACCGATGCCGCCCAAGGCCATCAAGAGGCCGGCGACGATCGCCGCGACGTTAGACGGACTAGGGGAATCGCTCGCAGGCCCAGCGACCGGTGTCGTCGTGGTGGTGACGGTGGAAGTCACCGTTACCGCGTTCTTCCCAGGCGCGGGTGCCGGTTGGTTCGGCCGCGTCTTCACCGGGGTTGGCACCACGGGCGCGGGCGCCGAAGTTGACGTAGGAGCCACGGACGAAGGGGTAGGCGACGGAGAGGGGGTCGCCGTTGCGGTAATCGCAGGCTTCAGCTTCTCGTCGACGACCTTCTTCAGCTTCTCGTTCGTCTCGGTGGGAAGTTGTTCGACGACCTCGCTCAGCTCTTCCTTCGTCAGGTCCAGCACCGGCACGTTGAGGTCCTGGCTGTACTGCACCTCGTTCTGTTCGTTGTACAGGCTGAAGCGAATGGGGAGGACCTCGCTCTTGTAGCCGGTGAGGTTGGGCACTGGGACGTCGATAAGCAATGTGCCCCCGGAGGGATCGTTGACACCGGGAACGGTGTACTTCTCCGTGTAAGTGTCTTCGTTGTAGGTGTATTCGAGCAGGTAGGTGTGCTCCTCGACACCATGGTTGCTCACCTCTGCGTGGATGACGTTGTCAGGGTTCGCGGTGACGATGCCGTTCGGCCGCTCCTCCGTATCCACCAAACGGAATCCGCCCTTGCCGTTGTTCTTGGCGGCGGCGATGACAACGAGATCACGCGTGGTTGCGTCCTCGTTTTTCGACATCTCTGGTTTCTCAATATGGCCGATCGCGCGACCTACCTTGCCGCCGGTGAAGGTGAGGTTGTCCCAGTCGGCACCAATCTCGTAGGTGCCCGTGAAGCACGGGTCCGCAGCGCTCAGACGCGCGCAGCGGTCCTCGAGCTGCGCAGGGTTGCGCGACGGGCCCTTCGTGAAACCGAAGTGCTCAAACTGGTACAGGTAATTCATGGTCGACTTGTACCCGGGCACGTAGTTGTACCCCACCGCCCGATTCGGCTGGTTGATCGCGCCAGAGTGACCAAGGCCGAGGTTGTGTCCGAACTCGTGAAGAATGGTGTTGCGCACCTGCTCGTCGCGGTTCATCTGCGCGTACCAGGCAACGTAGAACGATCCTCCCGGCATGGTGCCCAACCCGGAAGCGTCATTTCTGGGCGCCATCTGGTCGCCGATCACACCGAGGTGGAAGACTGCGTCCCGGTCTCCGAGGAGCGTGTCGCTGTAGCCCTGAAGAACCTCACGGCCATCCTTCCCGTTGAACGGGTACCGCTCGAACTCGATGGGCCCGCCCTTGAGTTGCCCCGACTCGAAGGATGCGAAGTTGGTGTACCACTCACCTGCATCAATGTGCAGGTTGACACCGTTGTCCGCGAATTCCTTGACTAGGTCATCGAGGATCTGTTTCGATGGCCGGTAGGCGTTCTTGTTCACCTCGGCGCACTCGACCCAGTTCATCGTCTTGTCAATGTTCTTGGCAAACCTGCCCCTCACATTGCACGCGTTCTCGTTGAACTCCGGCTCCATCCAGTTGAGCTGGAGGAACACGTCCTTCTGGTCGGGGCGCGCGCCCCACCTCGCCAGGTCGAGCTTCTGCCCACCGCTGGGGGTGAAGGAGCCGCGCTCCCACTCGTCGGGGATGCCGTCCTGGTCCGCGTCCTTCGTACGCAGCTGCGGGGTGAGCTCTACGCTTATCGACGCCCTCACGGTCTCCCCCGGATCCCACCCGCGGAACCAACCGGCGCCTTGCGCGCTGGCCCCACCATCGACTGCCTGGCCCTTCCCGCCGTCTACGCCCCACCGGGCACTGGGGATCGCATAATTCGGATCGCTGGCGAACCCGGACGTCTGGTGACCTCCGCTGAAGGTGACCTCCATGTCGTAACCCGGCGCCTCCGATTCCGCGAAGATTGCCTTTCCGTCGAAAGTGCCCGCAAACGCGGCTGGGTTCCTCGGGTCCCTGCGAGCGAAGTGGAGAAGGTCGAGCTGGAGATTTTGCTGTCTCGGCGTGGTGTTGGTGGCTTCGACAGTGACATCCACGCGCGAGCCGTCCACTCGGACGATCCTGGACACTTCGATCCCGGTTCCCGGATCCGTGGTCACCATCGTGGTGGTGTCCCCGTTGCGGCTCACGCGCGCGGGGGTGACGAACTGCCTCGTACCGCCGATGTACATCGAGGTTTGAATGTCCGTCTGCAATAGCCCCGCGGTAGATAGGGGAGCATTCCACGTGAATTGGAGCTGGGATGTCTGGTGCAACGCGTCCAACGTTGCGCTTGTCAGAGCTCCCTCACCGCTGCGGTTATAGGTTGCTACCTGGCCGTTCACGGATGTCGCGGCAGTCGCCGGTATACCAGGCACGGCGGCGACGGTGCCCAGGGCAAGCGCGGTCGAGGTGGCCAGCGCAATGATGGTTTTGGGGGTTCGCATGCTTTCTGGCCTTCCTAGAGGTTGATGCCGAACTGGCGGAGCTGGTCACGGACAGGTGCGGGGATGAGGCTCGGGTTTTGTGTCAGCGCAAATCCAGCACCACCGATGAGCGCGAGAGCGCCAAGCACAATCGCGATGATCCCGCTCGCGCTGGAGCCGGCCTGCTTCGACGTTTCGGGTGCGGGCGCGCCCACGGTGGAGGTGACCGTTGTCGTCACCGTCGGGGTTGCGGCCTTCGAGGCCGTTGAAGCGGACTTGACGGCCTTAGCCTTGACGTTGACAACCTTCTGCGAGTTGTCCTTGAACGTCGCTACGACCGGAATGATGACCTCTTCGTTCTCGCGGACGTCCTCGCTCGTGTGGACGGTGAGTTCACCCGTGGTCGGATCAATGCTGATGTCCCAGTTCGGAGCCTCGAACGTGTCTTGGATGGCGAATGTGGTGTCCTCGGGCACGCTGCGTTTCGTGTCCTCGGACGACGTTTGCCCAGCCGGCACGACCAGCTCTGCCCACTCCGGTTCCGCGACACGCGCGATGGAATCCGCAACAAACTCCGCCGTCACGAACTCGGTCGATCCGTCGGCGTAGCGCACCTCCACCACCGGGTAGAACTTCGTTCCCGGCGCCGCCTCTTTCGGTACCCGCGCCGTGATAGCGCCAGTTGGCTCATCGACGACTCCGTCCACCAACCCAGCGGCGTCGACAAGCGTGAAGCTCGCGTTCGTGCCGACGGTGCCGGTACGCGCCGCGGTCCCCTGCTCCCCTACCTTGATCACGGTCTCGGGGTAGGCGGGCTGGTACCGTTCGGCGTCGCTGGTCGGCTCGGCTACCCCGATGGTCGTCGTGATCGTCTTCGTCGAACCGTCCGCGAACAGCGCAAGGGTAGTGAACGTGAGCGGCTTTGCATTCTCGGGGGCCGTGGCTTGCAGGTCGCCGGTCGCCGGGTCGACGGATACGCGCCAACCGTCGAGCTGGTTCGTGCGCGCGGTGATGAACTCGGTGTTTGCCGGCAAGTTGCGGGTCCCTGTTTGGACGATATTCACCGTCTTGTTCGGAGCGGCAGCCTTATCCGCCTCGTAGGCGAGGTTCGTGTCATCGGCCTGCGTCTTCTCCACGATCTCGAACGGGATCGTGACCTCTTCCGTGGATCCGTCCGGGTACGTCACTTGCACGCGAACCTGCTGCGTTTCGCCGGCCTTAGCGTTCGCAGGCGGGGTGAACTGCACCAGTTGGCGGGTGACGCCGTCCTCATCGGTGACCTCGATGATCTCAGCGCCGGGGGTCTTGGCGTCGAGCTTCGTGCCGACGGGCAACGGTTGATTCTGGAAGGTCTGATCGTTATCCGTCAGCGTCGCCAACGGGTTCACTGACAGGCTCTGCTTGTTCGCTCGCGCGTACACCGTGGGGAACACGGGCTGGTAGCGGTCCGCGTCCTTTTCGGCGACCGGGGCCGGTGCGTCGCTGACGCTCGGCTGGACCGGTGTCGGTGTGGGCTTTGGCACCGCCGACGTGGGGACCGGTGTCGTGCTGGTGGTCGTTGGGACCGTCGTACTCGAAGGAACGGGGGTTGTCGTCGTCGGCCGAACCGACGTTGCGCTCGTTGGCGTGGGCGCGGATGTCGTCGGTGCGGGCGGCCGCGGCAGCTCTCTGGCGACCGCGGATGCTAACGCGGTGTCGGTGGTACCGTCGGCGTATGTGATGGTCACCTCGGCAGTAATAGTGTCACCAGCTGAAGCGTCCGCCGGAATTCGGATCTTTGCGACGCCCCTGTTCGAGACCCCTTCCCCCTCGCCACTGATGGTGAACCTCGCGCCATTAGGAATCGCTACCGCGAATCCGTCGCGGCGAAGTTCACCCTGCACCTCGACGAGCTCGCCCGGGTAGCCGGACACAGCCTCGGGGAACACCAGCTCGTGGGTGAGCGATGCGTTGCCCACCCTCGGATCCTTTGGATCCTGGTCCATCTCGTCCACGACACCATCGCCGTCGTCGTCTCGGTCCTCGATATCGGGGATGCCGTCACCGTCGGTGTCTAACAGGAACGTCGCGGTGGTGGATACGGGGTCGGCTCCGTTTTTGAAGGAGATCTCGATCGGGATGTCCAGCTCCTCGACCCGCGCGTTGCTGTACGCGTACACCCTCAACCCACCGTCCCAGGGTCTTAAGTTGACGGAGTACCCTTCGGGGGCAACGAAGCCGTCGGCCAGGTTATATTCGGCCACGCGATCCGGTGGGGTTGCCGACATGTACTCCGGAGAAACTTCAACCGCACCTTCGTTTCTAACCACAACCTTCGGAGCGTAGGCTACCTCATACTCGGGAAGCTTTACGATGACCGAATCCGCAGCTACCTCATCAGACTCATTGCTGTAGATCGCAATGGTAGTAATTATGTCTCCGTCTTTCGCATCGATAGGTACCCGGAAATCGCAACGGTCAATGCCTGCGACGGAGTCCGGATATATGTAGCACTCATCATCGAGCCGCTCACCGTTGCGATAGATTTGCACATAATTGCGACCAATTTCCGGTACCGTTCCAGAGGCTGTGACCTTTAGAGTCTCTCCTGGCTGGACGAATTCCTCCTTTAAGTCGGCACCCGTCAGCTTGATCGCTACGGAATCTTGGAGCGGCAATCCAAAGTAAATCCCGCCGTAGCCACCGCTAGCGTTCAAGCGCAAGTGAGATTCATTTTTTCTGGTGTCATCAGAACCAGATAGCGGCGAACGGAATTCCGGTCTGGTCCATGCACTCAGCGAGGGCACCGGATCACCATTTGAATTGCGGACAAAAGCGTAGACATAATCACGGTTCTTTTCCGATACCACCCCCTCTGGGAATCTAACAGTGAAGCTACCTGTCCCCAAGTAGGTCACAACCGTTGCAGCGATCGCGTCCGGATTATCCTGTAGGAACGTTTTTACGTCTCTGGTGCTGTTATTTCCGCTGCCTACTGCCGCACGATAAATGTCGACGTAGTCTTCATCAAGCACTGAGAAAACAACCTCGTACGTCTCACCAGTGACCATTCCAATGGCACTGTCGAAACCCCATGGCGAAGTTTCACGCCTAGTACTCCCAGAGAACCACCCGAGTGGAGTATCGACAGTATCCGAATATCCTTCGTCGTCTCGGAGCCATTCATTCTCAGGTTTAGTCATCAGACTTACGTCTGGAAACTCGTACATGCGAATTTGAATGCCACTGACATCTGATCCAACAGTGACCGTCGTCCCTCGCGCCTGTTCTGGGTCTACCATGACGAATTCACCCGGGTTGATAGCTCCATGGGCGAACATCGGGCTAAGGAGATTTCCCGACGTTGCGTGATAGACCGGATCCATCCAAATCTTGTAGCGCTGACCTTCCCTGGCTGCAAATTTATGTGTCCGCCCCGCACTATCGGTGAAGCCCTCCCGGAGGTCGAACTTAAACTTCGCAGAACGCACGGAGGCCTTATAAGTCGGCGACACGGCGCCATCGTTGTCGATCCACTGCAAATAGATTGGGGCACCGTAACGAACGGTGTTCCTCGTTTCCCCTAAATAGACCACACCAGAAATGGTGTTAGCCGAGCCGTCGTAGCCACTCTCCAGCGCATCCGCTTCGATCACCGGAGCGAAGTTGGGTACTCTGTTTATCGTCGTTTGCGCCGCAGCCGCTTGCATGGAGTCTGCAGCTCCAAGCGCTTGCGCGGTAGGCAACACAAGCGCAAGCGACAGCGCAGCAGCTGCAATTGAGGTCCCCCGGCGGCGGGAACGCAAGGAACGCGGGTTGGAAACCGAACGGGAAGCACCCATGGAATCTCCTTGAAAGAGCGGTTCGTGCACGTGTCCATAAAATCTTGGAGTTTCCTGCCCGAAACCTGCAAATATCGATATTCAAGGATGAGCCTAAACCGAACGCCCACCCGGATCAATCGGGCGGGCGTAATTTATGCAACTTCTAAACTGGGCTTAGTGACAGTTTAGGAAGACGCTCTCCGCCTCCGTCGAGAAGCAGCTGGCTCCCACGCGACCACCGCGGTCGAGCGCGGGACGTGCACCAGTTCACCGCCCCGGCGCGGGGAACCCGCATCCAGACGCTGACGCAGCTCCTCGTTACGCCCGCGCTGCGCTTCCAGTTCGTCCTGGAGTTCCTCGATCTGCTGGGTCATCTCGATGATGGTCTTGATGCCCGCGAGGTTTACCCCTTCCTCCTGGGAGAGGTACTGGATACGCCGCAGCATGGTGATGTCGCGCTTGGAGTACCGTCGCCCGCCGCCCTTGGTGCGTACCGGGGTGACTAGGCCGAGCCGGTCGTAGGTGCGCAGGGTTTGGGCGTGCATGCCGGTGAGCTCGGCGGCGGCGGAGATGACGAAGTATTCCTCCTCGCGTCGCTGCGATGATTGCCTTTCTGCCATCTACCTCACCTCCCCCTATAGTCCGGCCCAGCCGGCGCGCGGGTCGAAGCCCGCGTCTTTCTCGGCCTGGGCGTAGGCGCGAAGCGCCGAGGTCGCCGAAGGATCGAGGTCGGCCGACGACGGCACCTTCACCTCAACGGTGACCAGCAGATCGCCGTTCTTGCCCGAGCTCTTCGGGATGCCACGGCCACGAACGCGCAGAGTCCGCCCGTTCGGGGTGCCGGCCGGCACTTTCACCTTCACCGGGTTGTCCAGGGTGGGCACGGTGATGGTGGCGCCGAGGGCAACCTCGGAGAAGGACACGGGCACGGTGACCTCCAGGTCGTCGCCGGAGCGCTTGAACACCTTGTCGTCTCGCACGTGCACGGTGACAAACAGGTCGCCGGAGGGTGTCCCGTTCGGGCCCGCCTCGCCTTGGCCGGCCAGCCGCACTTTCTGCCCGTCCACCACGCCTGCGGGGATGCGCACGGTGATGGAGCGGGTGCGGCGTACGGTGCCGGTGCCGTCGCAAGTAGGGCACGGGTCTTCGATCACTTCGCCGGTGCCGCCGCAGTTCGTGCACGGCCGCGCCATGCCGAACGCGCCCTGGTTTTCCCGGATGAATCCGGAGCCGGAGCACACCTCGCACGTGTGGGTCTTGCCGCTCTTGGAGCCGGAGCCGTGGCACGTGGTGCACGGCGCGTCGCCGGTGAGCTCCACCGGGATGGTGGTGCCCTTGGCTGCCTCGCGGAAGTCGAGGGTTATTTCCGTTTCGACGTCGGCCCCCCGCGACGGCCGAGCGTTCCTGCCAGCACCGCCGCGGCCGCCAAAGAAGCCACCGAAGATATCACCAAGGCCGCCGTCTCCAGCTTGTCCACCAGCCCCTCCGAAGATGTCTCCGAGGTCGAACTCCGTTTCCGTGGTGCGAAACCCGCCCGGGAACCCGGAGCCTCCTCCCCGCCCGAATCGGCCGCCGAAGCCGCCGCCGGAACTAATCATGGATTTGAGCTGGTCGTACTCTTTGCGCTTCGCCTCGTCGCCGATCACGTCGTAGGCTTCGGCGACGCGCTTGAACTTCTCCTCGGCCTTTTTGTCGCCGGGATTGGAGTCCGGGTGGTTTTCGCGTGCGAGCTTGCGGTACGCCTTCTTGATGTCCGCTTGGCTTGCCGACGAGCTCACGCCCAGATCGCCGTAGTAATCCTTATCTGCCCATTCCTGTTGCATGGCCATCCCGCACCCTCCTTTCTTGTGTCTGTTGCGTGGTGTGGTGGTTGCTAAATGAGTTTTGTCGTTTTAACTGCTGAAGCTAGCTGTACCTAGCGGTAACTAAAGGCTATTGAAAGGGGCCGGGGACGAGGCCGCTTGTCTGCTCGCGTGTCCTCATGCCCCGGCCCATGGCGGTGATGGTTTCTTACTGCGCCTGGTTATCGGTGTTATCGGCTGCAGGGTCCGCGATGATCACCATGGCGTTGCGCACGAGGCGCTCGCCCACCGTGTACCCCTTGCGCAGTACCGTGCCCAGGACTTTCTCGTCGCCTTCGGACAGGTCCTGCACTGCTTCGTGGATCTCCGGGTTGAAGGGCTCGCCCTCTTCGCCGAAGGCCTTGACGCCTTGGCCCTCGAGCACGGTGTGGAACTTGTCGCTGAAGGCCTTCAGGGGGCCTTGCTCCAGGTCGCCGTGCTGCTTGGCTAGATCGAGATCGTCGAGAAGCGGCAGCAGCTGCGTGGCGAACTTCGCCTTTGCCTGCTCCGCGGACTGGCCACGCTCGCGTTCGGTGCGGCGACGGTAGTTCGCGTACTCGGCGCTCACGCGCTGCAGGTCCTCGGTGCGCTCGGCGAGCTGCATCTCGATGTCGGATACCACACCGTCGCCGTCGGCGTCCGGGTCTACTTCGGCGCCTGCGCCGCGCTCTTCGGCGTCGGCAATCTCCGCGGCTTCGGCAAGCTCGGCGTCGAGCTCCTCCGGGCTGGCGTCTAGGAGGGGGTCCTCGTCCGCGGCGAGTGCCTCGGACTCGGCGGCCTCGTCAGCCAGCGACTCTGCGGTGTCCGGGGAGACGTACTGTTCGTCGGTCTCGGTCGGTGCGCCCGGGTCGCGGGGCATTTCCTGGTTGAACTCGTCACTCGGGTTCGTCGGGTTCGGCATTGCTCGCCCTCCTTCCTGCTTACTTGTTCTCGCCGTCGGTGGCGTCGGTCTCGTCGTCTTCGACAACCTCGGCGTCAACGACGTTGTCGTCGCCAGCCGGGGCGTCGGCCTGGGTAGCGCCGGCGTTGGCCTCAGCCTCGTACAGCGCGGTGCCCATTGCCTGGGACTCGGTGGTCAGCTTCTCCACGGACTCCTTGATGGCGTCCAGGTCGTCGCCCTTGAGCGCCTCGTCGACAGCATCTGCCGCCTCGGTGACGCGGCCCTTGACGTCCTCGGGGAGCTTCTCACCGTTTTCGTCCATGAACTTGCGCGTCTGGTACGCCATGTTCTCGGCGTTGTTGCGGGTCTCCTGCTCCTCGCGGCGCTTCTTGTCCTCCTCGGCGTGTGCCTCGGCGTCCTTCACCATGCGCTCGATCTCTTCGTCGGACAGGCCCGAGCCCTCCTGGATCTTGATGGTGTTTTCCTTGCCGGTGGCCTTGTCCTTCGCAGAGACGGACACGATGCCGTTGGCGTCGATGTCGAAGGTGACCTCAATCTGCGGCACGCCACGCGGCGCCGGGGCGATGCCCGCCAGCTCGAAGGAGCCGAGCAGCTTATTCGCGGAAGCGATCTCGCGCTCACCCTGGAACACCTGGATCTGCACGGACGGCTGGTTGTCCTCAGCCGTGGTGAAGGTCTCGGAGCGCTTCGTCGGAATGGTGGTGTTGCGCTCGATCAGCTTCGTCATCACGCCACCCTTGGTCTCAATGCCCAGGGACAGCGGGGTGACGTCGAGAAGCAGCACGTCCTTCACGTCGCCGCGCAGCACGCCTGCCTGCAGGGCGGCGCCGAGCGCGACAACCTCGTCCGGGTTGACCGACTTGTTCGGCTCCTTGCCGGTCAAATCCTTGACCAAGTCGGTCACAGCCGGCATACGGGTGGAGCCACCGACCAGCACGACGTGGTCGATCTCGCCGACGGACAGGCCGGCGTCCTTGATCACCTGGTTGAACGGCGCCTTGGTGCGCTCGAGCAGGTCGGAGGTGATCTTCTGGAACTCGGTGCGGGTCAGCGTCTCGTCCAGGAACAGCGGGTTCTTCTCGGAGTCCACCGTGATGTACGGCAGGTTGATGGATGCCTGCTGCGCGGACGACAGCTCAATCTTCGCCTTCTCCGCCGCCTCGCGCAGACGCTGCATAGCCATCTTGTCCTTGGACAGGTCCACGCCGTTCTGGGACTTGAACTTATCGACGAGCCACTCAACGACGCGGTTGTCCCAATCGTCGCCGCCGAGCTCGTTGTCGCCGGCGGTTGCGAGCACCTCGACCACGCCGTCGCCGATCTCCAGCAAGGAAACGTCGAAGGTGCCGCCACCCAGGTCGAACACCAGGATGGTCTGGTCCTTCTCGCCCTTGTCCAGGCCGTAGGCCAACGCAGCCGCAGTCGGCTCGTTCACGATGCGCAGGACGTTCAGGCCCGCGATCTGGCCAGCCTCCTTGGTGGCCTGGCGCTGCGCGTCCTCGAAGTACGCCGGGACGGTAATAACAGCCTCGGTGACCTCGTCGCTCAGGTAGGCCTCCGCGTCGCGCTTCAGCTTCTGCAGCGTACGAGCCGAGATCTCCTGCGGGGTGTACTTCTTGTCGTCGATGTCGACGGTCCAGTCGTCGCCCATGTGGCGCTTCACCGAACGGATGGTGCGGTCGACGTTGGTCACCGCCTGGTTCTTCGCGGACTGGCCGACAAGCACCTCGCCGTTCTTCGCGAATGCGACAACGGACGGGGTCGTGCGGGAACCCTCGGCGTTCGGGATAACTACCGGCTCGCCGCCCTCAAGGACGGATACGACGGAGTTCGTGGTGCCAAGGTCGATACCAACTGCACGTGCCATAAGTGTGTGTTCCTCCTGTTTGGAAATGCTGTTTATCTAAATTGTTTGAGAGTTGAACTGCTACGACTCAACTTCGACAGCGACTATAGCACCGGCGGCGGTTGTGTCGAATTAAAGTTGAGCATTGATCACTCAACCTATGTAACTCACGGACACGGATGCTTGTTCCCGATCTAGAAAAAAATTTTCCTCCCGGATTCGTTAGTTGCTGCCACCCCACCCGATGCGGTCGCCGTTTCTAAGACATGAACGCAGCGTGAATTTCGGAAGAACTCTTCCCCAAAAGCCCATTACACCCGTCTATAGGCGCTGCGCACGCAAGCTTATCGACGTATCGTTCACCAGAATTCAGTTTTGCCCACGCAACTGAAAACTCCACTCCCCACTTCCCGAAAGGCCCCGCCATGTCTCTACGCCGCAAGAGCTTCGTAGCTTCTGCCGTAACTGCATCGCTTGTGACAACGCTCCTCACCGCCCCGTTCTCGACCGCGCAGGTTGCCGCGGGTGAAAACCGCACTGTCAACGCGCCAATGTCCTGTCAGTCTTTCGAGAAGGCTGGTCGAGCTGCCACCCGTTCGCACAACGCCCCCAGCTCGGTAATCACTCGCTATCCCAGCGAAGTTGCTCCCGGCGAGGAGTTTAACTTCGAGTACCAGCCCGGGCCTGGGTCGATTGGACGCACCCCCTCTGACGGTGGAGGCATGTGGGTCGGACGTATGAAGTACGACATCGCGCTTCCTGCCAATGCAACAGTCGGCACCGCTACAGTTGACGCACGTTCTTCCTCCCGCCTCGCTGGCTGGACTTCAAGCTGGAATCGCGTTTACCACGCCACCGCGGGCAATGGCAACATGCGCGTGGATAGGGTAAATAGTGTCAATGACTCACCAGATGAATCCGGAGATGTCCTCCGCATATGGGGTGAGGACACCAACTCACGCAATGACGCACGTTATACGCCCCACAACAGTGGCGGTGACGATGCGAATGTTGGGATTGGTGTCGGCCTTGGCAACGGGACTCAGAATGATGCGGTAGGCGAATTCCAGCTCCCGAAGGTGACCGTTCCCGTCACTGCGGGCGCGACCGCTGGTGAAACCATCGTCTTCAGCCAACGTGGTGCGGGGACCGACGATTTGCCACTAAACAACAACACCTACAAGCAAGCCAACAACACTTTCGGTTTCCAGGAGTACTACTCCCAGGTTGTCACGCTTTGTCGCCCGACTGACGATGTCCCATTGGCCACCATCAAGGTCGTCGAGCCCTACAGCCCCGAGTTCACGATCGCGGTAACCGGTGACGAAGCGGCTGGTTCGGAGCGCACCGTCACCGCGACCATCCCGAATAAGGAGGTCACCGGAGAGGTCAAGTTCATCGCTACGCCGAAGGCCGGTGGCGAGAACATCGACCTCGGCACCGGCGAGATTAAGGACGGCACGGCCACCGCTACCAAGAAGATCGACAACCCGGGCGATTACGAGGTCACCGCGACCCTGACCTCCCCGCGCAAGGTCTACGAGGACAGCACCGCCAATGCCGACCTCAAGGTGACTGCAATCGCATCGGAGGTCCAGCTCGTGGAGAATCAGTCTCTCACCGTGGATGTTCCGGGCGAGCTGAAGGTCACCGTCGCTAAGGGTGCGCAGGGCAAGGTGACGATCTCCAAGGACGACGCTGAGCTCGGCTCGACTGACACCATCAATGCAGATGGCAGCGCCACCGTAAAGAACGTGACGCTTAACGTTCTCGGCGCCCAGGAAGTCGACGTAGTTTTTGAATCCAGCAACACGGGCTTCGAATCGTCGCAAAGCAAAGGCTCCGTGCAGGTCAACGACAAAAACGAATCGTCGCTGACCCTCACCCCCTCCAACGCCAACCCGAAGGTGAACGAGGCGGTGACACTCACCGCTACGGTCGAGGAGACCGACGCAGACGGTGCTGTGCAGTTCAAGGACGGCGACGATGTCTTGGGCACCGTGAACCTCAACGACAATAACGAGGCCACCTACTCCTACACCCCGACCGAAGAGGGCAAGAAAACCCTCACGGCGGTGTTCGTTCCAGCTGAAAACAGCACATACAAGGGCAACCAGACAACCGCTGAACTAAACGTTCAGCCTGCAGCTGAGCACACCGGCATCACTCTGGAGGCCCCAGCTAAAGCAAAGGCCACAGAAGAGGTCACCCTGACAGCCACGGTGGAGCCGAGCAACGTCGCCGGCGCCGTTGAGTTCTTCAACGGCACCAACTCCTTGGGCGCTGGCGAGTACGACCCTGCGACCGGTGTCGCTACCCTGAAGAAGCAGCTCCCCGCTGGTACCCACAACGTGACCGCGAAGTTCACCCCGAACGATCAGACGGCATACAACGGCCAGACCTCAGAGCCTCAGACGATCGAGGTTTCCAACGTTGCTACCCAGGTCGAGTACAACGGCGACCTGGGGGGCAAGCTGAACCAGGCAATCACGCTCAGCGCCAAGGTCGAAGCCGACGGCCAGCCGGTTGACGGTGGCACCGTCCAGTTCAACGTCGGGGCGCTCAACCCTGTGACCGCTGAAGTGAAGAACGGTGTTGCCGAAGTTGAACACACCTTCGCCAGCGCGGGCACTCGCAACGTTACTGCTCAGTACGTTCCGGCACAGAACAGCGGTTACACCGGGAACACCGCTCGGGCTTCCGTTGCGATCAAGGACGAAGCAAGTGTTCAGCTGACTGCATCCAAGACCGACCCGATCGTGGACGAAGAGGTCACGCTCACCGCGAAGGTGACGCCGGCACAGGCATCCGGCAAGGTCCAGCTCAAGGACGGCGACAAAGTCATCGAAGAGAAGGGCCTCACCGGTTCGAACAATCAGGCCACCTTCACCTTCTCCCCGGAGAACACCGAGTCCAAGACTTTTATTGCCGTCTACGTCCCGGGCGACAGCAGCAACTACATCGCTGGCGACGCTGGTTCGGTGACCATCACCCCGAAGGATGCCGAACAGACCACGCTGACGGTCGCCGCTAACAAGCCATCCGGAACCACCGAAGACGAGATCACCCTGACCGCCACTGTCCCGGCAGGCGCACAGGGCAAGGTCCAATTCTCCAACAACGGGCAGCCGCTTGGCGACGAGCAAACCGTCTCCAACGGCACCGCCACCCTGACCACGGCGTTGCCCGAGGGCGACAACACGATCACCGCGCAGTTCACCTCGGACAACACCAACGCGTTCACCAACGCAACCGTTCCTGCAGCCGATGCCGCAACCGTGGCGATCACGAAACCGGCAGAGAAGACTGGTGTAACCGTCGAGGCAAACAAGACCACCGCAAAGATCGACGAGCAAGTACAGCTCACAGCAACGGTTTCCCCGGCCGCAGCCGGCACCGTCGAGTTCTACAACGGCGATGCCAAAATCGACGGCACCGTTTCTTACGACCCTACAACCGGTGAAGCAACCCTGAACACCACCCTGCCGGAAGGCAGGAACGCGATCACCGCCAGGTTCACCTCCGCTGACCAGACCAAATTCACCAACGCTGAAACCCCGGCAGACGGTGCTGCGATTGTCACCGTCGCCAAGAAGGAAGACGACACCCAGCAGCCCCCGGCCCAGGAAGCAACCGCCCCGACGGTGACTGTGACTGCTCCGACGGGCGAGAAGACCACCGACGATGAAGTCACGCTGACCGCGAAGATCACCCCGGCATCCGCGGGCACGGTGGAGTTCTTCAACGGTGACACCAAGATCGACGGCACCGTCGACTACGACCCGGCCACCGGTGAAGCAACCCTGACCACCAAGCTGGCAGAAGGTGACTACACCGTCACCGCGAAGTTCACCCCGGCCGAAGACAACACCACCGCCAAGGAAGCAACCTCCGAGGCTGCTCCGGCGTTCACGGTGAAAAAGAAGGAAGAGCAGCAGCCGTCGGCACCGGAGGCCACCGCCCCGACGGTGACTGTGACCGCACCGGCCGGTGAGAAGACCACCGACGATGAAGTCACCCTGACCGCTAAGGTCGACCCGGCCTCTGCGGGCACCGTCGAGTTCTTCAACGGCGACACCAAGATCGACGGCACCGTCGACTACGACCCGGCCACCGGCGAAGCAACCCTGACCACCACGCTGGCAGAAGGTGACTACACCGTCACCGCGAAGTTCACCCCGGCCGAAGACAACACCACCGCCAAGGAAGCAACCTCCGAGGCCGCTCCGGCATTCACGGTGAAAAAGAAGGAAGAGCAGCAGCAGCCGCCGGCACCAGAGGCCACAGCCCCGACGGTGACCGTGACCGCACCGGCCGGTGAGAAGACCACCGCCGACGAGATCACCCTCACCGCGAAGATCACCCCGGCCTCCGCGGGCACCGTCGAGTTCTTCAACGGCGACACCAAGATCGACGGCACCGTCGACTACGACCCGGCCACCGGTGAAGCAACCCTGACCACCAAGCTGGCAGAAGGCGACTACACCGTCACCGCGAAGTTCACCCCGGCCGAAGACAACACCACCGCCAAGGAAGCAACCTCCGAGGCCGCCCCGAAGTTCACCGTCACCAAGAAGACGGACAACACCCAGCAGCCCCCGGCCCAGGAAGCGACCGCCCCGACGGTGACCGTGACTGCTCCGACGGGTGAGAAGACCACCGCCGACGAGATCACCCTCACCGCGAAGATCACCCCGGCCTCCGCGGGCACCGTCGAGTTCTTCAACGGCGACACCAAGATCGACGGCACCGTCGACTACGACCCGGCCACCGGCGAAGCAACCCTGACCACCACGCTGGCAGAAGGCGACTACACCGTCACCGCGAAGTTCACCCCGGCCGAAGACAACACCACCGCCAAGGAAGCAACCTCCGAGACTGCTCCGGCGTTCACGGTGAAGAAGAAGGAAGAGCAGCAGCCGTCGGCACCGGAGGCCACCGCCCCGACGGTGACTGTGACCGCACCGGCCGGTGAGAAGACCACCGACGATGAAGTCACCCTGACCGCTAAGGTCGACCCGGCCTCTGCGGGCACGGTGGAGTTCTTCAACGGTGACACCAAGATCGACGGCACCGTCGACTACGACCCGGCCACCGGTGAAGCAACCCTGACCACCAAGCTGGCAGAAGGCGACTACACCGTCACCGCGAAGTTCACCCCGGCCGAGGACAACACCACCGCCAAGGAAGCAACCTCCGAGGCCGCTCCGGCATTCACGGTGAAAAAGAAGGAAGAGCAGCAGCAGCCGCCGGCACCAGAGGCCACAGCCCCGACGGTGACCGTGACCGCACCGGCCGGTGAGAAGACCACCGCCGACGAGATCACCCTCACCGCGAAGATCACCCCGGCCTCCGCGGGCACCGTCGAGTTCTTCAACGGCGACACCAAGATCGACGGCACCGTCGACTACGACCCGGCCACCGGTGAAGCAACCCTGACCACCAAGCTGGCAGAAGGCGACTACACCGTCACCGCGAAGTTCACCCCGGCCGAAGACAACACCACCGCCAAGGAAGCAACCTCCGAGGCCGCCCCGAAGTTCACCGTCACCAAGAAGACGGACAACACCCAGCAGCCCCCGGCCCAGGAAGCGACCGCCCCGACGGTGACTGTGACCGCACCCGCCGGTGAGAAGACCACCGACGATGAAGTCACCCTAACCGCTAAGGTCGACCCGGCCTCTGCGGGCACGGTGGAGTTCTTCAACGGCGACACCAAGATCGACGGCACCGTGGCCTACGACCCCGCAACCGGCGAAGCAACCCTGACCACAAAGCTGCCGGCCGGTGCCAACGCAATCACCGCGAAGTTCACCCCAGCGGCAGACAACACCACCGCTACGGAAGCAACTTCCCAGGTCACCGAGGTCAACGTCACGGAAAAGACCGACGACCAGCCGAACCAGCCGACCCCGAACCAGCCAAACCCGAACCCGGCCCCAGCCTTCACCCCGCAGGTGAAGAACGAGACTCGCACCACCACCGAAGGCGCCACCCTCCCGGCACCGAGTGCGGTCCTGTCCAACGCAAGCCAGATCCTGCCGGGTTCGGTGCTGTACTGGTCGAAACTGCCAACCGAGGCTGACCCGGTCGGTGAAATCACCGTCATCAACCCCGACGGCACCACCGCAACCGCCAAGGTTGCGTTCACCGTCACCGGCAAGACCGACACCACCAACGGCAACAGCTCCGAAGGCTCGTCGCAAAGCTCGGAAGGCTCCAGCCTGTCTAGGCCGGCCATCATCGGCATCTCGGTGACCGCCGTGGTGCTCCTGCTCGGCCTGCTCGGTTTCGGCCTGGCAAACAACCAGCAGTTCAAGGACTTCGTCTACACCCAGTTCGGCATCCGCCTCTAACCCAAGATAAGTCCCCGCCGGGCCTCACCCGGCACCCCCATCGCCCCCGCGAGCACACCGCCCGCGGGGGCGACACACGTCCACCCCCCACAGACCACAGCCCCACGTATGGCCACACCGCAACCAACACGTAAACCCCAGTTGAACATCTGACAAACAATCAGAAAACCGCAGGTCAGAAACGGGCAAACAGATGAGAGAACTCGTACTCCACCCTAGGATTGTCGGACGAACCTGTCCGTTCTCTGGCTTCCGCCTGTCATGGAGGAAGTTTCAACTTAGCGAGGTCCCCTCATGGCTAAACGTTTCCCTATCCGCACTGCCATCGCTGGCCTGACCACCTTGGCGATGGTCGCTCCCGTCATCGCCCCGACTCACAACACGATCCTTTCCGCACCGTTTGCATTCGCGGCTGAAGCGGTAACAGTTACCGGCGCCGACGAAATCAAAATTGGTGCATCCGCTACCTTCACCGCCACCGTCCCGAACGCACAGGGCGGCCAGGTGCAGTTCTACTTGGACGGTGTTGCTATCGATGGCCCCGTGGAGCTGACCGGCACGACCGCCAGCAAGGAGGTCACGCCCAGCTCCTACACGTCCGGTGAATTCAAGCACACCGTCACCGCTCGCTACATCGACGGCAAGGGTTTCAACCCGAACCCCGACGGCACCGCGACGTTCACCACACCGGTGGACGTGGAAGAGGAAATTATTATCAACGGACCTGACAACGATACGTTCTTCCTGCCGAAAATCGGTGCGAGCAAAGACGCACTCGCTACATCCGGCTTGGAAAACCCGGTCGTGATCGAAGCTGGTTCTAACTACTGGCTTTGGGCTGGTGAGAAAATCACTTCGAGTGGTGTGTTCACTAACTTCTACGAGTCCGGAATTAACCCTCCGGCTGGATCGACGTACGTCGAAGGGACGATGAAGCGTATCGGTTACGAATCACACGTCCCTACGCGCGGCAACGACGAGGGTTCGACAACGCAGGTCATTCCTGTTGGTGGTTACGAAGCTCCCTACTGGGGGACCACGCAAACTGGCAAGTGGGCAGGCACATACCCCAAGGTGAATAAAGAATACGTTGCGCAGCAATCCACGGGCACGTATTCCGAGCGCAAGGGCAACGACATCGTGTTCGAGGCGCAGTTCACGGCCCCCGAAACGCCCGGTGTGTATGTGCCCCAGTACGCCGCGTACAAGTACTCGCGCGCACTCCACGTTCTGCGCCGCATGGACACGGCCGCATTCCTCGTCCCAGCCAAGGAGATTCCGAACCGAAACACCGGACTCACCGAAACCACGCTGACCTTCGATACTGCAAGCACTACTTCAGCGCAGGACAACGAGATCGCAACCATTACCGCGATCGTTTCCCCGGAGGCGGAAGGTGCCGTCACGTTCTTCGCAGGGGACCAGCAGCTTAACGACACCCCGATCAACGTCCGAGATGGCAAAGCCACCCTCGCTCAATCCTTCGCTGCGGGTGAGTACGAGATCATCGCGAAGTTCACCCCGGCAGACGCGACTACATTCGAGGCCTCCCAGACCACCGCGAACCACACGTTGACCGTAACCGCAGCACCGGTTCAGAACAACGAGGTGAAAACGAACACAGCACTCGACGTTCCGGCCGAAGGCAGGGTAGGCGAGCAGGTCACGTTGAAGGCCACCGTCACCGCTGACAACCAGGCGTCCGTCGACGGTCAGATCCGATTCCTCGTCAACGGCACGGCTCTCGATACCAACGCAACGCTTCAGAACGGCACCGCTACCGCTGAGTACACCTTCACCCAAGCTGGTGCCAACCAAGTTGTGGCACAGTACCTGCCAACGGATCCGAACTTCCTGAACTCCGTTTCGAGTGCGTCCACCATCACCATCGCGCCCCAGCTGCGTAAGGCAAACGTTTCCGTCACGTCCGGGCAGACCTTCGTTTCGGGCGAGGGTTCCGACCTCACCGCGCGCGTTTCGCCTGTCGACGCGCAGGGTGAAGTCGAATTCTGGGACACCGACCCGAACACCGGGGAGCGCCGCTCCACCACCGCCAAGGTTGTAAACGGTACCGCTGTTCTCAAGGACATCAAGTTCATCGAGCCTCTCGGCGAGCGCACGGTAAACGTGAAATTCATTCCGGCCGAGGGATCCCCGTACGCCACTGCGGAAAAAACTGGCACGGTGACCGTCGTCAAGCAGGTTGAGCCGAAGGATCCGCAGATCAGCATCGAGCAGCCTGCTGATGTCATCGCTAATCAAGAAGTTGAGATCGTCGCCGCCCTGGCCGAGAAGGATGTACCGGGCGTCGTGAAGCTCTTCAACGGTGACACCGAGATCGCTGACGTTGCGTACGACCCCGCGACCGGCCGTGCAACGGCAAAGACCAGCTTCCCTGAGGCCGGCATCTACGAGGTACGCGCCGAGTTCACGCCTGCGGATGATCAACAGGCTGAATTCCTCGGTTCCACCGATAGGATCGCTGTACCCGTGAAGGCGGACACGGATTCTGAAGCCCCTGCTGTTCCGGAAACGAAGACGGAAATCACCCAGCTGCCGAAGAATGCGACCGACGGTGAGGATGTCACAATCGACGTGACCGTCACCGACCCGAACAACCCGGATGCGAAGCCAGAGGGCGATGTCGAGCTTTACGACGGAGACCAGCTTCTGTCGACCGCCAAGGTCGATGACGGCGTGGCAACTTTCTCCATTCCTGCTGTTGCTGGCGAATACAACCTCACTGCGAAATTCGTTCCCCGCGAGGTAACGAAGAACGCGCCGTCAACCTCCGCAGCAGCGAAGCTCGTGGTTCAAGCGCAAGCAACCGCCCCGACGGTGACTGTGACTGCTCCGACGGGCGAGAAGACCACCGACGATGAAGTCACGCTGACCGCGAAGATCACCCCGGCATCCGCGGGCACGGTGGAGTTCTTCAACGGTGACACCAAGATCGACGGCACCGTCGACTACGACCCGGCCACCGGCGAAGCAACCCTGACCACCACGCTGGCAGAAGGTGACTACACCGTCACCGCGAAGTTCACCCCGGCCGAAGACAACACCACCGCCAAGGAAGCAACCTCCGAGGCTGCTCCGGCGTTCACGGTGAAGAAGAAGGAAGAGCAGCAGCCGTCGGCACCGGAGGCCACCGCCCCGACGGTGACTGTGACCGCACCGGCCGGTGAGAAGACCACCGACGATGAAGTCACCCTGACCGCTAAGGTCGACCCGGCCTCTGCGGGCACGGTGGAGTTCTTCAACGGTGACACCAAGATCGACGGCACCGTCGACTACGACCCGGCCACCGGTGAAGCAACCCTGACCACCAAGCTGGCAGAAGGTGACTACACCGTCACCGCGAAGTTCACCCCGGCCGAGGACAACACCACCGCCAAGGAAGCAACCTCCGAGGCCGCTCCGGCATTCACGGTGAAAAAGAAGGAAGAGCAGCAGCAGCCGCCGGCACCAGAGGCCACAGCCCCGACGGTGACCGTGACCGCACCGGCCGGTGAGAAGACCACCGCCGACGAGATCACCCTCACCGCGAAGATCACCCCGGCCTCCGCGGGCACCGTCGAGTTCTTCAACGGCGACACCAAGATCGACGGCACCGTCGACTACGACCCGGCCACCGGTGAAGCAACCCTGACCACCAAGCTGGCAGAAGGCGACTACACCGTCACCGCGAAGTTCACCCCGGCCGAAGACAACACCACCGCCAAGGAAGCAACCTCCGAGGCCGCCCCGAAGTTCACCGTCACCAAGAAGACGGACAACACCCAGCAGCCCCCGGCCCAGGAAGCGACCGCCCCGACGGTGACCGTGACCGCACCCGCCGGAAAGACCGACGCGGACGAGATCACCCTCACCGCGAAGATCACCCCGGCATCCGAGGGCACCGTCGAGTTCTTCAACGGCGACACCTCCCTCGGCACCGCAAAGGTCACCAACGGCACCGCCACCTTCACCACCAAGCTGGCCGAAGGCACCAACAAGATCGCCGCGAAGTTCACCCCAGCTGAGGACAACACCACCGCCAAGCAAGCAACCTCGCAGATCACCGAAGTCAACGTCACCAAGAAGACCGACACCCCGGCACCGACCTCGGACTACACCCCCGAAGTCAAGCAGGAGACCCGCAAGACCACCGAAGGCGCCACCCTGCCCGCCCCGGGCGACGTGCTGGCCAACACCCAGGACCTGCCCGCAGGTGCTGTGCTGGTCTGGACGAAACTGCCCACCCAGGCAGACCCCTACGGTGAGATCACCATCTCCAGCCCCAACGGTGCCACCACCACCGCCACGGTCGCCTTCGAGGTTGTAGAAAAGACCACCGAACCCGACAACTCCAGCGCAAGCTCCGAAGGCTCCAGCCTGTCGCGCCCAGCAACCATCGGCATCATCGTCTCCGCCGTTGTCGTGCTGCTCGGCCTGCTCGGCTTCGGCCTGGCAAACAACCAGCAATTCAAGGACTTCGTCTACAACCAGTTCGGTATCCGCCTGTAACAGGTAGAACCCCAAACCGGTTCACCACACCGAGTCCCTGAAACGTCGCCCCCGCGAGCACACCGCCCGCGGGGGCGACACCCATTTCCACACCCCCACGCCCAACCCCGGCATGACCACCACACCACCAACACGTAAACCCCAGCTGAACATCTGACAAACACTTGGATACCCGCAGGTCAAAACTTTTCTTGCAGGTGAGCGAAACCCTTTTCCGTCCTAAGCTCATCACGCAACCCTTGTCTGTTTCCGCCTCTCACCTGCGCTGCCGGTGATCTCACACTCCCCCGAGGTGCCCTCATGGCTAAACGTTTCCCATTCCGTACCGCTATCGCTGGCCTCACCGCACTTGCGGTAACCGCCCCGATCATTTCCCCCGTTGATCTGCCCGGAATCTCCGCGGCCGTAGCGAATGCGGCGGCTGCCGCAGTCAGTGTTGATGGCCCGGCCGACCTCGGTATCAACACGCAAGGAACCTTCACCGCCACCGTCCCAGGAGTGTCCACCGGGCGGGTGCAGTTCTACCTTAATGGTGTGCCCGTTGGCACGCCTGTCGACGTAGACCAATCGGGCCAGGCCGCCCAGAACATCACGCCGACCACCTACGGCACCGCAGGCGCACCCCACACCGTAACCGCCCGTTACATCGACGGCGAGAACTACAACCCGAACCCGGACGGCGCGGCGACGTTCACCACGCCGGTGATGGACAAGTCGATTGTCGTGAACGATAGAGACTACGACCTTTACTCTGGATTCGGTATTGGACAGACCCCTACCGATATCGCGACATCAAGTTTGGAAAACCCAGTGCTAATCACCCCAGGGTCTCAATACACCCTGCGTGGCACGATGACCGTCAACGATGGTCCAAGCCAGATTTACGAGGTCGGCTTCAATCCCCCCTCAAACGAACAGTACAAAGCGTTCTCGCGGATTGACGAGGGGTTCAACGTTATCGGTGTCGGTACTGGCACAGGGACCCAACGTAACTTGAATACCGGACGCAGATTCGAACACCCGAGCTGGGGCACCGGTAAGTACCCGCCCGTTACCCGCGGTTACGTAGGTGGCCAGCACCCGAGGACGTACGCAGCCGGAAACGGCACCAAGTATATCCTGCAGGGTTCGTTCGTAGCGCCCACCACCCCAGGTGTATACGTGCCACAGTACGCGTCTTACAAGTACGGTAGTAACACCCACGTCCTCGAGCGCATGGACGAGGCCGCGTTCCGCATCGCCCCGCAGCCCATCCCGGACCGCATCCCCCGCCCTGACCAGGCGGCAGCGGACACCACGATCACCCTTAGCGGCGTCAACACCGCCACAGACAAGGACGAGGTCACCATCACGGCCGATGTGACCGCGAACGGCACCCCGGTCGCCGACGGCACCGTTCGTTTCTTTGACGGCAATACCCCGCTCACCGACACTCTGGTTGCGGTAAAGGACGGCAAGGCTGAACTCAAGCGCACCTTCCAGACGGGCACGTACGACATCCGGGCCGAGTTCACCCCGGCGGACCCGCTGCAGTACAACGCGTCCGCAACCACCGCGAACCACGCGCTCACGGTCAACGCCAGCCAGTTCAACACGGTCACGGCCTACACCGGCGACGTCAACGGCGCGAAGGGCACGCCGGTCACGCTGAAGGCCACCGTGGACCCAGTCGCGGCGCTCGGTTCCCCCGCTACCGTCGAGGAAGGCGAGGTGCATTTCCGCGTCGGTAACACGGTCGTTGCTAAAGCGCCCGTGGTCAACGGCGTCGCAACCACCACCCACACGTTCACCCTCGGCGGCACGCAGAACGTTGTCGCCGAGTACGTCCCCGCAGACGGTTCCAACCTGAACGCGTCGCAGGCTCAGGCGGTCGATGTCCTCATCACCGCTGAAACCACCGTGCAGCTCGCGGCATCGAACGCCAACCCGACGGTGAACACCCCGATCGACTTGAACGCCACCTTCACCCCGCCTCTCGCGGCCGGAAAGGTCGAGTTCTGGGATATCACCGACACCGAAAACCCGGTAAAGATCGGTGAGGCCACAGGCGCCAACGGTAGTGCGTCCACGCGCTACACCCCGAACGACACTCAGGCCCACACGATCGAGGCGCGGTTTGTGCCGACGGGGAACGTGAACAAGCCGTCGACAAGCGAAGCGATCACTGTCACCGCGAAGAAGTACGACGTCGCCGTCACGGTGGACCCGAACCAGACCTTCACCACCGGCCAGCCCGGCGCGCTGACGGCCTCCGTCTCCCCGACCAACGCCGAGGGCACCGTCGAATTCTCCGACGGGAACCGGGTGCTGGGCACCGCTGAGGTGAAGCAGGGCATCGCAACGCTTGACGACGTCACCTTCGCCGACGCCGGCACCCCGGAGATCACCGCGAAGTTCATCCCGGCGGAGAACTCGAACTTCGCTGAGAACACCGGCAGCGGCACCGTCACTGTCACCCAGGCGGCTCAGGACACGACCGTGACCCTGTCGGGCGCGACCGACGCGCCCGAGGCGCAGGACGTCACCATCACCGCGACCGTCACGCCACAGGGCGCGGCCGGTACCGTGCGCTTCCTGGAGGGAGGCAACGAGCTGGCCACCATCACCGTCGCTGACGGCAAGGCAGAGCTCACGCGTTCTTGGACCCCGGGCACCCACACCATCCGCGCCGAGTTCATCCCGGCGCAACCGGATGCGTTCAACGCCTCCGCGACCACCACGGACCACGTGCTCAACGTGGCCCCGGCGCGCGTGGACACCACCACGACCTACACCGGCGCCACCGAGGGCGAGCAGAACAAGCCAGTCACGCTGAAGGCGCAGGTCGCCCCGGTATCCGGCACGGAGGCGGCGAAGGGCACGGTCACCTTCCGCGTAGGTAACACGGTGCTCGCGCAGGGTGTGGCCGTCGACGGGCAGGGCATCGCCGAGACCGAGCACACCTTCACGCAGAGCGGCACGCAAAACGCCGTCGCCGAGTTCGTGCCGGCTGAGGGGACGCTGTTCAACCCGTCGTCCTCCACCGGGACGGACGTGTTGATCAAGGCCACCACGACGCTGAGCCTTCAGGCCTCGAAT
Organism: Corynebacterium sp. Marseille-P4321; assembly: GCF_903645305.1. Lineage (GTDB taxonomy): Bacteria > Actinomycetota > Actinomycetes > Mycobacteriales > Mycobacteriaceae > Corynebacterium. The sequence continues at coordinate 254,619 of NZ_CAHJXO010000001.1, read as the reverse complement.
CCCGCCCCGACCGTGGGCACCCCAATCACGCTCACGGCCCGCTACACCCCGGCGCTGGCCGCCGGCAAGTTCGAATTCTGGGACGTCACCGATGCCGCTAACCCGCAGAAGCTTGGCGAGGCCGCTGGCTCCAACGGCAAGGCTGAACTGCGGGCGTACACCCCGTCCACCCTCGGCGACAAGACGATCGAGGCCCGCTTCGTGCCGTCGCGCGCGATCAACCTGCCGGCCACGAGCGATCCGATCACCGTGAGCCCGCAGGCGCTTGCCACCACCGTCACGGTTCCGGAGGGCCAGTCCTTCACCGCAGGCACCGAGGGCGCCCTCACCGCGCGCATCACCCCGAACAACGCGAAGGGCACCGTCGAGTTCTTCAACGGCGCCGACTCCCTGGGCACCGCCGATGTGAACAACGGCGTGGCAACGAAGAACGTCACCTTCCCCAATGGCGGCGACAAGGCCATCACCGCCAAATTCACTCCGGCCGCCGGCTCGAACTTCGCCGCAAGCGAGGGCGACGGCACCGTGACCGTGGCCTTCCCGGCTGCGGACACCACGATCACGCTCGGCGGCGACACCGCCAAGACCGAGGGCGAAACCGTCACGCTGAACGCGACTGTCACCCCGGGCGACGCGGCCGGCCAGGTCCGCTTCCTCGAGGGCACGAACGAGCTGGGCACGGTTGCCCTCGCGGACGGCCAGGCATCCCTCGCCGTGGAGAACATGGCGCCCGGCACCCACGAAATCCGCGCCGAGTTCATCCCTGCGGACTCGGCCGCGTTCAACGCCTCCGTCACCTCCGGCACCCACACGGTGACGGTGAACCAGAAGAAGACCGCCACGGTGATCGAGTACGTCGGCCCGACCCAGAGCCCGGCCGGCCAGAAGATCAACATGCTCGCCGAGGTCAAGGACGCCGACGGCAACGTGATCACCGACGGCTCCGTCCGCTTCATTGTCAACGGCCAGCCGCTGAAGGGCGACCAGCCGATCGGCAAGACCGTCGCGGGCAAGGCGCTCTACGACCAGACGCGCAGCAAAGCGGAGGTGTACAAGCTCGAGCTGCAGTACATTCCGGCGGCGGGCTCCAACTACGCACCGTCGTCAAGCACCGCCCCAGTGGAGATCGCAATCCAGGCGGCAACCACGACCACGCTCACCGCGCAGACGACCAAGCCCACGGTGGGCACCCCGGTCACCCTCACCGCCGCGGTGAACCCGCAGCTTGCGAAGGGCACCATCGAGCTTTACGACGTCACCGCGAGCAACGAAGGCACCAAGGTCGGCGAGACCAAGGACGTGTCCGGCGGTAACGCCACCTTCACCGTCACGCCGGAGGACCTCTCGCAGCGCAAGTACGAGGCCCGCTTCACCCCGGCTGCCGACCAGCGCACCTACGCGGGTTCGAAGAGCACGGTGCTCACGCTCACCCCGCAGGCCATCGGTTCGACGATAACCCTCGCCCCGAACCAGGCGTTCACCGTCGGCGAGGCAGGCGCCCTTTCGGCAACCGTCGCCCCGGCCGGCGCGACGGGTAGGGTCCAGTTCCTCGACATGAGCACCAACGTGGCTGTGCCGAAGGGGGAGGCCGACGTTGTGGATGGCGTGGCGACGCTGAACGGCGTCACCTTCAGTTCCGCGGGCGACAAGAGCATCAAGGTGAAGTTCACCCCGACTCCGGGCACGAACTACGCGGCCTCCGAGTCCACCGGCAAGGTTGCCGTGGCCAAGGCCGCGGAGAACACCACGCTCACGTTCGACGCCCCAACCTCTACCGTGACCGAGGGCGGCGAGTCCAACGTGACCGTCACCGTCGCGCCCGCTGGCGCGGCTGGCCAGGTGCGCTTCCTCGAGGTGGCGAACGGGAACACCTCCGAGCTCGCCACCGTCGATGTGGCAAACGGCAAGGCGACGCTCAAGCAGACCTTTGCCGCCGGCACCCACACCATCCGCGCCGAGTTCATCCCGGCAAACCCGGCGGAGTTCACCCCGTCCGGTACGGCGTCCGACCACGTGGCCACGGTCAACGTGAAGTCCGACGTCGCGCTCGGCGAGGGGCAGGTTTTCACCGCCGGGAAGCAGGGCCCGCTGTCGGCCCGCGTTGCACCCGAGGGCGCGAACGGCACCGTCGAGTTCTTCGACGGCGACCAGTCCCTCGGCTCTGCAGCAGTCACCGACGGCGTCGCGACCGTCAACCCGACCTTCGCCGACGCTGCAGATAACACGACCATCCGCGTCGTGTTCACCCCGGCGGCTGGCTCCAACCTGGCCGCCTCCGAGAACACCGGCACCGTCACCGTGAACGCGGCCAAGGTGGCGGCCGACACCACCGTCACCGTCTCCGGCCCGGCCACCGAGACCACCGATAACGAGGCCACCCTCACCGCCCGCGTCGCCCCGATCAACGCCGAAGGCACGGTGCAGTTCTATGACAACGGCACCGAAATCGGCCAGGCGCAAAACGTCGTCAACGGCGAGGCCACGCTCACGCAGAAGTTCGCCGAAGGCAACCACGCGATCACCGCGAAGTTCTTCCCGGCGGTCACCAGCGAGGACGCGTACTTCAACGAGTCCCCGGTCTCCGACGCGCACAACCTGACCATCTCGGTGGCCAAGATCGACACCACCGTGGCGTCTATCGGAAACACCACCAACCAGGCCGGCGCTAAGCACTACATGAAGGCCGAGGTCAAGGACGCCGACGGCAACCCCGTCAACGGCGGCCAAGTGAAGTTCACACTCGACGGCACCGAGCTCACCCCGCAGCCGGTGAAAGACGGTATCGCCACCTTCGACAAAACCTTCGCCGCGCCGGGCAAGCACACGCTGAAGCTGGAATACATCCCGGCGGACGGCTCGAAGTTCAACGGCTCCGTCTCCACCGAGGACGCCACCTTCGAGATCACCGCGAAGGCAACCACAACCACGCTGTCTGCCTCCACCGCCACCCCGGATGTGAACACCCCGGTCACGCTCACCGCAGCCGTCTCCCCGCTGCAGAACGGCACCGTCACCTTCTGGGATGTCACCGACCCGGACAACGCGGTCCAGGTGGGCGACGCCGCAGCCGTCACCCCGCTGAACGGCAGGGCCTCAACGCAGTACACGCCAACCGCCATCGGCGCCCGCCGGTTCGAGGCCCGCTTCGCGCCGGAGAAGCCGGAGTACGCTGCGTCGCAGAGCCAGCCGGTCACCGTCGCCGCGCAGAAGATCTCCGCGCAGGTCACCATCCCCGAGGGCCAGGCGCTCACCGCCGGCGAGCCGGGTTCGGTGACCGTCCGCGTGGTTCCGGGCGGCATCGACGGCACAGTCGCGCTTTTCGACGGTGCCACCTCCCTCGGCACCGCAGACGTCGCCAACGGCGTGGCCACGGTGGACAACGTCGCGCTGAACGAGGCCGGCGACAAGGCTGTCCGCGCCGTGTTCACCCCGTCCGGCGAAACCGTCTACAAAGAATCCGAAGGCACCGGCACCATCAACGTGGTGAAGCCCGCGGAGGACACCACCGTCGCGGTCTCCGGCCCGGCCACCGGCAAGGAAGGCGAGAACGTCACCCTTTCCGCCACCGTCGACCCGGCCGCGGCGGCCGGCACCGTGCGTTTCCTCGAGGGCGACAACGAGCTCGGCACCGCGGAGGTCGCGGCGGACAGCACCACCGCCACGCTGGACATCGACACGCTCACCCCGGGCGAGCACCAGATCCGTGCGGAGTTCTTGCCAAACGATGTGGCGGCCTACAACCCGTCGTCAAGCACTGCGAACCACACGGTGACCATCACCCCGGCGTTGGCACCGACGACCATCGCGTTCGACGGTCCGTTCAACATCGTCGCCGGCGAGAAGCCGAACCTGGTGGCGAAGGTCACCGATGCCGACGGCAACCCGGTCAGCGGCGGCCAGGTGCGCTTCATTGTCGACGGTGTCCGGCTCGATCCGCTTCGCAACGTCAATGACAACGGCGAGGCCTTCTACGACAAGACCTTCAACAACGCCGGCACTGTCCGCGTGGAACTGGAGTACATCCCGGCGGACGGCTCCAAGCTCGCCCCGGCGACGGGCGAGGGCGAGATGAAGGTCGCCGCCAAGACCACCACCACCCTGAGCGCCTCAAACGCGAAGCCGCAGGTGGGCACCCCGGTCACCCTGACCGCGAACGTGAACCCGTCGCTGGCTGGCGGCAAGGTTGAGTTCTTCGACGTCACGGACGCCACCAACCCGGCCAAGGTCGGCGAGGCGGACGTGAACAACGGCCGCGCCACCGCCTCCGTCACCCCGGAGGGCACCACGGCACGCGTGTACGAGGCCCGCTTCACCCCTGCGGACGGCGGCGAGTACGCGGCTTCGAAGGGGCGCACCACTGTCACCCCGCAGAAGATCGGCTCCGCCGTCGCAGTCGTGGACGGCCAGGCCTTCACCGCCGGCGAGGAGGGCCCACTCACCGCGCGCGTCACGCCTGCCGACGCGAAGGGCACCGTCCAGTTCCTCGACATGAGCCGTACCGTGCCCGCACCGATCGGCGGCCCGGTCGAGGTCACCGACGGTGTCGCCACCTTGGCGAACGCGAAGTTCGCTACCGACGGCACCGCCACCGTGAAGGCGAAGTTCACCCCGGCCGCGGACTCGAAGTACTCCGCGAGCGAGGCCACCGGCACCGTCACCGTCGCCAAGGCGGCGCAGGACACGACGCTAACGCTGTCCGGCCCGCAGGCCGCCACCGCGCTGGAAGATGCAACCGTCACCGCCACGGTCGACCCGGCCGCCGCCGGAACCGTCCGTTTCTACGAGGGCGATACCGAGATCGGCTCGGCCACCGTCGACAACGGCGAAGCGAAGCTGACCAAGCGCTTCGCGGAGGGCGAGCACTCCATCCGCGCCGAGTTCACCCCGGACAACACCAGCGAGTTCGTGGCGTCGCGCTCCACCGCGGACCACACCCTCACCGTCGCCGCCGGCACCGTGGACTCTGCGGTGACCTACACCGGCCCGACCGAGGGCGCGAAGGGCGAGCCACTCACCCTCACCGCGAAGGTGGCGCCGAAAGAGGGCGACGGCAACGTCGCCTACGGCAAGGTCCGCTTCATCGTCAACGGTGCTGTGCAGGGCACCGCAGACGTGGACGCCCAGGGCGAGGCGAGCCTGCCGGACCAGCGGTTCACACTCAGCGGCCCCAAGAAGGTTGTCGCGGAATACGTCCCGGCCACCGACTCGCGCTACAACCCGGCGAAGTCCGGCGAGGCCACCCTGGTGATCAAGGAGGCCTCCACCACGAAGCTCGCGGTGAACAACCCGCGGCCGACGGTGGGCACCCCGGTCACCCTCACCGCCACCGTCACCCCGCAGCTCGCGCAAGGCAAGGTCGAGTTCTACGACGTCACCGACGCCGCGAACCCGGTCAAGCTCGGCGAGGGCGGCGTCTCCCAGGGCAAGGCGACCTACCGCTTCACGCCGCAGGACCTCAACGAGCGCACGATCGAAGCCCGCTTCGTGCCGCAGGACGCGGCCACGGGGGCGTCGGCAAGCGCCGAGGCCGTCACCGTGAAGGCCTCGGCGCGCACCGCGCAGGCATCGCTTGTCGACGGCCAGTCGCTCACCGCCGGCCAGACCGGCGCTCTGACCGTCCGGGTGAACCCGAACAACGCGGCCGGCACGGTCGAGCTGTTCGACGGCACGACGTCCCTGGGCAAAGCCGCGGTGAACAACGGCGCGGCGACGGTGGAGAACGTCACCATCGGCGAGGCAGACCCGGCCAAGGAGATCCGCGTGGTCTTCACACCGGACAGCGACACCTACCAGGCCGAGGAGACCACCGGCACCGTCGAGGTTGCCGCGCCGGCCGAAGAGACGTCGATTGAGATCGAGGTACCGAGCGACCTCAAGACCGACGACCCGGCGACGGTCACCGCCACCATCCCGCGCAACATTCCGGGCAAGGTCCGCTTCGTGGTGGCGGTGGACGGCAAGGACACCGAGATCGGCATCGTCGAGGTCGACGGCACCAACACCACCCCGTCCGTGACCGGTGTGGCTGCCGAGGGCACCTACGTCGTCCGCGCGGAGTTCACCCCGACGGACCTCAACGCGTACACACCGTCCACCTCCGCAACGAAGACGGTGACGGTGGCGCCGAAGCCGTCGATAAGCAAGAGCACCGAAACCACCATCGAAGGTCCTGCTGAGGGCAAGACCGGCACGCCGTACACCTACACCGCAACCATCACCGACGCCGAGGGCAACCCGGTCACCGGCGGCACAGTGGAGTTCTACTCCAACGACTACAAGATGGGCGAAGCCGAAGCCGCAGGTGGCAAGGCCGAGACGACCTACTCGTTCGTCATCCCGGGCCAGCGCGACGTGGTCGCGGTGTACACCCCGGCGGACGGCGCGGACCTCAAAGGCTCCAAGTCCGAACCGATCAAGGCGATGATGAAGGAGGACGCGAAGGTCGCACTGAACACTATCGACGGCCCAGTGACCGCCGGTGAGCCCCTCACACTTACCGCGACGGTGACGCCGCAGCTCGCGCCGGGCACGGTGGAGTTCTACACCGCCGGCGGCGAGAAGCTCGCCGAGGCACCGCTGGACAACGGCCGCGCCACCGCCACCATCACCCCGGCGCAGGGCGAAACCGAAATCCAGGCGCGCTACGTGCCTGCCGAAAACGCCGTGTACAACGCGGGCGCTTCCGCCCCGGTGAAGATCGCGGCGGTGAACACCGCCTCCACCGTGACCGTCACCGAAGGCCAGACCTTCGTAGCGGGCGTGCCGGGCGACCTCACCGCGCGTGTCACCCCGGTCAACGCGAAGGGCAAGGTCGTGTTCTGGGACAAGCACCCGGACACCGGCGAGATCCGCGAGCGCGAAGCCGACGTGCTCAACGGCACCGCGGTGATCAAGGGCATCCAGTTCGAGTCCCCGATTGAGGAGCGCACGGTGAACGTGCGGTTCGTCCCGGAGGCGGGCACCGGGTTCGACCCGTCAGAAAACACCGGCACCGTGAAGGTGAAGATCAAGACCCCCGACGCCGTGGACACCTCGCTCACGCTCACCGCGGAGGAAAACCCCACGGCGGACAAGGACACCACGATCTTCGCCACCGTGGCCAACGCGGAAACCGGCCTGGTGGAGATCTACGGCACAGACCGCGAGCTACTCGGCTCCGCCGAGGTGATAGGCGGGCGCGCCGAAATCCCGCTGCGCCTAGCGGAGGGCACGCACGACCTGCGCGGCGAGTTCATCCCGAACGACGCCGCGGCGTTCAAGCCGTCCAGCCAGACCCTCGAAGTCACCGTCGCCGCAAAGCCGGAGGAGCAGGATGAGCAGGAGCAGCAGCCGCCGGCGACGGTGAAGCCGGTGATCGAAAGCGCCGATTCCGCCGCCGCGCAGACCGGCAAGCCGGTCACGCTCAAGGCGAAGGTGCCGGGCGCTGAGAACAGCCAGAAGGTCCGCTTCGTGCTCACCGACGGCAGGATCGTCGGCACCGGCACCGTCATCGACGGGGTGGCCGAGCTCAAGCACACCTTCGACAAGCCGGGAGCCTACGCGTTGCAGGCGCAGCTTCTCGACGGCCGGGGCGAACCGACCGGTGAACTATCCGAGCCGTACACCCTCACGGTGGCGGCCGAGGAGACCGGCGGCGCCGGCAAGGGATCGTCGCTAAGCAGCGAAGGCGAGGACGGCTCCAGCATCGACGGGCCGAACCGCCCGTGGATCATCACCGGCATCGTGCTGGCCGTTCTGGCGAGCCTGGCGGGTGTGGGTTCCATCATCCTGAACCTGCCGCAGGTGCGCGACTTCCTGGCCCAGTACGGCATCCGCTACTAGCATCTGACCAGGCGAAACGCCGCCTTCCCACGGCTGGGGAGGCGGCGTTTTCCGCGTCCCTGGGAAAGCCTCCACCCCGCCGGTTCTTCGGCGCGCGGAACGTGCCGTGAGCTGCTAAAAATGGGGTGTACCCAGTGGCCTGTCGCTTCTGAGTCACCCCACATTCCCCCAGCGAGAGGTCCCCCCATGTCCCAGCGTTTCCCGTACCGCACCGCAATCGCCGGTTTGACCGCAATAGCGGCCGCCGCCGCACCGATCACCGCCACGGCCGCCCCGGCGCAGCCCGACCACATCGTCGCAGCCGATTCCCGCCCGATCCCGGGCTGGGTGACGGTGGACGCAAAGCCCGCCGGCAGCGAATCCGTCTTCACCGCGACAGTGCTTCCCAATGTCCCGGGTGAAGTCCTCTTCGTCGTCACCGCGAAGGCCGCGGACGGCGAAACGGTCACCGAGATCGTCCGCCAGCAGGCACCCATCGACGACGGCAAGGCCACGTTCAACCACACCTTCGCAAACGCCGGCGAGTACGTGGTCCAAGCCGCCGTGCTGAGCGAGGGCAAGACCGGTGCGCAGTCGGCTCCGTACGCGTTCACCGTCGCGCAGCAAACCCGCCCCGGCGGCAGCACCGTCAGCGGGGACGTCACCGCGGGCGATCTCGCCGGGCCGATTATCGGTGCCGTGGTGAGCCTGGCCGTGCTCGTCGGCAGCCAGACGCACATCCCGGCGCTGGAGCAGATGATCACCGCCACCCAGAAGTCGCTGGGGATTTACAACCCGCAGGTTGTTTCCGCCGTGGAGAACGCCCTGCCCGTAGCCGGCGGCGTGATCGGCGCAGCCGGCCTGGCGGGCGCCATCGCAGGCTTGGTGAAGGCGCTGAAGGACGCCAACGTGGAGATCACCGTGGAAAAGAACGCCGCCAGCGACACCGCGTAGGCGCCGCCCGCTGGAAGAACAGCACCGGCCCGGCCCGTTGATGGGCCGGGCCGGTTTTTCGTCGCCAAGCAAATGCGAAAAGGGCCTGGGTTCGCTGCGAACCCGGGCCCTTTAGCGCGCGGTGCTACTGGTTCTTCGGGAAGGTGTAGCCCGCGAACCTGAACTCAGTCTCGCCCAGCTTCACGTTCACCTTGTCGCCGCTCTTGGGGACGAACAGACCGATGACCAGACCGAGGCCGGCCAGGCCCAGCACGCCGCTGACCGCCGGCATCGCCTGCTCAACCTGCTTGGCAATCTGCGGGTTGTAGATGCCCAGCTGCTTCTGCAGATCAGTGTTGAACTTCGCGATGCCCGACAGCTGCACAACCGAGCCCAACAGGCCAACCGTGCCCAGCACTGCACCGATGACGGTGCCAGCGATCTGCGCGGTGGTCATGTTCTTCTTGACAGTCTTCTTCTCCAGGTCAACCGTGTAGGTCACTTCCTCGAAGTTGCCCGGGCCGGAGAAGGTGACGGTCTGGACGTTGGCAAGCCCCTCCGGGACCGGGAAAGCACCGTTCTCGTCGGCAATCACGGTCACCTTCTGGCCGTCCTCGCGCACGAGGTTGATCTGCGAACCGGGCTTGAAGATGCTGGCGCCGTCGTCATTCGTGAACTTGAGCTTGCCGTCCTGGATCTCCGGGGTCGGGGCCGGGTTCTCCGGGGTCGGGTTCTCCGGGGTCGGGTTCTCCGGGGTCGGGTTCTCCGGGGTCGGGTTCTCCGGGGCCGGGGTTTCGACCTTGCGCTCTTCGATGGTGTAGGTGATCTCAACCTCGACCGGGTCCTGGCCCGGTTCCTTCACGATCACGGTGCCCTTCTTGCCCTCACCCGGGATCTGGGTGTCGGGCTTTTCCTTCCAGGTGAAGGTCGTGCCCTCCGGAGCGTCATCCTTGTTCGCGATGGACTCGCGGGCGTCGATCTCCTGACCCTGCATCGCTTTGAGCCCCTCAGCCGCCACCGGCTTGAACGGCACAATCTCCACCGGAGCGTCGGTGACGTTGACCTCAACGTCAACCGTGAAGGTCTTCTTCTCCTCATCGGTGTGGCCCGGGACGGTCACCTTGATCTGGCCGGCCTGCTTGCCTTCCTTGGTGGTGTCCGGCTTCGTGACCCACTCGTAGGTGGTACCAGCCGGCGCCTCGATACGGTTCTGGATCTGGGCGGCAGCCTCGTCCGCACCCCACTTGTCGGTGTCGGTGCTGTAAACCACGTCGGCCGGGGTGTCGTTCTTCTTCGGCGCGAAGGAGGAGGTGACCTGGTAGGTAACCTCGACATTCACCGAGGTGACAGTGTCGCCTTGGCCCGGGACGGAAACCTTCACGGTACCGGTGGTCTCACCAACCTTGGTGGTGTCCGGCTTCGTAACCCACTCGTAGGTGGTGCCGTACGGTGCCCCAGCAACGTTGGCAATCGCCGCAGCTGCGTCGTCGTCGATCTCGGTGTCGATCTCAACCGTGAGATCTTCCTTCGCCTCCGGTGCGTAGGTCTCGGTGACGGTGTAACGCACGGTGCGGTCGACAGACGTGGCGTTCTCCCCCTCACCGACGGTGATGGTGATGACACCGGTGGTTGCACCAGCCTTAGAGGTGTCCGGCTTGGTCTTCCAGGCGACCGTTGCACCCTCCGGGGCTTCATTCAGGTTGTTCACCAGGTCCTTGGCATCGTCATCAGCAATCTCGGCATCCCGCTTGACCTCAGTGACCTCAGTGGTCACCTGCGGACGCCAAGTGTCGTCGCCCTCAGCGATGACGGTGTAGTGCACCTCAACGTCGACGGCGTCCCTGTTCGGGACCTTGACGGTCACAACGCCGGTGACGTCGCCAGCCTCCGTGGTGGCCGGCTTGGTCTTCCAGGTGAAGGTGGTGCCGTCCGGAGCCTGCTCAGCGTTCGCGATCTGAGCCTTTGCGTCCTCGTCAGCAACGGTTGCGCCGACAGTCACCTCAGTCGGGTTCGCGTTCGCCTGCGGCGCGTACGGGGCAGAGACGTCAACCGGGAGGCGGACCTCATCCGTGGAGCCGTCCGGGTAGGTCACGGTGATGATGCCGGTGAGGTTCTCGCCCACCTTGCCAACCTCGGAGGTCCACTCAGCGGTCGTTCCCTCCGGAAGCTCGTTGAAGCCCTCGACGCGCTCGGACGCCGGCGGCTTCGGGTCGCCGAGCGTCCACTTCAGGCGCGGATCAACGATCGGCTGCGGATCGTTAAAATCCGCCTGGGTGCGAGCCGGGCGGACAGCGACCGGGCGGGTGACCTCGTCGACCGAACCATCCGAGTATGTCACGACAATCGTGCCGGTGAGGTTCTCACCGATCTTGTTCGCCGGGTACTTCCAGTCGTACTTCGCGTCTGCCGGCAGATCCGCAACATTGGCGACGCTTGCCTTCGCAGCGAACTCGCCCTCACCCAACTTCTGGTCCTGGTAGTAGACGATCTTGTCCGTCTTTGCCTTCGGCTCGTACTTCTCAGCCTGGGTCAGTGCGCGCTTCACATTCACGGTGATCTTCACGGTGTCGGTGGAACCGTCAGCGTAGGTCACCTGGATCTCGCCCGGCTGGTTGTCGCCGATCTCCGTGTGGTTCGTGGTCCACTTCGCGGTAGCGTTCGCCGGAACCCCGTTGAGCTGAGCCTTGGCATCAGGCAGCTTGTCGCCCTTGGTGATGGTCACCGGGGCCTTCGCAGTCGGGGTGGTGGTCTCGGCCTCGGTCTTCTTCGCCTCGGTGATCGTCACCGCGGAGAACTTCGTCGACGGGAGGTTGGTGCCGTTCTTTTCCCCCGGCCAGTACGTGTCGTCCTCGGAGAGGCCACAGCGGATGAAGCCGTTGGCGGTGATGTTGGACCACAAGAATTTGGCCGAGGCGTCTGCGTAGAACTGGATCGGCAGATCCGAGCCGAACTGGGCCGCGTCGACCTTCGGGAAACCCGGCTGGATCGTCGAGCCCGGCTCACCGGTCGCCTTTAGCTTCACGGTCACCTTCGGGATGTCAATGTTGAAGAGGCTTCCCGCCTTAGTCGCCTCAGCACCACCGTGCGCGTAAGCGCCACGGGTGTTCTTCGACCACTGGGTGACATCGACGCTGCCCTTCTCAGGTGCAGGGACCCAAATGCGGAGCCTGTTGCCGTCCTTCTCCACCTTGATACCCGCTTGGCCACCCTCTTGGGTGTGGCTGACGTACTCAGCGTTTTCCGGCAACTCGTACCACAGGTTGAGCTGGCTCACCTTGGAAACATTCGCAGTCACAAACGCGTTGATCTGAGCCGGAACACCAATGGTGCCCGCGTTGATCACGTAGTCAAACTCTTTGCCCTGCTCCACAGTGTCAGGAGCCGAGGTCTCAGCGAGTTTGATTTTGAAGTTGTTGTAAGTCGGGTTCGCCGCGTTGTACACGCCTTGAACACCATCGGCCTGACCAGCAGGGATCCTCCCCGGATCCTTCAACTGCAGGTTGCACGCCAACGGCTGGTCGAGGTTCGTCTTGGTCTCAGCGTTCGCCTGCGGGACAGCGACCATGCCGGCTGCCAAGGCGATGATGGCCGCCTTGGACAGCACGGAGGTGGATTTCTTTGTGGACATTGGGAACTCCTTGAATTCCTGGGAGGCGGGTAAATACCAGTTTGGAGCTTATAAAAAATCCCCGCTCACCGATACGCCAATAAGCCGTACAACCAGCACCAACGGCCGGATTTGACAACAGAACACGAAGATGTAACTGGGTGTTCACCCGGAATTAAATTTGGCCATCCGGGAGCGGCGGGCTCGAGCTGCATCTTTAGTGAACTCTCAGAAACCAGCTCATTAATTCCAGCCGCAGATTAACCCCGGGTGAATTTTTCTCTCCGGTGCATCGACCCACACATACGCACCCCTAAAGACAGCAAAACGCCCCCGCACCTGAAGAGGTGCCGGGGGCGTGGTACCCGGGGGCGTCGATAAGCAAAAGCCCTTTAGAAGAGGCCGGTCTCCTGCTCCGAGTAGGACACGAGCAGGTTCTTGGTCTGCTGGTAGTGGCCGAGCATCATCAGGTGGGTCTCGCGGCCGATACCGGACTGCTTGTAGCCGCCGAACGCCGCGTGCGCGGGGTAGGTGTGGTACTGGTTCACCCACACACGGCCCGCCTGGATGGCGCGGCCCGCACGGTAGGCCGTGTTGCCGGAGCGCGCCCACACCCCGGCGCCGAGGCCGTAGATGGTGTCGTTGGCAATTGCGATGGCCTCGTCGAAGTCCTTGAACGTGGTCACGGACATCACCGGGCCGAAGATCTCCTCCTGGAACACGCGCATGTTGTTCGTGCCCTTGAACACGGTCGGCTCGATGTACAGGCCATTTTCCAGGCCCTCGATTTTGTTCACGCCGCCGCCGGTGAGCACCTCCGCGCCCTCCTGGGGGCCGAGCTCCAGGTAGGACTGGATTTTGTTCATCTGCTCCACGGAGGCCTGCGCGCCCATCTGCACGTCGGTGTCCAGCGGGTTGCCGGTTTTGATCTGCTGGACGCGCTTCACACCCAGCTCGAGGAACTCGTCCGCGATGGATTCGTGCACGAGCGCCCGCGACGGGCAGGTGCACACCTCGCCCTGGTTGAGCGCGAACATGGCGAAACCCTCGATGGCCTTTTGCTTGAAATCGTCGTCTTTGTCCAGGATGTCGGCGAAGAACAGGGACGGGGACTTGCCGCCGAGCTCCAGGGTGACGGGGATGATCTTGTCCGCGGCTGCCTTATTGATGATCTTGCCCACCTCGGTCGAGCCGGTGAACGCGATCTTGGCAATCCGGTCGGAGCCGGACAGGGCCGCGCCCGCTTCGTCGCCCATGCCGTTGACAATGTTGAGCACGCCCGCGGGGATGAGGTCACCCACCAGATCCACCCAGTACAGGATCGATGCCGGGGTCTGCTCCGCAGGTTTCAGCACGATCGCGTTACCTGCGGCGAGCGCCGGGGCGAGCTTCCACGCGGCCATGAGCAGCGGGAAGTTCCACGGGATGATCTGGCCGACAACGCCGAGGGGCTCGTTGAAGTGGTAGGCCACCGTGTCCTCGTCGATCTGGGAGAGGCGGCCCTCCTGCGCGCGGAGTGCCCCGGCGAAGTAGCGGAAGTGGTCGATGGCCAGCGGGATGTCGGCGGCGAGGGTCTCGCGCACCGCCTTGCCGTTCTCCCAGGTCTCGGCGACGGCGAGCTCCTCGAGGTGCTCCTCCATGCGGTCCGCGATCTTCAGCAGCACGCCCGCGCGTTCCTGGGCGCTGGTTTTGCCCCAGGCGGGAGCGGCCTTGTGTGCGGCGTCGAGCGCGAGGTTGATGTCGGCTTCCTTGCCGCGTGCGACTTCGCAGAACACCTCGCCGGTGACGGGCGTGATGTTCTCGAAGTACTCGCCGTCCACCGGCGCGATCCATTCGCCGCCGATGTAGTTGTCGTAGCGCTTGCGGTAATTAACGTTGCTGCCTTCGGTTCCGGGGTTCGGGTACACGGTCATGGCACTGCCCTTTCTAGGTGTCGGCGGATAAGTGTGACCGAGATTACACTCTCGCCACAATGTGCGCCAGGGCATCTTGCTTATCGACGACACGCCCCCCGAAGCGCCCCTCCACCCGCCTCACAGCACGAGTGTGTGGGGTGACCGGGGGCGGGGTAAGGGTCGTCGATAAGCAAAATGCTCTTTATCTGGCACAATGTCGCGGGTGACTAACAAAGACCAAGAATTTGTGGGTGCTCTCGACACCGAGGTCGAAGACATTGACACCATGCCCACACCGGCCGACGCGGCTCAAGAACTCTCGGACGAGCCGATCGACCGCGGCGAAGTCATCGCCAGCGACGGCCGCACCGCCGCCGCCTGGGCGCTTCGCTTCATCATCATCGTGGCTGCGACCGCGCTGCTGCTCTACCTGCTCAAGTTCGTGTGGATGGGTCTGTTGCCCATCCTGCTCGCGCTGATCGTGTGCACGGTGCTGTGGCCGCCGGTGCGCTGGCTGCGCAACCACAAGGTCCCAGCCGCACTCGCGGTGATCATCGTGCTGCTGGGATTCTTCGGCATCATCGGCGGCATCTTCGCCGCTATGGCGCCGACAGTGAAGACACAGGGCTCGCAGCTGGTCACCCAGGCGCGCGCCGGCATCGATCAGATCGTGACCTGGTTGAAGGAAAATGTCGATACGACGTTCCTCGACCCGGACCGCATCGAGCAGGCGGTGGACCAGATCGAGAAGTTTGCTAAGGGCCAGGCCTCCAACATCGCCTCGGGTGTGTTCACCGGCATCGGTGCCATCGCGTCCGTGGGCACCACCGTCGTGCTCACCTTGATCCTGTCCTTCTTCTTCCTCAAAGACGGCGACCGCTTCCTGCCGTGGCTGCGCAAGTACACCGGGGTGAAAGCCGGGTGGCACCTCACCGAGGTCCTCATGCGCTCCTGGAACACTCTCTCTGGCTTCATCCGCACGCAGGCGATCGTTTCCATGGTGGACGCCGTGTTCATCGGTCTGGGCCTGTTCTTCCTCAGCGTGCCGCTGTGGCCGGTGCTCGCCGTGATCACGTTCTTCGCCGGCTTCATTCCGATCATCGGTGCGTTCACCGCCGGCGCCTTGGCCGTGATCATCGCGCTGGTTTCCAACGGTTTCTGGAACGCGGTCTTTGTCCTGCTCCTGGTTATCGCTGTGCAGCAGCTCGAGGGCAACATCCTGCAGCCCATCCTGCAGTCCCAGGCCATGGGCCTGCACGCAGCCATTGTGCTGCTCGCGGTCGCCGTGGGCGGCACCCTGTTCGGCATCGTCGGCGCGTTCCTCGCGGTGCCGGTCGCAGCAGTCGCCGCGGTGTGGTTCCGCTACTGGGCGGAGATGGTCTCGCTGCGCACGGGCCAAATCACGGCTGACGACATATCGATAGCCACGCAGCAATCACAAACCATGGATTCGCGCGAGGCATTTATGGCGGTGCGCAACCACATGATGACCATGGCCCGCCGCGAGAAGCCGGACCTCGAAGAGCCGGTCAGCATGTCCCTCGGTTCCACCAAAGTCCCGATGGGCAGCGATGGCCCGGTGAAGACCTACGACAAGGAAACCCCCGGCCGCAACCGCGCGCTGGATTCTTCAGGTAGCGAGGACAGTGATAAAGAGCGTCAGCGCAAGCTTGACGACGACAAGGCCTAGCCTTCTCGCAGGCTAAACCGGCTACGAAAACCCGTAGCCGGTTTTTTCTGTAGCGTGGCCGACATGTCCGATCTAACGAACAGGAAGATTGCAATCATTTCTACCGACGGCTTCGAGGACTCGGAGCTCACCTCGCCGAAGGAGGCCGTCGAGGCCGCCGGCGCCACCACCAAGGTCATCTCCACCGAGGCGGGCCAGATTGAGGGCAAGAAGGGCACGGCTATCGACGTTGACCTCACCACCGCCGACGCGTCCGCCTCCGACTACGACGCACTTATTCTGCCTGGCGGCACCGTCAACGCTGACACCATCCGCACCGACTCCGACGCGGTCGCACTGGTGAAGGCTTTCGTAGATGCTGGCAAGCCGGTCGGCGTGATCTGCCACGGTGGCTGGATTCTTACCGAGGCCGACGTAATCAAGGGCGTCAAGCTCACCAGCGTGGAAAACGTGAAGACCGACCTGGTCAACGCTGGCGCCAACTGGGTCGACGAGGAAGTTGTCGTCGATTCCGGCTTCATCTCTTCCCGCACCCCGGACGACCTGCCGGCGTTCAACGCAAAGCTCGTCGAGGAGTTCGCGAAGTAGTTTCGCCGCTGGTAACACTCCCCCGGCGTTAGCCCGCTGCATCCCAGCAGCGGGCTTATTGTATGTCTGTCGCCCTGCTGACCCTGCTGACCCACCCGCCCGTTCCGCCCGCTCAACCCCGCCCGTCCCATCGAGGTCTACCGGCCCGCGTCGCCCCGCTAGACCTCGATGCATAAACCCGATAAGCCCACCTCTGTTTACCCAGTTCAGGTATATAGACAAGTCATCGAGGTCTACCGCGTGCAGTGACGTCGCTAGACCTCGATGATCAAGCTGCCCGAGGCCCGCGCTCGCGAACAAGAACTCAGCGCACCGGGCGCCACGAACCCCCAGGTCGCTGACTTTGCTGAGCTCATGTTCCACCTTGAGCTCTTGTTTGGCCCGGCCGGGCGGGCGCGGTGCGCGAGAGTGAGCCGCGCTATCCGGCTACTCCACCCCCAGGGCGACGCGTACGAGGTGGGCCGCGAAGCGCGGCAGGTCCGAGAGCGAGTCCGTGGACGGTTCCGTGCCGAGTGCAGCCGGCCAGTCCGTGGAAGGATCCGCCGCGAGCGCTGCCAGAGCTTCCGGGTCCTGCGGCAGGCCGAGCTTCGCAGCGCCCTCGAGCGCCTTCTTGTCGAAGACGGGTGCAAGCTCGGGCCACACACCCTGGGCTTCGCGGGCGAACATCGTGGCGCAGGCGGGGCCAACGCCGTCGAAGACCTCAAGTGACTTCGGGGCACCGGGACGCAGTTCGCGCAGGTCACCGCCGTAGTCCGAGAGCAGCTTCGCGGACATGGCTTTCAGGCGGGTGGTGGTGGATTCGTCGTAGCGGGCGTAGCCGGCGCGGCCGAACAGGCCGATCATGGTCGAGCGTGGCGCATCGGAGACAGCCGAGGGCGTCGTCAGGCCCGCCGCGAACAGCTCCCGAGCAGCGGCGACCGCGACCGAGGCGCGGATCGGTTTCGCCTGCAGCATGCACAGGGTGAGGAGTTGGAAGAGGGGCTCGGGGGCGTCGTCAAGCGCAATGCCCGCTTCCTCGGCGAATGTTTTCACTCTAAAACGCCTGGGTGAGCGCCTGCTCGAGCTCGACACGGGCGCGGTCCAGCGCGGCCTCCCAGACTTCGGATGCCGACTCGTCGGCAGAATCCGAAACCTGCTTGAGCAGCGTCAACGGGACACCGAAAGTGGAGCACACCGCGGCGAGCGCGTAGCCCTCCATGTCCACCAGGTCGCATTCGCGGGCGAGCTCGTCGCGAAGATCGGAGCGGTTCACGAACGCGTCGCCGGTGGCGAGCTTGGCCTTTGGCAGGTCGGTGAGCGGCTCGAAGGAGAACCAGCGGGGGTACACAAAATCGGTGAGCTCGGAGGTGCCGCCGACTTTGAAGTCGTGCTTCACCGCGGCGGAGATCTCGTACACGCCGGTTGGCAGGTCGCGCAGCGCGCCGGCGGTGCCCACGTTCACCACGCGGTCCGGCAGCTCGCCGGTAGCCAGGCGTTTCGTCAGCGCGATCGCGGCCGGCAGCGTGCCGATGCCGGTAATGAGCACCTCGTGGTCGCCGCTGGACATGATGTCCGCGGCTTCTTCCTTCATTGCGGCGACGATAAGCATGGGCACGATGCTAATCGACGCTTCCTAGTTCGCCGACCTTGCCGCCTGCACCGCCGCGCCAAGTGCGTAGTTGATGCCTTCCACGGCATCGGCGACGTGGGGCGGGGTGCGGTCGAGTTCCGGGGAAATGAGCGAGTAGCGGATCTCCTTCGCGGTGCGGCCCACGTGGCCGTAGCCGACGCCTTTGATTTCGTCTTTGAGTACGGAGCGGTGGGCGTCGATAGTGTGCAAGAACAGCAGTACGATGCCCTCCTCCAGCGTCTCCTGCGTCTGGCCGTGCAGTACCTGCTGCAGGCGGGCGCGGAGGTGGGCCTCGGCGGAGGCGTCCCGCACCGGGTAGTTAGACCACTTGATGAAGCCGAGGCCGCGGTGGCGGCGTTCAAGCACGCCAGCGTCGACAAGCGGGGCGGCGATGAGGCGGGGCCGGGCAAAGTACTGGCTGGCAATCCAGCCCTGCGCCCTGCGGCCAGGTTTGTGGCCGATGCGTTTGAGGGCGTCGGCTTCGGCGGGCGTGGGGGCGTCGATAAGCATTGGCCCCGGCACCACCTTGGCGCGCCTGCCTGGGGTGACTGTGACGGCCTCGGCGATGGCGAGATCCATGATCACCCCGGCCGAAAGCGCGTAGCGGCGGTACGTCGCCCACGGCTCCGCGCGGCCCGAGTTGGTGGTGAGCAGGAGGAAGAGTTGCTCAGCGATTCGCATGCACGGGCTCTTGCTTATCGACGACTGTCGCACCCTCCGCCCGCGACGCGGCCTTCGAGTTCACCCGGGCGCGCACCACGCCACGCCACGTGAGCACCGCGCCGATGGCCAGCACGAGCACGCGCACGATCCACAGGTGCTGGTCGAGGCCGAGCGCCCCGAGGACGACGGGAAGGTTGAGCGCCACGATGAGCGCGCCGACGATGCCGCCGAGCGCGATCGGGTTGAGCCGGCTCACGAGCCAGGCCGCGACGGGGGCTGCGATCACGCCGCCGACAAGCAGCGCGATGACCGCCGCGAGGTTCGCCAGTAGGTCCTGCCACATGCCGATGGCGAAGCCGAGGGTGGCGGCGAGGGTGACCAGGAACTCCGCGGTATTCACGGTGCCGACGATGCGGCGTGGCTCGGAACGGCCCGCCGAAAGCAGCGTTGACGTGGTCACCGGGCCCCAGCCGCCGCCTCCGGTGGCGTCGACGAACCCGCCGACGAGGCCCAAGCCCGCAAGGAATGTCTTCGAGTGCGGCTTTTGCTTAGCGACGCGATGGGTGAGCCCGCGCGAGAACCGCAGCATCAGGTTCAGGCCGATGAGCGCGAGGATGAGCGACATGATCGGCCGCGCCGACTCGGTGGACAGTCGCACGAGCACGGTCGAGCCGATAAACGCACCGACCGCGCCCGGGATGCCGATGGCGGCGACGGTGCGCCAGTCCACGTTGCCGAAGCGCGTGTGCGCGATTCCGGAGACGAGCGTGGTGCCCAGCTCAGCGGTGTGCACGACTGCCGAGGCCGCCGCCGGGGTGCAGCCGGCCAGCATGATGAGCATGGTGGTGGAGGTGACGCCGAATCCCATGCCGAGGCCGCCATCGACGAGCTGGGCCGCGAAGCCCGCGAGCGAGATCAGTAGCAGCGTGTGGAGTTTCAGCATCAGGATGCCTCCTTGATCAAGCTGGTTGCGCTCTTGTACCGCTCGGCCACCACGGGCGCGAGCGAGGTGAGAAGTGGCGCGGAGTGAGTGATGTGCGCCCCAGTTTCGGCCGCGAGCAGCGGAAGCGCGTCATACGCCTTGTCCAGCAGCGTGCCGTGTGTGACGAAGAGCGGAAGCAGGTGCATTCGCTCGTGTACCTGCGCAATTTCCCGCAGCGCCTCTATGCCGCCGCGCGTCGCCGACACCACGGAAACGCCCGCGGCGCCGTGCTGAAGGCGGCCAGCGAGGCGCTCCGCGAGCTCCTCGTAGGCGCGCGTCTGCTCCGGGTTGCTTGTGCCCACGGGGTAGAGCACCACGTGCGAGTTCGGCTCTGCGTCCAGCAGCACGCGCATCTCAAGGATCCGGGCGATGTCCTCGCCGGTGCCCAGGCCCTCGGCCAAGGTGAGGTCCAAGTGGGCATGTGCCTTATCGACGGCCTCCGGCACGTCCACCGTCGCATGAAACGCACGGGTGAACAGTAGCGGCACAACCGTTGCGCTGGTGTGCCCGGCGCGCGCGAGTTCGCGGGCGGCGGCCTCGAGCGTCGGGGTGTCGAACTCGAGGTGCGCATCCGCGGCGGGGACGCCGAGCAGCGCACCCGCTTCCCCAGTGAGCACCTCTATCCCGCGTTTCGCGCGCGGGTTGCGCGAACCGTGGGACAGCGTGATGAGCGCGTGCATTGCACCTACCTCAGCCTCTGCCCCACGAGACCGGCGGCGAGCGTGTTGCCGGAGGCTTGATCCACAAGCAAGAAACTGCCGACGGCGCCACGGGCGGCGTAGTCCTCCACCGGAAGCTCCTTCGCAGTCTGGATGGTCACGTGCGCGATGTCGTTGAGGCGCACCGCCTCGGGCGCGAGGTCGTCGCCGTCCGCGCCGTCGATGTCGAGTACGCGGTCCACGCTGGCGATACGGGCGCGCTCGAACGCGGTGCCGATGCGCAGCTTCACGGGTTGGCCGGCGGCGAGCTCCTTCTCGGTGAGCCCAACGACGGTGGCCTGGAACTCGCGCACCGCTTCCGGGCGGGTCCCCGCCGCCAGGAGGTCGCCGCGGGTGAGGTCGATCTCGTCCTCCAGGCGCAACGCGACCGAGTCGCCGGCGGCGGCGGAATCAACCTCGCCGTCGGCAGTGTCGATGCCGGCCACCTTCGTGGTGCGGCCGCTGACGGCGAGGATCTCGTCGCCCACGCTCACCGAGCCCGCGTCGACGCGCCCGGCGTAGGCACGGTAGTCCGAGGCGTGCTCGCGCAGCACGTACTGGATGTTGAAGCGGAAGTCGAGGTCGTTGGCGCGGCCGTGCTGCACCGGGATGGATTCGAGCAGCTCGAGGACCGTCGGGCCCTCGTACCACGGGGTCTGCGCTGAGTGCTCCGCGACGTTGTCCCCGCGAAGCGCGGAGATCGGCACCACGTGCGGGTCCTCGATCCCCAGCGCCTGCGCCTTCTGATCGAACTTCGCCTTGATCTCCTCGAAGCGCTCCTGGGAGTAATCCACCAGGTCGATCTTGTTCACCGCGAGGATCACGGTGCGCACGCCCAAGAGCTTCGCCACGGTCAGGTGGCGCACGGTTTGTTCGACCACGCCGTTTCGGGCGTCGACAAGCAGCACGACCACCTGGGAGGTGGACATGCCAGTGACCGTATTGCGGGTGTACTGCACGTGCCCCGGGGTGTCGGCGAGGATGAAGGTGCGCTTGTCCGTGGCGAAGTAACGGTAGGCCACGTCGATGGTGATGCCCTGCTCGCGCTCGGCGCGCAGCCCGTCCACCAAAAGCGAAAGATCGAGGCCCTCGAAGCCGCGGTCGGCGGAGGTGCGCTCGACTGAGGCGAGCTGGTCCGCGAGCACGGATTTCGTGTCGTGCAGCAGGCGGCCGACGAAGGTGGACTTGCCGTCGTCGACGGAGCCGGCGGTGCACAGCCGCAGCGTCTGTCGCTCCGCTAGCGTTCCGCTGACAGACGAAGGTTTCGTTTCGGTCATCAGAAGTAACCCTCCTTCTTGCGGTCCTCCATGGAGGACTCGGACAGGCGGTCGTCGGCACGCGTCGCGCCGCGCTCCGTGAGTGTGGAGTTGGCGATCTCCACCAACACCTCGTCGATGGTGGTGGCGTCCGAATCGACGGCGCCGGTGCAGCTCATGTCGCCGACGGTGCGGTAGCGCACGCGGCGGGTCTCAAGCTCCTCGCCTTCGCGCGGCCCGCCCCACTCGCCGGGGGTGAGCCACATGCCGTCGCGCGAGAACACCTCGCGGTCGTGCGCGAAGTAGATGCTCGGCAGCTGAATTTCGCGCGCGCCGATGTACTCCCACACGTCCGCTTCGGTCCAATTGGAAATCGGGAACACGCGCACGTTCTCACCCGGCAGGGTCGCGCCGTTGTACAGGTGCCACAGCTCGGGGCGCTGGCGGCGCGGGTCCCAGCCGCCGAAGGAATCGCGCACAGAGAACACGCGCTCTTTCGCACGGGCGCGCTCCTCGTCGCGGCGCGCGCCGCCGAGCACGGCGTTGTAGCCGACCTCCGCGATCGTCTCCACCAACGGCACGGTCTGCAGCGGGTTGCGGGTGCCGTCGGGGCGCTCCACTAGGTCGCCGCGGTCGATCCAGTCCTGCACGTGCGCCACGCGCAGGCGCAGGCCGTTTTCCTCCACCAGCCGGTCGCGGAATGCAATCACCTCCGGGAAGTTGTGCCCGGTGTCCACGTGCAGCAGTTCGATCGGGATCGCGGCGGGCTGGAAGGCGCGCAACGCGAGCTCGAGCACCACGCACGAATCCTTGCCGCCGGAAAACAGCAGGCCGATTTTGTCGAACTGCCCCGCGACCTCGCGGATGATGTGGATCGACTCGTTTTCCAAGTCCTTCAGGTGGGGGCTTAAGTTACTCATGCAGACCACACTCCGTCTTCGTCGCAAATGCCCAGCGCCCTGCGCGCGGGTCCTGGCCCTCGGCCACCGGAAGCGTGCAGGTGGAGCAGCCGATGGAGGGGTAGCCCTGCCGCGTGAGCGGGTGGATGATCAAGTTGTTGTCCTCTTCGTACTTAGCGGTGTCTTCCAGCGACCACGTCACCAGCGGCGAGATCTTCAGCCGCCCGGTCGCGTCCAGGCTGAGCGCAGGTGCTTCCGCGCGGGTCGGGCCGTCGGCGCGGCGCAGGCCGGTGATCCAGCCGACGTAATTGCTCATCGATACGGCCAGCGGTTCCACCTTGCGCATCCGGCAGCAGGCGCCGGGATCGCGCAGGTACAAATTCGGGCCGTACACGCGGTCCTGCTCGGCTCGGCTCAGCTGCGCCTTCGCCCGCACGAGGCGGTGGTCCGGGTAGCGCGCCTGAACCTCGTCGGCCACCTCGAGCGTTTCCGGGAAGTGGTACTCGGTGTCCAAAAACAGGAAATCGGCGTCCGGCAGGTGGCGGGCGGCGAGCTCCGCCAGCACGGTGTTCTCCATCGACAGGGTCACCACAAGTGGGCCGGGGGCGTGCTCGTGGGCCCAGTCGAGGATTTCGGCGGCGGTGGCGTCGTAAAGCAATTGCCCATGCTTCTCGACGAGCTCCGCATTTACCCGCGCAATCTCCGGATCAAGCGGTTGCGTTGTGGTCGGGCCCTCCGGACTAATCGAAGGGTCCCGGTAACTGAGACTTTGGATTTTCATAACTTACCTAGTGTGGCCTATCTGCCGGGGTTTCGCGCAGGATGCCCGCGTGCCCGTGACGGGCAAGCGAAGCCTGCAGAGCGTCGGGTGTGGAACGCGCAGCTGCCGGCGCGTGATCCGGGTCGTCCTGGCCGTGGAACTTCACCTCGAACACGCGCAGGCACTCGCCGCACTTCCAGGCGAACTCGGTCTCCTCGTTGGGCCAGAGGTCCTCGCCGGAGCAGTAGGGGCAGAACGTGGGGAAGTTGCGGTTCGGGTTCGGGTCGCGGCGAAAGCTCATCGCAGGTCATCCTCCTCGGCGCGCTGCACCCAGGTGCGGAAGGTTTCGCCGGGCTCGCGCTGGTCGACGTAGTTGCCCACGACGCGGGTGACGTAGTCGGTGAGCTCGGAGGAAAGCACCTTGTGCCCGCGCAGCTTGCGGCCGAAGTTCGCGCCATCACCGATCGTGCCGCCGAGGTGCACCTGGAAACCCTCGACCTTTTCGCCGTCGGGACCCGCCACCATCTGGCCTTTCAGCCCGATGTCGGAGACCTGGAAGCGCGCGCACGAGTTCGGGCAGCCGTTGAGCGTGATCGTGATCGGGCTGTCGAGGTCGCCGAAGCGCTCCTCAAGCTCGTCCGCCAGCTCGATCGCGCGCGACTTCGTGGTCACGTGCGCGAGCTTGCAGTACTCCAGCCCGGTGCACGAGAGCAGGCCGCGGCGGAACTCGGAGGGGGTGGAGTACAGGCCCAGGGTTTCCAGTTCGCTTTGCAGCTTCTCGACGAGTTCCTTTTCCACATTCAGGACCAAGATCTCCTTGAACGGGGTGAAGCGGATGTCGGTGAGCCCATAGCCGTCGAGCAGGTCCGCCAGCGCGATGAGCTGCTCGCCGGACATGTGGCCCAGCGTCGGCTTCACACCCACGTAGAAACGGCCGTCTTTTTGCTCGTGCACGCCGATGTGGTCGCGATCCACCAGGTTGGAGGGCGCGTGCGGGCCGTCCGGGAGCTTGTAGCCGAGGTAGTCATCCTCCAGGATCTCGCGGAACTTCTCCACGCCCCACTCCTTGACCAGGAACTTCAGACGCGCCCGGTTGCGCAGGCGGCGGTAGCCGTAATCGCGGAAGATGCGCACCACGTTCGCCCACACGTCCGGCACCTGCTCCAGAGTGACGAACGCGCCGAGCGATTGCGCCAGCATCGGGTTGGTGGAAAGACCGCCGCCGACGTAGCACTCGAAGCCGGGGCCGAGCTCGGGGTGCTCGATGCCGATGAAGGCGAGGTCGTTGATCTCGTGCACCACGTCCTGGCGGGCGTTGCCGGAGATCGCGGACTTGAACTTGCGCGGAAGGTTCTGGAACTCCTCCGCGGTGAACAGTTCCTGGATGCGCTGGATCGCCGGGGTGGCGTCGATGATCTCGTCCTTCGCGATTCCCGCGACCGGGCTCCCCAGCACCACGCGCGGCACGTCGCCGCAGGCATCCAGGGTGGTCAGGCCGTGCGCGTCGAGCTTGTCCCAGATCGCCGGCACATCCTCGATGCCCACCCAGTGCAGCTGGATGTTCTGCCGGTCGGTGAGGTCCACGGTGGAGCGGGCGTAGTCGCGCGAAATCTCGCCGACGGCGCGGGCCTGCGCGGTGGTGGCAATGCCGCCGTCGAAGCGGATGCGCATCATGAAGTACTTGTCTTCCAGCACCTCGTTGTCCTGGCCGGTGAACTCGCCGCCCAGGTTCTGCTTGCGCTGCGTGTACAGGCCGAGCCACTTGAACCGCGGGTAGAGGTCCTCGCGCGGGATCGAATCAAAGCCCTGCTTGGAGTAGGTGTCGATCACCCTTTGGCGCACGTCGAGCACCGGTGAGGCGGCTTTGAGCTCCTCGTCGTGGTTGAGCGGCGAGGTGCCGTCGATAAGCCATTGCCCCTCGGGCTTCTTGGTGCGAACCGTCGCTGTCATGGTAGACCCCTTTGTCTGTTTCGCGCTCTGGATGGCGTATTGGACCGCAAGTTTGCCGTACCGCATGGTCTACCACAAGGTGCGCCCCGTTTCCGCAGCATGTAACGTGCAGGTTTGCAGCTGAATGTAAATCGCATCGCTTATCGACGCTCCCTCCCCCTCCCCCGACTGAATTTATTAGACTGCTCGGTCTAGCGATATAGTAGCGTGTAGCGAAACCCTCGACGAAAGGATTCCAATGACCCTGCGCGTAGCCGTTGTCGGTGCCGGACCAGCCGGTATTTACGCCTCCGACCTGCTGATTCGAAACTCCGAGGTGGACGTGCGCGTCGACCTGTTCGAGCAGATGCCCGCGCCGTTCGGCCTGATCCGGTACGGCGTGGCGCCGGACCACCCGCGCATCAAAGGCATCGTGAAGTCGCTGCATGCGGTGATGGATAAGCCGGAGCTGCGCCTGATCGGCAACGTCACCGTGGGCCGCGACATCTCGGTAGAGGAACTGCAGGAGTACTACGATGCGGTGGTGTTCTCCACCGGCGCCGTGCGCGACCGCGAACTGCTCATCCCCGGCGGCGATAAATCCATCGGCGCCGGCGAATTCGTCGGCTTCTACGACGGCAACCCGCGCTTCGAGCGCTCCTGGAACCTCTCAGCTAAGGAGGTCGCCGTGGTCGGCGTGGGCAACGTGGCGCTCGACATCTCGCGCATCCTAGCCAAGACCGGCGAGGAGCTCACCGTCACCGAGATCCCGGACAACGTCTACGAGACGCTCCGCGAGAACAAGGCCGAGACGGTGCACATGTTCGGCCGCCGCGGCCCCGCCCAGGCGAAGTTCACCCCTAAGGAGCTGCGCGAACTCGACGAGTCCCCCACCATTCAGGTGCTCGTGGACCCGGAGGACATCGACTACGACCAGCTTTCCGAGGAGGTGCGCCGCGCCGACAAGTCCATTGACCTGAACTGCCAGGTGCTCGAGCAGTACGCGATGCGCGAACCCGACGACAGCCCCCACAAGATCTACATCCACTTCTTCGAAGAACCAGTCGAGGTGCTGCTGGAGGGCGACCAGATCGTGGGGCTTCGCACCGAGCGCCAGGAACTCGACGGCGAAGGCGGCATCAAGGGCACCGGCAAATTCACTGACTGGCCGGTGCAGCAGGTCTACCACGCAGTGGGCTACCGCTCCGAGCCGACCGAGGGCGTGCCCTTCGACTTCGAGCGCCACGTGATCCCGAACGACGGCGGCCACGTGCTTGTCGAGGCCGGGTCCTCCGAAATCGTCCCCGACCTTTACACCACCGGCTGGATCAAGCGCGGCCCCATCGGCCTGATCGGCAACACCAAGTCGGACGCGAAGGAGACTACGGACATGCTGGTCGCCGACGCTCTGGCCGGCCGTCTCACCGCGCCGGTGCACGAGGACCCGGACGCGATCCTGGAGCTGCTGCGCGGCCGCGGCGTCGAGGTGACCTCCTGGGACGGCTGGTACAAGCTCGACGAGGCGGAGCGCAACCTCGGCGCCGGCGACGCCGACCACCCGCGCGAGCGCAAAAAGATCGTGGAGTGGGAGGACATGGTCGAGGCGTCCCGCCTGAGCTAGGCCGGGTTTAGGGCCCGGGGGTTCGAGCCCGACATGTACACCAAATCGACATGTCCGCGCGACGTGTCGATTTTTTCAAGAAAAATCGACATGTCGGGGGTGCCGGGCACTGTAAGGGGAGGTGGTTCGGGGTCAGCGGCGCGTCAGAATTTCTAGCGCCGCGGTGTTCAGGAACACCTTCGACCGGCCAACCCTCCATTCGTCGAGGATGTGCGCCTCCACCAACGCAGCAAGCCAGCCGGACGCGGTCTGCCGCTTGGCCAAACCACGGTCGATCACGTCGCTGATCCGGACGTAAGGCTGAATGAACAAAAGTTCCGTCAATTCGGCGGCGGGGGCGATACCCAGCTCTCGGACGCGTTTGGTGGTGGTGTCTTGGAGGTGCCGGAGGTCGTCGATAAGCAACGATGTGCTCCTGGCCGACGTGGCGACTGCCCGCACCATGAAAAGCACCCAGTCTTCCCATTCGCCGTGTGCGGTGACCGCGTTGAGGAGGCGATAGTACTCATCCTTGTTGTCCACGATGTAACCGGACAAATACAGCACTGGCAGCGACAACACCTCTTCCTGGAGCAGGAGAAGGATGTTCAAAATTCGGCCAGTGCGACCGTTACCGTCGTAGAACGGATGGATCGCTTCGAACTGGTAGTGGGCCGCTGCCATGAGCACGAGCGGATCGAGCCCGTGGTCGGAATAGAGGAAGCGCTCCCACGCTGAAAGATGCCGCTGGATAACCTCAAGCCCTTCCGGCGGGGTATAGATCCGGGTGTTTCGGTGAGGGTCACCGATGTAGGTGCCTGGTGTCGACCGCAGTGCCGCGTGACCGCCCTGCAAGGTAGAACAAATTTCCACCGCAACTTTCTCCGAGACAGGACGGTGCTTGAGCATCTCCACTCCCTGGTGAAGTGCGTCGCGATAACGCAGGGCCTCTTTGGTGGCGGGAGATGGTTCTAGGTCCACACTCCATTCCGCGCGGAACAGTTCATCGTTCGTGGTGACGATGTTTTCGATCTCGGTTGAGGCCTGCGCTTCACGCAACGGGATGGTGGACGTGATGATCTCGGGATTGGGGATCAATCTGCACGCGGTGTTCAGTGCCGCCAGCTCACTCCGGGCCTCGATGACCGCTTTCAACACTCTCGCCGTTTCGAGCTCCTGGGCCGGGGGAAGCGGCGGCAGATCGTTATAAGGGACTGCCGGGTCGAAGGTCCGGGCCGGATCTGGGGATGGCACGTCTGACATGTCGAAAGAATAAACACGTCGGCGCGACGTGTCGATTTTTTCAGGAAAAATCGACATGTCGGGGGTGTCGAGCACTGTAATCTTCTGCAGTCGCCCGCGGAGAGTTGCCCCGAAACCGGCCATCCGACCACCCCCAAACCCCGGTCTATGATGACCCGGTGGATTTAGTGAGAATTATCGGCCGGTACGCCAAGCCGTACGCGGGCCTCATTGCTGCGGTGCTCGCGTTGCAGCTGATCACCACTCTGGCGACGCTGTACTTGCCGGATTTGAACGCGGACATCATCGACAACGGCGTGGCCCAAGGCGACGTCCCGTACATCTGGCGCACGGGCCGGGTGATGCTCGTGGTTGCGTTCGCGCAGGTCCTCACAGCGGTCGTGGCGGTGTGGTTCGCGTCGAGGGCGGGTATGTTCACGGGGCGCGACATCCGCAAGGCGGTGTTTGACCACGTCACAGGCTTCAACGCGGAGGACATGGGCCACTTCGGGGCGGCCACCCTGGTCACGCGCGGCACCAACGACGTGCAACAGATCCAGATGACCTTCCTGCTCACGCTGAACTTCATGGTCGCCGCCCCGATCATGGCGATCGGCGGCGTGATCATGGCGCTGCGCCAGGATCCGGGCATGTCCTGGCTGGTCATCGCCGCTGTGGTGACGCTTGCGGTGGTGGTCACGATCATCGCCGTAGTGCTCATGCCAATGTTCCGCCAGATGCAGACCCGTTTGGACACCATCAACGGCATCCTCCGCGAGCAGATCGCCGGGATCCGGGTGGTCCGCGCCTTCACCAGGGAGGACCACGAAACCGCGCGCTTCACCGAGGCCAACCACAATTTGACCAAGCTGTCGCTGAACATCGGCCGCATCTTCGTCACCATGTTCCCGGTGATCATGCTCATCCTGAACCTCGCCACCGCGGCCGTGCTCTGGTTCGGCGGCCACCGCGTGGACGAGGGGTTGATTAACGTCGGCGCACTCACCGCGTTCATGCAGTATTTAATGCAGATCCTGATGGCGGTGATGATGGGCGTGTTCATGCTCATGATGCTCCCGCGCGCGATCGTGTGCGCCCGCCGCGTCGAGGAGGTGCTGGAACACCGCCCGAGGGAGGCCGCAAATACAGCAAACGCGGCCGACGGCACCGTGATCTTCGACGATGTCACCTACCAATACCCCGGCGCGGCCGAGCCGGTGCTCAAGCACATCTCGTTTACCGCCGAACCCGGCACCACCACGGCCATCATCGGCTCGACGGGCAGCGGCAAATCCACGCTCATGGGCCTCATCCCGGGCCTGTACTCCCCCACCTCAGGCACCGTCGCCACAGGCGGGCGCGTCTCAATGGCACCGCAGAAACCCTGGCTCTTCTCCGGCACCGTCGCCTCGAACCTGCGCGTGGCCAACCCGGATGCCACCGACGCGCAGCTCTGGGAGGCGCTGCGCATTGCGCAGGCGGGCTTCGTCGAGAAGCTTGACATGCCCATCAGCCAAGGTGGCACGAACGTCTCCGGCGGCCAGAGGCAGCGGCTATGCATCGCGCGCGCCGTCGCCGCCAATCCGAGCATTTTGCTTCTCGACGACTCCCTGTCCGCCCTCGACGCCCTCACCGGCGCCGCCTTACAAGAGGAGCTGGACCGATTGCCCATGACGAAGATCCTCGTAGCCCAGCGGGTGGCCAGCATTGAAAACGCGGACCAGATCATCGTGCTGGAGGCCGGGGAGATCGTGGGCCGCGGCACGCACGAGGAACTGATGGAAACCTGCGGCACCTACCGCGAAATCGCGCGCAGCCAGGAGGCGGTGGACGCGTGAGCGAGTCGAATCGGCACGAAACCGAGCTGAACGAAGCCCAGCTGGCTGAATACGAAGAGAAGATGGCCGGCGACGACTACTCCAGCAAGGCCCCGCGCAAAGCCAAGCACTTCTGGCCGAGCGCGAAGCGGCTGCTCGGGCTGCTCGCACCCTACAAGCTGGCGCTGCTGGCGGTTTTGGTCATGAACATCGGGGCGGTCGTCCTGAGTGTTTGGGCGCCGCGCGTGATGGGCCGCGCGATGGACGTGATCTTCTCCGGCGTGGTGTCGAAGCAGATGCCGCCCGGTGTGACCAAGGAGCAGGCCGTGGAGGGGCTGCGCGCCGCCGGCGAGGACCGCTTCGCCGACATGGCCGCCGCGATGGACCTCAACCCCGGCAGCGGCATCGACTTCACGCGTCTGGGCCAGCTGATCGGGCTGGTGCTGGGACTGTACCTCGTGTCCTCGCTGTTCATGTGGGCACAAGGTGCGGTGCTCAACCGGCTGACCATGCGCGTGGTGTTCGGCCTGCGCCAGGACGTGGAACGCAAGCTGCACCGCCTGCCGCTTTCCTACTTCGACACCCGCCAGCGCGGGGACGTGATGAGCCGCACCACCAACGACATGGACAACGTGCAGCAGGCCCTGCAGCAATCGCTGGGATCGCTGTTCAACGCGGTGCTCACCTTGGTGGGCATCATCGCGATGATGTTCGCTATTTCCCCGCAGCTGGCGCTGGTGGCGCTGCTGGCCATTCCACTCACGGGTGTGGTGGTGGGGCTGATCGGCACGCGCTCGCAGAAGCAGTTCCGCACGCAGTGGAAGGCCACCGGCGACGTCAACGGCCACGTGGAGGAGGCGTTCTCCGGCCACGACGTCGCCGTCATCTTCGGGCGCACCGACCAGATGCGCGAGGAGTTCGACCGGCGCAACAACGAGCTGGCACACGCCGCACAGAAGGCGCAATTCCTCTCCAACTCGATGCAGCCGATCATGCAGTTCATCTCCTACCTGTCTTACGTGGTCATCGCGGTGCTCGGCGGGGTGAAGGTGGCCTCGGGCAGGCTCACACTCGGCGACGCCACCGCGTTCATCCAGTACTCCCGCCAGTTCAACCAGCCGCTCGGCGAGCTGGCGGGGATGATGCAGATGCTCCAGTCCGGCGTCGCGTCCGCGGAGCGCATCTTCGAGCTGCTTGACGCGGGGGAAGAGGAAGAGGAAGCCGGGGGTTCGTCGATAAGCAATGTGCGCGGGGAGGTCGAATTCCGCGACGTGGACTTCTCCTACGGCAACGACCCGCTCATCGAAGAGCTGAACCTGCGCGTCGCGCCCGGGCAGACCGCCGCGATCGTGGGGCCGACGGGCGCGGGCAAGACGACGCTGGTGAACCTGATCATGCGGTTCTACGAGGTGGACGGCGGAGCAATTCTTCTCGACGGCACCGACATCCGCCGCATCCCGCGCACCGAGCTGCGCTCCTACGTCGGCATGGTGCTGCAGGATGCGGTGCTGTTCAAGGGCACAATCATGGACAACATCCGCTACGGCCGCCTCGACGCCACCGATGAGGAGGTGCTGGAGGCGGCGCGCGCGACTTACGTGGACCGCTTCGTGCGCTCTCTTCCCGACGGCTACGACACGGTGGTGGACCAGGACGGCGGCTCGTTGTCCGCGGGTGAGCGCCAGCTGATCACCATCGCGCGGGCGTTTCTGGCGCAGCCGACGCTGCTGATTCTCGACGAGGCGACCTCGTCCGTTGATACGAGGACCGAGGTGCTGGTGCAGGAGGCGATGAAGGCGCTGCGTTCGTCCCGCACATCGTTCGTTATCGCGCACCGCTTGTCGACGATCCGCGACGCCGACCTGATCCTCGTCATGCGCGACGGTGCGATCGTGGAACAGGGGTCGCACGCGGAGCTGCTATCGCGGCGCGGGGCGTACTGGGAGCTGCAGCAGTCGCAGTTCGCGGAGGATTAGGGGGTTCCCGCCTGGTTTCCGCCTGGTTTCCGCCGCCGTTGAACCCACATGCCCGCCAAGAGATGCCCGTCAACCGTGTAGCGGAGTTCCCCCGGAAGAATCCACCAGGCTGACGGGCATCTCTTGGCGGGCATCTCTTGGCGGGCATTTGCGGTTTCCGGGAACAACTCATCGCTCCGGCGCCGTCTACCCCATCCGGCGGATGAGCAGGTCCCGCGACGCCAACGCATCGCGCACCTCCTGAACAACGAGGTCGGGGTGCTTCCGGATGAACTCCGGCGAAAAGCGCAGGAACTTGAACCCTTTGTTGCTTATCCGCTTCTCGCGGTCCTTCTCGGCGCGCCACGCGGCCTCCCCGTCGGGGCCTTCGTACTTCAGCTCGCCGTCGATCTCGATGAGCAGCCACCCGTCGACGCACAGGTCAACGAACCACCCGTCGACCTGGAACTGCGCGGCAACGGGGCCGATGCCGGCCTCGATGAGAAGCGCGCGCACGAAGGATTCGTACGGGGACTGGGACGTGGGGATGGTGTGGTGGAGGCAGCGGCGGGCCGTCGCTAAGCCTTTGCACCTTCCCATCCGCCGAATCCCCCGCTCGATTTCCCCGCGCGTCTTGCCGCGCCGCATGAGGTAATCCGCGGCGATGAGGCCTTCGACGAAGCCGTGGTAGCGCGCGATGTCGATGAATGTGCGGACCGGGTCGGTCACCCGGTGCCCCTCGTAGGTGAGCAGCTCGTCGGCCGACACCTCGGAGTAGCGGAACGTGAATCCGCGGCTCTTGGTGCGCCGGGGCGAATTGCTTCTCGACGGCAACGTCAACTCCACGGCCTCCGCCGTCCGGCTCACAACCCACATCCCGAGTTTCCGCGCCGCGGACCGCCCGACCAGGACGGCACCGCGGCTACTCCTCGCGGCCGCTTCGACTTCGAGCCACCGCCGTTCGTGGTACTTGAGCGCCGCCCAGTTCTCCCTCGGAAAGAAAATCACCGGGTCGAGCTCGACGTACTCGGCCGCGCGCTCCGTCACCGCCAAAAGCCCGGCGCGGGTGAGCGTCCGCGTATCCACGATCAACCCCCGCAGCTCGGCTTTACGTTCCTCCCACGCCGCAAGCGCGGACGCGTTTTCCCTGTCCAACTTTGTCCCCATATGTGCTTGGACGCTCGCGGGGCGGCACCGGTTCCCGGAATTTGCCAAGATTTCCCAAAACTGCTCACAAGTTTTCCCAACGTTCATCTTCGCGTCACCCGCCAACAACACCGCACCCGTACGGTTGGGAATACCTGTGTCCGGCGCGACCGCGGTTGCGGCGGCACTCGTGACGACCACCAGCAAACGATGGGGAGCAGATGAGTAAAGAGAATAAGAGCGTCAGCCCTGACGGCGGCAGCACCGCCGTGAAGACGCACGAGAAGAACTCCGGCAAGTCCGACCCGAACCTGGGTGATACGTCCAACCTGGAAGACGACGACGTCGACGGCGACGACGAGCGCAAGGACCCCCTCGGGTTCCTCCCCTTCGAAGGCACCGCGAAGCAGGTAGCGAACTGGATTGCCGTGTTCCTCGGCATCTGGCTGCTGCTCAACGGTGTGGGCATGATCGGCGACGGCTTCAAGCTGATCGCCGGCGACCAGGCCGAGGAGCTGTTCTCCTTCGCCGAGAACCCGTTCGTGGGCCTGGCGATCGGTATCGTCACCACGGCGATTATTCAGTCGTCGTCGACCACCACGTCGATCGTGGTGGGCATGATCGCCGGTGGCCTGCCCCTGAACATCGCTATCCCGATGCTGTTCGGCGCCAACATGGGTACCTCGGTCACCTCCACCCTGGTCGCACTTGGCCTGGCTGGCAACAAGAAGCAGTTCCAGCGCGGTTTCTCCATGGCCACCGTG
This sequence comes from Corynebacterium sp. Marseille-P4321, assembly GCF_903645305.1. Classification (GTDB taxonomy): domain Bacteria; phylum Actinomycetota; class Actinomycetes; order Mycobacteriales; family Mycobacteriaceae; genus Corynebacterium. The sequence continues at coordinate 220,786 of NZ_CAHJXO010000001.1, read as the reverse complement.
CACGACTTCTTCAACCTCATCGCCATCCTGATCTTCTTCCCGCTGGAGATGATCACCGGCTTCCTGGGCAAGACCGCGACCGCCATCGCGCCGTCGCTCTCCGGCCAGGGCGAGGGCGCTGTCTCGGGCGCGTTCGAGGCGGTCGGCGACTTCATCGACATGATCACCGAGCCACTCGTCGGTTTGGCCAGCAGCTTGGTTGAGCCGCTCGGCGACGTGTGGGGCGGCATCATCCTGTCCGTCGTGGGTATCGCGCTGATCCTTTTATCCATCCAGTTCATCGGCAACATCCTCAACGCCCTGCTCGTGGGCAAGGCGCAGGACATCCTGTACGCCGCGCTGGGCAAGAACGCGTTTATCGGCGTGCTCTCCGGTGCGCTGATCACCACGCTGGTGCAGTCGTCTTCCACCACGACCGCGCTCACGGTGCCGCTGGCGGCGTCCGGCAAGTTCGAGGTCCGCACGCTGTTCCCGTTCGTTGTGGGCGCGAACATCGGTACCACCTTCACCGGCCTGATCGCTGCGTTCTCCGCCTCCGGCGCCGAAGCCGAAGCCGCCATGGCCGGTGCGCTCGTGCACGCACTCTTCAACACCTTCGCCGCGATTCTCATCCTCGGCGTCCCGTTCCTGCGCAAGCTGCCGCCCGCCGGCTCCGACTGGCTCGCTGGCCTCGCTGTGAAGAACAAGATGTACGTCTTCGCCTGGATCGGCGGCGTGTTCTTCATCATCCCGATCCTCGCCGTGTTCATCTCCAACGCCGTTTCCTAAGGAGCCACCGTGAACAACCCGACAAACCCCACGAACGAGACCCCAGATCTCTCCCCGCTCGCCCAGGACCTCATCCACGCCGAGGCACCGGACGAGGCGCTCAAGGCCCTGCTCAACGAGCTCGAGGAAGCCGCCGACGAGCTACGCACCGAACTCGAGGCAAGGGGACGCAAGAAGCAGCAGCTTAACGACGATTCCGTGGACGAAGGTCAGGCGGCCGTCGATAAGCAAAAGCACAAGAAGATCAACCCGAACGTGACCCCTGAGCAGGAAGCCGAGCTGGAGCACTTCCCCGAATACTGGGCGAACAGCAAGGGTTCCTGGAAGAACCTGTTCCAGCTGCTGCGCGAATTCCGCGCCGAGATGCGGGAAGGCAAGAACCATGCGTAAACGATTGACTGCTGCGGCGCTGGCCGCCGTGACCCTGTTCGCCGCGGGCTGCTCGAACGAGAACACACCGGGCGAGGACGCCATCCAGGTCACCGGCTCCGCAACCGTTGAGCCGATCACGTCCTACATGGCGGACCGCTACGACTTCAACGTGAACGTCGAGGCCATCGGCTCCACCGACGGCTTCGCAAAGTTCTGCGACGGCGACGCCGACATCAACGACGCGTCCGTAGCTATCCCGGGCGCGGGTGCCCCGGTGGACTTCCAGAAGCAGTGCGCCGAAAACGGCGTCGAGTTCGTGGAGCTGCCGATCGCGCTGGACGCCATCACGATTGTCAAGCACCGCGACAACGACTGGGCCCAGGACCTGACCATCCAGCAGCTGCACGACATCTGGGCGGCCGACTCTGCCGTAACCAAGTGGTCCGACATCGACCCGGCGTGGCCCGACGAGGAGATCACCCTCTACGGCCGCCCGTCTGGCTCCGGCACCCTCGGCGTGTTCGAAGAGCTGGTGCTCGGCGGCGACGAGATCCGCGAGGACTACGACGCCACCGACGACATCCAGGAGCTCTCCGCCTGGGTCGCCGACGATGTGAACGCGCTTTCCTTCATGGGCATCGGTAACTACCTGGCCACCGAGGGCGAGGTGCGCGACAAGATCGACAACGTGCTGGTCGACGGCATCGCCCCCACCGCCGAGGAGACCAAGAGCGGCAACTACCCGCTCGCCCGCCCCCTGTTCCTCTACGTGAACAAGGACTCCGCGGAGCGTGACGACGTAGCCGAGTTCGTGACCACGTACCTGGACAAGGTCGAAGCTGTGCTGCCGCGCGTGTACTTCTACCAGCTGCCGGAGGAGGACTACGACACCGCCAAGCAGCGCTTCGAGGACCGCACCCTCGGCGCCGACGCGCGCTGGCACTAGGGGGCGGTGCGGCGGCGGTGCGGCGGCGGTGCGGCGGCGGCGCGGTGGCGGCCACAACCCGCTGTGTCCCCAAATGCCCGCCAAGAGATGCCCGTCAGTCGAGTAACCTCCCCCTCCGCGGGGCGCACCACTCGGTTGACGGGCATTTCTTGGCGGGCATTTGCGCGCGAGACGGGGCGGCCACCGGGCAACCTCCGAACCGCCACGGCGGGCGGCACCCATCCCAGTACAATGAGCAACCGTGAGCACCCCATACGGCAACTACAGAATCGGCGACCAGGAACGCATGGAGGCCATGGACACCCTCGGCCGCGCCCTCGGCGAGGGTCGGCTCACCATGGAGGAGTTCGACCAGCGCTGCGCCGCCGTCGCTGAGGCCCAGTACCTCGGCGACCTCGCCGACGTGCTGGACGATCTGCCGCCGGTGGAGGTTGGGCCGCGGGGTGTGGGGGCGGGAGCCGTCGATAAGCAAGTGCCCAATGAGGCGGTGCTGTACTCCCAAGCCGAAATCATGCAGGCGCGGCGCTCCGGGCAACGGATGCGCGCGGGCACCTTCTGGCTAGGCACCATCGGCGCGTTCGGGCTGGTGGGGATTACAAGCGCGATGAATTTGACGGTCGCGCCCGTCCTGTCGCTGCTACTCATCCCCACCCTGTTCGTGCTGCTGTACGTGATGAAAATCGGGCCCGACTCCTGGTACACGCCGTCGCTGCGCCAGCTGGAGATGCAGCGCCGCCAGGAGGTCAAGGCGCGCCAGCTGGAAATCGAAACCGCGAAAGCGCAGCAACAGGCACTGATGAAGGCGCAACGCAAGGACCAGTTCAACCAACTCACCACCGACGCCCTCGATGTGGCGCAACAGACCATGAACCGCTTCAAAAAGCAGTAACCTCTAGGTGCATGAGCGATAAGCACCGGCACTTCGATCAGGCAACCAAGCTCAAGAACGTCTTCTACGACATCCGCGGGCCCGTGACCGCCACCGCCGAGAAGATGGAGCGCGACGGACACACCATCCTGAAGCTGAACACCGGCAACCCGGCCATCTTCGGCTTCGAGGCGCCGGACGTGATCATGCGCGACATGATCGCCAACCTGCCCACCTCGCAGGGCTACTCCACGTCGAAGGGCATCACGTCCGCACGCCGCGCGGTGGTCACGCGCTACGAGGAGATCGACGCCTTCCCGCCGTTCGACATCGACGATGTCTACTTGGGCAACGGCGTCAGCGAGCTTATCTCCATGGTCACGCAGGCCTTGCTTAACGACGGCGACGAGATCCTCATCCCCACCCCCGACTATCCGCTGTGGACCGCCGCATCCACCCTCGCCGGCGGCAAAGTGGTGCACTACCTCTGCGACGAGGAGGACGATTGGAACCCGTCGCTCGAGGACATCCGCTCCAAGGTCACGCCGCGCACCAAGGCGATCGTGGTGATCAACCCGAACAACCCCACCGGCGCGGTGTACTCGCGCGAGGTGCTCGAGGGCATCGCGGACATCGCGCGCGAGCACGAACTGATGGTGCTCGCCGACGAGATCTACGACCGCGTGCTTTACGACGGCGCGAAACACATCTCCATGGCCGAAGTCGCCCCAGACCTGGTCACGGTGACGTTCAACGGGCTGTCGAAGGCGTACCGCGTGTGCGGCTACCGCGCCGGCTGGATGATCATCACAGGTCCCCGCCGCCGCGCCACAGGGTTCATCGAGGGCCTCGACCTGCTCTCGGGCACCCGCCTGTGCGCGAACGTGCCGGGCCAGCACGCCATCCAGGTCGCGCTTGGCGGGCGGCAGTCGATCTACCAGCTCACCGGCGAAGGTGGAAGGTTGCTGAACCAGCGCAACGCTGCCGTCGATAAGCTTCGCGAAATCCCCGGCATCTCGGTGGTGGAGCCGAAGGGCGCGATGTACTGCTTCCCCAAGATCGACACCGAGATGTACCAGATCTACGACGACGAGCGCTTCATGCTCGACCTGCTGAAGGCCGAGAAGATCCTCATGGTGCAGGGCACGGGCTTCAACTACCCCACCCCGGACCACTTCCGCGTGGTGTTCCTGCCGTGGCGCTCGCAGCTGGAGAACGCCATCGAGCGGCTGGGGAACTTCCTGGTGGACTACCACCAGCACTAGGTTCCGGCGACCGATTTGAGGATGTATCCTGCGGGTATGACTTCTGTGCCAGTGCCGAGCGAGGCGTTCCGCGATAACGCGCGAACCCTCCGTCAGGCCATGCGCGAAGCGGCGCGATCCTCGTCCGCCGAGGTTGTACTTTCCCATCACGAGGCGGAAACTATTCTCCAAGTACTTGAAAGTGCGGATTCAGAGTTCGAGCGCCGAGAGCATGTAGCTCGGAAACTTGCGGATTTCTCAAATGAGATCGGATTCACTGAGTAGCGGGAACCCGCGACAAAGAGTGCCGGTCGTATTCACCGATGCCAACATTCTTTTCTCACGTGTGCTCCGAGACTATTTTCTCTACAGCGCTCACATGGGAGCGCTGGATCTTCGATGGAGCCAAGAGGTTCTGGACGAGATGTCACGAAATCTCCGTATCTTCATCGGTCTCGATGAAACCTCTACACGCCGTCTAGAAGAGCTCATGAAAGAGTTCCTCCCTGATGCGATGCTCAAAGGCCCCACCAAAATAGTTCTTCCGCACGAAGTGGAGGTTCATCCGAAGGATCGCCATGTACTCGCGGCTGCGCTCGCGACGGACGCGGACATATTGCTCACCAACAACACGAAAGATTTTCCCGCTGATTGGATGAGGCACCACGGCATCGAGCTCATTCAGCCCTCGGTTATGATCGACCGGCTTTTGACGGACTTTCCAGGGAAATTCCGGGAAGCGCATCATCTCTGTATTGAGCTCAGTGCCTCCAAGGATGAAGAAACAGTCCTGAACCAACTGGAAAAAGCGACGGACCCTAGCACCGCAGCCAAAATCCGTCAGGTTGTAACCCCGTAACCATCACAAGCGTATGGGGCGCGGAGCTCTCCCCAGGGTGAATGTCAATGTACAAAATCGAGGTCTGGTGGAGCGCAAGAGGCTGCAGACGACTCGCGTTGTCTGCAGCCTCCTGGACTTCTGTTACTGGCCGTTCGAACTACCCGACCCGTAGCGGGTGACGCTGGATTTGTCTTTGGCGGACGACCCGTTCTCGAAGTCGATTGAGGTGACTGCCTTGCCCGGCTCGGCGGTGCACCAGTCGTACATCACGGCCGACAGGGCAACGAGCGCCACCATGCCGCCGAGTACCTTGCCAGCCGTCTGCACCTCCGGGCGGTTCGCAACCTGGGCGAACTGCCGGTTCACGGCGTCGATCTGCTGGCGGATCTCCCGGCACAGGTCGTCGTGACGCCCACCGCCACCAATACCGAGGTCCGGGGTGTTGCGGCGGATGTGCTCGTGAATCTCGCGGTTCATGGCGTCGATCTGCGCCTGGAACTGCCCGACGTACGGCTGCGCAACCTTGCCGCCCACGTACGCGAGCAGACCGATCGGGAGCGCCCACAGGATCGGCGAGCGCACCGCGTTGGCCACGCAACGCTGGATGGCCTCGTTGCCGGAGGAACCGGCCGCAGCGGTCGTGGTGGTTGCAGGCGCTGTCACCGTCTCCGTTGCCGTGACAGTGCCCGGGGTCGGGGCGACCTGCGCCGGGCGGTAGCTGCCCGAGATCAGGTACGGCCCATCCACCTTGGCCCCGTCGGTGCGGGCGTAGTCGATCTGCACCTCCGTCAGCTCGCCGACGAAGTTCGGCTCCGGCACGAAGGTGACGTGGCCGTCCTCGTGGATGGTCCAGGTGCCTTGGGTCGGGATGGTGAGGGTGCGGGAGTCGTCGCTAAGCGATGCGCCCGGAACGGGGCGGAATTTGAGCGATTGCTTATCGACGGAACCATCCCCCACCACCACCTGCACCACGGTGCCTTGGATGCTGTCGAACCGCGCACGACCGGCGGTGAATTCGACGGTGCTGCCGCCCGGCGCGGTGTGGGTGACCGTGGATTCGCGGGTGATCGTGACCGGGTCCGGTGTGACCGTAATCGGATCCTGCGTCACCGTGACCGGCGCCGGGGTGACCGTGACGGCAATGGTCTCGGTGCCGCCCGGAATGGTCGAGGTGATCGGCTCCGGGGTGACCGTCTTCGGCTCCGGGCTGATGGTGAGCGTCGTGGTGACTGCGGTGGGCTCGCCCGGGACGGTGACCGCAGTGGTGATCGGGTCGTGCGTGACCGTGACCGGCGCCGGGGTGAGTGTGACCGTCTGCGGCTCCTGTGTCTGGGTGACGGTCGTGACGACAGGTTCCGGGCTCACTGTTACCGTCGGCGGGGTTACCGTCACCGGATCCGCGGTGGCGGTGATGGTTTCCACCGGGTTGGTGGCGGTGACCACGTCGGTGAAGCGCTGCGTTTCGGTCGCGGTTGCGGTCGCGGTGGTCGACACGCTCGTCGTAGCAGTTGTCGTGGTCCTACCCGTCACCGACACCTGGTACGTGGTGGTCTCGGTAGCACCCGTCGCGGTGGTGGCCTGCACGGTCACCGGGTCCGGGGTGCCGCTGAAGTCCTTCGCCGGGGTGAAGGTGACCACGCCCGTCGCCGGATCAATCTGGAACGTGCCCTCAGCGGTCTCAATCTTGTTGTCCGTCGCACCCGGCAGCGAGTACGTGATGGTCCAGGCGCTCGGGAACGACGGGAACATTTCCGCGCCGGTCTTCGAGGTCTGCGTCTGGTTCACATCGCCAGTGCTTATCGACGGAGACGTCCTCGGCGAGCGGTAGTCGCCGGAGACCGTGCCGGTGTCGGTGGACTGCACGCCGTTGGTGTTCTTCGCGGTGTAGTTCACCGGGGTCGGCGTGCCGTAGAAGCCGTCTACCGGGGTGAAGGTGAACGTGCCGTTGTTATCGACGGTCCAGGTGCCCTGCCCGTCGACCTCGAGTTCCTTGCCTGCGGGTTTCCCGTCGGCACCGACGAACTCCACCGTGGACTTATCGACCGTGTCCAGGTACCTCGGCGTGACCTTCAGGGGGCTGCCGAGGTTGCCGAGCACGCAGGCGTCGTAAAGGTGCACATCCACCGGCTCAACGACGGCGGTGTACTTCGCCGTCGGCGTGCCCTGCGCGTTCACGATCCCGATGCCCACCGACTGCGCCGTGCCGACGAACGCCGGGTCCGGGGTGAACGTGACCTGGCCGGTTGCCGGGTTGATGGTGTACGTGCCCTCGCCCGCGACGGTGAGGGTGTTGTTCTCCGCCGGGGTGCCGTCCGGGGCGAAGAGTCCGAAGACTGCCTGGTCCCACCACGTGGCCTGGGCGATGTTCGGGAACAGCTCCTTCGCAGTGAGACCCTGGTCTTGGCGGTTCTTGTCGTCGGAGTGCTGCGTCACGCCCTGCAGATTGGTCGTAACAGCCGAAATCGGATCCGGCGTGGGGTAGAACGCCGAGATCTGGCCGGGCACCTGTGCAGGGATACCGTCGAAGTTGGTGGCGGTGTAGTCGATGGGGGTCGGGCTGCCCACAAACGCGCCGCCCTCACCGTCAGGTCCCTGCGGAGTGAAGGTGAAGTTGCCTTGCGTATCGACGGTCCATGTGCCCTCGCCTGGCACAACCAGCGTCTTGCCGTCCGGGGAGAGCGTGCTGCCTTGCGGCGCGATGATCCGGATCGTGCTCGTGTCGACAGTCTTGTCGAGGTACTCGGGCGTGACCTCCACCGGCTGGCCAATGCGGGTGGCCTTGGCGTAGTCGGACGGGATCTCGACGCGCACCGGCACGACGAACGGCTGGTAGGTGCTGGTCATCTCGGCTGGCTGGCCGCTGGCGTCCCTGAGGCCGACGGTCTGGATCTCCACTGCCGGGGCCTGGCCTGTGAAGCCCTTCTCCGGCTCGAACTTCACGGTGCCCTTGACCGGGTCGATGGTGTAGGTGCCCACGCCGTCGACGGTGAGCACGTTGCCGGTTGCGCCCACAAGCTGGAACTTCACCGGGCTGTTGTCCTTGCCGTACCAATCTGTCGGCAGGTTCGGGAACATCTCGGCAGGGGTGCGGCCGGTGTCGTTCGCGCCCTTGTCGAAGCTGTTCTGGGCGGTGCCCTGCGGGCCGACGGTGGTGGCGGGGACCGTGATGGCCGCCGGGTAGGTGATGGTCACACCACCGGTGTCGGTCACCGTGCCGCCGTTGGTGGCCGCGGCGGTGTAGAGCACGCTCACCGGCGTGCCGACGAAGCCCGGCACCGGCGTGAAGGTGAATTCGCCCGTCGTTGGGTCGACGGTCCAGGTGCCTTGTCCCGGGATGTCCAGCGTCTTGCCGACGGGGTTGCCGGCAGCGTCGAGAAGCTGCACGCTCGTCGGGTCGATGGTGGTGCCGTAATCGGGCGTCGCCTTACCCGGCTGGCCGAGCGGCGCCGAGCTGGTCGCGGACGGCAACGTGTAGGTGCGGTCTTCGACGGTCGGGATGTACTGCGCAATGAGCGTCGAGTTGACCTTCGTGCCGTTGGCAGTGGTGTTGATGGCCTGAATCTTCACCCCGCCCGCCTGTTTCGAGGGCTCCCCGCCAAGGAACCCGGCGTCCGGGGTGAACGAGACCACGCCGGTGGCGGGATCGATGGTGTAGATGCCCTCGCCATCGACGGTGAGGGTGTCGACGAGGTTGGTGCCGTCCACGAGCTTGAACTGCACCGGCGCGTTGAACCAAGCCTCGGGCAGGCCCGGGAAGAGCTCCGCGGTGGTCTTGCCGGCGTCGCCCGGGGAGTTCAGGTCGGTCGACTTTTGGGTTTGGGTCGGGCCGCCGATGGTGGTGGCGGTACGGGTGACCAGCGGGTTGTAGGTAACCGTGACGGTGGACGGCTCGCGGGCCGCGATACCGTCGACACTCCGCGCGGTGTACTTCACCGGTGCCGGGTTGCCCAAAAAGCCCGCAACCGGGGTGAAGGAGAACTCACCGGTCGCAAGATCGACGGTCCAGGTGCCCTGGCCATCGACGGTGAGGGTGGTGCCGACGCGTTTGCCGGAGTCGTCGATAAGCGAAATGCTCTCGGTGTCGATCTTGTTGTACTCGGGTGTGGCCTTGAGCGTGTCGCCGACGTTGCCGTTGGCGAACGCGGGCTGGAGGTACACGTTCGAGGCGGTAACCACGGGTAGGTAGGAGCCGTCCGCGCCGCGCTCCTGGCCGTTCGCAGTGGTGAGGTTGGCGATGCGCACGCCGACCTCCGGTGCGGGGCCGACGAAGAACGGGTCCGGGGTGAAGGTGACTTCGCCGGACGCGGCGTCGATGGTGTAGGTGCCAACGTTGTCGTACTTGAGCGCGGTGTTCGGCGCGATTGCGTTGCCGTTCCGGTCGACAAGCTGGTAGGTGAACGAGCTGTACCAGTTGGTGGGGTAACCCGGGAACATCTGCTGGGCGGTCAGTCCGCGGTCGCCCTCGGAAGTGGTCCTGTCGGTGGACTTCTGCGTCACGCCCTGGGTGCCGAACGTCGTTGCCGGGCGACCGTCCGGCACGAAGTAGTCGACGGTGAGCGTGGCCGAGTCCGCCTGGATGCCGACGGTGTTCTTCGCCGTGTACTGCACCGGGGTCGGGTCGCCGATAAAGCCGACCTGCGGGGTGAAGGTGACGGTGCCGTTGCTGTTGACCTGCCACGTGCCCTCGTTTTCGACGGTGAGGGTCTTGCCTGCGGTCGTGCCGTCCGGGTTCAGCAGCTCAACGGTGTCCGTGTTGATCGCCGGGGCGCCGTCAGCCTGCGCGTAGTTCGGGCGCAGTGTCACGGCGCGGCCGACCTGGTTCTGCGCGGCGACGTCCTTGAGCTGCACCGACGGCTTGGTCACCGTCGGGGTGTAGGTGGTGTTGACCTCGGAGTAGGACTGGTTGTTCGCGTTGATCGTGTGCGCGGGGCGGGTGACGCCGTAGGCCATGACGCGGCCGTTGCCCTCGTCCGTGTTCGTGGTCATGTTGGACACGATCACGCGGATCGGGGTGGCCTGTTTGGTGGTCGGGTCGCCAGTTTTGAAGAAGTCGTTGTTCGGGGTGAACGTGACCTCGCCGGAGTCCGGGTTAATCGTGTACCGGCCCTCGCTGGTGTTCAGCTCGTTGGTGACGTAGCCGACGTAGTTGCCGTCTGCGTCGGTGGCAAACTGGTCGTCGGTGAGGTTGGCCAGCGCCGCGATCGGGTCGTTCCTGTCAACCTGGAACGCGTAGGTGGCCAGGTAACCGTCCCAGATGATGCCGTCGGTGACACCTTGGAACCCTGTTCCGGCCTGCGCGGTCTGCGTCGTACCGAGCGCACCCGCGGATGCGAGCGGCGACGTGGTCTTGCCCGGCAGGCCGGTGGTGGCGTAGTCGTACTGCGGCGCCGGCTGCCCGCCGGGCTTCACCGGGTCGATCTGGATCGGCAGCGGCGGAGCGTAACCGATATAGCCCGGGGCCGGGTTCCAGGTCACCTGGAACGTGGAGCTTTGGGAGACGTAGGACCATTCGCCAAGCTGAGTCGTAATCTTGTTGGAATTGCTGAACGGATCTGGGCGCACAGCAGACGTAAACCCATTGCGGTAGATCGTCGGTTTGGCAGGATCCCAGATGGTCAGCGGAACAGGGCTTCCCCACTGGTCGTAGGTGCCGGTCCTGGCTATGCCGTCGGCGGCCACCGCGTCCAGGCTCAGGTACAACGTGCCGTAGCGGGTGACGTTCTGCTTGACGGTGGTATTCCACGGCACCGACGCCGGGGTCTGATCGTCGTAGGTGACGGTGGTGCCCTGAACCGTGCGCGTCGCGGCATCGGCGGTTGGCAGGAAGGTCGAATCGGGGGCGGCCACCTGCACGGTGGTCAGGCCGAGGATGGCGACGGTTGCGGCGCCGATCGCACGGGTGGCGACACGGCTGTTTGCGCGGGTGGCGTGGGAGTGAACACTCATGAGAACTCCGAGGTGAGAAGGGCAACCTACCTGAACAAGCAAGCTGCGAGAATTATGTTCATCCACCACCCTAGCGTTATTACATTTTCCTGTCAGTTCGTTACCAGTTAGCCACTAGCGCGCCCGAGCGCCCGCAGCCGCCACCCTGCCGCCTGCCAGGTTGGGGGGTCGAGCACGTTGCGGCCGTCGATAAGCAATTGCTTATCGACGAGCTCCGCCGCCCACACCGGGTCCATCTGCTTAAACTCGTCCCACTCGGTGGCGAGAATGACGAGTTCAGCACCAGCGAGCGCATCTTCGAGCGAGCTGGCGTAATCCAGCGTGGGGAACACCTTCGCGGCGTTGTCCATGCCCTGCGGGTCGTAGACGCGCACCGAAGCACCCGCCAACGAAAGCTGGCCCGCCACCGCGAGCGCCGGCGAATCGCGCACGTCATCCGAGTTCGGCTTGAACGCGGCGCCGAGCACCGTGATGTTGCGCCCGATCAGGCTGCCCAGCTCCTCGCGGGCCAAGTCCACCACGCGCTGGCGGCGGCGCATGTTGATCGCGTCGACCTCCCGAAGGAACGTCAGCGCCTGGTCCGCGCCCACCTCGCCGGCGCGGGCCATGAACGCGCGGATGTCTTTCGGCAGGCAGCCGCCGCCGAAGCCCAGACCGGCGCCGAGGAACTTGCGGCCGATGCGGTCGTCGTAGCCGATGGCGTCCGCGAGCTGGGTGACGTCCGCGCCGACGATCTCGCAGACCTCGCTGACGGCGTTGATGAAGGAGATCTTGGTGGCCAAAAACGCGTTGGCGGAAACCTTCACCAGCTCTGCGGTCTGCAGGTCGGTGACGATGAACGGTGTGCCGTTTTGAAGCGGCGTGGCGTAGACCTCGCGGGCGATGGCCTCGGCGCGGCTCTCCCCTTCCGTGGTGCTTGCGCCACGCACGCCCAAGACGATGCGGTCCGGCTCGATGGTGTCTTTCACCGCGTAGCCCTCGCGGAGGAACTCCGGGTTCCAGGCGATCTCAACGCTGGCGTGACCGCCAGCGTCGGCCGCAAGCCGATTCGCCCGCTCCTGCAGCGCGGCGGCGGTGCCCACCGGGACGGTGGACTTGCCCAGGATCAGGTGGTCGCCCTTAAGGTGCGGGACCAGGTTATCGATCACAGCCTCCACATACGTAGTGTCAGCCGCGTACGAGCCGCGCTGCTGCGGCGTACCCACACCGATGAAATGCACGTTGGCGAACTGGGCGGCTTCTTCGTAGGTGGTGGTAAATGAGAGCCGTCGAGAAGCAATGTTGCGCTCCAACACGTCCGGCAAACCCGGCTCGTAGAAAGGGACCTTGCCCGCCTTGAGCGCCTCGATCTTGCGCTCGTCCACATCGATGCCCAGCACCTCATGGCCCAGCTCAGCCATGCACGCCGCATGCGTCGCGCCGAGGTAACCAGTACCAATCACAGTCATCCGCATAACTGGCCATTATGCCGTGGGGCGCGCGGATCGGCAGGGCGAAGGGAACCGCGGCGGGCGTGTCAGCGTCTAACTCGATATGGGAGAAGTGAAGCTGACCGACGGCATGCCCGTGACGGGAGCGGACCTGCTTGTGCCGCGCGTCCCCGGCGACCCAGCGTGGGGGCTGCGCGTAAGCGACAAATTCGAGGTATCCAGCACGAAGGAAATACCGTGGGAACTGGCAAAACACCGTTCGCGCTACCACGGGGCGGGGGTCTGTTATCGGGTGCCAGCTCATCTGCGCGCCGCCGCCTGGGCGCTGGAGCACCCCGGCCACACGGTCAGCGGATTCGCGGCCCTGGCGCTATACGGCCTGTCGTTTTTCGTCGACGGGTGCGACACGGTCCTTACCTCCTCCAGAGTGAGACGAACCCAAGGCCCTACCGCAGCCCGGCCGAAATTGATGCGCGCCGACACTCCCCCATCGGAGTTGTGGCACGTGACCTGCCGCGGAACCAGGGTGCCGGTCGTCGCGCCCGGGCTCGCCGTCGTGCAAGCCCTGCAAGAGGTACGGCGCGGTAGCAACGGCTGGGAGGTGCTCGACGTGGGCGAGGCAAGGTTCGTGCGGGCGGTGCAGCTTCTCGACGCCACCCAGGCCCACCTCAACATCAACCCCCTCGACGTTCTCCGAGCCGCGCGGAACCGCCTCGACCTGCGGTGGGTCGCCGAGGCCCTGGCCGCGTCGTCGCAGCTCGCCGACTCACCGAAGGAGACCGAGATGCGCCTCATCGCGGCGGCGCTGGCCGAGAAGTACGGCCTGGTACTGCAAGAACAAGTTCCGGTAAAACACGGTGGCACGTGGGTGACCTCGTTTGACCTCGCGCTTACCGACGCGCAAAGCGACCTCAAGGTCGGCCTCATGTACGACGGCGAGCACCATGCCGGGCGCGAGCAAATGCAGAAAGACTCCCTGATCAACATCGAGACCGGGGTTCAAGGCTGGCGATACTTCCGGTTCACCCGAATGACGTTGCCGATGATGTACAACCGGCTCGACGCGTTCTTCGCCAGCCAATTAGGCCCGCGGTAGCTGGGGCGGCCGGGCTGCATGGGTCCGGCCGGTGGTCCCTAGACCCCACTCTCGATCCCGCGCTTGCGTGAAAGATTTTGAAGAGCATTCGCATCGTCCCAGGTCGCGAATGCCCCCGTGAAGAATTTAAAAGAATCTTTCACGGGGGCGGCGGGCCGGGGGTTGAGGTTTGGTGCCGTCGGGCTAGTTCACGTTGTCCGCGTCGTTGTTGCCCTGGCCGCTCGCGGTGGCGTCGCCGTCGGCGGTGGGCACATTGCCGTCGTTCCACGCGGCGCCCGGGCGGTGGTTCTCGGCCTCGTCGACGGTGCGCACGGCGCCATCGATATCAGCGTTGTGGTTGTCCTTGCCGGTCGCGTGGCCGCCGCAGCAGCCGCCGGTTGCCTGCTCCGCCGGTGCGGTGGTCTGGGTGTTGGCGGCGGCGTGGTTGTGGCCGCAAGAGCACTGGCCCGCCTCGTGGCCGCAGCCGCAGGTGCCGGTGGTCTCAACGCTGCCCTCGGCGGGCACCAGCTTGATCTCCTCGCGCACCTCGGCGCGCTGCGGGTCGACCGGCTTCTCGGCGTGGTTGCCGCAGCCGCAGGTGTTGGTCGGGTTCTGGTTCGTCATTTCTGTCTCCTTGAGGGATGGGTGGTTAACACCAAATACGGTACAGGGAGACGTCGATAAGCAATTGCCCCTACTGGAAGTTCAAGTACGCCTTCGACGGCGTCGGACCGCGCTGCCCCTGGTACTTCGAGCCGAGCACCGACGAGCCGTACGGCGTCTCCGCGGGCGATGTCATGTCGAACAACGCGAGTTGGCCGACCTTCATACCCGGCCACAACGTGATGGGCAGATTGGCGACGTTCGAAAGCTCCAGCGTGATATGCCCCGTAAACCCCGGGTCGATGAACCCGGCCGTGGAGTGCGTAAGCAGGCCCAGGCGACCCAGACTCGACTTGCCCTCGAGACGGCCAGCGAGATCCGCGGGCAACGTGAAACGTTCCAGCGTGGCACCGAGGACGAACTCGCCCGGGTGGAGGACGAAAGGCTCGTCTGCGGGGACCTCAACAAGCGTGGTGAGATCCGGCTGCTCCAGCTTCGGGTCAATGTGCGTGTAGCGCTGGTTGTTAAACACGCGGAACAGGCTGTCCAACCGCACGTCGATGGAGCTGGGCTGGATGAGCGCGGCGTCGAGGGGATCGATGACGAGGCGCTCGGACTCGATGGCGTGGCGGATATCGCGGTCTGAAAGCAGCACGGGCAACAGTGTAACGGGCGGGGCGCCGGGGTGCTTTTGGGCGCGGGCGGGTCGGTGCCGCGGCGGTGCAGGCCGCGATTTTTTGGGCGCGGGCGGGGCGGTGCTAGAGTTATCCGCGGTCCACGCGACCAGCGCCGGCGTAGTTTAGTGGTAGAACATCAGCTTCCCAAGCTGAGAGTGCGAGTTCGATTCTCGTCGCCGGCTCCGCTTCGGCCAGGGTGTTTGCCCTGGCCGTTTTCGCATCCCGGGGCGAGGGCGGGCCAAACGGGCGTTCGCTTAGGCGCAGGCGGTGTCTGGGGGTGGTGCTTTTCTGGTGGGGCATTGTTTCCCCGCCCCGTGTCACGGGGCACGACCCGAAAGAGGTTTAACTGAACCCCGGACCCGAACGGCCCGCACAACCCCTACGCCGCGCCTCAGTCGCAGGGCTTCGGCCAGTCGGCGCCGCAGACACAGACGCAGCCACAGCCGTTCGAATCGATTGATGCCGCATCTGGCGGAAAGGGCGGCTGCGCGAAGTGGGGCGGCATCGCGGCCGGTGTCCTCGCGGTGCTGGTGCTGATGGCGTCGTGCTTGGGCGGCGACTCGGAAAGCGACCCGGTTGGGGTGACCGAGACCACCAGCACGGCGCCGCTTGCAACCCAGAGGGACGAAACGACCTCGGCGCCGTCGTCCACCCGCGAGGAAGCATCGGCGGAACCGACCACCGAAGAGGCCGCGGCGCCGTCCTCCAAGGCGGAGGACGTTCCACGCGAATACCGCAACGCTTTGCGCTCGGCGGAAAACTACCTCGAGTTCTCGGCGTTTTCGTACCAGGGGCTCTATGACCAGCTCACCAGCGAGTACGCCGACCAGTTTCCCGCCGATGCCGCTCAGTACGCGGTGGACAACCTTCAGGTGGACTGGAACGAGCAGGCCTTAAAGTCGGCGAAGCAGTATCTCGAGTTTTCACCGATGTCGGACGCGGAACTCTACGACCAGCTGGTGAGCGAGTACGGCGAGCAGTTCACCCCGGAGCAGGCCCAGTACGCGATCGACCACCTGGACGGCTAGCCCTCGGCGAGGCATTCCCGCACAGGCTCGTACGAGACGAGAAGAGCGGATCGTCTCAGGTAACCGTCTGCGCTGCGGGTTTCGGGCCCGCGGAGGATGCGGTAGCCGGGGTGGTATTCCACGGCTTGGGCGAGTGCGTCCGGGTCGTGGTGGTGCACGACGAAAATGCCGTCGGGGGTGTTGAAGGTGAGGCGGGTGCCGTGGTGGGCAAGCACCTCAATGGGCAGCCACTCGTCGGCGGGGCCGTTCGCGGCTCGCAGCGCGGGCAGGTAGTGGGTGTTGTGCCCACGCCCGACGATTTGGCATGCGTGCCGATCCACGACGCGTAGGCGCGACGTCGTCGCATCCTCTTCGGGCACGGGACCGTAAGGGTTGAGAAACGCCGCGATTTCTTTCCGGGTGAACATGGGTATCTCCTTGTATCGCACTTCCGGCGGGCGGTGGCCAGCCGGCGGATCTTCCCCCGGGAGCACCGTGCGCGACAGGGCGCGGTTGCTTATCGACGTTTGCCGGGGGCCTTTTTCGCCGATCATCTTGATCCAGGCCACCACCATAGTAGACCGCTTTGTCTGCCGCAACTTCGTTATGCTCGAATGGCATGAAGTTGGCAAGCGCGTTGATGACCCTCGCGGCCGGGTACGGGGCGCTGCAGGGCGCAAACAACCGCCCGGCGCTGCCGTTCAACGACCGCGATTTCAAACCCGACCACGCCACTCCCGTGCTGTACATCCACGGCATCAACTCGCGCACCGCCGCTTTCCGGCTCAACGCGGAGCACCTGCGCAACGAGGGCTTTTGGGTGTGGGGTTACGACTACGGCGACATGCTCGCGCCCGGGTTTTTCGGCGTGGGCGACTTGGACGCGATTGTCGAGGACGTGGCGGACAACGTCGACAAGGTGCTGTCCCGCACGGGCGCCGAGCAGGTGGACATTGTGGCGCACTCGCAGGGCGGGCTGATGACGAAGCTCTACATCGCCGCCGGCGGCGCCGCGAAGGTGCGCCGAGTGGTGGCGATGGGCGCGAACTTCCACGGCACCGACTTCAGCGGCCGCGCCGACTGGTTGGGCGAGGTGGCGGGGCGCGTCCCGCGGCTGGCGTCGGTTATCGCCCCGGGCGCGGTGCAGCAGCTCGCGGGCTCGTCATGGGTGCTTGAGCGCGCCGGCGTCCCCGACACGGACCCGCGGGTGGTGTACACCTCGCTGTACTCGCCGGCGGACACGGTGGTCACCCCGAACTCCGCGTCGGAGCTCGAGCCTGTCGACGGCGCCGACGTGGCGAACATCGACTCCGCCAAGTGGTACGACGGCTACGCGCCGCTGCACCCGCTCATGCCGCGCGACCCCCTCTACGCGCGGCTGACGGTGTGGGGGCTGACCCGCGCCGTCGGCGAGCACACCCCGCCACCGATACGTGTCTAGAACAGCAGCGTCACGCCGTAGAACGCCGACGCCAACACCAGGCCGATCACGGCGATGAGCGTCTGGTTGACCGTCCACGTCTTCAAGGTGGTGGCCACGTCTAAGCCCATGAGGCGGCCCACCAGCCAGAAGCCCGAGTCGTTGACGTGGGAGGCGATGACGGAACCGGCCGCGGTGGCCAGCACGATGAGCGCGAGTTGCACCTGCGAGTAGGCGCCCGCCTCCACCGCCGGCACCATCAGGGCGGCGGCGGTGGTCAGCGCCACCGTCGCGGAGCCCTGCGCCACGCGCAGCGCCGCCGCGATGAGCCACGCCGCGAGCAGCACCGGGATGCCCAGGTTGGACATCGAATCCGCAAGCGCGTCGCCGATGCCGGAGGTGCGCAGCACCCCGCCGAACATGCCGCCGGCGCCGGTGATCAGGATGACGGAGCACACCGGGCCGAGGGCCGACTCCATGCGCGCCTGCACCTCGGCGCGCGGCACGTCCAAGTTGTAGCCCACGGCCACCATCGCCACGAGCACGGTGATGAGCAGCGCGATCGGGGTCTGCCCGAGGAACGTGAGCGTGCGGGCCCACAGCGCGTCGCCGTCGATGCGGCCCGCGGTGGACAGCGCGTTGACGCCCGTGTTGCCGAAGATGAGCACCATCGGGATGAGCAGCACCGAAATCACGGTGCCCGGGGTGGCCTGCTTCTGGGTGACCTGCCCCTCCTCCTTCGCGCCCAGCAGCGTGTCGGCGACGCGCTCCGGGAACTTCTCGCCGCACTTCAACCCCCACAGGTAACCGGAGACGTACCACGTCGGCACCGCGATAAGCAGGCCGAAGATGAGCACCAGGCCCATGTCCGCGCCGTAGAAGTCGGACGCCGCGACTGGGCCCGGGTGCGGCGGCACGAACACGTGCATCACGGAGAACGCACCGGCGGCCGGCAGGCCGTACGCCAGAATCGGGCCGTTCAGGCGGCGCGCCACCGCGAAGATAACCGGCAGCATCACCACGAGGCCCGCGTCGAAGAAGATGGGGAAGCCCATGATCAGCGACGCCACACCGAGGGCGAGCGGGGCGCGGTCGTCGCCGAAGCGGCGCACGAGGGCGTCGGCAAGCGACTGCGCGCCGCCGGAGGCCTCAACCAGCCGCCCCACCATCGCGCCCAAACCGACGAGCAGGGCGATGTTGCCGAGTGTGGAGGAAAAGCCGGTCATCAGGGTGGGCATCACGCCGTCGATAGGGATCCCCGCCGCGATCGCGGTGAACACCGACGCGACGATCAGCGCCACGAACGCGTGCATCCGCAGCCGAATCACGAGGAACAAAATCAGCGCAATAGCCAGCGCCGCAATGCCAAGCAGCGGGCCGGCGCCCAGCACCGGCTCCCAAGTATCCATGTCCATGGCGGTAGCGTACCGCGCCTGACCTGCGAAATGTTAGCCGCAGGTGACCACCGGCTCCGGGTCGTAGACCGTCGTCTGGGTTTCAGAGGAGATGAGGTTGCCGGAAAGGTCGTAGACGTAGCGCGTATCCGAGGTGGTGAAGCCTTGCGAGCCTGACGACGGCACGCACCCCGCCCCCGCGGCGTTCACCGTGCCCGGCGACGTGTACGCCCAGCGCCCGCCGTTGACGGATTCGACGCTGACGGTGCTCACGCCCATCAGGGAAACGGTGACCTCTCCCCCGCCCACCGACGTGGCGATGCGCACCGGGTGCGGCGAGTCGTTGCGGAACTGCAGGTCGATCGCGCCCTCGTACACCGTGGCCTCGCGGCCCGCCGGGTAGCGGGAGATGTAGTACGAGTGCGGGGTGTGGGCGACGTCGGTCATGCCCGCGAAGTACGCGGCGTTGTACAAGGTGGTGGCGAACTGGGAGATGCCGCCACCGACGGCGTTGTCGGCCCGGCCGTTCAAGATGATGCCGGAGGACACGTAGCCCTGCGCGGTGCCGCGGGGGCCGGTGTAGCCGTTGAGTGAGAACGTCTCGCCCGGGTTCACAATCGCGCCGTTGACGGTGGCGGCCACCAGCGCGATGTTGGTGCCGGACGGGCCGGAGAACCCGCCGGTGGTAAACGACCCGACGGTTTCGTTGAAGGTGGCGCGCTCGGCTTCCTCGGTGGTGTATTCGGCTGGTTTGTCCTTGTATGTGGCGTCCCAGTCGCGCGGTTGTCCGCCGAGGACGCGCTCGTTGAAGCCTTTTAGGGTGGCGTCCCAGTCGATCACGGAGCCGTCGACAGCGGGTGCGACGCCGCCGCCTTCGAGCACCCGCGCGTTTTGCATGGGTCGCTCGGTGCGCACGATCTGCTCGCCGAGCATGTGGCCTGCGGCCTCGTAGTTCACGTGCGGTTCGATGCGCCCGTCGACGTTGGGGAACTGCACGATCTCGCCGAGGCGCTCGGCCGGGATGGTGGCTTTGACTTCCTCGCCCGCGTCGCCGCCTTCGGGGTCACCGGGTTGGCCCTGCCCGCGTCGCCGCCTTCGGGGTCACCGGGTTGGCCCTGCCCGCGCCCGGTGAGCGTGAGCGGCCCGGAAAGCGCGGCCTTGACGGGCCCGTCCATGGCGGCGGTGACCACCTCGTCGTTGATGGCGGGCTGCAGCTCGTCGGGCTCCACGTCCACGCCGTCGGGGTTGAGCCAACCGGCGGTCAGCTCGTCGCGCAGCCGGTCGCGGGGCACGTCCTGGCCGAGCTTTGGCTTATCGACGGCTGCCTCGCCCCCCTCAACCCGAATCACCCCATCAACCGGTTCCACATGCAACTCGCGCTGCACGCGGTCCAGCTGCGGGGCCAGAAGGGCTTCATCGACCACGGTCACCGCGTCCACCTCGTGCTCACGGAACAGCCCCACTAGGCGCGAAAACGGGTTCGCACTTTCAATGCCTGCGGCTTCGATGGTTGCCGGGAAGTCCACGCTTAGACCCGCCTCGGCCGGCACCACCACGGCGTCCTGTTCGGCGGCGCGGATGGAAAGGGGGCGCGTGGGGGCGTCGATAAGCTCTTGCTCAAGCTTTTCCTGCGCCTCGCCCGGCGCCATACCGCCGATGGCAACCCCGCCGACGGTGGTGCCGCGCGGCACGTTGCCGCGGTTGAGCGCCAGGTCGGCGAGGTAAAGCGCGAGGGCTACGGCGAGCACACCGAGCAAAATGCCCAGCGCGACCCGCCCGCCCGAGGTGCCGCGCCTGCGGTGGAAGGTCGTAGTCACGCCAACAAGGGTAGTGCAGATGACTCACAAACCGACATCGATGAGCTGCTGCTGCACGCGCCCCGCCGCCTCATCAACGCGCTCCGGCGGGATGTAGCCGTTCTCCACGCACCACACCACGTGGTCGATGATCTCCGCCAAACCCGCGCCGGAAGACCACAACGCCTGGTCCGCGCCGGAGCCGATCGCCCGGGCCACCGCATGGATCGTCGGCGCGTAATCCAAAATCCCGCGCATACCCGACAAATCGTCGGTGACCACCACCCCGTCAAACGGCACCCCGCCGGGATAATCGCCCTCCCGCAGGATGCGGTACGCCTCCGGGTCCATCGAACTCGGCACCCCATCGGCGCCAAGGCCCGGCACGATCATGTGCCCCATCATCACGCTCGCGTGCGGGAAACGCTCAAGCAGCGGGCCGTACGGCAGAAGGTCGGAGCGCTTCAGCTCGTCCAACGGCGGCGTGGTGGCCAACTCCAGGTGCGTATCGCCGGAGGCACGCCCGTGGCCCGGGAAGTGCTTGAAGGTGGGGGTGACGCCGGCGTCGATAAGCCCCTGCGAAAACAACCCCGCGACGCGCTCCACCTCGCGCGGATCGGTGCCGAACGCGCGGTCCCCGATAATCTCCAACCCCGCCGTATCAAGGTCGACCACCGGCGCGTAATCCACATTCACCCCGTACGCGCGCAAGGCGCGGCCGATGTCGTAGCCGGTGCCGCGAATCGCCGCATCCTCGCGCGCCGCCAAATCGCGCGGCGGCATGAACTCGCCGAACACGCTGGTGTGGCGCTGCACGCGGCCGCCCTCAAAATCAATCGCCACCGAGAACGGACGCGCGTACTCAGCGCGCAACGCGTTGATGTTGCGGCCTTCCTCCGTGAGCAGTTTCGGGTCCGCCCAGCTCGGAATAATCAACCCGCCGGCGCCCTGGTCGAGCGCGAAGCGGGCCTGGGCGTAGTTGCTCACGCCCACCACCATGAGGCTGGCCACCCGCTCGCGCAGGTCGCGCTCCGGCTCCACCACCCGCTCCTGCGTCGGCCCCTGCGGCGCGTCTTCGGCGCCCGGCTGGTTTGGGGCGGCGTTGACGGCCGCGTCGTTTGGCGCCGTGTCGTTTGGCGCCGTGTCGTTTGGCGCCGTGTCGTTTGGCGCCGCACCGTCCGGGGCGGGGGCGCACGCGGCAAGCGTGACGGTGAGGGCGGCCGCAAGCGAGGCGGCCCGCGCGCGACGGGATGCTCGCATCCTCATGCCCCTCACCTCACCTTGCTTATCCCTGGCGCCGCCCGACACGGCCGCCGGGACCCGAGCGCGAAACGTCGCCTACTGTACACCTGCGCTGGTAGGCTCCACGGACATGTCCCACCGAGTGTTCACTGCGCCCGCCGCGACCGCCAGCGCCGCCTCCCCTGTGCTGGCCAGCACCGTTGTCGGCGTGGTGCTCGGCGTGGTGGGCATTGTGGGGGTCGCGTCGTTTTCCGGGCAGTCCGAGGTGCCGCAAGGCACGGCCGTGACCGCCGACGAGGCAGTGCTCGGCGGCCCGGAGTACGGCTCGCGCAAGTAACGCCATGCGGCAACGCTGGCGGGCACCGCTGCGCGAGCGCGCACGTGGGCGCGAACCGTGGCGCGCACACGCCGCCGGCTGGGTGGCGCTGTGGCTCATTGCGTTCCTCCAGCCCCCAGGTGAGGTGGCGGCGGACACGAAGTTCGACCTCGTGGCCAACCCGGCGCGCTTTTTGGCGCGGGCGACGCACGCGTACACCGACGAGTTCCCGCTTGGCCAGGTGCAGAACCAGGCGTACGGGTACCTGTTCCCGCAGGGGGCGTTTTTCCTCGCCACCTCCCCGCTTCCCGATTGGGTGCAGCAGCGCCTGTGGTGGGCGCTGCTTTTGTGCGTGGCGTACTCGGGCGCGTTGGTGTTGGCGCGGCGCGTCGGCATGCGCGGCGTGGGCCCGGTGGTGGCGGCGGGGTTGTACGCGTTATCGCCGCGCATCCTCACCACGCTTACGGCGATTTCGTCGGAGGCGTGGCCGGTTGCGCTCGTGCCGTGGACGCTCGTGCCGTTGGTGGCGCGTCGGCCGCAGGTGGCGCCGTCGATAGTGGCGGTGTTTTGCATGGGCGCGGTCAACGCCACGGCCACCATCGCGGCGTGCCTGCCGGCGGCGCTGTGGCTTATCGCGCGCCGCGAGCCGCTCAAGGCCGCGCAGTTCACGCTTGGTGCGGCGGCGGTGTCGGCGTGGTGGATCGGCCCGCTTTTGGTGCTGGGGCGGTATTCGCCTCCGTTTACGGAGTTCATCGAGTCCGCGGCCGTGACCACCGCGTGGCTCAACCCGGTGGAGATCCTGCGCGGCACGACGAGTTGGGCGCCGTTCGTGGAGACGGAGCGCGTCGCCGGGCACCTGCTCGTCTCTGGGCCGGCGTTCATCATCGCCACGAGCCTGGTCGCCGCGTTCGGCCTAGCGGGGCTCGCCCGGCGCGACATGCCGTGGCGCGGTCCGCTTCTTGTCGTCTTCTCCGTCGGGTTCGCGTTGCTTGCATCGGCGCACATGCACGCATCGCTTTACGACGCCACCCTCGCCCCTTTCCGCAACCTTCACAAATTCGACCCCTTGGTGCGCCTGCCGCTGGTGCTCGGCGCCGGGTGGTTGGCGTCGAAGGTGCGTGCGCCGCAGCTCACGGCGGTACTCCTTGCGGCCGTGGTGGCTGTCGCGCCCGCGTGGTCGCTGCGCCTGCTCCCCCAGGGCACCTGGCGCGAGGTCAGCCCCGACTGGGTCGCCGCCGGGCAATGGCTCGACGAGCACGCCTCGCACACCCGCACCCTCGTCGTGCCGGCGGTGCCGTTCCCCCGCCAAGACTGGGGCTGGACGCGCGACGAGCCGATCCAGGCGCTCACCGGCACCCGCTTCGCGTTCCGCGACGCGATCCCACTGGTGGACCCGGAGGCGATCCGCGGCCTCGACGGGCAGGTTGAGGCCATCGACGCGGAGGCGTTGCGCTCGATCGGGGTGGGTGCGGTGCTGGTGCGTGGCGACGTCGATAAGCAAAAGCCCGACCTGGGCAAACCCACCGCAACCTTCGGCGACATCAACATCTACCTGCTCGAACCCGCCCGCGACATGATGCTCGCCGACACGCCATTGCTTATCGACGGCGCCGGCGAAACCCTCCCCCTCCTATGGCGCGAACTG
Source organism: Corynebacterium sp. Marseille-P4321 (assembly GCF_903645305.1). GTDB lineage: Bacteria > Actinomycetota > Actinomycetes > Mycobacteriales > Mycobacteriaceae > Corynebacterium. Next base: position 197,196 of record NZ_CAHJXO010000001.1, on the reverse strand, counting down.
GGCTACTTCCCCGCCGTCCTCGCAAGCTCGGACGGGGGCCAAATCGACATCGTCACCGACACGCCCGCGCTCGCCGCGCGCAACTACGGCGACGGGCGACAATCCGCCCACGTGCAACACGACTTCGAAGCCGCCGACCAAGTAGGCAACCGGCTCTACGACTACCCCTCCGCCGGACGCGACGTCGCCGTGCGAGCCGACCTGCCGGCCCGCGCATCCTCATCCTGGGCCGACGCCACCGCATTCGGCGGCGCACAACCCTCCAAGTCCCTCACCGCAGCCTTCGACGGCCTCGACGACACCGCCTGGTGGCCCGCCCCCGGCGACCCCGAACCCTGGATCGCCTTCGAACCCGACGGCGACACCGTCACCATCACCGCCACCGACGACACCACCGTAGCCCTAAGCAACGGCGACACCCGCCGCGAAATCTCCCTCGTTGGCGGGCAGCCGCGCACCGTGCGCAACGACTCCTACCAGTGGCTCTACCTCACCGAACCCGTCGGCATCGCCGAACTGTCCGGCGGCTCGCGCATCGTGGAAGTCGAAGGCACCGCCGACACGTACTTCTTCCAGCGCCTCTTCCCCGAAACCGACGTGTTGCAGCGCCGCTTCACCGTCGCGGAGGGCGGCAAGTTCACGCTGTCTTCGCCCGCGCTTATCGACGGCACAAAGCGCTCCGGCACCACCTTCCTCTCCGCCGGCCCCCACGAAGTGGTCACGGATGCCGAAACGCTGCTGATCACCCGCGGCGTGCCGGAGCTGCCCGCGTGGTCGCCCGTCGGCGTCGGCGGGGGCGACGACGGCGAGGGCGACGGGGGCGTCGGCGGCAGCGTCGGCGACGTCACGGCCGCCGAGCACGACCGCCTGCTTCTGACCACCCGCGCATTCAACTCGGGCCTGCGCGCTTCGGTGGGCGGCGTGGAGCTTGCGCCCACGCGCGTCGACGCCGGCGCGCAAGCGTTTGAGGTGCCCGCCGGTGTGGGCGGCGAGGTGCGCGTCTGGTTCACCGGCGAGGACGCGTACCGGTACTCGCTGCTGTTCGGCGGGGCGTTTTCGCTGTTGGTGGCGGCTTGGTGTCTGTGGGTGCCGTGGCGGCGCTTCGAGCGGTGGGAGCCGGCGGCACCTGCGCGGCTGGTCGGCTTGCTGCCCGCTGTGCCCGCCGTCGCCGCCGTTGCCGCCTCGCCGCTGTGGGGCACGCTCGCTGTGGGGCTTGCGTGGGCGGTGCGCCGCTTCACCGCGCTGCCCGCGCGCTGGCTTGCCGGTGCGGCGATGGCGGCGTCGGGATTGGCACTGGCGCGCGCGCCGTGGCCGGCGGCCGACTACGCGGGCTCGAGCGCCTTCACTGTCGCGGCGTGCCTGTTCGCCGTGGCGTGCCTTTCCTGGCCGGACGGAGCAAACAGAAGGACAAACAGCGTACAGGTTGACAAACGCGCTGGCTAGAGGCTGCACACTCTAATGTGCAGCCCCTTGTGCGGCCGCGCGGGCCCGGTTTAGCGTGGGGCACATGACACCGTTTGAAGCGTTTCTGGGGGCGTTGCCGTCGATAGACGTGCTCGTGGGCTTCGACAGGCGCGCCGCCGTCGCTGCCGGTGTGAGTCCCTCGCAGGCGTCGTCGTGGGCCGGGCTGCACGAGGTGTACTACGGCACGACGCGCTTCACGGCGAAGCAGCGGGAGGCCCTCAAGCTGGCGGGGGCGTTTTCGCTGGAGCAGCTGGTGTACATCGAGCGCCGCCTCAAGGCTGTCGACGGCGACGCGGAGCGCTGGCAAGCACGCCTAGACATGCTGGCGCGCCCCGGCACGTTCCATACGCTCAAGGACCGCGCGGACGAGGTCGCTCCCCAAAAGCCGAAGCCGCGGGAGGAATCGCTGCGCATGACGCAGTCTATCGACGGTTTCCGCGGGCTGTACGTGTGGGCGGAAGAGCGCAAGCTCGCGAACCTGGACCACAAACTCTTCACCATGCTGGACGACACCAAGCCCGTTATGCCCCAGAACGTGGCCAACTTCTTCGAGTTGCTCGGCAACGGCGGCGTGGCCGAGGCGGTGCCGCGCCCGCAGGTGCTCATACCGCTTCCGCAGTACACGCAGATTACGCAAGGGCTTGGCGACGACACCGTACTGCGACTCACCGACGGCACCACCATGACCGGCGCCGAGTACCTGGCGAAGTTCCACGGTGAGGCGCTTGAGGTCGCGCTTTTCCACCCGAAGGAAGGCCCGGTGAACCTCTACGACACGCAACGGTCGGCCAGCGCGAAGCAGCGCGACTTGGCTCGCCTGGTGCTGCCGGGTTGCCCGGTTCCGGGGTGCCGCCGCGGCGCCGACCAGTGCGAGGCGCACCACGTCAAGGCGTGGAAACACGGCGGCGCGACGAACATGTCAAACCTGGCCATGCTGTGCAGGTACCACAACCGCACCAACGACGACGATGACCACCTGCGAAGACGCGGTCGCATCGTCATGGTCAACCACACCCCGGTGTGGTGCTCACCCCACGGGTACCAGGTGCAAACGAAGCACCACCGCTACGGCGCCATGTACGCACTATTCGGCGTGTAGGCGCGCACCTTCGCCTGCGCTTGCGCCCGCCCCGCCGCGCTCGGCGTCTCTGGCGCCCGCCCCGCTGCGCTCGGCGCCGCTGGCGTCGCGCCCGGTGCGCTCGGCGTCGCGCTCGAGGTCACGCTCTTCGGCGCCCACTCTGCTGCTAGCCCCGTCGCTCGTGCGCGCGGGGATTCTGGCGCGCAACCAGCGGGCGCAGGGGACCTCGACGAGCTCGTAGGAGATGAAGGCCACGGCGATGGAAGCGGTGAGCGTCGCAAGCAGCACGAGCGCAAAGTGTCCCCCGAACAGCGGCACGCCCAGCACCGGGAACACCCAGTACAACACCGCCATGTGCCACAAGAAGATGGAGTAGCTCCACTTCCCCAGCGCGCGCATCGGCGCGGACGCCAACACCGTGCCCGAAAACCGCGGCCCGAGCGCGTACGGGGCGACCACAAGCGCCGCGAACAGCGCACCCAAGATCACGCGCGCGTTGAACTCGCGCGGCGTCGGGTGCGCAAGCCCCGCCGGCCCGACCGCACCGGCGAACCACGCCACCGGCAACGCCGCCAGCGCGAACGGCCAGCGCGGCCCGGCGTAGCGCACGCCATAGCGCTCCAGCTCCGCGAGCACCAACCCCACGGCGAACCACGGCGCGTAGGAAAACGGCCAGATCTGCAGGTTCAGCACGTCCGGGTCGTAGTGGCCCCACACCACCCACGGCCACAACAACCCCACCACGCACGCCGCGATGAGCGCCCCCCAGCGCCCCGCTGCCCCAGCGCCATATACGCCGGCAAGACGAGGTAGAAGGTGCACTCGATGGACAGGGACCATAGGTGCGTGAGCCCGTCGATAAGCGAGCCCGGCACAAACACGCACAAGCGCAACATTCGCCACCACCTGCGACAACGAAACCCGCGCGAGCGGCGGCAACGTGAGCAACACCACGCCCACGCACACGAGGTACGCCGGGGCGATGCGCGCGAAGCGCCGCGCGAAGTAGCCGCCGCGCCACGGCCCCCGGGCAAGCAGGAACGCCGACAATGCGAAGAAGACGGCGACGAAGAAGTCGAAGCGCTCGAGAAGCGGGGAGCCAACGGCGGTCTGGAACGCCACGTGCGTGGTCACGATGCCCAACGCCGCCACGGCGCGCAGTCCCTCGAGTTCCGGCAGCATTGGCCTAGTGTATCGGTGTGCCCATTGGTGTGAAGAAAGCGTTTGGCGTTGTCGCGGTGTGTTTCGCGCTCAACCTCGCCTCGCCGTGGGTGGTGTCGCAGCAGCGCACGCTCACCCCCGGCGAGCAGAGCATGCTTTTCGACGGCCCCACCTCCCACACCCGCACCCTGACCTTAAGCAAGGAACGCAAAAAGCTCGTTGCGGCCGTGGCGGTGGACGGCGCCGAGGTGGACCGCTTCGCCATTGATCCGGCCACCCGCATGCCGACTGCCACCGGGCGCGCCGGGTTGGGGCCGCTTTTGCCGTACGAACCGCAGCGTAAGACGTACCCGCTGCACACCGCGGGCGGCGACGTGGCGCTGGACTACATAGGCGCGGGTGCGGTGCGCGGGTTGGAGACGCTAAAGTACCGGGCCGATGTCGGCGAGTGCGAGCGCGTCGTGGACGCAGAGCGGCGCACCGGCCGGGTGGTGGACGAGGTGTTTACGTGCCCGGGTGCGCAGTACCGGTTGGCGGAGGCGTCGAAGGCTGAGGCTGTCGCGGCGGCTCGCGACGATGTGGCGATGCTGCGCGGGCTGCAGGTGATGGCGGTGCTCACGCGGTTGATTGGCGGGGTGGCGTTTTTGGCGGGGTTGTACGCGTATGCGCGCCGCTAGGTGGCTTTTCGCCTACGGCGTGGTGCTGGTGGCGGCGGTGACGTGGCCGTTTTTGGTGCCGGGTGAGGCGTTTTTGCACCGCGACATGGTGGTGTTCGATGGTATGGCGCTCACGCGTGCGGCGTTGGGGTTCGGCGATTTGCCTGCGCGTAACGTGCCGCAGGACGCGCTTTTGGCGGTTGTGCCGCACCCGGTGTTGGTGTTGCGTGTGGTGATGGTGGGTGCGGCTGCGGCTGCGGCGTGGGCTGGGTGGCGCTTGGGCCGCACGAACGCGGGGAAGGCGGCGGCGATGACGGTTGCGGTGTTCAACCCGTTTGTGGTGGAGCGGATGCTGCAGGGGCAGTGGTCGTTGGCGGTTGCGGCGTGGCTTGTGCCTGCGGCGGCGCTGGGGTGGCGCGAGCGAGCGCGCCGTGGGCGGTGTGGCGCATTGGGCGGCGTCGCTGACGCCGAGTGGGGCGCTGGCGGCGGCGGTGTTCGCGCGCGGGCGGCTGGGGGCGGTGACGTCCGCGGTGACGTGCGCGCCGTGGGCGGTAGCCGGGATGCTTGCGGCTGGGGGCGGGCGCGCGCGCGCGTCGGCGGCGGCGTTCGCGCCGCGCGCGGAGGGGCACGTGGGCACGTTGGGGGCGTTGCTCGGTTTGGGCGGGGTGTGGAACGCGGCGGCGGTGCCGGCGTCGCGGGAGGTGGGCTTCGCGCTGTTCGGGGTGGTGTTGTTCGGGCTGCTCGCGCTGGGGTGGCGCGCGGTGCCGCGGGGGTGGCTGCTCGCGGCGGGGGCGGGGTTTGCGGTGGCGGTGGCGTCGTGGGCTGGGTTTTGGCGCCGCTGGTTGAGCGGGTGCCCGGGGGCGGATTGCTTCGCGACGCCCAGAAGTGGCTCATCCTCGCCCTTCCCGCGTTCGTGGCGGCGGCTGGGGCGCTGGAGGCGCGGGTGGCGAAGGCGGCGGCGGCGTGTGCGTTGTTGCAGGTGCCGGATGCGCCGGTGGCGCTTGCGACGCTGACGCCGTCGCAGCTGGAGGTGGTTGAGGTTGATCATGGTGGGCGCGATGTGTTGTTTGAGGGGGCTTCGTCGCTTGTGCTTATCGACGGCACCCCCACCGTCAATCCCACCTTCAAGGCTATGAACGTGGTTGAGCCCGGCGCGTTGGTGGTGGACGGCGTGGTGGTGGACGCGCCGAACGCGCGGTGGGTGGCGGCGCAGGGAGCGGATGTGGGGACGCTGCGGGCGTTGGGCGTCGGGTTGGTGGTGCACGCTGATGGCTCGGTGACCGATACGGGGGCGCCGGCAAAGCCGCTTCCGCCTGCGGGTGTTGCGTTGTTTGCCCTGTGGTTGACGGTCCCCCTGCTCGCACTGTGCCCTAAATCACAAAAGTCTTCCGCGCGGCGCTGACCTGCGCGAACGGCAGGATTAGTTGGCAATCACCAACGAATGGCACCCGCCAACGATTGGCGTTCTTGCATGGTTAACTCCGCGTGTTTAAAGTGAACGCCAGATGAACGAAAGGTTACATCCGAGGAGGCCGCTTCGATCTGGCCCCGCCTTTCACACGACTTGAAGACAGAAAGGATACGCACCATGCGCACCTACACCGACATCAATAACATCGACTTTTCCATCATCCGCGAGCGCGCCCTGCGCAACATCCGCGAGGACCTCTACGCCGAGCACCGCGACTGGCTCGACGAGATGGAGTACAACGACGCCTTCGACGCCGTGGTGCGCCACCACAAGGCCACCGCCGAGGTCGAGGACTACATCCCCGTGCTCGTCGAGGCCGAGATGAAGGAGCGCCTGCGCACCGGCGAGCTGTTCCCCGCCGTCGCGTAGACGTCGAAAAGCAAAACTAGCGCCCGCACCCGCGGGCTTTTTTGCTATTGTCGCCACGTCGGGCCTTGAAGGTCCGGCAAGCCCACCCAGCGAACGCCAAACCCCACGCCGCCCGGGGGCAAACGGGCGGCTTGCATGGCGCCCCATGGCTCAGCGGGGCTGGAGCGGTTCGATTCCGCCCGAAGTCACACATCCCCGAGCCTGCACACCGCACACGGGCACATCACCCCGGAAAGCCGGGGAAGGCATTGAACACATTTCACTACCGCGGCGTTGGGGGTGGGCCCAACACACTTTGGAGGTACACATGCTGCTCGCAGAAGCACTGTCCAAGCGCGCCGAGGCGCAAGACCGTCTCAACCGCGTCCAGGTACGTCTCGTCGAAGGCGCCCTCATCCAGGAGGGCGACACCCCGCCCGAGGACCCGGCCGAGCTGCTGCAAGAGGCCGCGGCGCTCATGCAGGAAATCGAGACGCTGGTGCGCCGCATCAACCACACCAACGCGCAGACACCGTTCGAGGACGCGACGCTCACCGACGCCATCGCCCGCCGCGACGCCACCCTGAGAGCCAAGCACCTCTACCAGCAGGTCGCCGAAGCCGGCGCCGGCCGCCAGGCGCGCTACTCGCGCTCCGAGGTGCGCTACGTCCCCACCGTCGACGTCAAAGCGCTGCGCACCATGGCCGACGACGCCGCGAAGGCCTACCGCGAGCTGGACACCAAAATCCAGCAGCTGAACTGGTCAACGGAACTGCTCTAGCAGCCGCTCCCAGCGCCGCCCCGTCTCCGCCCAGGAAAACGACGCCGCCCAGCGCCGCGCGGGCCCGCTCATCTCCGGCGCGGCCGCAAGCGTCTCGCGCACCGCCGCGGCGAACGACTCCCCGCGGCGCACCAGCCGGCCCGTCTCGCGGTCGCGGATGGACTCGCGCACCCCGCCCGCGTCCGCGAACGCCACGGTGGGCACCCCGTGCTGCGCCGCCTCAATCACCGCAATCCCCCACCCCTCCTTGCGCGACGGCAGAAGGTGCAGCCGGGCACGCTCCAGCAGCGCGTGCTTGTGCTCCTCGGAGACGTGCCCGTGGAAGACCACCTTCTCCGGGCCCAGCCCGCGCTCGCGGGCGTACTCGCGCAGGTTGTCCTCCCACCAGCCGGAGCCGACCACGTCGAGCACCACCCCGTCCATCGCGGCGGCGGCGTCGATGGCCATCTCGATACGCTTGTGCGGCACCAGCCGCGACAGGGTGACGAGGTGGGGCACGGTGCCGTCGAGAAGCAATGACTCCTTCGGCACCTCGTCGACGCCGTTGGCGATGATCTCCACCGCCGACCCGTCGACCCCCAACGCCTCGAGGTCGCGCCGCGACGCCTCCGACACCGTCACGTACTGCGCGCCGCGGTACACGCGCGGCGCCACCTTCGACTCCAAAAACCAACCCAGCCGCCCGATCACCGGCCCGGCGACGGGCCACTGCTCCCGGTGGCAGTGGTGCGTGAGCAGCACCACCGGGCGGCGCGTGAACAGCCGCGCGAAGAACGGGATGCCGTTTTGCGTGTCCACGATCACGTCCGGCCGGTTGCGCCAAATGGACAGCGGCGCAAACACGTACACCCCGTACTTGCCGCCGGCGCGTTCGTAGCGCACCCCGCCGCGCATCGAACGCCGCGGCGCGTCGGTGTGCTTCGCGGTGCGGTAAATCACCTCGTGCCCGGCCGCCGCGAGGTGCTCGCCGACGCGCTCGAGGTAGCGCTCCGAGCCGCCGCCCTGCGGGTGGGTGGTGTCGCGCCAGCACATGAGCAGTATCTTCATCGGTATGCACCGTACCCGACGCATGGCCACGCTTTCACGCTCGCTGCGGCTGCTGCGCGCGTTCGCCTACGAGCAGTTCCGCCCGCGCATCTTCTACTCGCTGCTCGCCCGCGACACACATTCGCTTACCGACGCCTTGTCGCGCGACCTTTCCGGCACCCCGCTTGCCGGTTCGTCGGTGCTGGATGTCGGCGGCGGGCCGGGCTACTTCGCCGACGCGTTCTCGGACTGTTGGTACGTGGGCCTGGAGCCGAGCGTGTCCGAAATGAGTGCGGCGGGCCTGTCCGGCTACGGCGCGGTGCGCGGCGACGGCGCGGCCCTGCCGTTTCGCGACGGCTCCTTCGACCTGGTGTACTCCTCCAACGTCGCCGAGCACATCCCCGACTGGCGCGCCATGGGTTCCGAAATGCTGCGCGTGGCGAAACCCGGCGGCCTGGTGGTGCTCAGCTACACGGTGTGGCTCGGGCCCTTCGGCGGGCACGAAACGGGGCTGTGGCAGCACTACGTCGGCGGGGAGTTCGCCCGCCGGCGCTACGAGAAGGTGCACGGGCACCCGCCGAAGAACGTGTGGGGCACTTCGCTTTTCGACGTCTCCGCCTCCGACGGCCTCACCTGGGCCGAATCCACCGGCCAGCTGGTGGCGGCGTTTCCGCGCTACCACCCGGCTTGGGCGTGGTGGGTCACGAAAGTGCCGGTGTTGCGCGAGTTCGCGGTGTCGAACCTGGTCCTCGTCCTGCGGGTGTAGACGAAGATATACGAAGGTATACGAACCTACTGAAGGCCTCACATGCTTCGCCGTCGACGGAGATAATTCACATACACCTTCGCTGTCGTCCTAACCCGAAAGGAGCACTCAGTTGCGCCCGCTTCAACTCCCATCTTCCATCCAGGGAGCTCTTGACCAGTTCCGTTCTTCACCGCAGAATGCGCTCGCCATCGGCACCGCATTGGTTACTCTCATTCTCCTCATCGCATCTCCGTTCATCGCGAACACGCTATCTGAGGCACCGCCCGTAGAACCGCAAAATGGCGAGTCAGTGATTCAGGTAGTGACTACTGACGGCAAATCTGCCGGGGTGTGTGCCCTCGGTGGTCTCGTGCAGGAAAAGGTGCACTACACGGACAAAGACTCCATCTACCGGACGCAACTTCTGCCAGGTGCGCACACCATCAGTGCTTCTTGCCCGAGCGTTGCCGCGTTGTCCTCGGGTAGCCGGACACTCGAAGGGAAGACAACCGTCACCGTCGCTGAAAAACCGCAAGTGGTTCGTATCGTCGTTCGTTAGTGTTGAGGCTGCTTTAAGTGGCGTGCCAGAAAAGATCCACCGGTAAGGAGCCCCGTGCGAAGCAAGGCTAGAGGTCGCTCTCTACCGGTTCTGAAATCAACGCGAACCAATTACCAAAAGAGCGATCACGTCCCCGTGAGAGTTCCAATATCCGTTGCTCTCGGGTGCGTATCAGCTGCGCTTTTCGTTGTACGCTGCTTCCTACCTCCACCGGGTATTGTCATTGGATTCTTTCTTGCCTGCCTCGCTGCAACTCTGCCAATCTCCGTTTGGTACCCGACACTCGCTGCCGCATCGTTCCTACTACTTCTTTCCTCACTCGAAATTGCTGGAACGTACGCCGATTTACTTGTGCTGCTGGGTTATCCCCTGATGGGAAGCCTGGCTGCTCAAAGAAACATCTGGTGGTGTCTTGCATACGGAGCCGCGTTCTCAGTACTGGGCTTCTACTCAATCGAGGAGCGAAGATTCTCTGCGGACCCTTACTCAGTTACTACCCACGTAACCTTTTTGGTCATCGCCTTTTTCTGCGGTTGGTGGTTAAAAACGCAGCTCCACCGCCGCTACATCAAACGGGCGAAAGTTTTGCGTGAGCGTGACGAGCTAGCGATCCTTACCCACAACACGGTGGCAGCTGAACTTACCTCTCTTGTCGTCCGGTTAGAGGTACTCGCAATGGAAAACCCGCAACTCAAGAAACAACTGGACACATGCGCGGACTCAGCACGCTACACAATTTCCGATGTACGCGTCTTGATCGAAACGATGCGCGCGGCCACCTTATCCAGCCCAAAGTCAATTGCGGCACAGCCCGACACCGCGATAAAGACCATTGATCTGACGCTCCGCGCGCATGGTTTTCACACAAAGCTCGATGGTGCACTTGGACCGCTGATCGTTAGCGAGGAATTCTGCCGAGTACTCGACGAGTGTCTGTCCGAGATCACGACAAACATTCTGAAATACGGTGATAGGTCCTCCGAAATCAGTATTTATTCTGGAGTGCAAGGAGGAGTGTTAACAGTCCGCATTGAGAATGAAGTCTCTTCGACTCCCGTGCCTTCCCAATCGAATCGCATGGGGTTAAGGATGATGAAACGACGGCTCGGGACTGTGAACGGTTCGCTATCGGTTAGGGATTCAGGCGAAACCTGGCAGACAGAGATTTCCATCCCCCTCAGTGAAGGCGGCTAATAATGATGCGTATTGGCTGCGTGGTGATTGGACGAAAGAATTCGTGGTGCAAGCGAACCCCTTGAGAATTTTGCTGGTCGACGACGACCCAGTAATTAGAGATTGTTTTCCCGCCTACTTTGCCGCGGTCCCCGATCTCACCGTTGCCGGTGTCGCCGACGACGGTCTCGCTGCACAGGAATGGCTTCGCGGGAACCGTTGCGAGATCGTGTTGTCGGACATCCAGATGCCTGAAGTTAACGGGATAGCGCTCCTGCGCTGGGTAAAGCAACTACCTCAGCCACCGCTTTTTGTAGCAATGACCGCATTCGACACTGATCGAAACTTGATTGCTACTCTCACCGAGGGCGCGGTGGGATACGTGGTAAAAAGTCAGCGGCCCCACGAGATAATTGAGGCGATCCGAGCTGCAGCGCACGGCAATTTAAGCATTTCCGCTCAAAGCGGGCGGCGGTTACTCACAACCCTCCGAAGCCCAGAAGATAAACCTGCGGAAGTGAGCCCAGACGTTTCAGATGAAGAACGTCAGCTTCTTCATCTGATTAGCCGCGGCTACACAAACCGTAGGATCGGTGGAGAGATGGATTACGCAGAGGTAACCGTGAAGAAAAAGGTCTCGGCGTTACTACGGAAATTTGGCGCGCAAAGCCGAGCTGAACTCGCTGCCCTAGCAAGAGAGTTGCCCTAAGCAAGAGTGCAAAGCGAAAGGCCCGCCAATCGGCGGGCCTCAAGGAGCGTGGCAAGCACCGGGGGCGGCGCTCGACCGGCGCCGCGCAGCGCGGCGGCTAGTCCGCCTTCACGCCGCGGGCGGCCTTGTTCTCGATCAGCGCCTTCGACACCGCCTCAGCGATCGCGGCCGCCATCTTCTGGGAGGCGTTGTTGGCGATCTTGATGCGCTCGCCGAGCTGGTCCAGCTCGCCGAGGATCTCCTGCGGCACGCGGGAGCCGAGCTCCTCGAGGTACTCGCGGGACTCCTCGAGGTCGTTGCGCCACAGCTCCGGGTCCGGGTAGAGCGCCTCGCGCACGTCCTCGATCGGGGTGTCCAGGCCGGTCAGGTCGATGTCCTCGGCGCGGGCGGTGTGGCCCACCACCGTCTCGATGGCGCCGACGTTGCCCTCGATGCGGTCCACGATCCACTTCAGCACGCGCGAGTTCTCGCCGAAGCCCGGCCACAGGAAACGGCCGTCGTCGCCGCGGCGGAACCAGTTCACCAGGAAGATGGCCGGCATGCGGTCGCCGCCCTTCTCCCCCATGTCCAGCCAGTGCTGGAAGTAGTCGCCCACGTTGTAGCCCATGAACGGCAGCATCGCCATCGGGTCGTGGCGCAGCGAGCCCACCTTCGCCTCGGCGGACGCCGCGGTCTGGCCGGACGACAGCATCGCGCCGATCATGGTGCCGTGCTGCCAGTCGTACGCCTGGGTGACCAGGGGCACCGTGTCCGGGCGGCGGCCGCCGAACAGGATCGCGTCGATCTTCACGCCCTGCCAGTCGTCGAACTCCTCGGCCGCGGTCGGGCACTGCTCGATGGCCACGCAGTAGCGCGAGTTCGGGTGCGCCGCCTTGCGCGACTCCTCCGGCGTCCAGTCCTTGCCGCGCCAGTCGATCAAGTGCTCCGGGGTGTCGCCGTCCATGCCCTCCCACCACACGTCGCCGTCGTCGGTGAGCGCGACGTTGGTGAACAGGGTGTTGCCCGGCTCCATCGACTGCATCGCGATCGGGTTCGACGCGTAGTTGGTGCCCGGCGCCACGCCGAAGAAGCCGTTTTCGGGGTTGACGGCGTACAGGCCGTCGTCGCGAAGCTTCAGCCATGCGATGTCGTCGCCGACCACCTCGGCGGTCCAGCCTTCGAGCGTCGGGGTGATCATCGCCAGGTTGGTCTTGCCACACGCCGACGGGAACGCGCCCGCGATGTGGTAAGCCTTGCCCTCCGGGGAGGTGAGCTTCAAAATCAGCATGTGCTCGGCCATCCAGCCTTCTTCCTTCGCCATCACGGACGCGATGCGAAGCGCGTAGCACTTCTTGGCCAAGATGGCGTTGCCGCCGTAGCCCGAGCCGTAGGACCAGATCTCCTTCGTCTCCGGGAAGTGCGAGATGTACTTCGTCTCGTTGCACGGCCAGGCTACGTCCTCCTCGCCCGGCTCAAGCGGCGCACCGACAGAGTGCAGGCAAGGCACGAAGTTCTTGCCCTCGATCTTGTTCAGCGCCTCCGTGCCCATGCGGGTCATGATGCGCATGGACATCACCACGTACTCGGAGTCGGTCAGCTGCACGCCGAGCTTCGGATCCGGGTCGTCGATAGGCCCCATGCAAAACGGCACGACGTACATGGTGCGCCCCTTCATGGAGCCGTCGAAGTGCTCCATCATCTCCTCTTTGAGGCTCTCCGGGCGCGCCCAGTTGTTCGTCGGACCCGCATCGCCCTGCTTCACCGTGGAGATGAACGTGCGCGACTCCACGCGCGCCACATCCGACGGGTTGGAACGCGCCAGGTACGAGTTCGGGCGCTTTTCCTCGTTGAGCTTGATCAGCGTGCCCTTCTCCACGAGGTCGGCGGCCATGCGGTCCCACTCCTCCTGGGAGCCGTCGGCGAAAACAACCCGGTCCGGGTTGAAGGTCTCCACGGCGTTATTGATCCAGGCGATAAGCTGCTCGTTGTCGGTGGGGGCTTCGCCCTCGAGACGTTTGACTGCAGTGGTCATGGTCGCTCCTTCGGCGTTAGTTCATGCGTAAGTTCCAGCGTATCGAAACGGGTATTCATCTGGCCACGAGTTCGCCACCTCCACAGCAACCCCGGATATAACCGGCAGCACCACGGGGGTGGCGGTCACCCCCACCGCTTCGTCAACCGGCTGGGGTTTGACCCACGATCGGGGGTACCAAGAACTCGTCGATAAGCATCTGCGAAACTTGAATGCGATGAATACCCCTGATACCCCCCAACCGCGCCCCGGCACCGGCGAACTGCCCGCCGGCCGGCCGCTGCAAACCGACTTCGGCACCGGCCTTGACTACCCGCGGCTCGGTTCCGTGACCTTCCGGCGCGGCACGCTCACCGAAAACCAGGAAACGCTTTTCGACGAACACTGGCCACGCCTCGGCAAAGTACTGACGCAAGACACCGACGACGTCATCGACATCGACGCCTGGTTCGGGCGCGCAGGCCACCCCACAATCGTGGAAATCGGCTCCGGCACCGGCACCTCCACCGCCGCGATGGCGCCGCTGGAGGCCGACACCAACATCGTCGCCGTCGAGCTGTACAAGCCCGGCCTGGCGAAACTGCTCGGCGCGGTGGTGCGCGGCGGCATCGACAACGTACGGATGGTGCGCGGCGACGGCGTTGAGGTGCTCGCCCGCATGTTCGCGCCCGAATCGCTCGACGGGGTGCGCATCTTCTTCCCCGACCCCTGGCCGAAAGCCCGCCACCACAAGCGCCGCATCGTGCAATCCGGCACGCTGAACCTCATCGCCACCCGCCTCAAGCCCGGCGGGGTGCTGCACGTGGCCACCGACCACGCGGACTACGCCGAGTGGATCGACGAACTGGTGCACGTCGAGCCACAGCTGGAATACAAAGGCTGGCCCTGGGAAGACGCGCCGCTACTGACTGATAGACAAGTGATTACTAAGTTCGAGGGTAAAGGCCTGGATAAAGACCACGTCATCCGCGAGTACCTCTGGGAGAAGAAGTAACGATGGACCTGCAAGCGCTCACCCACCCGTACGCGCCCAGCGCCGCGCCTGGGCCCGAGAGCTACCTGCTGGTGTGGGACGCCCCCAACTTGGACATGGGGCTCGGCGCGATCCTGGGTGGGCGGCCCACCGCCGCGCACCGTCCGCGCTTCGACGCGGTTGGGCGTTGGCTTATTTCGCTTTCCGACGAGCGCTCCGCCACCCTCGGCCGCGCCATCGAGCCGGAGGCCACGGTGTTTACCAACGTCTCCGCCGCGGGCACCGACGCGGTGCGCCCCTGGGTGGAGGCGCTGCGCAACGTGGGCTTCGCCGTGTTCGCGAAACCGAAGAGCGACGATGACTCCGACGTGGACGCCGACATGCTCACCCACATCGACCGCCGCCGCGCCGAGGGCGTGCTGCAGGGCCTGGTCGTGGCATCGGCGGACGGGCAGAACTTCCAGGAACCCATCGGCGAGCTGGTAGCTGCGGGGGTGCCGGTGACGGTGCTCGGCTTCCACGAGCACGCCTCCTGGGCCGTGAACTCCCCGGACGTGGAGTTCGTGGACTTAGAGGACATCCCGGGCGTGTTCCAGAACCCGCTGCCGCGCGTGAACCTGGACCAGCTGCCGGAAGAGGGCGCGTGGCTGCAGCCGTTCCGCCCGCTGAAATCGCTGACGCGGGGCACCCGCGCGTAAAGGGAAGGAGGCTGAGGCGACGTGTTTTACTCCTGGGGCCGCTACGCCTACCGGCATCGCAAGATCATCCCCGTTGTGGTGGTGGTGCTCATCCTGCTGCTGCAAGTGTTCTTCGGAGCGAAGCTGGGCGAGCGCCTCTCCGGCGAGGGTTGGGAGGATCCGCGGGCGGATTCCACCACGGCGGCGGTCATCGAGCAGGACACGTTCGGCCGCGACAATTCCGGCGACGTCATCGTGCTGGTCAGCGCGCCGAACGGGGTGCAGGACCCAGCCGTGTTCGACGCCGCGAACCGGCAGATCAGCGCGCTGAAGGCGGACTTCCCCAACGAGATCGCCCACATCACCTCGTATTTCGACCACCCGAACCCGCAGCAGGTTTCGTCCGACGGCACGAAGGCGTTCGCGGCGATCGGGCTCGCGGGCGACGGCGAGCAAACGCTGAAAGACTTCCGCACCATCCAGCCAGCGCTTGAGAGCATTGAGCTTCCCGACGGCGCAAGCGTGCAGATCGCCGGCGCCACCGCAGTGGCCGACGCGTTGGATAAGGGCATGGCAGACGACATCGCACGCGCCGAGAAGATCGGCCTGGTGTTCATCGCGGTGATCTTGTTGTTCGTCTTCGGCGGCGTGGTGGCGGCGGGCATGCCGTTGATCGTGGGCATTTTGTCCATCATCGGCTCGCTGTCTCTGCTGGCCATTTTGGCGAAGTACCAGCAGGTCAACATCTTCTCACAGTCCATCATCACGCTCCTGGGGCTGGGCCTGGCCATCGATTACGGCCTGTTCATGGTTTCGCGCTTCCGCGAGGAGCTGGACCAGGGCAAGCCGGTCGAGGACGCCGTCGCCTCCACCACCGCCACCGCCGGCAAGACGGTGTTCTTCTCCGCGCTCATGGTGGGCGTGGCGTTGAGCGGCCTGCTGATGTTCCCGCAGGCGTTTTTGAAGTCGGTGGCTTACGGCGCAATCAGCGCGGTGGTGCTCGCGGCGGTGATCTCGGTGACCATGCTGCCGAGTTTGTTCGGCATGTTGGGTGGGAACATCGACAAGTGGTCGGTGCGCCGCCGCACCTCCCGGAAGGGCCGCTCCGTCGAGGACACGGTGTGGTACCGCATCCCCTCGTGGGCCATGCGCCACGCGAAAGGCGTCGTGGTCGGCGTGACGGCCGTTTTGATCCTGCTCACCGTGCCGATTGCGAAGATCTCCTTCGGCGGCATCAACGAGACCTACCTGCCGCCGGACCAGGCCACGCGCCAGGTGCAGGACGAGTTCAACGAGGAATTCCCCCAGTTCCGCACCGACCCCATCAAGCTGGTGGTTGCGGGGGCGACGAACGAGCAGCTTATCGACGTCTACGTGCAGGCGCGCCAAATCGAAGGCCTCGCAGCGCCTTTAAAGCCTGCCCACCCGACGCAAGACGGGATCACGGTCCTTTCTGCGCCGTTGGCGGACCGAAACGGCGGGGCTGACGTCGTCAAGCAATTGCGAAACATCGACGCCGAAGTGGACACCTACGTCGCCGGCACCCCCGCCATGGAGGTCGAATCGATCGAGGCGCTGCTCGAGCGGCTGCCGTGGATGGCGCTCTACATGGTGCTGGCGACGTTTTTGCTGATGGCGCTTCTGTTCGGCTCGCTGATCCTGCCGGCGAAGGCAGTGATCATGAACGTCCTCGGCATCGGCGCGACCCTCGGCTTCCTCACACTCGTCTTCGTGCAAGGCGTGGGCGCGGGTGCACTGAACTTCACGCCGGGGCCGCTGATGAGCCCGGTGCTCGTGCTGATCATCGCCATCCTGTACGGGCTGAGCACCGACTACGAGGTGTTCCTCGTCTCGCGCATGGTGGAGGCGCGCGACGAAGGGGCACCGACGGACCGCGCGATCAAGGAAGGCACGGCGCACACCGGCGGCATCATCACCGCGGCCGCGGCAATCATGATCGTGGTGGCGGCCGCCTTCGCCCTGTCCGACATCGTGATGATGAAATACATCGCCTACGGCATGATCTTCTCGCTGGCCCTGGACGCCACAATCATCCGTCTGCTGCTCGTGCCCGCCGTGATGCACCTGCTGCGCGAAGACAACTGGTGGGCGCCGAAGTGGGTGCAGCGCACCGCAAGTTCGCTTGGCGACGGCTCCCGCGCCCCCGCCGCCCGCCCCCGCGGGGAGGACGCCGTCGCCGACATGGTGGTGGACACGCAGCCGTACCGCTCCGGCGTCTCCGTCGAGGAGGACACCACACTCGTGCCGTTCGACGAGCTCATTCGCCGCATCGACGAGCGAAACCGCCGCGACGCGCTCGGCCAGCTGAAGAAGAAAGAACTTGAGCGCTAACGCCGCGCCCGGGCCGCACAGCGCCGAGCAGTCGGCGCAGTCGGCGCAGTCGGCGCAGCCCGGGCAGCCTGCGCATCCGCCTGCCGACGGGGCGGGAACGGCGCGAAGGCAGCACCTGCGGCAGTGGCTGCGATGGCTCGCGCCCGTAGCCGCCATCGTGGCGCTTTTGGTGATCTTCCGCGACCGGCTGCCGTTCCTCAGCGAGGCGTGGGACGCGCTGTCGGAGGCCTCCCTCGGCCCGCTCGCCGCGGCCGTCGCCTCCGCGCTGGCCGCGATCGCCGCGATGAGCGGGGTGATGCAGGTCCTGCTGAACTTGGAGGGGCGCATCTGCGGGCCGCGGCGCACGAACGCGGTGGTGCTGGCGTCCAACGCGTGGTCCACCACCGTGCCCGGCGGCCCCGCGTTCTCCGCGTGGCTGACGTTCCGGGTGCAGCGCGCCTGGGGTGCGCCGGTGGGGCTGTGCGGGTTCTTCTTCGTCATCTCCGGCGCGCTGTCCACGGTGTGGATGGTGGTCATCGGCGCCGCCGCGGTGGTTCTGTTGGGGGCGCAGCTGTCGGTGTGGACGCTCGGCGCCATGTTCGCCGCCGCCGCCGGCACGACCGCGGCGATATTTTGGGCCACGCTGCACCCGGCGGTGCTGAAGCGGTGGGTGCGCTACCTGCCGGAGCGGCTGCGCGGGCGAGTCAGCGACGTGGTGGACGAGGTCGCCGCAATCCGGATGCGTGGCGGCGAGTTCGCGGCCGCGGCTGCGCTGTCGCTTTTCAACCAGATTCTCGACGTAGCCACCATGTACTTCGCCGTCTGGGCCGTATTAGGGTCCCCGCCCGGGGTCACGGCCGGGCTCAACGAGATCACGGTGATGGGCGTGACGCTGGCCTACATCATGACGAAGCTCGCGGGCGCCGCGCAGATCACCCCGGGCGGCTTCGGCACCGTGGAGCCGGTGGCCGCCGCCATGCTGGTGGCCGGCGGGATGACGTTGGTGCACGCCACCGCGGCGACGGTGGTGTACCGCGCGGTGTCGTTTGCGCTCATCACCGCGATCGGGTGGGTGGTCTACGCCGCGGTGTACGCCGGGCGCGGCTTCATGGCCGGGCGTCCGGCCGCTGGCAAAGCCGTTTGAATTTGCGTGACGTTTTATCTTGCGCGTGGCGTGCAACTTGGATCTATAGTTGCATTACATGAGCGTTTCCAGGATGTTTTACGGACGCAGCGTGGATTTTGAACGTGTCACGCCCATCGGCTGGCACGCGCACGAGGAGGGGGTTATCGCACTCCTGGATAGCTTCCGGCGGGTGCCAGACGGCCAGCGGGTGCGCCTGGCCAAGAAGACGTCGAACCTTTTCCGTTCCCGCGACGCGGGGAGCGCCGGGCTCGACGTGGATGGCCTGCGCGGCGTCATCGCCGTCGATCCAGTGACGAAAACCGCCGACGTGCAGGGCATGTGCACCTACGAAGACCTAGTCGACGCGACCCTGCCGTACGGCCTCGTGCCACTCGTGGTGCCGCAGCTGAAAACCATCACACTCGGCGGCGCCGTCTCCGGCATGGGTGTGGAGTCCACCTCCTTCCGCAACGGCCTGCCACACGAATCCGTGCTCGAGATGGACGTGCTGGTGGGCACCGGCGACGTCGTCACCTGCTCGCGCGAGCACAACGTTGCACTTTTCCGCGCGTTCCCGAACTCGTACGGCTCACTCGGCTACGCGGTGCGCCTCACCATCGAGCTCGAGGAGGTCGAGCCATTCATCGAGCTCCAGCACGTGCGTTACGACGACCTCACGGCTTTCCAGGACGCCCTGGCCGATGCCGCCGCCACCGGCGAATGGGGCGGACGCGCCCTGCACGGCCTCGACGCCGTCGCGTTCTCTCCCACCGAGCAGTACCTCGTCTGCGCCTTCCAGGCGGGCGAGGCGCCGGAGACCTCTGACTACACGCGCGACGCCGTGTACTACCGCTCGCTGCAGCACCCGTCGGGCGTGCACCACGACTTCCTCACTATCCGCGATTACATCTGGCGCTGGGACACCGACTGGTTCTGGTGCTCCCGCGCCTTCGGCACCCAAAACCCCAAGGTGCGCAAGTTCTGGCCGCGCGAGCTGCGTCGCAGTGCGTTCTACTGGAAGCTCGTGGGCCTGGACAAAAAGTACGACCTGGAGTACCGGTTCCTCAAGAAGCCGAAGGGCCTGCCGCGCACCGAGCGCGTCGTGCAAGACATCGAGGTGCGCGACACGCAGGTCGCCGACTTCCTCGACTGGTTCTTCAAAGCCAGCGATATCCAGCCGGTTTGGCTGTGTCCGATCCGGCTGCGAGACGGCGTCGATACGCTCGCTGGCGTCGGACTCGATGAGGAGGCACCGTGGCCACTCTACCCCCTCGAGCCGGCGACGACGTGGGTGAACGTCGGCTTTTGGTCCGGCGTCCCGGAGGTGGAGCCGGGGGCCTTCAACAAGGTCATCGAGCGGAAGGTCTCAGACCTCGGCGGACACAAGTCCCTGTACTCGGAGGCGTTCTACGACCGCGTCGAGTTCGAGCGCCTCTACGGCGGGGACCTGCCGGAGCGGATGAAAGCCCAGTACGACCCGGACCGGCGCTTCCCGGGCCTCTACGAAAAGACAGTGGAAAACGCGTAGGAGAATGACCATGCAGATGACCGTGGCGGATATCGTCGACACCCTCTTCCCCTCTGGCACCCCGTTCAGGTGGGAAGCCTTCGACGGCTCATCAATGGGACCGGCGGACGCCAAGCACACCGTGAAGGTGAACAGCCCCGGGGGCCTGTCCTACATAGTCACCCACCCCGGCGACGTCGGCCTCGCCCGCGCCTGGGTCACCGATGGCCTGACGGTTGAAGGCGCGCACCTCGCCCACCCTTACGATGTCTTCGATGACATGCGCACCCTCTACAGCAATTACAAGCGCCCGAACCCGCGCGAGCTCGTCCGCATCGCACGCTCCCTGCGCTCCATGGGCGCACTGCAGATCCAGCCAATTCCGGAGGCGGAGCAAGCGTCCTGGTTCGAGCGCACCATCCGCCAGGGCCTCGCCCCGCACTCGAAGGAACGCGACGCCCAGGTTATTTCGTCCCACTACGACGTGGGCAACGACTTCTACGAGCTGTTCCTCGGCGACTCCATGGCCTACACCTGCGCCTACTACCCCACCCCGGACGCCACGCTCGACGAGGCACAGGAAAACAAGTTCCGCCTCGTCTTTGAGAAGATGAACCTTAAGCCCGGTGACAAGCACCTCGACGTCGGCTGTGGCTGGGGCTCCATGGTGCGTTACGCAGCCCGCCAGGGCGTGAAGTCCCTCGGTGTCACCCTCTCGGAGGAGCAGGCCGAGTGGGCGCAGGCGAAGATCAAGGAGGAGGGCCTTGAGGACCTCGCGGAGGTGCGCTTCCTGGACTACCGCGACGTCACCGAGACCGACTTCGACGGCATCTCTTCGATCGGCCTGTTGGAACACATCGGGGTGAAGAATTTCGCCTCGTACTTTGAGTTCCTCGCCGGCAAGCTGCGCCCGGGTGGCGTGATGGTCAACCACTGCATCACCTACCCGGACAACCACAAGACGTCGCAGGGCGGCTTCATGAACCGCTACATCTTCCCGGACGGCGAGCTCACCGGCTCCGGCACGATCATCTACGAGATGCAGGACCACGGCTTCGAAGTCTTCCACGAGGAGAACATCCGCTTCGACTACATGCGCACGCTGCACGACTGGTGTGAGAACCTCAAGGCCAATTGGGACGAGGCAGTCGCGCTCGTCGGCGAGAACACTGCCAAACTGTGGGGCATGTACATGGCGGGCTCCGAATGGGGTTTCGAGCACGACGTCGTGGAGCTGCACCAAGTCGTGGGCATCAAGCTTGCTAGCGACGGCTCCCGCGTCGGCACACCTGAGCGCCGGTGGTGGAACGACTCGGTGTTCTAGAGTGGCTGGCATGAGCAACACCATCTCCAAGCCCTACGCCATCGCCGCCGACTACGTCGCCATCGCCGCCTTCGCCCTCTTGGCCCGCGCTGCCCACCAGACCGAGGAGATGCCGTTCAACTTCACCGGCTGGCTGTCCACCCTGTGGCCGTTTGCCCTGGGGGTGACGCTGGGGTGGCTGATCACCCGCAAGAACAACGGTGGGATCATCTGGATCGTCACCGTGGTCACCGGCCTGGTCATCTGGGGTATCCGCAACCAGGCCATCCCCCACTGGTCGTTCATCATCGTCGCCACCACCATGTCCGCGCTGCTGATGCTGGGCTGGCGCGGCGTGGCAAAACTCGTGCGCAAATAACAAAACGCACCCGCCAACCAAACGGGTGCGTTTTCGGCGTACAGGCTTAGAAGCCGATGCCGAAGTTCCAGGCCGGGTTTCCGGTCTGAATGCCATTGATAAACCAGATCAGCATGCTGACCAGGTCGCCGACGATGTCAAGGGTAGAAGAGAGCATGGGTCAAAACCTTACTAGAGGGGACTAATCGTGTGCTTCTTAGGCAGGTCGAATTCCTGCTTGGATGTTAGTTGGCGAAGGGCGCGCCGTAAAGCGACGCGGGTTTGGTTCGGCTCAATCATCTGGTCGATGTAGCCGCGCTCCGCCGCGACGTACGGCGACGTCATCTCGGCGTCGTAGAAGTCCATGAACATTTTCTTCATGGCTTCGCGTTGCGTGGGGTCGTCGATAGCCGCAAGCTGCTTGCCCTGCAGCATGACCACCGCGGCGGCCGAGCCCATCACCGCGATCTGGGCGGTGGGCCACGCCAGGTTCAAGTCGCCCGAGAGGTTCTTCGAGCCCATCACGGCGTACGCGCCGCCGTAGGCTTTCCGCACGATGAGCGCGATCTTCGGCACCGTGGCCTCCACGCCGGCGAAGGCGAACTTGGCGCCGCGGTGAATCAGCCCCTGGCGCTCCTGCTCCACGCCGGGCAGGTAGCCGGGTGTGTCCACGACGTAGACGATGGGGATGTTGTACGCGTCGCAGGTGCGGATGAATCGCGCGCCCTTGTCGGCGGCGTCGGCGTCGATGCAGCCCGCGAGGTACATCGGGTTGTTCGCCACGAAGCCGACGGTGCGCCCGTCGATGCGGCCGAACGCGCAAATGAGGTTCTCGGCGTACCCGGCTTGGACTTCGAGGAGGTCTTCGTCGTCGCCCAGCTGAACGAGCAGGTCCATCATGTCGTAGCCGGCGTTGGTGTCGTCGGGCATGAAGGCATCGAGGGCGGTGTCGTCGAGTTCGTCGTCCGCCGGGGCGTCGACAAGCGGCGGTGCGTCGAACGCCGAGGTAGACAGGTGCGAAAGGAGGTCGCGCACGTAGTCGAATGCTTCCTCCTCGCTGCCCACGACGGCCTGGATGTTGCCGGCTTGCTCCTGCACGCGGGCGCCGCCGAGTTCGGCGGATGTGATGTCTTCGCCGGTGACCTCGCGGATCACATTCGGGCCGGTGACGTACATCTCGCTTTCCCCGTCGACGGCGACGACGAAGTCGGTAGTCACCGGGGCGTACACCGCGCCGCCTGCGGATTTGCCCAGCATGATGGAGATCTGCGGGCAGCGCCCCGACAGCGGGAGTTGGCGCCGCGCGATCTCGGAGTACATGGCAAGCGACGTCACGGCGTCCTGGATGCGGGCGCCGCCGGAATCCTGGATGCCGATCACGGGGCAGCCGATCTTGATCGCGAACTCCATCACCTCGGTCACCTTGCGCCCGAACGTCACGCCGACGGAGCCGCCGTAGACGGTCTTGTCGTGCGCGTACACCGCCACCGGCCGCCCGTCGACGCGCCCGTAGCCTGTGACTACGCCGTCGGAGTACACCGCGTCCTTGTCGCCCGGGGTGCGGGCGAGCGCGCCGATTTCCACGAAGGAGCCTTCGTCGAGTAGCGCGTCGATGCGTTGGCGCGGGGTGGTGCGCCCGGCGTCGTCGCGCCGCTTGCGCGAGCGCTCCGATCCCGGGTCTTGGGCTTTGGCTAGTCGCTCGCGCAGGTCGGCGAGCTTGGCGGCAGTGGAGCTTTTGCTCATCGACGCTTCCGTCACTTCCGCTTCCCCTCAATCCATGCGTTCATGTGTGTGCCCACGATGCCAATGGCTGGCTCGTCGACCACGGCGAGGTGGTCACCGGGCAGATGGACAATTGTCAAGTCATCGACGATAGCGCCCCATCCCCCGTCCTCGTCAATGTTGGCGTAGTTCGGCTCGAGGGTAATCGCACCTTCGTGCATGCCCTCCGAGCGGAACAAAAGCACCGGCACGTCGACGTCGGCCCAGCGGGCGAAGTCGAGGTGGTTGAGGATCTGGTTGTCCACGAAGCTGGCGCGCTGGTGCTCCAGCACGCCGGCGGCCAGGCCGTGCTCCGAGGCGTCCGTGGTGGCGAGGAAGTCGGTGAGCATGGCCAACAGCGCGTCCTCACCGGCGGTGTCCAGCAGCTCGTAGGGCACCTCGAAGTCGAGCCCGTAGGTGTCTTTGGCGAACTTCGCGTAGCGGCCCCAGCGCGCCTTCGTCTCCTCCGGTGTGTTGGGGATCGGCTCGGACGGCTGGGTGGTGTCGAGAAGCGCGATGAACTCGATGTGCTCGTCGCCAAGCTGGTGCGCGACCTCGTAGGCGAGCGCCCCGCCGAACGACCAGCCGGCGAGCACAACCTTGCGCCCGTCAGCGATGCGCTTGATGTCCTCGACGTACTGCGCCGCGCGGTCCTCCAGCTCGCCCTCGAGGCGCTCCACGCCGTAGACGGGCACGTCCGGGTTCAGGCGGCGCGCCAGCGGAGCGTACACCGAGCTTGAGCCGCCCGCGGGGTGGAACACGAACACCGGGGCCGGGCCTCCTTCGTCCGGCCCCGCTTCCCCGACGCCGTCCGCGCCAGCCGGGCCTCCTTCGTCCGGCCCCGCTTCCCCGGCGCCGTCCGCGCCAGCGGCGGCGCCGGTGCGGAAGACGCGGATGTTGCCGTCCACCGGGGTCTCCAGGCCCTCACGCACGAGGTTTGCCAGCGGCTCGAGCGTCTCGGCGCCACGCACGTCTTCGGCGGTGATCTCCACGCCGGCACGCTCCGTGAGGTGCGCGGCGATGTCCGCGGCCTGCGCTTCGGTGATCTCCGGCAGCGGGCTGGTCACGCCCGCCGCGGCAGCACCAGTGTGTTTCGCCCACGCACCGAACACGGCGCGCTCGGAGGCATCGCGCGGGGCGACGCCCACGCCCGTGTGCGCCTTTGCGGCTTCGCTCGCTGGGTCGCGCGTCTGGGAGTTGTCCGGCCGCGGCAGCACCTGCTCGCGGCCCGCGACGGCGTCTTCGACGATTGTGATGA
This sequence comes from Corynebacterium sp. Marseille-P4321, assembly GCF_903645305.1. Taxonomy (GTDB): domain Bacteria; phylum Actinomycetota; class Actinomycetes; order Mycobacteriales; family Mycobacteriaceae; genus Corynebacterium. The sequence goes on along the minus strand of NZ_CAHJXO010000001.1, from coordinate 172,717 downwards.
CGTCGGCCACGGAGGCGTCGCGAAGCGTTTGCACCTCAAGCGGCGGAATCTGGAAATCGTGCTCAATGCGGTTCTTGATGCGCATGCCCATGAGCGAATCGAGCCCGAGGTCGATTAGCGGTAGCTCGTCCGGCAGGTCGGAGGCGTCGTAGCCCATGGACTCGGAGACTATGCCGCGCAGACGCTCCTTCACCGTCTCGCCGGATGCGGGGTCCCAGCGCAGGCTCTCATCGAGGCTCCCGTCCAGGCTGCCGGTGCCGACGGAGTCTGCGAGCGCGTCGGGTTCCGGCGTCTCCTCCGCGGCGGGCGCCTGCCCGGCTGAAGTGGTCGGTTCCACTGCGGAAAGGGTGGTGGCGAAACCTTCCGCGACGAGCACGGAGTCGTCGTAAAGCTTGATGCTCACCCCCGCGATCGACGGTGCCACGATGGTTGTCACCTCACCGTCCGCGGGCAGCACGCCGTGATCCTCGGCGGCAACCACGCGCGCACCCGGCGCGACCTCGGCCGCCGCGGCCTCAATGAGCTGGTGCGGGCTGAAAATCTGGTCCGCGGGCGTGGAAAACGCTGTCTCGCCGCCCGGAAGCCGCACCTTCGAGCCGAGCAGCGACTGGTTCGCGGACGACGGGCGCGCCGGCGTCCAGTGATCCACCTGCTTGAACTGCGTCTTCGGCGCGTCAAGCTGCTCGCCCGGGCCGAACAACGCGGCGAAATCCACCGGCTGGCCCGCCACAAAGAGCTTCGCGGCCAAATCGGTGAGGCTCTCCAGCTCGTCCACCTTGCGCTTCGTGGTGAACAGCAACTGCGCATCCGGCTTGCCCACGCTGAACGCGGTGTTCATCATGCCCATCAGCGCAACCGGGTTCGGTGTGATCTCCACCAGCGTGGAGTGCCCCGCGGCAAACGCCGCCTCCGTGGCGTCCTGGAAGTACACCGGCTGACGCGTCATGCGCAGGAAGTAGTCGTCCGTGTGGACGGTCTCGCCCGCGTGGTACACCTCACCGCGATCAACCGAGGTAAACAGCGGGACGCTCAGCGGTTTGGCGTCGATGCCCGCGATCTCCGCCGCGAGGTCGCCCATGATCGGGTCGAGCGCACTCGTATGCCCGGCGCCGCGCACGTTGAGCTTGCGGGCGAACTTCTCCTCCGCCTCGAGCGCGGCCACCAGGTAGTCCACGGCCTTGCCGGGCCCACCCACAGTGGTCATGCCGGGGCCCGCGTACACGGCGGGTTCCACACCCGCGGCCTCCGGGTGGGCCTCGACGAACTCGGCGAGCGCCTCACGGGAAAGCTCCACCACCGCCATCGCACCCTCTTGCTCGGTGCCGGCGATCATCGCCTCGCCCTCGCCCATCAGGCGCGCGCGTGCACAGGCGATAAGCAGCGCGTCCTCGGCGCTGATGCCGCCCGCGCCGTACGCCGCGGCGATCTCGCCCATCGACATGCCCATCGTCGCGGCCGGCTTCATACCGCACGCGGCGAGCAGGTCCGTCTGCGCGATCTGAATGGCGGTGATGGTGACCTGGCCGGTCTCGGTGTCGTAGGTCTTCTCGTCGTCGAAGATGATGTCCACCATCGACCAGCCGGCCTGGAACTTGACTACCTCGTCGAGCTCGCGCATGCGGGCGTCGAAAAGCGGCGACCTGCTCATCAGCTCCTTGGCCATCTTGCGGTGCTGCGAGCCGAAGCCCGAGTACACGAAAACAGGCCCCATCGGGTCCGGGGCGTCCGCGGACGCGATGCCGGGGCCGATCTTGCCCTCGTCGACCTGGCGCAGACGGCGCACCGCCTCCTCAACAGTGCGGGCCTGGACCACCGCCGCGGAACGGCCGTGGTTGCGGCGCGCGAGCGTGCGCGCCAGCGGGATGAGGTCGGTATCTTTGCGGTCGTTGCGAGCCTCAAGGAAGTCCGCGAGCTGCGCAGCCGCCTCCTTGCGACGGCTGGGCAGCAGCCCGGAAACCGGCAGCGCCGCCTGCTCCAAGTCGGTGAACGCGGCCGCGGTTTCCGGCACCTGCACATCCGGGTAGTCGGCCGGATCGAAGTCAGCCACCACCACGTGCGCGTTCGTGCCGCCGAATCCGAAGCCGGACACACCCGCGACGCGGCGGCCGGAGTAACGCGGCCACTCGCGCGGATCCTGAACTACCTCGATGCGCTCCGCGTCGAAGTCCACGTAGCGGTTCGGGCCGCTGAAGTTCGGCGACTCGGGAATGGTGTCGTGCTTGAGCGCCTCGAGCACCTTGATCAGCGCCACCACGCCTGCGGCCGACTCGGAATGGCCGATGTTCGACTTCGCCGAGCCAAGCAACAGCGGGTTCGCGGCCTCGCGCCCGCGGCCAAGCACCTCGCCCAGCGCGGCGGCCTCGATCGGGTCGCCCAGGATGGTGCCGGTGCCGTGGGCTTCGACCAGGTCCACCTCGCGCGGGTCCACGCCCGCGTCGATATAAGCGCGGCGCAGCACGTCCACCTGCGCCTCCGGGTTCGGGGCGGTCAGGCCGTTGGAGTGGCCGTCGGAGTTCGTGGCGGAACCCTTAATCACGGCGAGGATGTTGTCGCCGTCGCGCATCGCGTCCTCGACGCGCTTGAGCACCACGAAACCCGCGGCGTCGGCGCGCACGATGCCGTCCGCATCGTCCGAAAACGCGTGGATGCGTCCCGTCGGTGAGGTCACGCCCAGCTCGGAGAACATCAGCGAGGCGAACGGGTTGGCCAGCACGTTCACGCCGCCCGCGAGTGCCACGTCCGCCTCGCCGTCGCGAAGCGCGCGCACCGCGTGGTGCACCGACACCAGCGAGGACGAACACGCGGTGTCCACGTTCATCGAGGGCCCGCGGAAGTCGAACGCGTAGGAGATGCGGTTCGGGATAATCGACGAGGACGACCCAGTCAGCGCGTACGGGTGCGCCTCCGCCGGGTCGGCCGCGATGAGCATGCCGTAATCGTTGTTCGACGAGCCCACGAACACGCCGACGGGCTCGCCGCGCAGCTGGTCGGCGGGCAGACCCGCGTCCTCGAGCGCCTCCCACGCAACTTCCATCATGATGCGCTGCTGCGGGTCCATGTTCGCCGCCTCGAGCGGGCTGACCCCAAAGAACTCGTGGTCAAAGGAGGCCACGCCGTCCATGTAGCCGCCGTCGGTGGATTCCTCCGACATCTTCGTGCGCACGACCGGGTCACCGAGGTACTCGCTCCAGCGCAGCGGTGGCAGCGGCCCGGTGGTCACCTGGCCTGAGAGCAGCAGCTGCCAGAACTCGTCGTTGTTCGCCGCGCCCGGGAAGCGGCCCGCGGAACCGATCACGGCCACGTCGTGAGCAGTGCTTGCTTCACGACGCGTCACCGTCTCCCCCGTCTCCGGCCGCGCCTTCTCCGGCGCCACGAGCGCCTTGGCCAGCGAAGCTACCGTCGGGTACTGGTACGCGATGGTCGGGTCAACGCGTCGCCCCAGTAGATTCTCCAGCTCGCCGGAGAGGATCACCGCGTCGCGCGAAGACAAGCCGTAGGTGTCGAGCGGGGTCGCCGCATCCACGGCGTCCACGCCAGTGGTGCGCTCCACCCACTCGGTGAGCCACTGTGTCAATTGGTGCTCATTCATAACATCCCACCTTATCGCCCACCGTGACCGTTTCGTTACTGCCCGCGCCGCCGCACGGTGCGCTTCACCATGCTGCGGGCGAGACTCGGGGCAAACCTGAATTCCGCAGCGTCGCACGGGCCGCAATGCCGGCTCCGGCACAAATACGCGCACGAAAGCGCCGCCCGTAATCAGGTTTGGGGGGCAAACCTGATTACGCGGCGGCGGGGCCGGCGCCGGAGCGGGCGCGAGCTGGGGGTTCAGCGGCGGCGAGCGAGTTGGGGGCGGGCGAATTCAGGTTTGCCCCGAGTCTCGCCCGCAGCACGCAGATGTGCCGCTACTGCTGCGCGGCTTCGCGCTCGAGGAAGCGCTTCGCGTTGACCCGGCGCGCGATCTTGCCGGCCGAGGAGCGGGTGATTTCACCCGGCGCGTAGAACTCGATGACCTCGGGCGAGATGCCGTGCTTGGCGGTCACGGCGGCGCGGATGGCGTCCTCGGCGGCGGCGTCGCCGTCTGCGGTCGCGTCGTCGGTGCGCTCGACCAGCAGGATGAGGCGCTCGGTGCCGTCGCTGTCCTCCACACCTGGGACTGCGAACGCGGCGACGGAATCCTTACGCACGTGCCCGGATGCCTCCATCACGGTGGTTTCGATGTCCTGCGGGTAGTGGTTGCGCCCAGCCACCACCACGAGGTCCTTCACGCGGCCGGTGATGTACAGGTGGCCGTCGAGCTGCGCACCCAGGTCGCCGGTGGCGCACCAGTCGTCCTTCGGCAGGCCGTCCTGGATGGTCTCGCCGATGGTGTTGTGGAAGGTCTCGGCGGTTTCCTCCGGGCGGTCCAGATATCCCGCCGCGACGTTCTTGCCGTGCACCCAGATTTCGCCGACGTGTCCTTCAGCGACCTCGTTGCGGGTCTCAGGGTCCACGAGCGCGAAGTGCATCCAGTTCACAGGTTGGCCGTTCGATGCCATGGGCACGCCACCGTCGACAAGCTCTGCGCGCCCCTCGGCGAGTGCTTCACGGTCCAGCTCAACGAACTTGGGGCGCTCGTCGGTGCGGTCGGTAGCCACGAGCAGCGTCGTTTCGGCCAAGCCGTAGGAGGGGCGCAGCACCGTGCGCTCGAAGCCGGAGGGGCTAAACGCCTCGACGAAGCTGTCCACGCCCGCCTTCGCCACGGACTCGGAGCCGCAGATGATGCCGTCGACGGAGGTCAGGTCGTACTCCTCCGGGTCCTCCGGCGCTGCGTAGCGTGCGGACAGGTCGAGCGCGAAGTTCGGCACCGCGGTGTAGACGTGGATGTCTTCCGGGTCGTCCTCGCGGCGTGCGAGGCGCTCGATCCAGCGCTTCGGCTGCTGGATGAACTCGCGCGGCGAGAAGATCTCCAACTCCTGGCCAAGCAGGATGACCAGGGTGCCCACGATGATGCCCATGTCGTGGTGCAGCGGCAGCCAGCTCACGCCGCGCATAGGCATGTGGAACACGATCGAGTCGTAGATCTGGATGACGTCGGTCACGATGGACTCGTTCGTGATCACCACGCCCGCCGGGTTGCGGGTGGAGCCCGAGGTGTACTGCAAAAAGCAGGTGTCGCCCGCGGTGTCCACGCTGTCGGCGACGGGCTCGTAGGACTGCGCGAGGGTATCCGGCAGGGAGTCCACGGCGAGGGTGCGGGGGCGCTCGGCAGCGGGCAGCTCCGCAAAGTACGCGCGCACGGCGGGCGCGCCGGCGGTGTTGGTCACCACGATCTTCGCGTTTGCGTCGGAAAGCACCGCGCGCAGGTGGTCCGCATGGCCTGGCTCGTTCGGGTCGTAGAGCGGAATGGGCACCTGGCCGGCGTACATCGCGCCGAGGAAACCGAAGAGGTACTCGGCGGAGTTCGGCGCCATCACGGCGACACGGTCGCCCGGCTGGCCGATCTGGGCGAGACGCGCAGCCACCGCCTTGATGCGGGTGTTCACCTCGGTGCGGGTGAACTCGCGCACCGTGCCGTCGACGTCCTCGGAGAAGTCCCAGTCCTTCAGCACCACCTTGTCGCCGCCGCCCGCCTGCACTTGGGCCTGGTAGAGCAGCTCCATGAGGCGGGGCAGGGTGAAACCGGGAGGAAGGGCGATGTCGCCGTTTTCGTCGATGAACTTCGCGATCAGCTGCTTGAGGTCCACGTGGGCTCCTTCGGGACGTAAATGTTTTGCGCTACAAACTATCTACCACAGTCCGGACCCAATTTAGCGTCCATTCGGGCGCGGTGGTCCCGGGAATGGCGTCCGGGTTGGTTGCGTACATCGCGTGCACACCGTTCGCGGCGATGAGTTCCTGGGCCCTACCCAGGGCCGTTCCGATGTCCGCGGGCGCGTCGCAGATGGTGTCGTTCGGCGCGCAGATCTCAAAGGCGCGGTCCGAAACCGCACCGAAACCGCCGGGCCGCGGGCCGGTCAACGTCGCCCCGGGCGTAACGCGGTCCGCCACGCGTTGCAACGGTTGGAGGGCGATCTCCGCACCCACGCCGCCGACTTCGGCACCCGGGTTCACACCCACGCCGTTTTCGCGGCGGCCGTCGGCGACCATCACCGCGCCCGCGAGGCGCTCGGGCGGGATCGGACCGTTGCCCGCGCCGATCTCGGCCGCCACGTCGCCCACAATCACCGCACCCTGGGAGAACCCGGCGATGATGAACTGCGTGCGCGAGCACTGCTCGGCCACGTGCGCAAGCTCGCCTCTCAGCTTCGCGGTGCCCTCGGCGCGCGAGACATCGTACGGCTTCTCCGCGCGCCCCTGCGGCGACTGGATGTTCTTGAACTGGGCGGTGTACGGCACCGTGAACACGCGCAATTGCTTCTGGTCGTACTGCTGCTGCAGCGGAGCGGTGATGCTCAGCATGAACGATTGCGGGTTGGCCTGGGGGTTGAACGGGTCGTCGTCCGGCGCGGACTCCCAGGTGCCGGGCACCATTCGGGCTCGGCGGGCACCTCTTCGCTCGGGGCGGGCTCGCTAGAGTGCGGCGGCTCGGCCACAGGCGGCTCCCCGTCGCCGGACTGCCACTGGTAAATGCCCAACCCAATGAGCGCGAGCACCACCAGTGCCGCAGCCACCACAAACACGTTGCGCGAGGAACGCATACCAATCGGCTCCTTACCGCCTCCGCCGCGAACTACAACGCGACGCTAGCTACACAGATTCGTGCGCGCGGTTTCGCTGAGCAGCTCTGCAACCTGCCCGGCATCCATGTCGGTGCGACGCTGCTCCACGAGCTGCCCCGCCACCGCGTCGCGTGTTACGGGATCGTCTGCGCACACAGTAAACCCGGTGGCTGTGAGTTGGTCCTCAACCCCCTCCACGTTCACCCCGTTTTCCCGTAGGTGATCCAAAAAGGCCTGCTCCTCGGGGCTAAATGCGGCGGCTTGGGTGGGGATGGTCTCCACTTCCTGCGCCGGGCGGTCGTCGGCATTTGCGCTTCTCGACGGCTGCGCCGCCGACGCGGCTGAAGAAGAGGATTCCGCACTAGACGTAGCCGTATCTGTAGCCGTGGACGCGGCCGTTGCAGTCACGTCCTCCGAGTCGACGGTCGCCCCGCCGCAAGCGGTGAGGAAAGCGGCGAGGCCAAGCGTCGTCAAGCAAAGTGCCCTTTTCACTTCACGCTCACCACGCCGTTGATCTGGGAAATCGTGCCGCGCTGGAACTCCGCGGTAAGGCCACCCGCCGGGATCTTCTCCATGTCCTTCGTCGGCCAACCCAGCTTGCCCTGCTCGTAGCCGCGCTTGCCCCACTCATTGAAGATGTCGCCGTAGTACACCACGTGCGCGCCCGTGGACGGCGACCAGTAAATGTTGCCGCCCTCGAACTGCTGGAACGCGCCGCCACGGATGGCGATCTCGTTCGACGTGGGGAAGCCGAGCTGCGACGTCGCCGTGCCCAGCTCGCCGTACTTCGTGCCGATCGCGCCGTGGACCTGGAAGTGCTTCTTGTCCGGGTTGCGGGTGAGGAAACCGCCCTGGAACTTCTGCACGTACCCCTTGCCCACCTGGTTCGCCTCGGCCACCGGGTACTTCAACACACCGGTCTCGTAGCCGGACTTGCCCCACGCGGCGAACATGTCGCCCGGGATCGCGTACGCACCCGTCTGCGGCGTCCAGTAGATCGAACCGTTCTCGAAGTGCACGAAGCGGCCCTTACCGTCCGGCGTCTTCGTCTCGCCCGTGGTGGGGAAGCCCAGCCAGCCGGTGGCGCCGCCGAGGCCGGTGTACTTCGCCAGAATCGCACCGTACAGCGGGTGCGCGCCGGTCTGCGGCGACCAGAACGCGGTGCCGCCGCGGAAGTCCTGCGCCTTGCCGCGCGCGTCCTTGCCCGCGTTGTACTCGTCGTTGACGCACGTGCCGATCACGCCGGACTTCGTCGCCTCCGCGATCGCGCCCTTCGGCGCGCACTTCGAGCCGCGGTCCGCCTCCGGCACGTCGAGTGCGTTGGCGATGTACGGCCAGGCCTGCGTCATCTCGAACTGCCAGTACTCCCAGCTGTGCACGCCAGACGGGCGGAAGCGCACGATCGGCTTCACGCTGGTGCGCGCGGCGTAGTCCACGAACGTCTGGGTGGACAGGCGCGAAATCACCTCGAGGCCCATGCCCGCCGGGTTCGCCGCGCCCTTCGCCACGGAGTTGGCGTTGCCGTAATCGTCGCGGCCCGAGCCGGCGGAGACGTAGACCGTCTTGCCCTTTAAGTTCTCGATACCCAGCTTCGGGTCGTGGTCAATCCAGTCCTGCGAACCCAGCGGGCCCCACATGGCCTCGGCGTTGTAGCCGCCGGCATCCAGCTGCGCCGCCTTGACCGCGGTGGGCATGCCGGTGGTGGTGGTGTCCAGGTAGCCGGAGAACGAACCCACGAAGTCGAAAAGCTGCGGGTTGCGCTCGGCCAGGTTCATCGCGGCGGTGCCGCCCATGGACAGGCCCACCACGGCGCGGCGGCCGTTGGAGCGGAACTCGTTGTTCAGAATCGGCACGAGCTCCTTGGTCAGGAACGTCTCCCACATGTAGTGCTTGCCGTTGCTCTCGCGCTGCCAGTCGGAGTAGAAGCTGGACTCACCGCCCACCGGCAGGATGACGTTGACGTTCTTGTCGGCATAGAACTGCTCGATGTTCGTCTCGATGGTCCAGCCGTTCTCGTCGTCACGCGCACGCAGGCCGTCGAGCGCCCACACCTCCGGGAACTTCGCGCCCGGGTTGGAGTGCCAGTCACGCGCGAGCAGGATCTGCACCTGGATGAGCTCTTTCGGCATCGCGGCGGACTTGATGAACACCGCGACGCGGCGGCTGGTCAGCCACTCGATGCGGTCCACCTTCACGCCCTCCGGCAGGCCCGGGATCTGCGGGTTCTTGTCCACCTCGATCGGGGTGCGCGGCGGCGGGTCCTTCGGGCGCAGGCCGTCGGAAAGCCCGCGGGAGTTCAGGCCCCGCGAGGACATCTCGGACGACAGGTCCGGCTGCGCATTCGCGGAGGTTACTCCGGGGGCGAGCGTGACCACCAGGGCCGCGGCGGCGGGAAGCGCAGCGGCGGCAAGCCACGTCTTTGGGGAACGGTTGTCTCGCATGGGTCTCCTACCTCAGTGTGCCTCAGGGTGCATGATTCCCTAAAGGTTAAGTACTGGTTGAGACTTTAGTCGGGAGACACGCCGAGAGTAGTGGTGCAGGTGTGACACAGTTGGCGTTGCGGGGCCGTGTCAGCCGGGGCGATGCGGCGCGTCGCATCGAGGTCTACCGGCAGGCGACAGACCACTATACCCCGATCACTTATACATACAATCGACCACCGGGTTCGCACTGCGTTTTCTCAGTTTCCAGGAACCAGGTCTAGTGCCCCGCGGAGGGCCGGTAGACCTCGATTTCGCTGGGCAGGGGAAATCGCTTCACACTCGCTTGACTCTCGCTTTAACAGGACAAAACCGCGCCCCTGCTAAGCAGGAGCGCGGTGTGAGATCGCGGCCAGGCCGGCGGCTAAGACTTACCAGGCGTTCATCACGTTGAGGATGCGCGGCTTCGTCGCCTCAAGCTGCGAGCCGAACTGATCCCAGTTGTGCAGGCCGGTCGGGGTAAACACTGCGGTGTGCGCAACACCGGTGGCCTTCGCCTTCGCGGACCAGGCGCGGGTGGTCGCGTTCGCAACCTTCTCAAGAGCAATACCTGCGGCGCGGTGCTCCGGCTTGTACTTCGCGTCCGCCGGGCCCGGGTTACCGGAACCTGCAGAGACGTACACGTCGCGGCCGCGCAGGTTGCCCATGTTCAAGAACGGGTCGTTCTCAAAGCGGCGCGGGTTGAGGGACGAGCCCCACATGGCGTTGACGTTGTACATGCCACCGTCGAGAAGCGTTGCGCGAAGTGCAGTCTGCGCACCCGGGACGGTGGTGGTGAGGTAGCCGGAGAACGACAGCACCTGCTTGAACTGACGCGGGTGCTGGGCAGCGAGATTGATCGCGGCGGTGCCGCCCATGGACAGGCCGAGGATGGAGTTGTTCGTCGGCGAGACGCCGAAGTGGCGCTGCAGGTACGGCGGCAGCTCCTTCGTCAGGAAGGTGTCCCACTTGTAGGTCACCGGGTTGTTGAAGTCGTACGTCGCCGGGGCGTTCCAGTCGGTGTAGAACGAGGACTCGCCGCCCACCGGCATAACGAGGGTGATGTTGTGGTTGACGAAGCTCTTCGCCGCGTTAACGTCGTTGACCCACGCGTTGGTGGTGTTCAGCGCACGCAGGCCGTCAAGCATGTACAGGCCCGCGTTGCCGCCGCGCTTCGCCGGCTGGATCTGCACCGGAATGTGACGATTCATCGCCGGGGACCACACGTTGCAGCGCTGCACCCAGTACTTCACCGGGTCCCACGAGCAGCCGGGGCGCAGCCAGTCGCGGTGCGCGGCGCTCGCCTGCGGCGCACCGACCACTGCGGTCAGGGCAGTCGCGGCGGCGACCACGGTCGTGGTGATCTTGCGGCGCAGCGAGGTGCGCGGGGCAGAAGTGGTCGCGGAAGTGGACCCGGAAGTAGACATAGAACCCATCGAAAATCCTTCAAGCTTCTATCAAGGCAAAAGGTAAGAACACGTTAGCAAGCCGTTATATCGACCGCCATTCCCTGTGCGTTACACGGGGGCGTTACAGGGGGGCATTACAAGGGGGCATTACAGGTGCTGGCGCTAGTTCGGCCAGGCGATGCGGGCGCCGTCCAAGCCAGGGTTTTCGCCGCGGGCGATTGCCTCGAGTTCAGAGGGGGTGAGGTAGGACGAGGGGTCGTCGTCAAGCTGCAAGCTCCTTCCCCCGCCGAGCGAGTAGCGGGCGTTTTTGAAGAACCGCTCCCAACTCATCGGCTCGCGCGAAGCGGCGAGCAGCTCCGCGATTTCGGGGGTGCGCAGCGCGGCGCGCGCCTGCTTGGCCTTCACCGCGTCGATGTGGCCGGGCAGCGCGTCTAAGTTCGCGTCCGAGTCCGCGACCTGCCAGATGAACGGCAGACTCTTGTCGTGGCCCACGCGTCCCTCCGGATCGCGCGGCATGCGCGCGGCGAGCGGGGTGGCAAGGCCGACGGTGTCCAGGATGCGCGCGTCCAAAGGCGCGTTCATGGAAGTCATGCCGAGGTTAATCAGGTACGCGGTGGTGGGCAGCGCGCGCAGGTCGCTCGCGGTGGGTTCGCGTTCGACGGGCGCCCATGCGTACGCCTCCGGCTCGCGGCTGGTGCGCAAGAGAGTGATCTGCGCGGCGTCGTCCGCGAGCGCATCGCCCAGAGACTCGTTCCAGTCCGTCATGAGCTTCGAGGTGAGGAAGTCCTCGGCGTAGTACGGGGCGTCGCCCGGCTCGCGTTTGAGGGCCATGGTCCAGAACTCGCGCTCGTCGACAATGCCAAGCTCCTTGGCGCCGACCTCGTAAAGCTCCCAGTCAATCGGGTGTGCGCGCGCGATTGTCGCCCCGCCCCACATCGCCACGATGACGGCGAGCGCGCCCGACGCCTTCGTCACCGGCACCGCCATCACAGGCAGAAGCGCCGCGAACAGCGGCAGCAGCCACATGCGCGCGTGCATGAAGTCGCCGCCCACGCGCAGCACGTACACCACGTGCACGAAGGCACAGCCGAACGTGAGGAGCATGATCGCTTGACGACGTCCAAACGCCCCCCTGCCAAACCACACCGCCACAACAGCAGCCGCAACCAGGGGCAGCCAGAGCCAGTAGTAGCCGACAAAGTCGCCGAGGTACTCGAAGCCCTGCGCCCACTCCGAATCCGCCGCGGACTTCGCCACCGCCGTGTGCGGGGTGATCAGGCCGTAGTAGCCCATGCGGAAGATCTGGTACGCGGCGGGCACCGGGAGTGCCGCCGCGAGGATCCCCGGCGTCTTGCGCCAGTTGGACGCGATGAGCAGCAGGCCCGTCACCCCGCCGTAGAGCGCGAGCTCCGGGCGCACTAGCCAGGACAGGCCGCACCAGAACGCGAGGAAGTAACCCACCTGTTCAACGCCCCGGCGCGGCGGGGTGGCCCAGTTGACCAGCAGCGCCCACCACACCGCGAGCCAGAACAGGGCCAAGCCCCATTCCAGGCCGGAGGTGGCGAAGTCGCGCGCCGGCGGCAAAGCGAGGTAGATGAGGATGCCGAACGGGATCACCGCGCCAACCTCGCGGGCACGACTGACGCGGGTGTGGCCGGTCCAGAACCTACCAGAGAAGTACGTCGCGCACGCGGCGGCGGCGACGGTGCAGGCGAGCGCGAGCCACATCGCCACGTCTTCGAGCCGTGCCGGGGTGAGCCACCCGAACAGCGCGATCAAGTACTGCCACAGCGTTGAGGTGTTCGCCTCCACGCGCTCCCCGGCGTTGAACACCGGCCCGTTGCCGGCCAGGATGTTGCGAACGGTGCGCAGGACGATCAGGCCGTCGTCCGAAATCCAGCGGCGCGAGTACCCGCCGATGAATGCGAACACGCCTGCAACCACCGTGGCGGCGAGCACAGAGGTGCGGGCGTTATTGGTCATTCGGCGCATACTACCTGGGCGGGCGCGGCGCTGCTTAACCTGCCAGCGCCGGGCTGACGTAGACGGCCATGACGATGCAGAAGATCCACGCGAGCGCCAGCGTCTGCAGTACACGGTCCTCCAGCGCGACCTCGTCGGGCGCGCCGCCCTGGCCCGAATCCACCACGGAGGCGTAGCGCAAAATTGCGATGACAAACGGCACCATCGACACCTGGTACCAGATGGACTGCACCCCCTCGACCTGGTTGGACAACTCGAAGCCCCACAGCGCGTACGACATCACCACCGCCGTGGCGGACAGCGTCCACACGAACCGGAGGTACGTCTCGGTGTAGCCCTGCAGCGAGCGGCGGATCTCCGCACCCGTCTCCTTGACCAACAGCAGCTCCGCGTAGCGCTTGCCGGACGCCATGAACAGTGAGCCAAACGCCGCCACCAGCAAGAACCACTGCGACAACACGATGCCCGCGGCCACACCGCCGGCCATGGTGCGCAGCATGAAGCCGGACGACACCAGCGCGATATCAATCACCGGGATGTGCTTCCAGCCGAAGCAGTAGCCCAGCTGCAGCGCGATGTAAATGCCGATCACCCAGGCCAGCGAAGCACCGTCCGTAGCCAAAAACGACAGCCCGATCGCGGCGGCCACCAAAAGCGCCGCCATGATGTACGCCAGATTGATTGGCAGCATGCCGGAGGCAATCGGGCGGTAACGCTTCGTGGGGTGGCGGCGGTCCGCCTCCACATCGCGGGCGTCGTAGATGAGGTAGATGGAGGACGCGCCGAAGCAGAAGACGATGAAGGCGAGGGCGACGTCGATAAGCGTGCGCTCCGTGAACGAATCCAACCCAGCCGCGAGCGGCGCGGCGAGCACCAGGACGTTTTTCACCCACTGCTTCGGCCGCAGCCCCTTGATCATCGCGTCCACGAGATTCTTCGGGGGCTTCTTCTTCATCACCTGGTCCACGCCGGAGGTGTGCGGTTCGGACTTGAACAGCGGTTCCTCCACCGCGCCCTGCGGGTACGTCGGCTCCTGTGCCACTTAAATCCTCTTCTCTGCCTCGACGGTTGCCTTCGCAACGCCCGCACCCAGCAGCGCGCCAGCGAGGGTGTCGGACGGGTAATGCACGCCGAGGACGTTACGCGAAAGCATCATCACCGGCACAAGCAACCACGGCCACTTGCGCCCCGTAATGTCGCTCAGGTGCACCGCGGCGGCGGCCGTGTTCGTCGCGTGCGAACTGGGGAAAGAAAGCTGCGACGGAGTTTTCACGCCCACCTTCACCCGCGGAGAGTTCGGCCGCGGGCGGCGCACGATACGCTTCAGCACCACGGACGCCGCGTGCGCGGTGAACGTGCCCACACCCAGCGCGATCCACTTGCGGGCATTTCGTTTATCGACGGCTGCCCCCGCCGCCGCCACTCCCATCCAGCCCAGGTCGTGCTCGCCAAAGTGGCTCAAGCCCCTTGCCGCCTTGGCGGTGGCGGGGGTATACAGCGCGTCCTGGATGGCAACCAGCGCGTCTATTTCTTTATTGGGCTCTTTATTGGGCATCGAAGATCATCCCCCAGTTCTCGTGGCTGGTCAGCTCAGCGCGCGCGTCGCGGTACTGACGGCGCAGCTCCGGCCAGCGCTTACTGATCTCCTCGCGGAGGCGCTTCTGCTCCTCCGTCAGGTCGTCGGCAAGCTTTTTGTCCCTCTTGCGGAACACCACGCCGGTACCGCCCGCGGTGGACACCGTCGCCGAATCCAGGCGCGCAAGCGTGAACCAGCGCGCCTCCTCGGCAGTGAGGTTGAGCTGCGGGGCGTCCCAGTGCGCGCGGTCCTCCTCCTTGCGGATGTGCAACAGCGCCTTCGCCGCCCACGGCAGCTTCTTCACCTTCGCCAGGCGCCCCCCGACTGTCTTCGTGGGCACGCCCGGCGCACCCGTGGGCGCGGGCAGGTCCGCGGCAGACGGCACGACCTGAGCGTCCGGGTAGTTCTTGCGGATCTCCTGGATGCGCGGCAACGAGGATTCAAGGATGTCGAAGAGCTGCTCCGGGCCTGCGAGGAAGTCGCGCATCGCCTCGTTTTGGATCGCGATGGTGGAGTACTCCATGCACATGTAGTGCTTGTACGTGGACTTCTGCATGTTCTTTAGCATCGCGTCCGGGTTCTCCGGGCCGTAGATGCTGGCCACGATGAGGCGGTTGCGCATGTGGAAGTACGCCTGCCAGTCGATCGCGTCGTCCTTGTCCGCCCACGCCATGTGCCAGATGGCCACGCCGGGCCAGGTGACCGTCGGAAAGCCTGCTTCCTTTGCACGCAAGGCGTATTCGTTGTCGTCCCACTTGATGAACAGCGGCAGCGGCAAGCCCATTTTTTCGGCGACCACGCGGGGGAACAGGTTCATCCACCAGCCGTTGTAATCCACGTCCACGCGCCGGTGCAGGGCGCGCGAGGTGGTCTTGCGCGGATCCAGCTCCTCCTCGTCCGTGCCGGTGTAGCCCAGCGGGTACTTGGCAAAGTCGTGGTCGTACACGCCGTGCTCCGCGGCGCGGAACATGAAGATGTCCTTGTCCACCGCCTCGCCGGAGGTGCGTAGCTGGCTTCGGTCCTGCAGGTTGAGCATCTGCCCGCCCACCAGAATCGGCTGCTTCGCGTAGCGCGCCGCCTGCACCGCGCGCACGATGGAGTCCGGCTCGATCGCGATGTCGTCGTCCATGTACAGGATGAACGGCGCGTCGGTGCTGTTCAGCGCCTCGTACATGATTCGGCTGTAACCGCCCGAGCCGCCCAGGTTGCCCTGCTGGAAAATCTGCAGCTTGCCGTTGAGGTTCGCCTCGGCCTCGGCGAAGTCAGGCTCGTCGGCCGGATGTTGGTTGCCCTGGTCGGGCATGAGCACATGGCTTATCGACGCCTCCACGTACCCGTCCTCCGCAAGCGCATGCAACGCATTCACCGCGTCCCGCGGGCGGTTGAACGTCGGGATGCCCACGGCGACGTGTTTGGGTTGGGGCGGGAGCGTGGTGCCGTCGAGAAGCTGCTGCTCCTTGGGCGCGTGCGGGGCGACCCACGCCGCGTCGCGGATGGTGGACTCCTCCTCGGCGGTGACGTCGAACCAAAGCCAACCGCCGTCTTCGAAGTTATTCAGCGCGAGCGGGATTTCCACGTAGCCGGTGGCCTCGACGTTGGTGACACTGATGCGGGTGCCGTCGTGCTTCGAGCGGTACACGGAGATGGTCGCGCGGCCCTCGACGTCCATCGCGAGGAGGACCTCCGTGAGCTGGGACCAGCGGCGCCAGTAGGAGGCCGGGAACGCGTTGAAATACGTCTGGAAGGTGACTTCCTGGCCGTCCGGGATGGTGAGGCTCGTGCGGTCCTGCCAGCGCAAACGCAGCTTATTCTGGTCCGGTTCGATGAGGTAAAGCATGCGCACGTCGCGCGGCTCGCCCTTTTTCGGCATGAGCACGCGCGCGAGAATGCGGTCCGCGTCTTGGTTGGCGGGGGTTGCCTGGCCCGCCTGGGCTTGTGTGGTGTTTTCCACGGCTCTCACTTTCTTGCTGGGTAGCTTGAGAGGGCATTTGGAATCCAAGCGTAACGGTTCGGTCTCGAAATGCGGGTCGTGGCTCGCGGGTTGCGGGGGTTGTTCAGCGCCGGGATACTCGGGCGCATGGGTTCAGCAGGTAGGGATTACGCGCTCGGCGCCTTCTTCATCGTGTTGGCGGTGCTGGCGATGATCTTCCTGGACGGTTCCACCTCCGTCTTCGTCTGCATCGCCGCGGCGCTCGCGGGAACTGTGATGTTCATCCGTGGTGCGCAGATCGAGCACTTCGCCGAGGACCCCATGGCTGTGGAGGAGTACGGCATCCCCGGCCCGCGCGGCGAGGTCTACGACGCGCGCCGGGAGGGGCCGTTGACGTTGGAGAACTACGACTCCGATGCTGGATCTGTTTCTGGATATGACGGCGGGATCGACTCTGGCTTCGACTGGGACGCCCACTACAAGCGCGAGTTCGGCGGGGAGCAGGGCGGGTCGCGCCCGGCGAAGTGACGCCATGGCGACCCGACGCAAAAAGCCAGTAACCGTCGTCCGCCGCGGCGACGGCCGAGTGCAATGCCCTGTCTGCGAGGCACTTCTTCAAGTGAAGGTCGACGACGACCGGCTGCCTGCCCATACCGCTCGGGGTGTCAGCGTGGCGTGTCCCTACAGCAACCGCAAGATCATAATCTCCGAGCGTTCACCTTCCGGGCGCGACCATGCTGCACGCCACAAGGTCAAGCGCACCGATGAGCTCCGCAAGGAAAAAGAACAGGCGGAAAAGCGGAAACAGCGCGACGAGGAACACCGGCGGCGCAGTAGGGCGAGGCGAAACCGGCAGAGTCTCAGCGACCGCTATGCACTCGAGCTCCATGACACTTGGGGAATCGACGACCACAGCGTAGACCCCGGCGTGAGCATACGTACGTACCGCGGCGGCTTACCGGGACAGGGTAAACGGGGTTAAGGCATGATGCTCACCGGGTTCGACGCTCCCCCGCTGCACACGCTGTATCTTGACCGCCCCCTTAAGAGTGCGTTGTTGATGCAAACGCTTGCGCGCGTGAACCGCAAGTTCCGGCAAAAGGAAAGCGGTCTGCTTGAGGCGTACGCGCCGCTCATCGACAATCTTCAGGCGGCCATCGCGGAATTCACCAAGAGCTCGTCGGACGAGGATGAGAAGGTGATCGGCCAGAACATTGAGGAAGCGTTGGTGATCGTTCGTGGATTCGTCGATAAGCTCAATGCTCTCGCTGGCGAGGAATGGCGCGAGCTCGAAGCCGCTGGCCAGCAGCAGCGTTTGCCTCCGGGCAGCATTAGGCCCTTTTACAGAGTCGATCACGCTCTCACGAGCGATGTTGCAAGGACTACGGACCCAGAGCCCCGATAGGAATCACTGCAACACCGTCGTTGCGGCGAAGCGCGGGTCCTCCCGAGGTGATCACCACCAAGGCTGGGTCGTCATCAAGGTGCCCTACGAACCGCTTGAGTGTGTCGGCCGCACGCTCAATCACCTCTGGGGTGTAGCCCAGTTTCACTTCGACTAGCACGTCCCGGCCACCGACGTTCGCGACCGCGTCGACCTCCAGCTTCGTGTTAAGCCGGGCGTGGTACACCGTTCTGCCCGTGAGCGCCCGCAGCTCGTGAACCACGAGGGACTCAAAGAGTTGGCCGAAGTAGGCGGGATCGCGCAGGAGGTGCTCAGGACCGCGGCCGAGTGCAGCCATGGCGAAGGAGGGGTCTGCGAGGTGGCGCTTCGGAGCCTTCCGCAACGTCGCCTTGGAACGGAGGTGCGTGAACCACGCGGGCTGATCCACGGAGACGAAGATGCTCGCCAGCGCATCGAGATAGTCCCGTGTGGTCACTCGCGACGAATCGGAATCGGTCGCAATGGTTTGCAGCTCCAGCTCGGTTCCGACGCCCCGAGCAAGCGAGCGGATCATCCGCCTCACGCGCTCAGAGTCA
Source organism: Corynebacterium sp. Marseille-P4321 (assembly GCF_903645305.1). GTDB lineage: Bacteria > Actinomycetota > Actinomycetes > Mycobacteriales > Mycobacteriaceae > Corynebacterium. The sequence goes on along the minus strand of NZ_CAHJXO010000001.1, from coordinate 154,679 downwards.
CGATTCACCCCGCCAGGAGTGTGGATGTCCACGTCCGCGACAGTTTGGATGTAATCCCGGACGTTGTCCAATGCGTCGCCAAGCGGAAGCCCAACGTTGTACGGCAATCCGCCTCGGCACACCCTTTCAGCGAGTTCCGGCAGCGTCAGTGCGGGCGCAGAGAACGGCAACGGGTCACCTGCGACCACCGCTGCAAGAGACACCGACCCGTCGGATTCCCCAGTCTCGAACAAGGTCATCGTCGACATGGTCAAACGGGCAAACCGGCCCGCGCCCGAGTGGCTCGTCGCATCCGCCCCGGGTGCTGTGGAACCGGTGAAAATGAACTGCCCTGTCGCCCGACGCTCATCAATCGAGTGCCGCGCGAAATCCCACAGTCTCGGCTGCAACTGCCATTCATCGATCAGGCGCGGCGTCGCGCCCTCTAACAACAGCCGCGGGTCCGTTTCCATGGCAAGTGAGACGCCGGGGTCCGTCTCCACGTTGAGGAAACTCGCAGCTTGTCGCTTCGCCGTCTCTGTCTTCCCACAACCTTTCGGACCCTGAATCAGCACCCCGCCCTGTCTACGGAGTGCCCTCTCCAATTCGCCATCCGCAAGACGCGGTAGATACACGCGAGCCATGGATCCAGATCGTAGCAGCTAGAAAGCTCAGGTTCATATTTTGAAAGCGTGTTGATTTACATATTGAAAATGATTTGGTTTTCATATCGAAAGCCGTTTGGTTGTCATTTTGAAAACGAAGGTTGTTGGCGATAGCGCATGACAGGCCCAAAAAGCGGGCAGTCTTCTGCCTAAATCAGCGCGTTGAGCGCTATCGCTGTATGGTGTCGGGTGATCTGCGGGCCGAAGGGGCGTCGATAAGCGAAAGGCCCCTATCGCAACCGCCGGGGAGGCGCGAGGGCGTCGCGCTCGGCGGCGAAGACCATGGTGTCGAGCTCCGCGAGCACCGCGTCCACGTCCGCGGGGTTGTAGCCGCGCTCGGTGCGGGCGTTCTCCAGCTCGGCGGTGGCGGCGGCCAGGGCCATGTTCTGCACCTCGATGGCGGCGGCGCAGGCCTGCTCAAACGCCTCGCGGCGCTCCCGGGAACTCTCCTTCCCTACGTGGCGGCGTTCGGCCAGCGCGTCCTGCCACTCCGGGGCGAGCTTCGGCCCGTGTTCCTGGACGGCGTGGCGCGCGGCCTCGTACGCGCGCTCGTTGAGCTCGGTAGCCACGCCGTCGCCGCGGGCGTCCGGCCCACGAAAACTGTCACCGGCACGGTGTAGAAGTAGTTACTCCTTCGGCTCCCACAATGTGCTGGGGGTGGCGAGCGCGCTGCGGTCGCGGGCGAGAATGAGTTTGTCCAGGTCCGCGAGCACCGCATCGACATCGGACGGGTTGTACTGCCGCTCGCGGCGAGCCTGCTGCAGCTCCCTGCTCGCGGCACGCAGCGCCACCTCCTGCATCTGCGCAGCCCCGGCACGTGCGCGCTTGAACGCGTCCTTGCGCTCCTCGGACCCCTCGGGGTCCTGCAGGCGCTTCTCCGCAATCGAATCCAGCCACTCCTGCACCATCGAGTACGCCTCTGGCGCGTACTCCTCGCCGTGCTGCTTCACCGCCTTGCGCGCGGCCGCGTACGCACGCTGGTTCAGCTCCTCAATGGCCTTGTCCCCGCCCGGCCCATTTTGCAGGTCAAGCTTATCGACGAGCCAAGGTAACAACAGCCCCGGCACCACCATCGTGCAGGTGAGGACGGTAAGCGCGATGACTGAGAGCTCGTGGTGGTAGCCCGTCGCCGACGCCGGGATGGACAGCACGAGCGCCAGCGTGACCAGGCCGCGCATGCCGGACCACGCCATCAGCAGCACCTCCTGCAGCCGCAGCGGGGAGACGTTCGTGCGGCCGCGTTTCGTGTTCATCTGGTACAGCACCCACATCCAGCCGAAGCGCACGGCGAACGCCACTGCGGACAGCACCACGCCCACCTGCACAGCCTGCCAGATGTGGGTACCGGCGGTGTCGATGGCGTCGCGCACGCTCATGCCAATCAGGCCGAAGGCGACACCGGTGAACAGCAGCTCCACGGTCTCCCAGAAGGAGTGGCCGGTGAGGCGGTCCTCCGCGGTCATGGCGGAACGCGAGGACATTTCCACCGCGGCGATGACGATGGCGATCACGCCGGAGGCATGGATCGCCTCGCTGCCTGCGTAGATTGCGAACGGGAGCACCCACGTGAATGCGGTGCGGATGACGGAGTCCGGCACGGAGTTGGCGAACATCGCGGCCAACCTGCCCACCACCAGGCCGATCACCACAGCGGCGATGGCGGCGTAGAGGAACTGGAGGAAGCCTTTAGTGAAGTCCACCTCGCCGTGCGCCACCGCCGCGGCCATGGCGACGTTGAAGGTGACAATGGAGGCGGCGTCGTTGAACAGCCCCTCCGTCTGCAGCGTGCCGGTGATGCGCTTCGGAATGCCGGCCGGGCCGGCGACCGCGTCCACCGCCACCGGGTCCGGCGGGGCGATCGCGGCGGCGAGCACCATCGCGGTGGCCAGGCTCAGCCCCGGCAGCATCCACATTGCCGTGGCCGTCAGCACCGCGATGGTGAGAAACACCAGGATCACCGACATGGTCAGCACCACGTTGAGTTGCGAGCCAATCTGCCCCCAGCTCGTGCGCCTCGCCAACGACCACAACAGCGGCGGCAGGAAGATGGGCAGGATCAGGTGCGACGGTATGGACACCGTCTCGATCCCCGGTATGAACAGCACCGGAGCAACAACGACGGTAAGCAGCGCGGGCCACGGCAACCCGGTGCGCTCGCCGATCGCGGCGACAAAGACGGTGGCGAGCAGCAGCCCGATAAGTGCAATGAAAGTTCCCACGCTGACCCAGCTTACGACGCGGCTCTCTCGCCCATCAGCCCAATTCACAGAAATCAGCTATCGTCTTCCGCCGGCAACGTGTTGGACGTCATCGGCAACTCCGTCCCAGCCTTCACCGTCCCATACGCACTGCTTGCCCGCAACGACTCGGCCGAGTTCGGCACCGATGACGACACGGTGGTTGGCATCATCAACCGCTCCGACATCAACCGGTACCTCGTCTCGACGTTCATCGACCCGGTCCCGAGCGCCTAGACAAGGATTGCCACTTAGGCCAGGCATACCTTAGAGTGGTCGCGTTAGGTTAGGTAGACCTAACGCGAAATTCTTTGACCACCTACGAAAGGTGCAACCTTGGCACTCTTTACCTCTCGCGCCCTGAAGGGGATCGCAGCCACGTTCACTGCGGCGCTCATGCTTGCCAGCTGCTCCACCGAATCAAGCGATTCAACAACCGCTCCCGAAACCTCCAATGCCAACGGGTCAGAGGAGCGCATCGTGACAATGGGTCTCGGCGACGTCGATACGGTCCTTGCGCTCGGTAAACAACCGGTCGGTTACGCCACCTGGCAACAGGAAGGTTCGGGAGACCCTTCCGGACTTGGACCATGGGCCAAGGACAAGCTCACAGTCGACCCAAACCCGATCCGGGACACGACCACCGAGTTCAGCACCGACACTGCCGAACAAGTTGCCTCGCTCAACCCGACAAAGATCATTGCGGTGAACAGTGGTCTCGAAGCCGACAAGAAGGCATTGCTCGAGCAGATTGCGCCAACCACTTTCCACTCGGATGAATACCAAGATTGGCAAGTGCCGTGGGATGAACAGATTAAGGAAATCTCCAAGGCGTTGAATAAGGAAGCCGAAGGCGAAAAACTCATCGCCGATTCCGAGCAGGCTTTCCAAGATTTCCGCGAAGCTCACCCTGAGTTGCAAGGCAAAACAGCGGTAATCGGCATGCCTTACGACGGGAAGTTTGGCGTATATACCTCGGGCGACGGCCGCGGCTCCTTCATTGAAAAGCTTGGGTTCAAGATCCCAGAGAAGTTCAACGGCGATGGCTCCAGCTTCTTCCTCGACTGGTCGCCTGAAAACTACGTCGACTTCAATGACGTGGATTACCTCTTCGTGCTGGACTACTACGGCGCAATCGATGCGCTGAAAAACGACGCCACCTTCATGGACCTCGATGTGAATAAGCGTGGCGGGGTCTACTGGTTAGACACCGATACCGCCAATGCAATGAGCATGCCGAACCCCCTCACCATCCCGTACGCAATCGAGCAAATCAAAAAGTCGCTCTAGAACACCAGGCGGAAGTGGTGCTTACCGGGGGACAACCAGTGGGCCCCCATTTACTGGGTCTGTTGTCACGACAGCAGGCAGATGAAAAACGCGGTCCAGTAAAGACTCGGTAAGCACCTCAGCGGGCGCACCGACCGCGTCCACCTCGCCACGCTGCATCACGATGAGTTGATCCGAATAGCGTGCTGCGAGGTTCAAATCATGCAGCACCATAAGCACGGTTCTGCCCTCCTGATCGGCGAGTTGACGTACGAGCGACAAGACTTCGACAGAGTGAGACAAGTCTAGGTAAGTCGTCGGCTCGTCCAAGAACACGAGCGGAGTCTCCTGCGCTAAAACCATCGCAACCCAAGCGCGCTGACGCTGACCACCAGAAAGCCGCTCGAGCGGACGGTCTGCAAACTCCGTGATATTGGTCAGTTTCATCACTGCATCGACCACACGTGAATCCTCAGTCGAGCCCTGTCGCAGCCAAGATCGATGTGGGTGGCGTCCGCGGCCAACCAAATCACGAACTTGCAGCCCCTCGGGAGCAACCGGAGTCTGTGGCAACACAGCAAGCTGGCGTGCAATCTCGCGGCGCTTCAGATTTGCCAGGTCCACGCCGTTCAGCGTTACTGTGCCACAGTCACGCGTAAGAAGCCCTGCCGCAGCACGCAACAGCGTTGACTTGCCACAACCGTTTGGCCCGATGATTGTGGTGATTCCGCCTTTGGGCACGTCGAAATCAATACCATTGAGTATGACGGAATCGCCATAACTTACCTTAAGATTTCGGCCTTGAAGCATCATATGGACACCTTTCGTGTTGCACTCAACAGCGTGTAAAGCAGCACTACGCCACCAATTACAGTTGTGGCTATCCCCACCGGCAGGTTCCCCGGCACCAGGACTCGCAACGCCAAGTCAGCAACAGATACGATCGCCGCGCCAGTAAGCATCGCGGTTCCTAATGGCGGCGTTGCTGCATGTGCGAGCTTGTGTCCGATCTGTGGTGCGACAAACGCCACGAACGCTATCGGCCCAGACGCTGCAACGCCCATCGATGCCAGCATTACAGCCATCATCATGAGGATGAGCTGGGTACGGCGGGGCTCTACCCCGAGGCCAGCAGCAGTGGCCTCCCCAAGAGAGAGCGCCTCAAGTTTGAAGGCTGCCCACCGCAACAGTGGAATAACAACTGCCAGCGCAATGAGTACTGCGAGGACATCGTGCCAACTAGAGGAACCCACTGAACCGGTTATCCACGCCTGCGCCTTGCCAACATCCCGATAGTCGGCGCGAACAAGCAAGAACGAGTTATAAGCCATCGCCAGCGCATTGATGATGGTGCCGGCAAAAACAAGCTGGAAGGACCCTAAACCTGCACCACGGCTCAGCCACCAGATTGCAGCAGATACTGCCACTCCACCGAGGAATGCGCTGAGTGGTACTCCCAGTCCACGCAACATCATCCCGGTACTTCCACCAGCGAGTAACGCGGTCAAAGCGAAAGCAGAGGCGCCCGAGGTGACCCCCAAGATGTCCGGGCTCGCCAGCGGGTTCCTTGTAATGGTCTGGAAGATCGCCCCGGCAAAGCCCAGCGCAGCACCTACACCCAGCGCCGTAACCACTCGTGGCAGGCGCCACTCAAGAACTACAGTCCGGGCCAACTCCGTGGTTTGGCCCATAAGGGCAGAGACTACGTCTCGAACTGATAGCTCGAAATCTCCAACCATCACGCCCCCGAGGGCAGCGGCTAGGGCCAGCACCGCAAGAGCAGCGTTTATCGCGAAAACCCGCATCAGCGATTCGCCCCTTTCCGCAAGATATGCAGTGCAAATGGGGCTCCAACGAAGGCAAGCGTGATGCCGACCTGCAATTCTCCAGGGCGCGCGATGACGCGACCAATAACGTCAGCGAGTAAGAGCAACGTCGCTCCAGCCAGCGCGGAACACGGCAGCACCCAGCGGTAGTCCGGGCCGGTGAGGCTACGCACGAGGTGCGGAACCACCAGGCCGACGAACCCGATTGGGCCCGCCCCAGCCACCGCGGCACCCGTGAGCAATGCGACAAGAACAATGCCTACAGCTCGCGTGATGGGGACTCTTACGCCAAGGGCACTTGCCACATCGTCTCCTAAGTTCAGGAGGTTCACCCGATTTGCCGTAGCAAAGGCCCCCACAAGCCCGAGGAGAATCACCGGTGCGAGCACCGCGACCACTTGCATGTCGCGCCCAGCAATAGCGCCTGCCGTCCAAAACCGCATCTCGTTGAGGCTTTGTGTATTCGTCAGCACGATGCCACTGGTAAGCGCACTACAAACCGCGCCCAGCGCAGAACCACCGAGCACAACCATGATCGGGCTCGATCCCAGGCTTCTCACGCTGAGCAAGAAAACAAGCGCTACCGCAAGTACTGCGCCGAGGAATCCCACCCCGACAGTGCCCAACACCGTCATTGAGCCATGAAAGGAAATGGCTGCCGCCACCGCAAGGGCGGCGCCAGGACCTACACCTAGCAGGTTTGTGTCTGCGAGCGGGTTTCGGGTGTGTCCCTGCAGCAGTGCGCCCGCGGTGCCCAGCGCTGCCCCCACCAACAGACCAAGTAGGGTGCGCGGAACACGGAGTTGCGCGATGATCTTCGCCTCATCACTGGACATCTCAAGTTGTTCGGTTGCGCCCGAGAACGCCAGCATGAGTCCATTACGAACCGCGCTCACCGTTGCCTCGAAACCCATTTCGCGCGCCCCGATCAACAGCGACACCAGCGCTGCACACACAGTGGAAACCACAAGGAAGACGACAAGCCCAACACGTTTAGTCACGCTGTTACTCCGTTACCGCCAGTACCCCATGAACGACACGTGGTGGCGAGGCACTCCCGCCTCACCCACCAGAAGCCGCCGCATCGCCGTCACAGCCGTATTCTTCCCAGCGATCCAGTAGTAGGTGTGCCCTGCACTACCCAACGTGGGACCTATCAATTCTCCACTGCTGGAATACGTGGGTGTCTCCCAGACTTCATCGAGCTGGGCTTCATCCACAAGGCCAGATTTTCCAGTTTCCAACGAAGCGGAGGCACAACGGGATCCAACTTCCTGTTTCAGCTGCGCAAGAAGCAAGCCTCCGTAGTCGAAGTCCCCCTCTGCACGAAAATGCCAACGGACATCAACCTGTGAAGGAGAGTCGATGGGCAGGTAATTGCCGGCGGGCACCTCGATATCAACCGAACCGGTGAGCCCCTCGGGCCAATCCTCCAAGATACGAGCCATTGCGGGCAACGCGGTTTCATCGCCGTAAAGACGGGCAACCACAGCAGATCCGGGGTTAAATTCAATACCAACACCGGAATCATCGGCGCGTGTTGGTCCAATAATCAGCAGCTGCTGTCCAGGGTGTGCGTCTTGTGCCCACGCCGAGGCGGGACCGGGACTATCGCTGTGCAGAACAAAATCCACATCCACTTCGTCAGGGCTGTCAGCACTTCGCCGGAACTCCCGAATGGAATAGGTACGCAGATGTCCGCGCATGTGCTCCGGCATCGCACGCCATGTGTCCCACCACCCCTCTTCGGGAAGCTCGAACAGACCGCTGGCAGGGGGGATCAGCAGCTTGATACGCAAATCTCTGATCGGAACGGCGGGCCCCATGGCGTCAACCCCGGTGAACGTCACCCGCTGGAAACTCGGTGCAATACGTTCACTCCGGACGACGGTTGCAGGAAAAGGCCTAAAACTCACCCTGCGGATTATATAGGCTTGCCTAACCTAATGAAAGTGTGAAGCACACTGTCTTCTAGCGCCCGCGTAGCTGGAGTGGCTAGCCACCTTCAAAGCAGGTGACGGCACGGACACGATACCCGCCCGGACATCAACCGGTACCTCGTCTCGACGTTCGTCGCCCCGGTCCCAAGCGCCTAGCAAAAGTTGTTCCGGAGTTATTTAAAACAACTCTGAAACAACTCGCTATAAAACTGACCCGAAATAAGCCCATCGCCGCAGGTCAGACTAGTTGTTTGGAGTTGTTTATAACTCGACCGGCCGATCGACCGGAGCTGCCATTCTTGACACGATCGCGCTCATCAGCCGGTCAGGAAGCGTGGTTATCACCCACAACCTGGCCAGCGTTTTGATGAGGTGCTAGTTCATGCCGAAACCTTGATGTCGATAGCTCGATGACAATACTTGCAGGTCAGCGAGTTTTAGCCTGTGGTGCGACGAGAAACGCGAAAACGCCGTGACCAGGAACTATCGACATCGAGCTATCGCCATCGACGAAAAGGGCAAGGCCGGACGGCGGGGCGGGGCGGGCGTCCCAGCCACCCAGCACCGCGCCTCAGCACCGCGCCCCAGCACCGCGCCCGAGCACCGCGCCCCAGCACTGGGCCGCCGAACCGCCGAGCCGCCGAGCAGCCGAGGCCGGCTACACCTCGCCGGGGAACTCGACCGTCGTGCCGTCGATCACCTTGGACGGCACACCGATCTTGCCGGTGGCGCGCACGTCTGCGAACCCGTCGAGCGAGTCGCGCAGGGTGAGGAAGCGTTTGAGGTTGGGCAGGTTGGTGACGTCGAGAAGTTCCGCGTCGCCGAACACCTGCGGGTCTGCCTGGAACTGCGCGATCACGTCCGTGCAGTCGGGACAGTCGGGGTGGACGAAAATCTCGGTGCCCACAAGTACCTCCTAGTGCCCGCGCGGCTGCGACAGGGGCTCTCCGGACTCGAAGAAGGGGCGAATCTGGTTGTCGAACAGCGTCAGCGCCGCGGCGATCGCCATGTGCATGTCTAGGTACTGGTAGGTGCCCAGGCGGCCGCCGAACAGGACGTTGTTTTGCTCGGATTCGGTGGCGGCGAGCCGTCGATAAGCTTCGAGCTTCTCACGGTCCTCAGGCGTGTTGATCGGGTAGTAGACCTCGTCGTCGTCGGAGGCGAAGCGGGAGTACTCCTTCACAATCACGGTTTTGTCGGACGGGTAGGAGCGCTCCGGGTGGAAGTGGCGGAACTCGTGGATGCGGGTGTAGGGCACGTCCGCGTCGTTGTAGTTCATCACAGGGGTGCCCTGGAAGTCGCCGACCTCGAGGACTTCCTGCTCGAAGTCGAGGGTGCGCCAGCCTAGACGGCCTTCCGCATAGTCGAAGTAGCGGTCGAGCGGGCCGGTGTACACGACCGGCGCGTCCGGGTTCTCGCTGCGCACAGAGTCGGCGATGTCGAACCAGTCGATGTTCAGGCGAACGTCGATAAGCTCATGCTCTGCCATCTTCTCCAGCCAGGCGGCGTAGCCGTCGACGGGCAGGCCCTCGTACTTGTCGTTGAAGTAGCGGTTGTTGAAGGTGTAGCGCACGGGCAGACGCGAGATGATCTCGGGCGGCAGGTCGGTGGGGTCGGTTTGCCACTGCTTGGCGGTGTAGTGCTTCACGAATGCGTCGTAAAGCGGCTTGCCGATCAGCGCGATGCCGCGTTCCTCCAGGTTCGTCGCCTCGGCGGGGTCTTTGCCCTCGCGCTGCTCCTCGATGAGCGCCTTGGCTTCCTCCGGCGAGTAGTAGCGGCCGAAGAACTGGTTGATTAGGCCGAGGCCCATCGGGAACTGGTAGGCGGTGCCGTCGTGCATGGCGAACACGCGGTGCTGGTAGTCGGTGAAGTCGGTGAAGCGGTTGACGTATTCCCACACGCGGTCGTTCGAGGTGTGGAACAGGTGGGCGCCGTATTTGTGCACCTCAATGCCGGTTTCCGGCTCCTGTTCGGAGTATGCGTTGCCGCCGATGTGGCCGCGCTTTTCCACCACCAGCACGCGCTTGCCCAGCTCGCTCGCGGCCTGCTCCGCGATCGTCAGGCCGAAGAAGCCGGATCCAACAACAATGAGGTCGTAAGTCATGCGGCCTATTTTCGCACAATTGCTTATCGACGAGCTCCCGCCCGACACGCGCGACACGCCCCAAAAGTCTCAAGTCTTTCTTGAGACTTCAACTTGCACTACACTGCGCTCTAGTCACAATTGTCCCCATAATCCCAAAAGCACCAGGAGTGTAACTGTGCAGCAACGCCGAACCCTCGCAGGCGCATCGGCCAAGCCCGGCCGGGCCGCCATGTTCACTGCGATCCTGTCCGCAATCCTCATCGCATCGCTCGTCGCTGTGCATGCCGCAAGCGGCGGGCGCATCCTACCGGTGCAGTCCCTCGGCGCTGGCGCCCCGGAGGTCTACACCGCGGAGAAGACTCTCGCCGACGGCGCGAACATCACCGTCAACGACGCAGCTGTGCGCACCCAGGGCGGCGAAGAAGACGAGGTCCGTCGCGTGGTGAAAGAGTTCACCAACGACCGCGAGTTCTCCATGATCGGCCTGACCTGGACCGGCGACCGCGACATCGTCGCCTTCGTGCGCGCCCAACAGCCGGACGGTTCCTGGGGTGAGTGGTACGAAATGGACCAGGCGACCCCGCCGACCGGCGCCACCACCTTCGGCACCGAACCGATCTTCGTGGGCAGCACCAAGCGCATCCAGGTGTCCACCGGCAACGTCGACCTCCTCGACCGCGCCCGCACCGACTCCAACGCGCCCACCACCGCCAAGGACATCGAGGCCGTGTTCCTCGACGGTGGCACCGGCACCGTCGACGGCGGCATCGCCCCAGTTGCCGACAGCTACACCTCCGGCATGCCGAAGGTGATCACCCGCGCGCAGTGGGGCGCCAGCTCCTCCAAATCGCCGTACTACTCCGAGCCCACCACCGCAGCCACGGTGCACCACACCGCCGGCTCCAACAACTACACCGAGGCGCAGGCCCCGGGCATCGTCCGCGGCATCTGGCAGTACCACGCGCGCGATCTGGGCTGGGGCGACATCGGCTACCACGCGCTGGTGGACAAGTACGGCAACATCTACGAAGGGCGCGCAGGCGGCATGGACCGCGGCCCGCAGGGCGCGCACGTCGGCGCGTTCAACCAGAACACCTGGGGCGTGTCCATGCTGGGCAACTACGAGGTCGCCCGCCCGTCCCAGGCGGCGCTGCAGGCGATGGGCGACATCATCGGCTGGAAGGCAGCCGTCGCCGGCTTCGACCCGATGGGCTCGAGCTACCACTACGCCGAGGGCAACTTCAACGGCTCCCGCTTCGCCGCCGGCCAGGGCAAGATGTTCCCGAACATCAACGCGCACCGCGACTTCCACTTCAACGACTGCCCCGGCGACTACCTGTACGCGCAAATGGGCACTATTCGCACCATCGCCAACACGAAGTACAAGTCGCTCGGCGGCCGCTCCGGCCTGAGCGCTGCAGCCAACGCCGCCCAGAACGCCACCAACGCCGTCGATGCGGTCACCGACATCGCCGGCGCGGTCGGCGACCTGTCCTCGCTGAGCTCCAACACCGAGACCACCGTCAACCCGGACGGCACCGTCACCACGGTGGTGAAGGGCAACGGCTCATCCGGCGACGGCAGCGCCGCCGACGCCGTCGGCTCCGCACGCGACGCCCTGACCAAGCTCTCCTCCGGAGACCCGGTGGCCATCGCCGCCGTGGCCGGCACCGCCGTCGGCGCGCTGCTGCTCTTCCTGGCCAGCCAGAACATCATGCCGCAGATGCAAAACCTCGCCGGCGTGGACCTCATGGCGGGGCTGAACCTGCAGCAGGCCGCCGACATCGCGCGCAAGGTCAGCCCGTCCGTCGGCCCGGCGCTCAAGGCGTTCGGCGCCAACGACGCCGCCGCGGTGTGGTACAAGTTCGAACCCACCCTGGGCAAGCTCGTTGCCGGTGTCGGCGGCCCGACCGGCCCGGCCGTGGCGCTCTACTCCGGCGGCGTGGCCGTGCGCGACTCGAACGGCGAGATCTACGAACTCGTGGGCAAGATCGCGGAAGCTTGGCTGCAGCAGGGCCTCGATGTCGGCCCGCTGGGGATGCCGATCACCCGCCGCTACTACCCCACCAAGGACGAGGTGCGCGTGGACTTCGAAGGCGGCTCCATCGTGTACAACCCCGTCAACAACGCGGTGAACATCAACGTGAAGTAAGCGGGCGCCGCTAGGCCAGCCCCAGGGAGCGGCCCACCGCGTCCTCCCACGCCGAAACCAGCCGGTCCCTCTCGGGGCCGGCCATTTCGCTATTCCAGGTGGTGGTGGGGCCGAGTGACAACGGAGCGTCGATAAGCGAAATGCCCATGCCCGCCGCCGACGCCGCACCCATCACCGTCGTCTCAATGTTCGCGGGGCGCTGCACCGTGATCCCCAAAATGTCCGCCTGCATCTGCATGAGCAAGTTATTCGCCGTCATGCCGCCGTCCACGCGCAGGCGATCCGGGTCGCCGCCCATCGCGCACACCACCTCGCGCGCCTGCAAGCACGTAGCCTCTAACGCCGCGCGGGCGATGTGGCGCTTATCCGCGAATCTGGTCAGACCCACAATCACACCGCGGGCATCCGGGCGCCACCGCGGCGCGAACAGGCCGGAAAATGCCGGGACGATCACCACGCCGCCGCTATCGGGCACCTGCGCTGCAAGCGTTTCCGTCTCCGCTGCTGATTTGAGGATGCCAAGCTGGTCGCGCAGCCACTGGATCAAGCTGCCGCCAACCGCCACCGAGCCCTCCTGCGCGTACACCGGCTCCTCACCGTCAATCTGGTACGCGACAGTGGTGAGCAGGCCATTTTCGCTAATCCGCGGCTCCGAACCCGTGTTCAGCAACATAAACAGGCCCGTGCCGTACGTCATCTTCGCGTCGTTTTCCTGCAGGCAATTCTGGCCGAACAGCGCCGCCTGCTGGTCGCCCAGCACGCCCGTAATCGGCACACCAGCCAGCGGGCCACGGCGGCGGATTTTGCCGAAATAGCCTATCGACGGCCTAATCTCCGGCAACATCTTCCTCGGCACCCGCAACGCTTCGCAAAGATCATCGTCCCAGTCCAGCGTGCGTAAATCCATGAGCAGCGTGCGCGACGCGTTCGTCACATCCGTGACATGCAGCGCGTGCTCCGGCTCCCGCGAACCGCCCGTGAGGTTCCAGATCAGCCACGAATCAATCGTCCCCGCCAGAAGCTCCCCGCGCTCCGCCCGCTCACGCGCCCCCTCCACGTTGTCCAGGATCCACGCCCACTTCGGCGCTGCCGGATACGAATTGTGCAGCAGGCCCGTTTTCTGCTGGTAGCGGTACACATCCCCGTCGTGATTCGTGCGCGTGTCCTGCCACACGATCGCGTTGTAGATCGGCTTGCCTGTCTTCTTCTCCCACACCACCGCCGTTTCCCGCTGGTTGGTCAAACCGAGCGCGGCGACATCGTCCTCCGCGATATCCTGCTCCGCCATCGCCTCGCTCAACGCGCGGCGGGTGTTGCGCCAGATCTCCGCCGCGTCGTGCTCCACCCAGCCCTGGCGCGGCATGTGCTGGGCGTGCTCGAACTGCGCTTGCGAGACCACGTGGCCGTCAGCGTCAGTGATGCACACGCGCGTCGAAGTGGTGCCCTGGTCAATCGCGGCGAGGAGAGGCATGGGGATGATTCTAGGGTGCGCGGGTCGCTGGCCCGGGTGCGGGATGGCCGATGGCAGTGAGGTGGCCAGGTGGGCGTCGATAAGCAACTGCTCCTGCATCGAGGTCTACCGGGCGGGGCGGTGCCACTAGACCTCGATGCCCGCGGTGTCACATCAGTCTCATACGACCTGGGGTTATGTGGAGGCACGCTCATCGAGGTCTAGTGGGATACGTCGGACCGGTAGACCTCGATTTCCAGATCGAGTTATCCACAGGCGGGGCGATCCGAAACGGGTTATCCACAGTTTTCGAGGAGGGGTCTTCCCAAGCTATGAAACCCGGTACATACTGCTCGCATGAATGGGGAGAACACCAATGAGCGGAAGCGCCGAGAAGAACTCGAGCTGATACACCGAGTGACGCAAAGTACAACTAAAGCCGTGGTCACAGGCCCGGCGGGGGCGAGACTTTGGGGGATCAAAACGCACAAATGGGTGAAGGACGTTGACCTGGTTCTCCCGGGCACTTCCAAAGCGTGGGGAACGAAGAAGACGTACAAAGACCGCGTGTACCGCAGCGGTGACATCGCACCAGAGGCCTGGACCACCAAGAACGGTGTCCGGGTAGCGAGGGGGATTCGCTGTCTTTACGACGCTCTGCGATACCACGGGCGCATGGAGGCACTCGTAGAAATAGAGTCGGCGAGATTTCAGTACCAACTCACTACCGAGCAACTCCTGGAGCAGGCAGAGACCCTGCCAAACGGCCGAGGCATCCGCGCGTTCCGCGAGCTCATCGCGTATTCCGGCGACCTATCGGCAAGCCCGCTGGAAACCATCAAACGCGACGCGCTGTTGCGCGCTATCGCAGATGGGCGCCTGACCGGGGTGGAATCGTTGGAGTTCCAGATCGGTTTCGACATCGCGGACCCCGACGGCTCCCCCACCACCGCGTGGGCGGACATGCTGGTCAACGGGTTCATCGCCGTGGAAGCTGACGGGCTGGTGAAGAAAGACGGCACGTACGGCGACCTGGTCCCGTTGACCGTGTCGGAGCGGCACCGCGAGGTGCAGATGCAAAACCACGGGGCGGTGTTCGTGCGCACCGGTTGGCACGAGTCGAAAGCCAGGTTCATCGCGCGGGTACAAACACTGATCAATCTGCATCCGGGTGTGCGCCAGTTGCCCAACCGCAGGGAGGAGACGTACCGGGAGTACCTCGCGCGCATCGAGCGGGATGAGCGCTACGCGTAAACATTACGCGCAAGACCCACGCGCAAGACCCACGCGCAAGACCCACGCGCAAAACCGTGCGGGAAGCCTAGAACCAGCGCTCGAGGACTTCGGCGACGCCGTGCTCGTCGTTGGTGGCGGTGACGTGGTCGGCGGCGTCGCGAAGCACGGCGTCCGCGTTCGCCATGGCGACGCCGAGGCCAGCCCAGGTGAGCATCTCTAGGTCATTGGGCATGTCGCCGAACGCGACCGTCTCGGCCGCCGCCACGCCGTAGCGTTCGGCGAGCACCGCCACGCCGGACGCCTTGTTCACCCCCGGCCGTGAAATTTCGATGAGGCCTTCGTCCATGGAGTAGGTGACGTGGGCGACGGTGTCGTCGATAAGCGGGGCGAGCCGGTCAAACATCTCTCGCGAGTGCATCACTGGGCAGCGCACGAGCAGCTTCGCCGCGGGGGCAGAAATGAGCGATTGCTTATCGACGATGCCAAACCGGCTATCCCACGCATCCGGGTTGTATTCGGGCGTGATGAGGAAGCATTCGTCCTCCGGGTCGAGGGCGGAGGACCCGACGCGCTCCACCCCGTAGCCGTGCGGCACGTCGGCGAATGCGTCCTCGGCGACGGCCATGACCTCTGCCATCGCCGGGGTGTCTAGCTCGAAGGCGTGGACGACGGCGTCTGTCGCCGGGTCGTAGACCACCGCTCCGTTGGCGCACACGCACACCGGCGTGAGCGGCAGCTGGTCCAGCACCGGGATGAGCCAGCGGTGCGGCCGCCCCGTGGCCAGGGCGAACTTGGCACCAGAGCGCACCGCGCGCACCACCACGTCGCGCAGCCGGGGTGACACGCGCCCGGCCGAGTCGATGAACGTGCCGTCGATGTCGGAAACGATCAAACGCGGCGCGGGTGCGGTCGCTGGCTGCTGGGGGCTCATGGCTTACTTCTTCCCGCGTTTCCTGCGGGCGCGCTTCTCCCGCTTAGCGGCCTTCTTGCGGTCCCGCTCGGCGCGCTCGGCCGCGTAGAGTTCTTCGGCTTCCTCCAGTGTCGGGGCGGTGCCGCCGAGGGATTGCGGCATCCAGGCTTCGCCTTCGCCGCTGCCGTAGCGGGTTGCGTATTCCTCCCGGGAGGCGTCGAGAAGCTCCTGCATCCTGCGCTTCAGTTCCGCAGTGTCCGCCTCCGCATCGCCGGTGAGCGCGACCGGCTCGCCGTAGCGCACGATGACGGGCACGCCGCGCAGCCTCTTCGGCAGGTCCTTCGTCCAGATGCGCTGCGAACCCCAGATGGCGCACGGGATGAGCGGCGCTCCGGACTGGTGGGCGATACGCGCCGCGCCCGTTTTGAAGTTCGCCAGCTCGAAGGAGCGCGAGATGGTCGCCTCCGGGAAAATGCCCACGAGCAGGCCACGGCCGAGGTTGTCCACCGCCGCATCCACCGACGACGCCCCGGCTTTGCGGTCCACCGGCACGTGGCGCATCTTGTGCATCACGTGGCCCACCAGCGGCACCTCGAAGACGGACTGCTTCGCCATGAACCGCACCAGCCGCTCCCCGCGCAGGTGCGGCCCGGTGCCCATGAGCATGAAGTCCGCGTAGCCGGTGTGGTTGCCCGCGATCAGGGCGCCGCCTTCGGCTGGGATGTGCTCCGCGCCGTAGACGCTTACCTCGAGGCCGAACAGCTTGATCAAGCGGCGGGCGCCGCCCACTACGCGCTGGTAGAGGTTCTCGTACGCCTCGTCGTGCCGCGGCGGCTCAATGTAGCCGAGGGGGACCTTAAAGCCCTTGATCTGCATAGTCATTAGGGAGTGAGTACGTCCTTGCCCACCCACGGGCGCAGCGCTTCCGGCACGCGCACCGAGCCGTCGGCCTGCTGGCCGTTTTCAATGATGGCCACCAGCCAGCGCGTGGTGGCAAGTGTGCCGTTGAGCGTCGCGGCGATCTGCGTCTTGCCGTCTTCGTCGCGGTAGCGCGTGGCCAGGCGGCGGGCCTGGAAAGTGGTGCAGTTCGAGGTGGAGGTCAGCTCGCGGTAGGTGTTCTGCGAAGGGATCCAAGCCTCGGTGTCGAACTTGCGGGCGGCGGAAGAGCCGAGGTCGCCCGCGGCAACGTCGATAATGCGATACGGCACCTCGACCGCGGCGAGCATGTCGCGCTCAAGCTTGAGGAGCTTCTGGTGCATCGCCTCGGCGTCCTCCGGCTTGCAGTAAACAAACATCTCCAGCTTGTCGAACTGGTGGACGCGCAGAATACCCTTCGTGTCCTTGCCGTAGGAGCCGGCTTCACGACGGAAACACGACGACCAACCCGCGTACAGCAGCGGCCCGTCGGACAAGTCGATGATTTCGTCCTGGTGCAGGCCAGCCAGCGCCACCTCGGACGTGCCGACGAGGTACAGATCGTCGCGCTCGAGGTAGTAGATCTCCTCGTCGTGCTCGTCGAGGAAGCCCGTGCCCTTCATAATCTCCGGGCGAACCAGCACCGGCGGGATCATCACCTTGAAGCCGGCCTCGCGCGCCTTCTGCGCGGCGAGCATGAGCATGCCGAGCTGCATCCAGGCGCCGTCGCCCGCGAGGTAGTAGAAGCGCGCGCCGCCGATCTTCGTGCCGCGCTTCATGTCGATGATCCCCAGCGCCTCGCCGAGATCCATGTGGTCTTTGACCTCGAAGTCGAACTCCGGGACCTCGCCGACGTGCTCGAGGACCACGAAGTCTTCCTCCCCTCCAGCGGGCGCGCCCTGGATGGGGTTGGGGATGGCGTACTGCAGCTCGCTCACGCGCGCCTCCGCCTCCGCCTGCGCCGCCTCCGCGTCCTTCACGCGGGCCTTCAGCTCGTTGGAGCCCTCGAGCAGTGCCGGGCGCTCCTCCGGGGTGGCCTGGCCGATCTTCTTGCCGAAGGCCTTCTGCTCGCCGCGCAGCTCGTCCGCCGCCTGGATGGCGCTGCGCCGCGCCTCGTCTGCGGCGATGAGCTGGTCCACCAGCGCCGGGTTCTCACCGCGGGCCACCTGGGAGGCTTTGACGAAATCGGGGTTCTCGCGCACAAACTTCAGATCAATCACAGTTGCACAGCTTACCTTGTCCCCCGACGCCGAACTTGGCGATCATCCCGAACTCCTGGACTGGTCATAACCACCGCGTTAGACTGGCCCTATGTCCGTCCAACCCTCCATCACCGATGGCCCGGTGCCAAAGCACGCGCAACTGAAGGCGATCCTGCAGCAGATGATCGCGGACGAGCTCTCCCCCGGCGACCCACTGCCGGGCGAGCGCGCGCTGGAGGAGACGTACGGCGTTTCCCGCATCACGGTGCGCCGCGCCATCGGGGACCTTGTGGCCGCGGGTCGGCTGCGCCGCGTGCGCGGCAAGGGCACCTTCGTCGCCCCCGCGCCGATGGTCAGCCGCCTGCACCTGGCGAGCTTTTCCGACGAGATGCGCTCCCAGAAGGTCGAGGCGACCTCGCGCATCCTGCTTTCCGGCCGCGCCACGCCGCCCGAGGAGGTCGCCGCGTTTTTCGGCACGCCCCCGGAGCAGGAGCACATTCATTTACGACGGCTCCGCTTAGGCGACGGCGAGCCATACGCGGTGGACGACGCCTGGTACAACGCCGCGGTGGTGCCGGACCTTCTGGAAAACAACGTGGCTCAATCCGTCTACTCCCTGCTGGACCAGTTCGGCATGCCCATCACGGATGCGGAGCAGACGGTCACGGCGGTCGCGGCCGGCCCGGAGCACGCTTCTCTTCTGCAGGTTGACCAGGTGACGGCGCTGCTGCACGTCATCCGCTACGCGCGCTCGGGCGAGGTGCACGTGGAGTATTGCTCCTCGGTGTACCGCACGGACCGCTACACGCTCACCACGCAAGTGGTGCGCAGCTGACCCGTCACATCGGGGCCAGCAGTTGGACGCACTGGCGGCGGGATTGGAATAATAAGGACTCATGGCTTCCCTGAATTCCGCGCCGGCGGCGCTGCGCGCGTTTCTTATCGCCGCGCTTGCGGGCTCTGTGGCTACCGGCGCCTACGCGGTGGCCACCGGCCCAAACGAGGGCGGCACAGGCGCGGCCAGCCCCACCCCCAGCTCTGATCCGCAGGAGGCGGTGACGTTTACTACCGCCGACGCCGGGTCGTGCCTGACGTGGCAGGTGGCGGAGGACGGCACGATCTCGAACTTCGAGCAGGCCGACTGCGCGGGTGAGCACCGCTTCGAGGTCTCCCTGCGCGAGGACCTGGCCACCTACCCCACTTCCGAGTTCGGCCCGGAGGCCGAGCTGCCCAACCAAACCCGCCAGGCCCAGCTGCGCGAGGAGCTGTGCGGCGCGGCCACGCTGCGCTACTTGGATGGGCGCTACGACCCGAACGGGCGTTACTCCATCGCCCCGATCCTGCCGCCGGCGGATGCGTGGGAGCGCGGCGATCGCACCATGCTTTGCGGTTTGCAGGAGACGAACCGGGCGGGTGAGCCGGTGCTCACCACGGGCCGCGTGGCTGAGCAGGACCAGGCGCGCCTGTTCGAGCCGGGCCAGTGCGTGAGCATCGACGGCGCGAACAGCCTCGCCGCCGTGCCGTGCGCGGACCCGCACCAGCTGGAGATCACCAGCCAGGTCAACCTGGCGGAGGCCTTCCCCGACCACACTCCGAGCGTGGAGGAGCAGGACAAGTTCCTCGGCGATCGCTGCACGAAGGACGCGCACGATTACCTCGGCGGCGAGGAGAACCTGTACCAGATCGCGCTGCGTCCGTTCTGGACCACGCAGCCGGCCGCCGCATGGGAGGGCGGTTCGCGCTCCGTGAACTGCTCGCTGATGTTCTCGCGCCCGCAAGGCGAGTTCGCAAACCTGCAGCACAGTGCGAAGGAAGGCAGAGGGCAATTGCTTATCGACGGCAACCCGCCCCCCGAGCGACCCGAACGCCGACCGCTGCGTTCCGAGCTGCCCACGCCGCAGCCCACGGATCCTGCCGCGCTGAACGAGCCGAACCCGGCCGCCGAGATGGGCGTTGTGGACCCGAACCAGGTGCCCGCCCCGGGCGTAGTGGATCCGAACCAGGTGCCGGTGTACTAAATGCTGCCGGTGAGCGACGAGGCGTTCGAGGAGATGATCAACGACGCCTTAGACACCATCCCGGATGAGTTCGCCCGCCACATGACCAACATGGTCATCTTGGCGCGGGACTACAACCCGGATAACCCTACGTTGCTCGGCCTGTTTGAGGGCGTGCCCTTGCCGCAGCAGCACTCAAACCACACGGGCTTCCTGCCGGACGCGGTGTTTGTGTACAAAAACGCCCTCGAGGCGATCTGCGTCGACGAGGAGCAGCTGCGCCACGAGGTAAAGGTGACCGTGCTGCACGAGGTTGGCCACTACTTCGGGCTAGAGGAGCACGAGCTGCACGCGCTCGGCTGGGGTTAGGCTCCCGTCTTCGCGTTTTCCACCCACTCGGTGGCTGCGCGGATGCGCTCGTCGCCACGCGATTGCGCCCCCTCCGCCGCCGCGGCGCGCGGCCACGACCCCAGGAAACGCACCTGGGAGGCGCGCAGGTACACCCCGCGTAGTGCCTCCGCCACGGGCGCGTCCTCGATGTGCCCCACCAGGTCGACGAAGAAGTTGTACGTGTTCGGTTCCTTGCGCGTCGGCCGCGACTCGATGCGTGAGAGGTCCACACCGCGGTAGGCGAACTCCTGCAGGATGGCCACCAGCGTGCCCGGCTCGTTGGGGGTTTGGAACACCAGCGATGTGCGGTCGTTGCCAGTCGGAGCGGGAGGGGCACTTCGCTTACCGACGAGCACGAAGCGGGTACGCGCCGTCGCCAAGTCTGCAACGCCCCTGGCGTGCACCTCGAGCCCGAACACGTTCGCCGCGCGCTCGGGTGCGGCGGCGACGTCGGCCGCGCCCTCCGCGACCTGCTTCGCGGCCGCGCCGTTGGAGGCGGCCGGCACGAACTGCGCACCCGGCATGTGTTCGGCCGCCCAGCGCTTCACCTGCTGATAGGCGACGGGGTGGGTGGTAAACGTGTGGGCGTCGTCAAGCGTTGTGCCCTTTTTTGTCATGATGGCGAACGCGATGGCGAGCTCCGTCTCACCCACAATCTGCGTGTTCGGCGCATCCACCAGCGCATCCGAGGTGGATGTCACGGCGCCGTCGACGGAGTTCTCAATCGCCACGACGGCGTAGTCGGCCTCGCCCGCCTCAACAGCCTGCAGCGCGGCGGCCGGCGAATCGACGGGGATGTACTCGGGGTTTTGCAGCTCGAAGCGGGTCGCGGCCTCCTCAGTGAAGGTGCCAGCGGGGCCGAGGTAGCTGATGCGGGTCATGGTTTTAAAGCCTAGGCCACCGCACCCGGGGCTAGAGTTACCGCATGCGAACGCGCCTGATCACCGAAGTGCTCCTCGTGCTCGCCGTCACTTTCGGCACCGCCGGGTTGCGCGCAGGGCTCAAGCTTATCGACGCACTCCTGCAACCCCCGCCCCTCAACCAACAAACCACCACCATCCACGACGCGGCATCGCAGGTGGCGTGGCTCGACCTCGCCCTCCAGGTCACGTCCGCGCTCACGCTGTTCGCGTGGGGCGGGCTCGCGCTGTACCTGCTCGGGGAGCGACTAAGAGCGCCTTCGTGGGGCGACGCCGCACGTGGTGCGGGGTTCGCGGCGCTCATCGGCATCCCGGGGCTCGCGCTCTATGTCGCGGCGGTGCACGCCGGCTGGTCGAAGGTAGTCGTGCCCACCACCGCCGCCGTGGAGGTGCCCACGAGCCTTTTGTGGTCCTTCGCCAACGGCTTCGGCGAGGAGGTCGTGGTGGTGATGTACCTGGTCACACGGTTGACGCAGCTCGGCTGGAGGCCGTGGGCGGTGATCGGGGCGTCCGC
Organism: Corynebacterium sp. Marseille-P4321; assembly: GCF_903645305.1. Lineage (GTDB taxonomy): Bacteria > Actinomycetota > Actinomycetes > Mycobacteriales > Mycobacteriaceae > Corynebacterium. The sequence continues at coordinate 132,991 of NZ_CAHJXO010000001.1, read as the reverse complement.
CGCGCTGCGCGGTTCTTACCACCTTTACCAGGGCGTTTCAGCAGGCTTCGGCAACTTCGCGATGGGCCTCATCTTCGCCTGGTACTACGCCCGCACCGGCAAAGTGTGGCCGCTGATCCTGGCACACTTCTTCATCGACGCCGTGGCGTTCATCGCCTACCCGCTCCTCGACCTCTCCTGGCTCGGCATTTAATCTTGCGCTCGCCCGCCGAGCCTCGCCGGCCCCAGGCGGGTCTGAGCGGCCCCGCCCGGACAGATCCTGCGAAGTTTGTCCGGATTCGCGGGACAAATGTGTCCTGATCTGTCCGCCTCCTGGGGTTTTAGAGCGGGTTTGGACAAAAGTTGTAATCGGTGTCCAGGTAGAGGGTGACGGCCAGCGGCGGGGCGGGGAGCGCACCCCGGCAGCTAAACCACACGCGCCACTTGGGTTTACACTGTTTGCATGTCTCAGCAGCCCCACTCCAACGACCCCAGGGACAACTTGGGGGATTACGTGTTGGGCAAAGACGGAAAGCCACTGGTAGATCGCTACGGGCGGCCGATTCGGCGCAGGCCCGCGGCTCGGCCAGCCGCAGGCGCAGGCACTGGCGCGGGCACTGGCGCAGGCTCGAGCACGGGCACTGGCGCGGGCTCGAGCACGGGCAGCACGAAGTACGAGCCGCGGAGGGCACCGCAGTACCCGCCGCGCCAACAGCGGCCCGCCCAGCAGCCGCCGCGGCAACAACCGCCACAACAACAGCGCCCAGCGCAGCAGCAGCCAGGCACCGCGCTGTACCCGCAGCAACAACGGCCACCCCAGCAGTACAGCCCACAGCAGTACGCCCCCCAGCAGCGCCCCCAACGCCGGCCTGAAGAGGTTCCGATGCAGGTGAGTGGGGGGAGTAGGAAAGGTGGGGCACGGAGACGTCGTAAAGCAAAAGCCCCTGGATGCGGCACCGTCATTGCCTTCCTGCTCGCCTTGATACTCGCGGCGGTGCTGGTCACCGACGCACGACTGACGCGCGTCGCCGCGATGCCGGACGAGCAGATCGCGAACACGTCGGGAACGAACTGGCTGTTCGTGGGCTCGGACTCGCGCGAGGGCCTCAGCGAGGCGGAGGCCGAGCGGCTGGGCACCGGCGGCGACATCGGGTCCACGCGCACCGACACCATCATGCTGCTGCACATGCCGCTGACGGGACAGGCGACGTTGATGTCCATTCCGCGCGACTCCTACGTGGAAGTGCCAGGCTACGGCTACGACAAGATCAACGCCGCGTTCGCGCTCGGCGGGCCGGAGCTGCTGGTGGAGACGGTGGAGTACAACACGGGCATCCACGTGGACCGCTACGCCGAGATCGGCATGGGTGGGCTCGCTACCGCTGTCGATGCGGTGGGCGGGGTGGAGATTTGCGTCGCGGAGCCTATCGACGACCCGTTGGCCAACATCAACCTCCAGCCCGGCTGCCAGATGATGGACGGCGCCACCGCGCTCGGCTACGTGCGCACCCGCGCCACCGCCCAGGGCGACTTGGACCGCGTGAGGCGCCAGCGCGAGTTCCTCGCCGCGCTGGTGAAGCGTGCGCTGTCGCCGGCGGTGTGGCTCAACCCGCTGCGCGTGGGCAACCTGATGTGGTCGATGCCGTCGATGTTCATCGTTGGACAGGGCGAGCACGTGTGGAACCTTGCGCGCATCCCCGTGGCGATGATGGCGGGGCTGGACACCGAAACCGTGCCGATTGGCGGGTTCGCCGACACCGAGGTGGGCAGCGTAGTGCTGTGGGACGAAGTGGCCGCGGAGGAGCTTTTCGCCAGGTTGCGCTAGGCGCATGCTTATCGACGGGGGTGGGCGACCACACCCGGCGCGATCAAACATCTGACAAAAATCTGACCCCCGCCACAAATGCGCGCGAATAGTGATTTAAACTACTCCACCGACAGATTGGAGGAAGATCACAATGTCTGCAGAACCACCCACACCGCAGCCCCAAAGCGGCGGGAAATTCACCTACCCACCCAGCTTCACCATCAAGCCGTCGCCGACGCGCACGCACGTCGAGGAGAACCTCGAAGGTGGCACCTACGGCGACGAAGGCCCCATCGAGGTGAAGAACCGCTGGCGCTTCTTCGTCTACAGCGCGATCGGCATCTTCGCCTTCTTCGTGCCGTTTTCCACCAGCCCGGACGGCAAGTCCACGATCCTGCTGGACCACATCACGAACTGGATCATCACCACCCTGGGCCAAGGCGCCCAGGTCCTCGCGCTCGTGGCCATCGCCGCGGGCGCCGCGTACCAGTTCATTTCCGGCCGCTGGAAGGAAGACACCGCACGCATGGTGTTCGCGTTCCTCAGCGTGCTCGCGGTGGTGCTCTGCGCGATGCTCACCTTCGGCTTCGGCCCGTCGTTCCTGTTCAACGAGGACATCGGCCCGTTCATCCTGAACAAGCTGGTCATCCCGGTCGGCCTGCTCATCCCGGTGGGTGCGATCTTCCTCGGCCTGCTGGTGGGCTTCGGCCTGATGGAGTTCATCGGCGTGATGGTGCAGCCGATCATGCGCCCCGTGTTCCGCACCCCCGGCAAGTCCGCGGTGGACGCGGTGGCGTCGTTCCTCGGCTCGTACTCCCTGGGCCTTTTGATCACCAACCGCATGTACAAGTCCGGCGCCTACACCGGGCGGGAGGCCGCGATTATCGCATCGGGCTTCTCGACGGTCTCCGCAACGTTCATGGTCATCGTGGCCAAGACCCTGGACATCATGGACTACTGGGTGCCTTACTTCTTCATCTGCTTCGCCATCACCTTCGCAGTCACGGCGATCACGGTGTGGATCCCGCCGCTGTCCCGCATCCCCGACGAGGTCGCCGAGGGCGCGGAGCCGAACCCCGAGAAGAAGATCACCGGCAACCGCTTCAAGGCGGCCTGGCGCGAATCCCAGCGCGAGCTGGCCAACGCCGACCCGCTGTGGAAGGTGCTGTGGGACAACTTCCGCGACGGCATCGTGATGGTCATCCAGGTCATCCCGGGCATCATGTCCGTGGGCGTGCTGGGCCTGACGATTGCGTACTACACCCCGGTATTCAACATCCTCGGCGCGGTGTTCTACCCGGTGGTGTGGCTGCTGCGCCTGCCCGACCCGTGGGAGACCTCCGGCGCGATTGCGACCGGCCTGGCCGAGATGTTCCTGCCGGCCACCATGGTGGCGGGCAGCGACGACCTGGTGCTCAAGTTCACCATCGCTGTGGTGTGCGTGAGCCAGATCTTCTTCTTCTCCGCGATGGTGCCTGCGGTGCTGGCCACCGACATCCCGCTGAACATCGGCAAGATTGTGCTGATCTGGTTCATCCGCGTGCTGCTCACGCTGGTGATCACGGTGCCGGTCGCGCACCTGGTGTTCTAGAAGGGGCCGGCCCGGCTGGTTGGGCCGTGGGGGCTTAGCGCTTTGCGACGGCTCGCGCGTGCGCGGCCACGATGTCGTCGATGAGGCGGGCGGCCGCCTTGGCGGTGCGGGAATCGATGTCGAACGACGGGTTGAGCTCCACGACGTCTACCAGCGCCACGCGGCCTGTCGCGGCGACGGCCTCGACCATCGCGCGCAGGGTGGGGAACGCAACACCGAGGGCGGCCGGCGCGGACACGCCCGGCGCGACCGACGCTGGCAGGACGTCCAGGTCGATGGACAGGTGAATCGGCCCCTCGGCCGGGATGGCCTTAACCGCGAGGTCTGCGGCCTGGGCGGGGGTGAGGTTTTCCAGCTCGGTGTCCAAGATGGTGCGCACGTCTAGGGCCTTGGCTTCGTCGAAAAGCACGCGCGTGTTGTTCGGCCGCGAAATGCCCAGCACCGAGTAGGTGAAGCCGTCGCCATCGTAGAGGTCGGCGATCTGGCGGAACGGGGTGCCCGAGGTGGGGCGGGTGGCGGTGCGTAGATCGAAGTGGGCGTCGAAGTTGATGATGCCCATGTTGCCCACGGCGTCGCGCGCGCCGCGGTGCGTGGCGAACGAGGTTTCGTGGCCGCCGCCGAGCACCACCACGAGGTGGCCGGCGTCGGCGAGGTCGCGCACTCGGTCGGACAGCGCCTGCTGCGAGCCCTCGAGGTCGTCGGCTTGGGTGGTCACGGTGCCGGCGTCGAGGCGGGGGGAGTCGTCGTGGATGGCCAGGCTGCCCAGCGCGGCGCGCAGCTCGTCCGGGCCGGCCGCCGCGCCCTGGCGGCCGCCGTTGCGCTCCACGCCCTCGTCCGAGGCGTAGCCGATGAGTACCGCGCCGGGAGATTCGGTGCCGGCAGCGCTTGTAGCGGCGGTGACGTCGCCGGTGGAAACCACGCTGTGCCAGCGGGCGTGCTCGGGGCCCGGGCCGTCATCGCGGCCGGACCATGCATCAGCGGGTGCGTACAGGGGTCCTTCGATGGTGTTCATGTGTATCGAGGGTAGTTACTTTAGATCGTCGATAAGCATCTGCTGTCTGAAATCCCAGACTGGTAATGTAATTCAGCACTCCTCGAACCCCGAAATGTGACCTAGGGTACTTTCAAACCCGCAACACTTCCGTCGCAGAGAGGAGATTCTCATGGCCGGCCGCTACCCCAACGGTGACTTCTACGATTTCGAAGGTGAACTGTCCACCGAAGAAAAGGACATCCTGTACAAGGTGCGCGACTGGGCGCAGACCAAGGTGCTGCCCATCGCCGTCGACTACTGGAACCGCTCCGAGTTCCCGCACGAGCTCCTGCCCTCGATCGCCGATCTGAACATCATCAGCCTCGTGCGCGGCCAGGGCCGCTCCCGCCTGCTCGCAGGCCTTGTCGCCGCCGAGATCCACCGCGCCGACGGCTCCGTGGGCACCTTCTTCTCCGGCCAAGACGGCCTGTTCACCGGCTCGATCGAGCTGCTCGGCTCGGACGAGCAGAAGGAGCGCTGGCTGCCCGACCTCTACGCCGTGCGCAAGACCGGCGTGCTGGCCATCACCGAGCCGGAGGCCGGCTCCGACGTGGCGCAGGGCATGCGCACCACCGCAGAGAAGGTCGACGGCGGCTGGGTGCTCAACGGCGCCAAGCGCTGGATCGGCAACGCCACCTTCTCCGACTACGTCGCCGTCTACGCGCGCGACCCGGAGGACAACCAGGCGAAGGGCTTCATCGTGGACACCACGTCGGAGGGCTACACCGCAACCCTGATGGAAAACCGCATCGCCATCCGCGCCGTGCAAAACGCCGACATCACCCTGGACAACGTGTTCGTGCCGGACGAGAACAAGCTCGAGGGCGCGAACTCGTTCAAGGACATCAACAAGGTGTTCAAGTCCGCCCGCTCCACCGTGGGCTGGCAGGCCGTGGGCACCCAGATGGGCGCGCTCGACGTGGCGCTGGGTTACGCGGACGAGCGCATCCAGTTCGGCAAGAAGATCTCCTCGTTCCAGCTCAACCAGAACAAGCTGGCCACCATGCAGGGCAACCTCGTCGCCTCCGAGTCAATGATGGCGCAGCTCGCCCGCATGGAAGACCGCGGCACCGCGAACAACGAGCAGTCCGCCCTGGCGAAGGCGTTCACCTCGAAGCTCATGCGCGAGACCGTGGCGCTCGGTCGCGAGCTCATGGGCGGCAACGGGCTGATCTCGGATTACCGCATGGCGAAGATCTTCAACGACGCCGAGGCGATCTACTCCTACGAGGGCACCTACGACATCAACCAGCTCATCGTCGGCCGCTCGCTCACCGGCGAATCCGCGTTCGTGTAAGGGAGGCGCACCGACATGACTTCCCCCGCACCGCTTGAGGGCGTCCGCGTCCTCGACCTCTCCCGCGTGCTCGCCGGGCCGTTTTGCGCCATGATCCTCGCCGACTTGGGCGCCGAGGTAATCAAGGTGGAATCCCCCTGGGGCGACGACTCGCGCCAGTTCGGCCCCTTCGTGGACGGCGAATCCGCCTACTACCGCCTGTTTAACCGCTCGAAGAAGGGCATCACGCTCGACTTCAAGCAGGACGAGGACAAGGAGATCCTGCGCGAGCTGGTGCGCCGCAGCGACGTGGTGGTGGAGAACTTCCGCCCCGGAGTGCTGGAAAAGCTCGGCTTGGGCCCCGCGGAGCTGCTGAAGATCAACCCGCGCCTGGTGGTTACCAGCATCTCCGGCTTCGGTCAGACCGGCTCGTTGGCGAAGGAACCGGCCTACGACCTCGTGGCGCAGGCCATGAGCGGGCTGATGTCCATCACCGGCTGGGCAACCGGCAAGCCGACGCGCGTGGGCATCTCGCTCGGTGACTTGGTCCCCGGCCTCTACGCCGCGCTCGGCACGGTCTCCGCGCTTTACCAGCGCGAACGCACCGGCGAGGGCCAGCACATCGACTTGGCCATGTACGACTCGCTGGTTTCCATTATGGAATCGGTGGGCATGCGCGCGCTTTACGACGAAAACCCGCCCACCCGCATCGGCAACGACCATGGGCTCTCCGCCCCGTTTTCCACCTACGCCACAAAGGACGGCGACGTGGTCATCGCGATTACGAACAACCGCCTCTTCGAGCGTCTAGCGAACGCGTTCAATATGCCGGAGCTGATGACGGACGAGCGGTTTAACGACCCGGTCGCCCGCTCTGACAACCGCGTCGCGTTGCGCGAGCTCATCGAGGAGTTCTTGAGCACCAAGACCCAGTCCGAGACGATCGCCCTGTTCACAGAGCATGGCGTACCCACAGCCCGCGTCTACGACTTGGACGAGGCGCTGCGCAGCCCGTTCGCGGAGGAACGAGGCGTCATCGCCGAGGAATCCGACGGGTTCAAAACGCTCGCCTCGCCGCTGCGCTTGGCAGGCATGGTCGCTCCCTCGCCGGCGTCGAAGCTCGGCGAATACAACGACGAAATTTCCAAGTGGCTCGACGAGGAGCCGCGTTCCCCTTAACCCCAAAAGTCAGCTCCCCGCCGCCTTGATGTGCGGGGAGCTGCCCATCCTCTTCCCCAGGAGAGCCTCATGGACAACACCACTCAAAACCCCATCCCCGCGCGCGGTGTGAGCCGCAAAATCAGCCCCATTTCTCCGGTTCCCTCGCCTCCCCCGGAGCACGAGGTGGAGACCTTAGATCCGTCAAACAAGTGGCGCTTCTTCCTCTACAGCGCAATCGGCATCTTCGCGTTCTTCGTGCCGTTCACCATCGGTGAGAAGAACACGATTCTGCTCGACCACATCGTCGGCTGGTTGCAGGGCGCGCTCGGGCCCGCGCTGCCCTACATCTCGCTGGTGATGATCACCGCCGGCGCCGCCTACCAATTCATCTCCGGCCGTTGGAAGGAAGACACGGCGCGGATGATCTTCGCGTTCCTCAACGTGCTTGCGGTGATCTTGTGCGCAATGCTTGTGTTTGGGTTCGGCCCGAGCTTTCTTTTCGACGATCGCTTGGGCCCCTTCATCCTGAACAAGCTGGTCATCCCGGTGGGATTGCTCATCCCGGTGGGCGCGATCTTCCTCGGCCTGCTGGTTGGCTTCGGCCTGATGGAGTTCATCGGCGTGATGGTGCAGCGCTTCATGCGGCCCGTCTACCACACCCCCGGTAAGTCGGCGGTGGACGCGGTGGCGTCGTTTTTGGGCTCCTATTCGCTGGGCCTTTTGATCACGAACCGCATCTACCGCACGGGTGGCTACACCGCCCGAGAGGCGTCGATTATCGTGGCTGGCTTCTCCACCGCTTCCGCAACCTTCATGGTGGTGGTAGCCCGCACCTTGGACCTGATGGACATCTGGGGCATCTACTTCGCCGTGACCCTCGCGGTGTGCTTCCTTGTCACCGCGATCGTCGTGCGTATCCCGCCGTTGAGCACCATTCCTGACGATTACGCTCCCGGCGCCGAACCCCAACCGGAGGAGAAAGCCCAGGGCAACGTCGTGAAGGCCGCCTGGAAGGAAGCCATGGCGTTCCTCGCGCAGGCCGATTCCCTGCCGCGCACCATCTGGCGCAACTTCAAAGACGGCTTGCTGATGACGATCCAGGTGATCCCCGGCATCATGGCCGTGGGCATCATCGGCCTGGCGCTGGCGTTCTACACCCCGGTGTTCAAGATCATCGGCGCTGTGTTCTTCCCCATCGCTTGGATCATGCAGATCCCGGACCCGTGGCTGGCCTCCGAGGCGTTCGCCATCGGCCTGTCCGAGCTGTTCCTGCCGGCCACCCTGGTCGCCGGGCACGAGTCGGAGATCCTGCGCTTCACCGTGGGCGTTGTGTCCATCAGCCAGGTGTTCTTCTTCTCCTCGATGATCCCGGCAGTGCTGGCCACGGACATCCCGCTGCCCATCGGCCGCATGGTGATCATCTGGTTCCAGCGCGTGGTGCTGTCCATCATCCTCACCGTGCCGCTCGCTTACCTGATCTTCTAGAGCTTCTAGGGCCTCGAGCACGACGAGCCCCGCCGCTGAGTAGTTCACGCGGCGGGGTTCTTCTTTGTGCCTGCCGTAAACTCAGCAAGCATGGCAGAAGCGCAAGTCCCCGCCGCACACCGCGTGCTGCAGATCCTCACCCTGCTATCCAGTCTGGACGCCCCGGTGTCCGCAGCACGCATCCGCGCCGAGCTCGACTTGCCCCGCTCCACCACCTACCACCTACTCGCCGAGCTGGAGAGCTCCGGCTACGTGGTTCACCTGCCGGACACCCAGACCTACGGCCTCGGTATGGCTGCCTACTCGATGGCCCAGGCCTACACCATCCAGCAGCCCATCGTGCGCCTCGCCGAGAAGGATCTGCGGGCAATCGCCGACGCCTGCTCCGGCACCGGCCACCTTTCCCGCCTGGCCGGCTCGGAGGTGGTCTACCTGCAGGAGATCCGCTCCCCCCAGGCGCCGTCGCTGATCACGCAGGTCGGCGTACGTCTATCCGCGCTGCGCACCGCCTCTGGTCGCGCGATGGTGGCGCACCTGCCGGAGGCCGAGGCGCGCAGCGTGTTCACCGCCTCCGGCGAGGGCAGCCGCTACCAACGCGAGCTTTCGCACCTGGCCGCTATTCGCGAGCGCGGCTGGGAGGAAGAGCGTGAGGAGGTCTCCCGCGGCCAACGCAGCATCGCGGTGCCGGTGCTCAACCACCTGGACCGCCCGGCGGCGGCGCTCGCCGTCACGTTCGCCACATCGCGCGAGCCGGCTATCGACGTGGTCGCCCAGCTTCAGGCCGCGGCCTCGCGGATCCGCACCAAGATGTTCACGCGCTAGAGCTCGATCTTCGCCGGTGGCACCGGGGCACCGGCCGGCGGAGCGATCTTCGGGTAGGTGCGCACCTGGGCTGCCGGAGCGTCGGCAGCCTTGGCCGCTTCGCTTTGCTTGGCCGCGGGGCGGTGCGGGGTGGGGTCCCAGTTGGCGTCGACAAGCTTCTTCTGCGCCCAAAGCCCAAGCCCGAACACGGCCGCACCCAACAGTGCAACCAGCAACAGCCCAACCGCGCCCGGGGCGCGGGTGGACAGGCCGAGCAGGATGCCGAACCAGCCGAAGTCCGCGTCGCCGAAGGTGGTGTTCTCCGCGCCGAACGCGCCGAGCACCTGCAGCAGGAACGCCGGCAGGAACGTGATGATCACACCGTTGACAAACGCGCCGAGCACCGCGCCGCGGCGACCACCGGTGGCGTTGCCGTACACGCCCGCGGCGCCGCCGGTGAAGAAGTGCGGCACGAGGCCCGGCAGAATCAGCGCAATACCAAACGCCGGGTTAAGCCAGACAGCAAGGATCAGCAGCGAGATCAACCCGCCCACGAACGAGGAGATGAAGCCGATGAGCACGGCGTTCTGCGCGTACGGGAACACGATCGGTGCGTCCAGCGCCGGGATCGCGCCCGGCACCACCTTCGCGGCGATGCCCTGGAACGCCGGGATGAGCTCGCCGAGGATGGTGCGCACGCCGAACAGGATCACGGCCACGGCCACGCCGAAGGACAGGCCCTGGGTCACGGCCTGCATGTAGTAGTTGCCCACGCCGGACGCGCCGTCGGGGAACGCGGTGAACGCCTCCTCGGCACCGACCCGGGCGTGCAGGAGCGCTGCGACCACGAGGTACATGAGCACCATGGACAACGCGGTGGCCACCATGGAATCGCGCAGGAAGCGCAGGCCCTCCGGCAGCTTGAGGTCTTCGGTGGACGGCGACATCTTCTTGCCCTTGCCGCCAACCAACTTGCCGGTGGCACCGGCGGCGACGTAGCCCGCGGTGCCGAAGTGGCCGATGGCGATGGAATCGTCGCCGGTCACGCGGCGCGTCCACGGGTGCGCGATGGCCGGCAGCGACACCATGAGGATGCCCAGCAATACAGCACCGACCAGCACAACCACCCACGAGTTGTAGCCCGCGGTGGCGAGGATGATGGTGATCATCGTGGCCATGAACAGCACGTGGTGGCCGGTGAGGAACACGTAGCGCAGTGGTGTGAAGCGGGCCAAGAGCAGCGATACCGCGAAGCCCAAGATCATCAGCCACGCCACCTGCGCGCCGTACTCTTGCTGCGCGATACCTGCGATTGCCTCGTTGGTGGGGATCACGCCCTGCGCGCCGGTCGCTCCCTGAATCATCACGCCGAGCGGCTCCAGCGAAGCCACCACCAGCGTCGCGCCGGCGCCGATGAGCAGGAAGCCGAGCGTCGCCTTGATCGCGCCGCCGATCACCTGGCCGGAGGACTTCCTCAGCGCCGCCAGACCCACCGCGGTGATGATGCCGATGAGGAACGCGGGCACCGCGAGAATCTCATTGACAATGAACTGCGCGAAATCAACTACTGCGTTCATGCTTGCATCCCTTCAATGTCGTAGCGCTCGCGGAGCGCGGCGTCGATTTCGGCGGCGGAGGTGAAGTCTTCGATCACGTGCACAGGGACCCCGACGTCGCCAAGCGTGCGTGCAATCTCGCCCGACGTCATGATGAGGTCGGCCTCCTTGGCCTTACCCTTCGCCGAGATCGTGTCCGTCGCCTCAACGGTGATGAACGGGGCCCAGCCCCACTGTCCGAGTACGTTCTCCAGCGTGTTCTTTAAAAACAGGGAGGTGCCCAGGCCGTTGCCGCACACGGTGAGGATCTTGTCTTTGGTGGTGGCGCGGGTTGGAGTGCTGGACGGAGCGCCGGACGCGGCGGCGGGGCCGTCGAGAATTGCCCGCAGCTCGCCGATCGTGGCGGCGGCATCCAGCTCGGCGCGGCGCTTGCCCAGAAGGCCCGCGATCTCCGCCATCGCCTTCTGGTGCGACGACGAGTCGGTGGCCGCGAGCGCGACCACCAGGTCAACCGGGTCGTTCTTCTTGTGGCCGAACTCCACCGGCTGCTCCAGCTTCAGCCACGACATGGTGGTCTGATGGATAGCCTCGGAGGGGCGGGCGTGCGCGAAGGCGAAACCGGGCGCGACCACGATGTAGGGGCCCTTCTCCTCCACGCTGTCGATCATCGCCTGGGTGTAGGCGGGTTCAACCTGGCCCGTTGCCTCAAGCAGCGCGCCAGCTTGGCGTATCGCGTCCTGCCACGAGGACGCGCGGGCGGAGAGATCGATCGACTCGTCCGTCAGCAACGTGTTGATTTGTGACATGAACTCAATGTTAACGGGAACCTAACACCAGGTATAACCACGTGAAGTTCGCCACATCCCGCCCACCCCAAACGAGCGCAACCACGGGCTCCGCGCGGGTGCACCACGCGAAAACCGCCGCGCCCCGCGTCCGGGGTGCGGCGATTTTGCCTCGAGGGGTTTACTTCAGCGGGTCCTGACGCACTGCGGTCGAGCCCGTGCCGCCGAAGCCGTCGGCGCCCGGCGCGGTGGCGGCCGCTTCGGTTGCGGCGGGCGTAGCCGGCGCGTTCGGGTGCGCCCAGGTGCCGTTGGCAACCATCTCGGCCTTGCGGTCCTCCCAGAAGGTGGCGTTCTTGATGCCCAGTGCCTGCGGGTCGAACTGCGGGTCGAAGCCGGCCTTCTTCTGGCGGCGGTAGTCCCACAGGCAACGCAGTGCCGGGACCTGCAGGAACAGGATGGCCACAATGTTCAGCCACGCGGTCGCGCCCACGCCGATGTCGCCGAGCGCCCAGGCGGTGCCCGGGGTGGAAGTCGCGCCGACGAGCACGGCAACGATGATCAGCGCGCGCAGGATCCAGATGATAGCGGTGCGCGCGCCCGGGTTCTTCACCCAGCGGTTGAGGTAGGCGAAGTTCACCTCTGCCATGTAGTAGTAGGCCAGCACCGTGGTGAAGGCGAAGAACATGATCGCCAGCGCCACGAACGACGCGCCGAAGCCCGCACCGAAGGTGTTCAGGCCTTCCTGCACGAAACCGGGGCCAACGGGGATGTCGCCGGGCAGGGAGCCCTCGTAGATCACGGCGCCGTCCTCGGACTGGCCCTCGAACACGCGGTACATGTCGGTGGACAGGATGATGAACGCGGTGGCGGTGCAGACGAACAGGGTGTCCACGTACACCGCGAAGGACTGCACGAAGCCCTGCTTCGCCGGGTGGGACACCTCGGCTGCGGCGGCGGACTGCGGGCCGGTGCCCTGGCCAGCCTCGTTCGAGTAGATGCCGCGCTTGACACCCCACATGATGGCGGCGCCGAGCATGCCGGAGAAGGCAGCCTCCTTATCGAAGGCAGCGTTGAAGATCATGCTGAACACGTGCGGGATCTGGTCCGCGTTCATCACCATCACCACGATTGCGAAGATGATGTAGAGCACCGCCATGAACGGCACCACCATGGAAGCGAAGTTCGCGATGCGCTTCACGCCGCCGATGATGATGAAGCCGAGCAGCACGGCCATCACAGCCGCGGAGATCCACACGTTGACGCCCCACGCGTTGTTCACCGCGGAGGCCACACCGTTGGCCTGGATGCCGGGCAGGAAGTAGGAGGTTGCCAGGATCATGCAGATGGCGAAGATGACGGCGTACACCTTGGCGAAGCCGCCCGCCGCGGTGTGGGAGTACGCCTTCTCGATGTAGTACGCCGGGCCACCGCGGTACTCGCCGGTGTCGCGATCGCGCTCCTTGTAAATCTGGGCGAGGCAGCACTCGATGTAGGAGGTGGCGGAGCCCAGGAAGGCCACGATCCACATCCAGAACACGGCACCGGGGCCGCCGAACGCGATAGCCGTCGATACGCCCGCAATGTTGCCCACGCCAACGCGGCCGGCCAGCGAGATCATCAGCGACTGGAACGAGGAAATGCCCGCCTCGGAGCTCTCGCCGCGGGACAGCTGCCTGAGCATGTCGGGGATGCAGCGAACCTGCATGAACAGGGTGACTGCGGTGAAGTAAATGCCGGCGCCAAGGCACAAGTACACCAGCCATTTGGACCAGATGATGCCGTCCAGGGTGCTTAACACAGCCTCCATGGGGCCCTCCTCATGTGGGAAAACGTACGGGAAACAGTTGGACACGTGAACGTCAAAAGATGTTCTGTAGCGAACATAGGCCATCGGGGTGTGCCCCGTATCACTTTTGGTGAAAAAATTGGTCGCGTTATAAAAATCGTCTTATTCCACGGCGGAAGCGCTATTGTTGCGTCACCATTTCGAAGACACCAGAGCACAAGGAGGGACCCAACGTGACCACCCAACCCACGTACGTAACTGTCGGCACAGGCCCCGTTTCCATCGACGACGTCGTCGCCGTCGCCCGCAACGGCGCGCAGGTGCGCATCGACGACGCCGCGGTCGAGCAGATGGCCGCCTCCCGCGCCCGTGTGGAGGCGCTCGCGGAGGATCCCACGCCGGTGTACGGCATCTCGACGGGTTTCGGGGCATTGGCCAGCCGCCATATCCCGAAGGAGATGCGCGAGCAGCTGCAGGTCTCGCTCGTGCGCTCGCATGCCGCCGGTTCGGGCGCGGAGGTCGACGAGGAGGTGGTGCGCGCGATGATGCTGCTGCGTCTTTCCACGTTGTGCACGGGCCGTACGGGCGTGCGCCCGGTGGTGGCGCAGACGTACGCCGACGCGCTCAACGCGGGCATCACGCCGGTCGTGCGCGAGTACGGCTCGCTGGGTTGCTCGGGCGACCTCGCGCCACTCGCGCATTGCGCGCTCGCGTTGCTCGGGGAAGGTGAGTGCAGGGTGAAGGGTGGGGCGCCGGTGGCGTCGCGAAGCGCGCTTGACGACGCAGGCATAGCCCCACTTACCCTCCTGGAAAAGGAGGGCCTCGCCCTGATCAACGGCACCGACGGCATGCTCGGCATGCTCTGCCTGGCCATCCACGACCTACGCGCCGCGGCGAAGGTGGCCGACATCGCCACCGCGATGACGCTGGAGGGGCTCACCGGGTCGATCTCCGTGTTCGACGCCGACCTGCAGGAGCTGCGCCCGCACCCGGGCCAGGCGGCATCCGCCGCGAACGTGCGCGCGGTTGCGGCCCACTCCCCGATCCTCGCGGCGGCGACCGAGGCGTTCGCCCAGAGCCACGTGCAGGACGCGTATTCGGTGCGCTGCTCCCCGCAGGTTTCCGGCGGCTTCCGCGACACGATCGACTACACCGCGCAGGTGGCGGGCCGCGAACTGGCGTCTGCGGTGGATAACCCCGTGGTCACGATTGACGGGCGGGTAGCGTCCAACGGCAACTTCCACGGCGCCCCGGTGGCTTACGCGTTGGACTTTTTGGCCATTGTGGCTGCTGACGAAGCGTCGATAAGCGAGCGCCGTACCGACCGCCTCCTCGACGAAGCCCGCAACCGCAGGCTGACCCCTTTCCTCGCACACGATGTGGGCGTGGATTCCGGGCTGATGATCGCGCAGTACACGCAGGCCGGGATTGTCGGCGAGATGAAGCGCGACGCGGCGCCGGCGTCGGCCGATTCGATCCCATCTTCCGCGATGCAGGAGGACCACGTCTCGATGGGTTGGGCCGCGGGCAAGAAGCTGCGCCGCAGCGTGGACGGGTTGCAGCGGGTGCTTGCGGTGGAGGCGCTCGCCGCCGCGCGCGCCATCGACATGCGCGACGAGGACCCGGCGCCGGGCACCGCTGCGGCCCGCGACGTGCTGCGTGAAACGGTGCCGGGGCCGGGCACGGACCGCTTCCTCTCCCCCGACATCGAGGCGTCGGTGGCGCTGGTGAAGTCGGGCGCCTACGTCGCGACGGTCGAGCAGGCAGTTGGGGCATTGCGCTAATCGACGCCTCACGGTGGGCACCGAAACACCCGCGGGACGTCTCGCATTCGAGACAGCATCGCGCAAAACCTACTTTCTGCAACAGGGCGCGAGCCCTAACCTACGAGTAACGCGGATAACACCGGTGGGCACCGGAGGTCCGCATCACAATTTCCCGTTACGTTCACGATGGAGGAATTCCTATGGCGAAGAACTGGTCCGAAGGCGCCCGCGAGGTCCACGCACCCCGCGGCACGGAGATCACCGCGAAGTCCTGGCAGACCGAGGCTCCGCTGCGCATGCTGCAGAACAACCTCGACCCGGAGGTTGCGGAGAACCCGGACGAGCTCGTGGTCTACGGCGGCACCGGCCGCGCAGCCCGCAGCTGGGAGGCCTTCGACGCGATCTGCGACACCCTGAAGGACCTGGAGTCGGACGAGACGCTGCTCGTGCAGTCCGGCAAGCCCGTCGGTGTTGTGAAGACCAACGAGTGGGCGCCGCGCGTGCTCATCGCGAACTCGAACCTCGTCGGTGACTGGGCCGACTGGGAGCACTTCCGTGAGCTCGAGGACGAGGGCCTGATGATGTACGGCCAGATGACGGCTGGCTCCTGGATCTACATCGCCACCCAGGGCATCCTGCAGGGCACCTTCGAGACCTTCGCGGCGGTTGCGCGCAAGCGTTTCGACGGCACCCTGGCCGGCACCCTGACGCTCACCGGCGGCTGCGGCGGCATGGGTGGCGCTCAGCCGCTGTCCGTCACCCTGAACGGTGGCGCCTGCCTCATCGTGGACGTGGACGAGTCGCGCCTGAAGCGCCGCCAGGGCAAGCGCTACCTCGACGAGGTCACCACCGACATCGAGGAAGCTATCAAGCTGGTCACCGAGGCGAAGGCTGAGAAGCGTGCCCTGTCCGTCGGTCTGGTGGGCAACGCCGCGGAGGTCTTCCCGGAGATGCTGCGCCGCCACCGCGCCGGCGAGCTCGAGGTGGACATTGTCACCGACCAGACCTCCGCACACGACCCGCTGAGCTACCTGCCGTCCGAGATCGCCTTCGAGGACTGGCACAACGAGGCCGCCGCCGACCCGGTCACCTTCACCAAGAAGGCCCGCGAGGCCATGGCCGCTCAGGTGCAGGCGATGGTGGAGTTCCAGGACGAGGGCGCCGAGGTATTCGACTACGGCAACTCCATCCGCGACGAGGCGCGCAAGGCCGGCTACAACCGCGCCTTCGAGTTCCCGGGCTTCGTCCCGGCCTACATCCGTCCCCTGTTCTGCGAGGGCCTCGGCCCGTTCCGCTGGGTTGCGCTTTCCGGCGACCCGGAGGACATCAAGGTCACCGACCAGGCCATCAAGGAAGCGTTCCCGGACAACGAGCACCTGCACAAGTGGCTCGACGCGGCCGAGGAGTACGTGGAGTTCGAGGGCCTGCCCGCGCGTATTTGCTGGCTGGGCTACGGCGAGCGCGACAAGGCCGGCGTGATCTTCAACAACCTGGTGCGCGAGGGCAAGGTCAAGGCCCCGATCGTTATCGGCCGCGACCACCTCGACTCCGGCTCCGTTGCGTCTCCGTACCGCGAGACCGAGTCGATGCTCGACGGCACCGACGCTGTGGCGGACTGGCCGCTGCTCAACGCGATGACCGCTGTCTCCGGCGGCGCTACCTGGGTGTCCATCCACCACGGCGGCGGCGTTGGCATGGGCCGTTCCATCCACACCGGCCAGGTCACCGTCGCTGACGGCACCGACATTGCAGAGGCGAAGCTGAAGGCCGTTTTGACCAACGACCCTGGCTTCGGCGTGTTCCGCCACTTCGATGCCGGTTACTCCCGCGCCGCTGAGGTGGCCGAGGAGCGCGGCGTTCGCATCCCGATGCCGTTCAACGCACGCGATTAATCGTTAGAACCCGGCCTCTACATCCCGCCTGCGCCCAACCGGGCGTGGGCGGTTTTTCATCAAATCAACTAGAAAGGCACCCATGAGCACTTTCATTACTGGTATTTCCGAACTTCGCACCGTGTCTGAGCTTGGCACCATCAAGGATGCAGCATTGCTTATCGACGATGGCGTGGTCTCCTGGGTCGGCCCCGCCGACCAAGCCCCCGCGGAGGCTTCCTCCGCTGAGCGCGTGGATGTGGGCGGCCGCGCCGTGCTGCCAGGCTGGGTGGACTCGCACACCCACATGGTCTTCGACGGCAACCGTGCCGAGGAGTTCGAGGCGCGCATGGCCGGCGAGTCCTACGCCGCAGGCGGCATCGCCGTGACCATGGAAGCAACCCGCTCCGCCGGCGAGGACCGCCTGGACGAGCTGGTGCGCGAGCGCATCGCCGCAGGCCACGCCGGTGGCACGACCACGTTCGAGACGAAGACGGGCTACGGCCTGAACGTCGAATCCGAGGCGGAGGCCGCGCGCGTGGCGGCCCGCCACGTCGACGAGGTCACCTTCCTCGGCGCCCACCTCGTGCCGCCGGGGGCGGACGCGGAAGAGTACCTCGACGAGGTGGTCGGCCCGATGCTCGACTCCGTGAAGGACCACGTGAACTGGATCGACGTGTTCTGCGAGAAGGGCGCGTTCAACGAGGAGCAGTCCCGCCGCGTACTCGAGGCCGGCAAGGCCGCCGGCCTGGGCGTGCGCGTGCACGGCAACCAGCTCGGTGAGGGCCCTGGCGTGAAGCTCGCCGTGGAGATGGGCGCGGCCAGCGTCGACCACGTGAACTACCTGTCCGAGGAGGACATTGAGCTGCTGGCTGGCTCGGACACCGTCGCCACGCTGCTGCCCGCCTGCGACCTGTCCACCCGCGAGGACCTCGCCCCGGCGCGCGCGCTTCGCGACGCCGGCGCCACCCTCGCCATCGCCTCCAACCTCAACCCGGGCACCAGCTTCACGTCCTCGATGAACTTCTGCGTCACCACGGCGGTGCTGCAGCAGTACCTCACGTTGGACGAGGCCATCGAGGCCGCCACCACCGGCGGCGCCAAGGCCCTGCGCCGCCACAATGTCGGCGGCGGCAAAGACCCACAGGGCCGCCCCGCGAAGGGCACCCTGGTTCCGGGCGCAGCCGCTGACCTGCACATCCTCGACGCGGAGAACGCCATCAACCTGGCGTACCGCCCGGGTATGCCGATCACGTGGCAGACCTGGGTCGCAGGCGAGAAGGTCTACGGCTAAGGCGCAGCCCCGCGCACCCTCCAAACGCTGGGGTCTACAAGCAAGTAGACCCCAGCGCATCTGAGCCCAGAATCACGCGATAAAACTCCAGCTCGTATATCTATACAAATCTCTGGTGTCTACAGCTATAGATTTTGATGTAGACCCCAGCGCTGGGGTCTACAGGGACCTACCACAAACCCCCAGGTCGCGCGCTCGCTGACGCTGACTTCAACCGCTGGGTCTACTTCGCGGAGGCCGGTAAACCCCGGCACACCTCTGCAGCCCGGCGCGCTCGCCCCGGCACCAGCGCCGCCGCAGCCCCCGCGCCGCCTACTTGGCGAAGAACGCCTCCCGGCGCGCGGCCTGTTCCACCGGATCCGGCACCGGCAACGAGCCGACTAGGCGCTGCGTGTAGGCCTCCTGCGGGTTGGCCATCACATCCTTGCCGTAGCCGTATTCCACCAGGTCGCCGTGGTAGAGCACGCCGACGGTGTGGGAGACCATGTCCACCACAGCTAGGTCGTGGCTGATGAACAGTGCCGCGAAGCCCAGTTCGCGTTGCAGCGACTGGAACAGCTCGAGCACCACGGCCTGGACGGAGACGTCGAGGGCGGACGTGGGCTCGTCGGCGATGAGCAGCTCCGGGTCGAGGACCAGTGCGCGGGCAAGTGAGATGCGCTGTCGCTGGCCGCCGGAGAGTTCGTGCGGGTAGCGGGATGCGAATTCGACGGGGAGCTCGACGGCGTCGAGAAGCTCGGCGGCGCGACGCTTCCGGTCCTTCGCCGACGCGTCAGAGTTGACCACCATCGGCTCGGTGATGCACTCCTCCACGGTGAAGTACGGGTTGAACGAGGTCGCCGGGTCCTGGAACACGAAGCCGACGCGTTTGCGCAGCTCGCGAAGCGCATCGGGGCGGATGCCTTTGAGGTCCTGCCCCAGCACGTTCAGCGACCCGCCGGTGACTTTCTCCAGCCCCACCATGGCACGTCCGATGGTGGTCTTACCGGAGCCGGACTCGCCGACCAGGCCGAACACCTCGCCCGCGTGAATCGCGAACGACACGCCTTTCACCGCGGTAAACGAAGGCGCTCCGAGACGGCCCGGGTACGTCACCTCGAGCCCATTGGCCTCCACCACGGGCACACCGGAGCGCATCTCATCCAACTCCGCCGCGGGCGTCAGCGCCGAAAGCGACTGTGTTCCCAGCCGCGGAACCGCGCTCAGCAGCCGCTTGGTGTAGTCCTCCTGCGGGTTGGCGAACAGTTCGCGCACCGGCGCCCGCTCGATGATGCGCCCCTGGTACATCACGGCAACGCTGTCCGCGAGGTCCGCCACGACGCCCATGTTGTGGGTGATGATGATGATGGAGGTCCCCCGCTCGTCGCGAAGCTTGCGCAGCAGCTGCAGAATCTCGGCCTGCACGGTGACGTCAAGTGCGGTGGTTGGCTCGTCGGCGACGATGGTGTTCGCGCCGAGTTCGATGGCCATCGCGATCATGATGCGTTGCTTCTGCCCGCCGGAGAATTCGTGCGGGTAGCGGTTGATGCGCTTTTCCGGCTCGGGGATGCCCACGGCGCGCAGCGCTTCCACGCAGCGTCGTTTAGCTTCCTTCTTCGAGATCTTCGGGTTGTGCGCGCGCAGCCCCTCCGCCATCTGCCACCAGATGGGGAACACGGGGTTCATGGCGCTGGAGGGCTCCTGGAAGATCATGGAGGCGTCCTTGCCGCGCATTTCGCGCAGCTCGTCGCCGCTCATGGTGGTCACGTTGTTGCCTTCGACCAGCACGGTGCCTTTGGATACGGCGGTGTCGCCGAGCAGCCCGAGCACGGAGCGGGCGGTGACGGTTTTGCCGGAGCCGGATTCGCCCACGAGCGCGAGGATCTCGCCGGGTTCGAGCGCGAGGTTCACGCCGCGCACTGCGTGCACGAAACCGGAGTCGGTGTTGAAGCCGACGTGCAGGTTTTCAATATCTACGCGGTTCATGCGTCCGCCTCCTCGAATCGGTCTGTGTCGTGGGCTTTTGCTTTACGACGAACACGCAGCCGCGGGTCGTTCAAGTCGTTCAAGGACTCGCCGACCAGTGTGATGCCCAGTACTGAAAGGACGATAGCCAGGCCCGGGAAGAGGGCGGTCCACCAGATGCCGGAGGTGACGTCGGAGACGGCGCGGTTTAAGTCGTAGCCCCACTCCGCGGCCGAGGTGGGCTCGATGCCGAAGCCGATGAAGCCCAGGCCCGCCAGGGTGAGGATGGCCTCGGAGGCGTTCAACGTGAAGATCAGAGGCAGGGTGCGGGTGGCGTTTCTGAAGATGTGCACGCCCATGATGCGCCAGCGCGACGCGCCGACCACCATGGCGGATTCCACGAACGGCTCGGCTTTCAAGCGCATGGTTTCGGCGCGTATCACCCTGAAGTATTGGGGGATGAACACCACGGTGATCGAGATCGCGGCCGCGGCGATGCCGCCGAGCGCGCTCGATTTGCCGCCGGTGAGCGCAATCGACATCACGATGGCCAAAAGCAGGGACGGGAACGCGTAGATGGCGTCCGCGATCATCACCAGGATGCGGTCGAGCCAGCCGCCGATGTAGCCGGAGATCAGCCCGAGCAGCGTGCCCAGGATGATGGACAGCACCACGGCCGCCACGATGACGGCCACCGCGGTGCGGGTGCCCCACACCACGCGGGAAAACACGTCGAAGCCGGACACGGTGGTGCCCCAGATGTGCTCAGCCGACGGCGGCTGCTGGGTGCCGAACGTGCCAGCCTCGTCCGCGGTCTGCGACCAGGTGTACGGCGCGATAAGCGGAGCGAACAGCGCGGTGAGCAACAGAATCGAGGTGAGGATAAGGCCGACGATAAGCATGAAGCGCTGCAGGCCAGCCGAGCGCACCACGTCCTTAATCAGTGGCAGCTGCTTCCACTTCGGCGTGGTGCCGGGGGACTTTTTCGCTGTGGTTGCGGTGGACATTAGAACCTCACCCTCGGGTCGACGAACGCGGCGATGATGTCCACGATGAAATTGGTCACGGCGACGATGACGGCCATGAGCATGACGATGCCCTGCACCGCCACGTAGTCACGCGCCTGCATGTACTGCACCAAGATGTAGCCCAGGCCCTTCCACTCAAAGGTGGTCTCCGTGAGCACGGCGCCGCCGAGCGAGAGCGCGATCTGCATACCCATCACCGTGATCACGGGGATCAGCGCGGGGCGAAGGCCGTGGTGGGTGACCAGCCTGCGCTCCTTCACGCCGCGGGAGCGGGCGGACTCGATGTACTGGCGCTCCAGTGTGCCGATCAGGTTCGTGCGCACCAGGCGCAGGAACACACCACCGATGAGCAGGCCGATGGCGACGGCCGGCAGGATCGCGTGCGAAGCGACGTCCTTGATCAGGGCCGGGTCGCCCAAGCGCAGCGCGTCAAGGCCGTAGAAAGGCGTGGGGTTGGTGATGGAGCGCAGGGTCGCTTCACCGGCCGTCGATACGCGCCCTGCTACCGGCAACCAACCCAGCTGCACCGAAAAGACCAGCTTGAGCAGCAGACCGACGAAGAACACCGGGGTGGCGTAGGCGAGGATGCCCAGGATGCGCAGCACGGCGTCTGGCCAGCGGTCGCGGTAGTAGGCGGCGACCATGCCGCCCGGCACGCCGAGCAGCAGCGCGACGATGAGCCCGTAAAACACCAGCTCCGCGGTCGCGGCGCCGTAGGTGACCAGCAAATCGGTGACCTTCTGGCCGTCGGTGAACGTGGTGCCGAAGTCGCCGCGCGCGACGTCGCCGAGGTAGTCGAAGTATTGGACGATGAGCGGCTTGTTGTAACCGGCTTCTTCCACGCGGCGGGCCAGCTCGTCGGCTGGCAGGCGCCCGCCGAGGGCCGCGCTAATCGGGTCGCCCGTTGAGCGCATCAGGAAAAAGACGGTGGTGACCAGGATGAAGATTGTGGGGAAAATAAGCAGAAAACGAATAAGGATGTACCGCAGGAAACTCCCGCCGCTACCCTTACTCGTTTTCTGTTCGTTTTCCGCCTCTACGGCGGCAGTCATAGTTCTCGCTGAGCCTTACTTTCTGGTGTTACTTGGAAATCGGGCCGAAGCGGAGCAGGAAGGACGAGTCGAGCTCAACACCCTCGACGTCCTTGCCCACGATGGCGAACTGCTTGCCCTGCAGCAGCGGGACAGTGGAGAGCTCTTCCGCCATGTAGTCCTGGACCTCGCCCAGCTTCGCCATGCGTGCATCCTCGTCCGGCTCCACGGCGGACTCGCGGATCATCTTGTCCGCAGTCTCATCCTCGAAGTGGTTGCCCACGAAGTTGTTCAGTGTGAAGAACGGGGTGAGGTAGTTGTCCGCGTCCGGGAAGTCCGGGAACCAGCCGAGCTGGTACAGCGGGTAGACGTCCTCGGTGCGGTCCTTGTTGTACTGCACCCACTCGGTGGACTGCAGGTCCACGGTGAACAGGCCGGTTGCCTCGAGTTGGGACTTAATCGCCGCGTACTCGTCGCCGGAAGACGGGCCGTAGTGGTCCGGGTTGTACTGCAGCGCGAGGTCCACCGGAACCTCAACGCCCGCGTCCTCAAGGATCTGCTTTGCCTTGTCGGCGTCCGCGCCGCCGTCGGCGGTGAGGTAGAGGTCCTTCACCGGCTCGGTGGCGCCGTTCATCGCCTCCGGCACGGAGGAGTACAGCGGGGAGAAGGTGTCCTTGTACACGTCGGTGGCCAGCGCGGAACGGTCGATGGACGCGGTCACGGCCTGGCGCACAGCCTTCGCCTTCTCAGCGTCGGCCTCTTCGGTCGTCGCGCCGTACGGCTGGGTGTTGAGGTTGAACACCATGTAGCGGATCTCGCCACCCGGGCCCTCGACGACCTTCACGTTGTCGTCGCCGCGCAGGTCGTCGATGTCGGTGGCGGTCAGCGAGCGATAGGCGACGTCGATGTTGTTCTGCTGGACGTCGAGCTTCATGTTCGACGCGTCGGCGTAGTACTTCACGTTCACGCCCTCGTTCGCCGCCTCACCCAGCAGGCCCTTGTAGTCGGCGCGCGGGGAGTAAGAGATGAGCTCGTTTTCGTTGAAGTTGTCGATCGTGTACTGGCCAGCAAACGGCTTGCCCTCCACAACCTCGGCGTTTTCCATCACCTTGTCGGCGGCGAAGACCTCTTCGTCCACGATCGGCGCAACCGGGGAGTTCAGCACGAACGGGAAGGTCTGGTCGTTGCCTTCCTTCAGCTTGAACACCACGGTCTGCTCGTCCGGCGTCTCGACGGAGTCCAGGTTGGCCAGGAGCGAAGCCGGGCCGTTCGGGTCGTCGATGCCAATCTGGCGGTCAAAGGTGAACTTCACGTCGGACGACGTCAGCTCGTTGCCGTTTTCAAACGTCAGGCCCTCCGGAAGCTTCACGGTGTACTCGTTCGGGCTGGTGAACTCGGCGGACTCCGCCAGCGACGGCACAGGTGTCGCGTCTTCCTCGCCGGCCGGGGACTCCACCAGGAAGCCGTAGACCTGGCGCATGACCTGGTAGCTGCCGTTGTCGTAGGCGCCGGCCGGGTCGAGCTTGGTCACCTTGTCGGTGGTGCCGACGGTGATTACGCCTTCGCCCGCGGGGGCGGCTGCGGCATCGGAACCCTCCGCCGCGGTGGTCTCGGCGTCGTTGGACGCTGTGTCAGTTGTCGCGCAGGCAGTGAGGGCACCGGCCGTGATCAGGGCAAGTACCGGCGCAAGCAGGACGCGGTTCTTCGAAGAGGACATGCAAAAACTCCTAGCGTTATCAGTTGCCCGGGTCTGCGGCAACGTTGCAGAAACTGTAGCCGGGTAGATAGTAGAAAAACCCTAGGAGTTATAAAAACGTTATAAAACGCGTGCGCGTCAGAGTACGAAACCTTTAAATGGTTACCTGGCGCGACTTGATGTTGTCCAGCTGCTTACGCTCCTCGGCACTGAGCTGCGCGTTGTTGCCGTACTCCGCGCTGATGCGCTCATCCAGCGCCTTCAGTGCGCCTTCGTAGGCGGCGGCCGCAACGGACGGATCAAGGTCGAACACCGGAACCACCAAGCCGTGCGTACGGAACGCGCCCGCGAACTTCGTGCCTTCGCCCAGGTTGAGCTCACCGCGCGCGGCGATGCGCGCCAGCGCGGCCAGCATCTGCTCTTCGCTGTCCTCGGTGCGCACCCAGCGGATGTGTGCCTTGCCGCCGCCCGGGTTCACCCACCAGATCGCGCCCGGCAGGCCCTCGCCCACCTGCTGCGACGGCAGCACCGCGTCGTTGGCCTGGCGCAGCGCCTGCTGCACCTGCGGCGGCACGGCCGCGCCCTCGGGGAACCACCAGGCGAAGTCCTGGTGTGTGGTGATCTCGGGGGTCACGTCAACGTCGATAAGCGATGCAAGCTCCGGCTGCGAACCATCCGCAACAGTGGACTGCAACGACTCACCCGGCGCGGCCTGAAGCACCCAATTCAGCGCGTACGCCAAGTCGCGCCCCGGGTTCTGCGAGTGGTGCTGCACCTGCAGCGCGACGAAACGCTCGCCTCCCTGGGCCTCCTCGCGCACAAGCGCCGCGCCCGCGCCCGGCAGCACCGTCACCACGTTGACGGGCGTGCCGCGGACCTCGAACTGCGTCACCGCGGACGGGACGAACTCCTGCAGCGCCACCAGATCCGCCTCGGCGGCCAGACCCTTGAACGGGCGGGGATCGCGCTGCAGCGCCTCACGCTCGGCGGCGCGGGCGGCCAGCTTCGCCTCGCGGCGGCTCATACCCTCGGGCAGCTGCTCTTTCGTCTTCTTTTTCTTCGGCTTGCGTTGCACCATGCACGCAATCGTACGGCACGCAATCGTACGGCCGGCTACTGCGCGACGGCCTTCGCGTACTGGATGCCCCGCTCGAACGTGTCGACTGCCAAGTTCGGTAGATCGGTGGCCATCACGTCCACGCCCTTGTCGGCGCACCACATCATCTCGCGCGGCGTGTTCACGGTCCACGTGTACGTTTTCAGCCCGTCCTTGTGCAGCAGCTCCTGCTTCGACTGCAGGTGCGACAGCGCTGGGCCCACGCCGTAGGGGCGCGAGAGCATCGCGTTTTTCGGGTTCCACTTCCGCTCTTTGAGCCGAAACAGGTAGTAGGTCTCCAGCTGCGGCGCCATGCGGGTGAAGTAGCGCACCGCCTTGTGGGAAAAGGAGATGACGTGGATGTTCTCCGAATCCAAAAGCCGTGCGTAGGAGAGCATGCGCAGTGTTTGCTCGTCCACCTCGGGCCCGTAGATGGTGGGGTGTTTCGTCTCGATGTAGATGTGCTTGTCGGGGTAGTCGCCCATCAGCTCGAGCAGCTCTTCCAGCAGCATGATGTGCTGCGGGTCTTCCTTGGTGCCGATGTTCAGCTCCCGCAGGTCCTTGTAGTCCATCGCGTCGACGCGCCCGCGGCCGTCGCTGGTGCGGTTGACCGTCGCGTCGTGGAACACCACTAGGCGTCCGTCGCGGGTGAGGCGCACGTCGCATTCGATACCGTGGATGGGCAGCTTGAGCGCCTCGTCGAACGCGCGGAAGGTCAGTTCGGGAAACATTCCGGAAAAGCCGCGGTGCGCCACAATCTTCGGGGTCTGCTCGGATGTCTGGACGTCGCTCACGGGCCCCAACGCTACCCCCGCTTGCAAGCGGGCGCGAGCGGAAGGTTTTTGGGACAATAGGGCGCATGCTTATCGACGACATCCGGGTACCTCTTACCGATGCAGTCCGACGCACAAAGCGCCGCTTTTCCCTGAAGCGCGATGGCGTGCTGGCCGTGCCGATGATGGCTGTGGATGTCTTTTCCGATCTCGCCCCGGGGCTGCGCATGCGGGGGATGCGCAGCTTGCCGGAGAACTTCCGCGCGGGTCTCGTCGGCGCGGAAGTGGCCACGTGGGGTGCGGTGAGCCCGTCGCTTCTGCCGCACAGCCTGTGGGCAATGACGGCGAACGTGGCTGCCTGGCAGGCCATCGGCCACGCCTGCGCCACCGGGCTCACGCAGGCGCTCAAACCCGTGCTGCCTAAGGGCGTGGGCGGGCCGCTGCCACGCTCGGCGCGCCTGGCCATGACCGGCGTGACTTTGAGCGTGTACGCCAGCTCCATGGCGAGGCGCGTGAAGCACGAGAATCTGGTGGAGTCGGACGATTCGTTCACCGTGGCCGAGGTGGTCGGCGGCATCGCACTGGGCACCGTCGGCTACGGCGGGTTGCTTTTGGTGGGCGAGGGCATTCAGCGGTTTATCGATTCGATTGAGGCGCTTCTGGGCCGCAAGCTGCCGTCCGTGACCTCGTGGCCGCTTGCCATCGCGGGCGGCGGCGCGCTGCTCGTCCTGGTGGGCGACCGGCTCATCATCCGCCGTTTCCTCTCGGCCGCGTCGAAGTCCGCGATGGAGCTCGACCGCGAGTTCATGCGCGGCGCCGACCAGCCGACAGAGCCGGAACGCTCCGGCTCCCCGGCATCGGCGGTGGATTGGAACTCCATGGGGCGCCAGGGCCGCGCCGTGGTGGCGGGCGGGCCGCGCAAGGCCGACATCGAAGAGGTGGTGGGCAGCGCGGAGGCCGAGCCGATCCGCGTGTTCATCGGCCTGCACGACCTGGACCCGAGCGCGTCGCCGGACTTCGAGGCCATGGCCGAGGAGGCGGTGGCGGAGATGCACCGCACCGACGCGTTCGAGCGCTCCCACATCGCCGTGATGTCGGCGGCCGGCACCGGGTGGATCAACGATTTCCACACGTCCGGCTTCGAGTTCGTCACCCGCGGCGATTCGGCGATCGTCGCCATGCAGTACTCGTACCTGCCGTCCGCCTACGCGTATTTGGCCGATCACGAGTCCCCGGTGGCGTCGTCACGCGCGCTCGTGCTTGCCATCCTGCGCGAAATGCAGGACATGCCCGAAAACGAGCGCCCGAAGCTCTACGTTGGCGGCGAATCGCTCGGCGCGTACGGCGTGTCCGACACGTTTGAAAGCGTCGAGGAGTTTTTGGACGGCACTTCCGGCGGCGTGTTCACCGGCGTGCCCGGGTTCGCGCGCAACCACCGCGCGGTCACCGACGCGCGCGAGGAAGGTTCGCCGGAGCGCTTGCCGCTTGTCGACGGCGGCCGCCACATCCGCTTCGCCGCCCACCAAGACCACATCGCCCACGACTTCCAGGGCGAAGCCTATGCAAACGAGTGGACACAGCCGCGCTACCTGTTCGCCCAGCACGCCTCCGACCCGGTGGTGTGGTGGCGCCCCAGCCTGGCCTGGCGCATCCCCGACTGGTTGAGGGAGCCCGGCTCGCGTGGGGTGCCGGCGCCTGAGGCGCAGCACCTCGACGTGCTGGACACGCTGCGCTGGACGCCGCTGATCACGTTCTGGCAGGTAGGCATCGACCAACTGGCCTCGCAGGAGTATCCCTCGCCGCACGGGCACAACTATCACGACGAGACGGTGCATTACTGGAACGCGGTGGTCAACGGCGAGGGCGCCGGGCTGACACCCGAGGAAATCGAGCGCGCCGCGGAGTGGATCCACCAGGATGCGACGAAGCTGCGCAAGCCGCCGGACGGCTTCCCGTCCAAGCACGGGTACTAAAACGGGCCCCGGGGACGCTACACTTGCCCAACAGTTAAATGCCCACACGGACCCCAGCGTGGGCGCGCAAGGAAAGGACGCGGCGATGAAGCTTCGACGCCTCATGACAGCACTGGCTACTGCGGCGGCGCTCGCGGGAGTGGCGGTGAGCCCGGCGACCAGCCCGGTTGCCCACGCCGCGCCCAACGGCAACGTGGTCACGTTCGGCGATTCCTACACGTCGAACCCGGACGAGGTGCGCAACACGCTGAAGAAGTCGCAGGTCCCCCAGATCCGCCACTTCGTGTGGGGCACCTACCCCAGCAAGAACGGCTGCCTGCAGTCGCCGGACAACTGGCCGCGCCAGCTCAGCCGCATCGCGAACGTGCCGGTGAGCGACCACTCCTGCACAGCCGAGTCTTCGCACGTGATGCCGGGCCGCGTGGACCGTGCGATTGCCCAGGGCGACATTCACCCGGGCACCCGGGCGGTGGTGTTCGCGGTGGGGATTAACGATTACGGCCCGTACGGCATCAACCGCGGCGCGAAGCCCCTCGACCAGCCGCGGATGCACCGCGAGTACGTAAGCAACATGACCACCGCCGTGAACAAGGTGCGCGCCGTGGCCCCGCGGGCGAAGATCATCTTCTCCGGCATGCTTTCCGTCTCCGAGCCGTACGGCCTGCAGTCGGTGTGCCTGGTCAACGTCATCCCCAACCTGCGCACGGGCATCCCGCTGCCGGGCCTGCAGGCGATTGAGA
Source organism: Corynebacterium sp. Marseille-P4321 (assembly GCF_903645305.1). GTDB lineage: Bacteria > Actinomycetota > Actinomycetes > Mycobacteriales > Mycobacteriaceae > Corynebacterium. The sequence goes on along the minus strand of NZ_CAHJXO010000001.1, from coordinate 104,519 downwards.
ACCACGTGCGCAACCACCAGCGCGCCGCCGCGCACGCCACCCGTTCGACGTACGTCGAGTTGAAGGCCCCGTCCGCCGCCCACAACACGTGCGCGCCGGACGCGCAGCGCTGGGTCGCGGGCGCGATTGACACCACTACGCAGCACACGATGGGCCTGCACCCGACCGTGCCCGGCTCGCGGTTTATGGCCGAGCAAATCGCTCGCAGCCTCTAGCCGTTAGATCCCGCAGGCCACGCCTGTTGAGTGGTGCGGGCAGTAGCCGTCGGGCACCTTGTGCAGGTACTGCTGGTGCTCGTCCTCGGCGAGGTAGTAGTCCACACCGTCGCGCTCCACGGAGGCGACTTCGGTGGTGATGTCGCCGTAGCCCGCGTCGCGAAGCGCCTCGCCGTACTCGGTGATCCAGCCGCGGATCTGTTCCGCTTCTGCCTCGGTGTCAGTGTAGAACGCCGAGCGGTATTGCGTGCCCACGTCGTTGCCCTGCCGGTAGCCCTGCGTCGGGTCGTGCGCCTCGAGCGCCACGCGCACGAGTTCCTTCAGGCTCACCACCTGCGGATCGTAGACCACTTCCACCAGCTCGACGTGGTTGGTTTGCCCCGTGCACACCTCTCCGTAGGTGGGGTTAGGGGTCACGCCGCCGCCGTAGCCCACGGAGGTGGATTCCACCCCGTCGAGCTGCCAGAACATCTTTTCCGCGCCCCAGAAGCAGCCGATGCCCACCAGCAGCCGCCTCTGCCCTTCGCGCCACGGCCCCGTGATCGGGGTGTCCAGCACCGCGTGGGACTTGGGGTGCGCAAGCACGGGCTCCCCGCGCCCCGGAAGAGCATTTTGCTTATCGACGAGCTCCGCCAACCTACCAAACATAAATCCCATACCTGCCATAACGGTTGGGCCCGCGACCCTGTTCCCAAATTTTCTCTACCATGGGGTGCCGTACACGAACGCAATTGAAAGGAATACCAATCATGGCTGTTTACGAGCTGCCCGATCTGCCGTACGCATACGACGCGCTGGAGCCGCACATCTCCGCCGAGATTATGGAGCTGCACCACGACAAGCACCACGCGAACTACGTCAAGGGCGCCAACGCCGCGCTTGAGGCGCTGGAGGCGGAGCGGGGCGGCGAGGCTGACGCCGACAAGATCCGCGCGCTGACCAAGAACCTCGCGTTCAACCTTGGTGGCCACACGAACCACTCCATCTTCTGGAAGAACATGGCTCCGAACGCTGGCGGCAACCCGACCGGCGCGATCGCTGAGGCCATCGACCGCGACTTCGGCTCCTTCGAGGGCTTCAAGAAGCAGTTCTCCGCTGTCGCCAACGGTCTGCAGGGCTCCGGCTGGGCTGTCGCGGGTTACGACCACGTTGCTGGCCGCCTGATCATCCAGCAGATGACTGACCAGCAGGGCAACATCTCCGTGGACTTCACCCCGGTGCTCATGCTCGATATGTGGGAGCACGCGTTCTACCTGCAGTACAAGAACGTCAAGGCTGACTACGTCGAGGCGTGGTGGAACGTCGTGAACTGGGACGACGTCAACGAGCGTTACACCAAGGCCGCCGCATAAGCTGTTCGCTTATCGACGAGCTCACGCAAACGCCCGCCACTTTCGCAAGTGGCGGGCGTTTGCTTTTCCCTGTGATACGTCGAGTCCTCGCGAACCCGCCCCTCATCCTAGGTTAGGCTTGCCTTAACTCACAAGGGGTTGACGGAAATTTTTCGCGCCGGGGTTACCATCGAAGGCCATGGAAAAGGGAATGGAGAAGGGAAGCGTGGAATACCGGCGCGCCACCCTGGCGATGCTCGCGGTGGGACTCGCCATCTTCAACACCCTCTACGCCACCCAGGCGCTTTTGCCCGTGCTCACCCGGGAGTTGGGCATCACCCCGTCGACAGCGGCGCTGACCGTCTCCGCCGCCACCGGCGCGCTCGCGCTGTGCGTGGTACCGGCGTCGATCCTGTCGGAGAAATACGGCCGCGGTCGCGTGCTCGTCGTCTCCGCGATCGCCGCCACTTTTTTGGGCCTGCTGCTGCCGCTGGCGCACAACGCCGCGCAGCTCATCGCGTTGCGCGCGGTCCAAGGAGCGATGATTGCAGGCACCCCCGCCGTCGCGATGACGTGGCTCAGCGAGGAACTCGACGCCAAAGATCTCCCCGGCGCGATGGGGCTCTACATCGCGGGCAACACCATCGGCGGGCTCACCGGCCGCCTCATCCCGGCGTTCTTGCTCGAGGTGACCACCTGGCGCTGGGCACTGTTCGGCAGCGGGGCCGTCGCGTTCGCACTCGCCGTTGCCGCCGCCGTGCTCCTGCCCGCGCAGCGCAACTTCCATCCCAAGGCGTCCATCCGCCCGAGCGCCGAACTGCGCGCAATGGTCGGCCACCTGACCAACCCGCGCCTTGTCGGCCTGTACGCCACAGCATTTATCGCGATGGGCGTGTTCGTGTCCATGTACAACTTCTTCGGCTTCCGCGCCGTGCTCGACTTCGGCCTGCCTGCCTCCCTGTCGGGGCTGGTCTACGTGGTGTACCTGTCGGGCACGGTGTCGTCGGCGCGGGCCGGCTTCTTCGCCCGGCGCTACGGGCGCGGCCCGACCGTCCTCGGCGCCGCCGCGCTCATGCTCCTCGGTTCGCTCGCGGTGGCAAGCCCGAACCTCTGGCTCGCACTCGCCGGACTGCTCGTGTTCACCGCGAGCTTCTTCGCACTGCATTCCACCGCGTCGGGCTGGGTGGGGCTTATCGCGGAGCGCGACCGCGCGGAGGCCAGCTCGATGTACGTGTTCAGCTACTACATGGGTTCGTCCATCCTCGGCGCCGCCACCGGCCGCGCCTTCGAGGCGCTGCCCTGGGCTGGTTTCGTCGGCGTGCTCACCGCGCTGCTCGCCTCGATGTGCGCGGTGACGTTTCTATTGTGGAAGGCGGAGCGGCGCTAAACCTCGCCGAGCACCGGCACGCCCGGCGCGCCAGCGGTAAGGAACTCGCGCACGGCGCGGGTGGCGCGGCAATCGTCCTCGTTGTAGCGCAGCAGCATCTCGCGGGCGCGTTCGTCGCCGAGCCGCCCTGCCCGCCGCAGCGCCACGGAACGCTCCCCGTCCACGTCGTCGTCCTCCCAGTTGAACCCCACCACGGGCCCGAGCACTTTGAGCCCCAACCCGTCGGTGCCCACCAGGTGACGCCGCACGTGGGCGAACACGTCTACCCACTCATCCGAGGCGATAAACGCGGCCACCTCCGCCTCGTCCACCGACGAAAAGCGCTTCGCCGAAGCGCGCAGCCAATGGTTCTCCCCACCCGCCGCGTAGCAGTACGCCGCGAACGTCTTCCCCTGCGCGTGCGCCGCCTCACGCACCCCTTTCAGCCACGACCAAAACGCCGCGAAGTTGCGCTCCTCCGCGTCGCCTGCGCCGAGCTCGTCCCAGGTAACGAACGGACGGTAAGCCTCGCCGTCGAAGGCCCCCCACAGGTAGGCGCCCTGGTCCAGGTAGGCCTCCATGTCCACGTCTATCTCCACGTCCGCCCGCGGGATGGTGATCTCGCCCGGGCGGCGCAGCACCGGCACACCAGCGCGCCAAGCCCGGGCGAGGGAGGAAGGCTCGCCCACTTTAGCGTCGATAAGCTTTTGCACCGTGTCGACGCCGCGCTCGCGCCACACGTCGCCGCGACCACCCGGAAGCAGCAGCGAAATATCGTCGAGCTCCTCTAACCGCGGCCCGCACAGCGGCCAAAAGCGGCATGTGGCGCACTGCTTCAACCGCTTGGGCTCGTCCGGGACCGGGGCGTGCAACGCCTCCAAAAGCTGCGGCACGTAGCGGTTCGCCTCCACCACGTACGCGCGCGTGCGGTCCTGCCCGATCGCCGCGCCGCGACCGTCCGCCACATCGCCCAGCAGCAGGTGCGCCATTGCGATGCGGTAACCGTCAACGGTGTGGTGGCGCGCCTTCGCCCGCACCTCAAGCGGGCCGGAAAGCCCCAGGCGCCCGGTGTGCACCATTTGCAACGTCGCCTCCGGGTGCGGCCGGGCCACGCGGTGGTTCGAAATGATCACCGGCGCGTACCCGCGCCCCGTGCGCACCAACACGTCCACCTCAGCCTGCGCCGGCACACCGTCAATTTCGCCGATAAGCAGCGCGTTCGTGATCAGGTTGGCGCGGGTACGGATCGCCTCGCGCGTCGCCGCCGCAGCGTCGCCTGCCGAGTCTGGGGCCGGATCTAGGTCGACGCGGATGAAACGCTTGCGCCCGTCGCCAAGCGCCCGCTTCTGCGGCAACAACCCAAACACCGCCGCACGCGCCGCATCAAACTGCGGCTGGCGCTCAAGCGCCTCCGGCAACTCCGGCGTATCCGGGTGCGCGGTGCGCTGACGCAGGCGATAGCGGCACCCGACAAGATCGCCGGCCCGCACCGCCTCCCCGGGCACATCCATTGCTTTCGCTGCTTTCGCTGTTTTCACGATGCCGCCCACGATAGGCCAGGTAGAGTTGGTGTGCGAATACGAACAAAAACGTGCAAGGAGTACCCCACAATGGGCATTTTCGAGGCCATCCGCAAATCCCGCGCGAAAACCAAGGCCGATGTCAAAGCCGCCGAGGTCCGCGCACGCCAGCTGGCCAAGCAGCAGGCGAAGCTGGACAAGCGCACGCTCGAGCTGCTGGACAAGGCAGAAAAGCGCCTGCTGAAAGAGGAAAAGAAGGGCCTCAAGCGCAAGCGCAAGCACGAAAAGGAACTCGCGGAGGCGCACTTGAAGCGCATCGAGAACGCCGGCATCACGAAGAAGAAGGCGAAGCAGGGCATCGGCGCGGCGCGCGTGCTCATCCCCATCCTGCTGCCGCTGGCGTACAAGGCGCTCACCGCGCGCCAGCAGGGCGCGATCAACACCCGCGCCGCCGACCTCGGCGTGGACGCGCAGGACCTCGCGCGCCACTCCGGCCGCGGCGCTGAGCTGAAGGCCCGCATCGACGCGGTGCGCGCAAACGTGGAGCACACAGATTCGCTTAGCGACGGCTTCCGCAGCGACGCCCGCGTCCGCCTCGACGAACTCGAGCAAGCCGTACGCAACGCAGAGCACGCGAACCCGGAGCAGCGCCGCCTCGCGTACGCGTCTGTGGAGAACGACCTGAACGACCTCGCCGCAGAGGTGCACGAGAAGCTCTCGCGCCGCTCGTAACGCTCGTTCCTCGCGTTACGAGGAAAACCTGTGACGCGACGCTCGTTCCTCGCGTTACGAGGAAGAACAGCGAACGAAGACCCCCTGTAGCGGGCGACGCTCCCACTTCCCCTGTAGCGGGCGACGAAGGAGCCCGCTACAGCACGCCCTGCTCCCGCGCCGACGCCACCGCGGAGGTGCGGGAGCGCACGCCGAGCTTGTCGTAAATGTGCACGAGGTGGCTTTTCACGGTTGCCTCGGAGAGCATGAGCTCGGCGCCGATCTCTCGGTTGGATTTGCCGGCGGCGACGAGCTGGAGTACCTCGAGTTCGCGCGGGGTGAGCGAGCTGCGCGGGGCGCGTTCGCGGGTGTCTAGGCGGTCGCGCACGCCGGGGGACATGGTTGCGTCGCCGCGCGCGGTGGAGCGCACCGCCGCGACGAGCTCCTCCGGTGGGGCGTCTTTGAGCAGGTAGCCGACGGCGCCGGCCTCGATGGCGCCGAGGATGTCGGCGTCCGTGTCGTAGTTTGTGACCACCAGGACCTTCGGGGGGTGCTGCATGGTGCGGCGGATCTCCGCGGTGGCCTGCGCACCTGTGGTCACGCGGGCACCCTGGGCGCCGGCGCCGAAACGCAGGTCCATGAGCACCACGTCGATGCCGCCGGCCTGAGCGGTGGCAATCGCGCCCTCTGCCGTGGCCACTTCGGCGACGACCTCGATGTCGTCGGCCTCCTCGAGTACGGCGCGAAGGCCAAGACGCACGATCTCGTGGTCGTCAGCGAGCAAAACCCTGATCATCTAAGCATCCTCCTTTCGGTTGATACTAACGGGTACCGCCACCGATACCGCCGTCGGCCCGCCGGGCGCGGACTCGATGTCTAAGCGCCCGCCGAGTTCGGCCGCCCGAGAACGCATCGCGTCGAGGCCAAGGTGGCCCAGCCCGGAGGGTTTCTCGACGGCGCCGGCGACGTCGAAGCCGCGGCCGTTGTCCACCACATCGAGGCGCACCTCGTCCTCGCCGTAGGTGAGCGTGATGCGGCAGCGGGTCGCCGCGGCGTGGTTCACCACGTTCGACACCGCGCCCTGGGCGATGCGCAACAGCCCGGCCTCTAAACGCATCGGCAGCGGGTCACTCGGCTCGCCGTCCACGTCCACCTCCACCGCCAAGTCGCCGGCGGCCGAGAAGTCGGCGGCCACCCGCTCGAGCGCCTCGCGCAGGGAGGCCTCCGACAGCGGCGCGGGCGCGAGCGCGGCGATCATCGCACGCGTTTCGGCGAGGTTGTTGGACGCCGCGCGCCGCGCCGTTTCCATCTTGCGCAGCGGCTGCTCCATCTCCCCCGCGCGCACGAAACCGCGGATGTCGCGCTCCGCCGAGTGCAGCAGCATCTGGATCGAAGACAGATTCTGCGCCACCGTGTCGTGCAGCTCGTGCGCGAGCCGCTCCCGTTCTTGGGCCACGCCCGCGGAGCGTTCGGTTTCGGCGAGGGCTTCGCGGGTGGACAGGAGCTCGTCGATAAGCAATTGCCTCTCCTTGCTCACCCTGTCGATGGTGGTGAACGCATAGTTGATCGCCACAACCACCACCGCCGACAGCGCCGGGCCCATCACCCCGCCAAGTGTGAGTCCCGCCGGGATCTGCATCGCCACCGTGATGGCCAGGCCCACCGCGACCCAGACGTAGCCGCGCCACGAATTGAATGCGCGAAGGTACACAAAAAACAGCAGAAACACCCAGTACACGGCCACCGCGGAGACGGTCATGTCCGCCACCCACACCGCCGTGATGCCCACGAGCCAGATGATGCGGCCCCACTTGCCCCACCGGTACATCTCCAACATGCCGTAGAACAGCAGGAAGGAAAACGCGCTGACCAGCACAATGTGCAGCAACGCGGCGTTGAGCGGCATCCGCGCCAACGCACCGAGCGACACCACCAGCAGGCACACCGCGAGGATGGTGATGCCCGTGTCCAGCGCAGTGTTGTCCCTCGCTTTGCCGGGGTGCTTCTCCAGCACCACTAGTCTGGAGCTCATGCGTTTGAGATTACCCACCGCGCTGCTCGTGCTTGCGCTCGCCGGATGTTCGGAGCAATCGCTTGACGACGCTCACCCCGCCCCCGCACCCCCCGCCAGCGACGGACTAGCCCTCGACGCTTTGCCAGCGACGCAGCGCACCGATTGGAACGAGTGCCCGTACCTGGACACGCAGTGGGTGGCTAACACGAACGGCCAGATGGTCACCGGCGTAGGCGTGGACGAGCGATTCGATCCCCCGGCGTGCCAGTTCTGGTCCTACCCAGAGGAGCCGCAGCTGACCGTCATCGTGCGCGACATGGGCACCGAGGAACGCGCGCGGGAGGAAGTGGACTGGGCGGCGCCCGTGGACCACACGCAGCCGGCCTCGCTGGACGGCGGCTGGGAAGGTGGGCGCCACGGCGGCGGCGACGTGCCCGGGCGCATCGGGGCGGCGTTTTCCGTGTCGAAAGGGCCGCGGGCCATCACGGTGTTCACGAACCAGGACGAGTCAGTGAAAGCGGAGATGGTGGCGGCGGAAGTTATCGCTAACCTGGGGCTATGAGCATTCTCGTTTCCGCAGTAGTGTTCCGCGACGACCGGGGGCGGGTGCTGTGCGTGCGCAAAGCGTCCAGCCCGCGGTTTCAGCTGCCCGGCGGCAAGCCGGAGGGGGCGGAGACGGCGGCCGAAACCGCGGTGCGGGAGGTGCGCGAAGAAACCGGGGTGGCGCTGGACGCGGAGCAGCTGAGCTTTTTGGGCACGTTCACGGCCGCCGCATCGAACGAGCCGGGGCAGAGCGTGACGTCGCGGGTGTTCCTCGCGCCGCCGGGCGCTGCTGTGTCGCCGGTGGCGCGCGGGGAGATCGCGGAGCTGCGCTGGATCGACCCGTTCGACCACGTCGGCGAAGAGCTCGCGCCGTTGCTGGAAACGCAGATCTTCCCGGCCCTCGCCCCGCGCGAACTCGGCGCAGTGGCCGTCTACGCCGGGGCGCGCGTGGGCACCGACCCAGCCAACGCCGCCCTTGCCCGCGCGTTCGGCGAGGCGCTCGCCCGCGAGGGCATCACCCTGGTCTACGGCGGCTCGAAGCTCGGGCTGATGGGCGAGGTGGCCCGCGGGGCGCGGCGGCGCATCGGCGTGCTCACCACGCATCTGGAGCGCTACGAGTTGCGCTACGACGACCTCGACCGCCTCGAAGTGGTGGAGACGATGGCGCAGCGCAAGGCCCGCATGAGCGAGCTCGCCGACGCAATCGTGGCCCTGCCCGGCGGCACCGGCACCTTGGACGAGCTGTTCCAGGAGTGGACGAACCAGCAGCTCGGCCTGCACGCCAAGCCGATCGGGTTGCTAGGCACCGAGTTCTGGGCGCCGCTGCTTTCCATGGTCGACCACATGGTCGCGGCCGGCTTCATCCGCGCCACCGACCGGGAGCACTTGGTGGTTGCGGATGACCCGGACGAGCTCATCGCGAATCTGCGGGGATGGTCGCCGCCCGTGCCTCGGTGGCTCTAACCTGCGGATTGTGGAAAACCGCTTCGCGCAGCAGGGAGTTATCCACAGAATTTGGGAGGGGGGCTTTTCACGCTTGCGCTCGTCGCATAGCGTGCTTCCCATGACCACCTTCCACACCTTGCTGCAGGCGCTGACAAGCGTCGACGCGCTCGCCGACTTCGACCGGCAAGCCGCGATCGACGCCGGGCTGCGCCCCTGCCAGGTCCGCGACCTCGCCCGGGTGCACGAGACGTACTTCACCCCCACCCGCTGCCGGAAACAACAACGCCTCGCCCTGGACGCGGCCCGCGAAGGTGGGTTGAGTTTGGACCAGCTGGTGTACGTCGAGAAGCAACTTGCCCGCGTGGACACCGAACTTGAACAGTGGCGCCTACGCCGCGAACTGCTGGCCGTGCGCGGCAACTACGACGCACTGAAGCGGCGCGCCAAGGAGCTCCTCCCGCCGCCCGAGCCGACACCGCCACAGCCGACCGTGCGGTTCTCCGCGTCGCGACTCGGGATGCGCACGCTCGTGCTCGTTGGCCCGGAACGCGACATCGCCGACCTTGAACACTACCTGCGCCAGGGCCTGAACCCCGACCTTCCGGCAGGCCCGCAGCTGCTCACGCGCTTCGTCGCGCTGATACGCGGGCAGCTCGCGGCGGCGACCGGCAAACCCGGCGAGGCGATTCCTCCGGCCGTGGCGCCCGCCGCGCCGCGCCCCGTGCTCGCCGTGCCACTTGATACCCACGTGGCCATCCTCGGCGGGCACGGCGACGACACCGTCCTGGGGCTCAGCGACGGCACCACCATCACCGGCGCCGAGTACCTCAACCTGCTCGCGGAAAACGGCGGCGTCGCCGAGGCAGCGCTGTTCCACCCGCAGGAAGGGCCCGTGAACCTGTACCGCAACGAGCGCCTGGCGAACAAGAAGCAGCGCGACCTGATGCGCCTGGCCTACAGCTCGTGCCTGGTGCCCGGGTGCCGACACGGCTCGGACAACTGCGAGAGCCACCACGTTGAGGCGTGGGCGCGTGGGGGCGAAACGAACATCGCGAACCTGGCGCCGCTGTGCAGCTACCACAACAGGGTCAACGACGACGATCCGCGCGCGGCGAGACGGGGGCGCATTTCGCTTATCGACGGCTCCGCCACCTGGATCTCACCCCGCGGCTACCCCGCGCCAAACACCCGCCACAGATACGGAGCGATGCACACGCTCTTCGCTGCCTGATTGCTTGCCCGCTTGAAAAACCCCGCCAGCCGCGGGCGCTTCGGCGCGCCTGCAGTGCCTACACGGCGACGTCGTTGTACGGCATGAGCGATGACACCCACGGGAAGATAACCTCCATGAGCAGGAAAAACACCGCCACCAGGATGATCAGCGTGAGCAGCCACTTCACCCACGGCGGGCCCGGCAACTTCCGCCACAACGCCGCGTACATCTAGCGCACCTCCTGCATCGCGGCCGGCAACGCACCGGCGGCTTCGTCTTTCGGCAGATACTCCGTCTGCACAGCGTGGATGATCATGCGTTCCGCGTTGGAGAACTGCGGGTGGCATGTGGTGAGTGTGACCAGCGGCAGCGCACCGTCGGGCACCTGCGTGGAGCGCGCACCCGGCATCGGGTTGACCACCTCGATGTTGCCCGGCAGCGTGATGTGGCGGCCCTGCACCGCGGCGTAATCACCGGAGGCGACGCGCTCGTTGAGGGGACCGGGCAGGCACCCGGCGCCCTCCGCGTGGCGCTGACCGGGGTCCGCGGCCATCGGCATCACGCGATACGTCACCCACGCCTGGCGGGTTTCCACCACGATGGCGTCGCACGCCCGCAGCGCACCCAAGTCGTTGAACGGGGCACCCTTACCCACGCGGTGGCCCGCCACAGCGAAGTTGCCCGGCTGCCCCGGCATCTGCGTGCCCGGATAGTGGCCCGGCCCGGTGAGCAACTGCGCCTCCTGCACGCCCTCCACCACGGCGAACTGGTAGTCCTGGCCGAACGCCGGGATGTACAGCTTGGAAAACGCCTCTCCCATTTCGGTGGCGCGCGCCTGCCGGGGGTTGACCCACTGCTCCTCCAGGCGGGTCTGCACCTCGTCCTGCATCCGCGCGGAGGCGAGGTTGGTCCAGTAGGACTCGTAGAACGCGAACAGCAGCAGCAGCACTCCGACGGTGAGCAGCACCTCGCCGATTACTGTCGAGGCGTTGAGCCGGTGCACTGGTTGTGGTTTGGGTGGGGAGTTGAGGGGGGTAGTCGTCGATAAGCGCATTGCTAAATAGAGTAATCCGCGGGCGGGGCGCCAAGCTTCGACTCGGCGAGCGACTTCGCAGTGATCAGCGGGGCGACATCGCGCACGAAACGCGCGCCGGTGAGCCCGCCTTCGAGGAAAATGAGCAGCTCGTCGGCCAGCCCCGAGGAATCGTAGCCGTTCTTCGTGTTCAAAAGGCCGGTGATCGTGTCGTGCAGCCACGTGCGGTGCGCCGCTGCCGTGGCCACGATTTGCTTCTCCGAATCTGTCTCCGGGCGCGGGTACTCCGTCGCGGCGTTGATGAACGGCGAGCCGCGGAACTCCTTCTCCGGCTCCTGCTCGATGGCAATGTCGAAGAACGCGAGGATCTTCGCGTCGGCCCCCTCGAGGTCCGCGGCGCGAGACTCCCAGCGCGCGCGGTACTCGGCGTCCAGCTCCTCTAGATAGGCGATGACCAGGTTGTCCTTCGACCCGAGCAGCGAGTACAGCGACGCCTTCGCCACGTCCGCCTCCCGCAAGATGCGGTCGATGCCGATGACGCGGATGCCTTCCTCGGTGAACAGCTTCGTCGCAGCGTCCAGCAACCGTTGCCGGGGGCTGGGCCGGTCGCGTCGGCGGGTCTTCTTTGTGCCTGTGGCCATTACTTCAATATAGACCAATCGGTACAAAAAATCCCCCGGGTTGGTCTACCCGGGGGATGAAGCAGAAGCTTATCGACGCCTGCTGGTCACCGCGTTCACAATCCACAGCAAAATCACCGCACCAAGCAAGCAGGTGAGGAAGCTGAAGATCAAGCCGCCGCCCGCGACGTCGATGTTGAACAGGGTGAGCAGCCAACCGCCAAGCAGACCGCCGATAACACCTACCAGAATGTTCAGGCCGATGCCCATCTGTGCGTCGCGACCCTGAATCTTGGAGCCGATCCAGCCTGCGAGGCCACCGATAATAAGCCAGCCGAGGAAACCGAGCTGAGGAGTCATTGTGTTGCGCTACCTTTCAAAATAACGTCGATTGTTTTCTCGTATGTTTATCGCGCTCAAAGCGCCACAACCCCCATTATCCAGCGTTTCGGCGCGGGTTGTGCAACGCTACGCATGCATTTGCGTAACAATTGCGCCACCATTACCTGGCAGCGCACCCGCGCCTGGTACCGGCTTTAGTCCTGCGGGCGCACCACCATGATTGGGCACGGCGCTGACTGCAGCAGCGCGCGCGACGTGGAGCCGAGCAGCATGCCCTTGAACCCGCCACGGCCGTGCGAGCCGGTGACCAGAAGCTGCGCGTCCTCCGCGGCCGCGGTCAGCGCGCGCACCGGGCGGTCGCGGGTGATCGTCTTTTTCACTTCCACGTTGGGGAACCGCTCCGAGAGCTCGCCGAGGTAGTTGCCCAGAAGCTCGGACTTTTCCTGCTGCACGGCCTGCCAGTAATCGTCCGCCACCGTGTAGCCGGCACCCGGGCCTTGGATCTGGGTGTCCACCCAGGTGTGCACCGCGTGCAGCTGAGCACCGCGCGCGTCGGCCTCTTCGAACGCCACCTCGGTCGCGCGGCGGGAAACGTCAGAACCGTCCACGCCGACCACCACGGGGCCGTACTTGTTGCCCTCGTTGATCTCGTTGTCCTCGCGCACCACCACGACCGGGCAGTGTGCGTGGGAGACCACCGCGCCGGACACGGAGCCGAGCACCATGCCTGACAACCCGCCGAGACCACGCGAGCCCATGACGATCATCGTGCAGTCGCGCGACATCTCGAGCAGCATGTCAATCGGCGAGCCCTCTGCCACCGCGTGACCGATGCGCAGATCCGGCGCCACACCGAGCGCGATCTCGCGGGCGGCGTCGATGGTTTTCATCGTCTCGCGCTGCAGATCGTCGTAAATCTCCTGCGGCGGCACCATCCCCTCTGCGTAGAGGAACTGGGGCATGGTGTAGCTTGCGGCGAGCCGCAGCGGGATGTCGCGCTTGCGGGCTGTGTTGGCCGCCCATCGCACAGCTACATCGGACGCCGGGCTACCGTCAACGGCCACCACAACGATGTCTTCGCGGGTCATTTTTCAGTCCTTTCCGTCCACGAACTGGTTATACCCACAGCATACTGCGCTTAGTTCGGCAGGGGCACCGGAGTGGCCGCCGGCGCGTTCGCCGGGAAGAGAAGGTGGTAGAGGAAGGTCAACGCGTCCGCGATAGCTTTGCCAATGCCCTGGGAGAAGAACGCAAGAATCGGCTCAATAAGTGCTGCAAGATCCATGGCGGATAATCTACTACACAATGGCCAGGAAAAAGACCACACCAGTCACACCACTGCCCCCGCGTAACGGGCTTGGTGCCACGCGCGCCCGCGTCCCGGAGGATGCAGAACTCACCGCTTTCGAGTTCGTCGCGCACCTCGTGGCCACGCAGCGCCACCGCCACCCGGAAGATACCCCCGACGCGGTCGCTGCCCGGTTTGCTGCCGGCGAGGTGGTTGCCCGCGATGGCACGCTTTTCGCACCCGACGACGTGGTACCTCCCGGCACTGACGTCTTCTTCTACCGGCGCCCCGCCCCCGAGCGCAAAGTGCCACACCAGATTGAGGTGGTGTATGAGGACGAGGGCATCATGGTCGTCGATAAGCCTGCGTTTCTTGCCACCATGCCCCGCGCCGCGCACATTACCGAAACCGCGACGGTACGGCTTCGACGCGCGACCGGCAACGAGGAGCTCACACCAGCGCATCGCCTCGACCGCGCGACCTCCGGGCTTCTACTTCTTACCAAGCGACGCGAGTTACGCGGCCCCTATCAGGAGCTGTTTGCGCGGCGTGAGGTGTCTAAGAAGTACGAGGCGATCGCGCCGCTGCGCCCAATGCAGGCGCCCGCGACGTGGGCGCACCACTTGGCAAAGGTGCCGGGCGAGGTCGCGACGACATGGGACGAGCACGCGGAGCCAAACTCGTTTACGGAACTGCTCAAGGTCGAGCAATTGCTTCACGACGAGCTCACGCACCTCCAACGCCTCCACCACACCACCGAGCCCCTCGCGCGGTACACACTTCGGCCTATCACCGGACGAACACACCAACTCCGGGTGCAGATGATGTTGGAGGCGGCGCCCATTCTCGGTGACCGCATTTACCCGACGCCTTTGCCGGCGGAAACTGAAGACTTTGATGCGCCGATGCGTTTACGGTGCGTGCATCTCGGCTTTGCGGACCCGTTGTCTGGCGAGCAGCGTTCCTTCGCTCTTTGACGTTTTTGACGCTGGGCGGACGCGAAAAAGCACCCGCGCCGTGGTCCCTGTGTGGGAAGTGGCGCGGGTGCTTTCTATTCTGAAGTTGTTGGGTCGGCGGTAACCTACTCTCCCACTCCCTCCCGGGAGCAGTACCATCGGCGCGGGCGGGCTTAGCTTCCGGGTTCGGAATGGGACCGGGCGTTTCCCCGCCGCCATCAACCACCGACACACTTATTGGGGCAATGAGTGTGCCACGCGTTGGGCGTAACTGTTCATTTATGTTTGTGGCCACCCGGGGTTGGGGTGGGTGTGTTGTGTCAGATACTGCACAGTGGACGCGAACACGACTGGTTCTTTCTACATTGTTTTGCGTGTTTTTGTTGTTGGTGTTTTGCAACACTTGCTTTGTTGGTGTTGGTTGTCAATCGGTGTATTAGTACCGGTCGTCTCAGCACCTTACGGTGGGTACAACTCCGGCCTATCAACCCAGTAGTCTGCTGGGAACCTCAATCGAAACCTCATCTTAAAACAGGCTTCCCGCTTAGATGCTTTCAGCGGTTATCCCTTCCGTACGTAGCCAACCAGCGATGCCCCTGGCGGAACAACTGGCACACTAGAGGTACGTCCGTCCCGGTCCTCTCGTACTAGGGACAGCCTTCTTCAAGTTTCACACGCGCGCGGCGGATAGAGACCGAACTGTCTCACGACGTTCTGAACCCAGCTCGCGTGCCGCTTTAATGGGCGAACAGCCCAACCCTTGGGACCTACTCCAGCCCCAGGATGCGACGAGCCGACATCGAGGTGCCAAACCATCCCGTCGATATGGACTCTTGGGGAAGATCAGCCTGTTATCCCCGGGGTACCTTTTATCCGTTGAGCGACACCACATCCACAAGTAGGTGCCGGATCACTAGTCCCGACTTTCGTCCCTGCTCGTCTTGTGAGTCTCACAGTCAAGCTCCCGTGGGCACTGACGCTCTACTCACCTGATTGCCAACCAGGCTGAGGGAACCTTTGGGCGCCTCCGTTACATTTTGGGAGGCAACCGCCCCAGTTAAACTACCCACCAGGCACTGTCCCCAACCCAGATCATGGGCCAAGGTTAGATATCCACTACGGTCAGAGTGGTATTTCAACAACGACTCCACAACCACTAGCGTGGCCGCTTCATAGTCTCCCACCTATCCTACACAAACCGCACCGAATGCCAATACCAAGCTATAGTGAAGGTCCCGGGGTCTTTTCGTCCTGCCGCGCGTAACGAGCATCTTTACTCGTAATGCAATTTCACCGGGCCTGTGGTTGAGACAGCAGAGGAGTCGTTACGCCATTCGTGCAGGTCGGAACTTACCCGACAAGGAATTTCGCTACCTTAGGATGGTTATAGTTACCACCGCCGTTTACTGGGGCTTAAATTCTCCGCTTCGGACAAAAAATGTCCTAACAGGTCCTCTTAACCTTCCAGCACCGGGCAGGCGTCAGTCCGTATACATCAACTTAACCGTCTTCGCACGGACCTGTGTTTTTGATAAACAGTCGCTCCCCTCTCTTCTCTGCGACCCACACCAGCTACCACACGATACGTGTGTCACCAGTGCAGGTCCCCCTTCTCCCGAAGTTACGGGGGCATTTTGCCGAATTCCTTAACCACAGTTCACCCGAGCGCCTTAGTATTCTCTACCTGACTACCTGTGTCGGTTTCGGGTACGGGCCGTACATGCACATCGCTAGAGGCTTTTCTCGGCAGTACAGGATCACCAACTTCACCCAAAAGGGCTTACGCATCACGCCTCACACTATTGACACCCGCATTTGACCATGGTGTCGTGCCACACGCTTGCACCGCAATCCAATAAGCGGCATTGGCTACCAACCTGCGTCACCCCATCACTTTGCTACAACAGATCAGGCCCCACGCATCACCACCAACCACACAACCAAAGGTCGTGTTTGGCCGGCGGGTCAGGGTGGTTAGTATCACCGCTTCACAATTTGTCGCGCACACACGGGTACGGGAATATCAACCCGTTGACCATCGACTACGCCTGTCGGCCTCGCCTTAGGACCCGACTCACCCTGGGAAGACGAACTTGACCCAGGAACCCTTAGTCATCCGGCGGGCAAGATTCTCACTTGCCATTCGTTACTCATGCCTGCATTCTCACTCGCATGCAGTCCACCGCTCCTTACGATACGGCTTCACCCCACACACGACGCTCCCCTACCCAACACAAAACAAGTGTTGCCGCGGCTTCGGCGGTGTGCTTGAGCCCCACTGAATTGTCGGCGCAGAACCACTCGACCAGTGAGCTATTACGCACTCTTTCAAGGATGGCTGCTTCTAAGCCAACCTCCTGGCTGTCTTCGCGATCCCACATCCTTTTCCACTTAGCACACCCTTAGGGGCCTTAACCGGCGATCTGGGCTGTTTCCCTCTCGACTATGAAGCTTATCCCCCACAGTCTCACTGCAATGCAACACTATAACCGGCATTCGGAGTTTGGCTGACGTCGCTAAGATGATAGTCCCGCTCAACCAACCAGTAGCTCTACCTCCGGCAAGCTCACATCACGCTGCACCTAAATGCATTTCGGGGAGAACCAGCTATCACGGAGTTTGATTGGCCTTTCACCCCTACCCACAACTCATCCCCTCAGTTTTCAACCTAAGTGGGTTCGCGCCTCCACAACCTCTTACAGCTGCTTCACACTGGCCATGGGTAGATCACCCCGCTTCGGGTCCAGGACATGCCACTAAAAAAACACCCCATTAGGATTCGCTTTCGCTACGACTACCCCACATACGGGTTAACCTCGCGACATGCCGCTGACTCGCAGGCTCATTCTTCAAAAGGCACGCCATCACACCACAAAACGGTGCTCTGACGGATTGTAAGCGCATGGTTTCAGGAACTCTTTCACTCCCCTCCCGGGGTACTTTTCACCATTCCCTCACGGTACTATCCACTATCGGTCACACTGAGTATTCAGGCTTACCGGGTGGTCCCGGCAGATTCACAGCAGATTCCACGAGCCCGCTGCTACTCGGGGATTACGGGTAACACATCTTGCGGTGCCTACACGTACGGGGCTCATCACCCACTCCGGCGTGCCATCCCAGACACTTCCGCTCACACCGCAACACATGCGCACAGCTGGTAGACCATACACACCCGCACCCCACAACACCGCATGCGCAACCCCTACCAAGTATCACACACACACGGTTTAGCCATCATCCGCTTTCGCTCGCCACTACACACGGAATCACAATTGTTTTCTTCTCCTGCGGGTACTGAGATGTTTCACTTCCCCGCGTACACCCCCACACCGGCTATGTATTCACCAGCAGGTAACCGCACACAACCACGGCTAGGTTTCCCCATTCGGACACCCTCGGATCAACGCTTTGTTGACAACTCCCCGAGGCTTAACGCAGTCTCACACGTCCTTCATCGGCTCAGCATGCCAAGGCATCCACCATACGCCCGTAACACACAACCATCACAGACAAAAACAGGTACAAAACACCAAAACACAAACAAAAAATAAAAAGAAAGATGCTCGCGTCCACTCTACAGTTCTCACACAACACACCCCCACACACCACACACGCATGCAACACACACGCATGCAGCACATGGAAGCCACAAGGAACAAAACACATCACGTGCTGCCCCAGACACCCAACAGCGCACCAACACACACTTGCTTGCAGGAAAGCTCAACGCGCACACCACAAAAGCAACCAACCCATGGCCGCCGGCGTGTGTCCACCCGGACAATTTTTCCAAAACAAAAAAGGCGGCAGCCATTCGTTCGACGACTCAACCACCAACCCACACCACAAAACGTGTGGGCACACCCGCAACTGCGGGCACAAAAACAAATAAGCTCCTTAGAAAGGAGGTGATCCAGCCGCACCTTCCGGTACGGCTACCTTGTTACGACTTCGTCCCAATCGCCGATCCCACCTTCGACAGCTCCCATTACAGGCCACTGGCTTCGGGTGTTACCAACTTTCATGACGTGACGGGCGGTGTGTACAAGGCCCGGGAACGTATTCACCGCAGCGTTGCTGATCTGCGATTACTAGCGACTCCGACTTCATGGGGTCGAGTTGCAGACCCCAATCCGAACTACGACCGGCTTTCAGCGATTCGCTCACCCTCACAGGCTCGCCGCGCGTTGTACCGACCATTGTAGCATGTGTGAAGCCCTGGACATAAGGGGCATGATGATTTGACGTCATCCCCACCTTCCTCCGAGTTAACCCCGGCAGTCTCTCATGAGTCCCCAACCAAATGCTGGCAACACAAGACAAGGGTTGCGCTCGTTGCGGGACTTAACCCAACATCTCACGACACGAGCTGACGACAACCATGCACCACCTGTACACCAGCCACAAAGGGAAACTACATCTCTGCAGCGATCTGGTGTATGTCAAGCCCAGGTAAGGTTCTTCGCGTTGCATCGAATTAATCCACATGCTCCGCCGCTTGTGCGGGCCCCCGTCAATTCCTTTGAGTTTTAGCCTTGCGGCCGTACTCCCCAGGCGGGGCGCTTAATGCGTTAGCTACGGCACGAACCCCGTGGAAGGGACTCACACCTAGCGCCCACCGTTTACGGCATGGACTACCAGGGTATCTAATCCTGTTCGCTCCCCATGCTTTCGCTCCTCAGCGTCAGTTACTGCCCAGAGACCTGCCTTCGCCATCGGTGTTCCTCCTGATATCTGCGCATTCCACCGCTACACCAGGAATTCCAGTCTCCCCTACAGCACTCAAGTTATGCCCGTATCGCCTGCAGTCCCGCAGTTAAGCTACGGACTTACACAAACGACGCGACAAACCACCTACGAGCTCTTTACGCCCAGTAATTCCGGACAACGCTCGCACCCTACGTATTACCGCGGCTGCTGGCACGTAGTTAGCCGGTGCTTCTTCTCCAAGTACCGTCACTTAAAGCTTCGTCCTTGGCGAAAGGAGTTTACAACCCGAAGGCCGTCATCCCCCACGCGGCGTCGCTGCATCAGGCTTGCGCCCATTGTGCAATATTCCCCACTGCTGCCTCCCGTAGGAGTCTGGGCCGTATCTCAGTCCCAATGTGGCCGTACACCCTCTCAGGCCGGCTACCCGTCGACGCCTTGGTAGGCCATTACCCCACCAACAAGCTGATAGGCCGCGAGCTCATCCCACACCGAAAAACTTTCCACCACAACCTCCAAGAAGTGGTCCTATCCGGTATTAGACCCAGTTTCCCAGGCTTATCCCGAAGTGCAGGGCAGATCACCCACGTGTTACTCACCCGTTCGCCACTCGAGCACCCCAGCAAGCTAGGGCCTTTCCGTTCGACTTGCATGTGTTAAGCACGCCGCCAGCGTTCATCCTGAGCCAGGATCAAACTCTCCACAAAAAGGCCGTGAAAAGCCCAACCAAACTGGCAAAAAACAAACCAACCAACACCCCACACCCAAAACCAAAAACAGTTCCAAGAGCAAAAAGGTGCCGGACTGGCAATCCTCAAATTACTGCTGCAAAAAATCACAACACATGGCACCTGCGCATCCGACGAGGAAAAACCACAAGCACCACAAACATGAATCAGTTCACGATCCACCAGAAACAATCATTGCCATCAAAGGTTCACAACAACTGCAACCGGCACACACCAACCACACCAAAACGATGCAGCACAGCGCACACGCAACCAACCCACAAACAAAAAATATACATTGGCACACTATCGAGTTCTCAAACAACACCAGCACACCACAACCAACCCCACAAACAAGGGCTAGCCGAAAGAAGCTGAAGGATTTTATTTCCGTCAACGATTGTTTTCCTGCCCGCCACACAAACCAGAAGCAAAAACCTTGCTCTCTAGCGGGGCGTTGTCGGTCTCGCTGACTCGATATAAGTTACACACACCCCACACACAACACAAACCCCCAGCACAACTTGGGTTTTTATGTCCCTTTAATTGCTCGTTTTGGGTTCATGCAGCCACCCAAATACGCCACCTGCAGCACTGCACCGACCAGCAACAGCAGTCCCGATACGATCAGGCAGTACACGACGTCACCGTCCGCGAAGCTTTCCGCTTCCGCCGCACGCGAAATGGGAATGGCCAGGAACATCGCCGGCAACAGCCCCATTTCGCTGCGACGCGTTTTCATGGCCGACCCCACCACCGAGCTTGCGAACGCACCCGCCGCCCCGGCCACCACCGCGGCCCAGCTCAAAGCCGAGAAAACACCAACTACGACCGCATAGAACAGCACCGAGACGACCGATGCAGCGAGCGATACTCCGAGCCAGCGCCGACGCGGCACCCCGTAGCTCGCGCCCACGTCCGGGCCGGCGATCCCCGTGCCGTGCATGCAATACACGCCGTACCAAACCAACAACGGCAAAGCCCCAATCCACACTCTGAGCGACTCGGAACCAATGAGGCTGGCCAGATAAAGCGTCACGCAATGCGCCGCCGCGATGCCCAAAGCCCAGAGCAGCTGTGGTTTCCACACCAGCTCCAAAAGGAAGCCTCGCGAGCCTACGCGCGACCGCACACGCTCACTCGCCTCGGGCACCTCGCCGGTGACGTAGCGCTGCCCCATGATCAGGCCCATCGCCACGGCTCCCAAGGCGCCCACAACTCCAATCCAATCAGGCCGCAGCAGCAACGCGACGGCCACGCCAACCACCACCGCCGGCACCACTGCCATCGCGGCAAGTCGTAGCCGCCGATCCCGCGGCATGCCGTAGGCCGCGTAGGCCGTCTCTTCCATCGAGAGCGCGCCGATCACAAAGAGGGTCACAATTGCAGGCCTCATCACCGCAGTAAGCTGGTGATTCGTAATCGCTGCGCCGAGGCCGAACATCACCGCCAGCGGCACCATCCACAGCAACCTAAAAAGCGAGGACGCGACGAACTGGTGGCGGAAGAATCCGAGCAGGGTCGTGTTCATCAGTACACCTCCAGGTAGTGCGCAATGAGGTCGTCGAAGTGGGCTGGGCGGGCGTGGCGCGGAGCGTCGTCGATAGGCAAAAGCTCGCCGCCGGCCACTGCGAAAGCGTCGGCGTCCTCAGGGACACACTGCTTAACGACGGTCCCCTCACGGCCCAGCACCACCGCCGAATCCAGCACCTTCGCCGCATCCTCGATGTGGTGGGTGGCCATGACGATGGTGCGGCCCGTGCCAGCCTGTGCGAGCAGGTGGCGGTAGAACACGTCAGTGTTGTGGGTGTCGAGGCCGACGTAGGGCTCGTCGAGAAGCAAAAGCCCCGTACCGGCGGACAGGCCGATAACGATGGAGATCATGGCGCGCTGGCCGCGGGAAAGCTTGCCGTAGCGGGTTTCCAATGCCTGATCCATGGCGAATTCGGCGGTCAGGGCATCCGCAAGCTGCTGGTCCCACGTGCGGTAGCGCAGGCGGGCACCTTTGATCACGTCCGCGCCGGACCACGTGCCCGGGTACGCGGTGTCGACGCCGGTGAGGCATGTGCGGTCCATGACGCTGCCATTGTCGAAGGGGCGCTCGCCAAACACCTCGACGGTGCCCGAGGTTGGCTTGAGCTGCCCGCCAATGATGCGCAGCAGTGTGGATTTGCCCACGCCGTTGCGGCCGAGCAGACCGTGGATGCCGGGCCCGAGGTCGAGATCGACGCCGGTGAGAACGTGCTTCTTCTTGAAAGAGCGGGTGAGGCCGCGAGTTGAGATGGTCACTGGGGCGGTCATTGGTACATGCCTCTGCTTTCTGCGACGCGGTCGATGAGGTCGTGGAGTTCGGAGCGGGTGTGGCCGAGGTGGAGGGCTTCGTCGATAAGCGGGGCGATGAACTGGCCCGCAAAAGCTTCTCGACGTTGCGCGAGGATGCGCTCGCGGGCATCAGCGGTGACGAACATGCCGAGGCCTCGGCGTTTTTCCAGCACGCCGGCGCTGACAAGCAGGCTCAGCCCCTTGCGCGCCGTGGCGGGATTGATCTCGTGGAACTCGGCGAGCGTGTTTTGGGACGGCGCCTGGTCGCCGGGTTTCAGCGAGCCGTCGACGATCAAGTCCTCTACGAAGCGGGCGATCTGCACGAACAACGGCTCGGCGTCTGGGTTCACTGCGACCCCCTCTCTCCAAAGTTACGGACGGTTAGTTACTCGAGTAACTAACTAGCTAACACGGTTCCAGGAGAGCTGGCAAGGCGGTTGCGCTCGGAACGTGGTGCAATCGGCCAAATTTCGGCAAAATGGGCGTATCTAGCTCCCTATAGGGGCCGGAAAACTCAAATTAGGAACATAAAGAAAACGGAATTTAGGAGCCATGCTTGAACGCACACTTGTGTTCGTCGACACGTCATACCTGCTCGCGAGCTTTTACAACTCGTGGGAAATCGGCGCCCGCGCACAGTTAGAAATTGATTTGCCGGAGGTTGTGGCGACCCTCGGCAAGATGATCACCAACCAACTCCATCAACCCATCCACCGGCAGTTCTGGTACGACGGCATCCCGGACTCCGGCCCACACCGCTACCAGCGCGCCCTGCGCACCTGCGACGGCGTGCAGCTGCGTACAGGCCAACTCATCGAATGGGGGGAACGTCGCACGCAGAAGGGGGTGGACACACGGCTCGTCGCCGACCTAGTGGTCAACGCGATGAACGAGAAGTTCAGCGACTTCGTGCTGGTCTCCGGCGACGCGGACATGATCCCCGGCGTGGAGGAAGTCACCGCCCACGGCGCACGAATGCACCTCTACGGCTTCGGCTGGGACTCCATGTCCTCGGCGCTGCGACACTCGTGCGACTCCACCACCATCCTCGACCCGCGCGAGGACTTCGCCGACGCCATGCAGCTGCAGGTGCTCGAAGGCCCGCTGCCGCCAACCATCAGGGAGCGCCCGCTTAACGACGCTGCCCCGATCGGCGAGGATGCCGGCCCCGCACCAGTGCCCGGGCTTGGGCCCGACCCGCTGCGCCCGGAGTCCGAGGAGGCAGCGGAGCAGGACACGCAGGCTGGGGAACTTGCGGGGGAAGCCACACCGGAAAGCGCGAAGAAGCCTTCGGCGGGGTCTACGCAGGAGCCTCTTGCCCCGGTTGCCCCAGTGCCGGGGCCCGCTCCGGCCACCCCGGCAGCGCCGAGCGCCCCGGTGACAGACGCGGCAGACGCGGCAGACACCGCACCTGCCGCACCGAAACCCGGCCCGAAACCCGCGCCGAAACCCTCCGACATCGTGGGAGCCCACCCCTCGGACCAGCGCACGCACCGCCCCGAGTCGCCGGAGCTCGACGAGCCATCCGAGGCGCAGGTGGAGGCAAACAACCAAGCCAACAAACCCGGCAACAAGCAGGTGGCGAGCGAGGACACGCCAAAGCCGGGCCCCAAGCCCGCGCCGAAACCGTCAATGATGGCGCCGCGCCGCAAGTTGCGCTCGCGCTACGTGCCGCTGCCGGAGGAGGTGTGGACCTCCGCGGGCTTCCAAACCCCGTACGACGTGGGCCAGCAGTACGCCACGTGGTGGTTTGAGAACGCGGCTTCCATGGAGCAGCGCGACAACGCGCATTTGCTTTCGGGCGGTGGGCTGCCGCCCGAGATCGATAGGCCGCTGCTGCAGTTCGCGTGCGAGACACTCCACGAGTACACGCTGACCGAGACGCAGCGCGTGAACCTGCGCGACGGGTTCCACTCCGGGATCCGCGGGGTGCTGATCAACATTCAGCGCGAATCCTAGGCGCGGGTTCCCCACCCACACGAAACCGGCGGGCTACCTGCAGCACATCCCCAAAGGGATGGATGCTGCGGGGGGCCCGCCGGAACTGTTTTAGGGTGCGACTAGCGCTCGTCGTCCCCTGCCGCACCCTCGACGTCCGCATCGTCGCCGTCAGGATCGTCGCCCACGTAGGCCGCGGCGTCTGCCAGGATGTCGTCCACGCTCGCGGCGGTGCCAGAGGTGGGGGTTTCGGCGGACGGGGTTTCTTCAGCCTGAGATGCAGAGCCGGCGCCCTCCGCGCCCTCCGCGCCCTCAGCGCCTGCCTCACCAGCCTCGAGCGCACCAGCGGCGCCGGCCTCGAGCTCATTGCCGCCGTTCATGGACGCGCGGATCTGGTCCAGGCGCGACGCGGCCGCGATGTCGGTCGTGCCCGCCTCGATCTCCGCCATGCGGTCACCCATGGAGTTCTCCGCGAGCTCCTGCGCGCCGAGGGCGTTGGCGTAGCGGCGCTCGATCTTGTCGCGCACGCCGTCGAGCGTGGGCGCGTTGTCGTTGGTGCCGATGGAGTTCATGGAGTCCATCGTCGCCGCGGTCTGCTCCTGCATCTTCGCCTGGTTCAGCTGGGACTCAAGCTGGGAGACCTGCGCCATCTGCTCCTTCAGGCGCGCCTCGGACTGCTGCTGCTTCGCCTGCGCCTCGCTCGCCGCCTGCTCGGCCGCGGTGTACGCCTGCTTCGTCTGCTCGAGCTCCTGCTCCACGCTGACCAGCTGCGTGGCGATGACCTCGGCGGTGGAGTTGAACTGCTGCGCCTTCTCAGCGTCGCCCGCGGCGGCGGCCTTGTCGGCGGCCTGCAGCGCGGTGCGCGCCTTGGTCTGCAGGTCCTCCTGCGACTTGATCAGGCGGTCCAGCTTCATTTGCAGCTGGTTACGGTTGCCGATAATCGCCGCGGCCTGCTGGGAGATCGCCTGGTGCTGCTCCTTCGCAGCGGCGATGGCCTGCTGGATCTGCACCTTCGGGTCTGCGTTTTGGTCGATCTTGGTGTCGAACGACTGCATGAGGTAGTTCCAGCCCTTGCTGAACGGATTCGCCATGGGTCAGGTCCTTTCTTTGGGGTCTTCGGGGATTCGTCGATAAGCAATTGCCCCAAGTGTATGAAAAAAGCGCCCCGGA
This sequence comes from Corynebacterium sp. Marseille-P4321, assembly GCF_903645305.1. Lineage (GTDB taxonomy): Bacteria > Actinomycetota > Actinomycetes > Mycobacteriales > Mycobacteriaceae > Corynebacterium. Next base: position 79,554 of record NZ_CAHJXO010000001.1, on the reverse strand, counting down.
GGGCGCTCGAGCGGGTCTAACTAGCCTTCGTTGGCGTTCTGCGCTTCGATCTGGCGCTTGACCTCTTCCATGTCCAGGCCCTTCACCTGGGTGATGAGATCCTCCAGCGCGGCAGGCGGCAGCGCACCCGCGTTGCGGAAGACGAGGATGCCGTCGCGGAACGCCATCAGCGTCGGAATCGCCTGGATCTCCAGCGCGGTAGCGACGCCCTGGTTCTCTTCGGTGTCCAGCTTGGCAAAGGTGACGTCCGTGTGCTTCTCGCTCGCGGCCTCGTACACCGGCGCGAACTGGCGGCACGGGCCGCACCAGCTCGCCCACGCATCGACGAAGACAATCCCGTCCTGGGCAACGGTCTGCTCAAACGTGTCCTCGGTTACATCAATAGTGCTCAATGTTTCGCTCCTTGAAGTTCGTAGATAAGGTGCTTATGCGTTACCCAACCCTAACAATTCTCGCAGTATTCCAAGGAGGCGCGAACCCGCCATGACGAAGACGTACCGGATCACTGGCCCTGCGGACCAGGTCGCCGTCGACTCGCTCGCCGATGAGCTTTCGCTTATCGACGGTGCGCACGAGGTGGACATCGACATCGAAGCCGGGCGTCTTACGGTGGTCGGGCACCAATTCGCCGACGCGGACGTGCAGAAGGCCGCGAAAAACGCGGGCTACCAAGTGGCGGATTAAGCGCTACCCTCGGTGGCGCAGATGTAGCCAACGAAGGAAAGAGGAACATGATGGAAAAGCGCATCTTCAACGTTGAGGGCATGACCTGCGGGCACTGCGAAATGAGCGTGAAGGAAGAGGTCGCTGAGATCGCCGGTGTGAACGACGTGAAGGCGGACCACGAAACCGGTGAGGTCACCGTGATCGGCGAGGGCTACACCGACGACCAGATCGCCGCCGCCGTGGAAGAGGCCGGCTACAAGCTGGCCTAAACCGGCCTAGCGTTCATACCCCCGGGGGGTATAGGGTGGGGAGCATGACTACTTCCACAACGCCCGCGGACGTACCCGCACTTGAACACATCGAGCTGGGCGTGACAGGCATGACCTGCGCGTCCTGCTCATCGCGCGTGCAGCGCAAACTGAACAAACTGGATGGGGTGGAGGCGAACGTCAACTTCTCCACCGAAACCGCCGTGGTGGACTACGACCCGGCGCAGCAGGACGCGGACTCGCTGATTGAGACGGTGCGGGCCGCAGGCTACGACGCGTTCGCCATGGGTGGATCGAACACAGACGCCGCCGGGGAGGCTGGTGATGCTGCGGAGGGGGCGGCCGGGGGAGCGTCGCAAAGCAATGTGCTCGACGACGCGCGCGAGAAGGAAGCCGAGCAGCTCAAGCGCACCGTGATCTGGGTGGCGGCGGTGTCGCTGCCCGTGACGTTGGTGTCCATGATCCCGGCGTGGCAGTTCCGGTTCTGGCAGTGGGCCGCCTTCGCCGCGACGACGCTGGTGTACTTCGCCGGCGGGCGCGTGTTCCACCGCGCGACGCTGCTCAACCTGCGCCACGGCGCGATGACCATGGACACGCTGATCACGCTCGGCACCACAGCCGCCTATTTGTGGTCGGTGTGGGCGCTGTTCTTCGGCGGCGCGGGCGAGCCCGGCATGGTGATGGAGATGTCGCTGCTGCCGTCGGGTGCCGGGCACCACGAGATTTACCTTGAATCCGTATGCGTGGTGATCACGTTCCTGCTGCTGGGGCGCTGGTTTGAGACGCGCGCGAAGGGGCAATCCTCCCAGGCGCTGCGCGACCTATTGGACATGGGGGCCAAAGACGCCGCCGTGATCCGCGCGGGCAAGGAAGTCCGCGTGCCGATCTCCCAGGTGGCCGTCGGCGACCGCTTCATCGTGCGCCCCGGCGAAAAGGTGGCCACGGACGGCGTGGTGGTTTCCGGCAGCTCCGCGGTGGACGAATCCATGCTCACCGGCGAATCGGTGCCCGTGGAAGTCACCGAAGGCTCGCGCGTGACCGGGGCGACCGTAAACACGTCCGGCCGCTTGGTGGTTGAGGCGACGCGCGTCGGCTCCGAAACCACGCTTGCGCAGATGGGGCAGCTGGTGAAAGACGCCCAGGCCGGCAAGGCGCCGGTGGAACGCCTGGTAGACCGCATCTCCCAGATCTTCGTGCCCACCGTGATCGGGATTGCGCTGGTGGCGCTAGCCGGGCACCTGATGGTTGGCCACTCGGTGGCGCACGCGTTCACCGCCGCCGTCGCCGTGCTCATCATCGCGTGCCCGTGCGCGCTCGGCCTCGCCACGCCCACCGCGATTCTGGTGGGCACGGGCCGCGGTGCCCAGACCGGGCTTTTGATCAAAGGCCCCGAGGTGCTCGAATCCACCCGCCAAGTGGACACGATCGTGATGGACAAAACCGGCACCGTGACCACCGGCGAGATGAGCGTCCAGGGCGTCACCGCTGCGCCGGGCTGGTCAGAGGACAATGTGTTGTCGCTGGCCGCCGGCGTTGAGGCCGGCTCGGAGCACCCGATCGCGCGAGCTGTGGTTGCGGCAGTTTCAACCGTCCCGGAGTCCGCGGACTTCCAGAACGAGGTGGGGCGCGGGGCATCAGCGCTTATCGACGGCTCCCGCGTCCGCGTCGGCCGCCCCACCGTGGATCTCGACACCTTGGCCAGCGATTTCGAAGCAGCCGAACGCTCCGGCGCGACCCCTGTGGCCGTGGAAGTCGAGCGCGGCTCTGGCCTCGAGCTGGCCGGGTTCGTCGCCGTGCGCGACACCGTGAAAGACGATTCCGCGCGTGCGGTCGCCGAGCTGGAGGCCCTGGGGCTCACCCCGCATCTGCTGACGGGCGACAACCAGGGCGCCGCCGAAGCCATCGCCGCAGAGGTGGGCATCGCACCAGCGAATGTGACCGCTGGTGTGCTTCCGGAAGACAAGGTTGAAGTGGTGAAGGCGCTGCAGGAGTCCGGGCACCGCGTGGCCATGGTGGGCGACGGCGTGAACGACGCCGCCGCGCTCGCTCAGGCCGACCTGGGTCTAGCGATGGGCGCCGGCACTGACGTGGCCATCGAAGCCTCCGACATCACCTTGATGCACAACTCGCTGCTCTCCGCCGCCGACGCGATCCGGTTGTCGCGCCGGACGCTGAAAACCATCAAGGGCAACCTCTTCTGGGCCTTCGCCTACAACGTGTTGCTGATCCCAGTGGCGGCGCTGGGCTTCTTGAACCCGATGCTCGCCGGCATCGCGATGGCGTTTAGCTCGGTGTTCGTGGTGTCGAACTCCCTGAGGTTGCGCGGGTTCCAGCCGCTCGAGGCGTAGCCGGTGGCTCGGGGGGCGGGCATAGGACGTCGGGGTGAAAAGAACTCGCCACTTCAATCCGATGGGCGAGTACGCTTTCCCCGCATGACAGCCCCCTCACAGGTGCCGGCACAGCCCGCGCCACAACTTTCCAGAACCGAGCGACTCGACCGTCTCCCGGTGACCAGCAAACACAAACGTCTGTTGGTGGGATCCGGCATCGGGTGGGCACTAGACGCGATGGATATCGGCCTGGTGTCTTTCATCATCGCCGCGCTCGCCGTCCACTGGGAGCTGGATAAGACCACCACGTCGTGGATTGCGTCGGTGGGTTTTATCGGGATGGCGGTCGGGGCGTCGCTAGGCGGCCTGCTCGCCGATAAGATCGGCCGGCGCCAAGTGTTCGCCGCGACGCTACTGATTTACGGCCTTGCCACCGGCGCATCGGCGCTGGCGTGGTCGGTGGGCTCTCTGATGGTGTTCCGCTTCCTGGTGGGCCTCGGTTTGGGCGCGGAGCTGCCCGTGGCGTCCACGCTGGTCAGCGAGTTTTCTCCCCGGAAGTCGCGCGGGCGCATGGTGGTGCTGCTCGAGGCGTTCTGGGCGGTGGGCTGGATCATGGCCGCCGTCATCGGCACGTTCGTGGTGTCGCAGGGTGAGAACGGCTGGCGCTGGGGCTTCGCGTTCGGCGCCGTGCCTGCGCTGTACGCGATCTACGTGCGCATGGGGCTGCCCGAATCGGTTCGGTTCCTAGAGTCGAAGGGCCGCCACGCGGAGGCTGAGCAGATCGTGCGCGAGTTCGAGGCGGCAGCCGACCCGGCCGACTACGACACCACCGAAGCACCGCAGGAGAAACCGGTGCAGGGCGGGATCTGGGGCCCCGACCTGTGGCGGCGCACCCTGGCGTTCTGGACGGTGTGGTTTTGCGTATCGCTTTCCTACTACGGCGCGTTCACGTGGATCCCGTCCCTGCTGGTGGACCAGGGGTTCTCCCTGGTGCGCTCGTTTAGCTTCACCCTGATCATCACGATCGCGCAGCTGCCCGGGTATTTCGCCGCCGCGTGGCTCATTGAAATCTGGGGCCGCCGCATCACACTGTCGGTCTTCCTCGCGGGCTCGGCGGTATCGGCACTGCTGTACGGGCTAGCCAGCGCGGAGTGGCAGATTATCGCCGCGGGCTGCCTGCTCAGCTTCTTCAACTTGGGGGCGTGGGGTGCGCTGTACGCCATCGGGCCGGAGCTCTACCCCACCGCTATCCGCGGCACCGGCACCGGGGCGGGCGCCTCCTTCGGACGCATCGGCTCTATCCTTGCGCCGCTGGTGGTGCCGCCAGTGATGGCCTTCGGCGGGCCGATCGCGGTGTTCAGCGTGTTCGCGGCGTCGTTCGCCGTGGCCTGCATAGCCGCGTTCACCCTGCCGGAGCAAAAAGGCGTCGCGCTGCGTTAGAGGGGGCTAGGTGCCCCGGGGCGCCCCGGGGGCTCAGCGGCTCAGCGGCTGAGTGGCTTACTTGGCGCCGAAGAGCTTAGCCAGCTTGCGACGGAACCCTTTCAGGCCCGTGTCCGTCGCCTGCTCAAGCTGGTTGATGTCGCGCGGGAGGTTCATCAGCATCGTCGATTCACCCGTGCGGGCGACGGTGATGGACGGGTCAAGTTTCGCCACAGTGGCCGCACAGGCCGCGGGAGCGTTGATGGATCGAACGGTCATGGTGCCTCCTTCGGGACGTCGATAAGCGCGATGCTATACCGCCGTCACCTGCGTTGTCACCGTTGGAAAGCCAAGCCTTACGTAGGTAATCCTACCCGTGGGCCATGTTGACGAAGCGGGAGTAGTGCAGCTGGTGCGCCACCGGAATGGTGTCGATCGGCCCGCCGCGGTGCTTCGCCACGATGATGTCCGCCTCGCCCGCGCGCTCGTCGTCGCGGTCCTGCGAGTCCGGGCGGTACAGGAGGAACACCATGTCGGCGTCCTGCTCCAGCGAGCCCGATTCACGCAAGTCTGCGAGCTGCGGGCGCTTGTCCGTGCGGGACTCCGGACCACGGTTGAGCTGCGAAATAGCGATCACGGGCACCTCGAGCTCTTTCGCCAAAAGCTTGAGGTGTCGGGAGAACTCCGAGACCTCCTGCTGGCGGGACTCGACGCGCTTGCCCGAGCTCATCAGCTGCAGGTAGTCCACCACCACGAGGTCCAGGCCGTGCTGCTGCTTCAGGCGGCGGGCCTTGGAACGGATTTCCATCATGGTGAGGTTCGGGGAATCGTCGATAAACAGCGGCGCATCCTGGATCTCCGTGAGGCGGGTGGTGAGCTTTTCCCAGTCCCGCTCCTCCATCTGGCCCGAGCGCATCGCCGAGAGCTTGATCTCCGTCTCCGCTGAGAGCATGCGCATGATGATCTCGGACGCGCTCATCTCCAACGAGAAGATTACCGAGGTCTTGCCCTGGTGAATCGAGCACGAACGCATGAAGTCGAGCGCCAGCGTCGACTTACCCACACCGGGGCGAGCCGCGATGATGATCATCTGCCCGGCGTGCAGGCCGTTGGTCAGCTTGTCCAGATCGATGAATCCGGTCGGCACCCCCTGCTCGAGCGCGCCACCGGAGGCGATCATCGTCAACTCGTCGATGGTGGGCTTGAGCAGGTCCGACAGCGGGCGGTAATCCTCGCCCGCCTGGTTTTTCGAGATGGCGAAGATCTTCTGCTGCGCGTGGTCCACCAACGCGTCGATCTCCATGCCCTCCTCGCCGTCGTAGCCCAGCTGCACCACCTCGGTGCCCGCGTTGACCAGCTGGCGCAGGAGGGACTTCTCCTCCACGATCTCCGCGTAGTAGCGCGCGTTCGCCGCCGTAGGCACCTCAGAAATCAGCGTGTGCAGGTACGGCGCGCCGCCGACGCGCTCGAGGGCGTTGAGGCGGTCGAGGCGGCCGGAAACGATGAGCACGTCGATCGAGCTGCCCTGCGCGAACAAGTCCAGAACCGCTTGGTAGATGAGCTGGTGCGCCGGGAAGTAGAAATCCTCGGGCCTCAAACCCTCCGCAACATCCAGGATGACGTCCGGGTTCAGCAACATCGCGCCGAGCACCGAGCGCTCCGCGCGCTCGTCGTGCGGCGGCTGCCGGTACTCCTCGAGGTCACTGCGGCCCCGGTTGTAGTTCGAGTACTTGCCGCCGCCGGAGCGGTTGCCGCCGTAACGCGTGGAGCCGCCGCCGTTCGACTCGAAGTCGCTGAAATCCCCGAAGTCGCCGTAGTCCGCAGCCGGCTCCGGCGGCGGAACATAATCCTCGAAGCTGTCCCCGAAACTTGCGCTCGCACCATCGTTCGCGCTCATGTGCTCCCCTTTCGCTACTGCCATGACTGTACCCCGTCGCGCAAGCCCCTCCGGAAGTTATCCACAGGGGCTGTGCACAAACCTGCGTTGTGTGAGGAGGTTTTCCACACCCTGCGGTGAGAACTTGTGGAAAACGTGTGGAATGCCACTGAGACACGCCAGTACAAACCTCACTTCCCGCAGTTCAGCGGGTATTTATTTACTTTTCGAGTATCCATAAACGGCGGGGGATAACTTCCCAACCTGCACGTTTGACACGGCCAGTTTTTACCTTCTCGTAACCATTTCCTGCCCTACGCAGGGATTCTTATCCCACACTTATCCACACCGGGTCCACACTACGGTGGAGACTTTCGCAAGCTTCACGACGAAGCCGCGAACGCAAGTGGCAACACCTCGACGCCGTATCGCTGCGCGATGTCCGCCGCCGCGACGGTAACCGACCAACCCGTGTCCACCTCGCCTGCAAGCAACAGCACCGGCCCGGCTGCGACATCCAGCGCCGAGTAGTCGTAATACCGGTCCAGCGCGCCGACGCGGAATGCTGAGTTGCGTGCCTGGATCTCGTGCGCGCCAGCATGCACCACGCCGCCGAAAGACATCCGTCCCACGGCCGCAAGCGCCTCCGCGGTCGCGGCGACCATTTCGGTGCGCGCAGGATCGTGTGTCCCCAGCGCCACCACGGTGGCAGGGCGGGTGTCCCAGTCCCAGTCGGCGAGCACCGCCACGAACCGACGCATCCACTGGTCCTCGCGCCAGTTCGCCGCAGGGCGATAGGCGTTGTCACGCAGCAGGGAGGTCAGTGCGGGACCGCGGGCGACGTCGTTAAGCCTGCCCAGCGCTTTACCCGGCAGCACCCCTTTGATCTTGCCACGGCGGGCCGAGCCGGTGGGCCACATCTTGCGTTGGCCCAGAGGCACGCCGGGGGCTTTGAGGCGGGCGTCGATGCGCTCCGCAAGCGCGGAGTCAACGTCGTGGGGCAGGTGGTTGCCCGTGCAGTTGTCGCAACGCCCGCAGCGCTCCTCCGTGCCCAAAGTCGGGTCGTCCAGCTCGCGGCGCAGAAACGCCATGCGGCAGCCGTCGGTGGATTCGTAGGCGAGCATCAAGTCCTGCTCCCGCTGGCGCGCCTCGGCGAGGCCGCCGTAACGCTCGTGGTCGTAAGTCCAACTCGCGCCCGTGGACACCCAGCCGCCCTTGACCCGCTGCACCGCCCCGTCGACGTCGAGCACCTTGAGCGCTTGGTCGATGCGGGTGCGCGACAGATCGACGGCGTTCTCCAGCTTCGGGGTGGAAACCGGCTCGTCCCCAAGCGCCGCAAGCAAGTCGCGCACCACCGGCTCGGCCGGCATGGACACGGAGGCGAAGTACTCCCACACCCGCTCATCCTCCGGGCCAGGCAGCAGCACCACCTCAGCGTGATCCGTCGCACGCCCGGCGCGCCCGATCTGCTGGTAATAGCTCACCGGGGACGAAGGCGCGCCAAGGTGCACCACGAAGCCAAGGTCGGGTTTATCGAAGCCCATGCCGAGCGCAGACGTGGCCACCAGCGCTTTGAGCTCATTGTTTATCAGCGCGCCCTCCAGCCGCTCGCGCTCCTCCGCCTCCGTGCGCCCGGTGTAAGCGGCGACGTTCCACCCGGCGGTCTCCAGTGCCTCCGCCAGGTCGTGGGCGGCGGCGACAGTGAGGCAATAGATGATGCCGGAGCCCTCCACCCGCGACAGGTATTGTGCGATCCACGCTGCGCGCTTCGTAGGGTCTTCCAACTGCACCACGTTGAGCGAAAGGGATTCGCGGTCCAACCCTCCGCGCAGCACCCCAGTATCGCCGCCGAGCTGCGCGACCACGTCGTTTACCACGCGGTCGTTGGCGGTTGCGGTAGTGGCGAGGACAGGAGTGGCGGGCGGCAGCTCGTCGATAAGCACTGCGATCCTGCGGTAATCCGGGCGGAAGTCATGCCCCCAGTCGGAGATGCAGTGCGCCTCGTCCACAACGAGCATGCCCACGTCTGCGGTGAGCTGCGGCAACACCTCGCTGCGGAAGTCCGGCGCGTTGAGGCGCTCCGGACTGATAAGCAGCACGTCGAGGGCACCGACGTCGATCTGGTCCCACTCCGTGACGTTTGCCGAGTTGATCGTGGCGGCGCGGATCCCGGCGCGGGCTGCGGCCTCCACCTGGTTGCGCATCAACGCGAGCAGCGGCGAAACGATGATCGACGGACCGCTACCCGCCTCACGCAGCAATTTCGCCGCGATGAAATACACCGCGGACTTCCCCCAGCCGGTGCGCTGCACCACCAGCATGCGCTTGCGTTGGTTCACTAAAGCGTCGATGGCCGACCATTGATCGCTTCGCAGCTGGGCGCCTTCACCCGCAATCCCTTTGAGCAGTTCGTCCGCGTGTTGGCGCGTCGCGGTTGTGTTCGATAATTCGTTCATGGCGCACACCCTATAACACGGGTACGACACGCCCTTCCGGAACCGGTACCATGGCAGTACCATAGACCCATGGCTCTCAACTTACGGCTCAACGAAGAAGAAGACCGCATGCTCAATGAGCTGGCAAAAGCGACGGGGTTCTCGAAGAATCAGACCGTAACTCGCCTCATCCGGGAAGCGTGGGATCGCGAAGAAGCTCGGCGCATCGCACACGCGGAGCTCGACCGTATCTACGCTCAGCGCACCCAGCTGATGGAACGATTGAAGGACGCATGAGCGATCCTCGAACCTTACTCAAAGTTGAGGTCATCGCCGAGTGGCTCGAGCGCGAAGGCTTCCACATTCGGGATATGGGCTTGCTGGCTGCGGCGTTAGAGCGCCCCTGGCTCCGTTTCGATGGGACCGAACTCTACCCCGACCCTTGGCACAAGGCCGCCGCGCTCTTGCACAGCATCCAAAGCAGCCACCCGCTTTACGACGGCAACAAGCGCGCCGGGGTCCTTTTGACCAGCTTGTTGCTCGCGGCGCATGGTGTCGACGACGCTGCAATCAGCGATGACGAGTTCTTCGACCTCGTATGCGACATCGCCGCAACGCACCCGAGCGTGGAGTCCATCGCCCGCAAATTAGAGCTTTTGACCAGCTAAAACTCGCCCTCCGCCCATTCGGCCATGTATTCCGCGACGCCGTGCGGGTCAGCCAGGAAGTCCCGCATTGCCCGGAACGCCATCGTCTCCTCCACCGCACGCGGGGTGATGCCGTGGTCGTCGACCTCTAGCAGTTCGGCCCCGGGTACTGCGGTGAGGATCGGCGAGTGGGTCACCATTACCACCTGCGCACCGGCTTCCCCGAGTGCGTGTAGCTGCGCGAGCAACGCCATTTGCGCCACCGCTGACAGGCCCGACTCCGGCTCGTCTAACAGGTACAGCGCATCCGGGATGAGACGGGATGTCAGCTCAAGCACACTTTCGCCGTGCGAGCGTCCGCCGAAGTAGTTCGTGCGCGTGAGCGCCTCCGCCCGCAGGAAATACCCGGCCTTTGCTCGCGGCCCGGTCTGCAGCGTCAGCGCGCCGTAGAGCACATCCGAGGCACTTGGCTTATCGACGCCCCACGTCCCCCCTTCCACATCAAACCCCCAAGCCCGCGCCATGCCTTCGAGCAGCGTGGATTTGCCCACCCCGTTGCCGCCGGTAAGCACGGTCACGGGGCGCTCAAACGTCAGCCCGTACGCGGCGACGTGGGAAACTGCGGGGGTGCGCGACGCCCAGTCCGGAGCCAAGGCGGCGTCGACGTGAACGCCTTCGATAAACAACGCCTTGGCTGTCATGGCGCCACCAGGAACTCGGCGGTACCCAGCGGGTCGCGGATGAACTCTTTGGTGGCGGTGACGGGGGCAGTCTGCGCAAACTCAACCGCCTCAAGCGACGGCACCTCGTAGATCCGCGCGCCCGGCATAGCGAGCAACACCGGCGAATGCGTCGCCATCACCACCTGCGCCCCGCGGCGGGCAAGGGCCGTGAGCCGGCCGAGCAGTTCGAGTTGGGATAGCACCGAAAGGCCGTCCTCGGGCTCGTCCAGAATAATCAGCGTGCCCGGCCCGAAGCGCGTGCGCACGAGGTGCAAAATGCCCTGCCCGTGGCTGCGCTTCGGGATGTCCGCAAGGGGGTCCTCCTCCGGCGGAGCCAGGCCTGCGTGATATTCCCCGAGGTCAAGGAAGGTTTCCCCGCGCAGGAAGTACACGTCAGCCGGGTTTTTCCGGCGGGTGAGCGTAAGCGAGGCGTGCAGCGACGAGTGGTCCGCGGCTGCGAAGCGCGCGTGGCGCGAACCTCCGGCCGCATTCGCCCCGGCGGCGACGGCCACCGCCTCCACAAGCGTGGACTTGCCGCTGCCGTTGTCGCCGGTCAGCGCAGTCACTTGCGCGAGTTTGAGCGGGGCGGAGCTTAGCTTATCGACGACAGCCAGCCCGGCCGCATACCCTTTCACCGGCGCCGTAACGCTCACCTTCGTGACGAACATCGAGACTCTCCCCTACCGCAGGCCCGCCGGCAACGGTAGCGCCGCATCCGCCACCGACAGCACGCCGTAGCCGCCGCGCGAGTGCACACCCACGATGTACGCCCGCCGATCCGGGCCCAAGGTGTACACCGGCGAACCCGAGTCGCCGACGGCTGAAAGCATGAGCGCCCAGATCTCGCCGGAGTCGGCATTCACCCTGATCACCGGGCCGCATGTGCGGCCAGTGGTGCCCCCGTCCTTGCACACGATCTGGCCTATGCGCAGCGCGCTGACCGGCAGGCGGCCTGCGATGGCGCGATTCGGGTGAAGCGTTCGCGTGACCTGTGTGAGCGGGGTGTTTCCGCCCAGAAAGGGCACGCTGTAGTTACCGCCGCGCGCCGCACCTGCGTCCTGCACGTGGCCGTCGAGACGGAACCAAGCGACGTCGGTGAAGTTGTTCGCACCGCGCCCGCCGACGAACTGCACGCCGGACCCGCGCAGGTCGGAGGCGATTGGCGTGGCGTTATCCGCAGCGTACACACCCACCGGACGTGCCCCGCCAATCGGCGACAAACAGTGCCCGGCCGTGATCCCCCACAGCGCGCCGTCTTTGCGCGCCACCGAGTTCAGCGTGCACGCATACGCGTCGCCGTTGCTGAAACGGACGACGATCTGGTCGCCGGAATACACCGCGAGCGCGGATGCTTTCGGGGCAGCGGCCACAGCACCGCCAAGCGCTACCGCCAACGCAAGAAGCAACGGGAGCACGAGGCTACGCACAGCGAGGGCAGGGTTTCGGAACATGGCTGCAGAGTCTACCCCGCCCCTAGACGCGCCTAACTCCGATTCTTCGTCACACCTCGAAACACCAGGTAACCACCGGCAATCCAGCTGGCCACCGCGGTCATGTACGAGATCGTGCCCCAAGCCGTAGCTACCGCAATGAAGCCAGCCACAAACAGGACCAGCCCCATCACGATGTCCTGGTTGCCCGTGGTGTTGTTGTTCATGCCCACAGTGTGCCAGACGCAGTGTGTAAGACGCACGTGAAAAACGGCCGCGGGCCCTGCTCCTCACAAGCAGGACCCGCGGCCGAAATGCTGTTGTCGTTGGACTGCGCTGGCTTCAAGTGGCCAGGCAATCGTCGTCAAGCAAATGCGAGCTTACGCTCAAGCACTTACGCGGAGACGACCTCGAAGTTCACCTTGCCCTCCACATCATCGTGGAGCGCAACCTTAACCTGGTAACCGCCGGTCTTGGTGACCAGACCACGCGGAACATTGATGCGGCGCTTATCCAGCGACGGGCCGCCTGCAGCTTTGACTGCATCAGCGATATCCGCCGGGCGGACCGCACCGTACAGCTTGCCCTCGTCCGAGGTGCGCACAGCAACCTTGACGCCCTTGAGCTGGTCGAGCTGGTCACGCAGCTCCTTCGCGTGATCCAGGTCGCGGACCTGACGGTCAGCCTGAGCACGCTTGATGTCTTCGATCTGCTTCTCTGCGCCGCGAGTAGCCGGGATAGCCAGGCCCCGCGGGAGCAGGAAGTTACGTCCGTAGCCGTCCTTGACCTCGACGACCTCTCCAGGTTCGCCAAGCTTGTCAACGGCAGCGGTGAGGATCAGCCTCATAATCCTAACCTTCCTTAAATTGCCTTCTAGTGAAAAATGCTGGTGGGGTTGTCGTTTTAGAACGGAGGCTCATCATCCATCCCGCCGAAACCACCGGCGGGAGGAGCGGAATTCCACGGATCATTCGCCGGCTGCTGAGCCTGCTGGCCCTGCTGCGACTGGCCTTGGCCCTGACCTTGGCTCTGGCCCTGGGCGCCGAAACCACCCTGGTTCTGGAAGCCCTGGTTTTGGTTCTGGCCCTGGCCGCCGCCGAAGCCGCCCTGGTTCTGGTAGCCCTGGTTGCCGCCGCCCTGGCCGTAACCGCCCTCACGCGGGTTACGGTTCACAGACGCGGTGGCGTAGCGCAGGGACGGGCCGACCTCGTCGACCTCCACCTCGAACACAGTGCGGTTCTCGCCGTCTTTCGTCTGGTAAGAACGCTGACGCAGCTTGCCGGTCACTACGACGCGCATCCCCTTCGTCAGGGACTCCGCGACGTTCTCGGCCATCTGGCGCCAGCAGTTACAGGTAAGGAACAGGGCTTCGCCGTCCTCGAACTGGTTCGTCTCCCGGTTAAACGAGCGCGGGGTGGATGCGATACGGAAGTTCGCAACCGCCGCGCCACTGGGGATGAAACGCAGCTCCGGATCAGCAACCAGGTTGCCAACCACGGTAATCGGGGTGTCGCCTTGAGCCATGTCCTTGCACCTTCCTGCCAGAAATGCTGGTGATCGTGTGGGTTCCGAGCCTACCGGTTCTTACTTATCGGTACGCAGAACCTTGGTACGCAGAACGTTCTCGTTCAGGTTCATCACGCGGTCGAGCTCCTTAACCGTGTCAGCCTCGCAGTCAAGGTTCACAACGGCGTAGATGCCCTCTTCCTTCTTGTTGATCGGGTACGCAAGGCGCTGCTTGCCCCACACATCAACGTTTTCCACCTTGCCGTTTTCCTTACGGACAATCTCAAGGAACTTGTCCAGGGACGGGGCAACGGTGCGCTCATCCTGCTGCGGATCGAGGATGATCATTACTTCGTAGTGACGCACGGACCTCATCACCTCCTATGGTCTTGGTATCTTTCGGCCATCACCCTTGTGGTGGTGGCAGGAGGGTCGCTTACGTCAAGCAACCTGAACAGCTTAGCGCACGGTTTCCGCAGCTCAAAACCTGGGCTTCTGGGGTGGGCCGGGTAATTGACTGGTGGCGTGGGTCTTGGGGGTCGGCTTGTTGGATTACGGGCGGTGGGCCCGATCCCGAAAACTCGCACATTTCTGGCCCGTATCCACGGTTCGTGTATCGCGACCGGCTCCCTCACCGACACATGAAGTCTTTTGGCTGGCTCGCACGGCCCATCCATGCCCGGCACGCCCAACCCGAGGACACAAAAGCGGCCGCCACGTGCGAGTGCGTGACAGCCGCGAAGCGAAGAAGGTTCTAGTTCGTGGGAGCGGTGCCCGGGTCGAGGGTCTCCACCGTGTCGGTGCCCATCGTGTCGTCGACGGGCTGCTCGGTGTCGGCGTAGGTGGTCTCCTGCGGGTTCGTCTCCACCTCGGAGGCGACCTCGGAGGCCACGGATTCGTCCGCACCCGTCTGGTCGTCCACGGTTTCTGCGGTGTCGTTGCAGGCGGTCAGGCCAGCGATGGCCAGGGTTGCGGTTGCGGCGGTTGCGATGGCTTTCTTCGTAAACATGCGCCCCACTGTACCGATGTCGCTCGAGATGTCACGTGGGGTTCGGCACGGCCACGAACAGCGCGAGCGAGACGGGTATGAGCGTCATGAACAGAAACGCCGTCACGCCCAGGCCGATGGCCAGGCGTTTCTTGCCGCGCATCGTGGCGAAGAACGCGCCGGAAAACAGCGCGAAGGCGATCACGATGGAGATGATGCCAGCGACTGTTCCGGCAGTCATCGGGCGCCTTCGAGCACGTGCTTATCGACGCCGTCCGGTTGGTGGGCGGAGCCGTCGATAAGCAGCTGCTCCTTCCACTGCGCCGGAGTGGACAGCAGCGGGTCGTGGCCGTTGTGCGCGGCGCGGACCTTGTCCTCGCGCTTGCCGAACATCTGCTGGATCACCAGCACCATGATGGCGATGATGAACGCGTCGCGGCCAAGCACGAAAATGTCCAGGAACCAGCCCGGCACGCCCATGTTGTCCGCGCCGAGCATGTGCCACATCAATACCGGCCACACCATCATGTCCACCACCATCCAGCTCAGCAGAAGGCGCCAGTACGGCAGCGCGAGCACTGCCGGGACGACGAACCAGATGGAGTACTGGGGGCTCCACACCTTGTTGAAGATGAGGAAGAAGCCGAGGATAAGCACCACCAGCTCCGCGATGCGCGGGGTGCGCGGCGCTTTAAGCCCCATGACGAGCACGGCGAGGCAGCCGAGTGCGAACAGGACGAACGTCACGGTGTTGAGAATCACCGGGGCGCCCTCGCCCGTGTCGAAGCCGGTCCAGCCGAACTCGCGGGAGAGCACCGCGTAGATGGTGGTCCATTCCCAGCCGCGTTCGGTGTTGAGGCGGTTGAACTCCGCCCAGGCGTCCGGGTTGCGCAGGTAGACCGGCAGGTTCACGGCGACCCAGGTGACGGCGGCGGCGCCGGCCATCTTGAAGAAGGGCACGAGTTTGCGCTCGCGGACACCCACCGTCAGGTAGGCGCCGAGAAGGAACAGCGGCCACATCTTGAAGGCGGTGCCCAGGCCGATGAGCACACCTGCGAGCCACCACTTGCGGTTGCGGGCGGCCAGCATCGCGGCGACCGCGAAGAAGATGGACGGGATGTCCCAGTTGGTAAACGCGTGGACGATAAGCAGCGGAGACGCCGCGACGAGCAGCGTGTCCCAGATGCGGTTTCCTGCCAGTTCCGCCACCATGCGGATGGTCATCACCCATAGGATGGACATGAGCAGCGCGGTGACGTAGAAGTACCAGCCAGCTTCGGGCAGCACGCTGTCCACCAAGAAGTAGGTGCCGCGCGAGATCCAGGCGGAAAGCTGCTGGAACAACCCGGCAAGCACCGGGTACTCCATGTAGCGGGTGATGCCGTCTTCCACCCAGGAGTAGTCGTACACGAATCCCGGCTGGTCGAGCCCGCGGGCCCCGTAGAGTGGGATGATGTCGTTGTAGCAGGCGGCCGTGAACTGGCGGTTGCCGTCCCAGTTGAGCTGGATGATTCCATTGTCGTCGGCTCGGCCACCGGCGCAGTGCGCCTTCTGCAGCAGGCCGAAGGACAGGAAGACGTAGGCGACAGCGAGCAGGGCGCGCAAAGGTGTCCAGAACCGCGCGCGGCCGATTTGTGCGTAGCGGCCCATCGGCCCGCCGAGCATGCCCACCCAGCCCTTCGCAGCGGGCTCGGTTCTACCGGGCTGCACCCGGTCGGCGGGGTCTGGCCAGGTGATTTCCGCGGTGGCTGTGTTTGTCGTTTCAGTCATGATGCCTTACTGGAATGCGTCCTGGACTTGGCCGATTACGTCGTTCACCGCGTCGCGGATGCCCGGCGGCGGCGCGGGGGCTGGCAGCGGAGCCGGGGCCGGCGCGGGGGCAGGAGCCGGAGCTGGGGCCGGAGCGGGCGCAGGTGCCGGTGCCGGTTCCGGTGCGGGTGCCGCGGAGCTGGGTGCTTCCGCCGGCGTGTCCGCCGTACCCTGCCAGCCATTGTTGTACCCGGAGGTGCCGGCACCGGAGTAGTAGCCGCCCAGGTTAGTGCCGCCGGAATACGGGGTCACACCCCAGCTCACCGGGGTAGCCACCGGGAAGGCCTCGAACTCCTGGCCCTCAAGCTCAGTATCCAGAATCTCCTTCCAGATCTTCGCCGGGGTGTTGGAGCCCCACATGTTGCCACCGTACTCGTTGAAAATTGGCGACGTGTTGTCCGCGGTGCCCACCCACACGGCCACAGCGAGCTGCGGGGTGGAGCCGACCATCCAGGCGTCCTTATTCATGCCGGTGTCACCCATCTGCGCGGTGCCAGTCTTTGCTGCCGACGGGCGCCCGCCCGCCAACGTGGCGTTGGAATAACCCACCACGCCCTGCATCGCCTCGATGACGTTGTCCGCCACCTGCTCGGAGACGCGGCGCTCGGCGTACTCCGGGTCGTTTTCGTAGAGCACCTCACCGTTTGCGTCCACCACGCGCTCCACGAAGTGGGTCGGGTGCATCAGGCCGCGGTTGGTCAGGGTAGAAACCGCCGTTGCCATATCCAGGACGCGGGACTGGTACTGGCCCAGCACGATGCCCTCGTAAGGCTGGCCGCCGTTCTCGCGCAGCGTGACCGGGATACCCGGGATAGAGCGCGCGACGCCGAGCGCGTGCGCCATATCCGCCGTGTCCTGCGTGGTGTTGTCCAAATCGTCCTGGATGCGCACGGGTCGCCTCGGCCATAGACAGCATTCCGCCGCCACCGCCGTCCCAGTTGGTCACCACCTGGCCGCCGGGCAAGGTAACCGGCGAGGAGTCGAACGTAGCGCTCAGCGGAATGCCCTGCTGCAGCGCCGCGGCGAGGCCGAAGATCTTAAACGTCGAGCCGGTCTGCAGGCCCGCGTTCGCGTAGTCCCAGCCGCTCGCGTCGTCGCCGCCGTAGTAGGCGCGCACCGCGCCGGTGCTCGGCTCAATGGCCACCACGCCGGTACGTGCGTCCTCCTGCAGGTACTCCAAGCGCTCGTTGGCAATGCGCTCGACGTTCGCCTGGCTGGCCGCGTCCACTGTGGTGGTGATCTGCAGGCCACGGTTGGTCAGGTCGTCCTCCGTGATGCCCTTCTCTCCCAGCTCCGCGATGACCTGGTTCTTAATCAGGCCGTTCGGGCCGGTTGCCTCGGTGTATGCGGAGTACGTCGACGGGTCGCGGGTCTCCGGGTACTGCAGCCCGCCGCGCTGCTCAGGCGCCAAGGCACCCATTTCCACCATGCCGTCCATGACGTAGTTCCAGCGGTCCTTCGCACCCTCCGGGTTCGTCCACGGGTCGAGCTCGCTCGGCAGCTGGATGGATGCGGCGAGGACAGCACCCTCCTCGAGCGTGAGCTCGGTGGACGGCTTGCCGAAGTAGGCGTGCGCGGCAGCCTCAACACCATACGCGTTGCGGCCGAAGTACACCGTGTTCAAGTAGGCGCGGAGGATCTCTTCCTTGTCCCACTGGTTGGTCATCTTCACCGAGTAGACGAGCTCTTTCGCCTTACGCTGGTACGAGTGCTCGTTGCCCACCAGGGCGTTCTTCACGTACTGCTGCGTAATCGTGGAGCCGCCGCCGGCGCCGGGGTTGCCGGTGATCTGGCCGATCGCGGCACGCGCGAAGCCGGTCGGCGAGAAGCCCGGGTTCTCCCAGAAGTCGCGGTCCTCCGCGGCGAGTACGGCGTTTTGCACGTGCTCCGGCACCGCCTCGAGCGCAATCTGCTCACGGTTACCTTCCGGCGGCACAATGCGCGCGAGCTCAGTTTCCCCGTCGCTGAAGTAGATGTTGGAAATCTGCGCGGTCTCAATATCGTTCGGATCCGGCACCTCAGCCTGCGAGTAGGCCCAGGCGAACCAACCGAGCGGAATCGCGGCGAGCAGCGCCAGGAACAGCAGGATCGCGAGAACCCACTGCCACACGCGGTTGCGCTTCTTTTTCTTCACCTTGGTGCTGCCGCCGGCGGCCTTCTTGTCGCCGTCGGGGTCCGAGTCGGTGTCCGCGGCCGCATCCACGTCGGCGACGTCGGCAACCTCGGCCGCGTCGGCAACCTCGGCCGCGTCGTCCTCGACGACCTCGACTTTCTCCACTCGCTCGGCACGCTTGCCGTCGCTTTTTGCGCGGGTCTTTTTCACCTTCTCAACCCGCTCGACACGCCCGTCGCCGGCGCCCTTTTTCTTGTCTGCCACGCGTTTCCCTGCACATTTCCGCCCTGCTGCCCCGCAAGAGTGGGCGGCGCGGGCGTTATTGACCTACTCAATTGCTATCGGACACACTACCCGCCCACCCGACATTCACATACCAGCAATCGCAGCTGGCGCCTCACTCGCCCGCGACGGCCGTGAATTCCTTCAGCAGATGGTTCCATTTGCAGTGTTGACAGACCTCAACCACGTGCACCGTGATCGGCCCAACTTCTTCGACCATCCGTTCGATCTCGTCGTCGCTGCGCGCGGTACCAGTCCGTCGCCCGAGCTTCTCGCTGTACACCCATTTCACGTCGCGCATCGCCTCCCCGCACACAGGGCAATTGCTTATCGACGCGTCCCCGTGGTGCTCGGCGGCCGCCCTTAAGAGAAAGTCGGCGTCGCAGAGCTCGTCGATAAGCACATGCCCCTGCCGAAACGCGCGCAACGTGTTGCGCCTGCGCCACTCGTGCGAGACCTCATGTACGTATCTGACCATCGCGGAACATTCTAGTGTCGGAGACAGTGGTAATGTTTCGCGGCAGAAACTTGGTCACCAAATTGGTTGCCGCGGAAAGGACCAACACACTATGGCTGAGCAGCATATTAGGCCCGATGCCATGCGCATCGCCAGCGCAATTCGGCCCGCGATGACAAGCCTGTACGTCTCATACTTCCGCCACGCGCAACACTCGGATCTGAGTGGGCCACAGCTGTCCGTGCTCAGCCGGCTCGCCCTGCGCGGCCCCATGCGTATCAGCCAGCTCGCAGACGAAGAAGGCGTGCGCCTGCCCACCGCGTCGAACACCGTCAACCAGCTGGAGAAACGTGACCTGGTGCACCGCGTTCGCTCGCAGGACGACAGGCGCGGCGTATGCGTCGAGCTGACCGATTTCGGGCGCGAGGAACTCGAGCGCGTCGGCGCGGAACGCACCCGCTACCTCGCGGAAATGCTGGACTCGCTGGACAACGAGTCGCTGCACAAACTCGAGGGGTTCGCAGACGTGATGGACAAACTCGCCGCCGCCTACGTGGAGGGCGAGACTCCCTAGCGGGTTTTCGCCCATTGCGGGCGGGCGCATATGATGACACGCAAAGCATCGCATGCTTATCGACGTGTACGTGGACCCCGAGTGCCTCCAGGGAGGGCAGGACTTGAGCAGCCAAGCCGCCGAAGCACAGCCAGCCGACCCGGCCAGTGTGACAAGCTTCGTCCGCCTGCCCAGCGAGGATGAACCCGTACGCGCTGTAGTTGGTTGGGACGCCACGAACACTGAAGCCGTGGAGTTCGCCGCCTGGCTCGGCCACTCGTTACCGATGAGCGTGCAGGTGATGTCCACCACCTCCGCCCCGTGGACGAAACCCATCCGAAACAGCGGAAAGAATCGCAAGAAGCGACTCAAGGCGGCCAACGAGGCTTTCCACACCCGCGTGGTGCGGGCGCTGAAAGAGCACCTGCCGCGCACGCAGTGGGCCGACCAGCCAGCAAAACTCGTGGACGCGAAAGATGCCGTCGGCGCGCTGCACACCACCGCGAACGAATTCGACGCAGACCTTATCCTCTTGGGCTCTCGCGCGAAGGCACCGAAGGGGCGCTTCCGCCCCACCACTGTTGCCGACGAACTCATGCGCTCCTCCCCCGTCCCCCTCGGCCTGGCACCTCGCGGCGTGAAACTGTCGAAGAAGGGTCCGACCCGCGTCACCTACGCCATCGTCGAATCGGAGTTCACCGACCCGGCCGACCCGACGTTCCCCGGCCTCGACTTCGCCACCGCCCTGGCCTGCCACATCGGGGTGCCGCTGCGCATCATCGCCTTCTCCCCCACCGCGTACACCGAGCAGCCGACCGGGTGGAACGAGGCGACGCTCGGCATGCTCGACCGCGCGCGCGACCGCGCCTGGCTGGTCGCAGAAGCCCTCACCCCGGACCGCCTGGACCACTTCGACGTGCAGTCCTCCGTGGCGGCTGCGAAAAGCTGGAAGCGCGCCATCGACTCGGTGAAGTGGAAGAAGGGCGACTTGATGTGCCTCGGCTCCCAGCCCACTGGCCAGCTGCGCAGCGTGTTCGTCGGCTCGCGCGAGTGCGAGTTCATACGGTTCGCCTCCGTGCCCGTGGTCATCTGCCCGCGCCGCGACGACCACGAGGGGTAGGTTGGCCAACATGCGCGACCACCCGGAAAACGACCTGCACTCCCCCGCCGACCGCTTCTCCCGCGTCCGCCCTGAACCCCGCACGTTCGACGACCTCGCCGACGAGCCGGACCCGCTAGAGATCGACCGACGCAACCGCCGCTCCACCCGCGACGCCATCATCTTCGGCGTCGGCACCGTGGCCGTGACGTTTCTGTTCGCGCTGGTACTCGGCCTGATTTCGCGGATGCAAGGCGGCCCGCTGTGCAGCGAAGGCACCGCCACCTGGCTGTGCACCCCAGGTTGGCGCACGTGGTGGGCGGTGCTCACCTCCATCCCCCCGATCGCCGGTGTGCTCAGCTGCGCCGTGATCATGGTGCGCAAGCTGAACAATTACGAGCGCTGGATGCCGTGGATGGGCGTGTTCTGGATCCCGCTCGTCCCGTTCTGCATGGGCTGGCTGGTGCTTACAGTGGGGATCCTGGCGGTGGACCTGGCTTAGTTGTAGCGAGCGGCGGCTCGCTGAGCTCTTGTCTGTTGCTGGGCACTTAATCGGCGCGGGGCGAAACAAGGACTCAGCTTTCCATGACCGGACCGCACTAGACCCCGATCACTTGTACACACATTCCAACTGGGGTTTTGGAGCCAAATCGAGGTCTACCAGGCATCGAGGTCTACCGCGGTGCGCAAATCCAGGTCTACCGGAGCAACCCGGCCCACCAACCCCGACCCAGCCGCCAGCCCGGCCCAACAACCCAGACCCGGCCACTCAAACCCAACCAGCAAGATCCCCTACTGCTCAGCCAGCGCCGCGTGCTGCGCGCAGTACGGGTTCCGCTCGCGGCACTCCTCGCAGCTCAAGTACTGGCGCCGACACTCGGGCTCTTCGGCGCAGTTGTAGAACGTGTTCGTGGGCGCGCCGCAGTGCTCGCAGTGGCCGAGCTGCACGTAGTCGGGGTCGTCGGGGGCGCCGAATTCGGTGTGCATGCGGCTGTCGAAAACGTAGAGCGAGCCTTCCCACAGCCCGGAGTTGCCGAAGGCCTCGCCGTAGCGGACGATGCCGCCGTCGATTTGGTAGACCTGCTCGAAACCGCGGTTCTTCATCAGGCTGGACAGCACTTCGCAGCGGATGCCGCCGGTGCAGTACGACACGACGGGCTTGTCTTTCATCCAGTCGTATTTGCCGGATTCCAGCTCAGCGATGAAGTCGTGGGTGGTCTCCACGTCCGGGACCACGGCGTTCTTGAAGCGTCCGATTTCGGCTTCGCGCGCGTTGCGTCCGTCGAAGAACACGGTGTCGGGGTTCGCGGCGACGAGTTCGTTGACCTGCTGCGGGGTGAGGTGCTCTCCCCCGCCGATTACGCCGTTTTCGTCCACCTTGAGTTCGCCCGGCGCGCCGAAGGAGACGATTTCTTCGCGGGCTTTCACGCTGAGCTTCGGGAAGTCGTCGGCGGAGCCTTCGGACCACTTGAATTCAATGCCGTTGAAGTACTCGCGTGTTTTCTTCGCGTAGGTCTTGCAGGCGCGGATGTCGCCGCCCACGGTGCCGTTAATCCCGTGTTCGGAGATGATGATCCGCCCTTTAAGCCCGAGCCCTTCGCACAGGTCCCGTTGCCAGAGTCGCACCGCGTCGGGGTCCGCAATGGGCTGGAACTTGTAGTACAGGAGGATCTTTTCGGTCATGCATGCAGCTTATCGACGCTTCCTGCCGGACCAAATCCGCCAGCACAACCCGCCTGCACAACCCGCGGCAACCCCGCCAGCGAAACCCTATTTCCCGTTGAGGCGCTGTTTGTACTCGTAGGCGTCGCGGGTGAGTACGCGGCGGTGGGTGCCCACCTTGTGGCCGGGTAGCTTGCCGTCGTCGATGAGTTTGACCACGAACGGGCGCGAGACGCCGAGGAGGTTGGCCACTTGCTGGGTGGTCATTTCGTCGTCTGGCGCTGGCGGGCGCACGAGGCGGCCCTCCGCCATGTCTTCGAGAAGGTCTCGCACCCACACCGCGGTCTGTTTGGGCACCACCACGTCTTCGGTGGATTTGGCGCGGGCGGCCGCGAGGTTGGAGTTCAGTTGGGCGAGCGCGGCCTCGACCGGGGAGAGCTGTTCAGGCATATCTCAGAGTCTAAACCGCAACCGAAATCAGCGCAACAGCCAGCAGCCAGCCATCAGGCAGCCCCACACGAAACCAAAGACAGCCCTAGCGCTTGTGGTACAACCCCTTGCGCCAGTACCGCGGCTCGGAGGTGACCAAAACGCCCAGGTTACGGAAGATTCCTTCGTCCACAGACCCGAGGATGGTGGTCGCGTGGGCGTCGCATCCGCGTAGGCTCCGCAGGTGCTCGAGCGCCAGCGCGGCATCCGGGTTCCGCGAAGCGGAAACTGAGAGTGCGATGAGAACCTCGTCGGTGTGCAGGCGCGGGTTCACCGAACCGAGGTGCCGGGTCTTCAGGGTTTGAATCGGCTCGATGGAATCTGGGGAGAGGAGGTGCACCGAATCGTCGATACCCGCAAGCTCCTTGAGCGCGTTGAGCAGCACCGCCGCGGAAGGTCCGAGCAGGTCGGAGGTTTTGCCAGTGACGATGCGCCCGTCCGGCAGCTCGAGCGCGGCACCGGGGTTGCCGGTGCGTTCCTCAACCGCGAGCGCGGGCGCGACCACCACGCGGTCACGCACGTTGAGGTCGGCTTTGCGCATGATGGTCATGTTGCGGTCGGAGACTGTGGAATCGGTGTCGGCGCGGCGTTCCTCCACGAGCGCTGCGAAGTAGCGGCGGATGATTTCCTGCTCGGAGGCGTGGCGGCACGCGGCGTCATCGGAAATGCAATTGCCCACCATGTTCACGCCCATGTCGGTGGGGGACTTGTACGGCTCGCCGCCGGTGACTTCCTTCAGCAGGCTGCGCAGCAGCGGGAAGACTTCGATGTCGCGGTTGTAGCTGGTGGCCTGCTTCCCGTACGCGTCGAGGTGGTACTGGTCGATGACGTTGATGTCGTCTAAGTCGGTGGTCGCGGCTTCGTACGCGAGGTTCACGGGGTGGGACAGGGGCAGGTTCCAGATGGGGAAGGTTTCGAACTTCGCGTAGCCCGAGCGGATACCGCGTGTGTTGTCGTGGTAGACCTGCGAAAGCGCGGTGGCCAGCTTGCCGGAGCCGGGGCCCGGCGCGGTGACAACCACCAGGTCGCGGGTGGTTTCGATGTAGTCGTTGCGCCCGAAACCGTCTTCGCTGACTACTTTGGTGGTGTCGCCGGGGTAGCCGTCGATGAGGTAGTGGCGCGCGACGTTCAGCCCGAGGCGCCCGAGCCGCTCGAGGAACGCTTCGACGTTCTGGTTATGCCCCTCGGGCCCGTCAAGCTGGGTGCACACCACGTTTTCTACTAGGAAGCCGCGTTCGCGGAACACGTCGACAAGCCTAAGCACATCATCTTCGTAGGAAATACCCAGGTCGGAGCGCATTTTTTGCCGCACGACGTCGCCGGCGTTGAAGCAGATGATGATCTCGATGTCGTCTTTGATCCGGTCGAGCATCGCGATTTTGTTGTCCGGGGTGAAGCCGGGCAGGACGCGCGATGCGTGGTTGTCGTCGAAAAGCTTCCCGCCCATCTCGAGGTACAGCTTGCCGCCGACCTCCTCCCTGCGCCGTTGGATGTGCTCCGATTGCAGCTGGATGTATTGCTCGCGGTCGAACCCGGTCGTGTACGGCATGTGGGCAATAGTAGGGCATTTGCTTATCGACGAGCTCCCGCCCACGTACCCTTTCACCATGGGCCAGTACCAAACCACATTTACCGTCGAGGAGATCCGGGCGGCGGAGCAGCCGCTCCTGGACGCGCAGACGGAGCCTGATCAGCTCATGCGCAGCGCCGCCCACGCGGTGGCGCAGGTGGCCGAGATGATGCTGAAGTGGCCGCTGCGCTTCGACCACGACCAGGCCCGGCGCGTGCTGGTGCTGGCGGGCCCGGGCGGCAACGGCGGCGACGCGTTGTATGCAGCCGCCGAGCTCGCACTCGCGGGCCATGCGGTGGAGGCGCTGCTCACCGCGGGCAAGGCGCACGAGCGCGCCCTTACCGCGTTCCGCAACGCGGGCGGGAAGGTTCTGGATGCACCGGATTGGCGCGCCTTTTACGCACTGACCATCGACGGGATCACCGGCATCGGCGGCACCGCGGGCTTGCGCGAGGAGCTGGAGCCGTTGGTGGATTACATGGTGGACCGCCGGAGCCTCATGCGCGTGCTGGCCGTGGACGTGCCCTCCGGCGTGGAGGCGGATACCGGCGAGGCGGGGGAGCTGCACTTCAACGCGGATGTGACCGTCACGTTCGGCGGGTGGCGCCGCGCGCACGTGCTCGCGCCGCAGTGCGGGATCCAGCTGCTGGCGGACATCGGGATCGGGGAGCGGCGGCTAAAAGACGAGCTAGACGTGCTGCTTGAACGCAAGATGGACGAAGGGCCCGAGGACATCTCGGTGGCGGCAACCCGCGCCGTGGTTCCGCAGCTGGACCTACCCAAGGGCATCGCCACGCTCACCCCGCCGCCCGGCCTGGATATCGAGCCGGACGCGTTCGACGACAAGTACAGCGGGGGAGTAGTAGGCATCCGCGCAGGTAGCGGCCAGTACCCGGGCGCCGCAATCCTGTGCACTGCGGGCGCGGTGAACGCCACTCCGGCGATGGTGCGCTACGCCGGCCCGCAGGCCCTGGAGGTCGTGCGCGCGCACCCGGAGGTGGTGGCCACCAAGACCCTGCGCGAGGTCGGCCGCGTGCAGGCCTGGGTCTTCGGCCCCGGCGCGGGCACCGGCCACTCCGCGGCTAAGGAGCTGAAGTGGGTGTTGGAGCAGGAGGTGCCAGTGCTTATCGACGCCGACGGGCTCACCCTCCTAGCAAATAACCCCGACCTCATCGATCTGCTGCATGGGCGAGAGGACTATACGGTGCTCACCCCGCACGACGGCGAGTTCGCCCGGCTGCGGAAAGCGCTCGGCCTGCCGGAGCAAGACCGTCTGGAGGAAACCGTGGCGCTGGCGGCGGAGCTCGACTGCACCGTGGTGCGCAAGGGGCGTGTCACGCTCATCGCCTCGCAAGTGACCCCGGGACTGGTGCACGCCGTGGACGCGGGCCACTCCTGGGCGGCCACCCCGGGGTCCGGTGACGTACTCGCCGGCGTGCTCGGCGCGGCGATGGCGCTGCCGCAGGCGGAGTGGATGTTGGACGACTGGGTGCTCGCGCCCGCGGTGGGCACCCACCAGGTGGCGGCGAAGCTGGCCGCCGAGACCCCGTACGGCGACGCCGCCGCTCCCGCGAGCCGCATCGCGGAGCACGTGCGTCCCGCGGTGGCGCTTCTCAACCGCCGCTAGCTACCCGGCCACTCAGCGTCGATCCAAACCACTGCATAGAATTCGCTGAACGCAAACTTACAGCTTTGTAATTTTGGCTGATCCGGATCTACTTTCCCCCCAAAATTGCCGTCTAGTCCCAGCGGCTTGGTTTTTCCGTGGAAAATAATGCACCCGTCACCTGCAGGTACATTTTTAATCACGGGAATTTCCGTGGTAGAGACATATTTCACGTTCCCTCCGAGTAGGGGATATAACCAGTGCTGCGCTACGCTCATACGCGTGTTGAGCAATCCGAGAATCCCAGCCACGGTCTGCGGGGCCGCACTACTCGCCGGCGTCGCCACCGTCGCACCCGCTGAGGCGGCTGTCGTGAGCGGGCCCGTTGCTATCGAGGCCACGCAGGGATCGAACTTCAACCGCTGCGAAATCCAGTTCACCGACGAGGAGCGCGCGTTCGTCGAAGAGGTTGAGTTTGTAAACGACGCCTCTTTCATCGAGACAGCATGGCTCGACGCCTTCGAGGTTACTTTCCCGGATGCGAAGAAACTGGGCGACGCTACGCGCAAGCGACTGCAGAACCCTACTTTTCAGGCAATCGTGATCGACGACCTAGAAGGGTTCATCTCTACTCTGGTGAACCACCTGAAAGAAAAGGGCATCGACGAGGCCGCCGCTTCCTGGTACGTGGACGAATTGATTGAAGAGGCGTTCACGGACCCGAATACTGGCCTCGATCAACGTAACTTCCAGGCAGACCTGGAGATCGCCCTGACCGAGGGCTACATCGACGCACCGCGCGAGACCGACCTGTACGACGGTGGCATGGCGATTCCGTCAAGCACCCAGCTGCTTGCCGATCTGAAAAAGCAGTACCCGGGCATGGACAGCGAACAGCTGGAGGCGTGGGTCGAGGCTTTCGACCAGTCTGCAACCGTGGCGAACGCGCGTAAGGCGCAGCAGGTGCAGAACGCGTTCCAAAACGCCCGCGTGCTGTGCGCACGGGGCAAGAGCGGCGCGGTGGCGTTCCCCACTGCCGAAACGACCACCACATATAGTGGTGCCTCGCTTGCTGACAACACGGCCATAGACGGTGCCATCGACGACGGCGTCGGCTCCTCACAGCCACGCGAAGAGAATGTAGAAGAAGAGGCCGGTGAGAAGGACGGGGAGAACGACACCACAGCACCGACCGGCCAGAGCTCGGTGAAGAACCTCGACACCGGCGCCGTAATCGGCATCATCGCAGCCGTACTCGCCGCACTCGGCATCGCTGGCGCTGCGTTTGCGCTG
This sequence comes from Corynebacterium sp. Marseille-P4321, assembly GCF_903645305.1. Taxonomy (GTDB): domain Bacteria; phylum Actinomycetota; class Actinomycetes; order Mycobacteriales; family Mycobacteriaceae; genus Corynebacterium. The sequence goes on along the minus strand of NZ_CAHJXO010000001.1, from coordinate 52,333 downwards.
TTTGCCAGCTAGCCGTACCTTGTCCGGGTGAATTCGCCCGCAACCCAGCAGAAGTTTCCCATTGTCCCGCTCGCGGCAATGGGTTTTGCCGCGTTTATCTACGTCAACTTCGAGATGTTCGCCGTCGGCCTCATCTCGCCAATGGCGGCGGACCTAGGGGTTTCGGAGGGGCGAATCGGCCTGCTCATGAGTATCTACGCGGGGCTCGTTGCGGTGGTGACGATTCCGCTGATGCACGTGACTCGAAGCGTCGATAGGCGCCCGCTTTTTATCGCCACCCTGTTCTTCCTCATGGGCGGAGTTGTGCTGCAAGCCCTCGCCCCGAGCTACCTGGTGCTCACCGCGGGGCGTGTGACGGCGGCGTTCACGCACGGGTTGTTCTGGTCGCTGGTCAACCCGATGGCGGCGCGCATCGCCCCACCGGGGCAGACGGGCAAAGCGGTCGCGGCGGTCTCGCTCGGCTCCACGATGTCCACGGTGGTTGGCGCGCCGATGACCACCGCACTCGGCGGCTGGATCGGTTGGCGCGGCGCCACCTGGGTGCTCGGCGTGGGCGCGGTGATCGCAGTGGTGTTGCTGTGCTACTCGCTGCCCAGCATGCCGGCGAAGCGACCGGTTGCCGATACCTCCTCCGGCTCCACCCGTTCCGCCATCCCATCGCTGATGCTGTACCTCGTGCTGGCAGTGACCGCGATCTTCTGCTCGTTTACCTACCTCGCGCTGCTGATCAGCGAGACGGCGGGCCATGGGCTGGTGCCGGTGGGGCTGGGCATGTACGGCGCATGCGGCCTGATCGGCGTGATGTGGGCGGGCAAGCGCGTGGACATGCGCATGATCCGTCTCAACGCCGCGGCGGCGGGCCTGCTCGTGTTCGCCGCGATGATCGGCATCGGCGCGCTGGAGGTGGGCTCCGGGGTGCTGATGTTTTTCGCGGTCGCCGTGCTGGGTGTTGCCGCGGGCGCGTTGCCGACGGTGGCAACCACGATCTTCTTGCACGCCGGCCGCCGGAACCAGGACCTGGCCAGCTCCATTTACGTGGTGACGTTCCAGGTGGGTATCGCCTCCGGTTCCGCCCTCGGCGCCGCGACCGTGGACGCCGGGTTCTTGGCGGGCACGCTGCTGTCCACGCTGGCGCTGGGCGCCGCGGCGTTTGTCACGCTGTCGTTCCTTTCGCGCCCCAAGCTGCGGTAACCCCAGTAGCCTTACGCGGGCCGCTCACCCACCCGCCTGCGGAAGCGCCGGGGCTCAACGAAACGCCCCGCTTCCGCCAGCTCCACGTGGCGCCCCACGAACTCGGCCATCGCACCCGCGAAGAAGGTGCGCTGCCCCCACGCCGGCACGCGGAAGATGCCGTGCGGCACGCGCACTAGGTCATCGCCGCGCAGCATGGTGGCACCCATTTCCTGCACCGAGGTGACCAAAAACGTCTCGCCGATCGCGAAAGCCACGACGTGGGGGTCGACTTCGCGCAGTTCACGCACGAATTCGAGGTCGGCGGCGAGGTAGCCGTCGCCGGCGCCCAGGGCAAGGCTGGTCAGCTGCGGCGGCAGGTCCGCGATGCCGGTGCGCCGGTCGATTTCGCGCGCGAGCAACCCGGGTTCAGCGGGTGCGGGGCCAGCGGTTGTGTAAAACATTCGTTCATCCTAAGGGAAGCAGGTAGGGTTTGGATTATGTCGTTTCTTGAGGTGAATGCAGGGCCGTGGCGCGGCGTCGCTTTCCTGGTTGGCACCGACGCACCCGAACAGACCCCGAAGGGCTGCGCCACTGTGTTGTGGCGCCACGACGGCACCGCTCGCCTCAACGGCGATTTGGAGCGGGCACAGGCGCAGTTGCTTATCGACGAAAACGCGGTCCCACCCCAAGCCCAGCGGGCAAGGCCGGAACCGTTCACGCTGCGCGACGTCACCACGGCCGTCGCGGGCGAAGGCTTCGTGTTCGCGGGCCAGCTGTTCGGGCAGACCGGCAAGATCGCGGAGGACGACTGTGTGCTGCTCGCCCAGCTCACGCTCGCGCCGGACACCGAGATCGCCGTCGCGGTGGACGAGAATTTGGAGCACGCCCTGATCAGCCCGGACGCGGACCTGTTCTTCAACCGCACCCCGGTGCCGGAGCGTTCCGCGGGCATTTTGGGTGCCGGCCGCAAGCACTTGGGTATTGAGAACCGCGGCCGCGGCATCGCGCACGCGCTGCTTATCGGCGGCTGCCCCTAAGCCAAATCACGTTTGGGGGAGAACTCGGGCACACTCGCGGAGAAACGGGCGCGATAGGTCGCGATAAGTAACGCATGAGTTCATACTTAGCCCGTGCTATTTATTCTCATCGCCGTGGCCGCAATCGCCGCCGTCGGCTACTTCATTTACAAGAAAGTCCACGCCGCCTCCGCGATCTTCGCCGTGGGTGTTTTACTCCTCATGATCGCGGCGGCCACCGGCCGGGTCACCCTCTCCACCCAGGAGATCGAGTCCTCGGGCAACGCGTTCTACGACGAGCTGCTCATCATCGAGTCCCTGTTTAAGTCGCGTTTCTCCGGCACCGGTATGGCGATTATGGTGCTGTTCGGTTTCGTCGGCTACATGCGCCACATCGGTGCCGACGCGAAGACGGTCGTCGCGCTGTCCGCGCCGCTGCGCCGCTTCCACGGCTCCTATTGGCTTGTGCCGATCGGGTTTGCGGTGGGTACGTTGCTGTCGTTGGTGGTGCCGTCGGCAAGCGCACTGTCCCTGCTCCTTGTCGCGACGCTCATGCCCGCGCTGATCGCCGCGGGCCTGACCCCGCTGACCGTCGGCGCGATTGTGGTGACCTCCTCAACCATCGCGCCTTCGCCGCTGGAGGCGGGCCTGATCCACGGCGCGGACCTGGTGGGCATGACGGTCACCGAGTTCACCTTCGGCAACGTGGCGAAGGCGACGGTGCCCGCGCTGGTGGTTGTGGCATTTACGCACATGTGGTGGCAGCACCGCTGCGACAAGAAGGACTTGGCGAAGGCCGCCGTGGAGGCCCACGCCGGTGTCGGTGGCTCGGGCAGTGCAGACAGTGCGGGCGATGTCGCTGACGTGGACCTGGAGGCGGCGAAGGAGAACGAGTCTGACCGCCGCATCCGCGAGGCCGTGGAGCGCGCCGAGGGCCTGCCCGGCTTCTACGCCATCCTGCCGCTTCTGCCGCTGCTGCTGATCATCATCTCCGCAATCCTGAACCGCGCCGGCGTCGTCTCCTTCGAGGCGGACATCCTGCCGGTGACTGTCGTTTCGCTCATTGTCACGATGATCATCGAGGCGATCCGGCTGCGCGACGTGAACTACGCCGTGGACAGCCTGCAGGACTTCTTCAAGGGCCTCGGCGAGGGCGCGGCGGGCGTGGTCTCGCTCATCGTGGCCGCCGCCATCCTGGTGGAGGGCATCACGCAGATGGGCGTGATCGACGGCCTGACCTCCATCGCGCAGGCGTCCTCCGGCGCTGCGGTGCTCATGGTGCTCATCTTCGTGGCGGCGACTGGCCTGATGGCTATGCTCACCGGTTCCGGCGTGGCTCCGTACTTCGCGTTCTCCGAGATGGTGCCGGGTATTGCCGCGGAGTCCGCGGTGCACGCCCCGCAGATGCTCACCTCCATCTGGTCGGCGTCGAACTTGATGCGTCAGGCGTCGCCAGTGAATGCTGCCGTGCTCATCGTCTCCGGTGCGCTGCAGGTCAACCCGATCGAGATTGTGCGCCGCACCATCGTGCCGATGCTGGCCGGCACCATCACTTCTGTCGTGTGCGCGTTTATGTTCATCGCGTAATCTGTGGCGTATGACCGTCTCTGTGCTGATGATCGTGGAGGGCTCCTCGCCCGAGATCTCTCGCTGTGTGAACGTGGAAGAGGACATCACCCTCGGCGAGCTCTCCCAGATCATCGACGCCGCGCTGGGGTTCTCCGGCGCGGCCACCCACCTGTTCGTCGGCCAGCACGGCACCACCCGCGACGTGTTCGCGGAGGTGCCGGGGCTTGACGAGCGCGACGAGGACGAGATGTTGGTGGGCGACATGGAGCCGATGACCTACGTCTACGACCCGTCGGCGAACTGGAACATCCACGTTGAGCTGCTCGGCCCCTCGCAGCTGGAGGGCCCGACGCCAATGCTTGTCGACGCTGCCGGGCCCGACGTCGTCGAAGCCTGTTCCGGTCCCGAGATGATGACCCAATTCCGAGCGGAGGCGCGCCGCCTGGCCGCCGGTGTGGAGCCGGACTTGGAAGTCATCCCGCTGATGTTCAGCTTCCTGCCCGTGATGGCGCCGGAGCGCGTGCTGGACCGCCTCACGGTGGCGGACCCGGTCTCGGTGGCCACCCGAATCGGCTACGTGGCAGAGGAGCTGTTCTTCGACCAGGCCGCCGCAGCCGCCGAGGAGGACCCGCAGGGCCGCGGCCTTGCGGACCACTTCGACGCGTTTTTGCACGCGCGCCCGGAGCTGCGCGAGGTGCTCGACCTCGACCCGCACCCGGAGCGCAACCCGACGCTGATCTCCGCGGTGACGGAGTTTTTCGACGAGCTGCTTGGCGACGGCCCGGGCGACCCGGCCGTTGATCTAGGCGCGTTCCCCGGCTTCGACGCGCTGGACGAGACCGGCGACGAGCCGACCGCAGCGGAAATGTTTACCCTGCTGCTCAAGCTCTTCCGCCGCCCCGTGCCATTCGCCGACGAGTTCATCCGTGACGAATCCACCGCGGAAATGGTCCGGGCGCTGCTGCAGTTCCAAGACGACGACGCGGTCGCGGCCTTCCTCATCGGCACCGGGCTGGTGGAGGAACACCCCGGCGAGCTCGTGCTATCCGAGCTGGGGAAGAAGTTCTTCGAGGCCGAGGATCTGATCGCCTTTCTCGCGGAACCGCTGCGCCTGGGATGGGAACACTTATTGGGCGCCGACTACTGGCGCGAATTGGTCGAGTTCCTCGCCGACGTGAGCGACGAGCCCCCGGAGTGGTTCGGCGGGGGATTGGTGTGGCTGGAAATGTTCTACTTCGCCGTGCTGGTCTCCGACGACCCAGCAGACGGCGGGTGGCTCACCGACGAAGGCGAGAAGCTCATCGGCCTGATGCTGGACGCCTACCGGGCCCAAGACTAAGACCGAGACTAAGGCCAGGGCGGGCGCTACACCTGCCTGAACCGGCCTAACCCGGCCTAAACCGGCGCGGACACCAGGTACAGCGCCAGCGCTCCCACCGCGCACACCGCGCACGTGGTGAGCACGACCGACACGGTGTTGGGTTCCGAGTGCTCGTGCGCGATCGAGTCCGCCTCGTGCCGGTACGCACGCCTGTTCAGCGCGAAGATGGCCACCGCCACCACCGCCAAGCCCCCGATCGCCGCGACGATAAGCCCCGGGTACGCCGGTGACCAGCGCAGCAGGGTAGCGGCGCACACCAGCGCGGCGAGCCCGGTGCGCGTCCAGCTCATTGAGGTGCGCTCCGGCTGCAGGCCGGTGTCGGCGACGGGGATGGGCGCGCGCATTAGATCAGGCTCACCCCGACCACCACGGCGGCGATGAACACGCCTACGCACAGCAGCGGCACGATCGCTGGCGCGGGGATCGGCTCGTCGTGGCGCAGCGCCCGCTCCACCCGCACCCAGCGCACCGCGGCACCGGCGGAGATCGCCATGGAGAGCAAGATGATCACCCCGGCGATGGCGGAGCGCACCGCGGGTTCAATGCCGGGCAGTTCGAACGCCTCGAGCGCGATCCCGCCCGCCAGGAACGCCAGGGCGGTGCGCGTCCAGGCGAGGAAGGTGCGTTCGTTGGCCAGGGTGAAGCGCGGATCCGGCTCATCGCCAGTAGGGAAGACCTGCCGGGTAAACCATCCGCGTTCGCTCATGGCCTCAACCCTAGCCCCAGGTAGGCGGTAAGCACGACCGCGTTCAGCGCGGTGAGCCCCCAGAGCATCCAGGAGCTTTTGCTTATCGACGCCAACCAAGCCCCCACAAACGCCCCCACCGAGTTAAACAGCAAATCGTCCAAATCGCTGTAGCCGAGGGCGAAGACGTACTGCGCCACCTCAATCCCCAAACTCAAAAGCGCGCCTGCTGCGGCCGCTTTGGCCACGGACCCCCGATACGCGACGAACCCCACCGGCACGAATAAGGCAACGTTGCCGACGAGGTTCAACCACGGCCCCCACCACACGAGGTACGTCCGGAACGTCTCCAGTGGCACAAGGCGCAGCTCGCGCACCTGGTGGGCGCTTGCCTCCCACAGCCCCGGCATGCTCACGAAGGCTTTGCCCACCGTGAGCGCGAGGACGACGAGGAGGGTGGTGAGGAAAGCGGAGCTCGTCGATAAGCGACTGCTCCCCACTTACGCCTCTGTAGGCACCGGGCCTGCCGAAATCTGGCGGTACGCGTACGCCAAGGTGAGCTGCACGACCGGCATCGCGATGATCAGGCCCAGGCCGAACGGCGCCGCACCGATGACCGCGATGAGCACGCACAGCACCACCAGGCCCAGCAGCTTCACGTAGTTGCGCGCGCCCGCCTTGAAGCCTTCAGCAAACGCGAAGCCGAACGAGCCGTTGTTGTCCGCCGCGTAGTACAGCTGCAGCGAGATAAACGGCGCGAAGAGCAGGCTCACCAGTGCCGTAAGCCCCATCGCGCTGAGCAGCGGGCGCATCAGCGCGAACATCTCCTCCGGAGTCATGCTGGACATCTCCTCCGGCGACTGCGGCAGCGCGTTCAGGTCAATATCACTCATCGCGGCCGCGCCGAACACGGTGAACAGCACCAGACTCAGCACGGACCACAAAAGGCCCATGACCACCATCATTCCGATGGACTTGCCGTACGCCGGCGCCTTGCCGTTGTTGAAGTTCACGTCGCGCGCGAGTGTTTGCTGCAGCGCCACAGCCGCGACCCACGGCACGAAGAACAACATCGCCAGCGAGCTGAGCATCGAGCCGAACCCCGGCACGAACTGCAGCACCGCCGCAATGACCAGGTAGATCAGGCCGAGGACAAGCCACAGCTTCGCGTTGGAGAACGTCGTTTTAAAGCCCCAGCCGAGCGCCTCGAAGACGTTGACCTTGCCGGTGCCCTTGGTGTGGAAATACCCGTTCGACTCCGGGTCGTTGATCGGGTGCGGGGACTGGCCGTCGCCCGGGACGTTGTCCGTGAGCTGCTCGCCGTGGAAACGCAGCGCGGACGCACCCGCGGCGGCAGCAGCGGAGTTCACGTCGAACGCGCTGTACTCGTCGTAGCCACCGAAGGCGCCGGTGCTGGTCTCGCCGTAGGCCGGGTAGTCCTGGTAGCCCGGGCTGGCCGGGTTGGCCTCGCCGTAGGCCGGGTACGGGTCGTTCTCCGGGTGGGAGCCTGCGGGCAGGTCCGGGTACGGCTCGTAGCCGGCCGGGTCATTCTGGCCGTTCGGCTCGAGCGGGTCATTGGGCTCACTGCCGCCGCCGTTGTAAGGGGTGGACAAAGCTACACGTCCTTTACTTTCGCTTGTTGGCTATTTCCTCACGGATAGTAACAGGCGACTATGACACGACCCTGGGAGCGAGGTGACGGGAAGCCCCGGCTCTAGTTGAGCGCTAGTTCGGGGCTACTTCACCACCAGGTTCACCATGCGGCCCGGCACCACGATGGTCTTCACCACGTTCTTGCCGGCGGTGAGCTCCGTGACCCGGGCATCGGCCAGCGCGATTTCTTCGATGGCGTCCTTCGAGGCGTCCACAGGCACGTCGATGCGGGCCTTGACTTTGCCGTTGATTTGGACGGGCAGCTCCACGGTGTCGTCGACAAGCAATTGCTCATCGAAGTCGGGGAACGCCTCGAACGTGATCGTTCCGGTGTTGCCAAGTGCCGCCCACAGCTCCTCCGCGATGTGCGGCGCGAGCGGGGAGACCATCTGCACCAGCGGTGCGACAGCCGCGCGCGGGGCGCCGGACGGGTAGGTCTTGGTGAGGTAGTTGACGTACTCAATGAGCTTCGCGGCGACGGTGTTCAGGCGCAGTGCCTCGTAGTCCTCGCGCACGCCCGCGATGGTGCGGTGCAGCTGCTTCGCGTCGTCGTCAGTGAGCTCGGCTTCGGTGACCGCGAGCTCGCCCGTCTCCTCGTTCACCGCAAGACGCCACAGGCGCTGCAGGAAGCGGTGCGCGCCGACGACGTCCTTCGTCGCCCACGGACGCGACGTGTCCAGCGGGCCCATGGACATCTCGTACACGCGCAGGGTGTCGGCACCGTACTCCGCCACCACATCGTCCGGCGCGACGGAGTTCTTCAGCGACTTGCCCATCTTGCCGTACTCGCGGTTTACTTCGGCGCCCTGGTAGAAGTACTTGCCGTCGCGCTCCTCCACCTCGGCGGCCGGGACGTACACGCCGCGGGCATCCGTGTAGGCGTAGGCCTGGATGTAGCCCTGGTTGAACAGGCGGCGGTACGGCTCCTTCGAGGTGACGAAGCCGAGATCGTAGAGCACCTTGTGCCAAAAACGGGAGTACAAAAGGTGCAGCACGGCGTGCTCCACACCACCGACGTAAAGGTCCACGCCGCCCGGGTCGTTCGCGCCGTGGGTCTCAGGGCGCGGGCCCGTCCAGTACGCCTCATTTTGCTTATCGACGAACTGCTGGTCATTCGTCGGGTCGATGTAGCGCAGCTGGTACCAGGAAGAACCCGCCCACTGCGGCATCACGTTCGTATCCCGGTAGTACTTCTGCTTCCCGTGGCCCAAGTCGAGCTCCACCTCGACCCAGTCGGTGGCCTTCGCTAGCGGGGGAGCGGGCTCAGAGTCCGCGTCGTCCGGGTCGAAGGCAACCGGGTTGTAGTCCTCCACCTGCGGCAACTCCACCGGGAGCATGTCCTCCGGCAGGCCGTGCGCCTGGCCGTTCTCGTCGTAGACGATCGGGAAAGGCTCGCCCCAGTAGCGCTGGCGGGCAAACAGCCAGTCGCGCAGCTTGTACTGGATCTTCTCCTGGCCCGCCCCTTCGTCACGCAGCCAAGAGATCGCTTTGTCGATGGCTTCTTCCTTGCCCAGGCCGTTGAGATCCAAGCCCGAATCGTTGGCCGAGTTGATGTGGGACGCGTCGCCGGTGAACGCCTCCTCGGAAACATCGCCGTCAAGCACCGGGACGATCGGCAGGCCGAAGACTCCTGCGAACTCGTAGTCGCGCTCGTCGTGCGCCGGCACCGCCATGATGGCACCGGTGCCGTAGCCGGTGAGCACGTAGTCCGCGATAAACACCGGCACCTGCTCGCCATTGACCGGGTTCGTGGCGTACGCACCCAAGAACACACCAGTCTTTTCCTTGTTCTCCTGGCGCTCCACGTCGGACTTCGCAGCGATGGCGCGCTTGTAGGCATCCACGGCCTCGCGCGGGGTGGCCTGGCCATTCGTCCAGCGCTCGTCGGTGCCCTCCGGGTAGGAGGGTGCCAAGAGAACGTCGACAAGCTCATGCTCCGGTGCAAGCACCATGTAGGTCGCGCCGAAGAGCGTGTCGGGGCGGGTGGTGAAGACCTCAATCGGGCGTTGCTGCCCGTCCTGGCCCTCCGCCAAGAAAGTCACCTGGGCGCCGCGGGAGCGGCCGATCCAGTTGCGCTGCATCGAGATGACCTTTTCAGGCCAATCCAACAGGTCAAGGTCGTCGAGCAGGCGGTCCGAGTACGCGGTGATGCGCATCATCCACTGGCGCAGGCGCTTGCGGAACACCGGGTAGTTGCCGCGCTCGGAGCGACCATCTGCCGTGACCTCCTCGTTCGCCAGCACCGTGCCGAGGCCCGGGCACCAGTTGACCATGGATTCGGAGAGGTAGACCAGACGGAACTCGTCGATAGCCTTGTGCTTCTCCTCCGTGGAAAGCTCGCGGAAATCGCGCCCGTCCTTGGTCTGGCGCGCGCCAGTCATGAGGTCTTTCACTAGGTCCTCGATCGGGCGTGCCTTTTGCTGCTCCTCATCAAACCACGCGTTGTAAATCTGCAGGAAGATCCACTGCGTCCACTTGTAAAACTCCGGATCCGTGGTGGCCACCGAACGGCGCGGGTCGTGGCCAAGCCCCAACATGGCCAGCTGGCGGCGCATGTTCTTGATGTTCGCCTCAGTAGTCGTGCGCGGGTGCGTACCCGTCTGAATGGCGTACTGCTCCGCAGGCAGACCAAACGCGTCGTACCCCAGCGTATGCAGCACGTTCTTGCCCAACATGCGGTTGTAGCGGGCGTAAACATCCGTGGCAATGTAGCTCAGCGGGTGGCCAACATGCAGGCCCGCACCGGAAGGGTAGGGGAACATGTCCTGCACATTGAGCTTCTCCTGCGGCAGCTCGCCCTCATTGGTGGCGAGGTCACCCACCGGGTTCGGCGCGTAGAACGTGTGGTTATCAGCCCAGTACTGCTGCCACTTCTGCTCAATCTGGTTCGCCAGCCCCGCGCTGTAGCGGTGCGCCGGGCCGGAAGACGCGGTCACCGCGTTAGCCGCGTTCGGGTTCGCGTTGTTGGTCGCGTTGGAGTTCGCCTCAGTCATAGTTGGCCAGTCTAATCTGTGCCGTTGCTGCGGGCGCCCAGGGATTGGGGCGCGGGCGCGGGCGAAACGGGGAACGGGAGAGATAGGTGGGTATAGACACGATGCGGACCATAGGGCCAAACCTGAATCCGCGGGCGATTTTCGGAGGTATTCAAGGGCATCTCGGTATTGCGACGTGGGGTAACAGCGCAGATGCTCAAAGGCTATTCAGGTTTGGCGAGCAAACCTGAATACGCGGGCCCGCTGGGTGGAGGAGCAGGTGAGCGGGAGAGATCTAGGACGGGGCCGTTTTCGCAGCTCAGCGATTTGTCCGGAATTCTCATCCCGGTCGCGCCGCGCTGGTGTTCAGCACCGTGTTAAAGATCAGCATCGCCCAAATCGGGACATTCAAACAGGTTGTAAATAGAGCGCGCGCTTTGCGACGGCTCCGCCCCCACCACGTAATCCCCCAACGAAACATTTGGATAGGTTGGTCGGAGACGTCGGAAAGCACCACGTTTTCACTCGCCGCGATGAACGTCTCGCCGAACTTCTGCCCCGTCACACCTACTTCGTGATGTGCGGGGCCGAGCGTACTCCACTGGGGTTGTCGCGAGCTGATAGTCGCTTTGCACTGGACAAATGGTAATTTTCCACCCCCGTTACCCCCACCGTTTCCCGACACCCGTCGAGTATGGTTCTATTCATATTTGAACCTGTCAGTTCCCTGTCACCCTTTAGGAGAGTCGCTGTGAAGAAGATTGCAGCCGCGGCCGTCGCCGCAACCATGACCGTTTCCCTTGCCGCCGCACCGGCAGCGGATGCCGCTTCGAACACGATGAGCGGCTCTGGCCGGAATGAGACATGCACCCTTTACCTGGAGGGTGTAGGTCGCGTCACCACCACACCCAACAAGGTTGACGATAACCGGGATATCCGCAAAGCCCTCGCAGACGAGAACATTGGCCTGGTTCGCACGTCGGCGGATCTTGGTCAGGCATTCGGCTCATCCGACCCGGAACTCATCGCGTTGGCAAACAACATCGACGCCGTCCAGGCATGCAAGGCCAGCAAGGACTACAAGTCCAAAGAAATGACCACCTGGGAGCAGGCCGGCATCATCATCGGAGTCATCCTCGCGGTCATCGGTGCCATTGCACCGATCGTCGCTCCAATGATCCAGCAGCACCTGCCGTTCTAGTTCTAGGCGCACTTCCGCGCGGCCGTCCCACTTGGGTCGGCCGCGTTTTTGTTGTCCAGCGGAGCAGCCGTTCAGCTCGCGGAAAATGGGACGACCGCCGACGCATATCAGCTGGCCAGTACTTCGGGCCAAAAGCGATACGGCAAGTTCCGGAACGCAAGTGAGCCGTATGCATCGCGAACTTTACCCCCGCTACCCCCGTCTTCGCCAGGACAGCCGTGGTGATCGGTGTTATTTATAAAACCAGCTCAACCATTTGCTGCCACAATCTAGGAGTTTTCCGTGAAGAAGATCGCTGCTGCGGCCGTCGCTGCTACCACGACCCTGTCCCTCGTCGCGCCGATGGCTGGCGCCGCATCGAATACCATGACCGCGGACGGCTACTGCCAAATCGTTCGTGACGACGCTACCGACCTGGGCTTCCTCAGCGACGAGGACCCCATTTCCAAGAACTTCACCCCCCAGGAGGCCCACTGGCAGTACTACGCTGAACCAGGTAACCCAGATGCGTTCGTGGCCTCCTCGCGCTGGGGTGAGGCCCTCGGCTCGTCGGACGGCACCTACGCTTACGATATCCGCTACGCGAACAACCTCCGCGCCGTGCGGGCATGCGCCGAAGGGAAGGACTTCCAGAGCGCCCCGGTCGCGGGTGCCGAGAAGGCTGGCATCATTATCGGCACCGTGCTGCTCGCGATTGCTGGGGTAGCGGCCGCGGCATCTCCGCTGCTGCTCCCGTACATCCAGAAGCACCTGCCGTTCTAGTTCGCCTTCGTGACACCTTAACGCGCGGCCGTTCCACACTGGGACGGCCGCTCGATTTTGCCCGTCGTTGGTCTTGTTGCAGAAATCGAGAATCTGAGACATGCACTGAACTAATACAGACTGGTAGTGGCGCCGCAGCGAAAAGGTGGACCCGATTTCTGCAACGGCCTTTCGGGCGCGGTGCGGTGCTAAGTTCAGAGAGTCTTTTCCTGCCGTGGTTTACTTGGAACAATCCGTACAACCCGAACGGCCGCTTCGCCCACATGCAGTAGAGCGGGGCAGAGCCACGGGGCCGGCCGCAGGACCAGACTAGAACGGCCCGTAGAAGACCTGGGTGGTGGGGTTGCCGAACAGGTCGCTGCTGAGGTGATCGATATCCATCACCTTGAAGTCCTCGAGGGACGGCGGGTAGTCGGTTGGCAATTCTTTGGCGAGGGGGTTGTCCTCCGGTTCGTAGAACGCCACCACGATGCGCCCGGGCCCCTGGGCTTCGAGGGCGCGCATGACTTCGGGCCACTCGTCGGGGTGTATGTCCGCGCCCGGCGGAACAAGGTCGCGTACGTCATGGGGCAACCAGCGGCCGGCGGCGGCGAGAATCGGGGCGACGTCCTCTAGAGAGGCACCATCCTCGATTTCATTTCCTGCCTCAGCTACGAGATCGGCGAAGTAATCGAAGGGTGTCCCCTCGAGCACGCAGAGCACGTCTGCGGATTCGGCGAGCGCATCGTGGACCGCCGCGGGCAGGTCGTCGTTTGCTTCGAAAGCTTCACTATCGACGAGCCGCAGAACAGCCTTCGCGCTAGCAATCGCCTGAACGACATCCCAAGCCGGGTAATTCTGGTGCTTCTCCACCAACACTTCCACGGCGGTCAGCATCGCACGCAGCGCACCGTACACCGAGCGCTTCGCCTCCAGATCGATTAAGAGCTCCACCTTATCCGTCACCATCTGGACGAAGAGCCGCGGCTCGGGCTCGCCGGGTTGGAACAACGGAAGGGGTGTGAGCAACGAGCCTTCCGGAGGACTGAGCACTGCGGCATCGACGTCTGCGCCCTCCAGCTCCGTGTAGCGGATCTGCATGTCCATTTCGGCCGTGCCGCCTTCGGGTTCGCCGAACTCCGGATCCGTGAATTCCGCTAGCAGCGCGCGTTCCGCTTGACCCGGAAAACGAACGATCTCGGGGAGGCAGGTTTCTAAGATGCCGCAAAGCTGGTCCACCATCGCGTAATCGAAGTTTTCCACCTGCTCGCGAATCGTCCGGGCCAACCCGTACGCGGTGACGAAACGGGGTTCCAGCACGAGAGCGTGGTGGCAGCACGTTTCGAGAAGACGGGCAAAGGAGCGGGAGCTATCGGGAGTTTCTGCGTTTTGTTGTGCAGCCAGCATGAACTGCGCCATCACCGTATAGCCGGCCAGCTCTTCGGCAACCTCGCCTGAATCCGGCTGCGATTCGTCTTTTAGACGGTAGCTTTTGGCGGCTTGGGTGAGGGCGGCCACGATAGCGTCGCCAAGCTCAATCCCTGCTTCATCTAATTGCCCGAACCGTGCGGCGACGGTGACCTTGCCGCGCACCTGCGTGCCTGCCGGTTTTACCGCGACTTTCCATGTCTTTGACTCCATAGTGCGAAGTGTAGGAACTGTGGCGGGTGCGCGGAAGACTTTTGGTGCTCACTTCAGTGGGCAGTTCTTGGGTCGCCACTGCCATGGCGGGCACCCTCGCCATCACCGGCGCAGCACCGATGCAACCGGCGCTGGCCCAGAACGCTTCCGAGTCCTCTGAGACCAGCAGCGAGATCGGCAGCACCATCGGCGTGTTGGTGCTCATCGCGGTGCTCCTGGGCCTGTACGGCTGGTTCAGCCCGTACAACCAAAACGGCGCCTGGGCCAACGCGTACAGGTAACGCAGCCCGAATGGGTGAACACACCGGGATGGACGCGGAACGATCCGGCACCTGGTACATGCCCGGGTCCCGTGAATCGCAGGCGCAGCATCTGCAAACATTCGCCTTAACCCGCGAGTTCAACGCCCTCGGCAACACTGGCGGCGTTCCCGCACGTGCGATCCGCGAGCTTGGGTAGGGATCACAAGCGCGGCGACGACGCCGCCCATCACACGACCGCTGGTCACGCCGGCTGCAGGCCCCAGCTACCAAAGCGCCGACCTTCAACGACCTCTTCCACCGCGAAGACCATGTCCCGCAACGCGCCGTAGGCCGGGCGTTTCGTCTCCAACTCCACGATCACTTGGACTTCACCAACCCACATCTCCACAAACAACGCCGGCTCTGGCTGCCTGGGAGCGAACAGCTGCATCGGGAAATACATGCAACTGGGGTGCCTGCCCACCTCGCTGCCATCCACCTCGTCGCACTTGACGCTCATGGTGAGTTCCGCGCGCCCCGCGTCCTTCAGGGCGGCGCCGGGCTCCGGGAACGCTAGATCTCGAACCTCCACCCGCATCAGCCGATCCGCCTCCCCGGCGCGCTCGACGGGTTGGGGGAGCGCCCACGAGATGGCGTTGCACAGCTCCTGCGCGGTTTGCATATAACCCGCATTGGCCCGCTCACGCGCGGTCACTACCAGGGCGTGCAGGCAGATAAACCGCGGCTCGAGCAGCAGCGCTTCCCGGCACAGATCCGCCATCATTCCCGCCGCCGACGCCAGCGATTCCGCCGTCTTTGCCTCCCGCATCCCCAATAGGGGCAGCGCCGCCATGACCGTAATGCTTGCGAGAGTCTGCACAGCCTCCGCTTCATCAGCCCACGTGTTGCGCCGCGGACGCCACTGCTTTGCCGCTTGGTTGATCGCGTCGACGATCTCCGCGCCGACTTCCTTCCCGAACCCGTCGAGGTCCCCCGACGGACTCGCCGCAATAACCCGGCCACGAACGTGCGTCCCCGCCGCCTTGACCCCGATTTTCCAAGTTTTAATCCCCATGCCGGGCATCTTAAGGCACCGCACGCGGCAACTTAACCCTTCAGGTGCGCATTACAGTGGACATTCGCTTATCGACGAACCCCCGGCCCAGCCCGCCGTGCAGAAGGATCCCTAGCTGCTACCGGAACAGATCCCAGATGGTCACGCCGACGATCACGATGCCGGCCGCGGCGACGATGAGCGTGTCCGGGCGGTTCGCGTACTGCTTGAACGCGGACGCCTTGCGGAACAGTAGCGACGGCACGATGTAGACCAGAAACGCCACGAACAGGCCGCCGACAACCGAGATCATGTCCATCACGGACGGGTTCAGCACGGCCACGAGCGTTGCGGTGACGAACACGAAGAGGTTGATGATCCAGCGCAGGATGCGGTCGTCGACACGCTGCGCGAAATCCGGCGCCACCACACGCATGATGTAGGTGGTGCCCTCCTCCGTGCCGAGCATGTGCCCGAAGTAGGAGGAAGAGATCGCGGCCGCCGCGATCAGCGGGCTGAGCCACGCCATGAACGGCGTGTCCGTCTCGTTGGCCAGGTAGGACAGCACGGGGATGTTCTGCGAGGCGGCCTCGTCGAGCCCGTCCGCGCCCAGCGCCAGCGCGCACGACCACACGAAGAACATGGTGAACACCACGAGCAGTGAACACGCGATCAACTCGATTTTGGTCACTTCTTTTTCGGTGGCGTCGACGTCGCCGTCGTTACGCTTTTGCACATCGATCGCAAGCTGGGAAAGCGCCGCCATGTGGGAAAACGAGAACACCATCACCGGAAGGATCAGCAGCAGCGACTGCCACATCGGCGTATCCGATTCGTACGACATGAAGCTCGAAATGTCCCAGCGCGGGATGAGGTAGAGCGACACGCCCGCCAGCGCGATAATCAACGGGTACACGAGGAAGTTCGCCAGCGCCAGCGTCGCCTTCTGCCCGAGCGCGAACGCCGCGGTCAGCACACCCACGCAGATCGGGGCGAGCACCCAGCGGCTCAGCTCCGCGCCGCCGAGCTGGTTTTGGATGAAGCTGTCGACCGTGTTCGTGATCGAGATGCCGTAGATGAGCACCGTCGGGTAGATCGCCAGCCAATACAACACCGCCGTGGCGAACCCGCGCTTCCGCCCGGTCAGTGCCGTGACCACCTGCAGCACGTCCATGCCCATCACGGGCGAACCGGACACGATGCGCGCGTACGTGCGGTGCGACAGGTACACCAGCGGCCCGATGAATAACGTCACAATCGCAAGCGGCCAGAAGCCGAACGTTCCGGCGTCGAGCGGCAGGAACAAAATCCCCGCGCCCACCGCCGTGCCGAACAGCGTCACCGCCCACGACATCGTCGACCCGTCCGGATCGTCGCCCTCGGCTGTCTCTTTAACCTGTTCGCGGTCCGCCTCGGAGAGGTTCTCGAGGTCGAATTCCTCGCCCGCCTGCTGCTCAGTCATTCCTTCACAGTACTTTTCCGGGCTCTTGCTTATCGACGTTTCCCTGGCCCACCTCACCGGTCTTCCACGCCCCGCTCGGTCCCCGCCAGATCCCCGCCAGATCCCAAAACGGAGTCTGCACCTCGAAGTTAGTCGACTACCGGGCGCAACTGGCGCCCCCCAATTTTCCAAGTTGTAATCCCCATGTCGGGCAGCTTAGGGTACCGCACGCGGCAACTTAACCCTTCAGGTGCGCATTACAGTGGACATTCGCTTATCGACGAACCTCCGGTCGCTTCCGTCTAGAACTAACCGCCCCTCCAAACCGATAGGCGTGCTCTAATACGGCTTGGTGCTCCCAATAGAACAGTGGGGGTTCCAAACGCCCCAGTGCACGAGCGCTTACTTCTTCAGCTCGTAAACGGTGTCTTCCTGGTCCGGGATCGGGTTGCCCTTGCTGTCCATTAGCGGCCCCTTCGAACCGTCCTCCTCGATGCGACCCTCGGTGGAGCAAGCGTAGCCGTCGGCAAGCTGATCCTTAGGCTCGATGAACATCGGGTTCACCAACCAGTTGCCGTCCTCGTTGAAGTACGCGTTGCACATCAACTCGACCTTGTTGCGGTTCAGCGTCAGGCGCAGGTGCGTCGCATCGGAGAGGAAGGAGACGTCGGTGTCAGAGTCGCCGGCGGCGAACACCTGGCGGTTTTCCTCAGGAGCCACATCCCAGGCCTTTTCGCCGGTAATACCGAGGACTTCCTCGTTCACGCGGCAGCGCTTGCCCTCGATGTACGTCATGGAAGCTTCGCCGCCGCACTCCTCAAGCTCGTAGCCCCACTTCTTGTCGCCGTCGAGGACCGCTTTCACACCCATGACCTTCTCAGCCGGGATGCCGATGCCCTTCGCCCACACCTGGCCGATCGGCTCTGGTGACGCCGTAACAACGCGCACGTCGAAGCCGTGGGCGGTGAGCTGGTTGATCAGGTCCTCGATCTCCTCGTAGTAGCGGATCCAACCGGTGTACTCCTTGGTACCCACCTTGATCTTCTCGCCCTCAGCCGCGTCGAGGAACTGCTTGCGCGCCTTTTCCGTGTGGCTGCGGATTTCGTCCTCGGTGTAGCCGGCCATCAGCTGGTTGGTGAAGAGGTAGGCGGGCTGAATGCGGCGCGCGTTGAAGCCGTCGAAAGCCTTCTCACCAGCGGTGGTCTCGGATTCCCCGATGATCGTCTCGATCGCGTCGGCACAGTCAGCGCCTTCCGGCTTGCTGGTCGGCAGAACCTCGCCCGGTTTGGCGATCGCCCCGCACTTCTCGTTGAGCTCCTTCACTGCCGGCTCCGTGAAGTACTCGTTCACATCGGCCCAATCCTCGGGCTGAATCACCAGGTCATTGAGCAGCACGTAGTGGGTCTGCGCCTCACCGATGTCGTTCTTCACCACCGTGTTGTCCCAGTCGAACAGTGCGAGCGGCGCGTCATCGCGGTCCGGGTCGGAGCCGCAATCCCCGAGCTCCTCCAGCATCTCGTCGAGACGCTCGCGGTTCTCGTCCAGCCACTTGAGGTCCTTGAGCTTGCCACATGCATCGTCACCCGCGGCGTTCTCGGAGGAGGACTCCGTTGCGGCGGACGCCTCCGTCACTGCAGTTTCAGATTGCGACGCTTCCTGGGACGCATCCCCGGAGCATGCTGCGGCGAACATACCAACGGAGGCAATACCTGCAACCGCGATGCTGGTGCGGATCTTCTGACGGAACGTTTTCATGGCGACGGGAACTCCTCAACAATTCAGGAGGAAGCAACGTTTCGAAGCTAAGACCTGTCCATGGCGACCCGCTGAACAGCGGGTGACGACACGGTAAAGGTTGCACAAAGAGCAGTTTGCTTATCGACGCCCACGTCCCACCAAACCCCGCCTCCCCACAAGCCCAACCAACCCGGTCGTCGCGCCTGTGGACACGCCGCCGACCACGCCCGGCGGCCCAATAGCGCACAACGCACACCCCGCACTCAGTTAACGCCGTTTTGTGGCGCTGTTTCGCGCTATCGCGACCCCGCCCCCGCTCTGGCAGGCACCCTCGCCGTTACCGGCGCAGCACCTACGCAACCCGCAGCCTGAACGCGTGACCACACCGGTCGCTTCCGTGCGGAACGATCCTTAGCTCAGCCGCCCCACAAGCGCCTGGGCAACGGCGAGATCCTCCCAGGGCATGCCCACCGTTTTGAACACGACACGCCGCTGCGGGTCCAACGCCACGTCGCCGCGGACCACGTCGGCCATCACTGCGACATCGCCCCATTCAAGTGCACGCTTCTCGACGCTCACGGCCACATCCCCCGCCTCCCGACGCGCCGCCCCAAGGTCTTCCACCACAACCTGGGCGCCGGCGAGAACGTCCTCCGACAGCTCGCGCGTATCCGCCGTGTGCGCCCCAACCGCGAGGATGATCGCGTCATCTCGCAGGTTGCGCGCGTCCAAGATGGGCGTAGGCGAAGACGTAGCAGTAACTACCACCCCGGCCTCCGAAACGCACTGGTCGGCCGCCGGCGTTCCAGCCTGCACCCACCGGTACGGAAATCCGTCTGGTTCGTGGCGGGAGATGAACGTGAACGTGACGTCGCGCACCCCCTCCAGCACGTCCGCGATGGTTGCCGCGTGCCCCCGGCCCTGCGCACCGGTACCGAAGATCACCACACGCAACGGAGCGTCGGTCGCGCGGAGCAGGTCGAGTACACCAGCCACGGCAACGGCTGGGGTGCGGAGGGTGGTGAGGGCTGCGGCGTCGATAAGCCACTGCGGAGTAAGCGTCTCCCCGCCCATGAGCAGGTACGCGCCCTGCACGAGGGGGACATCGATCGTGGACCCGGCGGGCTGGATGCCGAGCACTTTGACCCCAACTGAGCCGCCGAGCGCCGACGGCAACAGGTGCATCTCTCCGTGCGGGAGCGCGACCTTTTGGCGTTGTGGGTCCGAGGCGGGATCGAAGCCGTCGGTCAAGGCTGCGCGGATCGCCTCGACCGCGGCCGCGGGTGAAAGGGCTGCCATTGCTTCGTCATAAACCACGTAACGCATGCGGCCAGTGTAGGAAGTGACTGACGCGTACAGGGGCTATTCGACGAGGTCCGCCAACGTCACCCATTGCAGTTCACGGAATCGGCCGAACCCGGTGTCGTCGCTAAGCAATGTGGCTTCCTCGCTCATCACCGCCGCGGCGATCCACGCGTCTGGGATGTCGTGAGCCCTCAACTTGTGTAACTCGACCAGCTCCCTAAAGATGCCCCACGTTGATTCACCGGCTCGCAGGAAGACAACATTCGGCGCTCCCAGCACGGCCTCAAGCGCTGCCATCGCCTGGGCGGGTTCAAGCGGTTCGGAGAAGAGACGGGGATTCGTCATGATCCGTAGGAAACCAGTAGCCACGACGTCAAGGATGGCCACGGTCTCGCGCCGGGTCAGCGCGTCTTCGAGCCAACTTCGAGCCGCGGCATGCCCAGGCGAAGAAGAATGGAACGCGTAAATGAGGATGTTGACATCAGGGACGATCATCCAAAACCTCCCACAGCGCCTCTTTATCGGTGAGATCGACAAGGGCTGGTCCGCCGCAATCAAAAACGGGCAGTGAGCCACGCACCGGATCCTTCCGGCGTTCGTCCTCCGCCAGCGCAGCACGCACCGCATCCACGACGAATTCGCTCAGCGTCATCC
Organism: Corynebacterium sp. Marseille-P4321; assembly: GCF_903645305.1. Lineage (GTDB taxonomy): Bacteria > Actinomycetota > Actinomycetes > Mycobacteriales > Mycobacteriaceae > Corynebacterium. The sequence goes on along the minus strand of NZ_CAHJXO010000001.1, from coordinate 31,868 downwards.
CGTTTCGTTTCGCTTCTGCTTTCGCTCCCTGCAGCAGGTTCGTAGGGAAGTTGATCGTCGTCCTCATGCGCCTTACGTTAACGTTGCATCACTGCATCAATCAAGAGATGCGATGATGCAACGGTTGAGCAACCGCGAGGTTCTCGTCGTAGTCCACGTAACGCATGCGGCTCCTACATCATCTGCGACGCGCAGTTGCTTATCGACGCCCCTACGCCCGCAGCCCACCCATCTCCGCGAACTCATCCAGCACCGCCAACACATCGGGGGAGCGCCAAGCACGCTGGCGCTTGTCCAGCTGCGCCGATACCACAATGCCGTCCTGCTCCAGCCGCTCGAGCGCGTTGCGTGCCGTCTCCACCGACACCCCGAATTCCGCCGAGACCGCGCGCGTGGTCAACACCGGCCTTTGCAGCAACACTTCCAGTACCCGCCACGCAAGTGCGTCCGCGCGGGCCGAGAGCGTTTCCTCCCATTCATCGCGCAGCGCCTCCAACTCTTCTGCGAGCCAGGAGCCCCGCTCGATCGCTTCGACGGCGGCGCGGGCAAAACGCTGCACGATTGGGTCCACATCTCCGTCGCGGTACGCGTTGAGTGCCGCAAAATACCCAGCGGAATCGGTAAGGAGGCCGGCTGAGATGGGGAGGGCGGAGCTCGTCGTTAAGCAACGCTCTTTCAACATCACATGGACAAGTGCACGCCCAGTTCGACCATTGCCGTCCGCGAACGGGTGGATCGTTTCGAACTGCGCGTGCGCCACGGCCGCGTGCGCGAGCGCGGGAATGTCCGTGCGCTGCATGAATCGCCCCAGATCCGCCATTAGCTTCTCGACGCTCTCAGCCCCTGGCGGTACGAACACCGCCCCCGAGGGAGAAAAGTCGCTGCCACCGATCCAGACCTGCTGTTCCCGCAGCTTGCCCGCGATGTCTGGCGCCGATTCCGCGAGAAGGATGCGATGCATGTCGACGATGCCGTCCACACTTGCACGGGCCCGTTCGACGGCTTGCTCCATTTGGCGAGTGTTGGCGGCGATCAACGCCGCGTTGCCTTTGCCACGCCCGGTCACCTCCGCCTCAAGCACTTTCCGCGCGGACGATGTGAGCTGCTCAATCCGGCTCGACGCGGCGGATTCGCTGCGCAGCAGCAGCGGCGTGAACGGGATGAGACGGTGCGCGTCGGTAGCATCGAAACGCACGATCTCCACTGTCGCTTGCTCGACCAGTGCGCGAGTTTCGTCCGCGAGCTCCAGCGACTCATCGGCGATAAAGGGCGCAACCGAGGCCTGATACTCACGCGGGGCAGTGCGCGCGGCCCGCCGAGAGTACATCTCGTACGCAGGGGACCAAGGGAGGGTCTCCACACCTACCTTCGGCCATGTCATGTTCGAAAGATTACCAAACTTAGGTGGCTAACCTTGGCGGTCTTTTCGGAAAGCAAAAGATCCCGCGCTCCTGAGCCACGAGCTCCGATTAATCTGAAGCGCATGGGTTCTCCGAAGACGCTGCAGCTTTTCATGATGGACGGAACAGCCGACGGTCCGATTAAAGCATCGATTAGGAACTGGGTGGGGCGGGTGTATTCGATCCCGCGCACCGAGCTCAACTCCGAAGAGCTTCGTCGGCGCAGTGAGCTCAACCACCCTGCGGTGTACTTCCTCGTGGGCACGAACCCGGAAACCGACAAACCGCGCATCTACATCGGGCAGGCTGCGCCACGCCAAAACGGGGCCGCCTTTGCACGAGCTGCTGAGCACTCTCGAAGCGAAGACAAGGACTTTTTCAACCGCATCATCTACGTAGTGGTGGTGGACGACTCGTGGGGCGCAACCGAGATCACGTTCCTAGAGAACGCCTTCCACCAGCGCGCGATCAAGGCGGGCCGTTACGAAGTTGCCAATGGTAACACCCCGTCCGCTGGAAGCGTGAGCGAAGAGACACAGGCTGAGCTGGACGAGTTCATCGAGAACACGAACCTCATCATCAGTGCGCTGGGCATCTCAGCGTTCCAGCCCAAGGCGTCCTCCACAAAATCGCGCGGCACCAGCGCCGCTGGAACTTCGGTGACGCCAGCCGACGAAGAGGAACCGACGTTTGAACTCACCCTTCCCCGCTACGGCGTGCAGGGACTGGGGCAGCGCACTTCGACTGGTTTCCTCGTGCTCAGCGGGTCTACCGTGCGTCCGGATCTCCGTCCGAGTGCTCCCCGTGGCGTCCATGCAGTCCGCGATCGCTACACAGACCAAATTCAAGACAACACTTTGCTGGCTCTTCGCGTTTTAGAGTGCGTTGATCTTGGGTTGCAGGCCTCCGGAGTGGATCAGGCACCGCAAGATGTAGTGGTTGATGTTGCGGAACCCGAGTGCGATGCCGCGCAGGTGCTCAAGGCGCCCGTTGATGGCTTCGACCGGGCCGTTGGAGGCGCCGATGTCGAAAAATGCGAGGATGTCGGTGCGCCGCTTGTGCAGGCTGCGCCCGAGTTGGGCAAGCTCCGTTAGCCCGGCTTGACGAAGCCCGCGCAGCCTGTCGATTAATCTGCGCATCTTGGTTTTCGCACGCCGCTTATTCGGGTCGTCGTAGCAGTCGATGATCTCTTGGTACACCAGCCATGTTTCTTGCAGCACGGCGTAATCGTCATCGTAGTTGAACAACGCATCCAGGCGATGTTGCTGCTCGCCGGTTAAAAGGTCGATGCGGGTGAGCATGGTGCGACGGTTCTTATACAAGGGGTCGTTGGTTCTACCGCGCCGACCATAGGTTTCACGCTGCAACCGCTGCCTACACGAGGTGACTTTGTCGCCAGCAAGACGCACCACATGAAACGGATCCATCACCCGCGTAGCCTGCGGAAGCGCCTCATCGGCTGCGGTGGCGTAGCCCTGAAACCCATCCATGGTGATCACCTCCACCTGGTCACGGAACGCCTTCGGGCGTTGGTTGATCCACCTGGTGAGCACGTGCGCACTTCTGCCCGGTATGACATCAAGCAACCTGGCGGGTTGACCGGTGTGCTGGTGGGTCATATCCACGATCACGGTGACGAACCCACCGCCAGCCGCACGCCGGTTGTGGGCCCATTTGTGCTCATCAACCCCGATGATGCGCACCCCAGCCAAATGGTCGGGGTCAGCGACGAGCTCCCTGGCCATAGAAAGAGCCAAATCGCATGTCAACTGCCAGCCGATACCGAGTGCCTTGGCGGTGGCGGCAACACTCATCCGGTCGATCGCTAAACGCTGTAGGATCCAGCGCACCACCCGGTGGGTGACCTTCGAGCGGTCATCAGCACATGCAAGAGAAGCCCGGAAGACCCTCTTCGGGCACACCTGGTTGGTGCACACATACCGCGGCAGGCGCACCCGCAGCTTCGTGGGAAACCCGACGACAGGCAAATCCACCAGTTCACGGTGGGCGTGATCGCGCAGCACACCAGGCCGGTCGCATGCGGGGCACGCGTTGATCGGGGCGAGAGCTTCGCACTCGATGACGGTGCACTCATCGTTGTGCGCGGCATTCGTGATCGCCAGGCCGAGCTCCGCGGTGCGGCAAATGGTGTCGGCGACGATGTTGGAACTAGGCTGCATCGCAGGGTCCTTGTTGTGTTGTGGATTGGCTTGAACACCTACATCCTTAACGCAGCAAGGACCCCCATATCTTGTGCCACACCCCAGGGGCCTAGAAACAACCTACGCACTCCCAATCACGAAGAGCCACTTTGCTCAATGACGTAGAGTTCACCAGCCCGTCCGCGGCTGCCTCGTTCCTCGTCGGTGGTAGTTCCAACGGCAGGGCCATGTGGCACCTGCAGGACGCCCCGTCTGTCACGCTGGCGGATTGGGAAGATCGGGAAGGCGACGACGCCGACCGTCAAACTTTGCTGCCGGAGAGCTCGGCGCAATCAACCGAAGGGTCCCACTAAGCTACCCCTCCGGAAGGAGCTCCGAGCGCTCGCCCACCGTCGTGATCACCAGCGCGTCGCGGGCGCGCGAAGCCGCGACGTATAACAGCGAGCGCTCCCGCTGCAACGCTGAACGGGCATCCTCCTCCGACAGGTTCTTCAGCTGGAAACGCAGCGGCATGACGGCCTTGCCCACGCCCATGAGGATGACGTGGGTGAACTCCATGCCCTTGGCGCCGTGCATGGTCATCACGCTGACCTGCTCGTGGGATGCCAGCTCGGCGTTTTTGGTCTGCACGGCGTCAATGCCGTTATCGGCCAGCCCGGAGACTACGCGCGAGAGCTGTCCGCGGGTGCGGCACATCACGCCGACGCGGACCTTGTCTTCGTCACCAGTCTGTTCGGCGGTCTCCAGCCAGCCGCGGATCAGCTCGGCGGCGACGGCGAACTCCTCCTCTTCGGAAGCGGCAGTGAGGATAACCGGCGCAGGCCCCGAACGCGCCGAGCGGTACCCCGCAACGGAATCCACAGCGCCCTCGGCATCCAGGAATTCCGCGTCCCCGCCGACCAAGATGCGCAGGGCGTAGTCCAGGTTTTCTTTGGTGGTGCGGTAGTTCAGCGTGAGCCGTCGAGAAGCTCTGCCCCGCGTGGAGATGCCGAAGTGCGACAAGGTCAGCGGCTGGCCGTAGATGCGCTGGTGGGAGTCCTCAGCGAGGAAGATGTCGTTCGGGCCCTCGGCAACGCAGGCACGCAGGAAGCGCCAGTGGCCGGCGTTGAAGTCCTGCGCCTCGTCGACCACAACGTGATCGAACAAGGACCCGCCGCCGCGTTCGTAGTGCACATCCAGGATCTCCGCGCCCACGGTGGACATGGTGGGCCAGAACAGCTGCCCGTCGATGGCTTGGGTCTGCATCACGGATTCCAGCACCGCCCAGACCTGCTTGCGCTGCCTGCGGCTCAACGGCGTGCCGCGGCCGGTGCGGGCGACTTTCAGGTACTCGGCCAAGGTCGTGATCCCACCCGCAAGCACCACCGTCTCGTACTCGGCTTGAAGGAACGTCTCGTTCGCCAGCTCGTCCGGCATGTCCTCCGGCGCGCCCTCGAGTGCACCTTCCCATACTTGGCGGGCGGCGTGGTCGGTGTAGGGGCGCACACGCGGCGCGGGCACGCCGAGCACGCGCCGCGTCGCCTCCTCGGTCTCCTCCGGGGTGCCAAGCGAGACAACCTTGCGCACTACGGCGTCGATGTTGTCCACCCACACCCCGGGCTCGCCCGGATCACCGGCCTCAAGGTACGACGGGTTCAGCGCGTTGAGCTGGGACTTCAATCCCTGCGCTAGCCCCTTCGTAAACGTGGTCAAAAGCACCCGCGAGTCGGCCTGCGTGCCGGGCACGCGCCCCGTAACCAGGTTGTTCGCGCGGTGCACCGCCACCACGGTCTTGCCGGTGCCGGCGCCGCCGAACACGCGCGCGGAACTGGAGTAGGCGCCCTCCGCCATGCGGCGCTGCTCGGGGTGGATGTACACGCGCCACTGGTCGAAGGTCCCGGCCTCGATGACCTTGCGCAGCGACTTAGTCTCCACGTCGTCCACGTACGCGAACTCGAGCTCCGCAGCCGCCTCGCGCAGACCCGCGATGAGGCGCGCATCCTCCGAAACATCGCTGGAAGCGTCGACTTTGCGCAATCCCAGCGACTCCCGCGTCTCCCCAATCGAATACCCCGCCGCCAGCGACAGCACCGCATCGTGCTCCCACTTCGGGCGGCCCTCAAGCAGCGCGTCCAGTTCCGCCTCGCTGTCCGCCGCCAAGGCTTGCTCGGCCAGCGCGCGGTCGACGCCGAGCTCCTCCCACAGCTCGTCCGCCGTGAACGCGGCCAGGGTTTCGCGGGGAGGGGGCGTGCGCTTGACGACGAGCTCCGCTTCCACCCCTTTCTCCTCCGCAATCGCCTTCGCCTGCTCGGCGGCCAGCGCTTCGGCAGCCTGGGCCGCCTCCTCGGCCTTCGCCTGCGAGGCGGAGACCTCCGCCGGCTCCTCCTTGATTAGCGTGGTGATGCCGTTGATCGGGTTGACCTCGAGCCGTAGCGTCGCCGGGTCGAGGCGTTCGGCTTTCGCGTTGCCTTCGTCGTGGGAGTCGACGTCGACGAGGACGAAGTGGTGCACGTCTGCGTCGCGAAGCTCGAAGAGCACCGCGCGGAACTGGTCGTTGATGCGGCCTGTGCGCACGCGCTTGTCCACCGCGCCTTGCAGCGTTTTGATGCGCAGCGAGGGGTTGGCGGGGTCCGCGGAGAGCTTCTGCAGGAAGTTCATTGTGGGTTTAAGCAGCGCGCCGTCGAGGTTGAGGCCGCTGTACAGGCTGAACGTCACCATGGGTTACTCCTTGCCCAGCAGCTCAGCCGGGATTGTTGTCGCGGACAGTGTATCGGGGTACATCAACCGCCAGCCCTGATCGCGCAGGGTGGATTCTTCGGCGGGGTGGGTGCCTTCAGCGTCGATAAGCAGCGCGATCTTGTGCTCGACCCAGCTCACCGCTGTGGGCAGGTGGCCGACCTCCTCGCCGATCTCCTCGGTTTCGCGCGCCCCGGCCTCGGCCAGGGTGCGTAGCGCGCCTGCGACCTCGGGTTCGTCCCCGAACTCCTCGATCGCCTCCGCCCACAGCCCGGTTTGCACAGGGGCCTCTTGCTTATCGACGCCATCCGGGCGCCCACCTTCCACCACTTCAACCTCACCCACCGCCACCGTGACGGCGTTGTCGGCGAGCCAGATGATGTTGGCGAAGCGGAGGAACTCGCGCCAGTTGTCCTCGGTAAGCGTGCCCGGCGCGTCGGCATCTGCGCGCATGCGCACCGGTGTTGCAACCCCTTTAACCGGGATCGCGTCGAAGACGATCTGGTTGCGGAACGTCAGCGTCGCCCCCTGCGGGGTGACCTTGGGAACGAGTGAGGTGCTGAGCATCTGCAGCAGCGCCTTATCAAGAAGCTCGTGGGCGGCCCAGTCCGGGCTGGACAGGTAGTGCAAAAGCTGGGTGACGGGGGAGGCCTTCAAGAACGCGACCTCGTCGTTGCCGATGCCCTCCATTGCGCGTGCGCGGTTCTCGGCGACCTTGCTGACCCATTGCGGCGCATCCGCTGTACCTGCGGTTTCTGCCTCGAACCAGTCCAGGCCCGCGTTGGTCACGTTCCACGGCAGCACCTGCTTGTCTTCGTGGTGCAGGCGGTTTCGCTTCACGATGTCGCTGGGGAAGCGATAGTTCGCCGGCGCGTAGTGGAACGCGGCGCCGTCGGTGTACACCGCCACTGGGCGCACGTCCGGGCGCCTGCGTTGCGCGAAGTAGAAGTCCGGGGTGGTGTAGCCCAGGTTCATCTGTTCGCGCATGGACCACTCTTGGCCGTCGGGGAACGTGATAAGCCACTCCACGCCGCCCGCGTTGGGGATGTCTTTCACGACAGCGTGGCGGTTTTCTAGGGCTTTGCGCACCGTCTCGCGGAACCGGACCTCCAGGTTGGAGGCGTGGTCCAGCTCCGGCTCGTGCGTCTGCGTTTCCCAGGCAACCGCGAGCGGGTTCAGGTCCGCCGCGGGGTGGTCCTGGTTGCTCAGGATGGAGCGCAGGGCACGTTCGGCGGCGGCGCGCGAGGTGACGTCGATAAGGCTCGAGCGCGTGTAGGGCAGCAGGCACTCCGGGCAGGCGAGGCGCTCGTCGTCCTTGCAGGCGCAGTCGGCCACCTTGGTGAAGGCGCGCTCCAGCAGGCGGCGCACCTGTTCGGGCGAGGCGAACTGGGACAGGTAGCCGGTGCCTCCAGGAACGTTGTCGTGAATCAGCAGCGCGTCCACGGTGTTGCCGCGGCGATCCGACACCTTCACCGTCTCTACACCCAAGTGGTCCGGGTCGCCGCCCAGGACCTCCTTGAAGCCCAGCTTGATCGCGGCGGTCAGGCTGGGGATGGTGGCGTTGTCGCCCGCCGTGAGCTGCACCGGCACATGCAGCAGCACGCCCTGGGTGCGCAGCGTGCGGTGCAGCGCAACAGTCACCGTCTCCTCTTGCAGCGCCTTGCGCTTCGGGCACCACGGGCGGTGGTCCCACTTGGAGTTGGAGCCCTTCTGCGAGTCCAGGTGGCCGCAGTAGTTGCACACTGTAAACAGCGGCGCGTCGATCTCGTGGTCGGCGAGCATCCGCTTCGCCGCGGGGCCTCGGCCTAGGTTGAACCAGCTCAAGTCCACATACCGCAGGTACTCCGCACCGAAACCCTGGGAGAGGAACCACCTGGCACCCTGCCCGCCCTCGGGCACGGAGAAGCTCAAGGTGCTGTGGTAGCTCAGGGCGTGGCGGTCGTCTGAGGAGTCGTCGATAATCGCGCGCGCCCGATCCCCCTCAGCGGAGACCCGCCGCATGCGCACCGTTTGCAGCACCTGGCCCTTGTCCGCGTACGCCGCTGAGCCGCACTTCGGGCACGAGGTAGCGGCAACGCTAGCGCCGGCGGTGATTGGCGCGCCGTAGGAGCAGGCGGGGCACAGGCGCCACTGCTCGATGTCCGCGCCGTTCATGCCCACCTCAACCGCATCCACGGTGGCTGCGATGCCACGGGCGTAGAACGTGTTGCCCGGCGCGAGCTCCTTCAACGCAGAAGACACGCCGCGGGAGAGCTCGAAGGCCTCCGGGTCGATCTGCATGGTGGACGGGTTGAGTTGGGAGACCACCACGGCGAGCTCTACCGCGTCGTCGAGCAGCGTGAAGTTGGGCAGCAGCCCGTAGCGCTCCATGGAGTTGATCCAGTAATCATCGAGCAACAGCTTGCCCAGGTCGCGCGAGGTGCGCTTCGCCGCCGCCTTGGTGCTGCGCTTTTCGCGTTCCAGTTCGGCGTCGGCCTTCTCGGTGCCTTCGTGCGGGTCCACCTTGGCCTCCAGCTCAGCCAGCCGGTGCTGCAGCGTTTCCTTGCGCGCGGTAAGCGCTTTGACCTCCGAATCCCACAGGCTGCGGGCTTGCTCTAGATCGCCGGCAAGTGAATCGGTGCCGGTCCCACACGCCCACGCACGCACCCCGCCCACCGTGCCGGCATCCACGTTGCCCGCCACGGTGGCCAAAAACCTCTCCACGCGCTCCTGCACCCCGCCTTTAATCTCTTCGAGCAGCGCGCCCACCAGGGTTGCGCGCTTGCGGGTGGAGAACACGTCCGGCGCGTACTGCACGTGTAGCCCGTACGCGGTGAAGTCAAGCGTGTCCACCAGGTAGGCGGTGGTTTGGCGGCGCAGGATCTCGGTGGCGGAAAGGAACGCGGCCGGGGGCGTCACGTCGCCGGCGATGACGGAGAGCGGCCGGTTCAGCTTCGGCAGCGTCTTGCCGCGCCCCCGCACAAACGCGAGCACGAGCGAGTTGCCGGTGAGGCGCCCGGCGCGGCCCACGCGCTGCACGTACGACGACACAGTGGTGGGAAGCGAGGCGAGCATCACCGTGGACAGATCGCCGATATCAATACCCATCTCGAGCGTCGGCGTTGCCACCAGCACGTTCGGCGCGTTGGGATCTTCGGCGTCCTTCCCGCCGCGGAACGCCCGCTCGAGCGCGAGGCGCTCGTCCTTCGGGATGAGCCCGGTGTGCTCCCGCGCCACGATGGTGCGCGGATCGGTGGAGGTATATAGCCGCGAGTAGTAGCTTTCCTCCACCGGCTCCACATACATCTGCCCAGGGCATCCAGGGGTTGGGCAGGGCATGCCCACGAGCGCACGGCGGCGTTGCTTATCGACGCCTAACGGGACATTGCACACCTCACACTGCAACAACGCGGGCGATTCGTCGCGCCGCGCGACCACCAGCTCCGGCGGGATGGCGTACATGATGGCGCCCGTTTTCGTCTGCACTGTCTTCAGCACGCCGCGCTTGGCCAGCTCGCGGAAAGCGTTGCTGACCAGCAAGGCGGCATCGTGCGCGCTGATCTGCTTCAACACCCGGTTGGTCCACCGGGCGTAGCGCCCGCGCGGGCTGCCCACCGGGGTGATGCCGCGGTCCTTGTCGTCCAACGTCGGGCCGGAGCGGGGGAACTCCGGCGAGCCGCCCTTGGCGAAGCGCCGCATGCCGCGCGCCTTGGCGTAGCGGTTGTGCAGCCGCCACGTGTTGCCGTCCTCCTCCAGGTACTGGTCGAACATGCGCGTGTACACGCCGCCGCGGGCGCGCACCTGCTCCAACAGACCGCGCATCCACTGCAGGCGCATCTCGGCCGTGGTCTCCTCGGCATCGAACAGGGCCGGGTCTAGACTCTGCAGCGCCTCCTCTGCGGTGGCGAGCAACACCTCGTCATCCACGTCCACCGAGGGCATCAGCGTGCCGGTGGACACCAAGGAGCGCGGCAGGTCCGCCATCTGCCCGAACTCGAGCGCGGCGTCCAACTCCAGGCGCGCGAGTACCGCAGCGGTGGCCTCGCGCCGGGCCTTCACGTCCGCGTCTTTGGACCAGAACGGGGTAAACATCGGGGTCTCTGCGATCTCCGGCGGCAGCAGCTCGAAGCGGGCGCGCAGCGGGTCCTCGGATGCGTCGGCGCGCTCGAGGATGCGCAGCGGCAGCTGCGCCACTGAGACCGCCTCATCGCCGGAGCCCGCGCCGGAGCCAACGACACCGCGCATCAGCGTACGGATCCCGAACGCCCTCGCCCGCGACTGCACAAAGCCCGCGCGGTGGGCGGCGTCCTGCACCGAGTCCGCGAACACGAGCGTCTTCTTTTCCTTCTCCGCCAGGGTGGGCATGCCGAACAGGTTGGACAACCCCACAGACAGCAGCGTCGCCACGCGCGAGCCGATGTAGCGGATGGTGTCCGCCTCCCCGCAGTTCGGGCAGACCTGCTCACGCGCGTATTCGGGGGCGCTCAGCCCTGAGTAGGTGAGTACGGGTACCGACAGGCCGTCGGCAAGCTCCTGTTCGCTCGGCTCCGTGCGCGACACGGTGCGCGACTTGGTGTGGAACCACATCAGGGCGCGCTTGCCGTCCTCGTCGTCGAACGCGCTGAGGTCCACGCCGTCGGCGTTGGCGCGGCGCAGCTCGTTGGTCGCGTCGATGAGCGGGCGGGGCGACTCGGGCCGCTCCACGCTCGCCTTGCGGATCTCGGCGCCATCCACCACCGTTGCGTCCGTACCCGGCTCGAGCGCCGTCATCCACCCGGCGCGCCCGCACTGGCGGCAGTAGATTGCGGGCAGCCACACGGCGGTTTCCTCGAAGCCGAGTTGGCCGTCGTCCGCGAAGCGGAACTGCTCGCCGGTTTCGGTGGGTGTGACGGTGCGGTCGATGCGCGAGACTTCACGCACCCAGAGGTGTGTTTCCACACCCGGGAGCCGCTTGCCGCCGAAGCCGTACTTCTCGCCGGCGAGCGCGCGCAGTTGCGCCACCGCGGTGAGCAGGTGGGTGACGAATTCGCGGGAGGTCTCCTCGCCCAGGCTGCGCACGACGATGTCGCTGAGCACTATCGACGGCAGTGTCTTCTCCGTCTCGCCCTCCCTATCGATGAGCGGCTTCGCCTTGCCGTCGCCGCCTAGCAGCGCCTCGGTGAGCGGGTGCACCGCGTAGGCGGCGATGGCGGCATCCAGGTCCGCATCCGCCGCCACGCCCCAAAGCTGCGTGCGGAACGTATCCAGCACCACGTCCGCGTGCTCTCGCCCGGAAGTGTCGTTCGCGATCGTCTGCACGATCTGGCGCAGCTGATCAATGTCCGGCGACAGGGGAGTGGCGAGGTGCCCGAAGGTCTGCCCGATCTCCTCGGTCCACTCTCGGTAGGTCAGCGTGCGCTCGCCGACGAGCGCGTCCGGCGCGAACGTTTCACCAAAGATAGTGCCCGCGAATTTGAGCACGTCCGAACGCTCTTTGTCACCACCAAGCGTCGCCGACGTTGCCACCGGCGTAACGCGCCCCAACGGGTTCGCCGCGTACTCCCCGAGGAAGCCCTCCGGCTGGTGTTTCTTCAGCATGAGCCCGAGGCGGCGCAGCAGCAGCGCGACGTCGGTGCCCTGCGCGCCGTCGTACGTGTGGAACTCGTCCAACACCAGGTACTGCAAGCTGGTTGCGGATTTACGCCAGATCTCCCGGTCTTCAGGCCGCAGCAGCAGCTGGTCCAGCATCTTGTAGTTCGTAAGCAGGATGTCCGGCGGGTTGAGCCGCATCTCGTCCGGATCGTTGATGAGCGATTGCTGCGTCACCCGCTTCACATTGCCCTTGGCCTCACCGGTGTAGATGCCGGCGGTGACCCCGGCTAGCCCCTTCTCTTGCGTGAGCAACTTGGCGAGGCGGTCCGCCTGATCGTTCGCGAGCGCGTTCATCGGGTAAAGCAGCAGGGCCTTCACCCCGGTCTTGCCCTGTGCGCGGGTGCGCGCAGCGTGGTCGAGCACCGGGTAGAGGAAGGATTCCGTCTTACCCGATCCCGTACCCGTGATCACCAGCGTGGGGTCCGGGCGGCGCTCCCCGTTTTCGTCGCGGCTGCGCAGCCTGCGAAACGTTTCCGCCTGGTGGTGGTACGGCGTGAAATCGAAGGACTCCGGCATCCAGTCCAAGATCCCGTCCCATCCGATGGCACGCGCGTACGGCAGACGCACCCGCACGTACGGGCCGTGGAACATGCCTCGTTCCGTGTCCTCCAAAAACGCCTTCAGCGCCGCTGAGGTTTCCGGGTTCGCCAGCGAGAACGCGGTGGCGAGGTACTCAGACACGCCACCAAGGACATGCTGCGATGCGTGGACGGGGATGAGGGAAGACACGCAGGTAAGGTTATGCCATTAAGTTTGCAGGTGTTTGGAGGACGAGCATCTGAAAAGTGCCGAGGAGGGTGACGGCCTTGAATCAGCCGCAGGACGAACGGCGCATACCGAAGCCGCGACTAGACCTCGTCACGGCGACTAAAACTGCGGACACGGGAGCGCACCCATTTCTTGTCTCCGCTAGCGACGGCTCCTTGTACTGGTGCAAGCAGCTGAAGAACGAACACGGGCCTCAGGCCACAATCAATGAAGTTGTGTGTTCGGTAATTGGGGAAGCGATAGACGCGCCAACGGTCCCCTGGGAGATAATCAACGTCCCCTCTGACCTCGTAGGCACGAAGACCCCACCCAGTGCACACGGAGTTTCCGTGATCCTCGATTCTTTACCTGTCTTCGGTTCGCGTCTCTTGCCTTACGCCGATATCGGAGACTTGCACACTCGAATTCAGTTCGGAAAATCCGACGGGAACGGCGACCGTATCCCGCGGCTCATCGCGCTGTGGCTCCTCTGCAACGCAAAGGATTTACAGGTACTTTACGACGCCACCTCTGACATGAGGATCTATTCCGTTGATCACGGAATGTGGTTCGGCGCAGATGAATCACCGGAGTGGTTTCTAGCTCCAACTTCGCATGTACATGCCCAAACAGAAATCGCCCACCCCGACAGCCTCATCCCAGAAGACTCCTGGACCAAGGCTATTGAAGCAGTGGCCGACTTGCGCGAGGATATTGTGAAGCAGATTCTCGAAGCACTCCCACCAGAGTGGGGCGTGCCAGAATCGGACGTCGCGACAATCGCGCGGTATTGCTTAAGTCGCAGAGATTACACAATCGAGCGGCTGCAAACCGAAGCACTACGGAACAGGAGGTTGGTGCGATGAAGTTTCGTTACTGGACAATTGCGCTCCAGCCCGATCCGACTCTGCTCGATCGGCAGGGAATTGGGGTTGTAGTGGAGCGGGAAGACGGCGCCTCAACGGCCCAGTTCATCTCCCCAGCCGATTTAAGAACAGCCGGCATGACCCCCGAAGCAAGGGCGGCGTCACGATCAATCCTGGGCGTGTTGCGCGCGGAAATTGAACCTCTCACTGCAGTCGATCCAATTCTCCCCCTCGAATCAGAAACCCCCCTCGGTGCTTTTATGAGCACCACAGCCGCACGCTGGCATAACGCCGCACGGATTCACTCCGAAGGCACACTGTCAACCGAAATGCTTCTGGAGGAAGCAGCTGAATATCTCTATGCCATGTTCGTGCGTCGCACTCCGACTCCACGGTCGAATGCTTACCGCGAACTGAGGAAGAAGGTCCAGGAGCTATACGAGGCCGAAACGCATCTCGCCCCGCTGGTTCACCGAAACCCTCGGGTCAACCTAGGCGGCTCCCAAGCTCCGACCGATCTTGCTGTAATCGAAGGCACCCGTGTCCGGGAGCTAGTTCGTTCAGTACCTTTCAACATACCCCCCGAAACCCGGCACGAACAGAGCGTCGATTCTTGGACACTGCGCATTTTCAACCTGCGGCGCACCGGCGGGTCCCTCCTACACGAAGACCGGGAATTGAAGCTGGAAGAAGATGTCCCTGTGTCCGTGATGTATGCCCCTCCAACAACAGAGGAACAATGGGATGCATTCGAACGGGCAACCATGAACTGGTCTGATTTCGGTATCGGGTCAGTATCAGTAAAGGAAGCAGGACCGCACGTGGCAAATTTGGCGGCGGGCATCGGCGTTTAGTAATTCGAGGCACTCCTGCTCCCCACCAATCCACAAAGCAAACTTAGGTGTGAGCTCGAGGGAAGTCACCGACCAACTTTGCTGGATCAAACGTTGGAAGACTGGTTACAGAGTCAATCCGCTCTGTCACCTCGGACCTTGAGATGAAATCGCTCAACCAAGTGTCCGGCAGGCCCAACACTTGTAAAAGCAAGCCCACCCCGTGGTGCGTCAGCGAAAAAGTCATGAACACCTTTTCTGGGTCGAAAATATGCCCCTGGGTGTAGACACACTGGGTTTCCAGAAAATCTGGTGGGCCGTAGGAGAAGTTCTTCAAAAGGCCCTCACGTTCAAGCCCATACGCGGCCTCAAAAAGTCGGGTGACAACTCTCCAGTGGTCGAGCTCCCAACCAAACTTGTTAATTATGGATAATGCGTCAATGACATACTGCTCATCTATCGCTTCAAAAACAGACTCATATTCGGCCCCCCGAGTGCGCTTATGGGCCGCGGTATAGATCGCCCAATGCAAAGCCAGTTGGTCACTAGGCAGTCGTCCGATTAGCGATGCCCACATCACACCACCGTCACCCCGACTATTTCCGGATTGAGATGTCGCTAATACCCCCGATAGATACTCTGCCAAGATCTCGCTATCTGCCCAGCAGGATTCGATCAGCACCGCTCGCGCCGCCCGAGGCGGGATTGAGGCATTCCCGCGGTTAATGTTCTTTGCACTGGCCTTCGCAGCTACTCGTTGCACGTTATCACTGCTGGACCAATCCAACATTTCGGCACTCAAACTTTCCGCAGTTGGTCCAAGAATTTTCTTTAAAGCTCTCATGGTCTCTATCTCCTGCAACGCGTTTCCTTTCTCTCGGGAGTTCTCAGTCACCATTGCCCCTGTTCGATTCGCCTTGGTTTTCATCATTCGGAGGTGGCGTGTGCAGGTGCTCGAACGCCGAATCAATGAGGGCCGCAATCCTCTTCTTCAAATCCGCAGAGATTATCGGCTCATCCGATACGGCACCGAGCAAAGCCTCAAAATCCGATCCGTAGCGGAAACTGAACCGGTTAGACTCATCGTGAAGGAATCGCGATAATTCCTCCGCTTTGCTCCTCACGTCGGGCTGGATCACTTCCAAACGGAGCCTGTCCGTCGCACTTATCGCTCGGAGGTAGAACTCCGCCCGCGCCTGGGCTTGGAAAGCCTTTGCTTCAAGTAGCGCGGAGCTGCCTCCGTGCCCACTATTGCCCAGCAAGGCGCTTACGCTGTTTTTGACAATCCCTACCGCTTCCTCGGCGGCTTCGTTAATCTCTCTAACGCAACGACTAACTTCCCGTCTCTCTCGTGCTGTCTCTTCCAGAACCAGCTGTACAGCCCTTTCGCTTCTCCGGCGTTTATCCTCGGCGATCTGATCCGCTATTCGGCGTTGGTCCGCTTTATGGTTGGTTATAAGTGTTGTCCCAAAAGCGCCGATCAGGGTTAGAAACGCAACGATTATTGAGGTCCCATTTGCGCTATTTAGTCACTGCAAGAAACTAGTCATTACCTCGAGCTCCCCTTTCAGACCGCACGTATGACACCCGCATGTCCGCCTCCCTACTCGTGCTCCTATTCCACCCCGGCTGCGGATGGATACATATCCTATTCGGCACGAGCAGCGTTCCGCGTAAACTCGAACTCGCCTGGAGCTCAATAGCACCATGTAGCACTTCTTGGCTATTCGCCTAACGTCAAGCCACCACAAACCGCATAATAACACATATGTTCGCCTGCGGAGCCTGGCTATCCACCATTAGCGTCCCCCATACACCGACTAGGGCCAACATCAACTCAACAAGCGTCCGATAGTCCCCATCAAGACGAAGTGAGGTTGAAGGTTGCACTCCATCGAATCCCACAACTGCGTGTTGTCCATGTCCCCGGAGCATAAGCCGCAGCTGCATATCGAAAGCGGGGACGAGCTCACTGTCCACACCATGGACTGCTTCTCTAACACAATCAGCGATGAGACGGAGCTGTTCAGCAGCGTCGGATGGGACAAGGTCAACCCGGCAACAGGCCCGATCGCCATCAACAACAACCAGCCCGGCGACACCCTCAAAGTGGAAATCTTGAGCATCGAGGTCGGCGACCGCGCAACCATGACCACCCACCCCGACTTCGGCGCACTGCCCGGCACCGTTGAAGAACGCACCCGCCTCGTCCCCATCCGCGACGGCAAAGCGCACTTTACCGACACCATCGCAATCGATACCCGCCCCATGATCGGCGTCATCGGCACCGCACCCGCGGCGGACTCGGTTCCCACCGGCGAGCCCCGCCAGCATGGCGGCAACATGGACACCAAGGAAATTGTCGTCGGCTCCACGCTCTACCTGCCGGTGGAGGTTGAGGGCGCGAACTTAAGCCTTGGGGACGTGCACGCGGTCATGGGCGACGGCGAAGTCGCCGTCTGCGGCACCGAAATCGAAGCCGAGGTGAGAATCCGCGTCACCCTCCTGCAGGGCCGCCCGCTACCGCTGCCATTCCTCGACTCCGGCGACTCCGTGTACACCATCTCCTCCGAGCTCGACCTCACCGACGCGGTGAAGGAATCCGCCCGGATGATGCGCGACTGGCTCGCCGAGAGCACCGACCTTGATAAGACCGATGCCCTCATGCTGCTCTCCTTGACCGGCGACACGCAGATTAGCCAGATCGTGGACCCGCACATGACCGCCCGCTTCCGCCTCCCCAAGACCATCCTTCAGCAGTGCGGAGTCGAGCTGCCTTAGGAATCACGAAGGTAACGGGCTAACCCGCCGAGAAGTACCTGGAGTGCGATACCCGAAGATGGTCTTCACTCTCACTGGCGATCGCGACAATCTCGAGGTCGGGATCGGTGTTTGAACGATCGAGCTTCAACCGTTCCACCGTCGCGTCGCGCAGCGAGTCGAACCTCTCAAGTGCCATCTCACCCGTCCGACGCTGATACTGGATTAAGTACGCGAGCATGAGGATGTCCTCCCTGGGCCATCGTCGTTTTCGGTCGGAGCGTTGATGTTCGGTATTGGGCCGGCGGGCAGGTCCTCGGGTTCATCGCTAAGTCCCTCCACGACCCCGTGCCTGTTCTGAAATTCCCTTAACCGCGTGATCACGGCGCCGAAATCCTCCTCCGGCGAGTGCACGAGCCCCTCCAGCACATGATTGTGGGTCAAATAAATGGGTTTGACAGGAAGACCACGCCGTCTCGGCTTAACCGGAGAGGGCGTGGTGCACGCAGCGCACACTATATAGCAATCCCGCACCGTAAAGAGTCGCGCAACTACACCTGTGAGGCTCTATGAAGTGGGATCCAACCCCCTACCCGCGCCGCCCGCCTAACGCCGCGAACTCATTCAACAACGCGAGTACTTCCGGTGAACGCCTCGCCCGCTGCCGTTTGTCCAACTGCGCCGACACCACAATCCCGTCAGCCTCGAGCCGCTCCAACGCATTACGCGCAGTCTCCGCCGATACGTCGAACTCCGCCGAGACCGCGCGCCTACGTATACGTCCGCGGCGATCACAACGCGCTACCCCTGTGCACCACTGGTTCAAGATCAAACCCAAGCACCGTAAGCACGTCGATCACCTTCCCAATCTCTGCGGTCGGCTCGCCGTGCTCCAACTCGCGCAGGAAGCGGTCCGACACCTCCGCAAGCTCCGCCACATCCAGCTGCGTCAGCCCCGGTCCTTGCGCTGCTGACGCACGAACGCGCCCAAAGTCGCGGTGTCCACTTGGGCCCTCCTAACGGATCGATCGTTCCGGAATGTTCGTCTGATGCCTCATCGTACGCTACGGAACCGGCATTTCGGTGCGAACGTTCCTTTTCTTGTTGTTCTAGGCTGAACCTTTCGAGCAAAAGGTCGTTTTCGGTGCGTTCACTCCGCCATCTCCGAACCGTGCTGGAAGCTTTTGGATTATCGACGAACTACGGCCCGTGGAACATGCCGCGTTCCGCGTCCTCCAGGAACGCCTTAAGCGCGTTTGAGGTCTCCGGGTTCGCCAAAGAGAACGCGGTGGCCAGGTACTCGGAGACACCGCCGAGGACGTGCTCTGATGCGTGGACGGGGATGAGGGAAGACACGTTCGGAATCGTAGTTCAAGCCGGAAACGAACTCTCGCTAGTGACATAGTCATACGAACGATGAGGCTTCATCTTCATTGATTGCCCTGAACGCTGCGGATGCCACCGATTCGCAAAAATTCAGCACCGCGTCGTTCTCAAAGACCTTCCTGTCAATTGCCTCCCTCGCCCAAAGGGTCTTATCCGAAGAAGCGACAACAGACCTATCAAAATCCTCGAGTTCGCCCTTTGGTATAAGCAGGAGCCCAATCCGTGCCAAGGTCTCCAACAAATCATTAACTAGTTCTTGGATTCTCTCATCCTCGTGGTCCGCGCTAACCTCATCGGCCACTTTGCTCTTGAGCTTGCCCTCTAGCGCCCCTTTCGGAGTCCCCTCGAATTCGGTCCGGTGAATCTCCTTGAAACGATGATTGATCGCGTCCACCAAACGCTCCACCTCGGTAGACTCTTTGCACCCCATTGCAGAAACTGTGGACAAGAGGCGCTTCTTCTCAGACACCAGGTCCAAATCACCCACAATCAACGTGGGAGTCTTAAGACTTCTGAGTAAAGACGCAGTCGCAGGGAAATTTCCATTTCCACTCGTCGGAATGAAGATTATCGAATCTCTCAGCGCGTTTGCGTGGGGGACGGTAGAAGTAGCCGCGTAGTGGTCGAATGCCTCCTCGAAGAAGAGCGCATCCTTCTCGTTCTCAACGAGAACAGCAACCGCCGAGAAAAGCGACTCAAGGATCGGTGTATAGCGGATACGGCTCTTAGCTCTAATGTCTTGGAATACCTCTGACTGCACAGTCGTCGACGAATAAACGGTGTCGATGTCGCCCTTATATGAGAGCCTGTGGACAACCAGTTGCCTGGAGCCTTCGCGGGATAAGCCGCTTAGGAGATTGCGGTCGTGAGTTGCACAAACGATCTGCCGCTCTTCAACCCGACAGACGCGTTGGAGAACCTGGCCTAATCGATACGCCTGCGGCGGATGCAAAAAAGCCTCAGGTTCATCGACCAGTACTAAGCTCCTCGAATCTGTGTAGAGACGCATTAATAACCCAGCTACGTTGCGCATTCCGAGTCCTTGCTGGTCTACGGTTCTTGCGTTTTCGAGGAACGAAATGACGCTGGCGGGATTAGCGTCCGCGATCGACGGCATTTCACACGGCCGCGGCCCGAGGAAAAAAGTTAGTTTTCCCCCATGGATGTGGAAGTTAATTTCCTCGTTGAAGATATATCTAAAGTCCTCGCGTACCGCGTCGTAAGCGTTCTCCTGGTCCCTGAGCTTGACGATGGCACTTGACAGGTCCTCAAGCGATTTTCGATCAGATTCACTTATGCGACTCAGCGGCTCGTCAAAACGAACGAATGCCTCAATGAATTCTCCAAAACGGTTACTAGCATGGGTCCATCCGGAAAAATCCTGCTTGCTAATAAAGCCCGAATTGCCGTATAAACCGTATGGCAAATCGGGATTGTAGTAAGTACCCTCATCTTTGAAATTAGCCTCTGCAACTTGTCGTAGGTAAGTCGAAAGGTCCTCCGTTGGCCATCGGATTTCGACCGACTCGAGAAGACCACGGTCTATATCGGCGGTCTCTATCGAACGCCCGAAGAGAACAGCGCGTAGTTGCTGAATGAAATACGATTTTCCCGAATTGTTGGGGCCGACCAAAGCGAGGATTGAATCCGTATCAAGCCTAATTTCTTGTTTTGACTTTAAATGGATTGACTGAAGTGTCGGTCGTTCTGGACTGCGCACTCGTCGACTCATCCGTACCAGATCGTTCTCAGACACACCCACCGCACCACCATTGCTCAGAAGAACTTTTCGTCAACATGTAATCAAGATCATCATAGTTCCAACCAAACTGCTGGGTTCTGGTCAACGAATGGATCTATAAGCGCGAGCGATGCGGCTCTCAGCTCTAACTGTCAGCCTCTCTAGACCCACCCGGTCCAATGCCCGACGGTAAGCGTCTTCGGCAGACTTAATGTGGTGTCGATCCACTACGTACTGAAGATGGGCTTCCCACTCCTTGTATGGAATATCGTCGACTGACCTCGGGCCCTTCGTCCTTGGACGCACCGCAGGTTGGTCCGGCAACCGGTATGCCCTCTCTCCACTCTCTTCAAGAATCAGTCCCCGTCGCTTCAGACGCAGTATTGAAGCTCGCAAACGGTTGGTGGCCTGATCCGCCACGCGCAAGTCTCCTCCTCGCCGAACATACCTTTGGAAGAGGGGTCTTTCGAGAATAGGGCCTTCCACTGCAAGGATATTCAGAATCCCTTGATCAATCTGGTCGTTCGTTGCGACATAGATTGATACAGTCGAACCCGAAAATTGCTCGTACTTCTCCAACCGCAAATAGTCTTCTCTGCCCTGATGACGCTTGACTGACGCTCGGCTCTGGTTGTTCGCCGAGTTTCTGAACTGCTGGCGACGAGCCTTCTCTGCCCTAGCCAAGGTTTCTCTGTACTGTTGCTCTCCCTTACGGCGAGATTCCTTAGACGGACGGGACCGTGCGCCTGTCAAGGACGGATCAATCCATGAAATGTGGGCGGACGGGACCTGGTTTACCCACAACCAATACAAGTTCTCCGCGTCTTTTAGTTTCAGCGAGCGTGCCATAGCCGCAAGGGGATCCCCATCAACCATTCTCGTAGCCATGTGCGGCTTCGCCGAGTTGTCAGACACCACCACAACTTGCTTTGCGACGTAATTAAGACAGAGCCACTCGGGTCCAAGCGCTGAGGGGTCGTCAACCACTAGTAAATTGACACATTCGGGTAATGGTGGGACAGAACGAAGCAATGCCGATCGTTCTATAAAGCGCAGGTTGGAAAGCACAACCCCCTTTGCCGCACATGGGGATGAATCCTCTTCCCCTAAACCTGATGTCAAGTTGGACAGGAGAGTAGTTTGTCGCTGGAAGTCATCGAGCTGAACCTCAACCTTCTTGAGCTCCTGGTGACGTACTGCAATTTGTTTCCCGTACTCGCAGCTACTTTCAGATGCTTGGAGCCAGCGCCGCGCACGCTCTGCCTCCTTTAGCTCCGAAAGCTGGAACCTTTTGTCTCCGCGCCTCAGCGAGTTCGCGACGGGAAGTGCCCAATCACCCACCTTGTTGAGCAGCCGTTCTAGCTCGCGCCAATCTTCTACCCGCGCATTGTGCTCTGAAATCTCTTCCAACACCGACCGATAAAGGTTGACATCACCCTCGCTCAATGACTTCTTGAAGTTACGCACCCAATCAGGCTTCGCTGCAGTGGGAAAACGATCGGACACCAAACGTTTAAGACGTTCTAACTCATCAGCGCGATGGGCTTCTTCTCGTATGAATTCGTCCAGCACGTTCTGCAACGAAAATAGCGTTTTTGCTTCCCTGCCTGCGATGAGACTCGTCTGGAGACCAAGGTCTTCCAACGAAGCGATCTCAGATACCGCTTCCCCAAGGAGGGATTTCGATTGAAACCAATCATGGAAGGCTTCGGAGGTCGTTTGCAAGAGTTTCGGGGGCTCGAAAGACCCGGTCCCAACTTGTAAGCCGATGGCTCTCGCCAACTCCCGCACGCGCAGCAAGTGTAGATACGAAAGAAAAAGATCGACCGAGGCAACGTCCATGGGCGGTTTCCCGTCTATTAGAACACCCGACAAGAATGCTTTCGCGTTGCGCACCGCCCGGTGTCCTAAGTAGGGGATGCGTACACTCCCGTCTGACTTGAGCCTTAAGGTGTTGCCCGCATGTAAATAACTCAGAAGTTCATTCGCTGCCCCCTCATACTGCCCAGGCGAACCAATTACTTCAATCCTGAAATTTCCACCCAAAGCCTCTGGGAGTCGCCGAAATTGCGTGTAGAGATCCCGGACCTCTCGCTCCTTGCTGCTGATCTGCCGATAGACCGAGCTCAACCCCTCACGTTGAATCTCGTCACCTAGATGGCCACCGTACGCTTCCAGCTCTCCAGTTACTTCTAAGAAGCGATTTACCGCTCGTTGAACCGAGGCTCTTCCGGAAGGGCTTAGACAACCCCATTGGTTCAATAAGGAGGTAACAATCGTGCTCTGTTTCGCGTCGCCCGACACTGACGATTCGAAGAGCGACGCGAACTCGGCGACCGTTGGGAGGAGGCTCGGCTCGAAGCTAACGAACTTCTCTGCTGAATGGAGTTCTGGACTCCCGAATGATTCCAGCAGTCGACCAAGGTTCTCCACCTCAGCTTTGGTGAGCGGAAACCTCGCACTAAGCCTCTTTAGGCCTGCCTGCTGAATCCATTCGAACTTAGCCTGATTCTCTGAGATGCGTCTCGCCGCTTCTTCTAGAGGCACTTTATACCCGACGATGTCGAGACTCTGGCTGTTTACTACTGAGATTTCGTGCTGCAGCTGTAACCGACGATTTTCAAGTTCTTTGATCTTATCCGCCGAGTTCGCCAATTCTGGCTTCAACCGGTTTATCTGCGTTGATAGTTGGTGTTTCAGACCGCTGTGGAAGGCTGAGTCATCCCCCGTCACAATCACTTTCTTGTCGAGCTCGAGCTGACGCGAAATTAGTGAGCTAATGGTTTCCAGCTTCTCTAAATCGGGTAGCCCCTCCAGTACCACTAGGGGTTCTGCTGTGGCACGAATCGCAAAGTCGCGGGCACGTTCTCGCATCGTCTCATCGCCGCCCCCGCGAATAGGAGCCCAAAAGATCTTTCGCTGTGCTCCCTGGTTATCCCCTAAAAATAGGGCATCGAGTCCGCTGGGGATTTCCCTAGCATCCGCAATCTGTTCCGAGATAGTAGTTAGATATCCGGCCAGGTATGCGTCGTTTTGGACGGCAGCGAGATCGGCAAACAACCTCGCCACGCGTTCGTAACGTTCTTCCACCTGCTACTCCAACACTTCTATATGAAATATAACGGAATAGTCTCTGGCTGGGCTGGGTTCATCCGACCATCCCCTCGAACCGCGCGTACGCCTCCCGCATATCCGCCTCCCGATCCAACCGCCTAAACGGATACTCGAAAACGTACTCCACACCCGACTGCGGATGCACCCACGTCCGATCCGCCATCGACAACTCCTCACCGTCGCGCAACTTCGCCTGCAACTTCAACACATCCTTCGGCACCTTCCGACCATTCGCATCAAACCGATCCTCCTGGTCATAACGCCGCATCACAGGAAACTGCGTCCGATAAATCATGCACAGCTCATCCGCCGTCACACCCAACGACAACGCCACAATCGCATCAATCTCCACCTGCGCGGCTCGACGCTCCTCATCCTTACGCAAAGGCTTATCGACGCCCCAAGGTTCCCCCATCAACTCCTCCCACAAAGGCGCATACGCCTCGTTGAGACAGTTGAGACGGAGGTAGTTGCGTAGCAAATGCGCGCGGCCCAAAGATCTTTTTCCAAAGACTAAACCTTCCACCGCGGCTGGCCGGAGGTGGCTCACACCTGAGGCACGAACCAGGAAATCCACGACGAGGCTGGAGAGCGTCGCTCCCAGCAGAACAGTGTCCGCTGCGTTCTCGGTGCTGGCTGCGGAACCGACAGCGTCGACGTGAGCGGCCCCGGGAGGGATTAGAGACGGGTATGTCGTTCTATAACCGGTTGTCGCTGCCATTACTCGCCATGCGATCCGAAATGGCTCCTTCGCGGAGACATCATTCCAAGTTCCGTAGTCGATGTCGTACGTTGGCGACAGTTCGCGATCAGGCTGGTACGCCGTCGCCGGGATGAAGTCCGCAGGCATCGCTTCGAGATCGATCTCGGACCAATCCTGATTGTGCTTCAGGGAGGGATTGGGCTGCTTGATCATGGGGGTGGACACACCGAGGTGCGGGCCTTGGAGAATGACATCATCCCATGAATCTGGGTGCGCCCACCCGGTGTCGAAGTAACCGGCTTTCTTGTCGGCAGTCTCGTGCCATCCCGCTGAGAACTGAAGTCCGAGCTCGCGGATACGGGGTGCGGCGGCAAGCTTCTCGAGCACTGCCGCGGCTTCGGTATTGACGGTGTAGACCATGCGGGATTCGATGGGCGGAACCGAATCGTCCTCGATGATGGAGTGCCACACCTCAAGCGCCCTGAGATCAACCGTTTGCACTCGGTGACGGTGCGGACGCAGGTCCCAGTTGTAATCGGGATCTTTGATACCAGGAAGGTCCCCTGTCCCATCGTGGTGGACTGATTCCTGAGCGGTTGCCGGATGGTACATGCGGCCAGCCATGATGAAACTAGGCACCTCGAGTTCAGATCCGTAGAGGTGTACGCCGTAGACCACATGATCATCAATATCGAACAGCATTAGAGCGTTAATGAACTGCCAATGGCGCCGCAGCCGCAGATATGCACCCCGGCGCAAAGGGGCCGCTTTCTTCTCCGTGAAGTGGGACTCGGGGTGGATGAGCGAGGTGACTCCATCCTCCGATGCGTTGCCCCACGTCCGTTCCATGAACCCTCGGTAAAGATCTGGCTGCTGGCCCACGAGGTGCGGGTAGCGCGTCACGTCGGTAAGCACGGCAGCGGTTGCAACTGATTCACCGAGGCCTCGGTAGACAACCTCACGGGCAGAGGGATCAGTGTTCCACTTTTCACGTCGCGCCTTCTTCTCAGCCTGCGTCGGCTTGTGAGCAAGGGAGAACCACGGGTCGGCCTCGGAGTACAGCGCGTCCAGGTCTGTGCGCGGCCGTACCCACGGCGGGTTGCCCACCTGCAGGTCGAAGCCGCCGCGGGCGAAGACCGCTGCGAAGTCGAGGTCCCAGTGGAAGAAGCCCTGCTCGGCGGCGATGGACTGCACCATGCGTAACCAAGGGTGCTTCTCCAGCACCCGGTCGATGCGGGGCGCGTTGGAGAACTGAATGTCGTAGCGTTCCAGCTTTACCAGCTCGTCCCAGTCCTGGGCCCTCGCGAACTGGTACTGGGTGGTGTCTTTGGTGGTGACTTCGGTGCCGAGAATGTCGGTGAGTGCGGCAAGCCATTCGTCGAGGTCGGGGAGCGCGTCCACCTCGGTGAGCGGCCAGAAGGTCAGTGCGTTCCACGCGTCCATTGCAAGGCGCAGGCGCAGGTAGGCACCGTCGGCATTGTGCAGCAGCTCGCGCTCGATCTGCTCGCGGCGCACGTTCTTCGCGGTGTGTTCGGTGTCGCGGCCCCAGATATCGATGTCGCGGCGGATCTGGTCTTCGGCGATGCGCATCTTCGAAAGCGTGATGGTCCACAAGGCTTCCACGCGCGCGGCGAGGTTGGTCAGCTTCTTCGCCTGCTCCTTGGTGGGTACTTTGCCGGTGACGGACTTGCGCCACGCCTTCATGGCCTTGATCTCGTCCGCGGCCAAAGTCTTTAAGTCCTTCGCGTCCGCGGCCGCTCCCCAGGTGGCAGACGGCAGGAGGAACTGGTGGATGCGGCCGGAAACGTTGGCATCTTTGGTCTCGCCGGCGTCGATAGCGTTAGCCAAGTTCTGCACCGGCTCCCGGCGCGGCACGGCGGTGAGCCACTCGCGCTTCTTCAGCTGCGCGGTGGAGTAGGTGGAGCGCAGCGCGCCGATCAGCGAGTTGCCGCGACGCAGGTGCAGGCCGAACCACGGCGCTTTCAGTTGGCTGGTCATGGTGTCCAGCCACAGGGAGATCTCGGCGAGCTCCACCGCGGTTGGGTTCAAGTCCACGCCGTACACCTGGTGCAGTGCGATGTGGGCCTTGATCTTCTGCAGCTCCACGGTCCGCTGCTTGGGTTCCACCTGCTGGTCCAGCTCGTCCTCGCGCAATTGCAAGTACAGCTCCGCGAGCTGGCGCACGGCCTCCACGGCGAAGGCGCCGGAACCCATGGCGGGCTCGCAGATCGTCAGGCTGAGCACGTCCTCCGATGTTGTGATGCGTCCTTCCTCCTGCAGCACCTCGATGGCCTGGCCGACGGTGAACTCCGTGAGCACCTGCGGGGTGTAGAAGGACGCGGAGCGCTCCCGGTCGCGGCTGGACTGGCGGAACACGAACGAACCGGCGGGGTGCTCGCGGCGCACCTTGGATGTGCCGCCCTCAGCCATCTCCTTGTCCTCCAGCACGAAGCTATCGCCCGGCACGGTGTCGGCGGCGTGGGTGGGAAGCACCCAGGAACCCTTGGAGGCGTCGCCCTTCGGCGCGACCTCGTACAAGTCCTCCTCGGCAATAAAACCGTGGTAGGACATCAGGCCCTCGTACACCTGGCCCAGCTCGGTCACGCCGAGGGTGGCGTACGAGATGAAGCCGCGGTCGCGCCCCGCAGAGACCTTGGACAGGAGCAGGTTCTGCAGGACTTTGGTGAGGGCGGCGTTGGAGAGCTTGGTTTCGTCGATAAGCGATGTGCTCTCCCGCTTGAACAAGTCCGCCTCCAGGTTGCGGAAGGTGAGCCCCTCGTTCTGCGCGTCCTGGTCGGCGCCCGCGACCTCGAGCGGGTCGTGGCCGTCGTTGACCTGGGTGAACAGCAGCTGCAGCGAATCGTAAAGGTGGGTGCCGCGGCGGGCCTTGTCGGTCACCGGCTCATCCAGAATCTGGTCGCGCAGACGGTCCAAGCCGTAGCCGTCGACGTACTCCGGTGCGCCCGTGGGCAGGATAGCCAACTCCGGGGAAGCCTCGGCGAAGAGCAGAAAGAGGATGCGGTAGAGGTAGCGTAGGGACTGGCGCGCGAGCTCGTTGCCGTCGATGGTGTCGATTGGCAGGTTGTGCTCGCGGCGGCGGTCGAGAACATCGTTGCCGATGATCTCGATGGACTCGCGCACCGCGTCGCGCAAGTCGCCGGAGACCTTCACCGCGTGCTGCTGCGACTCCTCGCGTGTCTGCGTCCACCAGGTGGTGCCGTCCGCTGCGCGCTCCAGGTTCTCCCGCGCCAGGATGACGGCGACGCGCTCGAGCTCGCCGGCTTTCTTCGTGTCGTTGCGCTCCACCGCCAATTGCAGATTGATGGCCAGGTAGCGGCCAAGCGGCCAGGTTTCGCGCTCCGCCAGCATCACCCAGGGCCCGGCAATGACCACCACGTACTCCGGCGGCTCGTTGGACAGGAACAGGTCGCCGACCAGACTGGACACCTTGACCGGCGCAGGGTCTTTGCCCTCCTGGGCGACGTCGATGGGCAGGGAGGTGAGGTCTTCCTCCGTCTCCGCCGGCTCGCCTGCGGCCAGCACCGCCAGCGTGCCGACGTGGCCCAACCAGCCTTCGAAAGTGAAGGTCTCCCCGGCGCGGGCGGCGCGCACAGTGGTGGGGAGGCCGTAGCCGAACGCGTCGCGCACAAGCTGGTTCGTGACGGCCGGGTCCGCGCCGGTGGCAAACGCCGTCTGCAGCTCGCCGCGCAGCGACTGCAGGCGCTTGACGGGGGAGGGGGAGCCGGACTCGTGCTCCAGCTGCGCCCACTCCTTCACGCGGTTCTTCACGCGCTTGGTGAAGGATTCGCCCTTCGCCTCGTCGGTGGTGAAGTAGTGGTCGCTGATCCACTCGTCGACGTTCAGGATGGAATCGTGCGTAGCCATGGGTTAGTGCTCCTGGTGGGTGTCGGCGGTGTTGTTTGTGGTGGTGCTGGGCAGTACCAGGACCAGCGGGCGGATGAGCTCGCGATCCGGCTGCAACGAGGCGATAAGCGCCTTCTCCTGCGCGATGAGGTTCTCCGAACGGGTCAGCCGCAGCGTGGTCTGCGCACCTTCGCGTGCGTCCTCCCAATCCTCGGTGCGCTGAACCCAGTGCGCGATGCGCTCGTCCGCGTGCTTGCGGGCGGCGGACATCATCGGCTGCAGCTGGCCGCCGGCGAGCAGCACCGCGCCCTCAATCAGCTCGGCGGTGTCCTCCGGCAGCGTGAGCCCACCCGGGTTGATCGCCCGCTCCGTCAGCCCCACCCCGCGCAGCCATTCCACCGGGTCCGCGATAGTATCCGGCCGCATGCCGGCCACCGTGACAAACGCGCGCGACACCACCTGGCCGCGCTTATTGGTCAAGGTGCCCATGAGCAGCACGGTGGGCTCAGCAACATCGCCCGCGATGGCCGGGATTTGGCCCGCGCTTAACGACGCTAAAGCTCGATCCGCCGCCCAATCCGTCACCGGGTGAAGAGGCCCAAGGAAGTGCGACTTCGGCCACGTGGAACCGTCGTCGCCCGTGCGCGCGTTTCGCAGCACCTCATCTCCGCGGGCGTGGGTGGTGGCCAGCTGGAAGTTCTCCCGCACCTTCCGGTCCGTGAGGTAATCCTGCGGCAGCACCTCCAGGCGCCTGCGCAGGTCCTCCGGCGGCTTCAGCTCCGCCACGCCGTTTTTGTGCAGCTGGTAACCCACCCCGCCGGCCGCGAGCGGGCGCTCCGGGGCTGCGTGGAACGCCTCGTTCAACGCGTCCTCCAGGTACGCGATCTCGGAGGGGTACAGGCTGGGCTGGCCGCCCCGGTTGCTTGGGGTGAGGGCAGGCTGCTCCGGCAGGGCATCGTCGATAAGCCCAAAGCCCGACATCCAGAACGCGTCGAGCTCCTCAGCCGTCTGCGGCTGCGAGCTCGCGATATCCTGCGGGGCCTTCACCACGTCGTCGAACGCGAGCTGGTTCTGGATGACCTTGCGGATCTCCTCCTCCTCGCCCTTCACCGTGTGCTTGCCCATGAGCGAGCCGACATCGCCGAGCAGGCGGTGCGCCTCGTTCTCGCGGTTGATCAGCTTGGTCAGCACGTGCAGCTCGCCGACGTAACCGCCCTGCTTTGTGTCCAAAAGGAGTGCCGCGATCTGCGGGGGTTCGGTCTGCCCATAGCGGTCCACGCGGCCGTTGCGCTGCTGGATGCGGATGAGCGACCACGGGATGTCGTAATGCACCAGGTTGTGGCACAGCGTGTGCAGGTTCACGCCCTCGGACGCCACGTCACCGGTGACCAGGACGCGGAGTTTGGAGTCTTCGCGCTTGAACTCATCCACAAGCCGCATCTGTTCCTCGTCCGAGAGGCCGCCGTGCATGACCTGAACCTGCTCTTTGCCGAGCTTGAGGTCCTTGGTCAGGTTCTGCTGGAGCCAATGCAGCGTTGCGACGCGCTCCGAGAACACCACCACCCGTGTTGGGCTGTTCTTGGCGATGCCAATGTCCTGGAGGTAGTTCACCAGAGCCGCGTACTTGTTGGAGTTTTCACGTGTGACCTTGGCGTTGAGCTGCTGGAGGCGATCGAGGGCCGCGCGTTGGGTGGTGTCTAGCTTCGGGTTCTTCAGGCGGTTCTGGATCGTCTCCTCGAGCGCCGCCGGGGAGGAGAGGAACGCCTTGATCAGCGTCCACGGGAAGAGGCGGTCTGAAGCGGGGTTGTTGCGCATCCACACGTGCTCAAGCTCGGCGGCGACGGCGTTTTCTTCTGCGGAGGCCTCGACCGGGATGTTGATCGGCTCTCTGCGCTCCGCCCACTTCTCACCGACCACGCTGGCGACCTCCTGGCTGTGGCGGTGGCGGCGGATCAGCAGCCTTGCGACGGCCTCCTGGTCAATCGTGCCGTCCGGCAGCACCGCCGTCGGATCCAGCAGGCGCAGGATCTCCTTGAAGGACTCCGGGTCGCCGTTATGCGGGGTCGCGGAGGCAAGCAAGAGCGCCTCCGTGGTGGGGGCGAGGGTGCGGGCGAGCTCGTTGTTCTGGGTGCCGACGTTGGTGGCGTTGTGGATCTCATCTATCACCACCGCGTCCCACCGGACCTTCTCCAAATACGCGCGGTACTTGCCGCTTTTGAGCGTGTCCATCGACACGATTACGCGGGGGAAGTACGTGAAGGGGTTCCTACTCGCCGGCAGGATGCGCTGCACGCGCTGGATTCCGGCGCTGTCGAGCCGCACCAGCGGGATGGCGAAGCGCGACCACATCTCCTGCTGGAACTGCTCCATGATGTGCTTCGGGGTGACCACCAGGATGCGCTCGCCGCGGCCGCGCCGGATCAGCTCCGAGAGAATCATGCCGATCTCCAGGGTCTTGCCCAGGCCGACGGCATCCGCGATGAGGACGCGGGGGCGCAGGTTATCGTCGGAAAGCGCTTTGCGCACCGCCGTGAGCTGATAGTCCAGCGGGTCCATGAGCATGTCCTCCGCCACCGAAAGCTGCTCCTGGTACAGCGGCACCGGAGTTTGGCGCAGGGTGGTTTCCAGCCACAGGCGCGTGGTGCGGTAACCGGGGGAGTGGTCGGCGACGACTTCGACCTTGGCCGGGTCGAAGACCTTCACGTCGTCAAGCGCCGTGTAAAAACTCGCCGTGGTGTCGCGCACGTAATCCGACAGGCCGCGGACTTTGAGCAGGTAGCCGTCCGTGGATTGCGTAACGCTGGTGACCAGCCAGAGTTCATCGCGGACCTTGACCATCAAACCGGGCGCTAAAGCAGTCTGATCCGTCAGTGCTGGGGCAGGCTCTGATTGCTGCTGGGGTTGGTGCTGCTGAAGCTCGTCGCTAAGCGATGTCATGACGAAAACCCTATCGCGCCCACCGACCCCACGAGCCGCGTTCGCACCGGTTGTCGAACACGCGTGGGAGTAGTGCTTTACCCGCCCGGCCGCGCTACCTTATTAGCCAGTGTCTTCTGTTCCCGTGTGCTTCCCGCGCAATTGCTTCCCGTGAAAGGCCCCACCATGCGCTCCCGTTTCCTTGCCGTGGCTACCGCTGCGGCGCTTACTACCGCCGCTCTGCCTGCGCCGGTGATGGCCGAACCCGCCACGCCCACGTTCGGCTCCAGCCAGCCTCCTGCCAGCTGGCAGGAGAAGTACGACAAGGCGGAGAAGGAACTCGACGCGGCGAAAAGAGAGCTGAATTGGGCTCTGAACGAGCAGAAGAAGATCGATCGAGCTGAGCGGGAGGTCACGCAGGCGGAGATGGCGCTCGACGAGGCCAGGAAGGCTCTGCAGGATGCTTTGAACCGGGTCAACGCGGCCCACGATGCAGAGGAGAAAGCAAAAGCAGACCGGGAAATGGCCGACGCGGGTGCAAACTACGGCCTGGCGGATACCAACCTGAGGGAAGCAAAGAAGGAACGCGATCGAGTGATCGCGCAGGTTCACGAAGGCACTCCAGATCCTTCAGATCCGGCGGCCCGTATCGCCCGCGCTGAGCAGGATGTGGAGGAAGCCCAGGCGCGCCTGGACGCAGTGAATGCGGAGCTGGAAGGCGTGATGGCAAAGCAGTCCTCGCGCAACGCCGCCATCTCGGGCACCATCCTGGCGATCGCGGCGCTTGCGGCCGTTGGTGTCGCGCTGCTCCCGCAATACCGCGATAAGCTGCCGTTCGATGTACCGGAGTTGCCGAAAGTCCCCGATTTGGCCAGCCTGGCAAACCTGCCGTTTGATCTGCCGAAACGTCCTGCGAACGCGCCGCTGTAACTTCGCGGCTAGAAGTTTTTCAGCTCTGGGGTAGACAGCCTCGCAGCAGGTGGTTTATAGTTCCTTACGAACCCCCTCGACCACGGCCACATCCCCCCCGAGGCCGGATGAGCACTCACCC